>JAPLPE010000035.1 GCA_026400355.1 Rhodobacterales bacterium | reverse complement strand
TGCTCCGCAAAGCCGCCGCCCGCACCTACGAGGAGCTCTGGAAAGCCGTAGGCGCCGTCTGCAACCTCTTCACCGAGGACGAATGCCTCAACTACTTCATCGCCGCAGGATACAAACCCGAATGAACGCGACACGCTCTAACGTTATCATTCAGGTCATCGTGACGGTCTCGGTTGGTTACTTCGTCCTCTTCCGGCTCTTGGGGCGGGACTATGACGCGGCGGTCACTGTCGGCGGATTTCTGGGGTTCGGCCTTGCCTCGATGCCGGTGGCGATGGGTACGATGGATGAGGTCACGCGGCGCTATGGCCCATCGATCAAGGCCTTCCTCCTGATCACGCTTGCAGGGTCGTTCTTTGTGGACTTGTCGAACGCCTTTGTCGCCAAGACCTTTCTGTCGCTTCCGGGATTCGAGATCGTGGCAGAGGCAAACTGATGTCGGCCGTGTGCAAAGGGCTTTCGGCGCGGATCAAGTCAGCCTAGGTTAACAGCGGGCCGCAGGTAGGGGCCCAGACCCGGCGCATCCCAGAGTGAATGGACCAGCAGAATGTCTCAGAGCCCGTCGAACACGAATTACTCGTCCTCTGGCGGTGCAGGAGGCACGTCCCGGCTTGTCGAAGGGTCGCGGCTGACAGGGGATCTGCATATCCCGGGGCTGGTCGAATTGCTGGGGCATGTGGACGGGAACGTTTCGGCCGATTCGATCCTGATCGAGGAGCGCGGCACGGTGACCGGCGGGTTGAACGCCGCCAGCGTCACGATCCGGGGAAAGTTCGACGGACGTATCGAAGCAGTCGCAGTCAAGCTTCAATCGACGGCGGCGGTGTCGGGCGAGATCATTTACGGGACGCTCAGTATCGAGAGCGGGGCGATGATAGACGCAGTCTGCAAGGTGCGTGCGGGGGCCTGAAGCAGGTCTTTGGCCTAACACCATCGACTTGTCTCAGGTCAGGAAGTCTTGTCAAAACCTTCTGCGGCCAGTGCGACCTCTGCGCAGGCGATATCCTCGAAATCCTTGGCACCTGACACCCCGATCCCGCCAACAACGACACCCTTGTGCCGGATCGGCAGACCACCACCCCAGACAAGGTAACGGTCTCGGCTTTGAAAGCCCATCCGCTGACCGGGGCTCACGTCCATCTCGGCGGCAAGGGCGGCAGATGGGGTGCCAAACATGGCGGCGGTGTAGGCCTTGTCCATTGCATAGGTTGCAACCGGAGCGACGGCTTGATCCATGCGCCAGCTCGCCAAGGGGCCACCTGAGGCGTCAACTACCGAGACTGCAATAGTCCAGCCATTGTCCTTGGCGTGGGCGACGGCGGCCTGCGCCAGGCGCATGGCGACATCGGATGAAATGGTCGGTTTCTGGATGATCATGCTCTGGGTTCCTGTCCCTCATGGTGCGGCCAACGAGCGGCTGCACCTCCCCGATATCATTTTCGCATCGCGAGGGAGCCAAGACAAACCGATTGCAGACTTACGGTCGCTGACCAAAACGAAAGTCCCGGGCGCTGGGCCCGGGCTTGTCAGGATTGGGCTTTCGCCAGCCTTAGTGCAGCTTTGCTTCGACCGCCTTGATGGCGTCGTCGATCAGCTTGTTGCCCTGTGCGGCAGTCATCTGCGCTGCGATGACGTCCTGGGCGGCCGCGATTGCCACAGTAACGGCGCGATCGCGCACTTCACGCATGGCTGCGTCCTGGGCAGAAGTGATCTGCTCCTTGGCCGTCGCGATCCGGCGGGCGACCGAGGTCTTGATGTCCTCTTTGGCCTGGGCAGCAGCCTTGGTGGCTTCGTCCTTCGCATTGGCGACGATCCGGTCAGCCTGAGCTGCGACTTCCTTCTGCTTGCGCTCGTAGGAAGCCAACAGAGCCTGCGCTTCTTCGCGCAGCGCCCGGGCTTCGGCGAGTTCGGCGCGGATGGTTTCGGCACGCTTGTCCAGCATGCCGCCGATCATGGCCGGCACCCTGAAGTAGAGCAGCACGCCGATGAACACGGTGAACGCGATCAGGACCACGAAGTTCGTGTTGTGCAGCGAGATGAAAGGGCCGGATGCGGCAAAGGCCGGGGCGGCAGCCAGCGTCAGAGCAATGGCCAGAAGTATCCGCATATCCATTACCCCTTGATCCGCACTTCGACGGCGGCATCGACTGCCGACGCATCCGCGCCCTGTCCGAAGACATTGACGATTTCCCGCGCGGTCGACTTGGCCACCTCGGTCACGCTGGCGAGAGCGGAGTCGCGGATTTCCGCAAGACCCTTTTCGCTTTCCGCCGTTAGTGCCGCGATCTCCGAGTCGGCCTTGCGCAGTTCCACGTCAAGTTCGGCCTGCATCTCGGCCTTGGCGGCCGCAACGATGCGGTTGGCCTCAGAGCGGGCATCGGCAAGCGCCTTGTCATAGGCTGCTTCGGCCGCAACGGCGCGCTTCTTCAGCTCTTCAGCCGCCGCTATATCGTTCGTTACCGTTCCGGCCCGTTCGGCCAGAACCGAACCGATCCGGGGCAGCGCGATACGCGACAGGATGAGGTAGATCACGACGAGCGTGATCACGAGCCAGAAGATCTGGTTGGGGAAGGTCGAGAAATCGAGTTGCGGCATACCCGCTTCAACTTCTGTTCCTGCTGTTTCCGTTGCCATGACGTCCCTCGAAAACCTTTTAAATCACCGGACGGGCCAGCACTGGCGCCGCCCGGACTCAAGGAAGATCGGGGTGGATCAGACCGCGAACATCAGCAGGAGCGCGACGAGGAACGAGAAGATCCCGAGCGCCTCGGCGAATGCCAGACCGATGAACAGGGTCGCCGTCTGCGAGGCAGCGGCCGACGGGTTGCGGAGCGCACCGGCGAGGAAGTTCCCCGCAACGTGCCCCACACCGATGGCAGCGGCGCCGGACCCGATGGCGGCAAGGCCGGCACCGATGAACTGACCCATGTCTGCGATATTGCCTTCCATGACTTTTCTCCTTGAGGATGGAATGGTTTGTTATTCGTAGGGTGCGCCTTCGGCGCATCGCCCTTAGTGATGGGGGTGTAGTGCGTCCTTGAGGTAGACACATGTCAAGATGGTAAACACGTAGGCCTGGATGCCAGCCACCAGCACCTCGAGACCATAGATCGCGACGATCGCAAGAATCGAGGCGGGGCTGATCGCGGCAATTGCGGCAAAGCCTGCAAAGACCTTGATCACCGCGTGGCCTGCCATGATGTTCCCGGCAAGACGGATCGAATGGCTGACGGGGCGGACGAAGTATGAAATCACTTCGATAATCGCGATGACGGGGCGCAGAATGAGCGGCGCATCCTTCATCCAGAACATGCCGAGGAAGGCCGAGCCGTTCAGGACAAAGCCCAGCATCGTGACCACAATGAACACGCCAAAGCCGAGCACTGCGGTGACAGCGATATGCGACGTCGTGGTGAACGACATCGGGATCAGGCCAAGGAAGTTGGCGAACAAGATGAACAGGAACAGGGTCATGATGTAGGGGAAGTACTTGACCCCTTCATGGCCCGTCACGTCTTCGACCATCTTGTGGACAAAGCCGTAAAGCAGTTCGCCGATGGACTGAAGGCGGGTCGGAATGATCGAACGGCCACGGCTGCCGACCACCATCAGAAGGAAGATGCAGGCGACGGCAATGGCCATCCACAGTGTCACGTTGGTGATCGTGTACCAGTGAATCTCGGGCGGGACGCAGGCGGCAGTGCCTTCGGCGGCGCTGTGGTCTACCGGGGGGCAGTTGCCAAACAGGGGTTTGACAATGAACTGATCCAGCGGGTGGAAGGTCAGTCCGCCTGTCTCATGTGCTTCACCGGCCACGTCGTTCGTCCTCTTCCTTGCCGGCCTCGAAGGCCAGTTGCTTTCTCTGCACTTCCTGTGCCGACCGCAGCATCGTTTTCACGCCCGCCGCAAGGCCCAGGAAGATGAACAGCACCAGAAAAATGGGCAATGTACCAAACAGCGTATCCAGCCCGTATCCGATGCCGAAACCGATCGCGAGACCGGCCACAAGCTCTATCACCATCCGCCACGCCAGTTGGCCCTGCGAATAGTGTTCCTCGGAATGGTCCTTGACCGGTTCCGCTGCCTTGGCTTTGGCGAGCCGTTTCTCCAGTGCCCGAAGGCGGCTGGCGACATCTCCATCGTCAGGGTCGGACATAGTCATGTACCCCTACCTTGATCGAAGTGGTGCTATGCGGGCCGGGCGCGTGAGTCAAGCGGCAGAAATCAGCTGCGACAAGATGCATTACTATCTGATTATATTTGTTTTTTGTCGCCTCTTCGTTTCTGCTCCGTCGTCGTGGGGCCCCCTCAAACGAGTTCCGGCCCGTTTTCCATATTCAACCATCCGGTTGACCTTTTTCGCCCTTTCCGGTCAGATCCTTGGATGACAGAGGCGCTCGACACCGTCTTTTCGGCTTTGGCCGACCCCACCCGGCGGGCCATTCTGGCCATGCTGCTTGAAGATGACATGGCTGTCACCGACCTTGCCGATCCTTTCGCCATGTCGCTCGCCGCGATTTCGAAACACCTGCAGGTTCTGGCTGACGCGGGGCTGATCAGTCAGGAAAAGCGGGGTCGTGTGAAGTGGTGCAAGCTGGAGCCCGACGCCCTGCGCGAGGCGTCAGTCTGGATGCAGGGGTTCGGGCAGATGGGCGGGCTGGACCTTGACGCATTCGAGCGGTTCCTGGAACGCGAGTTGTCAGACCAAGCTCCGCTTACCGAAGACTAAGTTGCGGGTGCGGGTCTGACAGGAACGCCATCCTCATCCCGCAGCAACAGTAGCAACGAGACGACCGCAAGCGCGATACCAACCAGAACCAGCGCCGAGGGTGGATTGCCGCCGAGCGCGAGTTCCCAGATAATGACCCAGGCGGGCGTCAGGTAGGTGTAGGCCATGACCTTGGCCGAAGGCAGGCGCAGGGTCGCGACCTGGACAAGGACAAAAGTGATCGCGCCGGAAAAGACTGCCGTGTAGACCAGCGTGATCCACACGATGCCGGACAGGTGGAGCCAGTCGGTCGCCATGATGTCGGACCACCCGACGAAAGTCAGACCGAGACCGCCGAAAATCAGCACACCAAGGATGAAGGCGACAGGCGGCTCTCCCCTGTTCAACTTGCGCGAGGCGGGGGCGTAGAGGGCGTGGGCGACGCAACCCACGAAATAGATCAGTTCGCCTCGTCCGATCTGGAACCGCAGCAATGCCTGCCAATCGGCGCGGAATATGACCCAGAAAGCACCGATGGCACCGATGACCAGAGCAAGCGCCATGCGGGGCGTCAGTTTCTGGCGAAGGAGCAGCCAGCCGAACCCAGCGGCCAATAGGGGTGTAAGGGTGAAGACAGCTGCGGCGCTGACCGGCGGCGCAGTCTTGAGGCCCACGAACATCAGGGCGAAGTAGATGGCGTAAAGACCGCCGAGGAAGGCATAGCGCCAAGGGGCACGCAGCGTTCCTGGCGGCAGGCCGGTTGTCATCGCAAGAACAAGCCCGATGACCGCCGCCGCTAGCCAGAAACGGGCAGCGTTCAGGGCCAGAGGCACAATCTCGTCTGCGGCGAGAGAGCCGAGGGAGAAGGACCCCGCAATGAGCAGGGAGAACAGCAACATCGACAGATGGCCGACGGTCTGTGGATGCATCAGCAGGTCCAGCCCTTGGCGCGTTCCTTGAGCAGGGTCAGGAAAGCCTGCACCTTGGCCGAGCGATGCAGATCGACATGGGTCACGATCCACATGGGCGCGGACCATTCGTCGCGGATGGGCATGACATCATGCAAGTCCGTTCGCCCGTGCCGTTCCATCACGGGCATGAAACCGATCCCCGCACCCGCAATGATGGCGTCGCGCATCGACTGGTTGTCCATTGTGGTAAAGACCAAACGGTCGCGGGGCACCATTGCAAGGAGCCACCGGTTGAAGGGCGCGCGGCTTTCGGGGTCGTCGTGGCCGACGAACCTGTGATTGACCAGATCGGTCTCGTCTTTGGGCAGTCCGAAGCGGGCGACGTATGTGTCAGAGGCAACCATGGTAATGCGCATACGTGCAAATGGCTGGACTACGTTGTCGGGCTGTTCAGGGATTGCACCGGCACGGATGGCGACATGGGCCTCACCATATTCAAGTCGGTAGAGGCGTTCCCCCGTAAGGAACCGGACAGTGATGCCGGGATGGGCCTGCTGAAACTCGACAAGGACAGGGCAGAGGATGGGTGACAGGCCGACGAGGGTTGTCACGACAAGCTCTCCGCTGATCCCCTGCCCGCGCCCCTTGATCCGGCCAAGAAGCTGGGTGAACTGGTCATCAGTGGCTTGCGCAACTTGCAACAGATCGCTTCCCGCTTCGGTCGCGGTGTAGCCGCGCGCGTGACGTTGAAACAGTTTGACGCCAAGGCGGGATTCAAGTGCGTCGATATGGCGGATGACGGTGGCATGATGGACGCCAAGGATTTCGGCCGCGCCCGACACAGTGCCAAGACGCGCGACCTGATAGGCCGTGCGGATTTCATCCCAGTTGTCCATTTCCAAGGCCCTCGTCACTGTGCGTTTTTCAACATATATGACGTATTCTTTACAAGTTCCGTTCGCAGATACAGGATTACCTTCTTTACGCCACAGTCAACCCACCTGAGAGTCTTCATGATGAGCCCGTAATCCTTCCCGCTATGTCCTACTGGGCATCCGCGTGCTTCTTAGTCTGGCCTTCGCGGCTGCTGGTGTCGCCAAACTGATGGGCGTCCGGATGATTTTCGATGTTTTCGACGCGATCAGCGTCGGCCAGTGGGTCCGTTGTCTAACCGTCATCATCGAGGTTGGTTCGGCGATTATGCGCTGGGTTCCCGGGCTTCAGGCCATCGCTGGCGCGCTTTTCGTTTGCACGATGATCGGCGCGTCGATCGCGCAGTTGACCGTCCTGCCGAAGCCGTTCGTGCCGGCTCTCGTCCTCGGTGTGCTTTCCGCCATCACCCTTTGGGCAAACCGGGGTCAGCTTTTCGGCAACCGCGCTCAGCTTTCGGTGCGCTGACCGGGAACGGGCGCGGCTTCGGGCATCTGGGCCTGAGCCGCGCTGAATTTTGCGATTGGGTCGTCGGGCACAGTCACGGCGGCCCATTCGTCGGCAAGGGCCTCGCGCTCGGCTTCCACCAGCTTCTTGTAGTCTGAAATGCGCGGGCCGATCCCGCGCATATGATCCATCAAACGGTGCGAATGCAGGATTGTCGGCCGCACGTCCATCGGCTCCCAGGCGTCCAGTTCCGTTACACGTCGCAGATTGAATTCCGGCGGCAGGACATAGAAGCGTAGGTCGGTGCGCCACATCATGTCCTTGAGGATGATCTGGTCGCGATTCACCCCGGCTGCCTTGAACCGTGCAGCCCATTCGTTCAGGAAAGCGATCATTCCGGGCGACCGGCGATAAAGGAAAACTCCAGCATTGTGCTGCGGAAAGGCATAGGGCGTTCTTTCCTCCAGCCCCTGCCGGATCAGGTTTGACGCCCGGCGGACATCGTGCGTTATGGCAAACTCGAACCTTTCCAGCACATCAAAGAGATCGCCCAAGCGCCCTACGATCAGGGTGTCGGCATCCAAGAACAGCGTCCGTTCGAACCGGGTCTGCGTCATGCATGTCAATCGGGACCGGGGCTCGGGGTTCTTGACAAGGTGGATCATGTCGAACATTCCAAGGTCGGGTGCGTTCACATCATCCGCATAGAGGTCTACCGGCAAATCCGGTTCGAACGCTTTGAGCGAAGCGGCGGATTGGCGGGCGAGGTCCAGGTAGTCCGGCCCGCTCGCCACATAGATCACACCGTTTGAGGCTGTCATTGAGCCCTCGCTGTTCTGATGAAACGGCTGCCCTGCCGACCATCGCGTTGATATAGATGCGGCAGAAGGGAAAGAAAGCGAAAAGCTGCGGCCTTGCCCAAGGGGCCGGGACGAAACGATTGACCAGAGAGACCAAACTGAAGAACGTAACGAATACACCCGAAGAGCTGATCCTTGAAAGCCGGCCCTGAGGCCATGAAATTGGCGTGATCGTTGTGTTTCTGGTCATCGTGTTTTTCGTGCTGAATATCTTCGCGCAGGGCAACGTTATGGCCGGAATCTTGATCCTGCTGATCGGTGCTGCCATTTGCCTTGGCATTTCGTTGGCTTCTGTCCGGTTCGAAGACGTCCGGTTTTCCAAGCCTTATGGCGCGGTTCAGATCAGGACCTGATCGCTTGGCGGGAAGGTGCAGAGCGGACATACTGCGGTCTTCGGTTCAATGCGCCAGTATCGAAACCAGCATCGAAACCACCATCGAAGCCAGCATTTCCAGGACGCAGGTTGAAGACAACAGCGCGCGTGGCAAGACGACCCGCACAACGATGACTTAGCGGCCAGCATTGCTGATGCTTGAAAAGTGAGCAGCGAAAGTGCCTTTGGTTGCTGCCTACTCCAGCAATGACAAGGCCGCCAGCGAGACCGTCAACGCCATCAATCAATGGCTCGTGCAGCGTTCCGCTTGACTCTGCCCACGCGCCGGGCTTAAGGGCGCGTCAAAGCCGGAAAGCATCACGCCTTCCGGTCCTCATTTCTTGAGGATCGCCGTCCGTCAGCGCGTTGCGCCCACGGGCGCTAGAATGCTTTTTCAGACGCTCCATCCGGTGCGTTTGGGTTTTTCGTAGCCCCTGCCTATCTTGGGGTCCTGGTTTCCACGGTCGATGAAGGAGACGCGCATGTTTGAGAATCTGTCCGAACGCCTGTCCGGCGTCTTTGACCGGCTGACCAAACAAGGTGCCCTGTCCGAGGCCGATGTCCAGACCGCCCTGCGCGAAGTGCGCGTGGCCCTTCTTGAAGCGGACGTATCGCTTCCTGTCGTGCGCGACTTCATCAAGGCGGTGGAGAAGAAGGCGACCGGCGCGACGGTGACCAAGTCGATCACCCCCGGTCAGCAGGTGATCAAGATCGTCCATGACGAGTTGATCCAGACCCTGACCGGCGACGGCGATCCCGGCGTCCTCAAGATCGACAACCCGCCCGCGCCGATCCTGATGGTCGGTCTGCAGGGGTCGGGCAAGACGACGACAACCGCCAAACTTGCCCGCCGTCTGAAAGAGCGTGAGGGCAAGCGCATCCTCATGGCCTCGCTCGACACCAACCGCCCGGCGGCGATGGAACAGCTTGCCATCCTTGGCGCGCAGATCGGTGTGGACACCTTGCCCATCGTCAAAGGCGAAGACCCGGTGACGATTGCCAAACGGGCCAAGGTGCAGGCCGCACTGGGCGGCTATGACGTCTACCTTCTTGATACCGCAGGCCGCCTGCACATCGACGCCGACCTGATCGCGCAGGCCGCCGCTGTGCGTGATGTGGCCCAGCCGCGCGAAACGCTTCTGGTCGTGGACGGTCTGACCGGTCAGGACGCGGTCAACGTTGCAGCCGAGTTCGACGCCAAGATCGGGGTGACAGGCGTTGTCCTCACCCGGATGGACGGCGACGGGCGCGGCGGTGCGGCGCTGTCGATGCGGGCCATCACGGGCAAGCCGATCCGGTTCGTTGGTCTGGGCGAAAAGATGGACGCGCTCGAGACGTTCGAGCCGTCGCGGATCGCGGGCCGTATCCTTGGCATGGGCGATATCGTCGCCCTCGTCGAAAAGGCGCAGGAGACTTTCGAGGCCGAGCAGGCCGAACGCATGATGAAGCGGTTCCAGAAGGGCCTTTTCAATATGAACGACCTTCGGATGCAGCTTGAGCAGATGCTCAAGATGGGCGGGGTCGAAGGGCTGATGGGCATGATGCCCGGCATGGGCAAAGCGCAAAAGCAGATGGCCGAGGCCGGTCTGGATGACAAGATCCTGCGCCGTCAGATCGCCCTGATCAATTCGATGACCAAGAAGGAACGTGCCAACCCCGACCTGCTGCAAGCCAGCCGCAAGAAGCGGATCGCGGCGGGTGCCGGGCTGGAAGTGAGCGAATTGAACAAGCTGCTCAAGCAGCACCGCCAGATGGCCGACATGATGAAAAAGCTGGGCCAGTCGGGCAAGGGCGGGATGCTCAAGCAGGCGATGCGCCAGCTGATGGGCAAAGGCGGGCCGAGCGCGGACGAGATCGCAGCAGCACAGGCGCAGATGCAGTCGGGCAAGCTGCCGGGCGGGATGAGCCTGCCCAAGGGCTTTGGCGGCATGGGCAACCCCGGCGGCCTCCAGCTTCCCCCCGGGCTGAGCGGGTTCGGCAAGAAGAAATGACCTTGACGGTGACCATCCCCACGTTCGAAACCGAACGGCTGATCTTGCGCGAACCGCGCATGACGGATGTGGATGCGTTTGCCGGATTTCTTGATTCCGACCGCGCGAAGTTCGTGGGTGGTCCCGGACGTTCCTATTTCGACTCGGCCCGGTCATTCGGTCATTTGTCTGGCATGTGGGTGCTGCGCGGCTATGGCCCACATATCTTCTGTCTCAAGGACGGTACGCCCATCGGCCATGGCGGGCCGTGGTATCCCAAGCTTTGGCCCGAGCCTGAATTCGGCTGGTGCATCTGGAAGGATGAACACGAGGGCAAGGGATATGTGACCGAGGCGATGACGCGGCTGCGCCACTGGGCGTTTGCGGATCTGGGCCTGAGCACGGTCGTGGCCTACATGGACCCGGAAAACTTTGCCTCGCACCGCGTGGCGCAGCGGCTGGGCGGGTATCACGATCTGGACGCCGTGCCGCCCGATCAGGACCCCATCGTCATCTACCGCTTCAACGCGCCGGGCGCAGTCGCCGAAAGGGGGCTCGGATGATTCGGGTCCTCGAAACAGAACGCCTGCGACTGCGCGGACCAAGGCCCGCCGACATTCCCGAGGTCATTGCCTTCTGGGCCTCTGACCGCTCTCGGCACGTCGGTGGCCCGCGTAACCCTCAGGGCGCATGGGAGGACTATGCGGTCGCGTTCGGGTCGTGGCTGATTGATGGTTTTGGCTATTGGGCGATTGAAAGCCGTGACGATCACCGCTTCGTCGGGTTGGTCGGATTCTGTCATCCGCCGAACTTTCCCGAACCCGAGATGGGCTGGGCGCTGATGGGACATGCCGAAGGCAAAGGCTATGCCACCGAAGCCGCCTCTGCCGCGCTCGGTTGGTGCCGGACAAACCTGCGTTTGCCGTCGTTGGTGAGCTATATCGAACCGGCCAATCACCGGTCGATCCGTCTGGCCGCACGGCTGGGGGCATGGCGCGATACCGACGCCCGAGCCGCAGATGAAGGCGATATCGTGATGCGGCACATGCCGGGGGGTGCCGGATGACGCCGCCGATCCATCGCACACCGCGCCTGACGCTCGGGCAAGCCACGATGCAGCTTTTCGAGGCATTTGGCGCCTTTTGCGCCTCGGACCACAGCCAGTTCATGGGCGGCCCGGGTGGCCACAATGACGCGTGGGAGTCGGTCGCGACGTACGCCGGGCAATGGGTGCTCCGGGGGTATGGCACGTTCTGGCTGAACGACTCGTCTTCGGGCGAACCCTCGGGCCGCGTGGGTATCTGGCACCCGCTCTGGCTGGACGAGCCAGAGCTGAGCTGGGTCATCTATGAGGGTCACACCCGCAAGGGGCTGGCGACCGAAGCTGCGGCGACGGTCCTCGACTGGCCCTGGCATTCGTTGCACCTGCCCGCGCTCATGAGCCTGATCGATCCGGCCAATGTGGCTTCGGTCGCTGTGGCACAACAGCTTGGCGCTTCGGCCGAAGGCGAACATGGCCAGGACAGCGGCAAGACCGTCACCCGCTGGCGGCATATGCCCGGAGGGATTGCATGATCCCGACGTTTACCACCGTGCGCCCAGTCCTGCGGCCGTCGTCCATGGCGTATTTCGACGGCTATGCCGCCTTTCTGGCCTCCGACCGCGTCTGGGTCATGGGCGGGCCGCTGTCGGTTGAAACGGCGTGGAGTTACTTCACGAATGACGGGGGCCAATGGGCCTTGCTCGGCATGGGTGGGCTGATCGTTGAGCGACAGGATGAGCCGGGTGCCATCGGTCAGGTGGCCGTCTGCCACGGGCCGATCTTTCCCGAACCTGAACTGGGCTGGCTGCTTTACGACGGCCATGAAGGCCAAGGCTATGCCAGCGAGGCCGCCGCAGCCATGCGCGACTGGGCGCTGGGGCCGCGCGGGCTGTCCGCGCTGGTCAGCTATATCGACCCGGCGAATGACAAATATGCGCGGCTTGCGGAACGGCTGGTCGCTGTGTTCGACCCATGGGCTGCCACATCGGGTAACGCGCCAACCCTGGACTATCGCTGTGCCATGGGGGACCGGGCATGACGGATACGCTGCAGACCACCCGGCTGACCCTGCGCCGCCCCGTCCCGTCGGATTGGGCCGCCTTCCTCGATTTCATGATGTCGGACCGGTCGACCGCTTTTGGTTCCCACAAGGACCTTGCCCGCGCCTTCCGGTCCTTCGCCGCCGAACTGGGGCATTGGGACATCTTCGGCTACGGCATGTGGGCCGTCACCCTGCGCGGCGAATATACGGCCATCGGCCTGATCGGCCCCTGGACCCCGCCCGACTGGCCCGAGCCCGAAGTGGGCTGGATGATCCTGTCTGACAAGGCCGAGGGCACCGGCATCGCTACCGAAGCCGCCCGCGCCGCGATCCGGCATGCCTATGAGGTTCTGGGCTGGCCGACGGTGGTCAGCTACATCGGGCCAGAGAATACAAGGTCGATCCGTCTGGCGGAAAAGCTGGGGGCAATTCTTGACCCCGAAGCCCCGCAGCCCAAGCCAGATGCCCCCGTCCTCGTCTATCGTCACCCCAAACCGGCGGGGGACGCATGATGGACCACGATCTGGCAACCGAACGCCAGCATTTGCACAAACCCGAGATCGGTGACTACGCCGAATATGCATCATTCTGGAAATCTGAAGGATCGTCTTTCATCACAGGGCGATTGCCGGATTGGGGTTTCTGGCTGCAGTTCTCAGCAATGCTGGGCCATTGGTCGCTGCGCAACTTCGGCTGGTGGACTTTGCTAGAGAGGGCATCCGGAAAGGTTGTCGGCTGGATGGGTCTTTTCAACCCCCCTCACGATCCTGATCCAGAGTTGGGATGGATCCTTACAGAATGGGCCGAGGGGAAAGGATTTGCCACTGAGGCTGCGTTGGCAGTGCGAGACTATGCACAAACCATCCTCGGTATGGACCGGATCGTAAGCTATTTTGACGACGAGGATGTTCGGTCGAAACGTCTTGCAGCTTGTCTGGATGCAAAGTGCATCGTGACCGACAGTTTCTTGGGCAAAGCATATCACCTCAATCTTCATGGCTCTGCTGCGGGTGCCGCATGACCGTGACACTCCACACCGCCCGCCTGACCCTGCGCCAGCCGGACCCGTCCGATCTGGACGTGTTTCTGGCCTATTCGGACAGCGACCGGTTCCGCCGCGAGCGTGGGGAAATGCCCCTGCCAGACCGGTGGAACTATTTCGAGACCCTGCTGGGCCATTGGCAGATCTGCGGGTTCGGGCGGTTTCTGGTCACGGTGAAGGATACCGGCATCATCATCGGACATATCGGCCCCCTGTTCCCCGCCGGATGGCCCGAGCGCGAGATCGCCTGGCATCTCTGGTCGGATGAAGCCGAGGGCAAGGGATTTGCCTTCGAGGCTGCGCAGGCCGCCGTCCGCCATGCCTTTGACGATCTGGGCTGGGACACGGTCGCCAGCTTCATCCTGCCACAGAACACGCGGTCGCGCCGCCTTGCCGAACGTCTGGGCGCAGTCGTTGATCCCGAAGCGAAGGGGATGACCTTTGACGGCGTCACGACGCTTGTCTACCGCCACCCGAGACCAGAGGTTGCCGCATGACCCAATGCCCGTTCAAGCACCGGAGTCCCGCATGACCGACCCCGTCACGACTGCCGCCGCCCTGCTCAAGGAACACCGCGAGTCCATCGACCGGCTTGACGCGATCCTTGTCTTCACGCTGGCCGAACGGTTCAAGCATACCCAGGCCGTGGGCCGCCTCAAGGCGTCGCATGGTCTTCCCCCGTCTGATCCGGTCCGCGAAGAGGCCCAGATCGCACGGCTTACCGATCTTGCGAAACAGGCCGATCTGGACCCTGAATTCGCCAAGAAATTTCTGGCCTTCATCATCCAGGAAGTCATCAAGCACCACGAAAGTCACCAATCATAGGATGCGCATGACGCTCTTCCTAACTCATTGCCAATTCAGGAGAAAACACCATGGCCATGAAAATCCGGCTCGCCCGTGGCGGGTCCAAGAAGCGCCCCTATTACTCGATCGTTGCTGCTGACAGCCGCATGCCGCGGGACGGCCGCTTTATCGAGAAACTGGGCACCTATGCCCCCCTTCTGCCCAAGGGCAGCGAAGACCGCGTAAAGATGGACGTGGCCCGCATCCAGCACTGGCTGAGTCAGGGAGCGCAGCCGACCGACCGCGTAGCCCGCATGCTTGAAGCCGCAGGCGTTCTGGCCAAGAAGGAACGCGCCAACCTCAAGAAGGGCGAACCTGGCAAGGCGACCAAGGAACGCGCTGAGAAGAAGGCGGCCCGCGCCGCTGCTGCTTCGGCCGACGCTGAATAAGGGGACCGGGGCCGGCCTGTAGCGGGCCGGCCCCCGAAACCATGACAGTATCAGACAACCGCATCATCGTGGGCTCTCTTGCTGGGGCCTTTGGGGTCAAGGGCGAGGTTCGGCTGAAGTCCTTCTGCGCGAAACCCGAGGACATTGCCCTGTACACCCCTCTGACCACCGACGACGGACGCATCTTTCGCGTCGTCGTGATCATTGGTCAGGCCGCCGGAGCGCTTGTCGCCCGGATCGAGGGGATAGACACAAAGGAGGAAGCCGACGCAATGCGCGGCGTCTCTCTCTATGCGGAACGGGCGCGTCTGCCGCACCTTCCCGATGATGAGTACTACCACGCAGACCTGATCGGCCTACCCGTCCTTGACACGGGCGGCAGGGAACTAGGTCACGTCAGGGCCGTCTTGAACCATGGCGCCGGTGACATCCTTGAAGTCCTGGCGCCCGACGCGTCAGACACTGTGTTACTCCCCTTTACGCTCGCTGCCGTTCCGACGGTTGATCTGTCGGCAGGACGGATTATTGCCGATCCGCCCGAGGGTCTTTTCTGATCAGGCTCTTGCCGGAGCGAGGCCCGCGCCCCGCTCTTTGCCGGGATACCATCCGGCCAGGATCGCAATGCCCAAAGATCGCCCCCGACGCATCATTCTCCACCCCGGTTTTCGCAGGACCGGCACAATCTCGATGCAGCACCTGATCCAGGTCGTGTCGCCAGTGTTCCGGTTCAGGATTCCCAGATTGGGCGGATTGTGATTCGGTAGTTCTGCAAGATGCAGGGGGGTCTGAATGGGCAAGCCACATCCTATGGAGCCTTGGAGCCGGGTCATCGCGTTTGTCGAGGAAGGGAAACGACTTCATCGCCGCAGGATATCGGACCAATTGAAGGCGACATGCTCTAAGGAAGGGTTGACGGCTTAGCGCAGGACCATCTTGAACCCCGGATGCGTCGCCCTGAAACCAAGGTTCTCATGGAACGCCCGCACATAGCTCCGCTCTGCATTCGACGTCAACTACACCAGACCACAGCCCGCCGCTCTCGCCCGGTCTCCACCGCTTCCGCCATGATCAGCCGCCCGATGCCCCCGCGCCGCGCTGTGGCCAGCACCCGGACCCCCTCGACCTCGGCCCGCCGAGACGACCGCTGCAACAGCCCCGTCATCAGCGTCAGTTGAAAGGTGCCCCGCACCACATCCCCGTCACAGGCCACGTAAAAGCCGCGTCGTCCCCGCAATCGGAATCGCCTCCAACACCGGCAGGTATCCCTCCGGATCACCCACATCCCGTGCCGCATGGACCCCTTCATCGGCCAACAGGGCCAGCACAGCAGACAGATTGGCCGCTTCAGCCTCACGGATCGCGATGAAGCGTCCCCCGCCAGCCCCTGGACCTACCCGGCCGCCCCATGCGCCGCGGCGATAAAGGCGCGGATCAGGCCCACATCCTTCACCCCTGGCGCCGTTTCCACGCCAGAAGATATGTCGACCTGCCGCGCCCCGGTCAGCCGCATCGCCTCGGCCACGTTGCCCGCATTCAGTCCCCCGGCCAGCATCCAGGGCACCGGCCACCGCCGCCCGGCAACCAGCCTCCAGTCAAAGGTCAGCCCGTTGCCACCTGGCAGCGCGGCCCCTTTCGGCGGCTTGGCATCCACAAGAATCTGATCGGCCACCTCGCCGTAAAGCTCCAGCGCCACCAGATCACCGGCATCGGCCACGCCCACCGCCTTCATCACCGGCAGCCCATAGCGCGCCTTGACCTCGGCCACGCGCGCGGGGCTCTCCTTGCCCTGTAACTGAAGGATGTCGATCGCAACCTCGCCCGTCAGACGGTCCAGAAACGCGTCATCCGCATCGACTGTCAGCGCCACCTTGGCGACACCCAACGGCGCATCCCGCGCCAGCGGCACGGCCTCGGCGATGGTCAGATTGCGCGGCGACCGGTCAAAGAACACGAACCCCACATAGGCCGCCCCGGCCTCTGCCGCCACAGCCACAGTGCCCGCGTCCCGCAGGCCGCAGATCTTGACCCGGACCGGTCCTGCCATGATCTCAGCGCTTCTTGACCGTGGCGTCCAGCAGTGCCAGAACCTCGTCCTTGCCCACCGTCGTCTCGACCTTGAGCTTGCCCAACTCCCGTTGCAGACGCGCGATCTCGGCTTCCATCGCCCGCGCTTCGGCACGCTGGCCGAATTCGCGCAGCCATTCCCAGACAAACCCCACCAAAAGACCCAATGCGAAACCGGCAAAGATCACGACGTAAAGGGGCAGTGTCACATCAGGCGAAATCGTGAAAAGCTGCGCCAGAACCTCGGGCATGGCCCGCACCGTCACGGCCCCGCGATTGGCAAGGCCTACTGTAATCAGGCAGACGGCAACGACCACCCAGAAGGCATAACGCAATGTTTTCATGAGGCTAGTCTACTTGCCGTTAAGCCTGTCGCGCAACAGCTTTCCGGTCTTGAAGAACGGCACGTGTTTCTCATCCACATCAACGGACTCGCCCGTGCGCGGGTTCCGGCCCATGCGCGAGTCGCGCTTCTTGACCGAAAACGCCCCGAACCCCCGCAATTCGACCCGATGGCCCGCTGCCATCGCATTGGTGATCTCATCAAAAATAGTGTTCACAATCTTTTCCACATCACGCTGGTACAGGTGCGGGTTGTCATCTGCGATCTTCTGGATCAGTTCAGAACGGATCATTGTCGTGTCTTCCCCCAGTTTCGGTCATCCGACGGTCGCAGGTTGGCCCCGCTTGTTCCGACCGACTATAGGCCAGACATTTCAGTCACGAAATAGTGGCTTTTGGGACCAAATGACTGAAAAGAGACAATCTTTGCCAGTTGTGCTAGCGCAACCGGCCACGTTCGGGCCTGGTTTCGGCTGTTCCGGCCCTATGCATCCATCAGGCGCAGGTCACCCGGAGATGAACTGACGACCCTGCGCTTTGGCTGATTCGCGCCATATTGGTCCTATTGGTCCGACCGAGCCGGCCAGTGCTTTCCTTCATCGCTGCCCCGTGGCACCAAGAACCGACGCAGGAGAAACCACCATGCCCGGCCACTCAGTAAACGACCCCGCGCCTCTCCCGCATGCCACCAAGGCTCACTGGGGCCTCACAATGGTGCTTCTGGTGCTTGCGGGCCTTGGCGCCGGCATTGCCCTTGCACTTGGTGATTCCGACCGTGCCCTTCTCGTCATCTTTCCGCTGATCCTGACGGTTGCCGGAACGCACCTGTCCGGCCTGCGCGCCGGAGCGATCGTCGGTCTCACAGCGGCCCTGATCGTTCTCGTCGCCGCCTTCTCTTCCACGACCCCGCTCTTCGCCGCCGCAATTCTGGCAGGACTCATCCTCTGGACAGCCTGGCCTGATGCCGCTTTTTCGCCACCATACGCAGCGGCCACTCCACTCCTCCTCTGCTACCTGGTTCCGACCGCCTTCGGCGCCGCTGCCATTGGCCTGCAAGGCGCACTCCCCTTCGCCAGTGCGGGCCTCGCCGCTGGTGTGGTCTGCGCCACTGTGCTAATCCTGCTCCGCCCACGCACAGATGACAGCGCTCATGCAAATGACCCCGCGCCACCGTCACCCCACCTTGCCGCTGTTCTCCTCGGCGCGGCAGTTTCGGCTTGGCTCCTCTGGTATGCGCTCACCCATGCCAGCATCCCGGCCGCCTGGATTCTGATGACCTTCATCGTCGTGGTCGAGCCGGAACACCCCAACACCGTCAGCCGCTCGCTCCGCCGGATCGGCGGCACCCTGATCGGAACGGCCATTGTGGTGTTTCTGACCCTCCTCCCCGCCCGGATCGAGACCCTTGTCGGCATGGCGGCCATCGCGCCCGCCATCGCATACAACCGTGTCCACTATATCGTCTCGGTCGCCGCCACGACCGTGATGATTGTCACGCTCTACGGCGCCCCCGAAGGCGATTTCCTGGGTTGGGGGATCGAGCGGATCGTGGACACTGCCATCGGCGCGGCTTTGGCCATCGCCGTCAGCGCCCTGGCCGCCCTAGGGCGCGGCCGCCCCGCCTAGTCCCGCCCGCAGCCCCAGCCCGTCCAACTCGGCCACAGTGCCCGGCATTCGCCCAAGCGATGCATCCATTCTCTCCCGCCAGCGCGGCCCGTTCCCCCGCGCCACTTCCCAAGCCTCGGCCAGTACCTCGATCAGGAAAGCGGCCTTCGCCCGGTCCTTCCGCGCCTTCAGACTGCCGATCCCCGCCTTGCGCCCGTTCGCCAAGATCAGCTTGTGCAGCGCATAGCGTTCGGGCTGCGGCACCTGGCTTGCTGCCGTCAAGATAACATGCATCACAAAGATAAATTGATGCACACAATCCAACACAAGACAAAACCCCGCTCCCTCACGGGAACGGGGTCCTGAAATGTTCAGGCCGCTAGGCTTAGTTGTCGCCCTTCAGCGCCGCGCCAAGGATATCGCCAAGCGACGCACCCGAGTCAGACGACCCGTACTGCTCCACGGCTTCCTTCTCTTCGGCGATTTCGCGCGCCTTGATCGACAGGCCCAACTTGCGGGTCTTGGAGTCGATGTTCGTCACGCGGACATCAACCTTGTCACCCGCCTGGAACCGCTCGGGCCGCTGTTCGGACCGGTCGCGCGACAGGTCGGACCGGCGGATGAAGGACTTCATTCCTTCATAGTCGACCTCGATGCCGCCTTCTTCGATCTTCGTCACGGCGACCGTGATGACCGAACCGCGCTTCACGCCGTCAACGGCATCGGCAAACGGATCGGAATCCAGCGCCTTGACGGAAAGCGAAATACGTTCCTTCTCGACGTCGACTTCGGTGACCTTGGCCTTGACCATGTCGCCCTTGCGGTAATCGGAAATGGCTTCCTCGCCTTTGCCTTCCCAGGTCAGATCGGACAGGTGGACCATCCCGTCGATATCGCCCGGCAGGCCGATGAACAGACCGAATTCGGTGATGTTCTTGACCTCGCCCTCGACCTCGGTCCCTTCCGGGTGGGTCTCGGCGAACACTTCCCACGGGTTGCGCTGAGTCTGCTTGAGACCCAGAGACACGCGCCGCTTGGACGAGTCGATCTCGAGCACCATGACTTCGACTTCCTGCGACGTCGAAACGATCTTGCCCGGGTGGACGTTCTTCTTGGTCCAGCTCATTTCCGACACGTGGACCAGACCTTCGACGCCCGGCTCCAGCTCCACAAAAGCGCCGTAATCGGTGATGTTGGTCACGCGGCCCATATGGATGGACTCGAGCGGGAACTTGCGCTCCACGGCATCCCACGGATCTTCCTGAAGCTGCTTCATGCCCAGGCTGATACGGTGGGTTTCCTTGTTGATCTTGATGACCTGTACCTTGATCGTTTCACCGATCGACAGGATCTCGGACGGGTGATTCACCCGGCGCCAGGCCATGTCGGTCACGTGGAGCAGGCCGTCCACGCCGCCCAGATCAACGAACGCACCGTATTCTGTGATGTTCTTGACCACACCGTCGACGATCTGACCTTCGGTCAGGTTGCCGATGACTTCGGCACGCTGTTCAGCCCGCGATTCTTCCAGGATTGCGCGACGTGAGACAACGATGTTCCCACGGCGACGGTCCATCTTGAGGATCTGGAACGGCTGCTTGAGACCCATCAGCGGGCCGGCATCGCGCACCGGACGCACATCGACCTGAGAGCCGGGGAGGAACGCAACCGCGCCACCCAGATCGACGGTAAAGCCGCCCTTGACCCGCCCAAAGATCGCCCCGTCAACGCGCTCTTCCTTCTCGTAGGCCTTCTCAAGACGGTCCCAGGCTTCCTCGCGACGGGCCATCTCGCGGCTGATGACAGCCTCGCCCCGGGCGTTTTCAACCTGACGAAGGAACACTTCGACCTCATCGCCGATGGCGATGGACGGGTTCTCTCCGGGATTTGCAAATTCCTTCAGATCGATGCGGCCTTCCATCTTGTAGCCGACATCGATGATGGCCTGGCCCGCCTCGATGGCGATGACCTTGCCCTTGACGACAGAGCCCTCAGCGGGCGTGTCCATTTCGAAGCTTTCATTGAGGAGGGCTTCGAAGTCCTCCATGGTCGTTGCTTTAGCGCACATGCGTGGTCTGTTTCCTTTGGGTCTTTGTTTTCCGGCCAGGCGGTTGTCTCCGCCGGTCTTGGTTGTCATCGTCAAGGAGCGTGCATCCGTGGCGCAATAAAACAAAGAGGGCCGGTAGTCCCGACCCTGCTTCCCTCTCATGCTCACGGGCGTACCCCCGTTTCAACCCGCGTCCCTTAGCGCGGTTGCCGGAGGAAGGCAAGAAGGATGGCTAGGTGGTGCGGCCACAGCAGGACGATTCCTCAGGCCAACGACTTCAGCCAAGCCACCCTCGGCAAAATGACCGGGACTTGCCACGACAGTTCAATCTTGCGTCGTTGAGCGGGATCAGCGGGCCTCCGGTGGAGGCACCGCCCCGCTCACACCCCACCGCCTCAACCGACGCCCGTTCCTCCATCAACAAAGAAGGCCAGCCCCTGCCGGGGCAGGTGCTGGCCGAACATCAGCGCGTCCGGCCAGAAAGCGTCGCCCGCGTCGCATGACCAAGGCGATGGCCTTGGTCACAACCACAACAGCCGCCGACAGTTCCCCGAACTCTCTCCCCCCAAGAAGCCGCCCCCGCGTCTTACCCCACCCCCAGCGAGGTCGCGCGGACGAGCGCACCCAAAGACCATACAAGCCCCTCGCTCCACTCCCCCCGCAACGCCCCTTCCCCCGACCATCGCTTTGCGCCAAGAAAGAAGAAAACGGCGCATAGGGATCAACGTGGAGTTTCAGGTCGGATCAGAGCGGTTCACCGTCAACGTCCCCGACCGGGCGACCCTCGAGTCCGAGGTCACCCGCCGCCTGTCCACGCACCGTGGCTTTGCACTGGCAACCCTGAATCTCGACCACCTCGTCAAGCTCATCGGCAACGACGATTTCCGTGCCGCTTACCACGCGCAGGACCTGATCACCGCCGACGGCAACCCAATCGTCTGGATGGCCCACGCCGCCCGCCGCCCGGTAGACCTTCTGGCCGGCGCCGACCTCGTCCTGCCGCTCTGCCAGATCGCCGCCGATACCGGTGCCAGGATCGCCCTCGTCGGCAGCACCGACTCGAGCCTGGTCCTTGCCGCCGAGGCCATCCGCGCCGCAATCCCGGGCGTCGACATCGCCCTCTCCATCGCCCCCACGATGGGCTTCAACCCCACCGGGCCCGAGGCGGCGACAATCATCGACCGCCTCTCCGCCGCCGGGATCGGCCTCTGTTTCCTTGCGCTCGGCGCGCCGAAACAGGAATGCGTGGCCGCCTTCGCCCGCACCCGTGCCCCGGAAATCGGCTTTGCTTCCATTGGCGCGGGGCTCGACTTCCTGTCAGGCGTACAGAAACGTGCGCCCAAATGGGTCCGTGCCCTGTCACTTGAATGGATGTGGCGGCTGCTCTCCAACCCCCGCCGCATGTTCATGCGCTACCTGAAGTCCGCGCTCATCATCCCGGGCCATCTCTGGCGCTCACTCCGCCTCCGCAACAAGCCCGCCACGTTAAGCCGGCCGTAACTGCGCGACCGCACAGCTTGCCACCATCCGCATCGCGAACCCTTACCCGCCGTTAACGCAACGCCCCGAAAAGCACCGACGCGTTGCAGACGCAGTACAGACAGCTCACCCAACCAACATAATCCTGCAAATACAGAACCTTAAGCCCCTGCCGACAGCCCCAGTGCCCATTTCCGCCCGTCATGGAACGCCAATGCCGCCATCCGTGGCGCCGCCGCATCCCCCAGACGGTCAAACAGCACCCCCTGTCCGGCCAGTTCGCGGATGAATCCGTCATCCACCCGATTCGCCGTGGACATGACCAGATCATCCGCCGGGATCACCTCAGTCTCTCCGGTCAGCAGGTTCATCACCTCGGCCCCACCCCCATTGCCCCGCCACCCGCACACCGCCGATTCCACCACAAACCGAACGCCCAACGCCGCAAGCCGCCGACGCAGCGGGAAATCCGCCGCAGACCGCTGCAACTCCTTGCCGACCAACGCATCGGGCGTGACCAGCACCACCTCATGCCCCGCCTCGGCCAGCGACCACGCCGTCCCCGCCCCGCGCCAGTTGCCGCCCTCGTCCAGCACGACCACCCGCTTGCCCGGTCTGGCCACGCGGTTCAGAACATCCTCGGGCGACCAGACCCGCCCTGCCTCGATCCCCGGCAGGCGCGGCAGATGCGTCATCGCCCGCTGGAACCCCTCGGGGTCAGGCTGTGACCCAATCGCAATCGCCACATGATCCGCCCCGAACGCAGCGATCTCCCCAGCGTCCAGATAGGTGTTCAGCCTTAGGTCCACCCCCAACTGCCGCAATTGCCGGTCATACCAGCCCAGCAGGTCCGTGATCTGGCCCCGCCGTGGCTGCAGTCCCGCGAGCCGGAACTGACCGCCAATCTCCGGCCCCGCCTCGGCCAGCGTCACCCGAAACCCCCGCTCCGCCGCCCCTCGCGCGGCCTCAAGCCCTGCAGGCCCCGCGCCCACGACCAGCACGGTCCGAGGCTCCGCGACAGGCACAAATCTGTCCCCACCCCATTCCCATTCGCGCCCCGCACTCGGATTGATCAGACAGGTAATCCAGTAATCCCGCGACCGCCGCCCCCAGCACATCTGGTTGCAGGAAATGCACCCCCGCACATCCTCCGCCCGGTCCGCTTTCGCCTTGTTCACCAGATGCGGGTCCGCAATCTGCCCGCGCACAATCGACACCAGATCAGCCTGCCCCGACCGGATGATCTCCTCGGCATTCTCGGCCGTCCGCACATGGCTTTCCGACGTCACGACGCAGTTCTTGACCACGCCCCTGAGCATCGTCGTCAGATCAACCGATAGCTTTTCAGGGTATAGAAACGTCGGCATCAGCTTGTAGAAGTCAAAGTAACTGCCAGACCCGCAGGTCACGTAATCCATCGCGTTTTCCGCATCATGGACCGCAATCACCTCGGCCAAAGCCTCGCGGCCCAACGCCGCCGGCACATCGGGTTCGTCATTCACCGCCAGCCCGATGATGAAATCATCGCCACAGGCCGCCCGGATCGCCCGCATCGTCTCACGGCTGAACCGTGTCCGGTTTTCCAGCGAGCCGCCCCACCTGTCGTCCCGCTTGTTGTTGAACGGGGTCCAGAACTGATCGGGCAGCGCATTATAGGCTGCCCAGAACTCCACCCCGTCAAATCCTGCCTCCCGGCAGCGCACAGCAGCGGCGACATAACCCGCCATCGTCTCTTTGATCTGCGCCTCGGTCATCGCCGCGCTGCCGTCACTGTCGTGATAGCTCGGCATCCCCGAAGGCGACCAGTTCGGATGCCACGAGTTATCCGCATCCCCATGACCGCCCACATGGTACAACTGCTGCAGGATCACCGCCCCCTCGGCCTTGACCGCCTCGGTCACCTTGCGAAAGGCGGGGATCACCGCATCGTCGTCATGCCGGAAATTGCCCCGCGTCAGCACCGCCGCTGTATGGACAGGCACTGGCTCCACCACGATCATGGCGGCCCCGCCCATCGCCCTCTCGCGGTAGTACCCCACATGCTGCGTCCCCGGCAGTCCGCCCTGCGCCATGTTCGCTGTGTGCGCCCCAAAGACGACCCGGTTACGCAATGTCTTGTGCCGCAGTTTCAGCGGCTGAAAGATATGGGGATAGGCCACGTCAGTACCACAGATCCGGCATCGACGCCTTCTTGCGCGCCACAAACTCCTTCAGTTCATCATCGACGGCCACATCCATCGGCGGCGCCTCATAGGCGGCCAGGGTGGCCTTCCACCGCCGTTCGGCCCGCGTGATGGAATCCTCGCGCCCCTGTTCGTTCCACGTCTCCCAGGTCTGGTAATCGTCCATCCCGCTGTCCCAATAGGCCGTTTCGTAATGCCGCAACGTATGCTGCGTCCCGAACATATGCGCCCCCGGCCCGCCTTCGGCCAGGGCCTCGAACCCCAGCGCATCTTCGCTCACGTCGATCCCTTTCAGATAGGCATGCAGCGCCCCGCACAG
The DNA here is from genome assembly GCA_026400355.1 of Rhodobacterales bacterium. Lineage (GTDB taxonomy): Bacteria > Pseudomonadota > Alphaproteobacteria > Rhodobacterales > Rhodobacteraceae > JAPLPE01. The sequence goes on along the minus strand of JAPLPE010000035.1, from coordinate 234,095 downwards.
ATCGCAGTCGAGCACGAATTTCTCGAACGACATCGACAGAAGCCCGTCGAGGAACCCTGCCGAATGCAGGATATAGTTCGCCCCGCACTGCACCGCCGCCATCATCGACATCATGGATTGCGTCATCGCCTGCGCATCCGGCAGCTTTGAGGTCGAGAAATTCCCCGAACACCGCAGCGGCAGGTTCATCCGCCGCGCCAACTGCCCCATGACCAGCGACCCGAGCGCCGGTTCCGGCGTCCCGAACGTGGGCGACCCCGACCGCAGCGACAGCGACGACAGGAACGTCGCGATCAGTGCCGGCGCGCCAGGCCGCACCAACTGAGTCAAGGCGACCCCCACCATCGACTCGGCCAAAGACTGCGCCACAGCCCCCGCCATCGTCACCGGCGACACCGCCCCACCCAGCAGGAACGGCAGATGGATCGACCCTTGCCCCGCCTCGGCATAAACCCGGATTCCCTTCGTCGAAACCCCGTCCCAGACAAGGGGCGAGGTCGAGTTAAAGTTCCCCATGATCACGCAGTTCCGGTCCATGACGTCCGAACCGAACAGGATGCGGCACATGGCAATACTGTCCGCCGCCCGTTCCGGCGCCGTGATCGACCCCAGAAACCCCCGGTCGGAATACCGCATATGGGAATAGACCATATCCAGATGCCGCTTGTTCACCGGAATATCGGTTGGCTCGCAGATCGTCCCGCCCGAATGATGCAGCCAGGGCGAAGACTGCCCCAGCTTGATCAGGTTCTGGAAGTCGGCCAGCGTCCCATAGCGGCGGTTCCCGTCCGTCTCCATGATGAACGGGCTGCCATAGGCGGGCGCGAATACCATCGCATCCCCGCCAATCTCGACCGACCGCGCCCGGTTCCGCGCCAATTGAGTGAACCGGGGCGGGGCGGTCTTGCACAGGTTGCGGATGAGCCCGGGCGCAAAGCGGATGTTCCACGCCCCCTCGCGCACCTCCCGCACCTCGCCCCCGGCCTTGCGGAACAGTTCCACCGCCTCGGGGTCATCGCGGAACTCGATCCCGATCTCGGCCAGAATCCGGTCCGCCGTCGCCTCGATCCGGATCAGGCTTTCCTCGGACACAAGGTCATAGGTCGGGATGTTGCGGGTGATATAGGCGCATTCCAGTGAAGGGTTCTGCCCCGGAGCCGCGCTGCGGGGCGGCTTGCGCCCGGCCCGCATCCGGCGCGGCAAGGCTTCGTCAACCACTTCCATCCTATACCCTCCGCGATCATGGTCACATTCAGCCGACCGGAAATCGACACATCTGTCAAGTTAATCGACGCATCTGTCACATTGGTTGATCGCCCCCTGCCGACCTGCTACCTCCGTCGGCATGGACAACGGGACGGAAACCAAAGGCTGGCGCGGATCGGCGGACCTGTGGCTCGACGCGGCCTATCAGATGCTGATCGAAAGTGGCGTCGATCAGGTCAAACTCGGCCCCCTCGCAGAACGCCTTGGCCTCTCGCGCACCAGCTTCTACGGCCATTTCGACAGCCGCGAATCGCTTCTGGCCGAACTCATCCACCGTTGGCAGGCCCGCAACACCGGCAACCTCATCGCCCGCACCGAAGCCTATGCCGAAAGCATATCCGAGGCGCTCTTCAACCTCTTCGACTGCTGGCTGATGCCCGACCTCTTCGACGCAAGGCTTGATTTCGCCGTCCGCAACTGGGCACTCGGCGACCCCACCCTCCGCGCCACCCTCGAACAGACCGACCGCGACCGCATTGCCGCCATCACCGCGATGTTTGCCCGCTTCGGCTTCCCGGCCGAGGAGGCGCAGGTCCGCGCCTACACCGTCTATTACACGCAGATCGGCTATATCTCGATGATGGTCCGCGAAACGGTTGACCTTCGGATTCGCCGCATGCCTATCTACGTCCGCACTTTCGCAGGGGTAGAACCGAAACCCGCAGAAATCGCGCGATTCATGTCGCGTCATGGCTTTGAAGCCAACTGAATTGTTGCCCAGGGAACAGTGATACTCTGACAATCCTGTGATGTTCTATCGGTAACTGAGCATGCGCACAAAAACCCGGCCTGTTGCGCGATCGATGGCCACAAAAAGGTAGCGGCGCCGGTCCTCGTCGGCCCTCTGGGGCAGGTATTTCACGTCGACGTGCAGGAAACCCGGCTCATAGGCCTCGAAGGTTCCGTGCTCAGGCCTGGCCTCTTCCGGCTTCAGGGCCCCCAGATTGCCCACCCCATGGCGACGCCGGCAGCGGCCCAAACCGGACCCGCGAGACCTGTGGATTGGGAAACTCCCGCACCACCGCCAACAGGTCATCGAGCGGCAGGAGCAGGGTCTTGCGAAGCGCAGCCTACCGAGGCGGCGTCAAACTCGTCCGAAGCTTGTGCGGCCTGTGGCTCCGGTCATGCACATCGTCCCGAATACGCAATTCCCAGACCGTCTGCGCGCTGATGCCATAGCGCACCGCCACCATCCGCGCCGGTTCCGTGCTTGCCTGGATCGCAGCACGGGTCTTCGGCGTTGTCGTCGCCTGCTTGTGCAAGAAAATCAACACGCTCCCACCCCGTCCCGAACCGCGCGCAACACCGACCTTGCCATGAACTGGGCAGAGCGGCGATGGTCGGTGTGATCTTCGAGGTTGGAACAACTACTGCAAAGCGGACTGTACCGAAATCTCCCGCATCCCCGGCCATGACAAGCCGGGCAGCGATCAGGTCCCCTTCCACAAGGCAATCTGACCTCAGATATCCTTCATCAGCCGCAGCGCTTCATAAATTGAGGCATGTGTGTTCCGCGCCGACACTGCATCCCCGATACGGAACAACTGGAAACCTTCCACCGGCGGCTGTGGCCGACCGTCGATCAGCGCGTTCTGATCCACCGCCCCCTTGTTCCCCGACAGCGGCTTCAGCGCGAAATACAACTCGTCCAGCGGCAGCGTCCCGTGGTTTACCACCACCTGATCGAAATGCCTTGTCTCCCGGTGCTTGGAATAGTCCGTCCCGATCAGAGCCTTGATCTGGTTGCCATCTTTCTCGACCGCGTGCAGCCGGTACGTCACCGTGAACGTCACTTCCTGGTGCTGCAACGCCCGCATGTAGGGTGACAGGTTCATGCTCATGATATCCGGGGCAAAGGTTCGGTCCGGCGTCATCACCTCGACATGCGCCCCGGTCGCAGCAATCACCTCGGCCGCCTGCAGCACCGGATGGTCCCCCGCATCGTCATAGATCAGGACATTCGTCCCCGGCTTTACATCCCCCGAAATGATATCCCATGTGCTGACCGTCAGGTCATTTCCCCCGGCCAGAACATCCTTCTGCGGCAAGCCACCCGTCGCCACGATCACCACATCGGGCGACAGCGCCAGCACATCCTCCGCCTCGGCATAGGTGTTGAACCGGAACTCCACACCCCGCGCCGCGCATTGCGCCATACGCCAGTCGATGATCCCGATCATCTCGCGGCGCCGCTTGTTCTGCGCCGTCAGCCTGATCTGCCCCCCCGCCTGCGGCGCCGCCTCGAACACCGTGACCTGATGCCCGCGTTCCGCCGCCACCCGGGCCGCCTCCAACCCCGCCGGACCCGCACCAACGATCACGACCCCCCGCCTGACCGCCGCCGCCGGGATCTCCTGCGGCATGGTCAGTTCGCGCCCCGTCGCCGGGTTGTGGATGCACAGCGCCTCGCCCCCCTGATAGATCCGGTCAAGGCAATAGGTCGCCCCCACGCAGGGGCGGATGTCATGCTCGCGCCCCTCCATGATCTTCTTCACGATATGCGGGTCGGCCATATGCGCCCGCGTCATGCCGACCATGTCAAGCTTGCCGGACGCCACCGCATGCCGTGCCGTGGCCACATCCGGGATCCGGGCCGCATGGAAGGTGGGCAAGCCCACTTCGGCCCGGATACGCCCCGCGAAATCCAGATGCGGCGCGGCGGGTGCACCCTGCAACGGGATCACATCCGTCATCGCCGTATCCGTATGGATACGTCCCCGGATGATGTTGACGAAATCGACCAGCCCCGACGCCTTGAACCGCCTGGCAATCTCGACGCCCTCATCCGCCGAAATCCCGCCCTCCTCAACCTCGTCCGCCGTGTAACGCACACCCAGCAGGAACCCCGGCCCCACCCGGTTCCGGCAGGCTTCCAGCACGTCGAACGCAAACCGTGCTCGGTTCTCGAACGATCCGCCATAGGGTGCAGGCAAGGCATTCGTCAGGGGCGACATGAACTGGTCCATCAGGTGGCCGTAGCATTCGAACTCGACCCCATCGAGACCCGCATCCTTCATACGCTCTGCCGCATCAGCGTAGTCCGTAATGATATTGGCGATCTCCCAATCCTCGATCACCTTGGGAAAGGCCCGGTGCGCCGGTTCCCGCGACGGCCCCGGCGCGACGACCGGCAGCCAGTCGCCCTTCGCCCAGTGCGTTCGCCGCCCCAGATGGGTCAGCTGGATCATCACCGCGCAGTCATGTTCGTGGCAGTCATCCGCGATCTTCTTCATCCAGCCCACAACCTCGTCCTTGTAGGCCAGCACGTTGTTGAACACAGGCGGAGAATTCCGTGACACCGCCGCCGACCCCGCCGTCATGGTCAGGGCAACCCCCGCCTTCGCTCGCTCCACATGATAGGCGCGATAGCGGTCCTTCGGCATACCGTCCTCAGGATAAGCGGGTTCGTGGCTTGTCGTCATGATCCGGTTCTTCAGCACAAGATGCTTGAGGCGATAGGGCTGGAGAAGCGGATCGTTCGACATCATGCCACCTGAATCAGACTGTTGCGCACGCAGTCTATCCGCCACTTGCGACCAACGTCACGCAACTTTCGACACATATGTCGGATTGCGCGACACGGCAGTCATCCAGTTGCCAGCCGTCTCCGTTCAGCCCTTTACTCCTGCCGCCGCCTTCTGCAACTCGCGGCGAAACGCGTCCCGTTGCGCGTGTATCGTGTCATTCACCTGCGCCGCCGCCTGCCCCATCCCCAGCAGGGACGACTCCGACAATTGCAGACTCGCCTCGATGGTCTCGGGCACCGCATCCGTCACCCCGACCGCGTAAAGGTGACGCGCGTGTTCCGCATCGCGCGCCCGCGAGATGATGACGATATCGCTCCGCACCGACCGGACCCAGGCGACGATCTCGTCAATCACTGCCCGCTCGGCAATCGTGATGATGACGGCTCTCGCATCCATGACTCCGCAACTCACCAGAAAGTCGGGGTTCGACGCATCCCCGTAGAACAGCTTCCGCCCGTCCGCGCGCGACGCCGATACCGCCGTGACATCGGTGTCGACGGCAAGATAGGGCAACCCATGCTGATCCAGCATCGCGCAAACAACCTTGCCTACCCGTCCATAGCCGATGACGATGGCTCGCCCTGCCGTCTCTCCCGGCTGCGCCTCCGGCACTGGCCGGGCCGCAGACGCCGCACGCCCCGGACTGCGCATCCGCTGCGCCGCAAACGACAGTACCGGGATCAGCGCCATCGTCAGCGACGTCACCGCAATCATGAAACTCGCAACCTCGCCCCGGATCACCCCGACCGATGTCGCCAGTCCCAGCACGATGAAGGCAAATTCTCCACCCGGCCCAAGCAGCAATCCCGTCTCGACGGACACGGCCCGCGACAGGCCGAACACCCGACCCAGCACGATCAGGATGCCCGCTTTGATCGCAATCAGCCCGACAACCGAGGCCAGCAGCCAGAACGGATCACGCACCACCTCGCGGAAATCGATGTTCATTCCGACGGTGAAGAAGAACAACCCAAGGAGCAGCCCCTTGAACGGCCCGATCGTCGTCTCGATCGCTCGGCGGAACTCGGATTTTGCCAGCAGCAGCCCCGCGATGAACGCCCCAAGCGCCATCGAAAGGCCGGCCAGCGCAGCCGTCACCCCGGTCCCGATAATGACGAGCAGCGCTGCAGCCACGAAAATGCCGCTCGCGCCAACCGAGGCCACCAGCCGGAACAGCGGCCGCAGCAGCAGGCGACCCACAACGACGATCAGCAAAATGGCAATCGACGCGTTGACAACCGCCAGCAAGAGACCGGCCAACATCGAATCGCTGTCCCTCGCACCAAGGATCGATACAAGGATCAGCAGCGGCACAACCGCCAGATCCTGCGCCAGCAGGATTGAAAGGCTGGTCCTCCCGACCGTCGTCGAAAGCCGGCCCTGCTGGGACAAAAGCTCGATCACGATCGCCGTCGAAGACAGGGCAAGACAGGCCCCCAGCACAACCGCGACGCTGGGCGGATTGCCAAACATCATCGCAATCCCGCCGATCACCGCTGTCGTGACCACGATCTGTAATGACCCCATCCCGAAAAGCAGCCGTCGCATGGTCTTCAGCCGCTCGAACGACAACTCCATCCCGATCAGGAACAACAGGAACACGACCCCCAGTTCCGCGATGCTCGCTACGTTTTCGGCTTCGACGACCGTGACCCAGTACAGGAAAGGCACTTCCGATATCAGCGACCCCAGCCCCAACGGCCCCAGCACCGCCCCCGCACCCAGATAGCCCAGCATCGTGTTGACCCCGAGCCGGTGCAGCAGCGGAATGACGACCGCCGCCGTCCCAAGCAGGACCAGCACGTCGCTATAGGTCGCGATGTCAATCGGGGCGGCCATGGAACCTCCAGCCAGGGCAAAAGGTTAGTCCTCGCAAACACAGGACGCGAAACGCCCGCATCGCGCAAGGACTGAGGTTCCGGACCCCCCGGACCGATGGCCCGAAACCATCCCAGGCTTGGAAAAGCCGCGCCCGATGCCATTTTCGCACGCCCCGACAGCGTCCCGTGTCCCTGCGCGTTTCCAGCCTTTGTCCTTGGCCTCGTCCTGATCAGGCGATAACGCTTCACCGAACCTCAGGAGGCTGCGCGCTCATGACACCCATCGTCTCAGTCAAGTCGCTGACCAAGACCTACAGCACCGGCTTCAAGGCGCTCAATTCCGTCTCGCTCGACATCATGGAGGGCGAGATTCTGGCCCTTCTCGGCCCCAACGGCGCGGGCAAGACGACGCTCATCTCGACGATCTGCGGCATCACCAAACCGACGTCCGGCACCGTCACCGTCGGCGGGCATGACGTCATCACCGACTGGCGTGCCGCCCGTCAGATGATCGGCCTTGTACCGCAAGAGGTGAGCCTTGAGTCCTTTGAACGCGTCCACAAGACCGTGTCCTTCACGCGTGGCCTCTTCGGCAAACCCGCCGACCCCGGCCATATCGACAAAGTCCTGCGCCAGTTGTCCCTTTACGACAAACGCGACAACAAGGTCATGCAACTCTCCGGCGGGATGAAGCGGCGCGTGCTCATCGCCAAGGCCCTCTCCCACGCCCCCCGCGTCCTCTTCCTGGACGAACCCACCGCCGGGGTGGACGTCGAACTGCGCAAGGACATGTGGAAAGTCGTGGCCGACCTGCGGTCGCAAGGCGTTACCATCATCCTGACCACCCATTACATCGAAGAGGCCGAGGCCATCGCCGACCGCGTCGCCGTCATCAACAAGGGCGAAATTCTCCTGGTGCAAGACAAGGCCGACCTGATGCGCCAGATGGGCAAGAAACAACTCCGCATCGACCTGACCGCCCCCGTCTCCGCGATCCCTGAAAAGCTCGCACGCCATAACCTCGCGCTGGCCAACGACGGCAGCACCCTGATCTTCACCTATGACACCAAGGGTGAACGCACCGGCATCACCGCCCTTCTGAACGATCTTCAGGCGGCGGGCCTGCAACTCACGGATCTCGCCACAGAACAGACCAGCCTCGAAGACATATTCGTCGGCCTTGTGAAGGAAAGCGCATGAACTTCCCCGCCATCCGCGTGATCTTCCGTCAGGAAATGGCCCGGTTTTTCCGGACCTTCATCGAATCCCTGATCTCGCCGGTCATCTCGACCTCGCTCTATTTCGTCGTCTTCGGTGCGGCCATCGGCGGCAAGATCGACCTGATCGAAGGCGTCACCTATGGCGCTTTCATCGTCCCCGGCCTCATAATGCTGACCGTAATGACGCAGTCCGTCTCGAACGCGTCTTTCGCCATCAACTTCCCGAAATTCATCGGCACGATCTACGAACTGCTCTCCGCCCCGGTGAATTACCTTGAAATCGTCATTGGCTATGTTGGTGCTGCGGCGGCCAAATCCATCCTGATCGGCCTCGTCATCCTCGCCACCGCGTTCTTCTTTGTCGATGTACCGATCCTGCACCCCTTTGCCATGCTGGCCTTCCTTGTCATGACAAGCATCAGCTTTTCCCTTTTTGGCTTCATCATCGGCATCTGGGCCAAGGATTTTCAGCAGCTTCAGCTGATCCCTCTCCTGATCCTGACACCGCTGATCTTCCTCGGCGGGACCTTCTATTCCATCGACATGCTCCCCGGCATCTGGCGCACACTCGCGCTCTTCAACCCGGTGGTCTATCTCGTCTCGGGTTTCCGCTGGTCCTTCTTCGGCACGGCCGACGTGCCGGTCGTGTTCAGCCTGCTGGCCATCGCCGTCTTTGCCGGCGCCTGCCTTGTCCTTGTCTGGTGGATCTTCAAGACCGGCTGGCGCATCCGCCAATAATCCGACCCGGCCATTGTTCCGATGGGGGGACCGGTCTACATCGGGGGCATGAAACTCAATCTGCCTTTCCTCAAGTCCGGCCCCACGGTCAACATCATCCGCCTGCAGGGCGCGATCGCCAACAGCAGCAGGGGTCTGGACGACACCTCGCTCGCCCCGGTGATCGAACGCGCCTTTGCCAAGGGCAAACCCGTGGCCGTGGCGCTTGAAATCAACTCTCCCGGCGGCTCCGCCGTCCAGTCCTCGCTGATCGCCGCCCGCATCCGCGGGCTGGCCACCGAAAAGAACATCCCCGTCTTCGCCTTTGTCGAAGATGTGGCGGCCTCCGGCGGCTATTGGCTCGCCTGCGCGGCGGACGAAATCATCATCGACCGGGGCAGCATCGTGGGCTCCATCGGCGTGATTTCGGCCGGCTTCGGACTTGATCAGGCCATCGCCCGCTACGGCGTCGAACGCCGTGTGCATACAGCGGGCAAGTCGAAATCCATGCTCGATCCCTTCAAGCCGGAAAAGCCCGAAGACATCGAACGTCTGCGCGGCCTTCTGGGCGACCTGCACACTTATTTCATCGACCACGTCAAATCCCGGCGCGGCGCCCGCCTGAAGGACAACCCGGATCTCTTCACCGGCGAAATCTGGGTGGGTGACAAGGCCGTCGAACAGGGTCTGGCCGATAGCATCGGCCACCTCGTCCCCACGCTAAAGGACCGCTACGGCAACAAGGTCCGCTTCCGCCGCTTCGGCCAGAAACGCAGCCTCCTCCAGCGCTTTGGCGCCCAGCTTGCGGGCGATGCCCTTGCCGGGGTCGAAGAAAGGGCCGCCTTCGCGCGGTTCGGCCTCTGATGATGCTGGTCAAGGTCGTCCTCGTCTTCCTCGTGTTCATGGCCGTCCTCGCCGTCTTTGGCCGCCTCCGCTTTCCCGGAGGCACCCCGCGCCTTCGCGGCCAGCCCCGGCTTTCCTCCGGCAAATGCCCGAAGTGCGGCCGCCCGCTGATCGGCAAAGGCCCCTGCGATTGCAGCAAAGGCACAACCTGACATGAAAGGCATCGCATGACCCGCGCACTTGTCACCGGTGCTGGCAAACGGCTGGGCCGCGCGATGGCCCTCTACCTTGGCCAACGCGGCTATGACGTGGCCGTCCACTATGCCGCGTCCGAAACCGAAGCCACCGAAGTCGTCACCACGCTCCGCGCCATGGGCCGCCGGGCCGAGGCGATCCAGGCAGACATCCTTGACGAAGACGCGACCCATTCCCTTGTCCCCCGCGCCGTTGCGGAACTGGGCGGGCCGCTGACGGTCCTCGTCAACAACGCCTCCATCTTTGAACACGACACGATCCATACCGCGACCCGCCGCTCTTGGGATCGCCACATGGAAAGCAACCTGCGCGCGCCCTTCGTCCTCTCGCAGACGATGGCCGCCCAGGTTCCCCCGCCTGTCATGGACGACAACGGCGAACCAGTGGCGCAGGGCCTGATCGTCAACATGATCGACCAGCGCATCCACAAACTCACGCCCGAATTCATGACCTACACGCTGGCCAAGATGGGCCTCTGGGCGCTGACCCGAACCGCCGCACAGGGACTTGCGCCCAATGTCCGCGTCAACGCGATCGGTCCAGGTCCCACGATGCAGGGCGCCCGACAATCTGTCGCACATTTCGCAGCCCAAAGGGCAGCGACCATACTTGAACGGGGGGCCAATCCATCCGATATCTGCACGGCGTTGGGATATCTGATCGATGCGCCGGCCGTAACCGGTCAGATATTGTGCATTGACGGGGGCCAGCATCTGGTTTGGCAAACAACAGATGTGCTGGGGGTCGAATGACCCTGCGTCAGAGTTGTGCACCGACCGATTGACACATCACATTTGTCTAACGAATTAGTAACGTTTTCATGTATTTGGGCGCTTCACAAAAAAATATCTATTCAAAACAATGGCTTGAATAATTGCATAAAATTTAATCAGTTCGACGAACTTAGCCAAAAACAAGGAAAATTCCTGACTGCCACAATCTTTCCCACGGACTTATCCACAGAAACGGTGGACAGCTTTTCTCTTGTCGAACCTGCGTTAAGATGGCAGCCCGACCCCCAGAATCACGGACCCGTGTGATGCAGGACGACGCCCCCGAAACCACGCCCGCCCTGACCGGCTATGACTGCATCCAGGGCTACCTGCGCATGCTCGACAGCTCGCCCGGCGTCTACCGCATGCTCGATGCGGAAAGCCGCGTTCTCTACGTCGGCAAGGCCCGAAACCTCAAGGCGCGTGTTTCAAACTACTCCCGTCCCGGCCAGCATTCCGGCCGTATCGAACGAATGATCCGCGAAACCGCGTCGATGATGTTCCTGACGACAAGGACGGAAACCGAGGCGCTTCTTCTTGAACAGAACCTCATCAAGCAGCTCAAACCGCGCTACAATGTACTGTTGCGCGATGACAAATCCTTTCCCAACATCCTTGTCGCCCACGACCACCCCTTTCCCCAGATCAAGAAGCATCGCGGTGCCAAAACGGAAAAGGGCGATTACTATGGACCCTTCGCCAGCGCGGGCGCCGTCAACCGCACCCTGAACCAGTTGCAAAAGGCGTTCCTGCTGCGCAACTGTACCGACTCGACCTTCGCCAGCCGCAGCCGCCCCTGCCTGCTCTACCAGATCAAACGCTGCTCGGCCCCCTGTGTGGGCTACATCAACGAAGCCGAATACGCCGAATCCATTGCAGATGCCGCGCAGTTCCTCTCAGGCAAATCTACCGCCGTACAGGAAATCCTCGCCACCCAGATGGCCGAGGCGTCACAAGCGATGGAGTTCGAACGCGCCGCTGCCCTCCGCGACCGTATCCGCGCCCTGACCTCGGTCCAGACAGCCCAGGGCATCAACCCCCGCGGCGTGACTGAGGCTGACGTGATCGCGCTCCACCTGGAACAGGGGCAGGCCTGCGTGCAGGTCTTCTTCATCCGCGCCAATCAGAACTGGGGCAACCACGATTACTACCCTCGCCTCGCAGGAGAAGATGACGCGGGCAAAGTCATGCAGGCCTTCGTCGGCCAATTCTATTCCGACCGCGACCCGCCCCGCCTGATCCTCCTGTCCCACGGACTCGAAGACCCTGACCTCATGGCCGATGCGCTCGCCTCAAAGATCGGCCTCAAGGTCGAAATCGCCATCCCCCAGCGCGGCGAAAAGGCCGAACTTGTCGAAGGAGCGCAGCGCAACGCGCGCGAATCCCTCGCCCGCCACATGTCGGAAACCGCAACCCAGGGCAAACTCCTGACCGGCCTTGCCGAGGCCTTCGAACTCGACACGCCCCCCCGCCGGATCGAGCTTTACGACAACAGCCACATCATGGGCACCGATGCCGTCGGTGCCATGGTCGTGGCCGGGCCCGACGGTTTCGAAAAGGGCCAGTATCGCAAGTTCAACATCAAGGGCACCAACATCACCCCCGGCGACGACTTCGGCATGATGAAAGAGGTCCTGACCCGCCGCTTCCAGCGCCTCCTGAAAGAAGACCCCGACCGCGAAACGCTCGCCTGGCCCGACCTCCTCCTTATCGACGGCGGTGCCGGGCAGGTCTCAGCGGTCCACGAAATCATGGTAGAACTCGGCGTCGAAGATATAGCGATGATCGGCGTGGCCAAAGGCGTGGACCGCGACGCGGGCAAAGAGGAATTCCACCGCATCGGCAAACACCCCACGGCGCTCCGCCATAACGACCCGGTCCTCTACTTCATCCAGCGCATGCGGGACGAGGTGCACCGTTTCGCTATCGGTAGCCACCGCGCCAAACGCGCCAAGGCCGTGGGCGCGACCCCGCTCGATGATATCCCAGGCGTGGGCAGCACCCGCAAACGCGCCCTCCTCGCGCATTTCGGTAGCGCCAAGGCCGTCAGCCGCGCCAACCTCGCCGATCTCAAGGCCGTCGAAGGCATCTCGGGGAGCATGGCCGAAACGATCTACGCCTTCTTCCACGAAAAGGGGTAGGGCGGGGTTCACCCCACCCCACGCTCTCCAATCCTGCGCAAGGTGCGCATTCTGCGCATCATCCAGTGCGCTTCACCGCAATGCCCAAACCCGCTCCAGCGCCTGCGTCCCCCGGACACCGCCCCGCAGATCGCCCGTATCCACCAGCGTGATCCCGTAAAGCCCACCATAAAGCCGCGCCACCTCGGCCCCGTCCACCGAAAACGGCGGCCCCGCCATGAGCGACTGGTCATACTCAAAACAGATCAGCAACTGCTGCGCCCCGCCGGTGATCTCATGCAGATGCGGCGCATACCGCGTCCGCATCCCCTCCGGCAAAGCCACCAGCGCCGCCCGGTCATAGATCGCGTCCACCGGACCGATCATGCCCTGCGAGAGGCCAAAGATATCACCGACAAAGACATCAATCCCCTCGGCGCTGAACCGCACAAGCTCCCCCGCCGCCGCCACCTCCGGCACCGCCCCCAGTTCCGCAAACAACTGCTCCACGGCCAGACGGCTCAGTTCCGCCCCCGCCACGCGGGATCCCCGTGACAAGAACCACGCGATATCCCGCGTCTTGCCACAGAGCGGCAGGAATACCCTCGCCCCAGGCGTCAGCGCCAGAACCCCATGATGGGCCAGCAACATCTCATTGGTCTCACCCTCGTGAAACCCGATCTGATTGCTCTCCCAGCGCTCGTGCCAGAAATCCGGTTCCATCTTTGCCCCCGCGCTGCCCTTGCCGACCATGGCGGTCCGCATCCGTCAGAACAACCCATCCCGACACACGATTAACCTGACGGGCAGCGCAGATAGCGCATCGCCATCCTGACCCCAGGAATCAGGACCAGAACGATGGGAATCGCGACCACATGCACCGCCACCGGCGCACCACCCTGCAAAAAGGGCCGAACGGTTCCGGGAACCGCACGAACATTGCAAAACCAAACCAGAACATCGCCCCCAGAACTGCCATCACACCCAAACCGGGCAGGCCGGGCATGGCCGTTGCGTTCGAACCTGTCGTCATTATCTTCCTGCCGCAGCAATCGCTACATTGTTGCCAGCAATATGCGGCGATTGCGACAAGCCCCGCCCGAACCGCCCTGCGCCACTTTCGACGGCGCAGACCAACCCTTCGGCCGGCAGCCCGCCGACGCAACGGACGAATCCCGCACAACCTGCGCGTGGCACCGCCTTCCCCCTTCCCTCCCCCCATCCGCCTATGCTCTAACCGACACCGGCGCGGGTTCGCCTCCGCGCTGCGAAGAACCGGGGACAAGTCCATGCCAGAACGGCAGGAAAGCGAAAGCCGCAAGCTGCTGGGCCGTTTGCGCGCTGCACTGGCCGAAACCAGCGCCGGGCAGGCGCGGCTCAACCATATCGTAAGCCTAATCGCCACCTCGATGCTGACCGAGGTGTGCTCGATCTACCTTTTCCGCGACGCCGAAACGCTCGAGCTTTGCGCGACCGAAGGGCTCAAGCCCGAATCCGTCCACAAGACCCGGATGCGTCTTGGCGAAGGCCTTGTCGGCCGCACCGCACGCACCCGCACGGTCGTCAACACCGCCAACGCCCCCGGCGAAAAGGGCTTCCGCTACATGCCCGAAACCGGCGAGGAACGGTATTCCTCCTTCTGCGGCATCCCGATCCAGCGGCTGGGCGAGGCGTTGGGCGTGCTCGTCGTCCAGTCCAAGGCCGCCCGCGAGTTTACAGCGGATGAGGTCTATGCACTCGAAGTCGTGGCCATGGTGCTGGCCGAGATGACTGAACTCGGTGCCTTTGTCGTGGGCGATGCCGGGGCTCTGTCGCCGCGCCACCAGCGCCCCGTGATGATCCGGGGCACCATTGGTCAGGAAGGCTCCGTCGCCGGGCGGGTCTATCTTCATGAACCCCGCGTCGTCGTTACCAACCCGATCTCCGACGACCCCGAACGCGAGGTCATCCGCCTGCGCGAAGCCATCGACACGCTCCGCGCCGCCGTGGACGGCATGCTGTCTTCGGAAATGCCGGTCGATCCCGAACAGGTGCAGGTCTTTGAAACCTACAGGATGTTCGCCAATTCCAAAAGCTGGCTGCGCCGGATGGAAGAAGACATTGCCAACGGTCTCTCGGCCGAGGCGGCAGTGGAAAAGGAACAATCGCTCGCCCGGTCCCGCATGTCTCAGGCCAGCGACCTTTACCTGCGCGAACGCCTGCATGATCTGGACGACCTGTCGAACCGCCTTCTCCGGATCCTGACCGGACAGGGCAGCGACACCGGCGCCGAAATGCCGGAAAACCCCGTCCTCATCGCCCGCAACATCGGCCCGGGCGAACTGCTGGAATACGGCCGGACGCTCAAGGGCATCGTGCTTGAGGAAGGCTCTGTCGGCAGCCACGCCGCCATTGTCGCCCGCGCCTGGGCGATCCCGCTCGTCATCCACGCCACCGGCATCACGACCGAGGCGCTGAACGGCAACGCCATCCTTGTCGACGGCGATCAGGGCATCGTCCACCTCCGCCCCGAGGAAACGGTGCGCAAGGCCTTCGACGAAAAGATCGCGATGCAGGCCCGCGCGCTCGAACGCTATGTATCGATCCGCGACCTGCCCGCCCAGGCGCTCTGCGGTTCGGTCGTGGCGCTGCACATGAACGCCGGCCTGATGGCCGACCTGCCCTCGCTCACCGGTTCGGGCGCCGAAGGCGTGGGCCTGTTCCGGACCGAGTTGCAGTTCCTTGTCCGCAACAAGATGCCCCAGCGGGCCGAGCTTTCGGCGCTCTATTCCCGCGTCATGGACAGCGCAAAGGGTAAACGTGTCGCCTTCCGCACGCTCGACATCGGGTCGGACAAGGTCCTGTCCTACATGAAACCGAATGACGAACCGAACCCCGCGATGGGCTGGCGCGCCATCCGGGTCGGACTTGACAAACCCGGTGTCCTGCGGATGCAGCTTCAGGCCCTGATCCGCGCCGCAGCGGGCCGTCCGCTGTCGGTCATGTTCCCCTTCATCACCCAGCCCGAAGAATTCCGCGCCGCCCGCGCCGAATTCGACAAGGCGATGGCCCGCGAAACCATCCTCGGCCACCCCCTGCCGGCGAAGGTCGAGGTCGGCGCGATGCTGGAAACCCCAAGCCTCGCCTTCGCAAACGACAGGTTCTTCCGCGAGGTCGATTTCATCTCGCTCGGCGGAAACGACCTCAAACAGTTCTTCTTTGCCGCGGACCGCGAAAACGAACGCGTCCGCAGGCGCTATGACACGCTCGATGTGAGCTTCCTCAGCTTCCTCGAAATGATCATCGCCCGCTGCAAGGCCGCCGACACGCCGCTCAGTTTCTGCGGAGAGGACGCTGGTCGCCCGATCGAGGCTCTCGTCTTTGCTGCCCTCGGCTTCCGCATGCTCTCGATGCGCCCCGCCTCGGTCGGCCCGGTCAAGCACCTCCTCCGCCGCGTGAACCTGACCGAAGCGAAAGCCGTCATCGACGCCTCCCGCGCCCGTGGCGACCAGTCCGTGCGCGGCGCCGTCACCGAATGGCTTGCCGGTCTGGGCTGACCCGCCAAGGCAAATCCCTCAACCACAAGCGTAGGGCGGTGTTCACCCCGCCCCCCTCATGAGGCGTCCGAAAGATGCGTGGCCTTGAACCCCCGCGCATTTTTCGACCCAAACCCCATCGCCCGGCCGAACCCTGCATGGGCCACCCGGAACAACCCCGCCGACAGAACCACCAGGCCCGCCCACACCGGCGGCGGTATGGCCGCCGATCAAGCGGGCTCCGCAACAGCCAAGTCTGAAATGGCCGCGGGTGACACGACGACCGCCGACACCGGCATCGAACGCATCGCCAACGAAGTCGGTCTCAGCAATACAGACATGATGAACACCTGCACGCTGGTCGCAACCTTCCGATCAGACCCCGGCAAAACCGAGATTCGGCGCCATCCTTGCGCCCCGTCGCCTGTCACATGAACCTGAATCAGGCTTCCCGAATGGTCTGCGTTATCGCACTACCGGGACCCTGCCCTCGGCCAGCACCTTGTGGAACAGGTCCAGCACCGGCTTCTCGCCATGCTCGCGGATCATCTTGCGCAGCCCGAAATGGACATGCGCCATTTCGACATAGTAGCCGATGAACGCATAGTTCGTCCCGGCACCCGCCGCCGCGCCCAGAACCGGCACGGCCTGCGTGGCAAACTTCTGCGACAGGACCGCTGCGAACCTTGGCGCGACCCGCGCGACAAGCCGGTTCACCGCCGCCCCCGACAGGGACAGCCGCGCCGCCACAAAGGACGTGTCGATCCCGTCGTCCTTCTCCATCGGCCCGCCCGACCCAAAGACGCGCAGGCATTCCAGCCGCGTCTCTTCCGACAGGGGGTCCTCGCCATAGGATTCGGCCACACCCTGCACGGCCCGAAAGATCAAAGTCGTCGCCACCGGCAGTTCGGCCAGCGCCGTCGCCCAGCCGCCCAGACCGCCGAAAGCGCCGGACACCGCGGCAAGCACCTTGTGCGCCCGGTCCGTCTTCACCCCTTTGGTGACGCGGCTCAACGCCCCTTCGCCCCTTGATTTGCTCGCGACCTCATAGCTCTGTACCAAAGCCGACCGCGCGGCACTTTCGACCTGCGCCCGCACGCCCTTGGGCAACAGCTTCATGCCATCCTCGACCTGCCCGCCCACGAACATCACTGCCTTCATCAGCAGGCCGCCCGCCTTCTTCTGCCGCAGTGCAAGTGCCACGACAGCAGCACGCGACTCTTCCGTCATCGGCGCGGGGGGGTCGTCCGGGTTGATCTCGATCATCAGGGCGTCATCGGTCATGCCCCGAAAGGTGGGAACCCGCGCCCCCCTTGTCAATCCTTCAGGCCTCCGGATCATCGGGCCGCATCACCCGCCCCTTCACACCCGCCCAGGCCCCCGGCCGCAGCGGGAGCCCCAGCACCCGCTCCGGGTTGGTGGGCGGCGGCATGATGACCCCCTCGAGCTTTCGGAACCCGAACCGGCTGTAATAGGGCAGATCACCCACCAGCATGACCCGGCTCCACTTGCCTTCCTTCGCCGTCTCCAGCACCCGGAACATCAGCGCAGCCCCCAATCCTTCGCCCTGGTGCGTCGGGTGCACCGCCACGGGACCAAGCAGCAGCGACCACTTCCCCCCCACCCGTACCGGCCAGTTCCGGATCGCGCCCGCCAGCGTCCCGTCATCGTCCCGCGCCACAACACAGAGGTTCGCAATCGGCGGCACCCCGTCCCGCAGGCGGTAGGACGACAACGCCTCGCGGCCCGGCGCAAAGCACAGATCAAACAGCGCCTCGACCTCCCACCAGTCATCTTCGGCTTCCTGCATCAGGTGGATCATCGGGGCCATTGTTCCGGGCATCTTTGGACTGGAAGTGCCCCTAGCATGTCGCTACCCCTTGGGCAAACCCAGGGATTCCAGATCATGTTCTACCGCCCCGAGGAAGGCCACGGCCTTCCCCACAATCCCTACAACGCCATCATCACCCCCCGCCCCATCGGCTGGATTTCGACCAGGGGCGCAGACGGGTCCGACAACCTTGCCCCCTATTCCTTCTTCAACGGCGTGGCCTATGACCCCCCGCAGGTCGTATTCTCCTCGACCAGCGCCAAAGCCGACCGGGGCGACACCAAGGACACCGTCGCCAATATCCGCGCGACCAGAGTCTTTGCCGTCAACATCGTCGAATATGCCGCCCGCGACGCGATGAACCGTACCTCGGGCCTCTGGTCGAAAGAGACGGACGAATTCATCGACGCCGGCATCGAAAAGGCTGAATGCACCACCATCCCCTGCCCTTACGTCGCCGATGCCCCCGCCGTCCTCGAATGCACGCTGACCCAGATCGTCCGCCTGCCCGGTGCCGCCAATATCGCGGTCTTCGGTCAGGTCACCGGCATCCGTCTGCGCGACGACATCCTTGTCGATGGCCTGATCGACCCCCTCCGCTACATCCCCCTCGCCCGCATGGGCTACCGCGACTACACCGCCGTGCGCGAGGTGTTCACGCTGAAACGGCCGGGGGAAGGGTAAGGGGCAGGCCCGCATTGACCTGATCCCCAACCCGGTTACAGTCCCTTAACCAAGCCCGGGCCACAACCGGGAACCAAAAGGGGCGGCGGATGACCAATCAACTGTATTACGGCGACAACCTGACCGTCCTGCGCAAAAGCATCAAGGACGAGAGCGTCGATCTGATCTACCTTGATCCGCCGTTCAATTCGAACGCGGATTACAACCAGTTGTTCAAAACACCAAAGGGCACGTCCAGCCCGGCACAGATGGCTGCGTTTACCGATACCTGGCAATGGGATGACGCCATTTCGGGGCAGGCAGTGAAAGAGGTCAAGCAGTCATCCTACCAGGACGCGGCAAAGATGCTCGACGCGATGCTCGGTTTTCTGGGCAAAAACGCAATGACGGCCTATCTGGCGATGATGGCCGTCCGGCTGATCGAGTTGCACCGGGTGTTGAAACCGACGGGAAGCCTCTATCTCCACTGCGACCCGACGGCGAGCCATTATCTCAAGATTTTGCTGGATGCGGTGTTTGGGGCGAAGAACTTCAGAAACGAGATTGTATGGAAGCGCCGCTACGGCAGCTTTAGTCGGGTTCATGAAGCAAAGAAATTCGGCGCAGCAAACGACATCATCTTCTTTTACGTAGGAAGCGACGCTGCCTCATTTACTCCTCAGTACTCTTTCGACGACCCGACCTACAACGAAAACATCAAGAAAACTTTTCGGCATGTTGATGAGAATGGACGTGTATATCGCATTGCAGATCTAGCAAATCCTGCTCCCAGACCGAATCTGATGTACGAATACAAAGGATATAAGCCGCCTAAGAATGGTTGGGCAATTTCGCTTGAAAAAATGAAGCAGTGGGAGGCCGAGGGCCGACTTGAGTTTCCAAAAAGCATGGAAGGTCGTATCCAGAGACGACGTTTTCTAGATGAACTGAAAGGCAAACCAGTTCAGAGCTTATGGGACGACATCGAGATGCTTTCCTCGCAATCTGCCGAACGCCTTGGCTACCCCACCCAGAAACCCGTCGCCCTCCTTAAACGCATCCTCAACGCCTCCTCCAAACCCGGCGATGTGGTGCTTGATCCCTTCTGCGGCTGCGGCACTACCGTTCACGCGGCGCAGAAACTCGGGAGACAGTGGATCGGCATCGACGTCACGCATCTCGCCATCGGCTTGATCGAGGAACGCCTGCTCAACGCCTTTCCGGGTATCACTTTCGAGGTCCAAGGCACGCCAATGGACGAGGACGCGGCGCGCGACTTCTTTGACCGCAACGACCCGACCAAGAAAGAGTTCGAAAAATGGGCCGTGACCCGACTGCGATTTGTCCCGCAAGACAAAAAGGGCAAGGATGGCGGCTTTGACGGCGTGAAATGGTTCGGCGTCAACGAAGAATTCAAGGCAATCGTCTCGGTCAAGGGCGGGCAAAAGGTAGGGGTGGAAATGGTCCGCTCGCTCGACGCCGTTGTCAAAGATCAAGGCGCGCAGGTCGGCGTGCTTCTGACATTGGAAAAACCGACCAAAGACATGGTCGAATGGTCAAAGAAATCGGGCATTTGCGAGGTGGAAGGATTCGAACCCGTTCCCCGCATCCAGATTGTCACCATCAAGGACGCAATCACGCAGCGCGACCGCGCCGTCCGCCTGCCCGCCCGCCGCGACGACACGTTCAAGAAGGCGGCAAGAGAGACCGACACCACCCAGCAAGGCTCGCTCGACCTGTAGTGTGGGGTTCACCCCGACCCGATGTGCGCCCTTCCCACCATCACCCTTTTCCTCGCCCGCCCGACGCCCTAGGCTTTCCCCGTCACCACGGCGGGGAATCCCATGCAGACCATGATCGGCATCATCGGCGGCTCTGGCCTCTACCAGATCGACGGGCTTGAAGGGGCCTCCTGGGTCAAGGTCAAATCCCCCTGGGGCACCCCCTCGGACGACGTCCTCGTCGGCCGCCTGAACGGCGTGCCCATGGCCTTCCTGCCCCGCCACGGGCGCGGCCATGTTCATTCGCCCACGACCGTCCCCTACCGCGCCAATATCGACGCGATGAAGCGTCTGGGTGTCACCGATCTCTTCTCCGTCTCCGCCTGCGGGTCTTTCCGCGAGGATATGGCACCGGGCGATTTCGTCATCGTGGACCAGTTCGTCGACCGCACCTTTGCGCGCGAGAAGTCGTTCTTCGGCACCGGCTGCGTGGCCCATGTCAGCCTCGCCCACCCGACCTGCCCCCGCCTTGGCGAAGCCGCCGGGCAGGCCGCGCGCGATGCCGGCGTGACCGTCCACCGGGGCGGCACCTATCTTGCCATGGAAGGCCCGCAGTTTTCTACCGTCGCCGAAAGCCGCCTTTACCGCCAGTGGGGCTGCGACGTCATCGGCATGACCAACATGCCCGAGGCCAAACTCGCCCGCGAGGCCGAGCTTTGCTACGTCTCCGTCGCCATGATCACCGACTATGACAGCTGGCATCCCGGCCATGACGCGGTTGACGTGGCCACCGTCATCAAGACCCTGACCGGCAATGCCGACAAGGCCCGTGCCCTCGTCGCCCGCCTGCCCGCCCTTCTTGGCCCCGACCGCGCCCCTTGCCCCCATGGCTGCGACCGCGCCCTGTCCCACGCGATCATGACCGCGCCTGACAAACGCGACCCGGCCCTCCTTGCCCGTCTCGACGCCGTGGCAGGCCGCGTCCTCTGATGCGCTTGGCAGCCATCGCTCTGGCGGCCCTCCTGCCCCTGACGTCACAGGCGCAAGAGACCGATTTCGTGACCACATCGGGCAAACTCTCGGCCACCGATTTCTACGCCCTCGTCTCCTGTGGCGCGGCCCCCGGCAGGCCCTGCGTGACCAAGCAGATCCGCTGGTCGCCCACACTTGCCGCCGATCTGCCCGTGGGTCTTGTCACCCCGCCCCGTACCCCGGGCGTCATGGCAACCGCCACGCTCAGCGCCGCGCTTGATCAGGCGATTGCCGAGATCAACAACGCCGGGGCCGCGCTGCACCTCTCCCGGGCGGTCATGGGCGAGGAGCCCCCCGTCCGTATCCTTGTCTCTGGCAGCCGGCAGGGCGGAACGATCACCGGAACGGGCGTCCGCGACGTTGACGGCGAACCGCTTGGCGCAGCACTCGTCACCGTCTGGTCGGATGACGACGGCTACATCACCGAGGCCGTGATCGTCCTTGCCGCCGACCTGCCCGAGGATGAAACCCTGCCCGTCCTGCTTGAAGAACTGACGCAGGGCATGGGTCTGCTCACCGATATCCGCAACCCGTTCTACAACGCCATCTCGGTCTTTTCCGAAGATTCCAACTCTGTGCGCAAGCTTGGCCCGCAGGACCGGGCTGCCCTTCGCCTGCATTACCCGCTACCCTGACCCTGACCCACCCCTTCGCCAAGGACGCCCGATGAAAACTGTCAAGGACTACATCCGCACGATCCCCGACTTCCCCAAGCCCGGGATCATGTTCCGCGATGTGACCTCCCTCTTCGGCGACGCAAGGGGGTTTCGCATCGCCATCGACCAGCTTCTGCACCCCTATGCCGGGCAGCGCATCGACAAGGTCGCCGGGCTCGAGGCGCGGGGCTTCATCCTCGGCGGCGCCATCGCGCATCAGCTTTCGGTCGGCTTCGTCCCCATCCGCAAGAAGGGAAAACTGCCCGGCCGCACGATCGAACAGGCCTACAAGCTCGAATACGGCGAGGCCACGATGGAAATCCACGACGACGCCCTCCAGCCCGGAGAGCGTGTGCTGCTCGTCGACGATCTGCTTGCCACAGGTGGCACAGCCGAGGCTGGAATCCGGCTGATCGAACGCCTTGGCGCGCAAGTCATCGGTTGCGCCTTCGTCATCGACCTGACCGAACTTGGCGGACGCAAGCATCTTCAATCACTGGGGATGCAGGTTCATGCCCTCTGTGCCTTCGACGGGCACTAGGGAGGCACCCGCCGAAAGTATATCCGTTCAGTCCCGCTCAGGCTGATTGACGAAGATCAGCACGGCCAACATGGAAAGGTAGAACCGGAAAGCGGCTTCCTGTCCGTTCCATTCGGACTGCCACATCAGAAACCATTCCCCTCCGACCACCATGAACCCCACGAACCAGACCAGAAACCCAAGCGTGACGCCGACGACAGTCATCTCCTTGGCCCTGTCGAAATCCCCGGGGGCTGCGTTCCGCTGACTGAACATGCGCCAGGCTCCCCACAGCAGGAGAAGGCAGGTAAGCCCCTCTCCGGCGATGATCCCCCAATACCCGATCGTCCAGAGCACGGGTGACGTGATGGACCTGTACATCGCGGCATTGTCGGGGAATGTCGTGTCCATGCTCAGCACATGCTTCACGAATTCGAAATTTGAATTGTAATCCGTGATGTTGTTGAACGTCACCAGAAAGCCGAACGACGCGAGGCCGAGAACCATCACTATCTTGCAGTACCGAATCAGGCCCATGCGATCTTCTCCTCAACCCGCCTTGCCGATGAGCACCAGAAATCACGACTTCGCCAAAAAGTCTACAGGTCGCAACACCGCCCCCGGGTTCATGATTCCCGCCGGGTCCAGCGCGGCCTTCACCGCCCGCATCATGGCAAGCTTCACCGGATCGCCGTATTTCTCCAGATCGCCAACCTTCAGCCGCCCGATTCCGTGCTCCGCACTCACCGATCCGCTCCGCGCATGGACCATGTCATGCACGCATTCCTTGATCGCCGCCCGCTTGTTGTCATGGACGCTACGGCTCTCTCCGGCGAGGGGGAACACGTTGTAATGCAGATTGCCGTCGCCCAGATGCCCGAAACAGTTGATCCGGAAGGCCCCCAGCGCCGCAAGCGCCACCTCCCCTTCAGCGATGAAACCCGCGACCTCGGACAGGGGCAAAGAAATGTCATGGGACGAGATCGACCCGATCCGCCGGTTCGCCTCAGGGATCGTCTCGCGGATGTGCCAGAAGGCCTTCCGCTGCGCCTCGGACTGGGCGATCACGCCGTCCGTGACCAGCCTCTTCCCGGCCGCCACTTCAAATATCCCCTCCAGCACCGCCTCGGGCGCTGTCCCGTGCGACAACCCAAGTTCGATCAGCACCATCCAATCGGGCAAAGGCGACAGGGGCGGCGTTAGACCCAGCCCCGTCTCGTCCAGAAACGTGAACCCGATCCGGTGCATGATCTCGAAGGCCGACACGCCCTCGCCTGCGACCCCCTGCACCAGTGCCAGCAGTTCCAGCGCCGCCGCAGGCGATTGCACCGCCAGCAAAGCCGCCCCCACAGCCGCAGGCCGGGGCGATAGCTTCAGCGAGGCTGCGGTGATCACCCCCAAAGTCCCCTCGGCTCCGATCACCAGATCGCGCAGGTCATAGCCCGTGTTGTCCTTGCGCAACCGCGACAGCCCGTGCCAGACCGACCCGTCCGCCGAGACCACCTCGACACCCAGACACAGGGCCCGCGCATTGCCATAGCGCAGCACATGCACCCCGCCCGCATTGGTCGACAGGAACCCGCCCACCCGCGCCGACCCTTCGGAAGCCAACGACAGGGGAAACAGCCTGTCCACACCTTCCGCCGCCTCCTGCACGGCGCGCAGGGTCACCCCCGCCTCAGCCACCAGCACGTTCTCGCTCGGATATACTGCCCGCACTGCCCGCAGACGATCCGACGACAGGATCACCGGCAACGGTCCCTCGCCCATGATCTGCCCGCCGACAAGCCCTGTGCCCCCGCCATGCGGCACGATCCCTACCCGCGCCGCAGCACAGGCGCGCACGACCGCCGCGACCTCCTCAACCGACCCCGGCGCCACGACTACTCCCTGCCCCACAAGCCGCCCGCGCGGCTCGCGCAGATAGGCATCCGTCGCCTCGCGAAAGGCCATAGGCGGCAGAAAGGCCCGCAGGCCATCCAGAAACGCAGGTGTGACAGGGTTCAGCATCGATCCCGTTCCTTTTGCGCCAAGACTGACCACGGGCAGGACCAAAGGACAAGTCCGCCTCCGATCACGGCAAAATGTCTCCCCCTCGGCGAATATGATGTTACGTTCACGTCAAATCCGGAGCATGCCATGAAAATCCTTCTTGCGGCCGCCCTTGCACTGGCCGCCCTCTCCAGCGCCGCCCTTGCCGCACCCCGCACCTATGTCCTTGAACCCGCCCGGTCCGAAGTGACCTTCGCCTGGGATTTCGGCGCGGACGAGATCAAGGGCCGGATGCCGGTCGCCACGGCCAACCTTTCCATCGATTTCGACAATCTCGCAGCCTCGCAGGTCGACGTCGCCGTCGATGTCAGCGGTGCCGAGGCAGGCTTTCCCTTCGCCACACAGGCCATGCAGGGCCCCAAAGTGCTTGATGCCGGCAATTTCCCCCTGATCAGCTTTATCTCGACCGGGGTCAGGGGCACCGGCGACGGCAAGGCCGATATCACCGGAAACATCACCGTCCGCGGCGTGACCCGCCCGATGAGCTTTGCGGCCGAAATCTACCGCCAGCGCGGTTCGGCCGAAAATGACATGTCCCACCTTGTCATCGTGCTGACAGGGGCGCTCAACCGGTCCGAATTCGGGGCCACCGGCTGGTCTGATCTGGCGGGCGATCAGGTGCGGCTGCACATCACCGCCGCCATCGCCGAGGGCTGACCCTTGGCGGCCCGCAACGGACCCGACAGCTTTGGCTGGGTGACCCGCACGATCCACTGGCTGATGGCTCTGGCGATCCTCGGGATGCTGGGCTTCGGCCTCTATATCGAGGATATGGAGCCCTCGCTCTCGAACCTGTGGATGTACAGCGCCCATAAATCCGTGGGCCTGATCCTCCTGATACTGGTCATCCTCCGCCTCGTCTGGCACCGCATCAGCCCACCCCCGCCGATCCTGACGGACGGCGTCGCCCTCTGGCAACTCACCCTCGCCCGAGCGGTCCATGTCAGCCTCTACGCCCTCTTGCTTCTCGTCCCCCTCACCGGCTGGATCGCCAGTTCGGCCACGGGCCTGGACGTTATGATCTTCGATCGCTGGACCGTCCCCTCCATCGCCCCGGTGTCCGAGGCCTGGGAAAACACCTTCTTCGCTCTCCATGGCTTGTTCACCAAGCTCCTGATGGCTGCCATCGTCCTGCATGCCGGAGGCGCCGTCCTGCGCCACCTGCACGGAGACCGGACCCTGCGGCGGATGGTCGGGCGGTAGCGCAGTGCTCCGCCCTTCACGACCCGTAGGGTGGATGAAACCGACCATACCCCTGCGAATGTCCAGTCCCAAACATCCCTGAGCGGGATCAGCAGGGCTTCCAGTGGAAGCACCGCCCCGCTCAGGCCCTGCCGTGACCATTGGTTCCGCTTCAGCTTGCCTCGCCAAAGGTCAGCGTCCGCCCCCGCTGGGGCAAAGCACCCGCACTTCGGGGGGCGGGCGCTGACCGGGACGCTAAGGCGTCCCGGTCGGAAAGCGTCCATGCCAACGCGTGACCAAGGTTATGGCCTTGGTCAGCCATACTTGGTCAAACAT
The DNA here is from genome assembly GCA_026400355.1 of Rhodobacterales bacterium. GTDB lineage: Bacteria > Pseudomonadota > Alphaproteobacteria > Rhodobacterales > Rhodobacteraceae > JAPLPE01. Next base: position 208,046 of record JAPLPE010000035.1, on the reverse strand, counting down.
TGCAGGGTGCACATGTCTCACGCACCGCCCCCCACCCGCGCAAGGCGGGGTTCACCCCGCCACACCTACGTTACCCCGCGTCCGTCCGCCCCCGCCGGTCATGCCGCAGGTTGGCGTAAAGCACATGGTTCCGCCACCGTCCGTTGATCTGCAGATAACTCTGCGCGACCCCCTCGTATTTGTACCCGCAACTCTCCAGAAGACGCCGCGACGGCGTGTTCTCGGGCAGACACCCCGCCTCGATCCGACTCAGATCGAGCGAGGTGAATGCATGATGCACCACGGCCGCTATCGCCTCGCGCATATACCCCTGCCGCGCGAACGGCTCGCCGATCCAATACCCGGTGGTCCCCGCCTGTGCAGGCCCCCGCCGGATATTGTCCAACGTGATCGCCCCCAGCAGCATATCGTCCGAACGCCGGATCAGGAACAGCGGCACCGCCGTCCCGTTTGTGATCGACCGCTGCGCCCAATAGACACGGTTCGTGAACGACTTCCGGCTCAGGTGATCCTCGGCCCAGGTCGGCTCCCAGGGCGTCAGGAACGCCGCCGAATCCTGCCGCAGCAATGTCCACGCGCGATAGTCCGAATGGGCGGGCGGGCGCAGGATCAACCGCTCGGTGTCGAGCTTGACCTTGCGCCTGACGCCCAGCATCAGGCGGCCAGCCTGTCCTTGAGCGCGTCGAGCGTGGGTGCCGCCTCAGCCGGACCATAAAGCGCCAGCGCCGTCCCGGCCTGCCCCGCCATCCGCGCGGCAAAGTCCTTCACGTCCTGCGTGGAGACACCGTCGATCTTGGCAATCGCCTCGTCAATCGTCGGCACCCGGCCCCAGATCGACAGCATCCGCGCCAGCCGTTCGGCCCGCTGCGACGGGCTTTCCAGCCCCATCAGCATCCCAGCTTTCATCTGCGCCCGGGCCCGCAAGACCTCAGCCTCGGTCATGTCGTCCCCGGCCCGCTTCAGCTCGTCCACCGTCAGATGGGCCAGTTCCGCGATATCCTCGGCGCTCGTCCCGGCATAGATCGTGGTCAGCCCCGTATCCTCATAGGCCCCGGTCTGCGCAAAGATTGTGTAGCACAGCCCCCGGTTTTCCCGCACTTCCTGGAACAGCCGCGAAGACATGCCACCCCCCAGCGCCATCGCCCAGATCTGCGCCGTGAATATCTCGGGGTCGCGGTAATCCGGCCCTTCGATGGCCAGCGCGAAATGCACCTGCTCCAGCGACTTGATCTCGCGCCGCTCGCCACCCCGCCAGGCCGCGGGCTGGATCAGCGCCGGCTTGATGATCGGGCTCAGATGCCCGAACAGCCGCTCCGCCGCGCGACACAGCGCATCATGATCGACCGCACCCGCTGCGCACAGGATCATCTGTCCCGGCCCGTAATGTTCACCCACGAAAGTTCGCAGATCGCCCCGCGAAAATGCCTCGACGCGTTCCGCCGGCCCCAGGATCGTGCGCCCCAAAGGCTGATCCGGATAGGCCACCTCCTGCAACCAGTCGAACACGATATCGTCGGGCGTATCGAGCGTCTGGCCGATCTCCTGCAGGATCACACCCCGCTCGACCTCAATCTCTTCTTCCGAAAACACCGGGTTCAACAGGATGTCGGCAATCACATCCAGCCCAAGCTCCACGTCATTCTCCAGAACGCGGACGTAATAGGCCGTCATCTCGCGGCTGGTATAGGCGTTGATATACCCGCCCACATCCTCGATCGCCTCGGCGATCTCCAGCGCGGACCGCGTTGCCGTCCCCTTGAACGCCATATGCTCAAGGAAATGGGCGATTCCGTTCTGCTCGATCCGCTCGTGCCGCCCCCCTGCCAGAACCCAGACCCCGATCGAGGCCGACTTCAGCCCCGGCATGTGTTCTGTTGCGATGCGAAATCCGTTGGACAGAGTATGAAGCTGGACGCTCAATGCGTGATCCGTTCCCGTATCAGTGATTGCAGGGCCGTCAGGTCATTCGGAACCCGTGTCACCCGCTCCGAACGCTCATACAGGTCCGCCATCCGGGATGGAAGAGGGGGGCGGAAACCCGTCGCGGCCTCGACCGCATCGGGGAACTTGGCCGGATGCGCCGTGGCAAGCGTGATCATCGGCACAGACCCAAGGAACGCTTTGGCCACATGCACACCGACCGCCGAATGCGGGCACAAAAGCTCCCCCGTTGTGGCCCAAGCGGCCCGGATCGTCGCCGCCGTCTCCTCCTCCGACGCCCGGCCCGAGGCGAACTGCGCCCCCAGCCATTCATGGGCGCCCTGCGAAATGGTGAACCCGCCCCTGTCCTTCAGGTCCTCCATCTGCGCTGCCACAACTGCCCCGTCGCGGCCATAGGCATCAAACAGCGCCCGTTCGAAGTTGGACGACACCTGAATATCCATCGACGGGCTGATCGAAGGCCGCACCCCTTCCTTGACCTGCCGCCCGGTCTGCATCGTGCGGTGCAGGATGTCGTTCTGGTTCGTCGCAATCACCAGCCGGTCAATCGGCAGCCCCATCCGCTTGGCGATATAGCCCGCGAAGACGTCACCGAAATTGCCCGTCGGGACCGTGAAACTCACCGGGCGATGCGGTGCGCCCAGCGACACGGCCGCGGTAAAGTAATAGACCACCTGCGCCAACACCCGCGCCCAGTTGATCGAATTGACCCCCGCCAGCCGCACCCCGTCGCGAAAGGCGAAATCGTTGAACATATCCTTCAGGATCGCCTGACAGTCGTCAAAATCCCCGTCCATGGCGAGCGCATGCACATTCGCCTCGGACGGGGTCGTCATCTGCCGCCGCTGCACTTCGGAAATCCGGCCATGCGGATACAGGATGAACACATCCACATTCTTCAGCCCCCGGAACGCCTCGATTGCGGCGCTCCCGGTATCCCCGCTGGTCGCGCCCACAATCGTGATCCGCTGCCCCGACCGCGCCAGCGCCGCCTGAAACAGCTGCCCGATCAGCTGCATGGCAAAATCCTTGAATGCCAAAGTCGGTCCGTGGAACAGCTCGAGCAGGAAATCGTTCGGCCCCAACTGCACCAGCGGCGCTCGCGCCGCATGGCCAAAGACAGCATAGGCCCTGGCGATCAGCCCCCGGAACTCGGCTTCCGTGAACGTATCCCCGATGAACGGCCGCATCACCCGCAGCGCCACGTCCTCATAACTCAGCCCCGCCATCGCCGCGATCTCGTCCGGGCTCAGCACCGGCACGGTCTCAGGCACATAAAGGCCCCCGTCCCGTGCCAGCCCCGTCATCATCGCTTCTTCAAACGTCAGAACAGGGGCCTGCCCCCGGGTCGAGATATAGCGCATCCGCGTCAGTCCTCGCGGGCGGCCCGCGCCACCCTGAAAATCAGAAACCCGCTCATCACAAGCCAGACGAAGGCCAGCGAAAACCATGTGATGGCATAGTTCAGGTGATCGTTGGGAATACCCACCGTGTCTAGCGGCAAGGGCGTCACACCAAGGTCAGCCCCCGACACCGAAGCCGCAATGACCAGCACCGGATCGCTAAACAGTGTCATCGCCATTGCGTTCACGTCGCGGGCAAACCAGATCCCCTTGACCTCGTCCGGCTTGGGCGTCCAGCGGTCAGTCTCCTGCGGCCAGTGCAGGTTGCCTGTCACCACCACATCCGGGGCCACGCGCGGCGTATCCTTGGCCTCCAGCGTCACAAAGCCCAGATCGACCATGATCCGCCGCCCGTCCGCCATCTCCATCACCGAAATCACCCGATACCCGGCACCCTGACCGGATGTCAGCACGGTGATTTCCTCGCCGGTCAGCGCGCCTTCGACGCGCACGGGCATGAACCTGTCCTTCTCCGGGTTCACCTCGGCCGGCAGGGCCACGGGCTCTGCCGCGATGCGGGTGTTGATCTCGTTCAGGATCTCGGTCTTCCACTCCAGCCGCTGCAACTGCCAGAACCCCAGCCCCAGCAATATGGCTACACCCACGATACCCATCAGGATCGGGAAGATCAGGCGCTTCATCGGATCATGGTCCTCGTGACGGAAAACGCGCAAGGCATGGCCCCGCGCGCTTTGATTGGTTCAGGCAAAGTGGGTTTCACCCCCACCTTACGACGCCAACCTTCTAGGGTGGGTGCAACCCACCTTAAGCCTAAGAAGAACCCCAGACGTAGATCGCCATGAACAGGAACAGCCAGACAACGTCAACGAAGTGCCAGTACCAGGCGGCCGCTTCGAACCCCACGTGCTTGTCGGGGGTAAAGTCGCCGGCATAAGTCCGGTACAGGCAAACGGCAAGGAAGATCGTCCCGATGATCACATGGAACCCGTGGAACCCGGTCGCCATGAAGAAGGTCGCACCATAGATGTTGCCCGACAGACCAAAGGCCGCGTGACTGTATTCATAGGCCTGCATTACCGTAAAGATGACGCCCAGGCCGATGGCCAGCCACAGCCCCTGCTTCATGTCCTTGCGGTTGTTCTCGTGCACCAGCGCATGGTGCGCCCATGTCGCCGCTGCCCCCGAGCAAAGCAGGATCAGCGTGTTCATCAGCGGCAGGTGCCAGGGGTCAAAGGTCTCGATCCCGATCGGTGGCCAGACGCCATCGACGGCGGGGCTTTCCGGACCCATCGGGAAAATCGCATGCTTGAAGAAATTCCAGAACCACACCACGAAGAACATGATTTCGGACATGATGAAGAAGATCACGCCATAGCGAAGGCTCATGTTCACGACCGGCGTATGGTCTCCGATCCGGCTTTCGGCGATCACGTCCGACCACCAGCCGTACATGTTGTAGAGGATGATCACGAGGCCGACCAGAAACAGCCAGTAGTTCGCAAAGAACGTCCCCACACTGTCCGTGGTTTCGTGCATCCCCAGAACGGCCCCGAACAGCATCAGGAACACCCCGATGGCCGTTGTCAGCGGCCAGATCGACGGCGGCAGGATATGGTAGTCGTGGTTTTTCGCTTGTGCCATGATCGTCGTTCCCTCGTGCGGTCTTCTGGCTTTGGCCGGGTGCGCCGACCTGTTGTCTTTGCTCAGTTCTGTACGGTCGCGTCCTGCGCTGTCTCTGTCACCGGCAGCACGGTCGCGTCAAGCGCCGCCTGCTGTTCATCCTCGGGCAGGTCGATTTCAAAGAAGGTATAGCCCAGCGTGATCGTGTGGATGTACTGCCCTTCGGCATCATTCACGATCTCCGGATCGACGTAAAAGCTCACCGGCATCTGCACGGTTTCACCGGGCTGCAGGATCTGCTCTGTAAAACAGAAACAGGCGATCTTGTCGAAATACTTGCCGGCAGCATCGGGCACGACATTATAGCTCGCCTGCCCGGCAACAGGACGGTCCGTCGGGTTATGCGCCTCAAAAAAGGCCAGCCCCGTCTCGCCGATCTTCAGTGTCATTTCCTGCACAACCGGCTCGAACGACCACGGCATCCCCCGCTCGGTCGAACCCACGAAACGCACGGTGATCGTCTTGCCAAGGATCACGTCCGATCCCGTTGTGGCCGTGCTGGTCGTCCCGGCATAACCCGTTACCCGACAGAACCAGTCATAAAACGGCACCGCCGCCCAGGCAAGCGAGCCCATCAGGACCACAACGCTTAATGTCTGCACCAGTGTCCGGTTGTTGGCCGACATGTCCTTGGGAAATATCCTCATTCCGACGCTCCCTCATCCGGGATCAACTGCGGGCGGGCCACGTGGTCGAAGCTCTCGAACTCGCGGATGTCGGTCAGGTTCAGCACCTTGACCACCGTCAAACCAAAGATGACGGCGACAAAACCGACCAGAAGCAGGCCCACGCCTACATTCCGGCCACGCCGCCGCTGGTGCAATTCATGTTCAACCCGGATCACCACAGGCCCCAGCCCCCATACCCAAAGGCCCGCAAGGCCGCCTCGATCAGCAGCGCACCGAAATGCAGGAAAAGATAGGACAGCGAAATCCGGAACACCCGCTTTTCGGTCGCATAGTTGTCGGCAACCGCCGCGTCTTCATCCCGCCGCCACAGCGCAATCGCCCCGTTCAGGAACCGCGCGTTCAGCACCAGACTGATCACCAGATAGACCGGCCCGCCGATCGACGTGAACGCAATGCCCAGCGCCACCGGAATGAGCGCAATCGTATAGACCAGCACATGGTTCCGCGTGACCCGCCGCCCATGCGTCTCGGTCAGCATCGGCACCTTGGCATCGCCGTAATCCGACTTCACGAACAGCGCCAGCGCCCAGAAATGCGGTGGCGTCCACATGAAGATCAGCGCGAACATCAGCATCGCCTCGATCGACACCGACCCGGTCGCCACGACCCAGCCGATCATCGGCGGAAAGGCCCCAGCCGCGCCACCGATCACGATGTTCTGCGGCGTCGACCGCTTCAGCCACATCGAATAGACGACGATGTAGAAGAAAATCGTGAATGCCAGCAGCGCCGCCGCCAACGCATTGGTCGCCAGCCACAACAGCACGACCGAAAACCCCGACAAGGCGATCCCAAGCCCCAGCGCCTCTTCGGGCGTCACCTTGCCCGCCGGAATGGGCCGCTTGGCCGTGCGCCGCATCAGCCCGTCAATATCGGAATCCCACCACATGTTCAGCGCACCCGACGCACCCGCGCCGACCGCGATACACAGGATGGCCACGAAACCGATGAAGGGATGCACATGGACCGGGGCCACGCAGAGGCCCACAAAGGCGGTAAAGATGACCAGAGACATGACCCGCGGCTTGAGAAGGGCGAAATAGTCGCCCATCCCGGCTTCACCGGTGGTCGTCACGCTTTGCAGGCTTGCATCTGTCATCTGGTTCCCGTCGGGGCCGCGCCGCTTTCGTCAGAACGTCAGAAAGCCGGCCCGCTTGTCCTGATCCCGCCCGAGGCCCGGGCGGAAACGTCGCACTTGCCTGAGGCCGGCCGCGCACCCCGCGCGGCCAGAAGGTCAACCTCAGCTGCCGAACTCGGTCTTGGCCGCAGCCAGCCAGGTGTCGTAGACTTCCTGGCTCACAACCTTCACCGTGATCGGCATGTAGGCATGGTCCTTGCCACACAGTTCGGAACACTGGCCAAAGAACACGCCTTCTTGCTCAGCATTGAACCACAGATGCGCCAGACGGCCCGGAACCGCATCCTGCTTCACACCAAACGCAGGCACGGTCCAGGAATGGATAACATCCGCCCCGGTCACGACCATGACGATCGTCGCACCCACCGGAACCACCACGGCGGTATCCGTTGCCAGCTTGAACTCGTCCGCCGAATATCCGGCTTCCTCAAGCTGCGCGATGATGCCTTCGTTCAGGTTGCCTTCGTTGTAGCCGATCATGAAGCTGTCGAAGTCAAAGCCTTCATCGACATATTCATAGTTCCAGTACCACTGGTTCCCGGTCACCTTGATGGTGATGTCGCCCTCGGGAATCTCCTGCTGCTTGAACAGAATGGGCAGAGAGAACGCGCCGATGAACACCAGAATGATGATCGGAACGATCGTCCAGGCCACTTCAAGCGGCGAATTGTGGGTGAACGTCGAAGGCTTGGGGTTCCGCTTCTGGCTATAGCGGATCGCAACCCAGATCAGCAGCGCCGTGACAAAGATCGTGATCGCCGCGATGATCCACAGGATCATGTGATCGAGCCAGTGAATGTCCCGCGCCAGTTCGGTTGCCGCAGGCTGCCAGCCCATCACGCCATCCACAGGCGCACCGATGATCGGCAGTTCAGGCAGGGTGTCCGCAGCGGTCTGGGCCCAGGCCCCCGCCGCAACACTCGTTGCGATCACCGCCGTCCCGACGGCCGCCATACCACTGCGAAGCGTCTTTCTCAGTCCCCGGACCTTGAAGAAATCCATGTCGTTCCCTTTTTTGTCAGGTCGGTCCCAACCGGCGGAATCTCCTGTTTCTCTCCAGCCTCTTCCCATATCCTGCGCTGCATCACAAGAAGCCCCTTTGCGTCAAAGAGACGCTTCTTGACCCAGATCATGGCCAATCCAAAGGACCCCTGATGTCGTCTGCACCCTTCCGCCCCTTCGAAACGATGCTTGACCAGTCCACAGCACTGTCACTTCTGCGCGAGGCCGTGGCAGGCGCAGATGACGGCGAACTCTTCCTCGAACGCAGCCGGTCCGAGGTTCTGTCCTTCGACGACGGCCGCCTCAAGACCGCAAGCTATGACGCCTCCGAAGGTTTCGGCCTGCGCGCCGTCCGCGCGGAAACCGCGGGCTATGCCCATTCCACGACCATCGACGAACACGCGCTCCGCCGCGCCGTGGCCACCGCCCGCCTGGCCGTAGGCTCCGGGGGCGGCACGCTCGCCCCCGCCCCCGCCCGCACCAACCGCAAGCTTTATGGCGACGAAGACCCGATGGACGGTGCAACCTTTCCCGCCAAGATCGACATCCTGAAAGAGATCGACGCCTACGCCCGCGCCCTCGACAAACGTGTCGTTCAGGTCTCTGCCACCATCTCGGCCAGCCATCAGGAGGTCGTCATCCTCCGCCCCGAAGGCGAACTTGTCACCGACATCCGTCCGATGAGCCGCCTGAACGTCAGCGTCATCGTCGAAGAAAACGGTCGCCGGGAAAGCGGCGGCACCGGATCCGGTGGCCGCACCGGCCTTCTGGGCCTCATCAGCCCCGCCCACTGGCAGTCCCAGGTGGCCGAGGCGCTTCGCATCGCCCTCATCAACCTCGCCGCCGAACCCGCCCCCGCCGGCGTGATGGACGTCGTCCTCGGCCCCGGCTGGCCCGGGATTCTTTTGCACGAGGCGATCGGCCACGGCCTTGAAGGCGATTTCAACCGCAAGGGCAGCTCCGCCTTCGCCGGCCTCATGGGCCAGCAGATCGCGGCCAAAGGCGTCACCGTCCTTGACGACGGCACCATCCCCGACCGGCGCGGCTCGATCACCGTCGATGACGAAGGCACACCCTCCCAGCGCAATGTCCTGATCGAAGACGGTATCCTTGTCGGCTACATGCAGGACCGCCAGAACGCCCGTCTCATGGGCGTCCCCGCCACCGGAAACGGCCGCCGCCAAAGCTTCGCCCATATCCCCATGCCCCGCATGACCAACACCTTCATGCTCGCCGGCGACGCCGATCCCGCCTCCATGGTCGCCGACCTGAAGGACGGCATCTACGCCGTGGGCTTTGGCGGTGGTCAGGTCGACATCACCTCCGGCAAGTTCGTGTTTTCCTGCACGGAAGCCTACCGCGTCCGCAACGGCGTCGTGGGCAGCCCGGTCAAGGGCGCGACCCTGATCGGCGACGGCGCCACCGCGCTGAAACAGATCCGCGCCATCGGCAACGACCTCCGGCTTGACCCCGGCATCGGCAACTGCGGCAAGGCGGGCCAGTGGGTGCCCGTGGGCGTAGGCCAGCCCTCCCTCCTCATCGGCGGGCTGACGGTCGGCGGGTCTGCGGCATAGGGAAAGCCAGCCATGCACGGCCTCATCAACCACTTCACCGCCCATCCCGGCCAGCGCGACGCCGCGATGGCCTCCATGCTGTCAGATGTGGGCGCGCTGCCGGGATGCCTCTCCTTCATCGTGGCCAAAGACCCCGCCCATCCCGACGCCTTCTACATGACCGAGGTCTGGCAGTCTCAGGCCCACCACGCCGCCTCGCTCGACCTCCCGGGCGTCAAGACCTCTATCGCCACCCTGATCCCGCTGATTGCCGACTGGGGAACCGAGATCGTGACAGAACCCGTCGGCGGCCTCCACCTCGGGCCCAAGGCCTGATCCTCGTCGGGCAATTCGACAGCCCCTTCACCCGCCGGATCGGGGTGGTCCTGCAGAGCTGCGGCCTCCCCTTCACCCGCGACACGCGGTCGATCTTTGGCGATGCCGAGGCGATCTCGCAGATCAACCCCCTGACTCGCATTCCCGCCCTGATCCTGGATGACGGCGCGGTCCTGATCGATTCGGGCGCGATCTGCGAATGCCTCGGCGAACTGGCCGGCCTCGCCCGCGCCCTGATGCCCGACAACGGCCCCGTCCGCCGCGCCATGCGGCAGGACATCGCCCTGATCGAAGGCACACTCGAATAGGTAATCGCCCTCGTCTAGGTACGCTTCTTCCACACCCCCCGGCCAGATCAGCACCGCCCGGCTCTCCCGATGCATGGGCCAGATCGACAAAGGCCTCACCGCCCTCCAATGCCGCTGCGGCGACACATGGTTCCAAGGCCCCGCCTTCAGCCATGTCGACGTGCTCATGGCCAGTGCCGCAGGCTGCACCCTTCCCCGGAACCCGGCTTTGCGACCGGGACAGGACCTCCGGAACCCGGTCCGAAGACGGAACCTGACCCCGCAGGCCCGCGGTCCAGGAACGCCCCCAACTCCGCCTGATCCCTCTACGGAACGAAACCGGAATCACAGTTTACCGACTGTTAACGCCTTTCTCTTAAAGCTGAGTCTGCAACGGACGAGGATCAGGATGGTTGAGTTACCCACTTCTTCCACTCACCCCCCACTCCCACCCACCACGGAAGATGTTCGGCTTGAATGGCTTCGTCTGTTGCGCTCTCGCAGGGTGGGAATCTCCACCTTCTGGCGGCTGATGGCCGACCACGGCAGCGCCAAAGCCGCGCTGCTGGCACTTCCTTCTGTCGCCCGTGAAGCGGGCGAAACCGACTACCAGATCTGTCCCGAAGGGGTGGTTCTGGCAGAATACAAGGCGGGCCAGTCCGCCGGGGCGCGGCTCGTCTGCCAGGGCGAGCCCGCCTATCCACAAGCGCTCGCCGACCTCTCCGACGCCCCGCCCCTCCTCTGGGTCAGGGGCGACATGGCGCTCATCTCCCGCCCGATGGTAGCCCTTGTCGGTGCCCGCAACGCCTCCTCCCTTGGCACCCGCATGGCCAAACAGCTCGCCGCCGAACTGTCCGACGCCGGTTTCGTCATCGTCTCGGGCCTTGCCCGGGGCGTCGATGCCGCCGCCCACCATGCCGCCCTGCCCGGCGGCACCGTCGCTGTGATGGCGGGCGGGGTCGATGTCATCTATCCCACCGAAAACACGGCCCTCGCCGACCATATCGCCAAGATGGGCCTCCTCCTCTCTGAACAACCCATGCGGCTCGATCCGCAGGCCCGCCACTTCCCCGCCCGCAACCGCATCATCTCGGGCCTGTCCCGCGCCGTTGTGGTGGTCGAGGCCGCGGCAAAGTCCGGCAGCCTCATTACCGCCCGCACCGCCCTTGATCAGGGACGCGAGGTTCTGGTCGTCCCCGGCCATCCCTTCGACGCCCGCGCCGCCGGCTGCAACATGCTGATTCGCGACGGCGCGATCCTCGTCCGCTCCGCCGCCGACGTCATCGAAGCGATCGGCCCCGCACCAGAGCGAACCCCGGCCCAACCCACCCTCGCCCTGCCTGAACCCGCACCGCTTCCGGCCCCCGCAGCACCCCGAAGCCTCCGCGTCACAGCCCTCCTCCACCAGCAGATTCTTGACCGCCTCGGCCCCTCGCCCATTGCCGAAGACCAGCTGATCCGCGATCTCGACACCGCGCCCCATCACGTAGCCCCGGTACTTGTCGATCTGGAACTCCAGGGCCGCATTGCCCGGCAGGCTGGTGGCCTTCTGGCCCGCGTTGACTGACAAAGCCGACGTCACCACGAAATATTTTTATCTTACAGATAGTTACGCCGATGCCCGCGAAACTGCGCCGCGACAGCCTGCCCCGCATTGACAATACCGGACCCCAAAGCCCATGTAGCAGGGCCCATGGCTCTCCGTTTGCTGTCAAGGATTTCCTATGCCCGTCGTTGTCGTCGAATCCCCGGCCAAGGCCAAGACAATCAACAAATATCTGGGCAGCGACTACACCGTTCTCGCCTCTTACGGCCATGTCCGCGACCTCCCCCCCAAGGACGGCTCGGTCGATCCCGACCAGGATTTCGCCATGCTCTGGGAGGTGGACACCGACAGCCGCAAGCATCTCAAGGCCATCGCTGATGCACTGAAAGACGACCCCAACCTCATCCTCGCCACCGACCCTGACCGCGAAGGTGAGGCCATCTCCTGGCACCTGACCGAGGCGCTGCGCGACCGCAAGGCGATCAAGAAGGACACCGCCGTCAGCCGCGTCACCTTCAACGCGATCACCAAGGCCGCCGTGACCGAGGCGATGGCCCACCCTCGTCAGGTCGACGCGCCCTTGGTCGAAGCCTACCTTGCCCGCCGCGCGCTTGATTATCTCGTGGGCTTCAACCTCTCCCCCGTGCTGTGGCGCAAACTTCCCGGCGCAAAGTCCGCAGGCCGTGTGCAATCCGTCTGCCTTCGCCTGATCGTGGACCGCGAGATGGAGATCGAGGCCTTCCGCGCCCAGGAATTCTGGACCGTCGCCGCCACGCTCAAAACGCCCCGCAACCAGACCTATGAAGCCCGCCTCATGACGCTCGCGGGCAGGAAACTCGACAAATTCGACCTCAAGAACGAAACCGCTGCCGAAATGGCTGTGCAGGCCATCCGCTCCCGCGATCTCTCCGTCCTCTCGGTCGAAGCCAAACCCGCAACCCGCAACCCCGCGCCTCCCTTCATGACCTCGACCCTCCAGCAAGAGGCGTCGCGCAAGTTCGGCATGGGCGCGAAACAGGCCATGTCCGCCGCCCAGCGCCTCTACGAAGCAGGCCTCATCACCTATATGCGGACCGACGGGATCGACATGGCACCCGAGGCCGTGATGGCCGCCCGCGACGCGATCCGGGTCAAGTTCGGGGAAAAGCACCTTCCCTCCAGCCCCCGCATGTACAAGAACAAGGCCAAGAACGCGCAGGAAGCCCACGAATGCATCCGTCCGACCGACATGATGCTTGGCACAGAAAAACTGAAAATCACCGACGCCGACCAGCGCAGGCTCTATGACCTGATCTACAAACGCACCATCGCGTCCCAGATGGCCGCAGCCCAGCTTGAACGCACCACCGTCGATGTGGGCAGTGCCGACGGGCAGGTTGTTCTGCGCGCCACCGGTCAGGTCGTCCTCTTCGAAGGTTTCATTGCCATCTACGAAGAAGGCCGCGACGATTCGGTCACCGATGACGAAGACGCCCGCCTGCCCCAGATCACCGCAGGCGAACCCGCCGTCAAGGACAAGATCACCCCCGCACAGCATTTCACTCAACCGCCCCCCCGCTACACCGAGGCGACGCTGGTCAAGCGGATGGAAGAACTCGGCATCGGCCGTCCCTCGACCTATGCCTCGATCGTGACCACGATCCAGGACCGCGACTACGTGACCAAGGACAAGGGTCGCCTCATCCCGCAGGACAAGGGCCGCCTCGTCACGGTGTTCCTCTCAAACTACTTCCGCAAATACGTCGAATACGACTTTACGGCAGACCTCGAAAACCAGCTGGACGAGGTCAGCGCGGGCGATGTCGCCTACAAGGACGTCCTCACCCGCTTCTGGCGCGATTTCTCAGCCGCGCTCGCCGAAACCGCCGACCTCCGTATCGGCGAGGTACTCGACAAGATCAACGAAGTCCTCGAACCCCACCTGTTCCCCGCGAAAGAGGACGGCTCCGACCCCCGCCTCTGCCCCAACTGCAACGTGGGCCGTCTCTCCATGCGCACCGCCCGCTCCGGCGGGGCGTTCATTGGCTGCTCGAACTACCCCGAATGCCGCTACACCCGCCCCTTCGGCCCCCCCGGCATGGAAGAAGCCGGGATCGGCCCGGACGGCCGCCTCCTCGGCCATGACAATGGCGACGCGATCAGCCTGCGCGACGGCCGCTTTGGCCCCTATGTCCAGCGCGGAGAGCCGACCGAAGACCAACCCAAGCCCCCCCGCGCCAGCCTCCCCAAAGGCTGGCAGGCCGCCGACACGGACCTTGAGAAAGCCCTTCAGCTCCTCAACCTCCCCCGCGACATCGGCCCCCATCCCCAAGACGGCGTGATGGTCGAAGCCGGGATCGGCCGCTTCGGCCCTTACATCAAGCACGGCACCGTCTATGCCAACATCCGCGACGTGGACGAGGTCTTCACCATTGGCATGAACCGCGCGGTCGAGGTTCTGGCCCAAAAGGCCGCCGGCCGCGGCGGCCGCGGGGCATCCGCCCCCGCCAAGGCACTCAAGGAACTGGGCGACCATCCGAACGGTGGTGCCATCGCGGTCATGCCCGGCCGCTACGGCCCCTATATCAAATGGGACAAGGTCAACGCGACCCTGCCCAAGGATATGGCGCCCGAGGATGTGACGCTCGAACAGGCGATCGGGATCGTCAACGACAAGGCGGGCAAGGGCGGCAAGACCAAGGCAGCCCGGAAAACCACGGCCGCTGGGGCCGCAAACAAGGCCGCACCCCCAAAGAAGGCAACCCCGAAAAAGGCGCCGACCACAAAGGCAGTTTCCGCTACGTCTGCCGCCCGCACAAAGGCCGCAGTCCGAAAAACAGCAAACTAGCCCTTGCGGAGAGCCGAGATAATCGGACCGCTCGCGGTTCGGGTGACGCAACGGATCATCTTGCATGCATACGCTCCCGGTGCGGCGCCATGATGCTGCGGCGCGGCGATTGACTTGCCTGACCGTTGCGACGAAAACGGAGACCAACGATTGCGGCGGGAGCTTGGGATGAAGAAAGTGTATGGCTCGGCGGCACAGGCGCTCGACGGCCTCCTGCATGACGGCATGCTGATCGCCGCAGGCGGGTTCGGCCTCTGCGGGATCCCCGAACTCCTCCTTCGGGGGATCAAGGAAGCCGGGACCAAAGACCTGACCTTCGCCTCCAACAACGCGGGCGTCGACGATTTCGGCATCGGCATCCTCCTGCAGACGCGGCAAGTGAAAAAGATGATCTCATCCTATGTGGGCGAGAATGCCGAATTCATGCGCCAGTATCTCTCCGGTGAACTGGAACTCGAATTCAACCCGCAGGGCACGCTGGCCGAACGGATGCGGGCAGGTGGTGCCGGCATCCCCGGTTTCTATACCAAAACGGGCGTTGGCACGGTCATTGCCGAGGGCAAGGAACACAAGGATTTCAACGGGGAAACCTATATCCTCGAACATGGGCTTTTTGCCGACCTCTCCATCGTCAAGGCCTGGAAGGCCGACGCGACCGGCAACCTCGTATTCCGCAAGACCGCCCGCAACTTCAACCCGCCCGCCGCCATGTGCGGCCGTGTTTGCGTGGTCGAAGTCGAGGAAATCGTCCCCGTCGGCGCGCTCGACCCCGACCACATCCACGTTCCAGGCATCTATGTGCACCGCATCATCCAGGGCGACCACGAAAAACGGATCGAAAAGACAACCGTGCGCAAGAAGGAGACCACACCATGAGCATCATCGACGGGAGTGACGGCAGCGCCGACGCGGCCATCAGCTATACCAACGAATTCTTCGATGCGGCAGTGGACAAGATCGACGACACTTTCGGCAAGGGATTCGCGAAATCCAACCCCGCGCTGATCGGCGCGCTTGTTCAGGCCAGCTCGGCCAATCTGTCGGCCTTCATGCAGGCGGCCCTGGGGATCGACCCCTCGATCTTCGATGACTTCGAAGCCGAACCGCCGCCGCCACCCCCCAAACGCCCGAAAGGACGCCGGTGATGCCCTGGGACCGTGACCAGATGGCCGCCCGTGCAGCGCAGGAACTGAAAGACGGGATGTATGTCAACCTTGGCATCGGCATCCCCACACTCGTCGCCAACTACATCCCAGAAGGGGTCGAGGTGACGCTCCAGTCCGAAAACGGCATGCTCGGCATGGGCCCCTTCCCCTATGAGGGAGAGGAAGACCCCGACCTCATCAACGCAGGCAAGCAGACGATCACCGAACTCCCACATTCGGCCTATTTCGACAGCGCCACATCCTTCGGCATGATCCGTGGCGGCAAGATCGCCATGGCCATCCTCGGCGCGATGGAAGTCTCGGAAAAGGGCGACCTCGCCAACTGGATGATCCCCGGCAAGCTGGTCAAAGGCATGGGTGGCGCGATGGACCTTGTGGCGGGGGTGGGCCGCGTCGTGGTCGTCATGGACCACACCTCAAAGCACGGCGAAAGCAAGGTGCTGCGCGAATGCACCCTGCCGCTGACGGGCAAGGGCGTCGTCGACCGCATCATCACCAACCTCGGCGTGCTCGACGTGACCCACAAGGGCCTGCACATCGTCGAACTGGCTGATGGCGTGACCGAAGCCGAATTCCGCGCCGCGACCGAGGCCACCCTTGTCTGATCCCGCCGTCCGCCGCGAACAGGGCGAAACCAGGGGCCGCTATGTGATCACCTTCCCCGAAGGTGAGGCGGAGCTGACCTATTCGATCCTCACCCCCACCCAAGTCATCGCCGACCACACCGGCGTGCCGCCGGCCCTTGCAGGCCGGGGCATTGCCCTCCGACTTCTCGAGGCCCTCTTGGCCGACGCCCGCGCCGAAGGCTTCACCATCGTGCCCCTCTGCCCCTATGTGAACGCCCAGCGCAAGAAACACCCCGAATGGGCCAACCTCTTCACGGTCTGACCCGCGGCCAATACTGAAAAAGACCCGCAGCTTCTTCAGGCCCCGGATATCCCGGGGGGCCGCAGGCGTCGGGCAGTGCCGCCCTCCACCCTCAAAGATTGTTCACCGCAAACACACAGCCATCGCTGATCAGATCCGGCGGCGTCTGGCACAGCCCCCGCGCCACGGTCCAGGCGGCCAGAACCTTGGGCACATAGGCCCGCGTCTCGGCATAGGGCGGCACGCCCGAATTGTCCCGGATCGATCCCTCGCCCGAGTTATAGCCCGCGATGACCAGAATCGGGTCACTCTTGAACTCGCCCATCAGGAAATCCAGATAGGCGACCCCGCCCATGATGCTCTGCTCGGCAACAAGCCTGTCGGTCACACCGAATCGTTCGGCCGTGGCAGGCATGAGCTGCATCAGCCCGGCCGCCCCCGCCGAACTCACGGCATCAATCCGCCCCGCACTCTCGACCGAGATGATGGCCAGCACCAGCGCAGGAGACACTTTCGTCCCAACAGTCGCCCGCAGGATGTCCGTGCCATGCGCCCGGGCGATATCCTGCATCATCTGCATGCGTGGCGTCGGCACCTGTGAACCGTCCGGTGCATTGGAAATCTCCTCGACTGCAGGCTCAAGCCGCCCCGGACCGGAATCCGCCATCGCGGGCGAAACCGCGGCCCAGAACCAGTCATAGGCCGAAGGGGCGGGAATCGAACTGGTCGCCTCGGCAAGAGCCGAAGCGATCGTCGATTCGGTTGCGTCGTCATTGGCTGGCGGATCAAGATCGTCTTCCGGGTCCGGCGCCCGGATCGCGCTTGGCGCATCCGGATCAATCTGGACCGTGATCCTGTTCGACGCGCTGACGCCCGGGACGGTCACCCGGCGAAAGGTAAAGTCCGGCTGCATCCGGTTTTCCTGCGCCGCGACATGCGTGGCACAGATGATTATGGCGGCTGCTGCCACCGTGATGATACGACGCATTATTCGCGCCTTTATGCCTGCCTCGGGTTTTCTTGTTGGTTCAGACTATTGCAAATAACCGGCCATTCGCCTAGCCGTAGCCGGTGGCACGCGCGTCGATTGCGTTGCTTTCGCCACGGTTGCTCCCGCAATCGCCGGCCATGACCCTGCCGGCAGAAACAAAAATCATTCAATATCAGGATTTTGTAAGATTTCTTAACAAAAGGTGAAATCTCGCGAAAATGCACGAAACCTGCCCCAATCACGCCCCAATCCGGCGTCTATATGATCGCATCGACGACGGGGATCGGGCAAGGCTTCAGGCTGAACCGAGATGATCCGGCGCAGCGATAGCAACCCAAGTGAGCTCCTAGGAGAGACCAACATGCTGAACTTCATCAAAAACTTCCGCGCTGACGAAGACGGCGCCGTGACCGTTGACTGGGTCGTGCTGACCGCCGCCATCGTCGGCCTCGGCATCGCCGTTCTGACCACCGTTTCGGGCGGCGCCGAAGACCTCGCCGGCCTCGGCATCGCCGTTCTGACCACCGTTTCGGGCGGCGCCGAAGACCTCGCCGGCGACATCGGCGACGAACTGACCGCGATCGATCCGGGTGCCGGCGTCTGATCCAGACCCCGCCGCAAGGCAAAGGAAAGGACTGCAGCCCCGCGCTGCGGTCCTTTTCCATTTCCGGGGGGCCATATGCCCGACGGTTCGCCCAGGCAGCTCCACGCCGCGCCAAAAGCCGGGATTTTCTCGCTTTCGAAACAATCTGATCCGATCATCCCTGTTCTACAATCTTTCTGCTTTTCCCTAACAGACCCTGAAAACGGCCGAACATGGCCAAACTCCCGCCCCAATCCGACAGCTATATCAACTGATCGACGACGGGGACGGGTCATCAAGACGACGGCCCGACATGATCCGGCGCGGTAACCGTAACCCTGAGTGACACCCCCAGGAGGGAATGACATGCTGAACTTCATCAAAAACTTCCGCGCTGACGAAGACGGCGCCGGCCTCGGCATCGCCGTTCTGACCACCGTTTCGGGCGGCGCCGAAGACCTCGCCGGCGACATCGGCGACGAACTGACCGCGATCGATCCGGGTGCCGGCGTCTGATCCAGACCCCGCCGCAAGGCAAAGGAAAGGACTGCGGCCCCGCGCTGCGGTCCTTTTCGTTTCCGATACGGGAACAGGTCGTCCACTGTTTCACCCCGACCCTACCCCATTCCCAACACAATTCCGGTCTAGCCATCACGCGAGAGCAAAGCCCAGGTGCGGACAGGAGAGAAGATGTACACCTATCTGAAGAACTTCCTCGGTGAAGAAACCGGCGCAGTGACGATCGACTGGGTGATTCTGACCGCCGCGATGGCCAGCTTCGGCATCTCTGTTGCAACGATCATCACGACGGTTTCCCGCGACTCCGCAGACGGGGTGGGCGAGCGGCTGGCAAATGTAGAAGTCAATCCCTGACGTTTCTCGGCCCCTGCTCGAAGGGGCTGCAACACGGCGTCAGCGTTGCGAAAAGGGCAGTGAAATGAGAGCAGTTTTTGGTTTGGTTCTGGTTGCGGGCGTTGGCCTTGCCGGTACCGCTGTTTACATGGTCCGCGGGCATTTCGAGGCGCAGGCGGTGGCCCTGGCACGCGAACGTGCGGCCATGGCCGAGCAGGTTCCGACGGTCGAAGTGTACGCCGTCAAACGCCAGATGTCCTACGGCGAACCGATCACCATGGAAGACGTGCAGATCATCCGCTACGCCGAACCCTTCCTGCCCGAAGGTGTGTTCCGGACCGAAGAGGAACTTTTCCCCAATGGCGCAGAAATGCTTCGTCAGGTTATCCGCCAGATGGAACCGAACGAACCCATCCTCGCCATCAAGGTAACCTCACCCGGCGAAGCCACTGGTCTGACGTCAAGCCTGTCCGCCGGCATGCGGGCCTTCGCGATAAACGTCGACGTGGCCAGCGGCGTGTCGGGCTTCCTCCGCCCCGGCGACCGGGTCGACGTTTACTGGACGGGCCAGGCCGGCAACGACAACGGCCTTGACGTCACACGACTGATCGAAAGCGGCGTGAGACTCGTCGCCGTTGACCAGACAACCGAAGACAGCCAGGCCTCCGCAACTATCGCCCAGACCGTCACGGTCGAGGTTTCGCCCCAGCAGGTCGCCAAACTGGCCCAGGCCCAGGCCACCGGCACACTGTCGCTGTCGCTGGTCGGCCTGACTGACGAAACCATCGCCTCGGCGATCGAAGTCGATCAGAACAGCCTGCTTGGCATCACCGAAGAAGTGGCCGTTGTCGAAGCCGCCCCCGAAGTGGCGCGGGTCTGCACGATCCGCGAGCGAAAAGGCAGCGAGATCGTCGAGACCCCCGTCGAGTGCACGAACTAAGCCGCTAAAGGTTTTGTTTCAAAAGACAATCACGTCAAAGGCGCGCCAATCCGGCGCGCCTTTTGCATTCTCCGCACAACTGACTGTTGCGGCTTATCCACATAAGGACCCTCCGCCAATACATTGATTCTTGCAAAAAAATGGCCCTGCGGTCATGATGAAGCAAATGACGGGAAAAATCCCGCATACGTTGTGATCAGAGAGGCAGGTCACATGAGCTACGACAATATTCTGAAGGCAGCTTTGGCTGGCCTGACACTTGCTGTTGCAAACGTTCCGGCCATGGCACCGGCCGAGACGCTGACAGTTCTGACGGGCAACACCATCGCGCCCCTCAACGTGCCAATGAACCGCGCGGTCGTGGTAGAAAGTGACGTTCCCTTTGCGGAACTCTCGATCGCCAACCCCGGCATCGCCGATATCTCCTCGCTCTCGGACCGAACGATCTATGTGCTGGGCAAGGAACCGGGCCGTACGACGCTCACGATCCTCGGCTCTGATGGCGCGTTGATCTCGAACGTCGAAATCCGCGTCACACCCGACATTGCCGAATTCAAGGAACGCCTCGAACAGATCCTTCCCGGCGAACCGATCGAAGTGCGGACCGCCAACGACGGCATTGTGCTCTCGGGCACCGTCTCCTCGATCACCCGCCTTGACCGCGCCCTTGAACTGGCGCAGCGCTACGCCCCCGACCGCGTTTCCAACCTGATGAGCGTCGGCGGCACCCAACAGGTCATGCTCCGCGTGCGCTTTGCCGAAATGCAGCGCTCGGTCAGCAAATCGCTCTCGGCCTCCATCGCCGCACAGGGCGTCACGATGGGCGGCGATCTTGGAATCTCGGCCGGGACCGGCACGCTCAACACCGCAGGCGCCGTCGCCAACTCGTTTGCAGGCAACATCCCGCAGGCCAACCAGAACCAAGGCGCAGTGCTCTTCGGCTTCAACGCCGGCGGGGTCGAGGTCGGCATCCTTCTCGAAGCCCTGGAAAGCCGTGGCGTCGTCCGGACCCTTGCCGAACCGAACCTCACCGCCCTCTCGGGGCAAGAGGCAAGCTTCCTTGCCGGTGGCGAATACCCCGTTCCCATCGCGCAGGACGGCGGCACCATCTCGGTCGAATACAAACCCTTCGGTGTGTCACTCAACTTCGTGCCGACCGTTCTCGACAACGACGTCATCAACATTCAGCTTGATGCCTCGGTGTCGTCCATCGACCCGGCAAACGGCTTCACGTCGAACGGCTTTACCGTTGACGCCTTCCGCACCCGCCAGACCTCCAGCACGATCGAACTGCGGGACGGCGAAAGCTTTGCCATCGCGGGCCTTCTGTCGGACGACTTCACGGACCTGAACGGTCAGGTGCCCTGGCTGGGTGACATCCCCGTCCTTGGCGCGCTCTTCCGCAGCGCCCAGTACGCCAGCAATCAGACCGAACTGGTCATCATCGTCACCGCCCACCTCGTCTCCCCGACCCGGGGCGAGGCGCTGGCCCTGCCCACCGACCGGGTCCGCCCGCCGTCGCAAAGCGATCTCTTCCTGTTCGGCAGGACCGAGGCGCCCACGACCGGCGGTGCCGGAGAGGTTGCGCGGCAGGATTTCAGCGGGTCTTATGGCTACGTGCTGGACTAAGGGAAAAGGAGCGGACCGATGAAGTATATCGTGATCACTGGCACGGTCCTTTTCGGCCTCGCCGCCTGCGGACCAACCGCCCTGCCCCCGGTCAACGGGTTTGGCAATTCTACCATGAACAATACGCTGGCCCAGACCGGGGACAGCACCTATCGCGTCGAACTCGCCCAGCGATTCGCCAGCGAAGTGCCCAACACGATCAACTTCGAATTCAACTCATCCCAGCTTGATGGCCAGGCCCGCAGCATCCTGCAACAGCAGGCAACCTGGATCCGCCAGTTCCCCGAAGTCCGCTTCTCGGTCTTCGGCAACACCGATCTCGTGGGTGGGGCCGAGTCCAACTACCAGCTCGGCCTTCGTCGGGCGCAGGCTGCCGTAGACTATCTTGTCTCGCTCGGCGTGGAACGCTCGCGGCTTGACGCCCTCGTCAGCTTTGGCGACACCCGACCGCTTGTCCAGACCATGGCGCCCAACCGCACCAACCGTCGCACCGTGACCGAAGTATCGGGTTTTGTTGCATCCGATCCGATGGTAATGAACGGCAAATATGCGGAAATCGTTTTCCGTCAGTATGTTGAAAGCGCCGGCGTACCGGCCAGCGATCTGGTCCCCTCGGCGTCGCTCGCTCAGGCCGTCACAGAATAAAGACTCTCCCGTTCCGGTTGCCCGGGGGCGAACGGACACTGATCCGGCGACAACATGGCGACATTCCGGGCCATCGTCGCAAGAATCCAAACAATTACAGTTTTTTGGCCCCAATCTCGTCACGTTTGCCTGCAACTTTGACCCCAATGGGATCGTCCGGATCGTCTGAATGACGGACGGGCGTCATGGCGGGGGTAACGTGCAGCCAGAACGGTTGTTTCGTTGCAATGCCTTCGCCGGACCTTTGGACAAAGGACGTGAGGCAATGAGCGCGACCGCAGTACTGCAACCGGAACCCCAGCCCATCGTGGCCTGCACCGTCAGCCGCGACGTGCAGAATTTCGACCTTCTGATCGAAGACATGGAAGCAGCCCTTGGCGAAAGATGGGGCGACCTGACCTTTTCCGAGGCACTGGCCTATCTCGAACAGCCCGACGCGGCCGGGATGGAATTCATCGCGATCGCTCTTGATAGCGAGGACGAAAAAGACCTCTCGCTCATGATCAACATCATCACCGCCGCCAAGGCGCAGCACATCAAGGTCATCATCATCGCCGAAGATGTGACCCCGGCCTCGCTGCACCAGCTTCTGCGCGAAGGTGGCGACGAATTCGTCCCCTATCCCCTGCCCGAAGGCGAACTCGCCCGCGCCATCGAACGCGTGACGTCCGAAGGGCCCGAAGAACCCGTCGCCCCCGAGATGAAGAACAAGCTCAAGGCAACCGGCGATCGTTCAGGCGTCGTCATCCCCATCTACGGCATGGCCGGCGGCACCGGGGCCACGACGCTTGCCGTCAACCTCGCCTGGGAACTCGCCAATGTGGACAAGGAAGCGCCGCCGCGCGTCTGTCTGTTGGACCTCGGACTGCAATATGGCGGCGTCTCGACCTATCTCGACCTGCCCCGTCGCGAGGCCGTGATCGAAATGCTGGCCGATACCCAGTCCATCGACAGCGACACGTTCATGCAGGCCCTTCTTGCCTACAATCAGAAACTCCATGTGCTGACAGCGCCCACCGACATGGTGCCCTTCGACATCATCAACGCCAAGGATGTCGAACGCCTCATCGAAATGGCACGCGTCAACTTTGATTATGTCGTCATCGACATGCCCCCGGTCATCGTGGAATGGTCCGAAGCCGTGCTTCAGGCGGCCCATATCTGCTTTGCGACGCTCGAACTTGAAATGCGCTCGGCGCAGAACGCGCTCCGGCTCAAGCGCGCGCTGCAATCGGAATCGCTGCCCTTCAACAAGTTCCGCTTCATCCTGAACCGCGCGCCCGGTTTCACCGACCTGAACGGCAAAAGCCGGGTCAAGCGTCTGGCGGAAAGCCTCGGCATATCGATCGAGGTGCAACTGCCCGATGGCGGCAAACCGGTTGCCCATAACGGCGATCAGGGCGTGCCCATGGCTGAAGGCATTCCCAAGAACCCGCTCCGCAAGGAAATCGCCAAGCTTGCCAAGTCCGTCCATGACGTCAACACCGCCGACATTGCCAAGAACAAGGCAAAGGTCCGCGCCTGAGAGGCTGATCCATGTTTTCCAAGTTCAAGAAGCCGGACGAAAGCAAACCCGCGCTGGCCGCTGTCCCCAAGACAGCGGCCCCCGGCCTTTCTGCGGGCAAGCCGGTCACCAAATCCCTGATGCGCGCCTTGCCCGCCAAGGTCGCCGAAGCCGCGCCCATGGACAAGGAGAAGAAACGCAAGGAACGCCTGTCCGAGATCAAGCTTGAACTGCACAAGGCGCTTCTGGACAACCTCAACCTCGCCGCCCTTGAAAAGGCGACCGAGGCCGACCTGCGTCAGGAAATCAATGCGATTTCCACTGAAACGCTGGAACAGATGGGCATCGTCCTCAACCGCGAGGAACGCCAGACCCTGAACCAGGACCTCTACTTCGAAGTGACGGGCCTTGGCCCTCTCGAAACCCTGCTCAAGGACGATTCGGTCAACGATATTCTGGTCAACGGCCCGCAGCAGATCTTTGTCGAACGCGCGGGCAAACTTCAGTTGACCGACGTCACCTTCAAGGATGAAAAGCACCTCCTGCGGATCATCGACAAGATCGTGTCGGCGGTGGGCCGGCGCGTCGACGAATCCAACCCCTATGTCGACGCCCGTCTTGCCGACGGTTCGCGCTTCAACGCGATGGTGCCACCTGTTGCCGTGGACGGCAGCCTCGTCTCGATCCGGAAGTTCAAGAAGGACAAACTGGCCATCGACGATCTGGTCCGTTTCGGCGCCTTCACCGAAGAGATGGCCGCATATCTCCAAGCCGCCGTTGCGACCCGCCTCAACGTCATCGTCTCGGGCGGTACCGGTTCCGGCAAGACGACGACGCTGAACGCGCTGTCCTCCTTCATCGACAATAGCGAACGCATCCTCACGATCGAGGATACGGCCGAACTTCAGTTGCAACAGACCCACGTGGGCCGGATGGAAAGCCGCCCGCCCAACGTCGAAGGCAAGGGCGCCGTCACCCAGCGTGACTGCCTCCGCAACGCCCTCCGGATGCGTCCCGACCGCATCATCGTCGGCGAAACGCGCGGCGAAGAAGTCATCGACATGCTGCAGGCCATGAACACCGGCCACGACGGTTCAATGACCACGATCCACGCCAACTCTGCCCGCGACGGGGTCAGCCGTCTGGAAAACATGGTCGCGATGGCCGGCATCGAAATGCCGATCAAGGCCGTCCGCTCCCAGATCGCAAGCGCCGTGAACCTCATCGTGCAGGCCAGCCGCCTGCAGGACGGCTCGCGCCGCATGGTCTCGATCACCGAAATCACCGGGATGGAGGGCGACGTGATCTCCATGCAGGAAGTGTTCCGCTATCAGCGCGTGGGCCTCACCCCCGACAACAAGATCATCGGCCACTTCACCGCGACCGGCGTGCGCAGCCACTTCTCGGAACGCTTCCGGCTCTGGGGCTACGACCTGCCCACCTCCATCTTTGAACCCATCACGGGATAGACCAAATGCAAATCTCAGCCGAACCGATCATCTACGGCCTGATCTTCATCGCCGTGCTGGTGCTTGTCGAGGGCATCTACCTCACCGTGTTCGGCAAATCGATCAGCCTGAACAACCGTCTGAACCGGCGTCTGGAACTGCTCGAAAAGGGTGCCGGACGCGAAAAGGTGCTGGAACAACTCCGCAAGGAGATGACCCAGCACATCCGGTCCAAGGGCATCCCGATCTATTCGATCCTGGCCTCGAAGGCGCAAAAGGCCAACATCGCCTTCTCGCCCGTCCAGATCATCATGATCATGCTTCTTCTGGCCGCTGCGGCCTTTATCGGCCTTACCGTCGGCACCAAGACCGATCCCGCGCTCCGCTTCGCGCTGTCGCTTGCCATGGGCGTCGGCGCCGTGTCCGTCTGGATCAACAACAAGGCCAAAAAACGCATGGGCCTGATCGAGGAACAACTGCCCGACGCCGTTGAACTCATGGTCCGCTCACTCCGCGTGGGCCACCCCTTCTCCTCTGCCATCGGTATCGTCGCAAAGGAAGTGCCCGATCCTCTCGGCACCGAAATGGGCGTCATCGCCGACGAGGCCGCCTACGGCCGCGACATGGGCGAAAGCCTCAAGGCCATGGCCGAACGGATGGACTTGCAGGACATGCGCTTCCTCGCCGTGGCCGTGAACATCCAGCAGACCGCAGGGGGCAACCTTGCCGAAATCCTTGACGGTCTGGCCAAGGTGATCCGCGCCCGGTTCAAGCTGTTCCGCCGGGTCAAGGCCATCACCGCCGAGGCGAAATGGTCGGGCATGTTCCTGTCGGGCTTCCCGATCCTCGCCATCATCACCATCAACATCATCCAGCCCAACTACTATGACGACGTGTCCCGGACCTCGGTCTTCGTCCCCGCCTGTCTTGTCGTCGCTGGCTTCCTGGTCGTGAACGTCTTCGTCATGCGCGCCCTTGTGAACATCAAGGTCTGAAAGGCATACCATGCAACTCCTCGACACGATCAACGCTTATCTGACCGACCTGCTCGGCCCCTTCGGGCCGCTCATGGCGGCCGGCATGCTGGGCGTCGTGATGATCCTGCTGGCCCTGCCCGCGCTTCTGCAAAAGGAAAAGGACCCGCTCGACCGCCTGCGCGCGCCCACCCGCGACGCTACCGTCAAGAACAAGAACGACAAACTCCGCACCTATCAGGGCAAGGACAAGCTGGAACGCTATTCGAACTTTCTCGAGCCGCAGAACGAGAAAGAATACTCCGCCGTCCGCCTGAAGCTTCTCCAGGCTGGCTACAAGTCCAAGAATGCCGTCCGGTTCTACCACTTCTGCCAGTTTGCCCTTGGCCTCGGCCTGCTGGTCCTTGGCCTCGTCTACGCGATCTACAACTCGGCCACGGGCGAACCTTCGACCAAGGCCACGATCCTGTCGATCCTGATCCCCGGCGTCGTGGGCTACATGACCCCGAAGTATTGGGTCAGCCGCCGTCAGGCCACACGTCAGGAAAACATCGTGAACGGCTTTCCCGACAGCCTCGACATGATGCTCGTCTGTGTAGAAGCCGGCCAGTCGCTTGACCAGTCGATCATCCGTGTGTCCCGCGAACTCCGCTCGGGATTTCCCGATCTGGCCGACGAATACGAAATCGTCAGCCACGAAATGAAGGCCGGCAAGGACAAGACGCTCGTGCTCCGCGACATGGCCGAACGCTGCGGCGTGCCGGACATCTCGTCCTTCGTCACCGTGCTGATCCAGTCCCAGCAGTTCGGTACCTCAATTGCCGAAGCACTCCGCGTCTACGCCGGTGAAATGCGTGACAAACGTGTCATGCGCGCCGAAGAAAAGGCGAACACACTGCCCACAAAGATGACACTCGCCACCATGATGTTGACGGTGCCGCCGCTTCTCATCATTCTGATCGGGCCGTCGATCTATGAAATCTACGTAACCCTTGGGGGCGGCGCACAAGAGGCTACGGGTCTGGACGAATAACCCAGGATCGCATGACGCGTCGCACCGTTCCCCTGCTCGCCTTGACCCTGCTTGTGGCCGCCTGTTCATCGGGCGGCCTCAATGAATCTGCGGGCGGCGTCTATGCCCCCGGTGTCTCGGGCGAAGAGGATGTCGACGGCCTGATCGTCGGCCACCGCCTGATGGCCGCAGGCCAGTATGAACTGGCTCTCGACGCCTATACCCGTGCTGCAGGCCAGCAGGGCCTCAACGTCGATACGCTCTCGGCTCTCGGCTCCGCCAACCTGCGCCTCGGCCGCCTCGGTCAGGCCGAAGTCCTGCTCCGCCGCGCCGTCGAAATGGACCCCACCTTTGCCCCGGCATGGAACAATCTGGGCGTCGTTCTCATGGAACAGGGCAAGACCGGCGAAGCCGCCGAGACGTTCCGTCGCGCCTATGCAACGGACAACGGCAATAGCGACCAGATTCGCGACAACCTGCGCTTCGCGCTCGCAAAACTGGATGACCCGTTCTATACAGTTGCCCAAGAGGACGAAACGTTCCAACTGGTCCGGCGTGGCGCTGACGAAATCGACACGACCGAACCGCTTTGAGGCAAGAGCAGGTAAAAGGACGCAGGTCAAAATGCGCCACATTGTTAATCTCGCACTGGCCACCTCGGTGGCATTTGGCATTGCGGCATGTCAGCCTTCCGGCGATCAGGAAGTCGACAAGGCCCTGAACGAACTAAACGTCATCGACGAAAGCGGTCTGAATGACGTGATGATGCAGGCGGCCGACCCGGACGAGGCCGTGTCATACTTCCAGCGCGCCGCAGCCAACGATCCCAGCCGGATCGACCTCCAGCGTGGCCTTGCGGAATCCCTCACCCGCGCCAACCGCTCGACCGAGGCCGTCGCCTCCTGGAAGATCGTCGTCGGCATGCCCGGTTCCACCCCCGACGATCAGGTCGGTCTGGCCGAATCGCTGGTCCGCAACAATCAGTGGGACGAGGCCGAACAGGTCCTCAACACCATCCCGCCCACCCACGAAACCTTTGAACGCTACAAGATCGAGGCCGTCGTCGCCGACGCGAACGAAGACTGGGCCAAGGCCGACAGCTTTTATGAAACCGCAGCGGGCCTCACGACGACGCCCGCAGGCGTGCTCAACAATTGGGGCTACTCCAAGCTGACGCGCGGCGATTATGACGGGGCAGAACGCCTGTTTACCGATGCCTTGCGCTATGAACCCACGATGTTCACCGCCAAGAACAACCTCGTCCTCGCCCGCGGCGCCCAGCGCAACTACGACCTGCCCGTCATCGCGATGACGCAGCAGGAACGCGCCCAGCTGCTCTACACGCTGGCCCTTACCGCGATCAAACAGAACGATATCTCGATGGGCCGGGCACTTCTTGTGGACGCCATCGAAACCAACCCGCAGCATTTCGAAGAGGCGTCCCGCGCCCTTGCCGCGCTGGACGAAACCGGCGGCGCGACCTGACGCCAATGGCAACGGTTGATCTTCTGACCATGGGGACGACCGCCCCGCAGGCGGCATGGCTGCTCATCGCGGCCTTGCCGATCGGCCTTTATGTCGCCTGGTCGGACATGAAGACCATGAAGATCCCCAACCGCGCCGTCTTTGCGCTGGTCGCGGGCTTCGCCGTCCTCGGTCTCATTGCATTCCGCGATCAGCTCGACAACTACCTCTGGCGCTGGTCCCACCTTGTCGTGGTGCTGATCCTCGGCATGCTGCTGAACATCGTCCGCCTTGTCGGCGCTGGTGACGCCAAATTCGCCGCTGCCGCTGCCCCCTTCATCGCCGCCTCCGACTGGCGCCTCCTCGTCCTCACCTTCGCCGTCTGCCTTCTCGCGGCCTGGGTCACACACCGCCTGGTGAAATACAGCCCGCTCCGCCGCCTCGTTCCCGACTGGGAAAGCTGGACCACCGGCAAACGGTTTCCCATGGGCCTCGCCCTCGGGGCCACCCTCGTGGCTTACCTGACGCTGGCCATCACCACCGCCTGAGACAGCAAGGTCGGTGGAAAAGCGGCCCGGTTGCATAGAAGATTCCCGCTGCCCCACCTCCGCAACCATTCCTCCCATATTTCGCCATAAACCCCCTCGATACACGATGCATCATCTCCCGTCTTTCTGACGGCTCAACCATATCGCGACAGGGTCCACCCGATGAACATGCTGGTCACCTCCGTCATGGCTCCGCCCGCCCCCAAGACGCTCGAGGGGATGCAGCTGCCCATTACGATGATGCGGGATATCCTGCTGAAGACCATGTTCCGCATGAACGTGACGCTGGTCTCCGACATCTCCCGCGCCATCTGCCTGCCCATCCCCGTGACCCAGGAACTCGTCGACCTTGTCCGCGGCCAGAAACTGCTCGAAGCGATGGGCACTCTGAACGCCAACAACGGCAACGAAATGGCCTATCAGCTCACCGACGGCGGCAAGGCCCGCGCGCTCGATGCGCTGGCCCAATCTGAATACTACGGCGCCATGCCCGTCCCGCTGGCCATCTATACCCAACAGGTCAAACGCCAGTCGATCCGAAACCTCCAGGTTGCCCGCGAACAGCTCATGGCCGCGATGGGCGACCTGATCCTGCCGCCATCCCTGATCGACCAGCTTGGCCCCGCCGTCAGCGCCGGCCGCTCGGTCCTCATGTACGGCCCCCCTGGCAACGGGAAATCCTCGATCTCGAACGGCATCCGCGACGCGCTCGGGGACAAGATCTACATCCCCCGTGCCATCGAATACACGGGCCAGGTCATTACCGTCTATGACCCCATCGTCCACTCCTCGGCCGAAGAGGATCTGGACGATCCCAGTGTCCTCCGCCGCACCTCCGGCCGCTACGACACCCGCTATGTCCGCTGCGAACGCCCAACCGTCATCACCGGCGGTGAACTCTCGCTCTCCATGCTCGACCTGGTCTACAACCCGGTCGGCCGCACTTATCAGGCCCCCCTCCAGCTAAAGGCCTCGGGCGGGGTGTTCATCGTCGACGACCTTGGCCGTCAGGCCGAACCGCCCCAGAAACTCGTCAACCGCTGGATCGTGCCGCTCGAAGAAGGCCGCGACATCCTCGCCCTCAAGTCGGGCGAAAAGTTCGAAGTGCCCTTCGACACGCTCGTCATCTTTTCAACCAACTTCCACCCGAACGAGATATTCGACCGCGCCGCCCTTCGTCGGATCTTCTTCAAGATCAAGATCGACGGCCCTAGTCAGGATGAATTTCTCAAGATCTTTGCCATGGTCGCCCGCAAGCGCAAGATGCCGCTGGACGAGGCCTCGCTCATCCACCTGCTCAAGGTGAAATACCCCACGATCGACAACGTTTTCGCCAATTATCAGCCGGTCTTCCTGATCGATCAGATGATCGCGATCTGCAATTTCGAAGGCATTCCCTACCAGATGACCCCCGAACTGATCGACCGCGCCTGGGCCAACATGTTCGTGCGCGACGAAAGGATCGTGAAGTAATCTGCAAAGGCCCAGTGCCCCGAAGAGACCAACCCAAGACCTGTCGGCTACGCGTAACTGTCGGTCCCGCCTTGCTTCGCTGACCAAAGAAACTCCGCAAGCGCCTCGCCTTCAATGATGCCGGGACGCAGTTCAAACAAAGCCAGCCGCCCCACCTGCTCTACTGGCCGCGCGAGGTCAGGAACCCGAACGGAAGGCGGAAATGCATGATCCGATTGTCCGCACCAGCGCCCGCTTCGGCGACAGCATCGCGAAGTGCAGATCGAGCCGCTTCAAGGAAACTCAATGTCTGTGGAATGTCCCTGATGGTCATCCAGGGACGTATCTCCGCATGCTGGCCCAGCCGCTCCCGATAGGACGCCGGCAAGAGTGCAGATGTGATGACGACAATCCGGAAATCAAGATCAGTTTGGGCATCCAGCGAAGGACGGGTGAATGCTGCAAGAAGATCCTGCCGGGCAGTCAGGCAAACCTCGGCATTCGGTCAGACAAATCCAAAGCCCCTCTTCCGGTTGTCCATGACAGTGCGAGCATTCAACCACAAAGCAAAGGCACTGCAGCCTTCGCTGCGAATCTGGCCCAATGATCCATTTCGGGCCACAGTGCAGGCCGGACAGACGCCCTCCGCAAGCAGACCCCGAGGTGCCCGCACGCACCCGTAACCGGTTCTCAACCATTGCCTCCGCATCCTGACCGGAACTCCCCCGGAAGACCTTCTATCCTCCACCGCACGATGCGTTAACACCCCCCGATCAGCAAAAAAATACCGACGTTTTACCGACGTAATACCGACGTAATACCGACAGAATACCGCAACCCGTTACCATCACAATATCAATAACTTACACCCGATTCGCCGAACTACCCCGCAAATCCCCCTTGACCTTGTTCACCTCTTGTTCACCAATGCGGCCATGACCGCATTCCCCCCGACCTTCTCCGATTGGTTCGCAAGACGCGGCTGGACGATCCACCCCCACCAATCCGCGATGCTTGCCCGCGCCGACGACCCCGCCCTCCTTCTCATTGCTCCCACCGGCGGGGGGAAGACGCTGGCGGGTTTCCTCCCCACGCTCCTCGAACTCGCAGACGGCGCCCACAAGGGCCTCCACACCCTCTACGTCTCCCCCCTCAAGGCGCTCGCCGCCGACATCCGCCGCAACCTCACCACCCCTGTCACCGAAATGGCCCTTCCGATCAGGGTCGAGGACCGGACCGGCGACACCTCCTACACCCAGAAACGCCGCCAGCGCGCCGATCCGCCCCACATCCTGCTCACCACCCCCGAAAGCCTCGCCCTTCTCGTCAGTTACGAAGACGCCCCCCGCATGTTCGCGGGCCTCTCCCGCGTCATCATCGACGAAATCCACGCGCTGGCGGAATCCAAACGCGGTGACCAACTCATGCTCGCCCTCTCCCGGCTTCAGACCCTCGCCCCGGGCCTGCGCCGCGTGGGCCTTTCTGCGACGGTCGAGGACCCTGCCGCCATCGCCCGCCTCCTCGCCCGCAACCCCGATCCCTGCGCCATCCTGCACGCCGATCCGGGACCCGAGCCCGACATCTCCATGATGGTCACCGACGAACGCCCCCCCTGGGCCGGTGGCGGCGCGAAATACGCGATCCCGGCTGTGCTGGACGAGGTAAGGTGCCACAAGACCACCCTCATCTTCCACAACACCCGCGCCCAGGCCGAGATCTTCTTTCACAACCTCTGGCTCGCCAACGACGACAGCCTCCCGATCGGCATCCACCACGGCAGCCTGTCACGCGAACAGCGCGAAGCGGTCGAGGCCGCGATGGTTGCTGGCCAACTCAAGGCCATCGTCTGCACCGGCTCGCTTGACCTTGGCATCGACTGGGGCGATGTAGACCTTGTCATTCAGGTGGGCGCGCCCAAGAATGTCAAACGCCTGATCCAGCGCATCGGCCGCGCCAACCACCGCTACAACGCCCCCTCCAAAGCCCTGCTCGTCCCCGCCAACCGCTTCGAAGTCGTCGAATGCGTCGCCGCGTTGGAGGCCGCCCGCGCCCACGATCTCGACGGCGACCCGCGCGGTGCGGGCCCCCGCGATGTCCTCTGCCAGCACATCCT
The DNA here is from genome assembly GCA_026400355.1 of Rhodobacterales bacterium. Lineage (GTDB taxonomy): Bacteria > Pseudomonadota > Alphaproteobacteria > Rhodobacterales > Rhodobacteraceae > JAPLPE01. The sequence goes on along the minus strand of JAPLPE010000035.1, from coordinate 175,495 downwards.
CATCACCGCCTGCGCCGGCCCCTTCTCCGCCGATGCGCTCTATGGCGAAGTCCGCTCCGTCGGCGCTTATGCCACGCTGACCCGCCCCGCCTTTGACGCCTGCCTCGATTTCTGCGCCACCGGCGGCTATGGCCTGCGGGCCTACGATCGCTGGCGCCGTCTGCAACAGCGCCCCGACGGGCTCTGGCAACTCCGCGATCCCCGTGCCGCCCAGCGCATCCGCATGAACATCGGCACGATCCAGAACACCGACCTCGTCAAGGTCCGCTTCCGGGGCAGCGGGATGCCCTTGGGCGAAATCGAAGAGGATTTCGCCGCCACCCTCACCCCCGGCGACACTTTCCTGATCGGCGGCCAGATCGTCCGCTACGAATCCTTACGCGAAATGACGGTCGAGGTGTCGCGCGCCCCCGGCAAGACGCCCAAGATTGCCACCTTCATGGGCACCAAATTCGCCACCTCGACGCAACTGTCCTCCCGCATCCTGCGCATGTTCCAACAGGACAGCTGGCCCGAACTCCCCGCCCACACGGCAAGCTGGCTCTCGCTCCAAAGACAGGTCTCCAAATTGCCCGAGGCCGATCGCATCCTCATCGAAAGCTTTCCCGACGAAGGCCGCGACTACACCTGCTTCTACAGCTTTGCCGGCCGCAACGCCCAGCAGACCCTTGGCCTCCTCCTCACCCAGCGGATGGAAACCCTCGGCCTCCAACCGCTCGGTTTTGTCGCCACCGACTATGCCACGCTCGTCTGGGGCCTCGTCCCCCTGACCGATCCCGCGCCTTTGTTCGACGCGACCGACCTGCGTGCCGGGTTCGAAACATGGCTCAAAGGCAATGCCGTGATGAAGCGCACCTTCCGCGCCTCGGCCACCATTGCGGGCCTGATCGAAAAGAACCTCCCCGCCGCCCGTAAATCCGGGCGGCAGGCGACTTTTTCCTCCGACATCCTCTACGATACGCTCACCAAATACGACCCCGACCACCTCATCCTCCAGATCACACGTGAAGAAGCGATGCGCGGCCTTGTCGATTTCGGCCGGATCGAGGAACTCATCTCCCGCACCCGCGGCCGCATCGACCATATTCGCCTGAACCGCGTCACGCCTCTTGCTGCCCCCATGTTCCTCGAAATGGGTCGGGTCCCCATCGCCGGAGAAGCCCGTGAACGCCTCGCCGAATCCGCCGCCGCGCGATTACTGGCCGAAGCCGGGCTGGCGGGGTTGTGAACCCAGAACTCTCCAGCGGCCCCGACGACAAACGAAACGAAGCGCACACCCATCCTGAGCGGAACCAGCGGGGCTTCCAGCGGAATCACCGCCCCACTCACACCGCACCGGTAAGTCAAGGCCGCGTGGCCCACGCAGAACAACCGCCCCCACCACACACCCCCTTGCCCCCCACACCACAACCCGGCAAGAACACAGCATGAACACCCAAGCATTCCCCTTTGCCGGAACCACCCTCACGGCCCTCCCCTCAGGCGCCCTCTCCCTTCCCGCCGAAGAACTCCTCTGCGTTTCCGACCTCCACCTCGGCAAATCCGACCGAATCGCCCGCCGTCAGGGCCTCATGCTTCCCCCGTTTGATACCGAGGCCACGCTCGATCGCCTCGATGCCGACCTCGCCGCTACCGGCGCCCGCACTGTGATCTGCCTCGGCGACAGCTTCGACGACCCCGCCGCCGCCGATAGCCTGAAAGAAGACAACCTCACCCGCCTCCTCCAGCTTCAGGCGGGCCGCCACTGGATCTGGATCGCAGGCAATCACGACCCCGCCCCGCTCAACCTCGGCGGCACCCACCTTGCTGCCTTCCACATCGGCCCCATCACCTTCCGTCACGCCGCCACACCAACGACGGACTACGAAGTCTCAGGCCACTACCACCCCAAACTCGCGCTGCCCGGCGCCGGCAGCGCCCGTCCCTGCTTTGTCTTCGACGACCGCCGCCTGATCCTGCCCGCCTATGGCACCTATACCGGCGGCCTGCACGGGACCGACCCCGCCCTCCGCAGCCTCTTCGCCCCCCGGGCCTTCGCTATCCTGACCGGTCGCAAGACCATCCTCGCCCCCCTCCCCCTTGCCCGCCCGGACCGCGCCCCGCCGGTGCCCCTCCGCCGCGCGATGCGCGATTAGAACAACCGCACGCTCAGGCCACCCTTCACCAACCTTTGCCTGCGATAACCACTTCACTGGCTGCGGACCGACCCCGATCCGCCCAACCAGAATCCACCCCCCGCACAAATGAACAGAATCCCCCGCTTCCTTAATCTTTGCCACGTGCATAAATAAATATTTATATAAATAACCACTTTCATCACAACCGAGACTCCCCCATGTTAACCACCCTCGATTCCCGCCTCGCCGCCCTCGCCGACCCCACCCGCCGCGCCATCCTCCTGCGGCTGGCCAAAGGCGAGGCGACCGTACTCGAAATCGCGGCCCCCTTCGCGATGTCGCAGCCCGCAGTCTCGCATCACCTCAAGGTGCTGGAACGCGCGGGCCTGATCCTCCGCCGCACAGACGGCACCCGCCACCCTTGCCGTCTCGCCCCTGATGCGCTCGCCCCCGTCGAAGACTGGCTCGCCCGGCTCCGCAACAGCATGGAGGCCAACTACCAGCGCCTCGACGCCCTCCTCACCCAGGACCCGGAAGAAAAGGACAAGCCATGACCCTGGAAATCACCCGCACCAGCCCGACGACCCTCCGCGTCTCGCGCTTCTTCGCGGCCCCCCCGGCGCGCGTTTATGCCGCCCACACCGATCCGGCCCTGATCCCCAAATGGCTCCTCGGCCCCGACGGCTGGTCCATGCCCGAATGCCTCAGCGACGCCCGCCCGGGCGGTTCCTTTCGCTTCGTCTGGCGGAAAGACGCGACGGGCCATTCATTCTACGCCACCGGCGAATACATCACAGTCGAGGCGCCCCACCGCATGCTCCACGTCGAACGCATGTTCCTCCCCGACCAAACGCCTGAGAATATGGTCGAAACCACCTTCACACCCGAAGGCACCGGCACCCGCATGATCATGACAATGTCCGTCCCAGACGCTGCAGCAATGGACGCCATGGTCGCCACCGGCATGACCGATGGCATGGAAACCAGCTATGTCCGTCTGGAAGAATCGATCAGGTGAAAGCCTACTCGGTGGTCATCGCCAGACGCGACGGGGCAGGGGCCGCAAAGCCCCGCTCCTCGAACGCACTGCGATAGGTCCGGCTCAGCGGCACATGCTCCCCGGTCTTGAGCACAACAACCTCCCGTCCGCTCTCGCGGCTGACCCCTGCCACCATATCGAGAGAAACCCAGTGCGACCGGTGCGTCAGAAGACCCGGCTGCCCTGCCATCTCGGCCACGGCATCGGCGAACCGCATCAGCAGACGCTGCTCGGACCCGTCACTCAGATGCAGGATGACATAGTGGTCATCCACCGTCATCCGCACGACCCGGGCCCCCTCAACGACTGTCAGCCGGTCAAGAAGCCTGGGCCGCTCTGTAGCTGACGCCGCGACTGTCTCATCACTCGCCTGCCGCGCCTGCCACAATCCATCCTGAACAAAGCGCCGGATGACCGACAACATCGAGGTAATCGCCAGAACAAATATGAACACCTCAATATGGTTCATGCCCGCATTTGCCTCGGCATCAAGAATAAGGTGATTGGTACGTTCGACGATGCCTGAAAACAGGACCGAGAAGACCAGGTTGATCAATCCGCCACTGACATTGCGGTTCAGATCGGGCCAGTAATGCTTGACGCTCGTCCGGATCGCATGGGCCATGACGATCGAAAGGCCAATCAGGCCCGTCCAATAGGCTGTCCGGGTGCCAAGCCCCATGTTTGCATAGGTGTCGAACGGGCCGGCAATGACCGCCACAACAGATGCCGCCATCCATATGATTACAGACATCCGGTTGATGGCGCCGGTGATCGGTCTGAAGGCCAAGGATCTGTCCTGTATCGATGGCGTTGAAAACAACAAGCGGTAACCGGACCAATCTGATCCGCACTTCATTTCGTCTCTAGCCTGTCCGTAGTTGATCCAAACATAACATTCACGGCATCGCGCCAGCCAGTGTTACGTTTGGCCACATTGGTTCAGGCCGTCAGACCTTCCGGCTCGGGCAGGTCCAGCGCCCGGCAGCAGGCGGTCAGCGTATTGGCCAGCAGGCAGGCAATCGTCATCGGCCCCACACCGCCTGGCACGGGCGTGATCGCACCGGCCACGGCACTGGCACTGGCGAAATCCACATCACCCACCAGCAGGGTCTTGCCGCTCTCGCCCTCAACCCGGTTGATACCCACGTCGATCACCGTGGCCCCCGGTTTGATCCAGTCGCCCGTTACCATCTCTGGCCGGCCCACTGCCGCGACGACGATATCGGCCTGTCGCACGACACCGGGCAGATCCTTTGTCCGCGAATGGGCAATCGTCACCGTGCAGCTATCACCCAGCAGCAATTGCGCCATAGGCTTGCCCACAATGTTCGACCGACCGATCACCACGGCATTCATCCCGGCCAAAGACCCGTGATGATCCCGCAATAGCATCAGGCACCCCAGCGGCGTGCAGGGCACCATCGACTTCTGCCCGGTCGCCAGAAGGCCGACGTTCGAAATATGGAACCCGTCCACATCCTTGGCCGGGTCAATGCTGTTGATCACCAGACCGCTGTCCAGATGCTCGGGCAGCGGCAGTTGTACCAGAATCCCGTGGACCGCCGAATCGGCGTTCAGCGACGCAATGAGCGCCAGCAGCACTGCCTCGGACGTGTCCGCCGCCAGCTTGTGCTCGAACGACGCCATCCCGACCTCGACCGTCTGCTTGCCCTTGGACCGCACATAGACCTGGCTCGCCGGGTCCTCGCCCACCAGAACCACGGCCAGACCGGGCACCACCCCGGCCTCTTCCTTGATCCGCGAGACATGGGCCGCAACCTTCTCGCGTACGGTGAAAGCAAAGGCCTTGCCGTCGATCAGTTTCGCCGTCATTTCATTCGTCCTTTCGCAGACTGTCAGGGCCAAGGCGGCTCTCCTCGCGCGCGATGGACCAGTCGATCAACCGCCGCCACAGCTTTTCAACAAGCTCGGGCGGCAGGCCGTAAGTCAGCGCATGGGCGCGGACATTGCTCACCACTTCTTCTACACGACTGCCGATCCGCGCCGGCCAGTTGATCTCGGCCTTGATTTCGCTCGCCCGGTCGATATAGCCCGCCCGTTCGGCAAAAAGCCGGACAAGCTCCTCGTCCAGACGGTCAATCTCGGCCCGGATATCGGCCATCGTCGTGCAGTCCTGCGGTTTCTTCATCTCTTGGCCACCCGTCGTTGCCCGCATGTCATGTCGGTCAACGAAGGCCAAAGATCAATGCGACCAAGCGGCCTTTCTCAGAACAGCCCTTCGATCTGGCCCGCTGCATTCAGACGGATCACTTCGGCCGACGGGACGCGGGGCAGGCCCGGCATCGTCATGATCTCACCGCAGATCGCCACGATGAACCCGGCCCCGGCCGACAGGCGCACCTCGCGGACCGGGATCGTGAACCCGGTCGGCGCGCCGCGCATGTTGGGATCAGTGGTAAAGCTGTACTGCGTCTTGGCCATGCAGACCGGCAGATGGCCATAGCCAGCCGCCTCCCAGACCTTGAGCTGCTCGCGGATCGACTTTTCCGCCTCCACGCCGTCAGCACGATAGATGCCCTTTGCCACAGCCTCGATCTTGTCGAACAAAGACATTTCGTCAGGATACAGCGGCTTGAAATCCGCCAAGCCGCTTTCGGCCAATTCCACGACCTTGTGCGCCAGATCCTCGATCCCGGCAGAGCCTTGCGCCCAATGCTTGCAGAGGATCGCTTCCGACCCCTGTTCGGCCACATAGGCCTTGACCGCTGCGATCTCGGCATCCGTGTCACTGTAGAAATGGTTGATCGCGACGACGACGGGCACGCCAAAGGACTTCACGTTGGCAATATGACGGCCCAGGTTCGGGCAGCCCTTCTGTACGGCAGCCACGTTTTCGGTCCCGAGGTCCGCCTTGGCCACACCGCCGTTCATCTTCATCGCCCGCACTGTGGCAACGATCACAGCGGCAGAAGGCTTCAACCCCGCCTTGCGGCACTTGATGTCAAAGAACTTCTCGGCCCCCAGATCGGCCCCGAACCCGGCTTCGGTCACGACGTATTCGCCCAGCTTCAGCGCCGTCGTCGTCGCGATGACCGAATTGCAGCCATGCGCGATATTCGCAAACGGCCCGCCATGCACGAACGCGGGGTTGTTTTCCAGCGTCTGCACCAGGTTCGGCTGCATCGCGTCCTTGAGAAGGACGGTCATCGCCCCGTCCGCCTTGATGTCGCGACAATAGATTGGTTTCTTTTCCCGCGTATAGGCGACGACGATATCGCCCAGCCGCTGCTGCAAATCTTCAAGGTTCTTCGACAGGCAGAGGATCGCCATGACTTCGGACGCGACCGTGATGTCGAACCCTGTCTGCCGGGGAAACCCGTTGGCCACGCCACCAAGGCTGACAACCATGTCGCGCAGCGCCCGGTCATTCATGTCCATCACGCGCCGCCAGACAATCCGGCGCTCGTCGATGTCGAGTTCGTTGCCCCAGTAGATATGGTTATCGATCATCGCCGACAGCAGGTTATGCGCCGAAGTGATTGCATGGAAATCGCCAGTGAAGTGAAGGTTCATCTCCTCCATCGGCACGACCTGCGCATAGCCACCTCCCGCCGCGCCACCCTTCATGCCGAAGTTGGGCCCCAGCGAAGCCTCGCGGATACACACGACAGCCTTCTTCCCGATCCGGTTCAGACCATCGCCCAGACCCACCGTCGTCGTCGTCTTGCCCTCGCCCGCAGGCGTCGGGTTGATCGCGGTCACAAGGATCAGCTTGCCATCCGGACGGCTCTGCACGGCGTCGATAAAGCTCTGGCTCAGCTTGGCCTTGTCATGGCCATACGGCAACAGGTCATCCGCCCCGATCCCAAGCCTGGCCCCGATCTCCATGATGGGACGCTTGTTCGCCTCGCGGGCAATCTCGATATCGGTCTTGTGGCTCACGTCAGTTCCTCCGTCGGGCGATTGCGCCCAGTTCCCGCGCGGACACTACTGTGACGGCATGCCAAAGCACACCGGGAAACCGACCTCGCAAAGGCTGGATGCGTCGCCTAGATCAGTCCCGGCCGCCATTCCCGCTGACCCGGCACATGCACGGTCAGCTTATCCCCGATCCGCACCGTGCCCTCGCGTTCCACCCATGCGGTCACGCCCCGGCGGTCCTTGGCCGCAGCCTTGAACGCCTTGCCATGCCCCGGTCGCGCCCTCTCGATCGTGGCGGCGGGTTCGATGCAGGGGTGGTTTTCCATGTCCACCACCAGCGTCACACCATCCGGCCCCTGCAGACGCGCCGACGGCGGCAGATGCGTGAAATCGGGGATGCCCGACACCACGACCGAGGCCCCGACCCAGGCATAGTCGAACGCATCAAGCCCCAATTCCGCCGCAACCGCCGCCATCTCTTCGGCGCTGACCACGCACAACTGCCGCACATTGCGGATCGTCGTCCCGCGGGGATGCTGCGTCAGAACCCGGCTACAGGATGGTCGGGTCAGCCCCGCATGAACCTCATCCTCGGGCCCGGCAAAGGACAGCGGCATCACCTCTACGGGCTTCGCCGTGATGATCAGGTGGTCCACGGGAACCGGCTGATGGCCCAGCCACGTCACGGTACCGGTGTAGCTCGTCTTGATAAGGGCAGGCATGGGTCGCTCCTTCTGCTCCCCGATGATTGGCAGAGCATCGCGCCAGCCTCAACCCTTGGTCAGCGTGATGAACAACCGTCGGAAGGGAAACAGCACCGACCCATCCGCCTCTGCCAGATAGGCCTCGGCCAGCGCAGCATCATAGGCCGCGATGAAACGCAACAATTCGTCCGGGCTCAGCCGCTCGGCATAGGGCCGCAGCGCCGTGGATCGAGTGAAGTGCCGCACTGGATGGCCCTCGGTCTCAGGCGGCAAGCGCTGCAGGTATTCGGTTTCCCAGACCGACACCTCGCCCAAAGGGCGCAGCATCCGGTGATACACCTCACGCCCATGCACCGGCGCAGGCGGTCCGAAGTGATCAAACCTGTCTGGAAACAGCCCCGCCGCCACCTGCCGCATCAGCGCGTGCGACGGCGCGCCGAACTGACGCGGCATCTGCAAAGCCAGCACACCGCCCGAGGGCAAAAGCTCGGCCAGACGCGGGAACAGCGCCGCATGATCCGGCAACCAGTGCAGCACCGCATTGGAGAATATCAGCGCAGGCGGCGCAGGCGGCGCCCAAGTCGCCACATTGGCCAGCACGGTCGCATGATACCCCCGCGCCTTGGACAGCATTGCTGGCGATGCATCGACCCCCACCACCCGCCGCTTGGCAAACCGTGTCCGCAACGCGGGTGCCGCTGCGCCATCACCGCAGCCCAGATCAACCACCTCCCCGCCGGGCAGACTGCCTACTTGCATCAGCAGATCGAGTGCAGGCCTCAAACGAAAACCCCGGAACCTTGCATAGGTCCCGGGGTCCCAATCGTTTGCCTTGGCGGGTCATCAGACGGTCGGTTCAGGTTCCAGCCCGGCGCTTTCGTCCTTGGCCTTGCGCGGTTTGGTCTTGGGGATCGCCGTGATCGAAGCCCCGCCCCCGGGCGACGGCATGGAGTCGTCCGTGTCGTCGCCGCGGTTCAGCGGCTCACCCGCAATCACCTTGGCAATCTCTATCCCGGTCAGCGTTTCGTATTCCAGCAGACCCTCGGCCAGCCGCACCAGATCGTCGTGCTTTTCGGTCAGGATACGCTTGGCCGTCTCATAGCCTTCGTCGATGATGCGGCGAACTTCTTCGTCGATCAGCTTCTGCGTCTCGGCCGAATGGTTCGTGCCGCCACCGTAAGAGCCCAGATAAGACTGCTGTTCATTCGCATAGTCGATATGCCCGATCTTGTCCGACATTCCGAACTGCGTCACCATCGCCCGGGCAATCTTGGACACCTGCTGAATGTCCGACGTCGCGCCCGAAGTGACGTTCTCTTTCCCGAAGGTCAGTTCCTCGGCTACCTTGCCGCCCATCGCCATGGCGATCTTGGACCGGTACTTGGTAAAGCTGACCGACAACTGATCCCGTTCCGGCAGCGACAGGACAAGGCCCAGCGCCCGGCCACGGGGAATGATCGTGGCCTTGTGGATCGGGTCGTGCTGGGGCACGTTCAGGCCGACGATGGCGTGGCCCGCTTCATGGTAAGCGGTCAGCTTTTTCTCGTCCTCCGACATGACCATGCTGCGCCGCTCGGCACCCATCATGACCTTGTCCTTTGCGGATTCGAAGTCGCTCATCGTGACAAACCGTCGCCCGATCCGCGCCGCCATGAGCGCGGCTTCGTTCACAAGGTTCGCCAGATCGGCACCCGAAAACCCAGGGCAGCCGCGCGCGATGATGCGCAGGTCGACATCGGGGCCCAGTGGCACCTTGCGGGCATGGACGCCAAGGATCTTTTCGCGACCTTTGATATCGGGGTTGGGCACCGTGACCTGCCGGTCAAACCGGCCCGGACGCAGGAGCGCAGGGTCAAGCACGTCGGGGCGGTTCGTCGCCGCCACGATGATGATGCCTTCGTTCGCCTCGAACCCATCCATCTCGACCAGAAGCTGGTTCAGCGTCTGTTCGCGTTCATCATTTCCACCACCATAGCCCACGCCACGCGACCGGCCCACGGCGTCGATTTCGTCGATGAACACGATGCAGGGCGCGTTCTTTTTCGCCTGTTCGAACATGTCACGCACGCGGCTCGCACCGACACCCACAAACATTTCGACAAAGTCGGAACCCGAGATCGTGAAGAACGGCACGCCCGCCTCACCCGCAATGGCACGTGCGAGCAGCGTCTTGCCGGTACCCGGGGGGCCCACCAGCAGCGCGCCCTTGGGGATCTTGCCGCCAAGACGCGAGAATTTCTGCGGGTTGCGCAGGAATTCCACGATCTCTTCAAGCTCTTCCTTGGCCTCGTCGATGCCTGCCACGTCGTCAAACGTCACGCGGCCATGCTTTTCGGTCAGCAGTTTGGCCCGGCTCTTGCCAAAGCCCATCGCACCGCCACGTCCACCACCCTGCATCCGGTTCATGAAATAGACCCAGACACCGATCAGCAGCAGGAACGGCAGAAGCGACAGAAGGAACGAGGTCAGACCGGACTGTTCCTGGCTCTTGGCCGAAACCGGAATATCACGTGCAATCAGAAGTTCGGTCACTGACGCATCACGCGGCATGATCGCCACATAGTCACGCCCGTCCGTCCCACGATAACGGATCTGCTCACCGTCCAGCGTTACCTGTGACACAGTCCCGCCTTCGACGGCAGCGACAAAGTCGGAATAGCTGCGGGAATTCGACGCCATCGTCGTTTGACTGCCGCTGAACAGGTTGAATAGCGCGAGGATCAACAGAAACAGGACGACCCAGAAGGCGATATTTCTCGCGTTGCCCAAGGAAATCTCCTCCGAATTGGACAGTCTGCACATGAGGCCGGGCCACAAGGCGTTGACCATAAGATAGACATCGCCCTGTGATGTTCAATGCGAAACGAGGAAGTCGTGGAAATCCGTCGTAACGTTAGCAGTCCAACCCTCAGGTTTACCGGCCAACGGGGCCGCGATCAGGGTCTCGCCGTTCCAAATTGCGGGGGATGACAGAAGCGTCTGGCGCGGCAATGCCGTCGTCCGCCAACCCGGGCATTGCCGGATGCCTGCTTCGCCAAGCGCCCGCACAAGAAGTGGCGCATCATGAGGCCCGTCCATACGCCAGCGTCCGTCCCAAGAATGATCGGAGGCCGAGGTGATGCCCTTCACAGCCTGCCATTCCCGGCTGATCCGGATCGTGCCTTTCTTTGCAGTCAAGAGGCATCCCTGAAGACTCCGCTGCCCCTCAGAAATGGAACCCAGCGCATCCTGCAGGGCATTCAGCCGGGGCCGATAGACAGAGCCTCCTACCCAGCGGATCGCATCAGCCAGCAGTCGGAACTGCGTCTCTGCGGGCAGGTCATCAAACTTCTCTCGTTCAAGGACCACATCCCCTGCCTCAATCGTCGCAATCTCTTTCGCCGCCTTCTGCCCAAACCGAGCCAGCGCATCGCTTGCGAGCGACAGTCGCTTGGCCGTCGTGGTCAGGCCCTCGGCATCAATCCCCAGCGGCCCGAGAACGGAAAGCGCCTTGCGGACACGCACCCGTTCATAGCCCTCATCCTCGTTTGACGGATCCTCGACCCAGACCCACCCGTTCCGCCGCAGAAACTCCCGCAGAACCTCGCGTCGCACCGACAAAAGCGGCCTGATCCAGCGAAGCCCCCCCCGTTCCCGCTCGACGGCCATACCTGACAGACCATCCACGCCCGAACCCCGAGCCAATCGCATCAGGACAGTCTCGGCCTGATCGTCCATCGTGTGGCCAAAGGCCAGAGCGTCGATCCCGCGCTCCTTCGCCCATCCGACGAGGAGCGAAACCCGCGCCGCCCGCGCCCGCCCTTGCAGGTTTCCCTTTCCGTCCCAATCGCGCCATTCCAGAATGGTGTGAGGGACACCGACCCCACTGCAGACGCGCCCGACGAACTCAGCTTCGGCCCGCGCCTCAGCCCGCAGACCATGATCAATTGTCGCCACAGACACGCTGATCCCGCGTCCCTTCGCCCATGGCGCGATCAGCCAAAGCATCGCCATGGAATCGCTACCGCCGGAAACGGCCAGTCCCAAGTGTCGGGGAGGAGAGGCAAGAAACGGCCGGATCACCCCGGCCAGCAAAGCGCAGTCAGCCTCTACGGGCATCCCAGATTACGCATCGCCGATTGCGCCTCGAGCGCGACTGGCGCCATTGCAAACCGCACGGGCACTTCGCGCAGTGTCACGCAAGCATCGGCATTCTGGCCCAGCGCCGCCAGCGACATCCCCAGTTTGAACAAGGCATCCGGCGCCGCCGGTCCGTCCGGGTCACCAGAAAACGCATCCAGATAGGCCCGCGCCGCATTGCTCGTTTCGCCCAACGCCTCAAGCGCCGTGCCGCGCAGATACAGCGCCTGCGAGCTCAGCGCGCCACCCGGATAGCTCTGGACAAACAGCCCCAGTTGGTCCGCCGCCCCACGATAATCCCCGGCATCCAACGTGGCCTTGGCCCGATCAAAGTCGGCCGTCTCGCCCACGGCAAGTTCGCCAGTGGTGTCTTCCGTCGAAGGCGCGGCGGTGGGTACTTCTGCAGCGCTGTCCACACCGCCAAGGCTCGGCGTATCTCCCAGTGCGTTCAGGTCACAGCCTTCCTCAATCTCGCAGACGCGATACTCCAGATCGCCAATCCGGTTCGTGCCATCCACAGTGATCCGGTTGATGCGGAACTCCAGCTCTTCGGTCTTTGAGGTCAACTGCTGCAGCGCGGCCTCGATGGCATCGAGTCGTTCCAGCGGGGTGTTCCCCACCGTGCCGGCTGTCAGCCCGCCCGAGGCCGTCAGTTCGGACTTGAGCGACTGAATATCCCCATAGAGCGACGACAATTGCGCCCGGATATCTGCCAGCGTCTGATCATGCTCCTGCGCCCGGCCCGCAACAGGCAAGGCAAGCGTCAGGGCCAGCACAACAGCAGAAATCCAGCGCATTCCCATCGTCCCCGCCTTACGAGATTGATCCGACCGAGATCACGGTCACCGCCCGGCGGTTCTGGGAATAGCAGCTTTCGTCAGAGCAGAGCGAAATGGGCCGTTCCTTGCCATAGCTGATCGTGCGCAGTCGCGACGCCGGAACGCCCTTGGAAATCAGATACTCCCGCACCGCATTGGCGCGGCGCGCACCCAGCGCCACATTGTATTCACGCGTGCCCTGTTCATCCGCATGGCCTTCGATCACGGCAAGGTAGCTCGAGTTGGTCAAGAGCCACTGCGCCTGGCCATCCAGTGTCGCCATCGCCTGCGGGGTCAGCGTGGACTGGTCCACGACGAAGAGGACGCGATCCCCGATCGTCTGGCTAAAGTAGAGCGGGCTGGCTGGATCGCTGGCCGACCCGATGGCATTGGGATCGACGACCCCGGTGCCCGGCAATCCGTTCGTCCCATCCGTCCCATCGGCACCGAACCGGTCGGGCCTCGTGCATGCCGAAAGGCTCAAGCCAGAGATCAGGATGGCGGCAATCAGTAATCTGTTCATTTGACTGTCCTGTTTCTTATTCTGCTCGTTGACGTCGTTCTAGCACGGCTTGGCACTTCCGGCCAAGCACCCGCATCTTCAGGGCTGAAGTGGCCCCCAGGACGGGTCGGAAGACATACCGCCGGTCGGAACCTGCTGCAGTACGCGGCCCGAGATATCGACAGAATAGATCGACGGCGCCCCGTCAGTCCCCTGCGTTTCACGGGTAAACATGATCACGCGCCCGTTTGGCGCCCAGGTCGGACTTTCGTCAAGGAACGAGGAGGTCAGCAGCCGCTCCTCAGACCCGTCCGTCCGCATCACTCCAATGTGGAACCGGCCCGCATTCTGCTTGGTGAAGGCCACCAGATCGCCCCGCGGGGACCAGACAGGGCTGCCATAGCGACCCTCACCAAAGGAAATCCGCTGCGGTTCGCCGCCATTCGCGCTCATGAGGTACAGCTGCTGGGTCCCGGACCGGTCGCTTTCAAACACGATCTGCGTGCCGTCCGGTGAAAACGACGGCGAGGTTTCGATCGACGGCGCTTCGGTCAGGCGCATGTGCTGCCCGGTGTTCAGGTCCGTAATGTAAAGATCGGTGTTGCCGCCAGTGGACAACGAATAGATCACCCGTGTCCCGTCCTTGGAAAAGCGCGGTGAAAATGCCATTTCGCCCGGGGCCGTCGCGATCTGACGCCGCCCGACGGTCGACACGTCAAGCAGGTTGATCGCGGGGAAGCCGCTTTCATAGCTGGTATAGAGCACACGGTCACCCGTAGGCGAAAAACGTGGTGCAAGGACGATGGCTCCGCTTTCGGTCAGGAACTGGATGTTCTGCCCGTCATAATCCATAATCGCGAGCCGCTGGAGACGGCTCCCCTTGGACCCGCTTTCCGACACGAAAACGACCCGGCTATCGAAATAGCCGCCTTCACCCGTGATCCGGGAATAGACGGCATCGGCCACCTTGTGCCCCATCCGCCGCCAACCTGCGACCGTGCCCGCAAACTGCAGACCCTCACCCAGTTCAGCGCCCGAGAACACGTCATAAAGTCGGAACTTCACGACGAGTTGGTCCCCGCTCATCGCGACTGCACCGGTGACAAGCCCTTGCACGTTGATCGCCCGCCAATCAGCATAGGCAACTGGCTGCGCGAAGGACGTCACCTGAGATATGAAGGCCGATTGCGGCACTTCCCGGAACAGCCCGCTGTTGACCAGATCATCGACCACGACACGTGTAATCTGCGCGGCCATCTGTTCGGCCCCGGCCGTTTCGGCCTGAAAGACCGGGACAGCAATCGGAAGCGGTTCAATCACGCCGTCGGTGATCGTAATCTGCAACGGCTGTTGCGCCATCCCCGGAAAGGCCAGACCCAGGGCCAGCAGCAGGGTCGCAAGCATTCTCATCATAAAGATCCTCGTCTGGTCCATCACTGGCAGCATCACTTGCGGCCTTATACTGTCTTGGGACGGATCGCAAAAGCGCGTCGCCCTGCAATGCAAATCACTCTGCGACATCAGCGCAACCTCATCCCGCTCGGGTCGAACGTCATCTCGACAACCCGCCACTGTTCATACTTGTCCTCGGGAAGGTCAAACCCGTCCCGGCCGCAGCGGTTCACCGCCCGCCGTGCGGCCTCATAGGCCGCATTCACTGCTCCGGACGTGCCACCGCTTGATGTCAGAAGATCTGGCCCCGAGATGACCTTGCCCTGCCGGTCAAGGCCAAACACGATGGTAACCGTTACGCCAGCCGCCTGCGCGCCGGGGTCCACCACCCAGCAGCCCTGCACAGCCACGCGGAACGCATCCTTTTCCGCCCCCGTCATTGGCGGGCCGGGGTTGGCCGCAGCCTCGCCCGACGCGTCCGAGGCCGCAACGTCCCCCAGAAGAGCATTGATGTCATTCGCCACATCCTCTGAAGCCGTTTCGGTCGGCGTTTCCGTGGCCGGAGTTTCCGCAGGCTCAGTCGTCGGCGGCGGACGGTTCGGACGCGAGGCAGGGCGGAGCGAAGTTCGCACAGCGCCTGACGGCTCTTCCGCCTCGGTCACGATCTCGGTCGCGGTCTCCTCGGGCGCGGTGGCTTCGGTCGCCTCCTGCACGACTACCGCCTCGGCCTCGGCGTCAGGCGAAACCTCTTGCTGCACCTCGGGCGCGATATCGGCCTCAGGCGGCGGCGGGGCAGCCGCCTCGATTGCTATCCGCTGGGTCGGACGTGGCTGCGGGCGCAACGCCTGATCCAATTCCGGGCTTGGCGGCGGCGCTTCGGGCTGTGGCAGCGGCTGGTCCGGAGCGACGTCCGTCACTTCGGCCGGAGCCAGGATCGGTTCGAGCGGTGGCGGTGGCGGTGTCTCCTGCACCGGTTGTTCCGGGATCACCTCGGGCGGGGTCACCGTTTCAGGCGGTGTCTCGGCCTCAGGGGTGGGCGGCGTCTCATCCAAGAGCGGCGCAACCGGTGCGGGGTCAAGCTCGGTCGCCGCATCCGGCGTTGTCGCCGCGACGATGGCGGCATATTCATCGCCCGACACGACCGAGACTTCGGTCACTTCAAAAGGCAACGGCTCATGGCTTAGCCCCCAGCCGGCAAGCAGCCACACGATCAGGCCCACATGCCCGCCAGCCGAAACATAGGTGCCGAAGGAGAAGCGCGCGGCCACGGCCCGTCGGCCCCTACCCGTCCGTTGAAGGGACAGGGGTAGCCGCGCCGAAATCCGGGCCGCCGATGTCCGTCACAAGACCGATGTTTGAAAACCCGCCCGCGTTGAGCGCGCCCATGACCTCCGCCACCTGATTCCATGCGTTCGATCCATCGGCCCGCAGAAAGATGCGATCACTCGTCCGTTCGGACGCAATAGCCTGCAACCGCGGGATCAGATCTTCGGGCGCAACTTCGGTCGTCTGGATCATGATGGCCCCCTCTGCCGTGATTGTCACGGTCAGCGGTTCCTCTTCATCCTCGGCCGGCAGCGCATTGGCCGCTGTCTTGGGGAGTTCGACAGGCACACCTACCGTCATCAGCGGTGCGGCCACCATGAAGATGATCAGCAGCACGAGCATCACGTCCACGAACGGCGTGACGTTGATTTCCGACATCGGCTGCGATCGGCCGCGACGGCGACGACGGCGTCCGCCGCCCCCGTCGTCCGATTTCATGACCCCGGCACCCATCGCCTAGCTGTCCAGTTGCCGCGACAGGATCGTCGCGAATTCGTCGGCAAAGGCTTCGTAACCGCCCACGATGCGGTTCGCGTCTGCCGAAAGCTTGTTATAGAATATGACGGCTGGAATGGCCGCCAAAAGGCCCAGCCCCGTCGCCAGAAGCGCCTCAGCGATACCGGGCGCAACGACGGCCAGCGATGTGTTCTGCGCTTCGGCAATTTCGATAAAGGCATTCATGATGCCCCAGACCGTGCCGAACAGACCCACGAAAGGCGCAGTGGAACCGACCGTTGCCAGCACTGGCAAACCCCGCTGCAGCGTTTCCGCTTCCTTGTTGATGGCAACGTCCATCGACCTGTCGATCCGCGACTGCGCCCCGGCGATTAGCCCCCCATCCTGTCGGTGACTGCGTCGCCATTCGAGCATACCGGCCACAAAGATCTTCTGGCTCTGCCCCTTGGGCTGTGTCCCGATCGTGTCGAACAATCCGTCAAGCGGCTCGCCCGACCAGAAGGCGCGGTCAAACACCGCCGCCTCGGCCCGCGCGCGGCGGTACTGGACCAGCTTGTCGATAATGATACCCCAGGACCAGATCGAGGCAAGGATCATCCCGATCATGACAAGTTTGACGATAAACGTCGCGCGGGCGAACAACGCCCACATCGTGTAGTCGTGTGCTGCTTCCATCTGCCTGCTCTTTACACGCCATGTGGCCGTCTAGGGGCTCACTTGGGAATGCATCTAGCCTATCCGGTCAGGGAAATCCAACACATCACTGGGAACAGGATCACTTTTCGCTTAGCTGTGACTCAAGTTGTCGGCGGAGTTCTGCTGGCAAACGCGCTGGCGCACCCCCTTCGGAAAGCGCAACAATTGTCACGACAGCCCGGAAAAGCGGCTCGTCGCCGCGCTGCACATCCTGCTTCAAGACCAAGCGTGCCCCTGTCACTCCATCAAGTGTGGTGACAACAGTCAGCAGGTCATCAAACCGTCCGGGCTTCAGATAATCCGCCTCAACCCGCCGGACAGCAAAGACGATCCCATCCTCAGCCTTGAGGCGGGTCTGGTCGATCCCCAGGCCCCTGACCCATTCGGTCCGCGCCCGTTCGATGAACTTCAGGTAGTTAGCATAATAGACGATCCCGGCGAGATCGGTGTCTTCGTAGTATACCCGGACAGGAAGACTGTGGTTCATTGCCGCCATCCCATCCTTGCGGCAATCCCCAGCGCCAGCGGGGGATCTGTGCCAACAGAGGGCCGAAAGGGATCATGAGCCGCGCGGATCAGGCTGCCGATTTCGGGTTTGACAATCGTCCGCCCTTTGTCCGGGACGGGCCGAGCGGAAGTGGCCTCAAAGGCCATTTCGGACCTGGGCGGGATAGTCTGTACCGCCTGACTAAGCGTCAGCGATTCCGCCGGAACGGCCGACATATGCGCGTCCATCCGGACAAAGAGGAAACAGGTTCGGATCGCTCCGGCCTGGTCAAAGCGGAAAACGCTGTACTGATTTGCCTCTGCCGAAATGAGCATGTCGACCAGCCGGCCGAGGTTTGGAACCTCGCGCAACGCGCCCCAATCCCTGCAAAAGAACATCAGCAGGTTCCCAGCAGGTTCCGGGTCCAGTTCTTCCAGCCGGTGGCCGGCAAGTGTCATTGCTGCCTCGAACGCGCCCTTCATCACCGGCAGCACCGCCTCGTCCACGCCAAAGACGACCGGCACGATGGGCCTACCCCAACGAGCGAAAAGGAACGTGCCATCGGCGCAGGTGAACAGCGCGGCAACAGCCTCTGGCGTCAGATCCATATGGCTAACCGAACAAATCGGCCTGCCCTTTGGGCGGCGCGATCCCAATGTGATGAAAGGCGGATTGCGTCAGCATCCGTCCCCGCGGTGTTCTCTGGATCAGGCCCTTCTGCAGCAGATAGGGCTCTATGACCTCTTCGAGCGCATCGCGGCTTTCCGACAGTGCTGCACTCAGCGTCTCTATCCCCACGGGCCCGCCCTGATAGCTTTCCGCGATCAGAGTCAGATACCGCCGGTCTGCCCCGTCCAGCCCCAGGTGGTCCACGCCCAGCCGCGTCAGCGCCCGGTCGGCGATGGCCTGCGTAACCTCGCCGTTCCCCTCGACCAGCGCGAAATCCGCCACCCGCCGCAAGAGCCGCCCTGCAATCCGGGGCGTTCCCCGGGCCCGCCGTGCAATCTCGCGCGCGCCATCATACTCGGCTGGAGCTCCCATCAGCCGCGCCGCCCGCGTGACGATCTCGTGCAACTCGTTCTCGGTATAGAACTCAAGGCGCGTCGGAATCCCGAACCGGTCCCGCAAAGGTGTCGTCAAAAGGCCCAGCCTCGTCGTGGCACCAACCAGAGTAAAGGGCTGCAACTCGATCCGCACCGTCCGCGCGGCCGGCCCCTCGCCAATCACCAGATCAAGCTCGAAATCCTCAAGCGCGGGGTAAAGAACTTCCTCGACAACCGGCGAAAGCCGGTGGATCTCGTCGATGAACAACACATCCCGCGCCTCGAGGTTCGTCAGGATCGCCGCGAGATCCCCCGCCTTGGCCAGAACCGGGCCCGAGGTCATCCGGAACCCGACACCCAGTTCCCGCGCCATGATCTGCGCCAGCGTCGTCTTGCCCAGACCGGGAGGGCCGTGGAACAGCGTGTGGTCCATCGCCTCGCCGCGCATCTTGGCACTTTCGATAAAGACCCGCAGGTTTGCCCGCGCCTCGGCCTGCCCGATGAATTCCTCAAGCGACTGCGGCCGCAGCGCGCGGTCGGGGTCTTCGGGTCGGTGTTCGGGCCGCAGGTTGGGATCAGGCTGATCCATCCCACCCTCCGATCAGAAAGGTCGCGCACCGCGCGGACGAATGGCCCCTCATGCCTTGGACGCCAGCAGTTTGAGCGCGGCGCGGATGAGCGCCGGCGTCTCAAGCGTCGCATCAACCTCCATTGCCCGCGCTACGGCGCCTGCAGCATCTCCGGGACCGTAGCCAAGGTTGCCCAGCGCCGACAGTGCCTCGGACTGTGCAACCGCCTGCCCTGACTTCGCTTGCACCTTTGGCGGACGCGGCGCGGCAGGCTCAAGGACCTCGACCACCTCGGTCCCCATCGCTGCCGCAACCGTGCCGCCCATCGCCATCACGCCTGGCGCTTTGTCCTTCAACTCCATTATGATCCGCTGGGCCGTCTTGGGCCCGACACCCTTGGCCCGCGCCAAAGCGGCCCAATCGCCCAAAGCGACAGCCCGGCTGACCCCGTCGGCTCCCAGCGCCCCAAGGATCGCCATGGACGCCTTTGCCCCCACGCCCTGCACCGTCATCAGAAGCCTATGCCATTCCTTCTCGACCAGAGTCGTGAACCCAAAAAGCTGCAATAGATCCTCGCGCACCAGCAGTTCGGTAAAGAGCGCCACCGCCTCACCTACCGGCGGCAGGGATGCCATGACCCGGTCAGAGACATGCACGATGTAGCCAACGCCACGGACGTCGATCAGCACATGATCAACCGCCCTGTAGTCCAGTCGGCCGGTAATCTTGCCAATCACGCCCGGGCCCTCGCATCTGCCTTGGCAAGCGCCGCCGTCAGGTGCCCTGCAGACTGCAGATGATGGGCATGGCAGATCGCAATCGCCAGCGCATCCGCAGCGTCGGGCCCGTTGATTACGACCCCGGGCAGATGCAGCCGAACCATGTGTTCGATCTGGGCTTTGTCCGCATGGCCAACCCCGACGATTGCCTTCTTGATTGCGTTCGGTGCATATTCCCCGATCCTTAGCCGTGCCTGCGCCGGAACCAGCATGGCAATTGCCCGTGCCTGCCCCAGCTTGAGCGTACCGACTCCGTCCTTGTTCACAAATGTCTGCTCGACCGCGGCCGCGTCTGGCGCAAATGTCGTAATCACGCTCGTCAACTGGGTGTGCAGCTCCAGCAAACGGTCGCCCAGATCACCGACTTCGGAATGACAGATGCCGTTCGCGACATGGCGAATCTTTGTTCCCGCCACCTCGATCACGCCCCAGCCCATGTTCCGCAAGCCCGGATCGATGCCCAGAACCCTCATCTGCCGCCTCATGGCTATTGTTCTTATGCAACAGCTAGCACAAAAGCAGAACTTGGGCCAAGCACCATTCCGCAGCGGCAAAGAACGCTGGTCACGATCTTGCCATCGTCGGGATCGCGTTGCGAAGTTTCGTCACCCGAAAACGACATTTTCGATCACGAAATTACGACAGTTTTCCAAATACTTATCTTTCGGCATGGATATGCAGTGGCCGCATAAGACCTATGCATCCGGGGCTCTGGCGGAGGTTGGCACACCCCCCTATCTGCCCGTTATCGAATCAACGCGCTGCACTGCAGCAGCCCCGCAGAGGAAACAGGCACATGGCCACGATCGACACCAACCGCTCCTTCTCCGACGTTTCCGTCGGCTCCGGTTTCACCGGCATGATCGCGTCGCTTCTCGGCACCGTTCAGGCTTGGAACGACGCCCGCATCACCCGCAAGTCGCTGTCGCGCCTTTCGGTCCGTGAACTGGACGATATCGGCCTTTGCCGTGGCGACATCGATATGATCGCCAACCGCGGCGTCCGCAACTGATACCGGCGCTCGGCCAAAGGACGCGGGCAGACTGACTGAAACAGACGCAAGGCCGCATCCCTCGGGTTGCGGCCTTTTCGTTTCGCACCATCCGGAATGCGACCCTGCATCAGCTTGGCAGATAGGGCCCGAGTGTTTCAGAAAGCCAGATCGTCGCGGGATCGGACTGCATGATCCAGCCCCCCACCTTTTCGAACGCCGTGCCTTGCTCAAGCAGATCGACGCGTGCGTTGTAGGTCTCGTTGCCCAGATGGTGGTAAACGAGTGCCTTGAACAGAAAGGCCGAAATCACGAGGATCAGGACGGCCCGAAGAGGTAAAGAAGGGCGACGGCGACGGGGATATGCGGTGATCAGACCGTCATTTCCCATGCGATGGACCACGCCTTTCTGCATGAGGTCATGCTTGCGCATCAGCCGACGCACACGCTCGTCAAATGAAAGCTCGCCTTGAGACATTGGTGCCTCTCGTGTGAAGCCCCCACCTCACAGAGTTCTTCAATGCCGTTCCGATGTGGCGAAACTATGGCTCAACGCCCCACAACCCACTGATTTCGAAAGATTTAATTAACCACGGTAAAGAGTTAGCGTCGTCCATTCAACAATCTCGTCCCGATGGACAGGTTTGAACCCAACCCGTGCATAAACGCCCGCAACCTCATCGGCCTGCTCATTCAGGATCCCCGAGAGAATCACGTGGCCCCCCGGTGCTACATGGTGCGCCATGTCAGGTGCCAGCGCGATCAGTGGCCCTTTGAGGATATTGGCGAAGACCAGATCATAGGGTGACCCTTGCGCCAGCGCCGGGGCGTCAAAGCCTGCAGCCTCCACACAAATGACTCTCCCCTCAAGACCATTTGCCACGACGTTGGCCTCGGCCACTTCAACGGCGACAGGGTCGATATCGCTGGCAATCACGGACTCTGGCCACAGATGCGCTGCCGCCATCGCAAGAACAGCCGTCCCGCAGCCCACATCGGCCACCCGATGCTTCACGATTCCTTGGTCAGCCAACCGGTCGACGGCCCGTAGACAGCCCAGAGTCGTCCCATGGTGACCGGTCCCAAATGCCATCGCGGCCTCTATCAAGAGGGCTACCCGGCCCTGCGGAACCTTGTCGGCATCATGACTGCCGTAGACAAAGAACCTTCCTGCCTCGACTGGCGACAACTCACGCCGCACATGGGCCACCCAATCAACGTCAGGCACTTCCGAAAGGGCAAATGGCCGGGCGCCAAAGCTGGCAGCCAGAAGCGCCAGAATGATCTCGTCCGGCGCTTCCTCGAAATGTGCACCTACTTCGCGCAGGCCCGATCCGTCCTCGATCTCGAACACGCCCACGGCAAAGGCGGGCGGGTCCATGTCCTCGATGGCCGCAGCGAGCGCCTCGGCAGCATCCTGTCCGGGGATAGTCGTTATCGCGCTGTACATGGTCATGGGACTTCACTCCGGTCCGGGTGATGCCCGGATAGGCAGGCGCGGTCCAAGCGTCAACCGCCACTGCTTCTCATGGTCAGGAGTATCCTCGGGGGTCCTGGGGCAGCCAGCCCCCAGTCCTGAGCGTTCAGACGGCGACGCCGATGGGGCAGGTCACACCCGTGCCGCCTACGCCGCAATAGCCGGCGGGGTTCTTGGCGAGGTACTGCTGGTGGTAATCCTCGGCATAGTAAAAGGTGGGTGCGGGCAGGATTTCCGTCGTGATGGTGCCGTATCCCGACGCGCGAAGGCGCGGCGCGAAGGCATCCCGGGATGCTTCTGCTGCGGCCTTTTGAGCATCGGAAAAGACGTAGATGCCGGAACGGTACTGCGTGCCCCGGTCATTCCCCTGACGCATGCCTTGCGTGGGGTCGTGGTTTTCCCAGAAGACCTTGAGAAGATCATCATAGCTTGTGACCGTCGGGTCGTAGACGATGCGGACGACCTCGTTGTGTCCGGTCATGCCGGTGCAAACTTCCTCGTAGGTCGGGTTCGGCGTATAACCGGCCGCATAGCCCACCATCGTCAGCCAGACGCCGGGCAGTTTCCAGAACATGCGTTCGACACCCCAGAAACATCCCATGCCGAAGATGGCGGATTCCATCCCCTCAGGCACATCGGCCGTCAGCGGACGGCCCAAAGTGAAATGGGTGCGGGCGGTAGGGATCGGTGTTGCGCGGCCCGGCAGGGCGGAATCGGCGGCAACCATTTCGGTCTTCTTGCGGAGCAGGCTGAACATTCTGGACCCTCCATTGAATATCTCTCTAAGATAGGCCCTACGGCAATTCCTGCAATGTCAGAGGCCCTCGGCGAGGTCACATTCCCCTTAACGATTGTGACAGCGGGCGCCTACAGGTCGTTGACTGAACCGTGGCGGGCCCAGCGGCACTGCCCCGGACCCCTGAGTATCTGGGCCACGGTGAGAGACATTGGCCAGGTCAGGTTCGTACGAAAGGAGCGCTTCAGCCCGCGGCCGATCAAAGGAAACTTTGCGGATCGATGTCGATCGACAGGCGCAGCGTGGCAGGAATCCGAAACTGAGCGACCCATTGCGAGAGGGCAGCCTGCAGGGGCACGCCCTTTTCGGCCTTGACCAGAAGGCGAACGCGGTGCCTTCCGCGGACCCTTGCGATCGGGGCCGGGGCAGGACCGTAAACCTGCGCCCCGATGCGGCGGAGGGGGGCGTCCTTTCGGGCCATCTCTGCGCCGAAGTCGAACACTTCCTGCACGTTGGGCGAGGAAAGGACGATGCCCGCCATACGGCCATAAGGCGGGACGCCCGCGGCTTTGCGTTCTGCAGCCTCGGCCCGCCAGAACCCCTCCTGATCGCCGGACAAGATAGCGCGAATCACTGGATGTTCGGGCTGAAAGGACTGTAGCAGCGCCTCGCCCGGTGTTTCGACCCTTCCGGCGCGGCCCGAGACCTGACGCATGAGCTGGAATGTGCGCTCGGCAGCGCGCAGGTCAGCGCCTTGCAGGCCAAGATCAGCGTCGATCACACCCACAAGGGTAAGCAGCGGAAAATTGTGGCCCTTGGCGACAAGCTGGGTCCCGATGATGATATCAGCCCCGCCATTGGCAATACTTTCGATATGGGCCTTGAGTGCTCGGGCAGAACCGTAGAGGTCAGACGAAAGGACAGCGACCCGCGCGGCGGGGAAAAGTGCCTGCGCCTCTTCGGCCAGACGCTCGACTCCGGGGCCAACCGGCGCCAGACGATCCTCGGCGCCGCAGGAGGGGCAGGTTTTCGGGATCGGCTTGGTCGCCCCGCACTGGTGGCACATGAGCCGCTTGAGGAATCGGTGTTCTACCATGCGGGCGTCGCACTGGTCGCAGCCGATCTGATGCCCGCAGGCGCGACAGAGCGTGACCGGGGCGTAGCCCCGCCGGTTGAGGAAAAGGAGCGCCTGTTCACCCTTTTCAAGCCGGGCAGCCACCGCTCCTTGCAGTGTCGGGGAAACCCAACGGCCACCCGGCAGGTCTTCGGCCCGCATGTCGATGGCCCGCATCTGTGGCATGACGGCGGGGCCGAAGCGGGAGGTCAGTTCGATCTGGGCGTACTTCCCGGCCTCGACATTGGCCCAGGTTTCAAGGCTGGGCGTGGCTGAGGCCAGAACGACATGTGCGCCGTTGAGCGAGGCGCGCAGCACGGCCATGTCACGGGCGTTGTAGAGTACGCCGTCCTCTTGCTTGTAGGAGGTGTCGTGCTCTTCATCCACGACGACCAACCCCAGATTACGGAAGGGCAGGAACAGGGCGGACCGAGCGCCGACAACAAGCTGCGCCTCGCCCTGCCCGACCATGCGCCAGGCGCGGCGGCGTTCGGCCATGGTGATGCCTGAATGCCATTCGGCGGGGCGGGCACCAAAGCGGGCCTCGACCCGGGTCAGGAATTGGCCGGTCAAGGCGATTTCGGGCAGGAGCACGAGGGCCTGTCGGCCAATCCGCAGACATTCGGCTACCGCCTCGAGATACACTTCGGTCTTGCCCGATCCCGTGACGCCTTTGAGCAGCGTCGTGCCATAGGTGCCTTCGCGCACGGCGTGGCGCAGGACCTTGGCCCCATCCTGCTGATCTTCGGTCAGGTCATGACCGCCATGGTCGGGGTTGAGGCGAGGATAGGGTGTGTCGCGGAGGGCAGCTTCTTCGGTGATGACGCCTTGCTTGACGAGGCCTTTGATTACAGATGGCCCGGTCCCGGCGAGTTCAGCCAGTTCGGCAAGGGTGAAGGCCAGCCCGCCATAATCGCGCATCACCTCGATCACGCGGGCACGGGCATCGGTCAGGCGGTCAGGGACACCAATGCCAAGGCGATAGACCGTGCGCATGGACTGCGGATCACCCAGACCGGGGGCCCTTGTGCCAAGGCGCAACATCGCGGACATCGGCGTCAGCGTATAATCGGCGGCGCGGGTCAGGAACGTCCGCATCTCTTCCCGCATGGGGGCGGCGTCGAGGACGCGACTGACGGCGCGGATCTTGGTCAGGTCATAGTCGCCCTTGCCCGGACCCCAGACGACACCCAGAACCTTGCGCGGCCCAAGCGGCACTTCGACGAAGGCCCCGATCCAGCATCCGCCTTCGGGCGCGCGGTAATCCAGAACGCGGTCGAGCGGCTGGGTGGTCAGCACCCCCACCAGATCGCCTTCGTGGAAAAACATGTCCATGCATGCCCCGGCATTTTCGGGTTCCCGCGCCCCCGCCCTTGAGGTAAACGCAACCCCGAGAAGTGCCAACCCCAAGAGCCAGCCGGGAGATAATGATGAAGTTCTTCGTGGATACCGCCGTGATTTCAGAGATTGCGGAGCTGAACGAGCTGGGGATGGTCGACGGGGTCACGACTAACCCCTCGCTGATCCTGAAATCCGGGCGCAACATTCTCGAAGTGACCAAGGAGATTTGTGATTTGGTCGATGGTCCGGTCAGCGCCGAGGTCGTGGCGACCAAGGCCGAGGACATGATCGCTGAAGGCCGCAAGCTTGCCGAGATTGCCGACAATATTGCAGTCAAGGTGCCACTGACCTGGGACGGCCTTAAGGCGTGCAAGGTGCTGTCGGGCGAAGGGCGGATGGTCAACGTGACGCTCTGCTTCAGCGCCAATCAGGCGCTTCTGGCGGCAAAGGCCGGGGCAACGTTCGTCTCTCCGTTCATCGGGCGGCTGGATGATATCAACATCGATGGCCTGCAACTGATCGCCGATATCCGCACGATCTATGTCAATTACGGGTACGAGACACAAATCCTTGCTGCCTCGATCCGCACCGCCAACCACATGAGCGAGTGCGCCAAGATCGGGGCCGATGTGGCCACGGCCCCGGCCGCCGTGATCAAGGCGATGGCGAACCATGTGCTGACCGATAAAGGTCTGGCGCAGTTTACCGCAGACTGGGCCAAGACCGGCCAGAAGATCCTCTGAGGCGGCCTTGCCGACCCTTCCTCCGGGATGGCATGCGGCAGTCTGGCAGGAATTGTCGGACCGCGTCGCCATGCTCTTGATGCCTGCGGGCTATGTTCCCCATCCGGCATGGAGCGAGAAGAGGGACGGGTTTGAAAGCGTCTTCTGGACGGGGCCGGCAGCATATGGTCTGCGGATCATCCAGCCGAGCTATCATCCGAACATTCCGCAGATTCATGCCGTAGGGTCTTTTCATGCGATGCCCGATCCGGTTGGAACATCCGAACGGCTGGGGACAGACCGGCAGGCGTGGAATGATGTTCTGGCCGAGACCGAGGCGGGACGAACAAAGTTGGGCGGCGAAAGCCGCAGCATCTATTCGGTGAAAGGTCAGCCGCGCAACTTCCGGATCAAGTTTGATATCGTCGCCCGCAGAACCGCCAATATGGAGGAGGTCCTTGCAGCTCTGGATTGGGCGATTCCCGCCATGGTTGTCGATGTCGGGAAACTGGCCGAGCGTGACACAAACCCATCACTTTGATCTTCCGTGCAAAGAAAACAGAAGAATCTGCCGGACGACCCTGCTATGGTGTCCTTCGAATACCAATACAAGTGATCACATGAGCAGCAAGGCACAGATGGACGCGGTGGTCCGCGAACAGATCATATCTGACCCGGACGTCCTTCTTGACGACAAGGATATCATGCGGGCGCTTGTAGCGGCCAACGAACGTGCGATGGGCCATAATATTGTTGACCTGCGCGGGATCGCAATGGAGCGGCTTGAGGCGCGGCTGGACCGGCTTGAGGATACGCACCGGTCTGTGATCGCGGCGGCCTATGAAAATCTGGCGGGCACCAACCAGATCCATCGCGCAGTGCTGCGCCTGATGGATGCGACGAAGTTCGAGGTTTTCCTGCGCGATCTGGGGTCGGATGTGGCCGGCATTCTGCGCGTGGATGCATTGCGGCTTGTTCTTGAGACGACGGCGACGGGCGATGATCCGGCGATCAAGCGGTTGGATACCGTGCTGTCTGTTGCAGAACCGGGGTTTATTGACGAATATCTGACCACGGGACGCGGCGGGCAGGCACGACAAGTCACACTCCGTCAGGTGCGGCCGGAGGATGATCGACTATTCGGGGCGAAGTTCGACTTCATTCATTCCGAAGCCTGCCTGAAGCTCGATTTCGGCACGGGGCGTTTGCCGGGTATGCTCGTCATGGGGTCTGAGGACCCGCACCAGTTCACGCCTCAGCAGGGAACGGACCTTCTCGCGTTCTTTGCGGGGGTGTTTGAACGCGCGATGAAGCGCTGGCTCGCCTGACCCCATGATCTCGCCTGCGTTGACAGCGGCGCTGTCGGACTGGCTTGACCATCAGCGGGCCCTGAACGGCGCTGCGGCGAATACAATCACGGCCTATCAGACCGATGTGCTGGGGTTTCTGGCCTTTATGGGCCAGCACCGTGGTAGAGCCGAAGGGCTTGGCCCGTTGTCCCGCGTGACGATCGGCGACATGCGGTCATGGATGGCCTATGCGCGGGGCACTGGGATCGGGGCGCGGTCACTGGCGCGGGCCCTGTCGGCGGTCAAATCATTCTATGGCTGGCTGTCGGACCGCGAGGGTTTTGAGCCGACCGCAGTTCTGTCGACCCGCGCACCGAGGTTCCACAAGAAACTGCCCCGGCCATTGGCCGAGGATGCCGCCGTTGCCATGATCGAGAAGCTAGAGACGCAGACGGCAGAGCCCTGGATCGCGGCGCGGGATGCGGCGGTGGTCACGCTGCTCTACGGCTGCGGCCTGCGGATATCCGAGGCGCTTGGCCTGACTGGCGCGGATGTGCCGCTTGCGCAGGTGATCCGGATCCTTGGCAAGGGGGGCAAGGAGCGTTTGGTGCCCATCATCCCTGCCGCGCGGGACGCTGTTGACGCTTATTTGCGGCTTTGCCCTTATCCGGTTGACCCGGACGGGGCGCTATTCCGGGGTGCGCGGGGTGGTGCACTGTCACCGCGTCTGATCCAGAAGGGAATGGAAACCGCCCGCGCTCAATTGGGCCTGCCCGCAACAGCCACGCCCCACGCGATGCGCCATTCCTTTGCCACGCATCTGATGACAGCGGGCGGTGATCTGCGAGCCATTCAGGAACTGTTGGGCCATGCCTCGCTTTCGACGACGCAGGCCTATACCGCTGTCGATGCGGCACGGTTGATGGAAGTCTATGACCGAACACATCCCAAGGCGTGAAAGAGATCATGCTGTTCAAACGAAAACAGGATATCTCGGGACCGACACCTGTTGCCCTTGGGGTCCGAATCTTCCATGACGAAACGATGACACGACAAGCCAAGGCTCTACTCGTTCACCTGCTGACTGCGACCGGCGCAGTCTTTGCCATGCTGGCCATGCTTGAGGCCGTGCAGGCCGATTGGAGCATGATGTTCCTGTGGCTGGTGGTAGCGTTGGTGGTCGACGGTCTCGATGGACCGCTGGCGCGGCGGTACGACGTCAAGACGAATTCGCCCAATTTTGATGGCGTCCTGCTCGACCTGATCATCGATTATCTGACGTATGTTTTTGTTCCGGCCTATGCGCTGTTCCAGTCGGGGCTTATGCCGGGCTGGACCGGGTGGTTCGGGATCTTCGTGATCACCTTTGCGTCAGCCCTTTATTTTGCTGATACGAGGATGAAGACAAAGGACAATTCTTTTTCCGGCTTTCCGTCCTGCTGGAACATGGTTGTGCTGGTGTTGTTCGCGCTGTCGCCGAATTTCTGGGTGATTGTGCTTCTGGTCTCCTTCCTTGCTGCGGCGATGTTCATGCCAGTCAAGTTCATTCACCCGGTGCGAACCGAACGCTGGCGGGCGGTATCCTTGCCGATGGCTTTGGCCTGGGTCCTGTTTGCGGGATGGGCGGCCTGGGTCGACTTTGATCCGCAAAGCTGGGCGCATTGGGGGCTGGTGATCACGTCGCTCTATCTTCTGGGTGCAGGCGCCATGCAGCAGGTGATCCACGGCAAGGAAGGCTGAAGATGTCGGACCGAAGGTGCGCCCCGATCCGATCTATTCACCTTGGGCGCGCTGAACCCCAATTTACGCCAACGCTTCGTTGCAGCGTTCGCAGACACCGGCATGAGAATGGCGGCCCACGTCGGGAAGGATCTTCCAGCAGCGTTCGCATTTGTCGCCGGGGGCCGGGGTAAAGACGACGGCGACGTCGGCCACGTCATCCAGACGGAAGGCGTCTTCAGGGGCTGAGTCGGATGTCACCGTGATCCCGCTGGTGATGCAGAGATCGGCGAAGTCGACCGTCCCCAACAGTGCAGCCGTTTCCGCCGTGACATAGACGAAGGGAGCTGCCTCGAGCGAAGCGCCGATGATCTTGGCAGTCCGCTCAACCTCGAGTGCGCCGGTGACGACACGGCGGACGCGGCGGATGCTGGTCCATTTGGCGGCCAACGCGTCATTGCGCCAGTTGGGTGGCGTTTCGGGGATGTCGACCAGATGGACCGAGGAGTCTTCACCCGGATAACGTTCGAGCCAGACCTCCTCCATCGTGAAGACGAGGATCGGGGCAAGCCATGTTGTCAGCCGGTGGAAGAGCGCGTCGAGCACAGTGAGCGCGGCGCAGCGGCGCGGCGTCTTGCCGTCGCAGTAGAGCGTATCTTTGCGGATGTCGAAGTAGAAGGCCGACAGGTCCACCGTGGCAAAGGTGAAGATCGTCTGGAAGACGCCCTGGAAATCATAGGCGGCATAGCCCTTGCGGACCGCCTCGTCGAGTTCGGCGAGGCGGTGCAGTATCCACTGTTCCAGTTCCGGCATGGCAGCAGGTTCGACCCGGTCGGCTTCGGTGAAGTCGCCGAGTGAGCCGAGCAGGAACCGCATCGTGTTGCGCAACCGGCGGTAGCTGTCGGCGGTCCCTTTCAGGATTTCCGGCCCGATGCGCAGGTCGACGGTATAGTCGGACTGGGCGACCCAGAGGCGCAGGATATCGGCGCCGTACTCCTTGATGACCTTTTCCGGGGCCACGGTGTTGCCGAGAGATTTGGACATCTTCATGCCCTTTTCGTCCAGCGTGAACCCATGCGTCAGCACCCCGCGATAGGGGGCGCGGCCGATGGTGCCGCAGGCCTGCAGCATCGAGGAATGGAACCATCCCCGGTGCTGGTCGGTGCCTTCGAGATAGAGGTCAGCCAGACCATCGGCCGAGCCATCCGCGCGGTCGCGCAGGACGAAGGCGTGCGTGGACCCGGAGTCGAACCATACGTCGAGGATGTCAAAAACCTGCGCATAGGCCTTGGGGTCGTGCAGCCCGGCAAGGACCTTTTCCTTGAAGCCTTGCACATACCATGCATCCGCCCCTTCCGCCTCGAACGCGGCGAGGATGCGGTCGTTGACGCGTTGATCGCGCAACAGGAAGTCGGGATCGGTCGGTTTCGCGCCCACCTTGGTAAAGCAGGTAAGCGGGACGCCCCAGGCGCGCTGCCGTGACAGGACCCAGTCGGGCCGAGCCTCGATCATGGAATAAAGGCGGTTGCGGCCGGTCTGCGGGGTCCAGGTCACCAACTGGTCGATGGAGGTGAGGGCACGAGTCCGGATCGTGGTGCCATATGTGTCCTGTCCGTCGCCGACGGGCTTGTCGATGGCGGCGAACCATTGGGGCGTATTGCGGAAGATCAGGGGGGCCTTGGAACGCCAGGAATGTGGATAGCTGTGCTTAAGCTTGCCCTTGGCAAAAAGCGCCCCGGCATAGGCCAGTTGCTTTATGACGGCGACGTTGGCCGGGCCTTCCTTGCCTTCGGGCGTGAGTATGGCCTGCCCGCCGAAGAGCGGCAGATCCTTGCGATAGGTGCCGTCCTCCAGCACGTTGTAGGTCATCGGCAGGCCGTATTTCACGCCAAGCTGAAAGTCGTCATCGCCGTGGCTGGGCGCTGTGTGGACAAAGCCGGTGCCCGCATCATCGGTGACGTGATCGCCGGGGAGCATGGGGACGGGGAAGTTCCAGTTGTTGCCGTCGTCAACGTCGCCCTCAACAACGCCACGGAAAGGGTGGGCGAGTGTCATGAACTGCAACTGATCCGGCGGTACATCACGCAGACGCCTGTACATTGATGGATCAAGCTTTGCTGACGCAAAGACTTGCTCCGCGAGCTTGTCCGCCATCAGGTACCGGAGGCCGATTGTCGCGAGGCTGTCCTCTGGCCTACCGATCACCTCGTACAGACCGTATTCGATGTCCGGATTGAAAGCGACGGCTCGGTTCTGCGGGATGGTCCATGGCGTTGTGGTCCAGATCAGCACTCGTGCATCGAGAAGCCAATCCGCCAAGCTGGCGCTTGGAACACTATCCTCAGAATAGGACAAAACACGGAACGGCACCCAAACCTGATGTGAAGTCAGGTCGTGGTATTCGACCTCGGCCTCGGCCAGCGCGGTCTTTTCTACGGGGGACCACATCACGGGTTTGGAGCCCTGATAGAGCGTGCCGTTCATCAGGAACTTCATGAATTCCTCGGCGATCACCCGTTCGGCGTGGAAATCCATGGTGAGGTAGGGTCGGTCCCAGGAACCGGTCACGCCCAGACGCTTGAACTCGGCCCGCTGCACGTTGATCCAGCCTTCGGCGAACTTGCGGCATTCCTGCCGGAAGTCGACGACGGGGACCTGATCCTTGTCCTGGCCCTTTGCGCGGTACTGCTCCTCGATCTTCCATTCGATGGGGAGGCCGTGGCAATCCCAGCCGGGGATATAGCGGGCATCCTTGCCCATCATCTGCTGGCTGCGGACCACCATATCCTTGAGCACCTTGTTCAGCGCATGGCCGATGTGGAGGTGCCCGTTGGCATAGGGAGGGCCGTCGTGGAGAGTAAAGCTTTGCCGTCCGGTTTTGGCCCGGAGGCGGTCATAGACGCCGATCTGTTCCCAGCGTTTCAGCCATTCGGGTTCGCGCTGGGGCAGACCCGCGCGCATGGGAAATTCGGTCTTGGGAAGGTTCAGCGTGTCCTTGTAGTCATGGGTCGTGTCGGCGCTCATCAGAGGCGTCCTTCTGGAAATGATCAGGGGTGCATGGGGGCGGTGCGACGAACGCGTACACCATTGGCCCGGCGGCTCTGGTCCTCAGAGCGCCGGGGGCGTAATTCGGCGGATGACACGGATCATGAACATGATGGCGGGCTTATAGGCCGCTGCGCCCGTGGGGTAAAGTGGGGCGATGGGCCATGCGGATCGGGATTGCGGGAGCGGGGATAGGCGGGCTGGCGGCGGCGGCCCTGCTGGCCGACCTTGGGTCGGAGGTCAGGGTCTTTGACCAGTTCGATGCGCCGCGCCCGGTGGGGTCGGGCCTGGTGATCCAGCCGGTGGGGCAGATGGTGCTGGACCGGATCGGCTGCGGCGATGCGGCGCGGGCGCTGGGGGCGCCCTTGGTGCGGATGCTGGGGCATGAGGCCGACAGCGGGCGGCGGGTGCTGGACGTGTCCTATGCGCCGAAGTCGGGTCTGGCGATTCATCGGGCGAGCCTGTTTCGGGTGTTGTGGGACGCGGTCGCGGCGCGGTCGGTGCGGGTAGTGCCATCGGCAAAGGTGATGGGGGCTGCAGATGGGGTCCTGCAGTTGATGGACCGTCGCGAGGGCCCGTTTGACCTGATCGTGGATGCCACCGGGGCGCATTCGATGCTGTCGCCCTTGCAGTCGCGCCCCCTGCCCTATGGGGCGATCTGGGGGACGGTGGACTGGCCGGTGACGGACCTGCCGGCGGATCAGTTGCGGCAGACCTACCGGCGGGCGGACCGGATGATCGGGGTGCTGCCGATCGGGCGTCTGCCGGGGGAGGACGTGCAGAAAGCGGCGGTGTTCTGGTCGATGCCGGCGGACGGGCATGCGGCATGGCTCGGTCTGGGGCTGGAGGCGTGGAGTGAGGAGGCGGTGCGGCTTTGGCCGGCATTCGCGCCATTTGCGGAACAGATCACGGACCCGAGCCAGATGACCATGGCCCGGTATTCGCACGGGACGTTGGCCCGGCCTTATGGTGACCGGATCGTGCAGATCGGGGACGCGGCGCACCGGGCCAGCCCGCAGCTTGGGCAGGGGGCCAATATGGCACTGCTGGACGCGCTGGCACTAGCTGAGGCTTTGCGGCAGGCCAGCGGGCAGGAACCGCTAGCTCTTTACGCTCAGGCGCGGCGATGGCATGTGCGGACCTATCAGGCGTTCAGCGTGGCCTTTACGCCGCAGTATCAGTCCGACAGCCGGTTCCTGCCTTTGCTGCGCGACCGCTTCTTGTTCCCGCTGTCACAGATCCTGCCAGTGCCGCGCATCCTACGGTCGCTCGTCTCGGGAACGCTTCTGCCGCCGCTGGGATCGCTGGACCGCGAACCATGACTCTTCTGTTTCTCAGCTTGGCGAGAGTACAGCGGAGGACGCCACAGGCGGGGGGCATTGCCCACCTGCGCCTCGTGTCATTCGTCCTTGGCGGACCCGAACAGACCGGCAAGCGCCCGCCGGACAAGGGTGGTGACCGATGGCCGTTCCGCCGCGCGGAAAGGGAGTGGGCGGCAGACCTCGATCGCGGCGACGCCGACGCGGGCGGTGAGTGCGCCGTTCACGACACCTTCGCCAAAGCGGCGCGAGATGCGGGAGAGGACGCTGCCCCCGGCGACGGTGCCGATGAGGTCGTCGCCGACGGCCACGGCGCCTGTGGCAACAAGGTGTGTCAGAACGGTGCGGGTCAGGCGCCATGCGCCAAAGGTGCCGGACCGGCCGCCGTAGATTTCGGCCACGCGGCGGATCATGCGGAGGTTGGCCGTCAGGGCGGCGAACACATCGGCAAGTGCCAGCGGCACGATGGCGGTGACAGTAGCGACCTGACGGACGGCGGCCTCAACCTCGCGCTGGGCGGCGATGTCGAGCGGGGCGAGGACCGTGTTTTCGGCAAGGCCCAGTAGACCGTCGGCATCAAGGATTTCGGCCTCGCGTTCCTTGAGACGGTCGCGACCCCATAGCGTGTCGGGGCGGTCGGCGTAGATGCGCTGGATCTGGCCGATGACGGCGCGGGCGGCGGGGAGGTCGTCGATTGCGATTGCACGGTCGGCAGCCTTCTGGATCGCGTCAAGGCGGGACAGGCGGCTGAAGGCGGCGAGTTCGCGGAGTGCGATGATGGCCAGAACAAGGAGGAAGGCCGCGAAGAGGGCCGTGGCGATCCAGCCAAGGATCGGGGCGCTGGCGAGAAGGCCGGTGACATAGTTCCAGGCGGCGAGCGACAGGATGAAGGTGAAGATCGCGCCGGACAGGCCCCAGAACCATGAGGCGAGCGCCGAACGGGGGCGGGCGGCTAGTGCTGCGGCCTGTTGCATGGCGTTTGGGCGGTCGGGGGTCAGCGCGTCGGGCACTGGCGGGGCGAGTGCGGGGTCGACGGGGGCCTCGCCTTCCAGATCGATCAGGACGGGGCGGGTGGTGTTCATGTCAGGGCCCTTTCCCAGACCATGCGCAGGTCGGGCAGTCTTTCGTCGTTGCCTTGCCCGTCGGTCCATTCTACCTCGGCAAAGCCTTCGCGGCGGTAGAAGTCGACGGCGCGGGGATTGGCCTGAAAGGCCCAGAGCGACAGGCGGTCGGCCCGTGCCTTGGCGCGGTCCAGAAGCGCCCTGCCCTGCCCCATGCCCCGGGCCTGCGGGGCGAGACAAAGGCAGCGCATGTCCTCTCCGTCCACGGCGATGAAGCCGGTGGGGTCAGGTTCGCCGGTGACCATCACGTCGCAGGTGGTGATGAGGTGGCGGAGGAAGCCGAGGTCGTCTTCCGGCGTGTGGAGGACCGGCATCCAGCCGGTTTCGACCACCCAGTCGCGCAGGATCGCGGCGAGGACCGGGGCGTCATCCATCGTGGCGCGGCGGATCACAGGCGGTCTCCGATCAGGAATTCTGCTGCCTTGTCGAGCCGGATATGGGGGGGGCCGTCGCCGGGTTTGAGGGTGAGGCGCGAGGGGGCGAAGTTCATGACCTTGTAGTCAGCCTCAAGCCAGCCTTCGGCGCCTTCGCGGGCGGGAGAGAGGAGGTGCTGCGGATCGGCTGGAAGTGCGCCGGGGTAGAAAGCGGCTTGCTTGCCGCCGTCAAGGAGCCTGCCGCGCACCACGTCGAGTTGCTGGCCGTCATGGGTGATCGTGTCTTCGACCGTGGTGCGGAGCGAGGCGATGGACATCGCGGCGGTTCTGGCACCGGCGAAATCGGCGCGGTCCTTCGCTTCGCGCAAGAGTGCCTCGGTGATGGCAGTAAGTTTGCCGTGCTGGCTGTGGTGCAGGTGGTCGGCCTTGGTCGCCGCAAAGAGGATGCGTTCGACGCGGCGGCCCTCGAACCATTTGGTGAGCCACGGATTCCGGCCGGGGCGGAAGGCGCCAAGGATATCGGCCATCGCGGCACGAAGGTCGTCCACAGCACGGGGGCCGGCGTGGATCGCGCCAAGGACATCAACCAGAACGATCTGGCGGTCGATCCGGGCAAAGTGGTCACGGAAGAAGGGCTTGACCACATTGCGTTTGTAGCTGTCGTAGCGGCGTTCGCATTCCTTCCAGAGCGACCCGCGCGGGGCGTCGGGAAAGGCGGGAAGGGGCGCGAAGGTGAGGACGGGGGAGCCCTCCATATCGCCGGGGAGAAGGAAGCGGCCGGGCGTAC
Organism: Rhodobacterales bacterium; assembly: GCA_026400355.1. GTDB lineage: Bacteria > Pseudomonadota > Alphaproteobacteria > Rhodobacterales > Rhodobacteraceae > JAPLPE01. The sequence goes on along the minus strand of JAPLPE010000035.1, from coordinate 139,528 downwards.
AATCGGAATAGCCGGCATCGCGGGCGGTGTGGAGGTAGCCAGTGAAGCTGTCGGCCAAGGCGCGGGCCGCGGGTTCGGAGAGATCGGCGGCAGGATCAGTCTGGGACAAGAGGGCCTGATAGTCGGCAGCGCCGGGGCGCTGGTCGAGACGGGCCAGCGTTTCGGCGGACCATTCGGTGTAGGTCTTGTCCATGAGGCCAAGGTCGAGGAGCCATTCGCCGGGATAGTCAACGATATCGAGGTGGACTGTGCGCATACCGTTCAACCCGGCCATGAAACCGGCCGGCTGGACGCGGAGAGACAGGCGCAACTCGCTGATCCGTTTGGTGCCTTCGGGCCATGTGGGATCAGGCGCGGTCAGGCGGGCGAGGTGGGTTTCGTAGTCGAACCGGGGAACGGTGTCGTCGGGCTGGGTTTGCAGATAGGCGGTGCGGATGGAGCCGTTCGCAGCGGCGACGAGTTGCGGCATCCGGCCCCGGTCCATCAGGTTGGCCACGAGCGAGGTGATGAACACTGTCTTTCCCGCCCGGGACAGGCCCGTCACGCCAAGGCGGATTACAGGATCAGAGAAGGGGGCGGTCAGGGCGCTGGTCAGGCTGTCCACGCTGCGCATGAGACCATCCGCGATTGAATTGATGATCACGAGGCCGTCCCTTGTTCCTTGCTGGTGAAATATAGGCGGGCCGGGCTGTGATGTGTAGGGATTGATTTATGGGGCCCGCGCCGTTAGCGGCGGGTCATGCCACGTTATGCGCTGAAGATCGAATACCACGGCGGTCCCTTTGCGGGCTGGCAGCGGCAGTCTGCGCAGGCTTCGGTTCAGGACGCGGTCGAGGCGGCGCTGGACCGGATCGAGCCGGGTGAGCATCAGATTGCGGCAGCGGGGCGGACGGATGCGGGGGTGCATGCGACCGGCCAGGTGGCGCATTGCGACATGGGCAAGGCGTGGGACCCGTTCCGGCTGTCGCAGGCGGTGAACTATCATCTGCGGCCCTTGCCGGTTGCCGTTTTGGAGGCGGCTCGGGTGGCGGACGATTGGCACGCGCGGTTTTCGGCGGCAGAGCGGCGATATCTGTTCCGGCTGATCTGCCGCCGGGCGGACCTGACACACGAGAAGGGCCTGGCGTGGCGGGTGCCGCAAAGGCTTGATCTGCAGGCGATGCGCGAGGGTGCGGCGCGGCTGACCGGGCGGCATGATTTCACGACGTTCCGATCGACGATGTGTCAGGCGGACAGTCCGTTGCGAACGCTGGACCGGCTGGAGGTGACCGAGGTGGCGCGGGAGGACGGGCAGGAGTTCCGGTTCGATGTGCGGGCGCGGTCGTTCCTGCACAATCAGGTGCGCAGCATGGTGGGCACGCTGGAACGGGTGGGCGTGGGGGCCTGGACTCCGGATGATGTGGCTGCGGCATTGGCGGCGCGTGACAGGGCGGCCTGCGGGCCGGTGAGCCCACCGGACGGGCTCTATCTGGCGGGAGTGGGGTATCCGGTAGACCCGTTTGCGGGGTAGGCGGTCATGGCCTTTTGTGGCTGTGAGGCCCGGCTGAGCGGGATAGACGACGGCACTGCGGTCGTCCCCCGTCACGTGTGCCGGGTGATTTGGGATCGCTATGGCAAGCAGGCCGGCGTCCGCCCGGGCGGCAAGCGAAGCGTCCGCCAAGTAGAGGGCGGACGCTGGCCGGATCGCCTTGGGCGACCGGCCGGAAAGGTGAAACAGCCCTGTGCGACAAGCCCGATGGGGCCTGTCAAGGCCGTTGGGTTCAAGACTCGCGATGCTTTGTCAGTTCGCTCTTCTATGGGACAGTCAGTCGTTATCGGTCAGCCCGGCCCCGGCCCCGGCGAAGCGCGACGCATCGGAGGCAGGGACGTAGGTTCTGGCGCCGAGGGCGTCGAGTCTTGCGAGGAGGTCGGGCGGAAGATGAACGGGCCCTTGGGGTGTTGGTGTGGTGGTTGGCGGGGAGTCGGTCGGGGCATGCAGAAGGGTGCCGGAGGGTGGGCATTCGACGGGGATTTGTTTGTTCAGGAGCGTCTCGGCGCGGGCGAGGGCTGCGGCGAGGATCGCGGGTTCGGGGGGTGGGATGAGGACGGGGCCTTCGCCGGCAAGGACGAGGTCGAGGGCTGTCATGGGGGTGATCAGGGGGTGGCCTGTGAGGCGGGTGGTGCCGTTCCGGGCCATGATTTCAAGCGGTTCGGCGTGGGTTTCGAGGGCGGTCGTGACAGCCAACAGGGTGGCCGTGTCGCTGAGCCAGGGCGTGAGGGCGGCGAGGTCTTCGGCATGTGACAAGGGAAGTCCTGCGCCGCGGGCGGCCTTGAGGAGGAGGCTTGCCACTTCGTTCAGGGAGTGCATCACGCGGCGAAGGTGGCAAGCCACCAGTCCGGGGTGAGGTCGAGTTCGTCCGCCAGCGGGGCACCTTGGGCCAGTGTGATGCGGGTCCAGCGGTCGGATCTGGGGTCAAAACGGGCGGCACCGAAGAAGGCCAGTTTGCAGCGGAGCATATCGATCGGCAGGCAATCGGCGGCGATCAGGTTGTCGCGGATCTCGGCAAAGGGATGGCGGGCCAGCGTCTGGACCCGGCGGGCGGCAAAGCGGTGTTCCGGGTGGCTGGCGAGGAAGCGTGAGACGGTGCCGCCCTGCCCTGCCAAGGCGGCGGCAAGGGACTGGACCCGGCGGGCGATGTCGAGGGGGCTTTCGCGGTCGGCGCCGGGTTCTTCATATCTCTGGCCAAGGCGGGGTTCGAGTTTTTCCTCGGAGACATACCAGAACCGGGCAGAGTGAGCGCGGTTGTCGTAGTCGGGGGCGAGGGCCCAGTCCCAGTCGCGGGCGACGAGCGACAGCAGCGTTTCGCAGGGCATGGCGGGGTCAAGCGTGGGGGTGAAGGGGCTGGCCATGCAGTCGGTCAGGCCGTCGATCAGCGGCCCAAACGGTTCGAGGAGCATGGCGGCGAGCAGTTCCTGCGTGTCCACTGACCAGCGGTCAGCGCTGCGCATGAGCGCGTCGAGGGGGTGGGGTTGCGAGAGAAGATCGGGGGCGAGCGAGGCTGCGACGGCGGGCCATTCTGTGCGAACTGCGGTGAGCCGGTCGGCGGCGATGGCGTCAGGGACCTGCCACTCGGCAAGGTGCTGGGCCGCGCGTGCGGTCAGTACATAGAGGCGGTCTATCTGGTCAAAGGTGAGTGATTCCAGCGCCCTGACCCGGGCGAGCGCGGTTTCGCGGACCTGCATCCATGCGTCGAGGAGGAGGGGATGGGCCACGAGGAAGGGAGCCATGCCGAGGCCCGTGGCGTTGCCGATGCCGAGGTAGCGTTTGGTGGTGCGGTCAAGGGGTGCGCCACCCAGGTGTTCGGCAAGGTCATGGGTGAAGTTGCGGATGAGCCAGACGGTCAGCATCTCGGCCATGAAGGGGCCGGAGAGGACGGGGCGGGAGTCGATGCGGGCGCGGTCGGCGAGGCCGAACTTGCCGTTGCCGTAAACGGCGGTTGTCCGCATCAGGTAGCCGGTGCTGCGGACGAGGGCGGGGTCGGGTTGGTGCCCGGTGCGGAGACTGGCTGTGACGTGGTCGAAGAGGCGGACGGATTTGTTCGCGCGGCTCAGGATCAGGTCGCGGGGGGTGAAGCGGGCGGCCTCTTGCAGGGGCGCGCTGGCGACGATGCGGGCCAGTTCGGCAGTGTCGGGGAGGCCGTCGTAGAGGACGTAGGACGTATCCCATGCGGTGGCGATGACGCGGTCGGTGCGCTGGTCGGGGTGCAGGTCGGTCGAGACGGCGACGAGGGAATAGCGGTGGCCGCCGAGGGTCAGGGTGTAGAGCGCGTGGCCGAAGCCCTGCGCGTCGATGGCCCAGAGGGAGCGGTCGATGCGCGTGCGTTCAGCCGCCATCTGGCGGAGAAGTGTGGGGAGGAAGGAGAGCCGGGTCGGGAATGCGGCCCCCATGCGTCGCAGGCGCATCACCTGCGACGGGGGGCGGAGCGGGGTCTGCGGTGGCCCGGGTTCGTCGAACATTGGGGCAGTCTGGCAGGGGTTTGGCCGGGTGGGAAGGGGTGTTCGGGGCACCGGGCGGGCAACGTGCGGTGGAGGTAACGAAAGGTTAGGGAGCGTTAATCGAGTCGGGAAGAGGGGGATGTTTGGGATTGCGTGCCGGAGATGAGGTCTAGGTTACTGATTTGGTTTCGAAAAATGCATTCTGTGCCGCTTCGGTATCACGTCGGTATTGCGTCGGTATCACGTCGGTATTGCGTCGGTATCTTTTCGGCATTTTCCCTGTCGGAAGGCGTCAGATCGGGTACTTTCCGCGGATGTCTGGGAGTGTGAAGCCTATTGGTTTCTGAAGGGTTAAGCGGGTGCGCCGGGTCAGGCGGGGACGAAGGCGGATTCGTAGAAGCGGAGCCAGTTGTCGCCCATGATCCCGTCAACCTCGGCTGCGGAGAAACCTGCGGCAGCGAGGCCCGCGCGGATGTTGCCAAAATCGCGGTTGTCGCGGAACCAGAGGGGCATGGGCGGGAAGCCGGGAGCGGCGGCCGAGCCTTCGCCGTAGTCGCGGGTCTTGCTCCAGCGGCCCATGCGCATCCAGTCGACGACGGAGTCGGGCTGGTCCTGACAGAGGTCGGAGCCGATGCCGATATGAGCCGCACCGTAGCGCGACGCAACCTCGGCGGCCATGTCGCAGAAGGATTTGAGGGTACAGGCGGACCCGCCCTGAAGGTGATGGGGGTAGAGGGAAAGGCCGAGCATCCCCCCTGCCCCGGTCAGCGCGCGCAGGACAACGTCGGATTTGTTGCGTCGGGCGGGGTGCCACCAGTCGGGATTGGCGTGGCTGATGGTGACGGGGCGGGTCGAGGTGGCGATGGCATCGAGGGTGGAGCGTTCGGCGGTGTGGCTGAGGTCGACGACAAGCCCTGTGCGGTTCATCTCGGCGACGGCCTGACGGCCAAAGCGGGTGAGGCCGGGGTCCTCGGCCTCGTAACAGCCGGTCGCGAGCAGGGACTGGTTGTTGTAGGTGAGTTGCATGATCCGCACGCCCATCTGATGCAGGATCTCGATCAGGCCGATGTCGTCTTCGATGGGGGTGGCGGTTTGCAGGCCGAACAGGATGGCGGTGCGGTTTTCGGCCTGGGCGGCGCGGATATCGGCGGCGGAGGTGGCACGGCGGATGAGGTGGGGGAAATCCTGAAACCGCTGGTTCCATTCCTGCAGGCGATAGACGGTTTCGCGAAAGGTTTCGTGATAGGCGATGGTGACATGGACGGCATCGACGCCGCCTTCGCGCATCTGGGTGAAGATGCGTTCGGACCAGTTGATGTATTGGAGACCGTCGATCAGGAAGGGCATGGGGGGAGCGTAGGGAATGTGAGCGAGGGGGTAAAGGGGAGCGCTCGTCCGTACGATCTTGGCGACCTTGCTGTGTCGGTGTGCTGTGGGCGCTGCCCCCCGGGTTATTCGGGGCCGGAAGGAGGATCAGCAAGGGCGACAGGTTGAGGATTGGCGCTGCCTTTTCGCGAGAAGCGTGTTTTCGTGGAACACGCCGGCGGGTTGTTCGGAGGCATAAGGCCGGCGGAAGGGTTGCTGGGGTTGTGGCGGTTTGACACCAGCACCGGCAAGACGCTGCCTGTAGTGGCGGCGGCAATTGCACAGGACCACGCATGGTCTAGGGTAGAAGAGTTGCAGTTTGCTGCTGCCCGCGCTGCCCTGTGCCCGAATCATCCGAGGTGGTCTTGACCGATGTGCGCCTGATCCTTGCCACCGGCCTGTGGGCCCTGCTGTCGCAGGCGGCCGTGGCGCAGGATGTGAGCATCGAGGTCACCGGGGATGATGGGACGATCAAGGACATGATCGCGCGGGATTCACTGACGAATACGCTGGGCGATGTGGCGCCGGGATCGGCGCAGGATTATGTCGCGGCGGCGCGTTCGGATTACCGGCGCATCCTTACGGCACTGTATTCGCTGGGTTACTATGGCGGCACGATTTCGATCCTGCTGGACGGTCGGGAGGCGGCGAGTTTGGCGCCGCTGGATGCGCCGTCGCAGATCAGGGCGATCCGGATCATCGTGGACCCTGGTCCGCTGTTCTCATTTGGAGAGACGGATCTGTCGCCCCTTCCGCCGGGGACGATCCTGCCTAGCGCCTTTGCGCGGGGGCAGGTCGCGTCGGCCGATGTGATCGGGGAGGCCGTGCAGGCGGGCGTGGATTCCTGGCGCGATGCGGGGCATGCCAAGGCGCGGCCGGGCGCGCAGGACATCACGGCCCTGCATGTCGGGGACGAGCTGGACGTGTCGGTGACGCTTGATCCGGGGCCGCGGTTGACCTTTGGGAATGTGGTGGTGACGGGGAACAAGGATGTGCGGACCGAGCGGATTCTGGCGATTGCCGGGTTCCCGTCGGGCGATGTCTTTTCCCCGAAAGAGATAGAGGATGCCGCGAAGCGCCTGCGCCGGGTCGAGGCGCTGTCGTCGGTCGCGCTGATTCCGTCGGAGGAGATCGGGCCGGGGGATACGCTGGATTACGAGATTCAGGTGTCCGAGATGTTGCCGCACCGCTTTGGCGTCGGGGCGGAGTGGTCGACGCTGGACGGGTTCACTCTCACCACCTACTGGAAGCACCGGAACCTTCTGGGCGGGGCCGAGACGCTGGAATTCGATCTGGAGGCCAATGGGCTTGGGATCAACGATCCCTATGGCCGCAATATTGTGTTCGAGGCGACGTTCGGGCGGCCGGCCACGTTCTTTCCGGATCTGGATTTCGAGATTGCAGGCGTTGTGGCGCGACTGGACGAGCCGGATTATCTGCTGCGCTATTATGGGATCGGGGCAGGATTCACGCGCTATGCCACGCCGCAGCTGACATATGAGGGGCAGGTCTTTGTCGTCAGGGCCGAGCAGACGACGGTTCTGGGGCAGGTCAACTATACGCTGTTCACGCTGCCGCTTGAGCTGACATGGGACAAGCGGAACGATCCGTTCAACGCATCGGCCGGGTTCTATTTGAATGCCGAGGCGACACCGTTCACATCATTTGATGCCGAAACGAACGGCAGCCGGTTCTTCCTTGACGGGCGTTACTACAAGGCGCTGGGAAGCCGTTTCGTGCTGGCGACGCGGGGGCAGTTCGGGTCGCTGGTCGGGGCAAGCGTGGAGAACGCGCCGTCGGATTATCTTTTCTATTCCGGCGGCAGCGATACCGTCCGGGGCTGGCCCTATGATTCGCTCGGTGTCGTGACGACGGTCGATTTTGACGGGACCGAGATCAGTTTTCCGAGCGGCGGTGCGTCTATTGCGGGGGCGCAACTTGAGGGGCGGTTCAATGTGACGGATTCCATCGGCATCGTCGGTTTCTATGACTTTGCCTTTGTTGACCGGGAGCCATATCCCACCGACACCGCAGGCTTTCAGGCGGGGACCGGGATCGGGGCGCGCTACAATACGCCGATCGGGCCGATCCGGGTTGACCTTGCCACCCCGGCCAGCGGGTCGCGGGCGTTCCGGAGCCTTGAGTTCTATATCGGCATCGGGCAGGCGTTCTGATGGCGTGGCTGCGGGCTGCCCTTTGGGCGATGGTCCTGTGGATCGGGCTGCTGCCCGGCGCGCCAGTGGCGCAGGAGGCCGAGAGTGACAGTTCGTTCCTGTCACGGATGATCGAGAGCAGCCTTTCGACGGACGGGCAGCGGGTTCAGGTCAACGGGTTCAGCGGGGCGCTGTCTTCGACGGCGACGATACAGAGCGTCACGATTGCGGATGACACGGGCATCTGGCTGCGGGCCGAAGGGCTGCGGATGAACTGGAACCGGGCCGCGCTGATCCGGGGGCGGCTGGAAATCCAGGAGTTGTCGGCAGAGCGGATATCGGTGGAACGTGCGCCGGTGTCGCAGGCGACGGGGCCAGCGCCCGAGGCCACGCCCTTTGCCCTGCCGGTGTTGCCGGTGTCGGTGAATATCGGGGAGTTGCGGATTGACCGGATTGATCTGGGCGAGGCCCTGATCGGCAAGCCGGTGGCGCTGACGCTACAGGGGAACGTCGTCCTCGCGGGCGGGACTGGCAGCGCCAGTGTGACGGCGGCGCGGGTGGACGGGCCGCGCGGGGACTTTGTGCTGATCGGGGCGTTTTCCAACCAGACACGGGTGCTGAGCGTTGATCTGAAGCTGGACGAGGACCCGGGCGGGCTTTTCGCCACGCTGTTGAACCTGCCGGGGAAGCCTTCGGTCTTTGCCGAGGTGGCGGGGACCGGGCCGATTGACAGCTACAAGGCCACGCTGCTTGTGCGGACGGATGGCGCGGTGCGGGTGACGGGTCAGGCGGGGCTGACGCGGGTGGGCGGGCCCGCGGGTGCGCCGCCGACGCTGGATTTCACGCTGAACGTGCGGGGCGATCTGACGACGCTGGTCGCGCCAGAGTATCGCGATTTCTTTGGGCCCGAAGTGCGGCTGGATGTGGCGGGGACGCGGGCGGCGAACGGGCTGATCAACCTGTCGTCGTTCGAGGTGAAGGCGCAGGCCGTCGACCTGTCGGGCAGTGCTGAAGTGACCGGAGCCGGCTGGCCCCGGTCGATCGTCCTGACGGGGGCTTTGGGCACTGCGGATGGCAGGCCGGTTCTGTTGCCGGGCACGAATGTTACGGTGCGGAGTTCTTCGGTCGACGTGAGCTTTGACGTGACGCAGGACAGCCAATGGACGGCTTTGTTCGGTGTCACTGACCTGACTGTGCCGGGCGTGGTGACGGTGCCGACTTTCGCCCTGACAGGGGCGGGGACCATTGTGCCGCGTCTGGGCGATGTGCCGGGGCAGTTCACCGGCACGATGGGCTATCAGGCCAGTGGGCTGGTGTTCGAGGACCCGGCGCTGGCCAAGGCCGTGGGGCCGTCGGCGGGTGGAGAGTTCCGGCTGTCGCGGACGGGCGAAGACCCGTTCCGGATCATCCGGGCGACGCTGACCGGGCCGGGGATTGATCTGGAGGCCGAGGGCACGATTGCGGGGCCCGAGGCGGGGTTTCTGACGCAGAGTTCGGTCATTCTGCGGGCCGACGACATGGCGCGGTTTGCACTGCTGGCGGGGATGGACCTTGGCGGGTCGGCTGGGCTGGTCATCGTGTCGTCGATCCGGCCGCTGGACCGGATGTTCGATGCGACGCTGACGGGGGATACGCAGGATCTGGCGCTGGGGATCGCGCCGCTGGACCCGCTTTTGACCGGGGCGGGCAAGGTCACCATTTCGGCGGCGCGGGACGAGGACGGGGCGCGGATCAACGGGTTCACGATCGAGACGCCTGCGGTGGCGGCGACGGGGGCGGTGAACCTCACGAGCGCGGCGAGTGACGCGGCCTTTGACCTGCGGGTGACGGATGTGGGCCTGTCGCTGCCCGGCCTGTCGGGGCCCGGGGCTGTGAAGGGTACGGCCACGCTGGACGAGGCGGGGTTGACGACGGTGAATGCGACGGCAGACCTGCCGGGGACACAGGCCACGCTCAGCGCCACGATGCCGAAGGGGGGCGAGATCACCGGGTCGGTCATGGCCGATGTGGGTGATCTGGCGCCGTTCGGGGTGATCGTCGGGATGCCTTTGGCCGGGTCGGTCGAAGCGGTGGTTTCGGGGTCTTTGGCGCCGGATGCGTCCACGTTTGACGTGACTGTAATCGGGCGGACGGCGGATGTGGCCATCGGAACGCCTGAGGTGGATGCTTTGCTGGCGGGTGTCGGGCGGATCGACGGGCGGGCGATCCGGACGGGGCCGCTGAGCCTGCGGGTCGAGGGGCTGGAGATCGAGACTCCGGCGATTACCGCGACCGGGACGGTCGCGGTCACGGATGGCAAGGGCGATGCGGACTTGGTGGTCACGATGGCCGATGTGGCGGCGGTTCTGCCGGGGCTGAGCGGGCCTGCCGACATCACGGCCAAGGTGAGCCGGGAGGCAGATGGATCGGGTCTGCTGGACGCGAATGCGGTGCTGCCGGGGACGACGGCGCGGGTTTCGGCGCGGATGGCGTCAGAGGCGGATGGCGGGGCGATCACGGCGTCGGTCGTGGCCGAGGCGGCGGATCTGGCCCCGTTTTCGGGGCTGGCCGGGATGGAACTGTCGGGGTCGGTCGAAGCGCTGGTTTCGGGCACGGTGCAGGCGGACCTGAGCCTTTTTGACGTGACGGTGATGGGCCGGACACAGGATGTGGCCATCGGCATGCCCGAAGTCGATGCGCTGCTGGCGGGGGCCGGGCAGATCGACGGGCGGGTAATGCGGACGGGGCCGCAAAGCCTGAAGGTCGAAGGGCTGCGGGTGCAGACGGCGGCGGTGAGCGGGACCGGGGCGGTGTCGGTCGTTGACGGTGTGGGTGACGCGAACCTGACCGTGACGCTTGCCGATGTGGGGCCATTGCTGCCGGGGTTGACGGGGCCTGCGACTGTCGCCGGGACGGCGACGAGCGATGTGGCGGGTCTCGTGATGCTGGACCTTACGGCTACGGGGCCGGGGATCGACGGTGCCGTGAAGGGCACCTTGACGCTGCCTGCGCAGGGGCTGGCGTTTGACGGGGACGTTTCGGCCAGGGTGGCGGACCTGACGCCGTTTGCCGGGCTTGCGGGGATGCCCTTGGCCGGGGCCGTGGACCTGGCGGCAAGCGGGCGGCTGCAGGCGGATCTGGATCAGTTCGACCTTAAGCTGACCGGGCAGACGCAGGATGTGGTGATCGGCAATCCGACGGTAGATGCGATCATGGCGGGGACCGGGACGATTGATGCGGACCTGAGCCGGGCGCGGCCGGGTGATCTGCAGATCCGCGATTTCCGTTTTGTGACTCCGGTCGTGACGGCCGATGTGTCGGCGGCGCTGACGGACGGGGCGGGACAGGCGCAGGTGGATGTGCGCATCCCCGATATTGCGCCGCTGGCGCCGGGGTACCGGGGGCCGGCGCGACTGTCGGGGACGGTGGCGCCAAATCCGGCGGGGGGCTATGTTGTCAACCTTGACGTGGCGGGGCCGAATACGACGGCGACGGTGGGCGCGGTCGTGTTCGGAGCGGACAAGGGGTATCAGACGGACCTGAACGTGACGGCCAATGTGGCCTCAATAGCGATGATGTCGCAGCTTGTGGGCCAGCCTTTGGGCGGGTCGCTGAATGGGCAGATTTCGGGATCGGTCTATCCGCAGCAGAATACCTTCGACCTGACGGTCAATGCGCAGTCAACGAACCTGAACCCCGGGGTGCCGGTGGCGGCGACACTGTTGCGCGGAAACGGGACGGTGACAGGGCGGGTCAGCCTGACCAACGACAAACGGCTGCTGGTGGACGGGCTGGAAATCCGGTATCCGAATTTCTCGGTCTCGGCGGATGTGAGCAGCGATGGAACCTATGGCGAAGCAAGGTTCGATGCGCGGCTGACCGATGTGGGGCTGATCGCGCCCGAGTTCCGGGGGCCTGCCACGCTGAGCGGGACCGCGACGCTGAATGACTACGCCTGGCAGGTACAGATGAACGGGACCGGGCCGGGCGGGACGACGGCCACGGTGCGGGGGACGGCGGCAAAGGGGCTGCAGACGGTGGACCTTGCGGTGAACGGGTCGGTGCCGCTGGGCCTGATCAACGGGGCGATCGAGCCGAACCGGATCGACGGTAATGCGACCTTCGACATGCGGGTGCAGGGACCGCCGACGCTGAATTCCGTATCGGGCACGATCCGGGTGGCCGGGGCGCGGGTGGCGCTGCCGTCGTTGCGCTTTGCCCTGCCGGGGCTGGGCGGGACCGTGCAGATCGCGCGCGGGTCGGCGACAGTGAACATGTCGAGCGGGGTTGAAGGCGGGGGTCGGATCGCAGCTACGGGCACAGTGGGCCTGTCGGGCGGGTTTCCGGCGAACCTGCGGATCAATGCGGATGCCGTGTCGATCCGGGATGCGACGCTTTACGAGACGACCGCCACCGGGGTCATCAGCATCACCGGGCCGCTGATGGGCGGGGCGGTGATCGCGGGGAACATCGATCTGGGGCCGGTCGAGTTGCGGGTGCCGTCGTCGGGTGTCGGTGTTCTGGGCGATCTGCCGGAGGTTCATCACATCCGGCCGTCGGTCCCGGTTGTCGTGACACTCGAGCGGGCGGGGCTGACGGCTGAGGGTGTGCCGCCCGGCGGAGCCGCGGGCGGGTCGGGGGCGGTGTACCGGCTGGACGTTACGGTGAGGGCGATCAACCGGGTCTTCATCCGGGGACGGGGGCTTGATGCGGAACTGGGCGGGCAGATCCGGGTCCAGGGGACGACCGCCGTGCCGATCCCGAGTGGCGGGTTTGAACTGATCCGGGGACGGCTGAGTATCCTGAGCCAGCGGTTCGATCTGACGGAAGGGTCGATCACGCTGCAGGGTGATCTTGTGCCGGTGATCCGGTTCGGGGCACAGACGACGGCGCGGACGGGCACCCTGATCAACATCCTGATTGACGGGCGGGCGACGGCGCCCGAGGTCACATTCTCTTCGATCCCGGACCTGCCGCAGGATCAGGTTCTGGCGCAACTGATCTTTGGCACGGATCTGTCACAGATTTCGCCACTGCAGGCGATCCAGCTGGCGAGTGCGGTGGCATCGCTGGCCGGGCGGGGCGGCGTGGGCGTGGTGGACGGAATTCGCCAGACTTCGGGGCTGGATGATTTCGACATCATCACGGACGAAAACGGTGACGCGGCGCTGAGCCTTGGGCGGTATATCACTGAGGATATCTATACCAATGTGGTCGTCGGCAGCACCGAGAGCGAGATCAACCTGAACTTTGACGTGACAAATGACCTGACGGTCAAGGGGACGGTGACAAGCAACGGGGAGACCGTGCTGGGGATCTATTTCGAGAAGGATTACTGACGGGGGGCCTTTTGGGGGCGCTCGACCGCGTGGTCCACGCGACCTTGCTTTGGCTGAGGCTTGTGCGGGCAAGGAGTTGGATTTCACCCACCCTGCGTGCCATGGATGCCAGCAGGGGGCGGGGGGTGCGGCCCCGGCCCGGGACATTCGGGGCCGGAAGAAGGGGCGGGCAGAGTCCTCTTGTCAGGCGGCAGCGAAAGCTGACTGTTCGGCGTGGAAGGGGCAGGCGACGAGGTGGCCCTGGCCGAGGTCGAGGATTTCGGGCAGCTTGGCGGCACAGGAGGCCTCTGCCTTGGGGCAGCGGGTGCGGAAGACGCAGCCTGAGGGCGGGTTCAGGGGGGAGGGAAGTTCGCCTTCGATGACCGGCCGGACGCGGGCCTTTTCGAGGACCGGGTCGGGGATCGGGACGGAGGCAATGAGCGCCTGCGTGTAGGGATGTTGCGGGCGGGTGGTGAGGGTGCGCGACGAGGCCTGTTCCATCAGGCGGCCCAGATACATCACGACGATCCGGTCGGAGATGTGTTTCACGACCGAGAGGTCATGGGCGATGAAGATCATCGAGAGACCGAGGTCGCGCTGGAGTTCCTTGAGCAGGTTGACCACCTGCGCCCTGACCGAGACGTCGAGTGCGGAGACGGGTTCGTCGCAGAGGAGGAGCTTGGGTTTCAGGATCAGCGCGCGGGCGATGCCGATGCGCTGGCACTGGCCGCCGGAGAACTCGTGCGGGTAGCGGTTCATCAGGTTGGGCAGGAGGCCTACCCGTTCCATCAGTTCGGCGACACGGGCGCGGGCCTCGGCCTTGGACGTGGCGGGAAAGTGGGTGATGAGCGGTTCAGCGATGATATCGGCCACGGTCATGCGCGGGTTGAGCGCGGCGAGCGGGTCCTGGAAGATCATCTGCACGTCCTTGCGGTGGACGCGGCGGGCTTCTTCATCGAGGGAGGCGAGGTCGCGGCCTTCGAAGACGATCTTGCCGGCGCTTGACGGCACGGTGCCGACGATGGCGCGGGCAAGCGTGGATTTGCCCGAGCCGCTTTCGCCCACGACGCCGAGGCATTCACCAGGGGCGAGATCGAAGGAGACGCCACCCACAGCCTGCAGTTTCAGGGGCGGGGTCCAGGGCCAGGCGCCGCGTCTTTGGAAATCGAAGGTGACGGCGAGGTCTTTCACGGACAGGAGGGGGGCGGACATCAGGCGACCTCGCTCAGATCAGCATGGCAGGCGCGGCGGCGGTCTTGGCCCATGAAGTCCGACATGTGGACAAGGGTCGGGCGGGTGCCTTCGCAGCGCGGTTTGGCGATTGAACAGCGGGGCGAGAAGGGGCAGCCCGCGGGCAGCCGCGACATGTCGGGCGGCTCGCCGGCGATTGTCTGAAGCTCTCCGTCATCACGGTCGAGGCGGGGCACGGCCCTGAGGAGGCCCACGGTATAGGGGTGGACTGGGCGGGCGAAGACGTCTTCGGTCGTGCCTTCCTCCATCACCTGACCACCGTACATGACCATGGTGCGGTCGCAGAAGCCTGCGACGACGCCGAGGTCATGGGTGATCAGGACAATGGCCGTGCCGAAATCGCGGCGGATGTCGCCCAGAAGCTGCATGATCTGGGCCTGCACCGTCACGTCGAGCGCGGTGGTGGGTTCGTCGGCGATGAGCAGGCGGGGGCGGCACAGGAGCGCCATCGCGATCATGATGCGCTGGCGCATGCCGCCGGAGAATTCGTGCGGATACATGGTGATGCGGGCGCGGGCATCGGGGATGCGGACGGCGTCGAGCATCTTGACCGCCTCGGTGACGGCGTCGCGTTTGGACATGCCTTTGTGAAGCGTCAGCACCTCGGCCATTTGTTCGGATATGCGCAGGTACGGGTTGAGCGAGGTCATCGGGTCCTGGAAGATCATCGCGATTTCCTGAGCGCGGACCTTGTTCAAGTCGTTCTGCGAGAGGTGGAGGAGGTCCCGGCCGTCAAAGCGGACGTTTCCCGTTGCTGTGCCGTTGCGGGCGAGGAGGCCCATCGCGGCATAGGCGGTCTGGCTTTTGCCCGAGCCGCTTTCGCCGACGATGGCGAGGGTCTGGCCGGTGTCGATGCCGAAGGATACGCCGTTGACCGCGTTCACGGGGCCGTCGCCGGTGGTGAAGGTGACCTTGAGGTCCTGGACTTCGAGCAGCATCCTAGCGGTCCTTTGGGTCAAGCGCGTCACGCAGGCCGTCGCCCACGAAGAAGAAGGCGAAGAGCGTGATAATGAAAAAGAAAAGCGGGAAGAGGAGTTGCCAGATCACACCATACTGCATCTGGCTGGCCCCTTTGGAGATGAGTGCGCCAAGCGAGGTATCGGGTTCCTGCACACCGAGGCCGAGGAAGCTGATGAAGCTTTCGGTGATGATCATCGAGGGGATGAGGAGCGTCGAGTAGACGATCACGATGCCCGCGAGGTTGGGCACGATGTGGCGGGTGATGATGTTCATCGGGCGGACGCCGGTGGCGACGGCGGCTTCGACGAATTCCTTGTTCTTGATCGTCAGAGTCTGGCCCCGGGCGATCCGGGCCATGTCGAGCCATGAGATCAGGCCGATGCCGATGAAGATCATCAGGATCGACTGGCCGAAGATGACGAGGAGGAGGATCAGCACGAACATGAAAGGGACGGCCATCAGGATGTCGACGGTGCGCATCATAAGGCTGTCGACGCGGCCGCCGTAATAGCCGGAAGTGGCACCGTAGAGTGTGCCCACTACGACGGCGATGAGAGCGCCGATGATGCCCACGAGAAGCGAGATCCGGGTGCCCTGGACGGTACGGGCAAAGAGATCGCGGCCGAGGTCATCGACACCGAAGTAGTGGCCGTTTTCGAAGGAGGGGCCGCCGAGTTCGGAGACGTTGCCCATCAGGGGCCAGTCGATGGTTTCGTTGTCCCAATGGGCGAGGTAGCCGCCGAAGATCGCGAAAAGCGTGATCGCAATCAGGACGTAGAAGGCAAGGGACGCGGCCTTGTTCCGGAAGAACCGGATGCGGGCGTCTTTCCAGAGCGAGCGCCCTTCGGTCTGGGCGCGGTCGGCGGCGTTGGCGACGGCGGCGGTGGTGGCTTTGCTCAGGAGCATGTGCGGGCCCCCCTCAGAGCCGGATCTTCGGGTCGATCCAGGCGTAGAGGATATCGACGAGAAGATTGAAGCCGATGGTCAGCGCACCGACGAGGATGGTGATGCCCATGATGACGGAATAGTCGCGCGAAAGGGCCGAGTTGACGAAATACTGGCCGATGCCGCCGGTCGAGAAATAGACGTCGATGATGACCGAGCCGGTGATCATGTAGACGAAAGCGGGCCCGAGATAGGAAATCATCGGGAGAGAGGCCGGTTTCATCGCATGGCGCCAGAGGATGCGGCGCATCGGCAGGCCCTTGGCCCGGGCGGTGCGGATGAAGCCCGCGTTCAGGGTTTCGAGCATGGAAGACCGCATGATCCGGGCGATGGAAGCCATGTAGGAGGTCGACAGCGCGATCACCGGCATGACGAGATATTGCCACTGTCCGCCGTTCCAGCCGCCGCCGGGCAGCCAGCCGAGCCAGAGCGTGAAGACGAGGACGAGGATCGGGGCCATGACGAAGTTCGGCAGGACTTGTGCGCCCACCGTCACGCCGACGGCAAGGTAGTCGATCCAAGTGTTCTGCTTGAGGGCGGCGAGTACACCGAGGCTCACCCCTACGGTGACGGCGACGACGAAGGACCAGAAGCCATAGACCAGTGTCACGGGAAAGCCGGAGCGGATAATGTCGTTGACGGTCTGATCGCGGTACTTGAAGGAGGGTCCGAAATCGAACTGGGTCACGACCTTCCAGACATAGGTCGTCATCTGGACGATGTAGGGCTGATCAAGGCCATAGCGGGCCTCGATGTTGGCCAGAACTTCGGGCGGGAGCGGGCGGTCATTGTTGAAGGGGCCGCCGGGGGCCGCAAACATGAGCACGAAGGAAATGACGATGAGGATCAGCATCGTCGGGATCGCGACGGCAAGCCGCCGGAGTATGAAACTGAGCATGTCGGGTCGCTCCGAAGACGAATGCGCAATCGGCCCGCGCCCCCTTTGCAGGGACGCGGGCCTTTTGGTCAGGGGCCGGAATTACTCGGCTTCGACCTTGTAGATGTCTTTGGTGTAGGTGTTCTGCTGCACGTTGCCGACCGGCCAGTCGCGGATCGAATCGTTCAGCATGAAGACGCTGGCGTAGTGATAGACCGGGATCAGCGGCAGATCGGCCGCGAGGATCTGTTCGGCCTGTTCGTAGAGCGGTGCCGGATCGGCCGCGGTCTTGGCCTGTTCCAACAGCGCATCATATTCCGGGTTGGAATACTTGGAGTCGTTGTAGCCCGAAGCAGTCGACATGATGTCGAGGAAGGTCGAGGCTTCGTTGTAGTCGCCGCACCAGCCGGCACGGGCGAGTTGGTAGTTCTGCGCGCCACGGGCATCGAGGAAGGTCTGCCATTCCTGGTTGGCCAGCGTGGTTTCGACGCCGAGCGTCTGCTTCCACATCTGGCTGATCGCCACGGCGAGCGTCTTGTGCGCGTCGGACGTATTGTACAGGATGTCCACGGTCAGCGGTTCGCCTCCGGGGCCAAAGCCTGCTTCGGTCATCAGTTCGACAGCCTTGGCGTTACGATCGGCCTGGGTCATGCCGGCGGCTTCGATCGTCGGCACTTCGAAACCGGCGGTCGCCCAGTGGGTGAGCGAATAGGCCGGAACCTGACCGCCCGCGAGGACGTTGTTGACGACGATGTCGCGGTCGATGGCGAGCGACAGGGCCTGACGGACGCGGACGTCCTGCAGGGCGGGGTTGCCCGTTTCGGTCAGGTTGACGTTGTAGTAGTAGGAGCAGAGCAGCGGGAAGCTGACGGCCTGGGTCGGGTATTCCTCGAGCAGGCGGGGATACTGGCCGGTCGGCACCTCGGTCTTGTCGAGTTCACCGGCGAGGTAGCGGGTCAGGGCCTGGTTTTCGTCATTGATGACGAGCGAGGTGACCTTTTCGATGACGGTGTTCGCGTTGTCCCAGTAGAGCGGGTTGCGTTCACGGACGGTACGTTCGGCGGGCACGTTTTCGGTCAGGACATAGGCGCCGTTCCCGACGAAATTGGCGGGATCGAGCCAGCTGTCAGGGTTGGCTTCGACCGCCTTCTGGTTGACCGGGAAGGTGGTGTACATCGTCACCATCTGCGGGAAGTAGGGCTTGGGCGCGGTGATCCTGACCTCGAGCGTGTGGTCATCGATCGCCTTGATGCCCAAAGCATCGGTCGGCATTTCACCGGCGATGACGGCATCGGCGTTTTCGACACCCATCAGCGAAATGTACCAGGAATAGGGCGAAGCAAGTTCGGGGCTTGCCGCGCGACGCCAGCCGTAGACGAAATCGGCCGCGACGACCGGGTCACCATTGGACCAGACGGCTTCGGGGCGGAGGGTGAAGGTATAGGTCAGGCCGTCTTCGGAGACGGTGTGGGAGAGAGCCACGCCCGGGACGACATTGCCGTCGCCATCCTGGTTGTAGAGGCCTTCGAACAGGTCGCGGATGATGATGCCACTTTCGTTGTCCTCGGCCATGCCCGGGTCCATCGTCGTGATCTGGTCAAGCGTGCGGTAGGTGAAAGTCTGATCGGCAGCCAGCTTTTCGCCGGCAGCGAGGGTCACTTCGGCAGCGGTCGCAAAGCCGGCCCATGCGATGAGCGTGACTGCGGTGGATGCCTTCAGGATTGTTGAAAAGGTCATGTATTCTCCCTGTCGATTGATGGTGGAACGGATGCCCTGCAAAGGTGGACGCGCTAAGAAAGTTCGTCCCGCGGAGCGCAACCTGCGCAGGCATTCTGTTATCCTTTGCCGCAAATCAAGCCGTGACAAGCCAAAGTCAGCGCGTGACCCGACGGTAGATCAACAAAATATGACGGTTTGAACGGGGCTGCGGGTGATGACGTGGCGTCCCGGAATCGTGGGGCGATTTGTCATGTTTCCGAAGTAATTTTCGGGCGAATCAGTGTCGACGGGACCGAACCAGGTGGGTGCCGGACTGTCGGGGATATTCCGGTCGGTCACCTGCCCGGGGTTGCCAGCGCGCGCCTTTGGTGCAAGCACAACGGGAACGCGCCGCAGGACAGGCGGCCCGGACCATGCGTCGGGCCCGGCCCCTGCCCCGGCGGCGTCCGAGACCGGAATGTGCCGATGACAGACGAGAGCCTTGAGAACCGGACGGGCCTGCCTGATGCCCTGCGCATCCTGCTGCGCGACCACCCGCGCGAGGCCTGGGAGGCCGATCCCGGGTTTCACGGGCTGGTCAGTTTCTGGCTTGACCGGCATCTGGCCTTTCGGCGGCTGATCACGCTCATGCAGGGAGAGACGCGGGGGTTTCTGGACAAGGCGGCGGATGCCAGGGTCTATGCCGGGCGGCTGTCGCGGTATGGCGGGCATTTCGTGCAGGACCTGCATGGGCATCACATGATCGAGGATGAGCATTACTTTCCGGTGCTGGCCATGAAGGAGCCGCGGATCGGGCGGGGTTTCGAGATTCTGGACCGCGACCATCATGCGCTCGGCGTGCATATCGAGACCTTCATCAAGGGCGCGAATACGGTGCTGAACGGGTTGGATAATCCAGCGATGCTGCACACCAAGGCAGGCAGGTTTGGGGCGGATCTGGACCGGATGGAGGTGTTTCTGAACCGGCATCTGGTGGACGAGGAGGATCTGATCGTGCCGGTCATCCTGAAACACGGCGAGCGGTCGCTGGGGTGAGGAGCAAGATTTCTCAGGAAACTCTGGAGAATTCATTGCTTAATGAATTTGGCCCGGTGGCGAGGGCAGGCGCAGAGGGCCGGGCGTGATCGACAAGCTGGAAATGTTCATCGCACTGGCGCAGGCGCAGCACTTTGGCCGGGCGGCCGAGGTGGTGGGTGTGACGCAGCCCACGCTGTCTGCGGCAATCAAGAGTCTGGAGGATGAGTTGGGGGTCATGCTCGTCCTGCGGGGGTCGCGGTTCGGTGGGCTCACGCCCGAGGGCAAGAGGGTGCTGGACTGGGCGCGGCAGATCGTTGGCGATGCGCGCACCATGAAGGAGGAATTGCGGGCGGCGCGGACGGGGCTTTCGGGAAACGTGCGGCTGGCGGTGATCCCCACGGCGCTGACAGCGGTGTCGCAGCTGACCACGAATTTCGCGCGGGCGCACCCGAATGTGCGGTTCACGGTACTGTCCTCGACCTCGGCCGATATCCTGCACAGCCTGGAGGCCCTGCAGATCGATGCGGGGATCAGCTATCTGGATAATGAGCCGCTGGGGCGGGTCGTGACGGTGCCGCTCTATTCCGAACGCTATGTCCTGATCGTGCGCGAAGATGATGCGCTGGCGGGGCGCGGGACGGTGGGCTGGGGCGAGCTTGGCGGGTTGCCGCTGTGCCTGCTGACGCCCGACATGCAGAACCGGCGGATCATCGGGGGGCATCTGGCCGAGGCGGGGGTTTCGGTCACGCCGGCGGTCGAGACGAATTCGACGATCGTGCTGATTTCCCATGTCCTGCGGGGCGGGTGGGCCACGATCCTTCCGCTGCGGGCGGCCGAGATCTTCCTGCCGGACGCGCCGTTGCGGGCCATTCCGATTGTAGAGCCGGATGCGCGCCATGCCGTGGGGCTGATCGCGCCCTGGCGCGAGCCACATACGCCGGTCATTGCGGCGCTTTTGCTTGAGGCGCGGCGGATGGCGGAAGATTGATAGGAAAATCCTATCAATTCACGGAACACTACGCTTGAATCCTGCATCGAACTACGGTTGATGACGGCATGCCGTAGCAGACCAAGGCCAGACTCATGCTCGATTCCCAGCACCCCCTTCAGCCACGTCTGGATGAGATCATCGGAGGGCTGCGGGGCCTTGAGGGGCCGCTTTTGCCGATCCTGCATGCGGTGCAGGCCGAATGGGGCCATGTTCCGCAGGAGGCGTTGGCGGTCATTGCGTCGGCCCTGAACATCTCGCGCGCCGAAGTGCATGGGGTGATGTCGTTCTACCATGATTTCCGCGAAGAACCGGCTGGCACCCATTTGCTGCGCATCTGCCGGGCCGAGGCCTGTCAGGCGATGGGCGGGGCGGCTTTGGCCGAGGCGGCCAAGGCGCGGCTGGGGGTGGACTGGCACGGGACGACTGCGGATGGAGGGGTAACGCTGGAGCCTGTGTTCTGTCTGGGGCTGTGTGCCTGCGCACCTGCGGCGCAGATCGACGGGCGGGTTGTGGGGCGGGTGGATGCGGACCGGCTTGAGGCGCTGCTGAAGGAGTGCTGCGCATGAAGATCTATGTACCCCGGGATGCGGCGGCGCGGGCGTTGGGTGCGGATGCCGTTGCCAAAGCTGTTGTCGATCAGGCGGCGCGGCGCGGTGTGGCAGTTACGCTGGTGCGGAACGGGTCGCGCGGGATGGTCTGGCTGGAGCCGTTGGTCGAGGTCGAGACCGATGCGGGCCGCGTGGGGTTCGGACCGGTAGAAGTTGCTGATGTGGCGGGGATTCTTGATGCGCCGGAGAGCCACCCCAAGGCGCTGGGGCTGGTTGAGGCGATCCCGTTTCTTGCCCGTCAGACCAGGCTGACGTTTCAGCGGGTGGGTGTCGTCGATCCTTTGTCGCTGGATGATTACGAGGCGCACCACGGGCTTAAGGGGCTACGGCGGGCGCTGGGGATGACCGGGGCCGAGGTTGTGGCCGAGGTCAAGGATTCGGGCCTGCGGGGCCGGGGTGGTGCAGGTTTCCCGACGGGGATCAAATGGGAGACGGTGCGGACTGCGCCAGGTGATCGCAAGTATATCGTCTGCAATGCAGATGAGGGTGACTCGGGCACTTTTGCCGACAGGATGCTGATGGAGGGCGATCCGTTTACCCTGATCGAAGGAATGACGATTGCCGGGATCTCTGTGGGGGCGACGAAGGGGTTTGTCTATCTGCGGTCGGAATATCCCGACGCGATCGAAGTCATGACCGAGGCGGTGCGCGTGGCGCGGGCGCGGGGTGTGCTGGGTGCTTCGGTGCTGGGGTCGGGTCACGCGTTCGACATGGAGATCCGGGTTGGTGCCGGGGCCTATGTCTGCGGCGAAGAGACGTCGCTGCTGAACAGCCTTGAGGGCAAGCGTGGCGTGGTGCGGGCCAAGCCGCCGCTGCCGGCGTTGCAGGGGTTCATGGGGCGGCCGACGGTTGTGAACAATGTCATCTCTCTGGCCACCGTTCCCGTGATCCTTGAGAAGGGGGCCGCGCATTACAGGGACTTTGGACTTGGCCGGTCGCGAGGAACCATTCCACTTCAGATTGCAGGAAATGTGAAATTCGGTGGGCTGTTTGAGGCGGCTTTCGGCCTGTCATTGGGTGCAATCATCAATGACATCGCGGGCGGAACAGCGACAGGGCGACCTGTGAAGGCCGTGCAGGTGGGCGGGCCGCTCGGGGCCTATTTCCCGGTGGCCAAGTTCGGCACGCCCTTTGGCTATGAGGAATTCGACGGTCAGGGCGGGCTGATCGGCCATGCCGGGATCGTGGTGTTTGACGATTCCGTTGACATGCTGGGCATGGCGCGGTTCGCGATGGAGTTCTGCGCCATCGAATCCTGCGGCAAATGCACCCCTTGCCGGATCGGGGCTGTGCGCGGGGTCGAGACGATTGACCGGATCGCGCGGGGCGATGCGGCGGCGATCCCGCTTCTGACCGATCTGTGCGAGACGATGAAGGACGGGTCGCTTTGCGCGCTGGGGGGCTTTACCCCCTTCCCTGTCATGTCGGCGCTGACCCAATTCCCGGATGACTTTGCAAGGGCGAAGGAGGCTGCGGAATGACCGAACCCGTCAAAGGCCCGGCGTCCTACTTTCCGTCGATCGAGAAGAAGTACGGCCAGCCCATCGCGCACTGGCTGGCGCTGATCGAAACACAGGCCGACCTGAAGCACATGGAAATCGTGAACTGGCTCAAGTCCGAGCATGGGATGGGCCACGGCCATGCCAATGCCGTGGTGGCCTATGCGCTTGCGCCGAAGAAGGATCAGAACACATGAAGGACTTCATCATCCCGTCGTTTGACGAGCGTGACATGGGCACCAAAGCGTCGAAGTCCACGAAGATGGTGACACTGACCATCGACGGATTTCCGGTGACTGTGCCCGAAGGATCGTCGGTCATGCGGGCGAGCAACGAGGCGGGGATCGAAGTCCCCAGGTTGTGCGCCAGTGACAACCTTGATGCCTTTGGCTCTTGCCGCCTGTGTGTGGTCGAGATTGAAGGGCGTCGGGGCACGCCTGCGTCCTGCACGACGCCCGTGGCCGAGGGGATGGTCGTGCATACGCAATCGTCCAGGATCAAGAAGATCCGCAAGGGCGTGATGGAGTTGTATATCTCGGACCATCCGCTGGACTGCCTGACCTGCGCGGCCAATGGTGACTGCGAGTTGCAGGACATGGCCGGGGCCGTGGGCCTGCGCGACGTGCGGTATGAGGCCAAGGAGACGCACTTCGCCGTCCGCACGAATGGCGAGGCGAACCCGAACTATGTTCCCAAGGACGACAGCAACCCTTATTTCACCTATGATCCGGCCAAATGCATCGTCTGTTCGCGCTGCGTCCGCGCCTGCGAGGAAGTTCAGGGGACGTTCGCTTTGACCATCGAAGGCCGCGGATTTGACAGCCGGGTCAAGGCGGGGCTGAAGTCCGATACCTTCCTGACCTCGGACTGCGTGTCCTGCGGGGCCTGCGTGCAGGCCTGCCCGACGGCGACATTGCAGGAAAAGTCGGTGATCGAGATCGGGACGCCCGACCGTTCGGTCATCACGACCTGCGCCTATTGCGGCGTCGGTTGTTCCTTCAAGGCGGAGATGCGCGGGGACGAGGTTGTCCGCATGACGCCGTGGAAGCATGGCAAGGCAAACCGGGGCCATTCCTGCGTCAAGGGGCGGTTCGCCTGGGGCTATGCCACGCACCGGGAACGCATTCTCAAGCCGATGATCCGCGAGAAGATCAGCGATCCCTGGCGTGAAGTCGAATGGGATGCGGCGATCAGCTATACTGCCGCGAAACTGCGCGCGATTCAGGCGCAATACGGGGTCAAGTCCATCGGCGGGATCACGTCGAGCCGCTGCACGAACGAAGAAACCTACCTTGTTCAGAAGATGATTCGCGCGGTCTTTGGGAACAACAACACCGACACCTGTGCGCGGGTCTGCCATTCGCCCACGGGCTATGGTCTGGGCCAGACATTCGGCACGAGCGCCGGGACGCAGGATTTTGACTCGGTCGAAGAAACGGATGTGGTCATCGTCATCGGGGCCAACCCGACAGACGGGCACCCGGTCTTTGCCAGCCGGCTGAAGAGGCGGCTGCGCGAAGGGGCGAAGCTGATCGTGATCGACCCGCGCCGGATCGATCTGGTCAAGACGCCGCATGTGGAGGCGTCGCACCACCTGCCGCTGCGGCCCGGCACCAACGTGGCCGTGGTCACGGCGCTGGCGCATGTGATCGTGACCGAAGGCCTGTTTGACGAGGCCTTTATCCGCGAACGCTGCGACTGGGACGAGTTCCAGGACTATGCCGCATTCGTCAGCGACCCCCGCCATTCGCCCGAGGCAAACGAGATGCTGACCGGTGTTCCGGCGGCCGAGGTGCGCGAAGCGGCGCGGCTGTTTGCGAATGGGGGCAATGGCGCGATCTATTACGGGCTGGGCGTGACCGAGCATAGCCAGGGTTCGACCACCGTGATGGCGATTGCCAACCTTGCCATGATGACCGGCAATATCGGCCGCCCCGGTGTGGGCGTGAACCCCCTGCGCGGGCAGAACAATGTGCAGGGGTCCTGCGACATGGGATCGTTCCCGCATGAATTGCCGGGCTATCGCCATGTGAGCCAGGACGCGACTCGGGAAGTGTTTGAAAGGATCTGGGGCACGGTTCTGGACAACGAACCGGGGCTGCGGATCCCGAACATGCTCGACGCCGCTGTCGAAGGGACGTTCCGGGGGCTTTATGTGCAGGGCGAGGATATCCTTCAGTCCGACCCCGACACGCATCATGTGGCAGCGGGGCTGGCCGCGATGGACTGCGTCATCGTGCAGGACCTGTTTCTGAACGAAACCGCAAACTATGCCCATGTGTTCTTGCCCGGGTCGACCTTCCTTGAAAAGGATGGGACGTTCACCAATGCCGAACGCCGCATCAACCGCGTCCGCAAGGTCATGCAGCCCCGCAACGGGCTGGCCGACTGGGAAGTGACGATGAAGCTGGCGAATGCGATGGGGGCGGGCTGGACCTATACCCATCCGACGCAGATCATGGATGAGATTGCGGCCACGACGCCGTCCTTTGCCAATGTCTCTTATGAGCTTCTGGAGGAAAAGGGTTCGGTCCAGTGGCCCTGCAATGAGTCCGCGCCCGAGGGCACGCCGCTGATGCATGTTGACGGGTTCGTGCGCGGCAAGGGGCGGTTCATCGTCACGGAATATGTGCCGACCGATGAGCGCACCGGGCCGCGTTTCCCGCTCTTGCTTACCACGGGCCGCATCCTGTCGCAGTACAATGTGGGAGCGCAGACGCGGCGGACGGCGAATGTGATATGGCATGACGAAGATGTGCTGGAGATCCACCCCCATGACGCCGAACAGCGCGGCGTCAAGGACGGGCAGATGATCCGTCTGGCGTCACGCGCGGGGGAAACCTCGCTGCGTGCCAGGGTGACGGACCGGGTGGCGCCCGGCGTCGTCTATACGACGTTCCACCACCCAGGGACGCAGATCAACGTGGTCACGACCGACTTTTCCGACTGGGCCACGAATTGCCCGGAATACAAGGTGACGGCAGTGCAGGTCAGCCCGACGAACGGGCCGTCGGAATGGCAGCATGACTATGCCGAACAGACCGAACTGTCGCGCCGGATCATGCCGGCGGCGGAATGAAACTTTTGTCCTCGCCATCGGTGACGGTGCCCACTTTCGGGCTTGGCGCCGGGGACCGGGCGCTGCCCGAGGAGATGCCGGTGGCGCTGGTCTATAACGGATCAACGCAGGCGGTGATGATGGCAACGCCTGCCGATCTGTCCGATTTCGCGGCAGGCTTTACGCTGACCGAAGGGATCGCGCCTCTGGCCGAGATCGGCGAGATCGAGATCGTGGAACATGGCCAGGGGATCGAGGCGCGGATTTGGCTGACTGCCGCGCGGGAGGCCGTGCTGGCCGAGCGCCGCCGCGCCATGACCGGCCCGGTGGGCTGCGGGCTTTGCGGGATCGACAGTCTGGATCAGGCCCTGCGCCCCCTGCCTCGCCTCGCAGCCTCGGGCCTGACGCTGACGCCTGCCGATATCCGGCTGGCGCTGGACGAATTGCGTGACTGGCAACCGCTTCATGACGAAACCCGCGCAACCCATGCGGCGGGCTTTTATGTACCGGGTCAAGGCATCGTCATGGTGCGCGAGGATGTGGGGCGGCACAATGCGCTCGACAAGCTCATCGGCGCACTGGCCCGGGCGGGGATTGATCCGGCCAAGGGCGCGATTGCGCTGACGTCCCGCATCTCGGTCGAAATGGTGCAGAAGGCCGTGATGGCCGGCGCGCCCGTAGTGCTGGCCGTTTCGGCCCCCACCGCCCATGCTGTGCGGCTGGCCGATTCTGCCCGCCTGACCCTCGTTTCAACCGCGCGTGGCGCGACCACCGTTTTCACCCATCCTGACCGCATCACCGAGGTGTCTCATGACGCATGACAAGATGATCTACATGGCCAACCAGATCGCCACCTTCTTTGACAGCCAGCCCGGCAATCACAAGGCGGCCGATATTGCCAAGCACCTCAAGGCATTCTGGGATCCGCGCATGCTGACGCAGATCTACGCGCATGTAGATACGGGTGGGGCGGGGCTGAAACCCCATGTCATCGAAGCCGTGGTGCAGATGCGCCAACCCAAGGCCGCCTGACCTGCCCAGCCCCTTCTCCTGGCAGGAGATATCCCCGCCGGGGGCTCGGGGCAGCTTTGCTGCCCTGCTGAAAAACAGTGGCGCGGCACGCGCCTCCGCTTGATTACGGCGGGCGAAGGGCCCAGTCTTGGCCTCTGACAGAAGGAGGCAACCATGACCCATCCCGTGCTGACCAAAGGCAACACCGCCGTCATAACAGGGGGAGCCTCTGGCATCGGGCTGGCCACGGCCAAGCGGCTTGCGGCCTTGGGCATGAACGTCGTGCTGGCCGATCTGGGGGCTGACCGGCTGGCAGCGGCGGCGGACACGGTGCAGGCGGCTGCACCGGGGGCCGAGGTGATGACGTCGGAAACGGACGTCTCCTCCCCCACTGCGCTGACGGCACTGGATGTGGCTGTCACGTCGCGGTTCGGGGGCGCGGATGTGCTGATGAACAACGCAGCGATCCAGTCGGGCAGCAGCCTTTTCGGAGCGCAGGATATCTGGGACCGTGTGATGGCCGTCAACCTCTGGGGTGTGGTGCATGGGAGCCGCATCTTCGGCCCGGGCATGATCGCGCGGGGGCGGCCGGGGCTGATCATCAACACAGGCTCAAAGCAGGGGATCACCACGCCCCCCGGCGATCCGGCCTACAACATGGCCAAGGCGGGGGTGAAGGTCTTTACCGAGGCGCTGGCGCATGAGTTGCGCAATACCGCGCCGCAGATCTCGGCGCATCTTCTGATCCCCGGTTTCGTCTGGACCGGCCTGACCAGAGGCGACCGGACCGAGAAACCGGCGGCGGCCTGGACGCCCGAGCAGACGGCGGATTTCCTGCTGGCCTCGCTCGACCGGGGGGATTTCTATATCCTGTGCCCGGATAATGACGTGCCGCGCAGCCTTGACGAAAAGCGGATCGCCTGGGCGGCGGGTGATATCATCGAAAACCGTCCGGCCCTGTCGCGGTGGCATCCGGACTGGGCCGAAAAGTTCAAGCGCGCGATTTCCGAGAGTTGACGCATGGCGTGGTGAACCCGGCCATCCTTTCATTCCATGTAGAATTGCTTGGGCAAGAGATAGGGAAACTGCGTCTGCGGGTCGATTTCGACCTTCATGATCGGGGCCATCCATTCGCCCCATCTTGCATTCACCGGCTCTGCCGCAATGGCCTTTTGCGTGGCCTTCAGATCATCCGTTTCGAAATAGCCAAACAGCGTCAGCCCATGGCGGAAGATGTTGTAGTTGCGAATCCCTGCCCGCCGCAGGGCGTCGAGCATTTCCGGCCAGATCTCGTCATGGCGCCTGAGGTATTCGACTTCGTATCCCGGCCGTACTTCCAGCACCCAGGCATATCCCGGCATGGTCAGTGTCCTTTCCAGTGGTTGAATGCGTCGCGCATGGCGATGGTTTCGGTCAGCACGTCATCGTAGAGCGTGCCCATATAGCCCTGATGCACTGCCTCGAGTGCGAGCGCGCCCTGATAGCCTGCGTCGCGCAGCGTGCCGAACAGGGCGGGGAAGTTCAGCGTGCCCTCAGTGAATTTGGTCTGCAGCGCGCCCACCTTGGCCTGCCGGAGATGGATATGGGCGGCATGGGGGGCGAGGAGGTCGATTTCCTCCTGCCGGTAACCGAGGCAGGTGAAATGGGCATAGTCGAGCGCCAGTTTCACCCCGGTTTCGTCGATCAGGCGGCGGACGAGGCTGGGGCTTTCGGCCCAGCTGTGGACATGGGGTTCGATGCAGATCGTGGCGCGGAAGTCTTTGGCAACGTCAATCAGGGCGGCGAGAGACAGGGCCGAGACGCGGGCGGCGTCTTCGCGGGACTGGCCGGGGTTCACGATGCCGGGCAGGATGAAGACGGACGGGATCGCCGCTGCATCGGCAAAGGTCAGGGCCTGGGCCAGATCGCGGGCATTGTCATCCACGGTGCCGGGCAGAGCGAGGTTGCGCCCCGCAAGGCCGTCACCGAAGAGGTGGTAGTAATTGGCGATATCCACTCCAAGACCGCCAAGCCTTGCGGCGGCGGCCTTGGGATCGTTCAGAATTTCAGCCTTGTCGAGCGCGGAGCGGTAGAAGAGGCCAACATCGAGGGCAGGGATGCCGAGCGCACGGGCAATGGCCGCAGCCTCGGGCAGGGTGCAGGAGGGGAAGGACCATGAGGTTAGGGACAGGCGCATCATGCCGCCCCGATCCTGATCAGTTCCCCGGTCGCGGCAGAGCGGTAAAGCGCATCAATACATTCGGTGACGCGTGCGCCGCATTCGCCGTCGGAGGCGTTCTCGACCGCCTGCCCCGCGCAAAGCCGGGCAAAGATGCGGACGGGGAGGCCGCCGTCGTAGAGGCCTTCGAGATCGTTCAGCGGCACGCATTCGTCAGCCGCATCATTGCGGCGGAGTTCGAGGCGGGCCGGGAGGTTGGAGAAGTGGATCATGCCTTCGGTGCCATAGATGCGGACGTCTGTATGCATCCCGACATGTTTCGGCACCGTCGAGGCACCGGAGATCGAGATGGTCGCGCCGTTCGTCGCCCTCGCGATGGCGGCGTCATAGTAATCCACCCCGGCGGGGGATTTGACGTCCATGCAATAGACGCTCTCAAACGCCAGATCGGTCACATAAATGAGCCAGGCCAGCGAATGGCTCATCTGT
Organism: Rhodobacterales bacterium; assembly: GCA_026400355.1. Lineage (GTDB taxonomy): Bacteria > Pseudomonadota > Alphaproteobacteria > Rhodobacterales > Rhodobacteraceae > JAPLPE01. The sequence goes on along the minus strand of JAPLPE010000035.1, from coordinate 110,155 downwards.
CCCCAGGCATAGCCGCCGGCCTTTTTCGGATCGGCCCAGGTCGAGGCGGGGGGGCGGAAGAGGTGGTTGGCGGTTTCCTTCATCGGCTTGCCCGAAAAGAGATCGCCGAGCGGCGAGCCCATCTGGCAGACGACATGGCGGACCTGCCCGATCTTGCCGTCGCGGACCCAATGCGCCGCCTTGTGCGAATAGGCGGTGAAGTTCAGGCCGGTGGGGACCATGACCTGTTTGCCCACGCGTTCCGCCGTGGCGGCGATGGCGCGGCCGTCGGCGGCGGTGGTGGCCATGGGTTTTTCGACGAGGACGTGGCAGCCGGCATCGAGCGCAGCAATCGCGGGGGCGGTGTGGGCGATGTGGGGGGTGCCGATGATGACGCCGTCAAGGCGTTCTTCGGCCAGCATGTCGGCCACGTTGGTATAGCGGCCTGCGATGCTGAACTTGTCACCCGTGATGCGGACGCGTTCGGCGTCGATGTCGCAGATCGCCACAACCTCGGCATCAGAGGATCCCTGGATCTGCGGGATGTGCATGAAGGTGGCCCACCAGCCGGTGCCGACGATCCCGATGCGCGCTTTCATTTCGCTGCCTCTTCCTGTGCTATGGTGGATTGATAGACGTTCTGCATGTGGAGTTCAGCCGCCTTTGCGGCACCTTCGGCATCGCGGGCGCGCAGCGCGTCGAGAAGCCGGCAGTGGTCGCGGTAGCTTCGGTCAAGGACCCCTTCGGTTTCGGAGGCGCGTTTGCGGAATTCGAGGCCGAGGACGTTGAGGCTTTCGCCGATGCGTTTGAGAAAGGAATTGCCACAGCCGGTCCAGATCGCTTCGTGAAAGGCGAAGTCGGAGAGGCGGAAGGCGCGGGCGTCGGACAGGGTTTCCATTTGCGCGGCAAGGATGGTGGACAGCGCGTCAAGCTGGTCGTCGGTCATGGCGATGGCGGCGCGGCGGGCCACGTCGGATTCGATGAGGGACCGCGCGTCGTAGAGTTCGCGGATGTTCACGTCTTCGAGCGAGAGGAAGAACTGGATGGGCCCGAGGATCGCGTCTGCATCGAGGTTGGTGATGTAGGCACCGCCGCCCTGTCTGGACCGGACGACGCCAAGGATGGAGAGGCCCCGGATCGCCTCGCGCACCGAAGGACGAGAGACGCCGAGGGATTCGGCCAGATCGCGTTCGGGGGGGAGTTGGTCACCGGGTTTGAGGGCGCGGGCGGTGACCATGTCGAGGATACGGCGCGCGACCATTTCGGCCACGCTTTCGCGGACAATGGGGGTGTCAAAGGCCGGGGGCTGGTCGGTCATGTGACCTCTTTCGCCTTGACGGTTGGCAGTTTGATGCGGGGGACGAGGACGGACGCAATGAGGAGAAGGCCCACGACCCCGGTCTGAATGTGCCCAGTGATGTTGAGAAGCGCCATGCCGTTGCGCAGGTTCAGGACGATCAGGATGGCAAGGAGGGTGCCGACGAGCGTGCCGGTGCCGCCGAAGATCGAGACACCGCCGAGAAGGACCATGGTGATGATGTCGAGTTCAAAGCCGTTCGCCACATCGCCCCGGACCGCCCCCACGCGGGCGGCAAAGAGGAGACCCGCGAAGGCCGAGACGAGGCCCGACATGACGAAGATGACGATCTTGACGCGGCCCGTGTCGATCCCGGCGAAATCGGCGACCTCTCGGTTCGTGCCGATGACATAGGTTTTCCGGCCAAAGCCCGAGCGTTGAAGGACGACGTAGAGGCCGATGAAGAGGATGACAAAGGCGATCAGGCCGAAGGGGACGGGGCCGATCAGGCCCTTCTGGCCGAGATCGTTGAACCATTGGGGAAAGTCGCCGATGCCGCGATCTTCGACCAGAACGCGGGCAAGGCCACGGTAGCCGATCAGGGTGGCCAGCGTCACCACGAGCGAGGGCAGGCCCACGCGGGCCACGAACCAGCCGTTGATGAAGCCGCCGACAAGACCGATCAGGAGGCAGATGCCGATGGCCAGAACCGGGTCCACGCCCTGCTGGAACATCCAGCCAAAGGCGCAGGCCGACAGACCCATCATGGAGCCCACGGAAAGGTCAATCTCGGCGTTGATGATGACGAAGGTCATCACGAGGGCCACGATGATCTTTTCGATCGACAGCATGAAGAGGTTCATCTGATTGCCGACGCTCAGGAAGTTGTCCGTGAGCGAGGCGTTCATCAGGATGATGAAGATGAGGACAACGAGAAGGAAACCTTCCCAGCTTTGCAGTTTCACAAGTCCAGCCTTGAGGGCGTTCATTTCGCGGCCTCCTTCCGGGCTTTTTCCCGCCGGACGCGGAGGGCGATCAGGCGGCGCATGAGGATGGCGTCGACGGCGACGGCGGTGAGGATGAGAAGGCCAAGGACCGCCTCGCGCCAGAATTCGCTGACGAGTTCCCAGCGGACAAGCGAGGTGTCGATCATGTCGACAAGAATCGCGCCGATCAGCGCGCCGATGACGGAACCAGAGCCGCCGTTGATGGCAACCCCGCCCACCACGGCGGCGGCGACGGATTTGAGTTCAAAGCCAAGGCCCGCGACAACGGTGATGTTGCCGAACCGGGCAAGAAACATGAAGCCGCCCAGACCCGCGAGAGCGCCTGCAGCGACGAAGGCTGCGAAGATGACGGCCTTCTGGTTGATGCCTGCCATTTCGGCGGCCTCGGGGTTCGAGCCAACGGCAAAGAGTTTGCGGGCGGGGCGGAGGCGCGAGAGGGCGATGTGGACAGCAAGGACGATGATGAGAGAGGTCACGAAAGCCGCGCGCAGTTCGACGCCTGCGATGGTGAAAAGGGGCACGTTCGGGAAATCGACAAGCCATTTGGGGAGCGCGTCCGAGGTGATTGACTTGGCGTCGGAGTATTCGACAAGGAGCGACCGGAAGATCGCCATGGTGGCAAGCGTCACGATGATCGACGGGACGCGGGCGTAGGCCACGAGAAGGCCGTTCACAACGCCGAACCCGGCACCTACGACCATCGCATAAGCGGCGAGGAGAAGCGGGTTGATTTCGGGGTTGTTGGTGACGAGCGAGCCTGTGGCGAAGGCGGTGAAGCCCACGACCGAGCCGATGGAGAGGTCGATGTTCCGCGTCAGGATCACCAGCGTCTGGGCGCAGGCGATCAGCGCCATGATCGCGACGGAAGAGGAGACGCGGTTGAAGAGACGCGCGTTGAAGTAGTTTTCGATCTGGCTGGCAAAGAACAGCACGGTCAGGGCCAGCACCGCCAGAAGCGCCAGAATCCGCAGGGTTTGCGGGCTGATACGGTCGATCCAGCCCATCAGGCGGCCCCCTCGAACTGACCAAGGGCGAGGCGCATCACGGATTCCTGGGTGGCGTCCTTATGGTCGATGATGCCCATCTGCCGCCCTTCGCGCATGACAAGGATGCGGTCGCCCATGGCCAGAACCTCGGGCAGGTCGGATGAGATGACGATGGCCGACCCGCCCTGTGCCACGAAGGCGCGGATGAGATCGTGCACCTCGGCCTTTGCCCCCACGTCGATGCCGCGGGTGGGTTCGTCAAAGATGAGCAGGTCGGGCTTGAGTTCGAGCCATTTGGCGAGCATCACCTTTTGCTGATTGCCGCCCGAGAGCATCCCCACGGCCAGATCCACGTTGGGCGTGCGGATGTTGAGCCGCTTGCGGTAGGCCTCGGCAATCTCGCGTTCGCGCCTGCGGTCGATGATCCCGGCAGGCGAGAGGATGCTGGCGAGTGTCGCCAGCGTGATGTTGGACCGGATCGGCATGGGCATGGCGAGGCCCAGCTTGCGGCGATCCTCGGACACATAGGCGATGCCGGCGGCGATGGCCTGCGCGGGGGATGTGTAGCGGACCTGTGTGCCCTTGTAAGAGACGGTGCCAGCAGTGGCGGGGCGGATTCCGAAGAGGGACAGGGCGACGTCTGTGCGCCGGGCACCGATCAGACCCGCCATACACAGGACTTCGCCCTTGTGGAGGTCGAAACTGACACCCCGGAAGATATCTTCGCAGGCGAGGTCTGTGACCTTGAGGATCACTTCGGGCGTGGCGTGGCTCGGCGCCTTCTTGAAGTAGTTGCCCACCTCGCGCCCGACCATATCGGCGATGAGGCTGTCGGGCGTGACCTCGCCCACGGGTCTTGTGGAAATGTGCATGCCGTCGCGGATGACGGTGACACGGTCTGCGACCTCGAAGATTTCCTCAAGGCGGTGTGAGATATAGACGACGGCCACCCCCTGTGATGCGAGTTTGCGCGCCACGCGACGGAGTTCGCCGGCCTCGTGGGCGGAAAGGCTGGCCGTGGGTTCGTCCATGATGAGGACACGGACGTCCTGAGACAAGGCGCGGGCAATTTCGACCGCCTGCTGTTCGGCCAGAGTCAGGCCCGCCGCGATCCGGTCCACGTCAAGCGACATGCCAATGCGGTCGATCAGCGCCCGGGCGCGGGTGCGAAGGCGGACACGGTTCTGGACAAGGCCCAGATCGGTCGCGGAAATGAAGATGTTTTCGGCCACGTCCAGATCGGGGAACACCATCGGTTCCTGGTAGATCGCGGCGATGCCCGCCACGCGGGCGGCCTGCGTGCCCGACAGGGACAGCGGTTTGCCGTCAACTTCGAGGCTGCCGGTGGTCGGCTGGTGAACCCCGGTCATGATCTTGATCATGGTCGATTTGCCCGCGCCGTTTTCACCGACGATGGCATGCACCTCGCCGGGGAACAGTGTGATCGACATGCCCGACAGGGCTTTGGTCATGCCAAAGCTTTTGGACACGTCCTTGAGGGCGAGGACGGGGGTGGTCATGAGATGAACCTCTGGCCCCTGCGGATCGCAGGGCCTTGGGGAAAAGGGGCGGCTGGCGGCGGGAGCACGCCGGCCGCCCGGGCCGTGGCTTACTTGGCCGCGGCTTCGACGTTCTCGGCGTTATAGACCGTGAAGGGCCCCATCAGGATGCGCTTGGCACCTTCGCGGCCGGGGTCAGCCTCGACCGTGAAATCGCCCATGCGGCCTGCGGTGAAGGTTTCACCGATTTCGCCGGTCAGCTGGCCGGTGGCCAGACCATAGGCGGTATAGTAGGTCAGGTAGCCCAGATCACGGAAGTCCCAGAGCGCGAATTCGGGCGCGCAGCCGTTCAATGTGTAGGACACCATTTCCGACGGCAGACCAAGGCCCGAGGTCTTGACGGTATCGCAGAGACCTTCGTCCTGCATCGCCTTGGCGGCAGCCTGGATACCCACGGTCGTCGGCGCCATGATGAGCTTGAGATCGGGATAGCTGTCGACGAGGGCGAGGGCGCGGTTGTAGCTGACTTCGGCCTGGTCATCGCCATAGACGACATCGACCAGTTCAAGGCCGGCATACTTGGCATCAGCCGCAAGGGCGGCCTTCATCGCTTCGATCCAGGCGTTCTGGTTGGCGGCGTCGGGCGTGGCCGACAGGACCGCAAACTGGCCGGAGCCGCCGGTGATCGAGAGAGCCATGTCGGCCATCACGACACCGATGGAGCCGAAATCGACCTGGGCCACGAAGATGTCTTCGCCCGCGCCGCTCGGGATCGGGCTGTCCCAGGTCACGACCTTGGCGCCAGCGGCCTGCGCGGCTTCGGCGGCGGGGGTGATCTGGTCGCCTGCGTTGTTCGAGATCATGACGGCGCCGACGCCATTGGTGGCGGCGGTGGTCACGATTTCGATCTGCCCCGCGACAGAGTTTTCCGGGGTCGGGCCCTGGAACAGCAGGTCACCGGGGTTGGCAAGCTCGGCATGGGCCTCTTGCGCGCCTTCGTTGGCCTGATCGAACACAAGGATGCCCAGGAATTTGGGCAGCAGAACCATGTCGACTTCGGAGCCGCCGGCGATGGTCTTGGCCTGTGCAAAGGCCATACCCGACGTGCCCATCAGAAGGGCAGCCGTCAGGCCGAGTGTCTTGAAGTAATTCATGTCTTCCTCCCGGAGGGTTTCTTTGGTGCCAGCCTGCGGGGGTTCCCTCCCTCCCCCTTGGGCCGGATTCGTCACATGGGAACCGGCTTGCGCGGCCCCTCTCCTCTGAGCGCCCGGGCGATATCCTGGGCCACAAGGCCCTGCAGCCGTCCGATGGCCGCGTCGGAATACCAGGCGGCATGGGGGGTCAGGAGCAGGTTCGGCGCATCGCGCAGGGGCGAGTCGGCAGGCAGCGGTTCGGTGCGGAACACGTCAAGCGCGGCACCGGCGATGGTCCCGGCCTTGAGCGCTTCGGCCATGTCTTCCTCGACAATCAGCAGGCCACGGGCCGAGTTGACGATGACGGCATGGGGCTGCATCTGCGCCAGCCGTTCGGCGTTGAAATAGCCGGTCGTCAGCGCCGTGGCAGGCGCGTGGAGCGATATGATGTCTGCCGTGGCGAGCAGGGTCGCGTTGTCCACGAGCCGCACGCCAAGGACTGCGGCATCCGCCGCCGTCAGCCCCGGATCGGCGGCAATGTAATCAAAGCCAAAGCCCTTGAGCCGCGCCAGCACGGCCCGCCCGATCTGACCGAGGCCAAAAAAGCCGAACACCGTCTGGTTGAAGGGCTTCATCGGGCGGCAGATCTTGACCGCCGCCCATTCGGCGCGGCGGACACTGGCGTCAAGCTGTGGCAGCTTGCGCAGAAGCGTCAGCGCCGCCGCCGCCGTGTGGTCGGCGACCTCGTCGGCGCAATAGTCGGGCACATAACCCACCAGCAGGCCGTGCGCCCGGGCGGCAGTCAGGTCGATATTGTCATAGCCCACGCCGTAACGTATCACCGCTGCGCCGGGCTTTACCGCCGCCGCCGCCGCCGGGCCAAAGGCCGCGAACTGCACGACGGCTACATCGGCCCCGGCCACAGCCGCCGCAACCTCGTCCGCCGACTTGCACTGGAAAGCGGCAAATTCCGCCCCGCCCGCCTTGGCCGCCGCCTCTTCCTGGACGAGGGCCGGAAAGGTGTAATCCGTCACGACAACCTTCATGCCCCTGCCCTCTTCTGTTCTTGGGTTTCTCTGTCGGCCAAATACCTCGGGGGGCGCCGCAGGCGGGGGGCAGAGCCCCCCTGCAACAGCAGTTTCATGCTGTACCCCCAAGGTAGTCGTGAATGATCTCGCCCGGCACCAGCGTGAAATCTGCCCGCCAGAAAAAGGCCTCGAGCGGTTCGATCACGGGAAGGCGGAATACCGGCAGTTGCGCATTGGCCCGCAGTTCCACCGTCCCGGGGCCGCGCCAGCATTCGTGGACCACGAAATCCGACAGGCGGCGCGAGGTCAGTTGCCGGATCGCGGGTTTGCCATCGATATGGTCCACCGCCTTAAGGTTCAGGTTGGTGGCAAAGTCGAAATAGGGCTTCATCGCCGCGGGATCGCAGGGGTGCTGCTTGTAGGGCGTGGTGCCGGTCAGCACGTCGATTCCGTTGCGGGTGACGGTCCCAACGATCAGATCACCGCGGAATTCGATCTTGGGTTCGCCCAGTTTCTTGGGCTGGCCGTGGATTTCGCGGCCATGGGTGACGCCGACGTCCGAGGATAAGACGAGGTAGGGCGAATAAGCCCCGGTGCGGCCGCTCAGGCGGGCGCCGAACATGACGTTGGCTTCGGAATACGGGCCGAGCCAGTCGGTGTCGTTCATCTTGTAGATATGGACGCAGGCCACGTCGCCCACGGGTTCCATCGGCGGCGGAAGCAGGAAGGCCATCGCGGCGGGGTCGGTGCGCCAGTAGAGGGTCAGGATCTCGGCATTGCGGAAACGGAAGGGAAAAGGCGGGATCATCGGTGCGTCCCAAGGGGTGGAGAATCCGCCCTTGCGGATCCCGTCCTCGGTCAGCTGCGTGATGCCGCCCCGGGTGGTCATGCCGCGATCCTCCGCACTTCGGCCTCGATGACCTCAATCCCCAGACCCGGCCCTTCGATCGGATAGGCCCAGCCGTCCCTGTGCCAGAGTTTGTCAGCGACGATCACGTCCTGCACGACGACGGGGAAAGGCTTGTATTCGAAGATGAGCGCATTGGGCGAGGCGAGCGAACAATGGAGCGACGCCGCCGTCGTGATCCCGGTGGACCAGGCATGAGCGTTGATCTTTTTCCCATGCAGGGTGCAGAGTGCGTCGACCTTGCGGAAGCCGGTGATGCCTTCAACGCGGGCGGGATCGACGCCAAAGACGTCGATGGCCTTGATGAATTCCATCTGGCGGCGGTAGCCCGCCTCGGTGAACTCGCGCTCTCCGCTGGCGAGCGTCAGCGTCGTCTCTGCCCGCATCTTCATATAGCCCGCGTCATCGGTCGGGTAGAGTGGTTCCTCGTACCAGCCGATACGATAGTCCTGCATCCGTTTGCCGACCGAGATCGAGGTATCCACATCCCAGCGCACGCCGTTGCCGATATCGACAAGGATTTCGGCCTGGTCGCCCAGCGCCTCGCGCAGCGACTTGATGAAATGGACGTCCGTGTCGGGGTCGCCGCCGATGTTCGATTTGCCCTTCTTTGCGAACCCGAGCTTGCAGGAGCGGAACCCGGCCTCGAAGAAGCCCACGACCTCGGCCACGCAGGCGGCCTCGCCATTCTTGTTCACATGGGCAGAGGCATTGGCGAGGAGACGATCCTGCGCCAGCCCGCCGAAAAGCTGATAGAGCGGCTTGCCCGTGACTTTGCCCCGGATATCCCAAAGCGCCATGTCGATGCCAGAGATGGCCAGGGAGGCGATGCCGCCTTCGCCGTACCAGAAGACGTGGCGGCGCATCTGGGTCCAGTTGCCATCGATGTCGTCGGCCAGCTTGTCCTTCAGCAGCGGCAGGAAACCTTCGGAAATGACCGTCGCCACGGCCTTGCAGGCCTCGGGCCACATGGCGATGCATTCGCCCCAGCCCACCACGCCATCGGTCGTTTCGACCCTGACCAGAACGGTCCGGCGGATCGTGTTGAAGTCATTGGGGTCAGGATAGGCAATCGGGATCGGTTCGATCCGCGCGATTCTGGTCATTGTCTCTTCCCCCCGGGTGCGTGAAACCTTTTGACAGGGTTCCTTCCGCGCCTTACCACAAAGAAAATTGGTCAGACCAATTAACAACGCTGCAAACCGAAAGGTCAAGACAAATGTTCAACCTCGCCCCGATCCCCGTTCCCGACCTTGATGGACGGACTGTCCTTGTCACCGGCGCAGGGCGCGGGATCGGGGCGGCTTTGGTGCGCACGCTGGTGGCGCATGGGGCGACGGTGTTTGCCGGGTTCTATGGCGCGGCGGACATGGGCGCGCTGGCGGGGGCTGTGACCTTTCCTTTGGACGTGACGGATCAATCTTCGGTTAACGCGGCGGTCGCGCAGGTGAATGCCTTTGGCGGGCGGCTGGATGTGTTGGTCAACAATGCAGGTATCATCGCGCCCATCGGGCATCTGGAGCATCTGACATCCGACAGCCTGCGGCCTGCGTTCGAGGTGAACGTGATCGGGGTACACCGGATGACGGTGGCCAGTCTGCCTTTGCTCAAGGCGTCAAAGGGGATGATCGTGAATGCGGGTACCGGGGCTGCGACGACGCCAATGGAGGGGTGGACGGGCTACTGTTGTTCCAAGGCCGGGGTGCGGATGCTGAGCCAGATGATGGCGCTGGAACTTGCGCCCTATGGCATCCAGACGGCCTTTATCGGCATCCCGCCGACCGACACCATGATGCAAGGTGAAATCCGGGCGGCCGGGCTGAACCCGATCAGCCAGATCCCGCAGGAAAAGCTGGTGAACCCGAATGTCGCCGCGAGTGTAATGGCCTGGCTTTGTTCAAATGCCGCGCGGCAGATGGACGAGGTGATGGTCGACGTGCGGCACGAGCGGTTCACGGCGATGATGGATCTGGCCTGATCCTGCTACCGGCGCGCCTACAGGGGCCGTTGTTCAGAAGATGCGTAACTGGAGAACAGAGTAACGAGGGGTCCGAGGCCAGTTACCTTGTTCTTGAGTTACTGAGATGCCGCATTCTGCCCATGCGCAGCGGCGGGTGACCAAGGGCATGTTGTGACGTTCGTCCAGCGTGAGCCATTCTGACGCGGGGGTGCGCCATGATTGTCACGCAGGATTACGGCTGGTCGCAACTGGCACGCGAACTTGGGCCGGGCTGGCCGGAAGGAACGGGCTGGGCCATGGAGCGGGCCGTGGCGGCCGGGCTGACCGGGTGGGAGCCGTTCCTGATCGGGCCCGAGGATGCAGAACGTGTGGGTGAACTGGCGCGGGCCGCAGGGCTGGCGATTCCGTCGATCTTTGTCAGCGGGCCGCTGCATGATGGGGATACGGGTGTCGTCGACCGGATGGTTGCCACGGCGCGGCGGGCTGCGGCGTTCGGGACACGGATGGTTGCAGTCTACCCTGCCGGGGCGGACAAGTCGGATGCGGGCCTGGCAAGGCAGGCGGAGGCGCTGGAGCGGATGGGGGCGCGGTTGCGGGCTGAGGGGATGGCGTTGCTCTATCATCCCGAGGAGCCAGAGATGGCCCATGCGGCGCGGGAGTTTCACGCCATGCTGGCGCGGACGGACCCCGGCCTCATTCGCCTTTGCCTTGACCCCGATACGATCTGGCGCGGGGCCGGGCAAAGCATGATGGCGGTGCTGGACGTGATCGCACTTTATGGCGACAGGGTGGATGCGCTGCACATCCGGCAATCGCAGGACGGGGTCTGGGCCGGGACGGTCGGGCCGGGTGACATGGACTGGCCAGCCATTGCGGCGGCCCTGAGGGCGCAGGGGGCAGAGCCGCTTCTGGTGCTGGAACATGCCTATGCGGACAGGACACCCCGGCCGGCAGACCCGGCCGCTACGCACCGCGAGAGTTGCGCCTATCTCAGCGCAACCTTTTTGCGCCCCTGACCATCGGCACGTTGTGCGGCACGGTCTGCCGCGCCACTATGCCGGGCGGGGGGAAGAGATGGCGAACCGACAGGATGGGGCGGAACTGGCCGGGCTGACGGCGCGGGCAATTGACCGGCTGGGGGCGGGCGATTTCTATGACAGGCTGCTGGATATGCTGGGGTCGGCGGCACCGCATGATCTGGCCGCATTGGTGCGCTATTCCCGGTCGGCACCGCCCGACCTGATCCTGCCACGTGTTGTGCCCACGGCGGCGATGCTGGCCTATTATCAGCATTTCTATGCGTTTGACCCGTTCTATACCCACTGGAAGGGTGGCGGGGAGACCGGGGTGTTCCGCCTGCGGGCGATGGAGGCGGGGATCGGGCGGAGCCGTTATGCGCGGGAATTCCTGACGGCGATGGCGATCCATGACGAGATCGCGGTATTCCTGCCACCCATTGGCGAGGCGTCACCGACTCTGATCCTTGATCGAGCGCGGGGGTCGTTCACGGCGGGCGAACTGGCGCGGGTGCGGCGGCTGTTTCCGCTGCTGGCGGCGCTGCACCGGCGGCATCTGAGCATCTTTGTGACTGCTGGGATCGACCACGGATCATCGCCCATCGGGCAGGAAAGGCCGCTGCGGCTTGTCGATCAGCACGGGCTGACGGTGTTTGCGACCGAGGCCTGGGGGGCGATTGCCCGGGATGGCGAATCGGGTCTGCCCGAGGCGGCGGCGATAGTCGCGGCGCGGGGGCCTTGCGCGGTACGGCTCGCGGGGCAGAGGATGTTGCGCCGGACGCAGCTGCCCGCTGATTTCGGCCCGGCACCGGGCGGGTTCTGTGACGAGGTGACGCCGGAGCCCGCGCCCAAGGGGGCGGTGGGCTTGCCGCCCGTGCTGGCTGATCAGCTGACCGAACGGGAGCAGCAGGTCGTACTGCTGACCTTGCAGGGGTATCCGGTGATCGAGATTGCACGGAAGCTGGGGCTGTCGCGGGGGACCGTGAAGAACTACCGTCTGGCGATCTACCGCAAGCTCGACATCACGACCGAGCGGGAGTTGTTCGGAGAATATATGGCCGCGATCCGGAAGCAGGGCCTTGCCGGGCTCCTGCCCGACCCCACCTGATGGGGATGGAGCATATCATCGACGATCTGTCCCGGCCCTTTCCGTTGACCCCGCTGGGGACGGCGTGGGAGGTGGTGACGGATGGCGTCATGGGCGGCGTGTCGCGCGGGCAGATGCGGCGCGAGGTGATCGCGGGGCGGGACGCGATCCGGATGACGGGGGATGTGCGGACCGAGAACAATGGCGGGTTCGTGCAGATGGCGCTGGACCTTGCGCCCGGGGCCCGTGCGGTGGATGCGAGCGGATGGGCGGGAATCGTGATGGAGGTTTGCGGGCCGCCGGAGGAATACAACCTGCATCTGCGGACGTCGGATATTGTGCGGCCGTGGCAATCCTATCGCTGCGGGTTCCGGACGGGGGCGGAGTGGCAGCGGGTCACCTTGCCCTTTGCCGGTTTTGCCGCGCACCGGACCGAGGCGCCGCTGGATCTGCGGCGGCTGCGGCGGATCGGGATCGTTGCTATCGGGCGGGCGTTCCGGGCGGATCTTTCAGTGGCAAGACTGGCGCTTTATGGCTGAACCTGTGCCAAACCGGCCTGCCATTCGAGGATCTGGTCGATCGGGTAGACCAGCATGATGATGTTCAGAAGCAGGCCGTCGCGGATTACGATGGCGGCCAAAACCTCGAACCCGATGACGAGGGCGACGGAGGCCCAGACCGGAAGAACCCGTGCCAATGCGAAGCCGATCCACATGGCCACGATATCGGCGACTGAGTTCAGGATGGAATCGCCGTTGTAATCAACCGATATCGTGACCGCGCGGTAACGTTCGATGATGATCTCGGAGTTTTCAAATACTTCCCACGCTGCCTCGATCGCAGTGGCTATGGCAAAGCGCCATGCGAGCGGCAGGCGCCGCGCGACAAGCCAAAGGAAGGCGTAGAACAGAAAACCATGGATGACGTGGGACAGCGTGTACCAGTCGGCAACGTGCTGCGAGGATTCCGGCGATCCAGGGTCAGCGTGCCAAAGCTTGATCGTGCCGCAGGGGCAGATCAGATCGCGCCCGTCATAAAGCATCCAAAGCGCAGCAGCGGCCACGATCAGGAAGGAGATCACGAAGGGCCAGACCCGGTTCGTCATATCAACACTTCAACATAAGCCAATCAGTCCGTCCAGTGACCATTGGCATGGTTCACAGATTGGCATTTTGGTCGCAGGATCGGGTGAAGAGGGGTGGTTTGACCCGGCGTGAGGAGGACGCAATGGCGAACAGGGTGCGGGTCGGCGTGATCGGTCTGGGCAGTGTGTCAGAGAAATATGTGCCGCATGTCCGGCGTCTGAACATCGAAGGGACTTCCTGCGAGATCGTGATTGCCTGCGACGTGCGTCCCGGTCTGGCCGAGCGGGCGCGGGAGTGGGAGATCCCGGCGTTCACGACGGACTATCACGAGGTGCTGGGGCGAGCCGATGTGGATGTGGTGCTGATCCTGACGGGGATGCAGACGCACGGGCCGCTGACACGCGATGCGCTCAACTCCGGCAAGCATGTGCTGGTCGAAAAGCCCATGTCGATGGATCTGGCCGAGGCGGCAGAACTGGTGGCTTTGGCCAAGGTATCCAAGGGGCATCTGGTCTGTGCGCCGCATGTGACACTGTCGCGGACCTATCAGGACATGTGGCGGCATATCCATGCGGGCGACATCGGCCGTCCGCTGACAGCGCGGGGGTTCTATGGTTGGGCGGGGCCGGACTGGGACCCGTTCTTTTACGAGCCCGGTGGCGGGCCGATGTATGATCTGGGCGTTTACAACGTCACTACGCTGACCGGGCTTCTGGGGCCGTGCAAGCGCGTGATGGCGATGACGGGCATAGCGATTCCCGAACGGATTGTTAACAATCAGAAGATGCAAGTTCAGACAGATGACAACTTTCAGTTGCTTATGGATTTTGGAAACCAGTGTTTCGCGGTCGTCACGACCGGGTTTACCATTCAGCAGTACGACGTGCCGGGCATTGAGGTTTACGGGACCGAGGGCACGATCAACATGCTGTCTGATGACTGGGATCCCCGGGGCTACAAGCTTTGGCGGAACAAGGACGGTTTCTGGCAGGACCACACATCGCGGGCCAAGTGGAACTGGACCGACGGGGTGCGCGACATCATTCAGGCGGTGCAGGAGGGGCGGAAGCCGGTCAATTCGCCTGAACACGCGTATCATGTGCTTGAGGTGATGGTGAAATCCATGGAGAGCGGGCGGACGGGGCAGGCATTGCCCATCGTCAGCACCTTTACGCCGCCACGGTTTGATTCGGCGGCGGACCGGGTCGCGCCGCATCTTGACCACGCGCCGGAGTGACCTGATGGCCTACAAATCCTCGCCCCGGCCGGTGTTCGACGGACCCGCGCCGATCCCCTATTCGCGTGTGACGCGGCATGTCTGGGGCGATGCGGCGGCGGGGCTGGTGGATGACTGGATCTATGTGTCGTCAGACAAGATCCATCAACTTGTCTTTGGTGTACCGCCAGGCGACGGATTCCGGCATTCGGAGAGTTTCCGGACGGTGTTTGCAGCCGATGAGGTGCTGACTGTCCTGATGGGGACGATGGTCATCTGCAATCCCGAGACGGGGGAGACGCATCTGGTTCACAAGGGTGAATCGGCGTTTTTCCAGAAGGATACATGGCACCACGCCTTTGCCTGGGGGGCCGAGGAGTTGCGGGTGCTTGAGTATTTCGCGCCGCCGCCTTCGACGGGGTCGTCGGGCAAGTATGCAGCGACGCGGCCCTATGTGGCGACAAGCCGCTATGAACGGAGGGAGTTCATAGGGAACTGGCCTGCGGGGCAGGCAGAGGCCACGGAGACGGCCAAGATCCGGGTGCTGCGCGAAGCGGATACGCTGTGGGCGCTGGACCAGAGCGATCCGCGCGTGCTGACGGGGATCACGGCGTCGACGGATCAGCTGACAGCGGGGCGGGTCAGGATCACGCCGGGGGGCAAGAGCGAGACCAAGGTACATGGTGGGGCGCTGGGGATGTATGTGCTGGCAGGCCGGGTCAACATCCTGATCGACGATCCTGAGGCGTCGCCTGTCTGGTTCGAACTGCATCCGCAGGACGGGTTCTATATCCCCGAAGGCACGCGGTACCGGGCGTTCAACATGGGGGGAGAGCCTGCGGAATATCTGTTCGGCGTGGCCCCGCTATATCATCCGAAGGGCTGAGCGCGGTGGGGGCCGTGTTTCCGACGGTTTTCAGCGCGGCGCGTCATGCCATCGGCATTGACGTTGGCGGGACCAAGACGGCCGGGGCGCTGGTCAATCTGGACACGGGCGCGATTTCGGCGCGGCGGCAGGTGCCGACCGATTGCCGGCGCGGGGGAGAGCCCATTCTGGCCGATGTGGCGCAGATGGCACGGGATCTGATCGCGGACGGGACGGCGGCAGGGATCGTGCCCGTCGCGCTGGGTGTTGGCGTGGCCGAGCTTGTGGATCGGCGGGGGCAGTTGTTCAGCGATTACCGCATCCGCTGGAAGGGGCTTGATGTGCAAGGGCGACTGGCCGCGATCCTGCCGACGGTGGTAAGTTCAGATGTGCGGGCGGCGGCGCTTGCCGAGGCGCGGTATGGCGCGGGGCGGGGGCTGACGGATTTCTATTTCGTGACCATCGGCACGGGCGTCAGCGGGGTGCTGGTGCGCGACGGGGTGCCCTATGAGGGATCACGCGGGGCGGCGCTGGTGATTGCCAACGGGCCGACGCGGTATCATTGCGTGGAATGCGGTCATGTGACGACAAAGGTTGTCGAGGATATCGCCTCGGGTCCGGGGCTGGTCGCGGCCTACGGGCTGGGCCGGACGGGCGAGGATGTCCTGACGGCGGCCCATGCGGGTGATCCCGCGGCGGTGCGGGTGGTTGATCACGCGACGCATGAACTGGGGCGGGTGCTGTCGCTTCTGGTCAACAGCCTTGATCCGGCGGCGGTCATCATCGGCGGGGGCCTTGGGTCGGCGCCGGGGCTTTATTTCGAGAGTCTGTCGGGGCACATCAACGCGGGACTTTGGGATGGGGATGAGCATGTGCTACCCATTCTGCAGGCCACTTTCGGACCCGACGCCGGGATCATCGGCGCCGCTGCCGCAACGATCATGAATCAAGTGCCGGACCACCGGCCCGATCACTGACACCGAATCAAAAGGGAGACGACGCATGGCACTCAAGACCAAGACAACATCCGCGATAAGCCGCCGCGGGTTCCTGCGCGGATCGGCTGCGGCCACCGGCGCGCTGATGGTTCTGCCCCGGGGCGCATTTGCGCAGACCGAGGGGCAGTTGCTGTTGTGGCTGCCGGGCGGGTCGGACCTGTTCTGCCAGATCCACACCGGGCTGCTGGAAGGGTTCAGCGCGGGCGCGGGGCTGGGACCCGCGACGACGGTCTGCGGGCTGGGGCAGGATACAGAATTCACTCTGGCCCTCATCGGGTCAATCACCGCTGGAAACCCGCCCGATATCTCGATGCTGTGGGACAGCCCGGTTGCGCTGGGCTCGCAGGGCGCTTTCATGGCACTGGACGAGATGATGGCCGGGTCCAAGATCAGCATCGACACATGGCCAGCGGGGCTGTTGTCGTCCTGCCAGTTCAAGGGGCAGACTTTCGGGCTGCCGGTCACGGCCGGGGTCTATTCGATGTGGTACAACGAGGAAATGTTCGAGGCGAAGGGCATATCCCCGGCCCGGGCGGATTTCCCCAAGACCTGGGCCGACATGCGCGCCCTGTCGAAAGAGTTCACCGTCTGGGAGGGTGACAAGCTGGTGACCGCAGGCTTCATGCCGCCGCGCGTGCCCGAGACGATGGCGATCTGGTCGGCGTTGAACGGCGGGATGCTGTATGACGAGGCGAACCTGCGTTACACGATTGATTCTGAACAGAATATCGAGATGATGAACTTCTTCCTCGATTGGCTGAACGAGGAATACAAGGGCGACGTGAACCTTGTGGACCGGTCGGGCAACTTCCTTGACGGCTATCCCAATTCGACGACAGGCCTTGGGCCTGCGTTCCGTGAAGGGCGGCTTGCGGGGATGCAGTCAGGCAGCTGGCTGATGGGCGATATCTATGGAGATCCGGTGCCGACGTTTGAACGCTGGAACCTTGCCGCGCATCCGACGGGGCCGTCCGGCACGGCATCGGTTTCGGGGACGTGGCCCAACTGGTTCGTGATCCCGGCGGGATCAAAGAACCCGCAGGCGGCGTTCGACTATCTGACCTATCTGTCGACCGAAGGCGTGGTCGAATGGTATCAGCAGATCCCCGACGTGCCGACGAACTCTCAGGTGCAGGCGAAGTCGCCGCAAAGCCTGGTGGATCGTCGCGGGGCCGCGTTTGCCGATGATGTGACGGCCTTCCTGGCAGAACAAGCGGCAGTCGTGACGCCGATGTGGAACTCTCCCGTGCAGTCGTTCGGGGCCGATCAGGTCGCACGAGCGCTTGAGAAGATCTACACCAAGGCTGCCACCCCAGCAGAGTCATTGGCCGAGGCGCAGGTCGCTTCGCAGGCAGAACTGGAACGGGTGCTGGCCGGCTGATGGCCGCTGGCACACAGATCGCCGTCTCCGGGGCGTCTCCCTCGCCCCGGAGACGGCGGCGCGCCGGCCGGGGCGAAGCCCGGGCTGGCGTGCTCTTTGCACTTCCCTGGATGATCGGCCTTGCGACATTTACGATCATCCCGCTCATCCTGACCTTCTATATTGCGCAGACCAAGTTCCAGATTGTGGGGCCACCCAAATACATCGGACTCGAGAATTATGAGGCGATGTGGACCGATGCTGCCTTCTGGCGGTCGGCGCAGAATACCCTTTTCTTTGCGGCGGTCTCTGTCCCGCTGAAGCTCGCCCTTGCGCTGGGGCTGGCCCTGCTTCTGAACCGTGCGACGGCCTTGTCAGGCCTCTATCGGACTGTCTTTTACCTTCCTTTCCTTATGCCGGCCGTTGCCGGTTCCGTGGTGTTCATGCTGCTATTGACCCCCGGTGCGGGGCCAGTGAACATCATCCTTGAGGCATTCGGCTTTAACCCTCCTGACTGGCTGCGCGATCCTGACTCGGCGCTTTGGGCGATCATTATGCTGAGCATCTGGCCCCTTGGTGTCGAAACGCTTGTCTTTCTGGGCGGCTTGCAGAACATCCCCAGGGACGTCAGCGAAGCGGCCGAGCTTGACAGTCCCGAACCGTGGCACAAGCTGTGGTGGATCACCCTGCCCCTGATCACCCCCATGATCCTGTTCAATCTGGTGATCGGCATCATCTATTCCTTCCAGATCTTTGCCCAGGCCATCGTGATTGGCGGCACGACCGGCACCCCGGCCGAGGCAACATTGATGTACATGGTCGTGATCTACCGGGCCGCCTTTCGCTATTTCAACGTGGGCTATGCGGCGGCCCTTGCGACTGTTCTTTTCTTTGTGGTCCTGCTTCTGGCGCTCCTGATCTTCCGGACCGCGCGGTCATGGGTCTACTACGAAGGAGAGAGCCGATGACCGCCGTCCCCGCCATCGAGCGCCGCAGGCCCGCGCCCGGAAAGCTCTGGCAATCGCTGCTCTATCATGCGGTGATGCTGACCTTTGCGGCGATCTTTCTTCTGCCGTTCTACTGGATGACAATCTCGGCGCTCAAGTTCAACGCCGAGATTTTTGCCAACCCTGTCTCGTGGTGGCCTGACCCTGTCCGCTGGGAGAACCTCGCGCAGCTTTTCATGCGCGACGACTTTCCATTCTTGCGCCAATTCATGAATTCCGTCTTCTATGCCGGGTCAGTGGCCATCGCAGTGGTTCTGTCCTGTTCACTCGCGGCCTATGCCTTTGGCTGCCTGCGCTGGCGGGGCCGCAACCTTGTCTTTGCCCTCACGATCTGCGCGCTTCTGATGCCGACGATTGTAACCTTCCTGCCGGTTTATCTTGCGTGGAGCCGGCTTGGCCTTGTCGGAAGCTACTGGCCCCTGATCTTTCCGTTCCTCCTTGGTGACGCGTTCTTCATCTTCATGCTGCGACAGTTCTTTCTTGGTGTGCCTCGCGAGTTGATGGACGCAGCACGGCTTGATGGCGCATCCGAGTTCCGGATCTGGTGGCAGATCGTCCTGCCGCAGGTTCGCACGGCACTGGTCATCGTGGGGCTTTTCGCCATCGTCTATACGTGGAACGAATTCTTTGGCCCGCTCATCTATCTGCAGAACCGCGAAGACATGCCGCTTTCGCTCGGTCTCTTCACCTTTCAATCGCAACGGGCGACGGAATGGTCGATTTCAATGGCTGGGTCATTCTTCACCGCGATGCCAATGGTCCTCTTGTTCCTGCTTACCCAGAGACTGTTTCAGCAGGGACTGACGACTTCGGGTTTGAAATGACAAAGGAATCACGATGGGCGCGGTAACATTGACCGGCGTGCGCAAGCTTTTTGGCACGATGGAGGTCATCAAGGGGATCGATCTGGCGATCGCAGACCGCGAGCTTGTGGTATTTGTCGGTCCGTCGGGCTGTGGCAAATCCACGCTCTTGCGCATGATCGCGGGGCTGGAGGATGTGGACTATGGCGCGATCGAGATCGCCGGACGCGATGTGACCGAGCTTGCCCCCGCGCTGCGCGGCGTGGCGATGGTGTTTCAGAATTATGCGCTTTACCCGCATATGACGGCCTATGATAACATGGCCTATGGCCTGCGCCGGGCGGGGCTGGCCGGGGCCGAGGTGGACAAGAGGGTGCGGGCCACCGCGGCGATGCTCCAGATCACGGAACTGTTGCCGCGTCGGCCCAAGGCGATGTCGGGCGGTCAGAGGCAGAGGGTGGCCATCGGGCGGGCCATCGTACGCAACCCTGAGGTGTTCATGTTCGACGAGCCCTTGTCGAACCTTGACGCCGCCTTGCGGGTCGAGATGCGGAGCCAGATTGCGCGGTTGCACCGGGAATTGCAGGCGACGATGATTTTCGTGACGCATGATCAGGTCGAGGCGATGACGCTGGCCGACCGGATCGTCGTGCTGAACGGCGGCCGGATCGAACAGGTGGGCACCCCGCGCGAAGTATATCACCGGCCGGCGAACATCTTTGTCGCAGGGTTCATCGGCAGCCCTGCGATGAACCTGTTGCCTGCGAATCTGCATCGCGGGGCGGCGCTGGAACTGGGCTGGGGGACGCGGGTGACATGGACGGCGGCGGTCCCTGCCCTGCCCGACAATGCGCCGGTGACGTTGGGCGTGCGGCCCGAGCGGGTGTCGCTGTGCGACGCGGCGCGGGCGCAAGCATCGGGCGAGGTCACGCTTGCCGAGCATCTGGGTGACGAGACGATCCTGCATCTGAAGGTGAGTGACGGGGTGAGCCTGACGGTCAAGGCCGGGGGCGATGTGGCGGCACTGGTGGGCGACCGACTGCATGTGGCGTTCGATCTGGCCGGGGCTTGCCTCTTTGGCCCGGACGGGCGGCGGATCGCGCCAGACTGAGCGACGGAAAGCGGGGGCGCGGGCGTTCAACCCTGCAAGCATTCATGCAAGGGGCCCCGATGTGCAGCCTTGCCATCACCTTTATTCTGTCTGTCCATCCCCTGCTGATCGCGGCGGTCCTGACCTTTGCGACACTCTTTCGGTGACACTGTCCGCGCATGGGGAATTGCGTAAGGCCCTGCGGTTGACCATACTGCGCCCGAGGTAAAGGGACGGTCAAAAGGCGCAAAGCCGGGCCGTCCGCGAAGCGGAGCAGAGCCCCATGCGCAAAATGATGACCCTGATGGCGATTGGCCTATTGGCCGCTTGCGGCGGTGGCGGTGGCGTTTCGGGGGATATCGGGCAGGCCTGCATGGCGGCCGGTCGCGAGGCGGCCACGCCGGCACTGTGTTCCTGCATCCAGCGGGTGGCCGACCAGACGCTGAGCGGGTCGGACCAGAAACGGGCAGCGAAGTTCTTTGACGATCCGCAGTTGGCGCAAGAGGCGCGGACATCGGACCGGCCAAGGGATGACCTGTTCTGGGATCGCTACCGGGCCTTTGCGGACAGGGCCGAGTCGACCTGCGGGTAAGGGGGTGGCGGGGTGAACCCCGCCCTAGGCAGATTGCTGGGCGGGTGCTCAGCAGGGTGACGGCGGGGTTGCGAGGCGGGGCGGAACGACCTTTGATGGCCCTGACCCGGACGGAGAGAGCCCTGTGATCTGAAGACGCTGCTGGCCAACAGTGACACGGTGTTTGCGACGGCAGCGGTGACAAGCGAAAACGTGGTGTTTGTGGAGCCCGAAGCCTTTGCTACGATGCGCAAGGGGGCGGCGTTCATCCTGCTGTCGCACGGGGGTGGTGGATTTCGACGCCTTGGTCGCGGCGGTGGCGTCGGGCCATATCGTGGCCGCGACGGATGTGTCTCCGAAGGAGCCGATGCCGGCCGATCATCCGGTGCGGTCGGTGCCCGGGTTCCTGTTGTCTGCGCATCGGGCGGGGGCGCTGGACAACGCGTTTCGTTGGATGGGCGAGATGGTGCTGGAGGACATTGCGCTGCTGGACAAGGGTCTTGTGCCGCAGGTCTGCCGCCGGGCAGTGCGGGAGACGGTGGGGCGGATGCGGTCAAGTCCGGTGGTGGTGAATCAGGGCCAGGGTGCGCAGAATGCGCACGCTACGCCCGATACCTGAAGTCGGGCATGATGGCCGCGATGGGCAGTTCTTCACCGGCGAAGCCTGCGATCGACAGTTCTGCATAGCCATGCACGATGGACCAGAGCAGCAGTTCGGTCCTGCGCTGTGCGTTGGGCGTATCGGCCTTGTCCCATTCGAGCCCCCGGGCGATGCCGGCAAGCACAGCATAGCTTTCGGCGCTGGCCATCCGAAGGGCGGGATCGGTCATTTCGCAATGCTCCTTGGAAAACATAAGTGAAAACAAGGCCGGATGGTCGCGGGCAAAGCGGACGTAGCCTTCCATCGCTGCATGAAGCCGGGCCTGGGGCTCTGACAGGTCGCTGACGCCCGCCTGCATGAAGGCCGCGTGGCGGCCGAAGCCTTCGGTGGCGATCGCGGTCAGAAGGCCGCGGAGCGAGCCGAAATGGTTCTTGGGCGCGGTGTGGCTGACGCCGACGCGCGCCGCGATGGCGCGGAGCGACAGGGCGGGCAGGCCATCGGTTTCAAGAATGTCGATCCCGGCGAGCACCAGCGCGTTCTTGAGATCGCCGTGGTGATAGGGCCGCCGTGCCGCGTGGTCCTGCATGATCCGCCTCCATGTTTCCAAAGTAAATATTTGCTCTGGACAAAGCAAGGGAATCAGTTCAGATATATTTCCAGTGTAAATATACAGTGGTGAGATTGATGACACCAGAAGAGCTTTTTGCCCTGACCGGGCCCCCTGCGCTTTTGGGCTGGGCGATCCTGATCCTTGCGCCGCGTCGCTGGCCCTTGCTGAACGTGGTCCCGCAGGTGGTCATCCCGCTGGGGTTTGCCGTCCTCTATACCGGGCTGATCCTGGCCAACTTCGCGGCCACGGGCGGCGGGTTCGGCACGCTCGCAGCGGTGCGGCTGTTGTTCAACTCGGACTGGATGCTGGTGGCCGGATGGGTTCATTACCTTGCCTTTGACATGGCGGTGGGCGCGTGGCTGGCCCTGCGGATGGACCGGGCCGGGATCGGGCGGCTGGTGCAGGCACCGCTTCTGGTGCTCACCTTCCTGTTCGGGCCGGTCGGTTTTCTGCTCTCCCTTCTTTGCGAAGGAACCCTTCGCCTTGTCCCTTCACGTCAATCACAGGTCTGATCCCATGCAATCCCTGACATTTTCCTCTGAAGCTCCCCGTCCCCTGATGGTCCTGACGGCCGTGTCGGTCGCGCTGGCCACGATGACGCTGATCTGGTCCTTTGCCGACCCCCGCCTGATCGACGGCGTGCCGGTCTGGGCCAAGCCGATGAAATTCGCGATTTCGTTGATCGTGTTCTTCGGCACGCTGGCCCTTCTGGATGCCCGGCTGAGCCCGGCGTGGCGGGATGGCCGGCTCTTGCGCGGGACGACCGTCGTCATGGCCACTGCGATGGTTTTCGAGATGGCCTACATCATCTTCATGGCTGCGCGGGGCGAGGCTTCACATTTCAATCAGTCGACGCCGTTCACGCAGGCCATGTATGGACTGATGGGCCTTGGCGCGACTTTGCTGGTCGTGGGTGTGGCGGTCTATGGTGTGGCAGCGTGGCGCGACACCTGGGCCGACCTGGGCCCGGCACTGCGGATGGGCGTGGCGGTGGGGTTCGTGGGGTCCACGGTGCTGACGCTGATCACAGCGTTGACGCTGAGTGCGATGTCGGGCCATTTTATCGGCACGCCGGGGCCGGATGCGGCGACGATCCCGCTCTTGGGCTGGTCCGCCGCTGTGGGTGATCTGCGCCCCTCGCACTTTCTGGCGCTGCACATGATGCAGGCGTTGCCATTGGCCGGGCTCATGTTTGACCGGCTGGGGTGGAGTTCGCGGGCTGTTCTGGTGACGGCGGCAGCCTATGCCGTGATCACGATGGCCGTCTATGCGCAGGCGCTGGCGGGGATGCCGCTGATCCGACTCTGAAAACGAAAAAAGACAAGGCCCGCCCTGGAAACAGGGCGGGCCTTGTCATTTCAGATCGCAAGAGTCCTACCGTCGCCGGTCGCGCCGGGCGCTCATCGGCTGGAAGGCCACGCCGACATGGGCTTCGCAATAGGGTTTGCCCTGCTGCACGGGCAGGCCGCAGAACCAGAAATTGTCGGTCGCGGGATCGCCCACCGGCCATTTGCAGGTTTTTTCGGTCAGTTCCATCAGCGTCAGTTTGCGTGCGGTCTTTTCGACCTCGTTCACCTTGGCGAGCGCCTCGGGGCTGATTTCATTCAGCGAGGGCTGGGGCGGCAGAGGTTGGCCGGCGGGGATGATTGCGCGACGGGCGGCGCTCATCGGGATTACGTCGGGGGCCTCTTCCTCGTCCTCATGCTCGGACAGGTCTTCGACCTTCTCTTCAGCGGCGGCAAGCTCTTCCTCGGGGAGTTCGTCCTCGATCAGGTCGTCGTCCTCATCCGCCCCACGGGCGGCGCGTGGCGCGGCCTTGCCGGGTGCTACAGGCGCGGGCGTGGGCACGGGGCCGCCGCCGGCGCGGTTAGACAGACCCAGACGGTGCACCTTGCCGATCACCGCGTTACGGGTCACGCCGCCCAGTTCCTTGGCGATCTGGCTGGCCGACTGGCCGTCGCTCCACATCTTCTTGAGCGTTTCGACTCGCTCGTCGGTCCAGGACATGCATTCCTCCAGGGCTCAGGGTCTTGCAGCGGGCCCCCGGTCCGCGAAGCGGTCCAACTGGCCGGCGCGGGATCAACGGGCCATTTTGGCTGCGACGATCCGAGATACAATCGGACGCGGCGAAGATCAACCCGTCCGCCCTGCCATTCCCTCTTTTCACGCTGCGTGATCTGCCTTAAGCGGGGATCCATGAACATGCTGGCCCCCCTTCCCGCCCTCCGACGCCGACGCTGAGCCTTCTGCGTCCGTTTCCGGCTGCGCCTGCCGTTCTTTTCCCGCCAATCACGTTGACTCTGCCCCTCTTGCTGCTGCACGAACGGGGCCTCACGCCCTCAAGGGACCAATGCCATGATCACGTCGATCCTGCCGACCTATAACCGTGTGTCCATCAGCTTTGAACGGGGCGAAGGCTCCTGGCTTATCTCGTCGGACGGGCAGCGGTACCTTGATCTGGCCGCAGGGATCGCGGTGAATGCGCTGGGCCATGCGAACCCCGCGCTGATCGCGGTGCTGACCGAACAGGCGGGCCGGGTGTGGCATCTGTCCAACCTTTACCAGATCCCGGAACAGCAGAAGCTGGCCGATCTGCTGGTCGAGCATACCTTTGCCGATACGGTCTTTTTCACCAATTCGGGGACCGAGGCCTGCGAACTGGCCGTGAAGATGGCGCGCAAGTACTGGTACGACAGGGTCCGGCCCGACCGGACGCGCATCCTGACATTTGAAGGCTCGTTCCATGGCCGGTCCTCGGCTGGCATCGCAGCCGCCGGGTCCGAGAAGATGACCAAGGGTTTTGGGCCTCTTCTCCCCGGGTTCACCCAGTTGAAATGGGGCGATCATGAGGCCCTGACCAACGCCATCCGCGAAGGCGACGTGGGCGCGGTCATGGTCGAACCCGTGCAGGGCGAAGGCGGCATCCGGCCGCTGCCCGATGCCTGCCTCAAGGGGCTGCGGGACCTGTGCGATGAAACCGGCGTCCTGATGATCCTGGACGAAGTGCAATGCGGCATGGGTCGGACGGGGCGGCTGTTTGCGCATGAATGGGCCGGGATAACGCCGGATATCATGATGGTGGCCAAGGGCATCGGCGGCGGCTTTCCGCTGGGCGCTGTGCTGGCCACCGAGAATGCGGCCTCAGGGATGACGGCGGGCACGCATGGATCGACCTATGGCGGCAACCCGCTCGGCTGTGCCGTGGGGGCGAAGGTTGTCGAGATCATCGCCGACCCGGCCTTCCTGTCCGAGGTCAACCGCAAGGCGGCGCTGTTCCGGCAGGGGCTTGAATCGCTCGTGGCCTCGCATCCCGATGTGTTTGAGGCAGTGCGGGGATCGGGCCTTATGCTGGGCCTCAAGTGCAAGGCCAGCAATACCGATGTAGTCAAGGCCTGCTATGGCGCCCATGTGCTGACCGTGCCTGCGGCGGATAATGTGATCCGCCTTCTGCCCGCGCTCAACATCACCGATGGCGACCTGTCCGAGGCGCTGATCCGCCTTGACCGCGCGGCTTTGGCCGTCTCGGGGGCGCTGGCGCCGGCCTGAATCCATCCCTACTCACCTGCTTCTTTTGAGGTCAAGTACCTCGGGGGGGCGAAGCGGGAGGTGGACCCCCCGCTGACCCGTCAGAAAGTCCGGCCCGATGAACCATTTTCTCGATATCGACAAGACCGACCCCGCGGCCCTGCGGGCCATGATCGACGCCGCCCGTGCCATGAAGGACGCCCGCAAGGACCGTCCGCGCGGGATGCCCGACGATGATCAGCCGCTGGCGGGGCGGATCGTGGCGCTGATCTTTGAAAAGCCTTCGACACGGACGCGGGTGTCCTTTGACGTGGGTGTGCGGCAGATGGGGGGGCAGACGATGGTCCTGTCGGGGGCCGACATGCAGCTTGGCCATGGCGAGACGATTGCCGATACGGCACGGGTGCTGTCGCGTTATGTCGACCTGATCATGATCCGCACGTTTGAAGAGGCGACGCTGCTGGAAATGGCGGATCATGCCACGGTGCCGGTGATCAATGGCCTTACGAACCGGACCCATCCTTGCCAGATCATGGCCGATATCATGACGTTCGAGGAACATCGCGGCCCGATCCGGGGGAAAAAGGTGGTCTGGTCGGGCGACGGCAACAACGTCTTCGCCAGCTTTGCCCATGCGGCGGGGCAGTTCGGCTTTGACCTGACCTTTACCGGCCCAGAAACGCTGGACCCCGAGCGGGTGTTTCTGGACGAAGCCCGCGCCAAGGGCGTGAACGTCACCATCCAGCGCGACCCTTTTGCTGCCGTCGAAGGGGCCGATCTGGTGGTGACCGATACCTGGGTGTCGATGCACGACCCCGTGTCAGCCAAGGAACGCCGCCACAACCAGTTGCGCGGCTATCAGGTGAACGAGGCCCTGATGGCCCGCGCCAGGCCCGACGCCCTGTTCATGCACTGCCTGCCCGCCCATCGCGAGGACGAGGTGACAAGCGCCGTGATGGACGGGACGCATTCGGTGGTCTTTGACGAGGCCGAGAACCGCCTGCATGCGCAGAAGGCGGTCATGCGGTGGTGTCTGGGGGTTTAGGGCTTGTTTCGCCGCTGGTTTGTGGTACGCAAGATTGATGAATTCTGCGATGTAATTCCGCTTGCGCCCAGTTTTGGAATACATGTTCCATATTGATGCAACTTATGGCCTAAAGACAAAAAGACTTTGGCAACTTCACCGTACTTCTTGTTGGTTTTCAAGCGATATTCGGCATGAACTTGAAACCGCCCACTAGACCATTATTAACTGAAAAGTTACCGATGCGAGTCGTTCTTCGTTTCATTTTGAGAAGGGTCGATGCAATAGAATGTCGAAAGGAATAAAGCAGTTTGTTGAGGTTACTTGGCTTCGATTTCGAGGGCTTTCGCCCTTTGTACAATTGATTCTCGTTCTTCCGGTAATCTGTGCAATCGCCCTAGCGACTATTGTAGGCAGCATGGGTTTGGCACTAATGGGAACAGCAATAGCTATCAATACGTTCGTGGCAGGCTGGGTCGGCGGATTATTCATTCTAATTCTGGGTAAGGCTGGAATGATTGTCGCAAGGGATCGGAAGAGATGAACATCCTCTGACCGGGGACATCGCCCCGGTCACGCGGGGCGGTGACGCTTTCCGGCCGGGACGCCTTAGCGTTCCGGCCAGCGCCTGCCGCCGGGCAGGCAGGCGCTCTGCGCCCGCCGGGGCAGGCACCGGCCTGTGGCGTTTCGGGCTGAACCGGGTCCGGGGGGGGCGGTTTGGAAGCGGGCGGGGAAACGCGATGCGTTTCCAGACTCCGCCCGGACAATGTAGGTCGCTAGCTTGCTGAGCGAGCGCCTTGTGAGCGCCTCTCGCAATGGTCGCCACTCACTCAGCCCGCGAAAACGCAGCAAACGGGTTGTCGTGGGTCAGTTGGCGGATCGTGACGGCGTCGATGCCGGCGGCGGTCATCAGAGGCAGGAGGACCGTGTTCAGGTGGGTATAGGGCCGGGGGGTGCCGCCGCCGGGTTTGGCAGGGTCGAACCAGCCGAGGTCATGGCTGAGGAGGAGTTGGGTGCCGCGCCCGGCGGCAAGGACGCCTTCGATGAGGGCGAGGATGCCCGCGTCGTCGGCCCGCCCGACATGGTCGTATTCGATCCACGCCCCGCGTTCGGCCACGGCGAGGTTCAAACCGAAGTCCTTTTCCTCTTGTGTGTGGATCGAGATGAAGCGGTCGGCACGGTAGCCTTCGGCCTCGATGATGTCGAGCTGGTCCATCACGACGCGGCCCCTGATCGTGTGACTGCCGATCACCGCGCCCGTCCGTGCCCCTGCCCGGGCGGCAGCGCGGAGGGTCTTGGCCTCCATCGGGGTGATGCCGTCGTCACCGGCGCTGATCTTTATCCAGCCGGCGCGGAAATCTGCCTCGTCAAGCCGTTCGGTCAGTTCGCGGACCATCCAGGCTTCGAGCGTGGCTTCGTCGGCGTCGCGGATGAACGGGGTGATCCAGGGTTCGCGGTAGCTACCGGTCGGGACGACAATGGGAAAGCCCGTGGCGCGGGAGACGGCGAGGTCAAGGTCGGCCCGGCGGCCCACGCCCACAGTGGAGCATTCGACAAGGGCGGTGACGCCCAGCGTCTTGATCCGCTCGATCTCGGGCGCCATGAGGGCCACGACCTCATTCGCATCGGCCTCGGCGTATCCGGGTTTGTCGGGGGTGCGGAGGTCGACGAAGACATGCTCGTGCGGGAGGATCTGGCCCAGCGCGGTTTTCGGGAGCGGGCCGAGGGTGGTGTGGAGGTGGCGCATCGGGGAGGCCTCATTGGGGGGGTTGTGGTCAAGTTAGCGGGGCACGGTGCGGAGGCCAGTGTTGGATTTTGGGAAAGCGGGGGTGGTGGGGGGTGGTGCGCTGAAGCGTACCCTACGCGTCAATGACCAAGGCCATTGCCTTGGCCACACGGTGCTGGTGACGCTTTCCGACCGGGACGACAAAACGTTCCGGTCAGCGCCCGCCCCCCTGCAGGGCGGTCGCTGACCTCTGGAGAGGCGGGTGAAGCCTGGGTCGATGTAAACTGCGGGAAGTGAGCGGGGCTTTCTGGCCCCCATCTGCAGCATCCCTTGCGTTGCCTGCTCAATCCGCGCAACCTCGCAGCAAAGCAGGGGAGAACGGCATGGACTACAGGCGCATGGGCAATTCGGGCACGTCAGTGACCATGCTGTGCCTTGGGACGATGACCTTTGGCGCGGAATCGGACGAGGCGACCTCGTTCGCTCTGATGGACATGTATGCCGGCGCCGGGGGCAACTTCATGGACACGGCGGACGTCTATAGCGCGGGTGTATCGGAGGAGATCATCGGCCGCTGGCTGGCGGTCCGGCCGACCGAGGCCAGGCAGATGGTCATTGCCACGAAGGGCCGTTTTCCGATGGGGCGGGGGCCGAATGACCTGGGCCTGTCGCGGCGGCATCTGGGGCAGGCGCTGGATGCTTCACTCAAGCGGTTGGGCGTCGGGCAGATCGATCTTTACCAGATGCATGCCTGGGACGCGCTGACGCCGCTGGAGGAAACGCTTCGGTTTCTGGATGACGCGACGCGGTCAGGCAAGATCGCGCATTACGGGTTTTCCAATTTCCTGGGCTGGCATGTGACCAAGGCCGTGCATCTTGCCCGCGCAGCGGGCTTTGCGCTGCCGGTCACGTTGCAGCCGCAGTACAACCTGCTGGTCCGAGATATCGAGCATGAGATCGTGCCGGCCTGTCTGGATGCCGGGATCGGCCTGTTGCCATGGTCACCTCTGGCGGGGGGCTGGCTTGCGGGCAAGTATCAGCGCGATGTGCTGCCCACGGGTGCCACGCGGCTGGGCGAGAATCCCGAGCGCGGGATGGAAGCGTTCCGGCCCCGCAATGCCGAGGAGCGGACCTGGGAGATCATGGGCAAAGTGCGCGAGATTGCTGCAGCGCGGGGTGTGAGCCCGGCAGAGGTGGCACTGGCCTGGCTTGCTGGTCGTCCTGCGGTGACTTCGGTCATTCTGGGGGCGCGGACGACGGAGCAGCTGGCGCTGAACCTCAAGGCGGCGGCGATGGTGCTGTCGCCGGAAGAGGCGGCAGCGCTGACCGAGGTCTCGGCCCCGATCATGGGGGATTATCCCTATGGCAAGGGGGGGGTGGCGCAGAGGCACCGGAAGATCGAGGGCGGGCGCTGAGGGCATGTTCCCCTGCTGGGCCTGCGTAAGACCCTTCCGTTCCCTTTGACCCCGCGCTACACCCTGCGGCGCGCGTGTTCCGCATCCTGCGGGGCGCCCCAGTATTTCAGGAAGCCGACACATGCAGACGCCCGTTCCCGCCCTGACCCATTCCCTCAAGGCCCTGTCAGCGATCATCGCCAAGGCCGAAGCCCATTGTACCGCGAAAAAGATCAACCCTGCCGTCCTGTTCGGGGATCGGCTGTACCCGGACATGTTGCCGTTCAACGTGCAGGTCCAGATCGCCTGTGACCATGCCAAGGGCGCGGCGGCCCGCCTGTCGGGGACGGAGAACCCCAAGTTCGAGGACAATGCCGCAAGCTTTGCCGACCTTCAGGACCGGATAGCCCGGACCATCGCCTTTATCGGGACCGTGCCCGAGAGCGCGTTTGAGGGGGCCGAGAACCGGACTGTCGAGGTGAAGGCCGGGCCGCGCGAACTGTCGTTTCCGGGACAGTTCTATCTGTCATCTTATGCCATCCCGAACTTCTATTTCCACATGGCGACGGCCTACAACATTCTGCGGCATAACGGCGTGGAACTGGGCAAGGTCGATTTCATCGGCGGGGCGTAAGGCCACAGGCGCGGAAGTTCAGTCCCCCGGAACAGCGGGCCAAGTTGACAACATGAAGTCAGTCGGGCGGACTTCCGATCCTCCAATATCATTCATATCCTCTTGATTTTGTTTCTTAAAAATTCGCATCAATTTCCGCCTCTCCAAAGCCACTACCAAGCCTAGAGCGACTGATTGGGGTCGATCGAGACAACGTGACAGTAGCGATGGGCCTTTGAGTTCAGGCACCGTCCCAGACATCGTTACCATCGCATGGTGACTTTGGCCCATCCAGCGGTCGAAACAGCTCGACCAGCACATGCTGGTCACGGTCGACTATATCGCCCAGAGAGACGACCGTGCCCTGCCGGCAACACCCGAGCGCCTTTGCCGAAGAACTCTTCGCAATCCGCCATAAGGCATGGTGCGCGACTAACCGCGGTCGGTTGATCACAGAAGGAGCCATCCTTGGCCTGGATCACCACCTGCCTTACCGTCCAGCAAGTTGCCGCTCGTCTTGGCATCTCCAAGGCCTGCCAGCGACGCATGCGGATCGAGATCATGTTTGGTCGACTGAAAGGCTGGCCCAGGGTCGTAACCCGCTCTGATAGATGCGGAAAGACATTCCTCTCAGCCGTCGTCCTCGCCGCAACCGTCATGTTCTTGGTTTGAAGAGCATCTCGTCTATCGCCTACGGTCAAGACCGAAACATCCAAGAGAGGCCGGCCACAACTTCGCGTACGCGAAGAGAGATCCCCGAGATGGGGTCGATCCTCGCGGATGGGTGGATCGCGAGCTGTCAGCCGTTTCAGCCATCCAACAGACGATGCGCCGTCGGATTCCAGCCAATCAGGCGTTCCACTTTGGACAGGTCGTGCTCTCTGCCGGTTTCATCGCCGACGACGTAGACGGAATCGAAACGAGGCCCGCTGCCGAGCGCTTTGATGGCACCGAGATAGGCATTTGCCATATCTTCTTCGTCAAGCGGGTACACGAAGGTGCCGTCATCGGCAGGCCTTGGGTCGCGACGCTGGGCGAGGTAGTCGGCGCGGTTTCGAGGGCCGCTAAGGCGGAGCCCAAGGATATCCATGCCAAACCATCGTGCAAAGTAGGCACATATCTGCTCGCCAAGGCCCTTGGAGAGGCCGTAGACCGACGGCGAGTCAAGCGGGACCGTGTCCTCTGCCGGGTAGAAGGTGCGGTTTCGGTAGTGGACGCTCATCGAGCTGGTGTAGACGCCGCGCTTTACCCCGGCTTCCTGCGCGAGGTACAGGAAGAGGTGCAATGCCTTGGTGTTCAGGTCGTAGTTGCTGATAATCGTTTCTACATCCTGAGTGGTCACCGTACCGCCCTGGCCATTTCGCATGGCGAGCCAGACGAAGGCATCGATGCCGCCGAGAGCCCTGCGGATTGCATCCGGGTCCAGCACGGACCCATGCACGAACTCGACGTCCGGGTCAGACGGTGAGTTGAGGTCAAGGACCCGCAGTGCGTGCTGGCGCTTCAGGTAAGGGGTGATGAGCCGACCAACATGGCCGGCGCCGCCGACGAGGAGGAGCTTCATGTTACGCTTTCTCCCCGGTATCGAGGACGCGGATGCCGAGCTTTCTGGCAGTTTCGTGGAACAGGGCGCCCACAGCCGGCAATTCGTCGGAAGAGTTGCCTTCGGCGATTGCCGGATAGTCGGGGTCGAGAGCTTCAAGTCGCTTGAACAGAGTGCCGAAATCCATCAGCCCCTGGCCCGGGCAGCCATCCTGAAGGTGAATGGCGAGTCGGTTCTCGATCCAGATATCCTTGGCATGGGCGCTGCAGATGTGTTTGCCGAGGAGGTCGAAGTCGCGGTTCAGCGCACCGGTGGTATCGTAGATGGTATCAAGCGTGATCCAGTTGGCGGAATCGTAGTCGCAGCGCACCCAGGGGGAATCTACCGCGTCAAGAATACGTAGCGCGATATCAGGAGTGCGCGGGGTCACGAGCGAGTGCGATTCCAGGCTGAGGAACACGCCTGCACCTTCAGCGGCCTTTGCGCATTCCCTCAGCGATCGGATCAACTGGTCCTCGGCCCTTGCGGTCCAGTTGTCGGGATGCGGGAACCAGGGGCCGACGGGGTTCATCGAGCCGGGGCCGGTATCAATCCCGCGTGCACCCATCCAGCCGGCCAACTTGAGAGCGGCTTGCAGGACGCGAACCGACTGGGCCCGCACCGTTTCGTTGGAGGTGATGAGGTTCTGCCAGTAACCGGTGCACTGGAACAAGGACAAGCCTTCGTCGGCCAGCAGGGACTTGAGCCGCTCGGCATCGGCGCGCGGCGTCGACAGCGGGTAGTTGTCACGAAAGCGCGTGAAGATGCCGGAAAAGCCAGCGGTGCGGACGCGCTTGCACATTGCCGCGTCGACGTCATTCATGTTGGCGGGCAGGAAACAGCCGCTCATTCCTAATCGCATGTGACCGACATTCCCGGCGCAGCTTTTCGTTGACAAATGAATCGGCTTCTTTCGCGCGCTGATCAAGCGTTTCGCACGTCTCGGGGTCGATTCCATGAAAAAGAATGCCCAACTGTAGGTAGGTCGCGCCAAGAACCACTTCATTCCGGCCCGGCGGCACTGTTCATGTGTTTCGTTGTGCAGTTTTGATCCACAGGTGTTCAGTCCCGGCATCTGGTAGATTGGGTTCATGGCCTGCTGCCGGTTTCGTGGACACGAGAATAGGATCGTGACCATGGAACTGGAGAGTGGACATGACCAGACGGAAGTTCAGCAGCAAGTTCAAGATCGACGTCGTCCGGCTAGTGACGGATCGGGCGTGGCGATGGCGCGGGCCGCGCGTGACCTCGATCTGGCGGAGAGCGTGTTGCGCCGCTGGATGCGTGAACTGACCAGAATCCCCGCTGCTGCCCTTACAGGGATCGGGCAGTTGCGCGCAGATCTGACCGAGATTTCAGAATTGAAGAATGAGGTCGCCCGGCTCCGCGCGGAGCGAAACATCCTGATGAAGGCGACGGCTTTTTCGCGCGGGAGGTGATAGGAGGTTGGCCTCCTTCTCCAACCTCTGTCGCATCTGGCCGGTCAGTTGGCTTTGCGAAGTACGGGATGTGTCGCTGGTCATTGTTGCGCTGATGATGGCCGTCTGGCGACGTGGTAAGGCCGACGGGCTGCTTCATCTCTCGGACCAGGGATCGCAATGCACAAGTGAGCAGTTTCAGCGGCTTATGGCCGACAGCGGGATCACCTGTGCGATGAATTGGGCCGATAATGTCTGGGAAAGAGCCATGTGTTGGCCACTGGTCCGCGTGACCATAGCGAGGTCCGCGATTGAGGTTCTTCTCTTTGCGGAAGACCTATCGAACTGCCGACAAGATCCATCGCACCTGCGACGAGACTTGAGGCGTCATATTCGATGATATCGGTCGCCTATACAACCCGCGCAGACGGCATTCAAAACGGGGTTGCCTCAGCCCAATTGAGTTCCAGGCTCACGGTATGCTTGCTTAACGATCTGTCTAGGACAACCGGCAACAGCATAAGGTTCGTCAACTCAGAACTGGCGCATCCTTTGCGATCAGCCCTGCCGTCTTGAGGTCGACCCATAGCGCGGCAGGCGGCATGGCAGCGTAGGCGGTCAGCGTGCCGGTCGCTTCTTCCGGCCGCGCCGCGCCAGGTATGGTGGAGACGACGGCGGGGTGGGCGAGGACGAAATGGAGGGCGGCTGCGGCGAGGGTTGTGTTGTGGGCATCGCAGACTGATTTGATTGCGGCGGCCTTGGCGAGGATTTCGGGTCCGGCGGTTTCGTAGCGGTAGCGGGCGCCGGGGACCGGGCCGGTGACAAGGATGCCGGAGGCATAGGGGGCGCCGATGATGACCGAGATGCCCTTGCGGGCCAGATCATCCATCGCGGGGAGGCCGGACTGGTCGAGCAGGGTGTAGGGCATGGCCACGATCAGGAAATCGAGCGGCACGCGGGGGGCGACGCTGGTCAGCGCCTGGGTCGTGTTGAGACCCATGCCGATGGCCTTGATCTGACCAGAGGATTTCAGCTCCTCAAGGGCCTTGATTCCGCCGGTTTCGAGTTCCTTCATCCGCGTCGGGAACTGGTCACCGTGAACGACCTCGTCAGGGTCGTGGATGAGGAGGGCGTCGATTGTGTCAAGGCCGAGGCGCATGAGGCTTTGTTCATAGGCGCGCATGATGCCGTCGTAGCTGTAGGAGAATTCGACATCGAAGTTGAGGCCGCCGGGCCATGGCGCCTTGTCAAAGGTGGCGGGGTTGGCAGGGCGATGGAGGATGCGGCCGACCTTGGTCGTGACGATGAAGCTGTCACGGGGGTAGTCCATCAGGAAGCTGCCGAGGCGGTGTTCGGATTTGCCACGGCCATACCAGGGGGCCGTGTCAAAGAAGCGGTAGCCGCCATCCCAGGCGGCCTGTAGGGTGGTGCGGGCCTGTTCACCGGGGACGGGGCCATACATGCCGCCGACATGTGCCACGCCGAGGCCCAGCGGCGGCAGGGAAAGCGTTGTGGACCCGACCCGGCGCATGGCGGTTCCCTTCAGTAGGTGGTGCGGCCGCCCGAGAGGTCGAAGACCGAGGCGGTGGTAAAGCTGTTTTCGCGGCTGACGAGCCAGGCGATCATGGCGGCGGCCTCATCAACTTCGAGGAAGCGGCCGCGCGGGATGCGGGAGAGCATGTAGTCGATGAACTCGGGCTTGAGTTCGTCGAGGATGCGGGTCTTGGCCGTGGCGGGAGAGACGGCGTTGACGGCGATATTGTGCTTGGCCAGTTCCTTGCCCAGCGATTTGGTCAGGCCGATCACGCCCGCCTTGGCGGCGGAATAGGCAGAGAGGGTGGGGTTGCCTTCCTTGCCCGCGACAGAGGAGATGTTGACGATGCGGCCATAGTTGCGGGCCTTCATGCCCGGCACGACGGCGCGGTTCACATAGAAGGTGCCGTTCAGGTTGACTTCGACCACACGGCGCCATTCGTCGAGGGGGAATTCGTCCAGCGTGAAGTTAGGCCCCGCGACCCCGGCAGAGTTGACAAGGATATCAAGGCTGCCAAGGTCTGTCTCGACCTTGGCCGTGGCAGCGGCGATGGCGTCGTAGTCGATGATGTTTACCTGAATGGCCGAGGCTGTGGGGCCGAGCGCCTCGACTGCCTTGGCCAGATGGTCGGGGCTGAGGTCCCAGAGGCTGACCTTGGCACCGGAGGCGACGAGCCGCTGGGCCACGGCAAAGCCGATGCCCTGCGCGCCGCCGGTAACGACTGCCACCTGTCCGGCCAGATCGATTTGGTTCATGCTTTCGTTCCTTGTTGTCCTGAGGCCGAGGCGGCTTTGGGCCGAGCCTGTCCGCTGAATACGGTGGCGACGTCGTTGCCTTGCAAAGCCGCCGATGCGTCCAGATGACAGGCCAGCATGCGATGTGGCAAGGGGCGCGTCATCGTGGGATCGGCGGACCAGCAACGGTCCATCACTTGCGGGCACCGGGGGGCAAAGCGGCAGCCTGCCGAAGTGCGCGCTGCCTGAGCTGGATCGGCCTGCATGTCGTCATCACCCCAACGGCGCGACAGGTCGGGCAGGGGGATCGAGGAGACGAGAAGCTGCGAGTAGGGGTGCTGCGGCGCACCGATGACGTGTTCGACCGCGCCCGCCTCGGCCACGCGACCCTGATAGAGTACGACGATGTCGTCGCAGAGTTGGAATGCTGTAGTCAGGTCATGGGTGATGTAGACAAAGGCGATGCCCAGATCGCGGTTCAGGTCGCGAATCTCATCCAGAATCGTGGCGCGGAGCGAGGCGTCCACCATCGACACCGGTTCATCCGCGACGATCAGGCGCGGGCGCAGCAGCACGGCGCGTGCGACCATGATCCGCTGCCGCTGCCCGCCGCTGAGTTCATGTGGGAACCGGCCTAGCGTATCCTTGGGACGCAGCCCCACGCGGGACAGGGCATCTTCGATCTTGGCGCGCGCGTCATCGGCACCCGAAGCAAGGCCGAATTTGCGCAGGGGCGTCGTCAGCACATGGTCGACCCGATAGAAGGGGTTGAACACATTGAACGGGTCCTGGAAGATCGGCTGCACCTCGCGGCCAAAGTCGAACCGTTCGGTGCGTGTCATCGTGGCGATATCCTTGCCACGATAGAGGACCTGCCCTTCGGACGGTTTGATAAAGCCCAGCATGATGCGGGCGAGCGTTGTCTTTCCGCTGCCGCTTTCACCTGCGATGGCAAGGGTGGCGGCGGTATCGGGCAAGGACAGATGCAGACGGTCAAGCGCAGTAAAGGCACCGTAAGTCTGGCGCACGCCGCGCAGTTCGATCAGCGGCGTGGTCATGGTGCGGCCTTTGCGGTCAGAGGTGGCAGGGCCGGGAGGCCGGGATACAGGTGACAGGCAGCCCGATGCCCTGACGCTACCGTCTGGAGCGCGGGGATGCTGGCGGTGCAACTGGCCGTGGCAAGCGGGCAGCGCGGGGCAAAGGCGCAGCCGGGCGGCATGTCGGTCAGACGCGGCGGAAGGCCCGGTATGCCGGTCAATCGCCGTTTGGCGTCGATGCCCGGCAGGCTGTCGATCAATAGGCGGGTATAAGGATGGCGCGGTGCTGCGATCATCTGTGCCACGGGTCCTATCTCCACCAGCCGCCCCGCATACATCACGCCCACCGTATCGGCGAATTGCGCGATGAGGCCCATGTCATGCCCGATCAGCACGACGGCGGCCCCCAGGCCCGATTG
Source organism: Rhodobacterales bacterium (assembly GCA_026400355.1). GTDB lineage: Bacteria > Pseudomonadota > Alphaproteobacteria > Rhodobacterales > Rhodobacteraceae > JAPLPE01. The sequence goes on along the minus strand of JAPLPE010000035.1, from coordinate 73,044 downwards.
TAAACGTCCCAGCGTCTGCATAACCTGCCGTTGTACGACCACGTCGAGCGCGCTTGTCGGTTCATCCGCGACGATCACCTTGGGCGACAGAGCGGTGGCGATGGCCATCACCGTCCGCTGCTTCATCCCGCCCGAAAGTTCATGCGGGAACCGGTCCGCTACAACCGGGTCCAGGCCAACGCGCGTCAGAAGCGTTGCGATCCGCGCCGCCATCTCGGGCTTGGGTAACCGCCCTTCGTGCGCGTGGATCGCATCCTCGATCTGGACGCGGATGCGCAGGACAGGATTCAGCGAACTCATGGCGCCCTGCGGGATCATTGCGATATCGCGCAACCGCACGGCGCGCAGATCGCGCTGGGATAGCGCCATGATATCCGTCCCGCCCAGCATCACGCGCCCCCCTACGATCCGCCCCGGCGCGCGGGTCAGCCGCATCAGCGCGGTGCCCATCGTGGTCTTGCCCGACCCTGACTCTCCGATCAGGCCCAGCCTTTCGCCCTGCCCGAGCGTAAATGACACGCGGTCCACTGCGCGTGCCGGGCCGCTGGCGGTGTCGTACTGGACGATCAGGTCTTCGACAGACAGGACGGCATCGGCCATCATTCGCGCCCCAGCCGTGGGTTGGCGAAACGGTCGAACCCGACCGAGGTGAGGAACAGGCCCACAAAGATCACCGCGATCACCACGATGGGCGGCCCCCACCACCACCAAAACCCGCGCAACACGGCCGACGACTGCTGCGCCCAGTAGATCGTATTGCCCAACGTCATCTCGTTCTGCGCGCCCAGACCCAAGGCTTCGAGCCCGATGGTGGCAAGAATCGCCGCGCTCACGGTGCCCACAAAGGACGCAAGAATATAGGGCGCGACATTGGGCATCACTTCGATGAACAGAATCTCCAGCGGGGCCATGCCGTTCACACGCGCCACCTCGACATAGCCGCGTTCCTTGACGGTCAGCACCTGTGCACGGACCGTGCGGGCGGTGAACATCCATGACAGGGAGGCCACGACAAGCGCCATGATCATCGTGGTCATTTCGGCGATGTTTCCTGCCAGGATGACAAGGATCGCAATCGCGGGCACGGTCATCAGCGCATCCGAGATGATGCTGATGACGCTGTCGATCCAGCCGCCGAAATGGCCCGAGATCAGGCCCACGACAGTGCCGAACCCCACCCCGATGACGCCCGCGATCAGCCCCATCTTGAGCGTGTTGGGCGTGGCGTGCAGCATCAGCGTGAACATGTCGCGCCCCTGCGCATCGGTGCCCAGCCAGAATTCAGGCCCCGGTGGACGACGCGGGCGGACTGCGCCTACATTGGCCAGGCTCTGGTCCGACAAGAGCGGCCCGAGGATCGAGATCAGTACGATCACCCCCAGCATCGTCAGCCCGAGGACCAGCGTGATATCAACGCGCGAGGCACGGCGACGCGAGGCGCGGGTTGCGGCGGCGGTATCGGTCATCGCCGGATCCTTGGGTCAAGCAGGGGATAGATCAGGTCGACGATGAACAGCATCACCGCCAGCGTGACGATCAGCACCAGCACAACCCCCTGGATGACATAGTAATCCTGCCCCCGGATCGCGGTATAAAGCAGCGTGCCCAGACCGGGATAGTTGAAGATCACCTCGACCAGAATGGCACCTGACACCACCGCTCCCAGCGACAGCGCCAGCGCCGTGATCTGTGGCAGAAACGCGTTGCGGATGCCGTACCAGAAGAACACCCGGTGCGGGGACAGACCCTTGGCCTCGGCGAACGTGATGTAGTCCTCGCCCAGCACGCTGACGGTCTGGCTGCGCATCCCCAAGGCCCAGAACCCGATATTGCCAAGCGAGATCGCGGCAAAGGGCAGGACGGCGTGATGCAGGATGTCGCGGATCGTGGGCCAGTCGAACCGCATGATCGTTGTCGTCTGAACACCGCCTGCAGGCGGGAACCAGCGTAACTCGACCGCAAAGATATAGACCAGAATGATCGCAAGAAGATAGAAAGGCACGGCGGCCAGCACCATCATGCCCGGCACGACCGTCCGGATCACCCGCCCCGCGCCGGGCCAAGCCAGCCGCGCACCAAGCCAGGAACCCACGACAAAGGAAAAAAGCGTCGCCGCCCCCAGAAGGCCCACCGACCACGGCAGGGCGCGCAAGATCATCGTGGTGACCTGTTCGGGGAAATTCGCGAATGATACGCCCAGATCAAGGCGCAGAAGATCGGCCCAATAGTTCAGATATTGGGTGAACAGCGGCTGATCCAACCCGTAACGTTCGCTGTAGGTGCGGGAAATCGCCTCGATATCGATGGCCGTCCCGCCGCCCGCTGTTTGCAGCCGTGCCAGCGACGTGGCAACAGGATCGCCGGGCAAAAGGCGAGGGATCAGGAAATTGACGCTGACCGCTACAAAGATCACCAGCACAAGCTGGATCACCCGGCGAAGGACATAGCGCAAAAGCTCGGATGACATGCGGACGGGCCGTACCAAAAGGAAGAGGGGGGCCGGGCAGCAGATGCCGCCCGGCCATGACCGGTCAATTGCCGGTCGGTTTCAGGTTGTGGATGACCAGGCTGAACGCTTCCCAAGGGGTGTAGGGGGCGACATAGGGATCTTCGGCATTGGGCCAGCCGGACCAGTAGGTGCTGTTGAACGTCACCACATGATATTCCTCAATCAGGTGAATCAACGGCATGTCGCGCAGCGCGATGTCGAGTGCGGCCACCGCATCCTGCATGTAGGGCGAGGCGGGATCGGTCGAGGCGGGGATCGCCTCCATCCGGTCGATGATCGCGTCCATTTCCGGGTTTTCATAGCGGAACCCGGCGATCAGGTTCGGGATCGCGGTGCCGATGGGGCGCGCCCATTTGCTGTGGTAGTGCTGCAGCGTTTCCACAGGTTCGGACAGACTGCCGCAATGGACGAACAGCATGGTGCCGAAATTGCCCAACTGCATGTCGGGCAGCCAGGTATCGTCTACCGCACCCTGCCGCGCATCAAAGCCCGCGTCAATCAGCTGCTGGGTGATCGGTGCCAGAAGCGGCTGGATGAAAGCGGGCGTCCGGACCAAAAAGTCGATCCGTTCGCCATCCTTGGCCCAGAAGCCTTCGGCGTCGCGTTCATAGCCACCGGCCGCCATATGGGCATCGACGTCCTCTTGCGATGGGTTGTCGACGTTGTAGCTGTCCAGCATCGCCGTGAGCGGGCTGTCAGGGGTCAGCCAGGTGCCCGCCATATAGCCCGAAAAGGCGAAAGTGGAGGTGGGCATCGCGCCTTCATAGGCGATGTCGGCCAATGCGTTGCGGTCCATCGCGCTGTTGACGGCGCGGCGCAGGTTCACGTCGTTCCAAGGTTCGACCATGTTGTTGAAGAAGATCGAATACATGCAGCCATCCGGTGCGCCCCAGACCGGCCCTTCGGCGTTCCACGAAACGAGGTTCGGGTTCTGGGCGCGCGCCGCTTCGAACGTCCCGATAAGGAGTTGCCGCCCGCCATCCACCTGATTGGCGATGTGCAACTGACCCATTGCCTCGTCACTCGACACTGGGGTCAGGATGATCCGCGCCGGGGCGGGGGCATCCTCAAAGCCCGAGGTGACACCCCACCAATCGTCCCGGCGGTCGAATATCTGCTGGCCGGTCGATGTGGCGACCAGACGGTAGGCACCGGTACCCATCGGCAGGCCTGCGGCCGGATCGTAGTTGGTGAAGGCGGCCATATCCTGTCCCTGCCAGATATGGGCGGGCAGGATCGGATAGTGGTTTTCATGTCCCAGCGCCATGTAATCGCGCACGAAACGCGGGGCGGGTTTCTTGAACGCGATCACGGCGGTCAGCGGATCGGGCGCATCGACGCTGGCGACCCATTCGTTGAACGCGGCTGATCCGTTGATTTCCGGAGGTGCATCGCGCACCGCTTCGAGTGTGAATTTGACGTCGGCTGACGTAAAGGGCGTGCCATCCGCCCAGGTCACGCCATCGCGGAGCTTGATCGTCGCCGACATGAAGTCATCGGAGTAGCTGAAACTCTCGCCTTGCCAGGGGATCAGTTCGCCGGTGTTGAGGTTGGTGTAGAACAGCATTTCGTTAACGGTGAACTGCATCACGTCGCGCTGTTTCGTGATCGAGGTGAGGTAGGGGTTCCAGTTTTCGATATTGGCGAACTGAGCTGGCTGGTCGCCCCATGGCGTCAGAACCAGCGTCTGGTTGCGTGGCACGTCGGCCACGTCCTGAGCCGCCGCAAACCCGGCAGCCGAGATCAGCGCGAGAGCGGCAATGCCGCCCCGTATCGCGCCCTTCAGTGTCATCGTAAGCATAGGTTTCCTCCCTTTTGTGTCGTTTGGTTTTGGTCTTAGGTCGTCATCGCGTTGATCGAATCGAGCGTCAGGCCATGCCCGAACCCCGGCGCATCGGACGGGACGCACCAGCCATCCACTGGCGTGTTCATCCCGGGATAGCTGTGCGTGCGCGGCAAAGCCACTCCTGGGGCACCGCCTACAAAGAACTCGCCCCAGCGGGTATTGGTGTTGGAATAGGTAAAGTGCTGGCCATAGGGCGTGTTCATGCCAGCATGCAGGATCGTTTCGAGCCCCGCCGCATCGGCGATTGCCGCGATCCGTTGGCAGGCCGTGAACCCGCCGACCCAGTTGATATCGGGCTGGAAGATGTCGACCAGCCGGTCCTTGGCGGCGTCAAAGAACGGATAAGGTGTGTACCAGTGTTCGCCCGTGGACAGGGTCTGCCAGGGCAGCCTTTCCCGCAGTGCGCGATGCGCGCTCATGTTTTCGGGGATCAGGCAATCCTCTATCCATTTCAGGCCGTAGGGGCGCAGGCGTTCTGCAAGCCGGACCGCAAACTCAACGTCGAATGCCATCCAGCAGTCGAGCATCAGATCGACATCCTTGCCGATGAAATCGCGGGTCTTGGCGACGAAATCCTCGTTCTTCGTGATCGCGGCCAGCCCATCATGAGTGCCATAGGGACAGGCGAGTTTGGTGGCCTTGAAGCCAAGCTCCATGAACCAGTCGGTATCGTTGCCGGTCGAATAGCAGAACTGCCTGTCCCGCGCCGGGCCGCCTGCCAGTTCATAGACCGGCGTTTTCATCGCATTTCCCTTGAGGTCCCAGAGCGCGAGATCAATCCCGCTGATCGCATAGGACGCAATCCCGCTGGGCGAATACGGCGAGGTCATGCGCATCATCATGTCCCAGACCTTGTCCGTCGCCATCGGGTTTTCGCCCATTAGCAGGGGCGCCAGATGGTCATTGATAATGCTGATGACCGGCGCGCCATAGCCGGTCACACCGAAACCCCAGTTGCCATCATCCGCCGTGGCCATCACGCCCACGGCGGGGAACGGGGCGGACCAGGACGACCGAAGTGCCTTGTATTTTGGATAGCGCGACATCGGGTTGGCGACCTCGGCGGTGGCTGTCCAGGGCGGGCGGCGGATACCAGTCTCGCCGGGTTTCGGCTCGTAATGGCCGCCCGAGATCGGGTTCTTGATGGGAACTGCCTTAATCGAGGTAATTTTCAACGGTGCCTCCGGCAGGGTTTCAGGATGTGAGGGTCAGACTTCGGGATGCCGTGAAGGTATCACGCGGGGGAAAGGGTCCGGCATGGCCCAGACGCTGGCTGACGGCCCGGGCGGCGTCAAATAGTCGGGCCACCAGCGGTTCCAGCACAGGCCCCGGGGCCTTGGGCGAGGTGCCCGAAACGCTGATTGCGCCAACGGGCAATCCGCGCCGGTCAAGAATCGGGACACCGACACAGAACACACCCATGACGATTTCCTGTTGGTCCAACGCATAGCCACGGGCTCGGATCGCGGCGATTTCGGACCGCAGGGCGGCGGGGTCGGTGATCGTGTGGGCGTTGTAGGCATGCAGAGGCCCGGCCAGCACTCGGGCCTGATCGGCCGAATCCAGATAGGCCAGCATCGCCTTGGCGCTGCCTCCGCAATGCAGGGGGCCGCGCGCGCCGATCCGCCAGTCAAGCTGCATGGACTCGTTGCCGCGCACCTTGTCGATGCAGACGCAGGACAGGCTGGACAGGATGTTCAGGTTCACCGTCTCGCCCGAAAACCGCGCCAGCGCGTCGCAATGGGGCCGTGCGATGCGGGGGAAACCGACCTGGTCGATCTGAAAATCCACGATCTCGATCAGCCGGTACGACATTTGCCAAGCTCCATCTGCCGTCTGTTCAACCACCCGTTCTGCCGCAAGATCGATCATAAGCCGATGGACCGACCCCAGCGGCAGGTCGAGCGCCTTAGCCAGTGCGCGCACACCCATCGCCCCGTTGCGGGCAAGATGGTCGACGACGGCGATCGCCCGGGCGACGCTGGACATCAGGCCGCGATGCCGCAGGACGTGCAGATGTGGCGCATTCCGATCCTCCCGTTTTGTCCGCCCGATCTCTGGCAGGTTGGACGGTCTTGACATCATGTTCCATATGTGGAACATGATGTTCCGGAAATAAGCGTCTCTTGACGCCACTCTTTTGTCAACGATTCGTCACGTGCCGTTGCGGGCATGGGGGCGGTTGTAGGTATTGGCTCGGTTCAGGGTGACGCCAAAGCCGGGCGTGTCAGGGACTTTCAGGCGGCCATTGATTGGCAAAGGCTCGCCCAGCAGCAGTGGGTCAAACATCGGCACGATCCGGTCTGCGCGCGGCGACATCATCAGGAACTCGGCAAAGGGGCTGTTTTCCCGTGTCGTGACAAAGTGATAGCTGTAGACCGACGATCCGTGCGGGATCACCATAGTTGCCGCCGCATCCGCCATGTCGGCGATGCGCACCAGTTCGGTCAGCCCGCCGCACCAGCCGACATCGGGCTGAATGAAATTGCAGCAGCCCATCTCGATCAGGTGACGGAAACCCCATCGCGTCGATTCATGTTCGCCTGTGGTCAGCCAGGTCGTCCCGGCCAGCCTTTGGCGCAGATCGGCATAGGCCCAGTAATCGTCGGGCGGCAGCGGTTCTTCAATCCATTTCAGTCCAAGGTCTGCTGCCGCCCGGGCCAGTCGTTCGGCATAATCGACATCAAGTGACATCCAGCAATCCAGCGCCAGCCAGAAGTCAGGCCCGACCTTGTCGCGCATCGCGGCCAGATCGGCGATGGTCGCGGCAAGCCCCGCGTCACCGTCACAGGGCGCGTGCATCAGGGGCATCTTGCCACCGATGAACCCCATTTCGCGCGCCAGATCGGGGCGCGGTCCGGTCGCGTAAAAGATCAGCTCGTCCCGCACCTTGCCGCCCAGTAGGTGCCAGACCGGTTCCTGCCGGACCTGCCCCAGCAAATCCCACAGCGCCAGATCAATGCCCGAAATCACATTCAGCACGATCCCGCGCCGCCCGTAGAACAGTGAACCGTTGAACATCTGGTCCCAGATCGTCGTGATGTCTTCGACGCTGGCCCCCTCGACAAAACGGGCCAGGTGAGTTTCGGCGATCCATGCGCCGATTTCTCCGCCCGTCGTCACGCCAAAGCCCGTGGTGCCATCCTCGGCCTCGACCTCGATCACCAGGGTACCCAGAACATTCAGCCCGAAACTGCGCCGCGTTTCGCGGTAGGCAGGCCAGCGCGACATGGGCGTGGCGATCCGCGTGTCGATCCAGTGCCCTTCCGCCTGATCGTGATAGTCACCACCCCCGCCTTTTACGGTCAGCGCACGTAGATGTTTGATCCGGGGCATGGACATCGGAAGAGCAGACTTTCCGGGCGGCGATGAATCAGGACAGCAGAGGCAATTTGTCAACCTGTAAGGCAAGTTGTCAAGTTGACAGTTTTGTGCTCTGCTCATAGCGTCCGCCGACCTTTGATATTGATGCGAGTCCTGCGCACTATGCTGCCTGTCACTGCCGCCTTTGCCCCGCTGCCTCAGCAGAAGTCAGCATCTGAACGGGTCGGTGACAGGCTGCGGGATCTGATCGCGGCGGGGAACCTCGCGGCGGGGGAAAAACTGCCGTCCGAGAACGAACTCGCGCGGGCGATGCAGGTGTCACGGCCTGTCGTGCGCGAGGCGCTGCGCGGGTTGTCGATGATGGGTATCGTGGAAAGCCGGCAGGGCGGCGGGTGCTATGTGACGGATCTGTCGGCCAGCCGGCTGATGTCACCCCTGTCGTTTTACCTCCAGTTGCGGGACTATTCGACGGAGGAACTTTTTCGCGCGCGGAGTCTGATCGACGGGGGACTTGCGGCAGATGCGGCGCGGAACGGGGATGAATTCCAAAAGGGAAGACTGATGGAAATGGCAGTACTGGGCCACGACCTGTCCGTCGATCCGGTTGGATTCCGTGTGATGGACGCGCAGTTTCACGACCTGATCTCAGCCATGGCGGGAAACGGATTTCTGCATTCGGTGTCGCAATCGCTGTATTCTCTGGCCATCGAACTTCGGCGGCGGGCGTCCAAGATGCCGGGGGTGACGGCGCAATCGGCACGGGATCATCAGGCGATTGCCAAGGCGATCGCGGCCGGCGATGCAGATGCAGCGCAAATGGCCATGCTGGCGCATGTGGAGCATATCCGCACAACGACGCTTCAGGCGGCGGAACTGGAAGGTCCAGGTCCCTGAATGCGGCGGTCAAGAGGTCAGGCACAGGACACGGAGATGGTCATGATCGATGCGACCCATCCGAAGACGCACCGCACGGCCTCCAGCCTCGCGGTGAAAAAGGGGGGCGCGGACGGCTGATCGGGCGGACGAAGGGCGGGCTGAACTCGAAGCTTCATGTCTTGGCCGACGCGAAGGGCCGTCCGATCCACATGTTTCTCTCGGCAGGCCAGACCTCGGATTACATCGGCGCGCGGGCCTTGCTGTCGCAGGTCCCTCAGACGGGTGCTCTGCTGGCAGACCGGGGCTACGATGCCGATTGGTTCCGCAACGCGCCGAGAGATTTGGGGATTTCTCCGTACATCCCGTCAAGGCTCAGCCGCACAGTTCAAATCCCGCACAACGCAGTACTCTATCGCCTCCGCCACAAGATCGAGAACATGTTCGCACGCCTCAAGGACTGGCGAAGGGTTGCGACGTGGTATGACCGATGCCCGATCCTCTTCCTGTCGGAATGCGCACGCGCCGCCACTCTCATCTACTGGTCATGAGTCTGGACCGTAGACCGAAGTTGCGTCGCTTGAACCCGATCATGGTCCTCAGGATCCACGACTTGACGCCGGTTGGCGAGATGTCAGGACCGAGCCCAGCAACACCGCCGACAGCGTGAAGACCCGGAACATCGAGGCGCTTCACGTCGAGCGCGCCCATTTCCATAGCGCGTCTCGGCATTGTATCCCACCCTCCGTCCTACCATGAACGACGCCACTGTCTGAGCTTTATTGAGACGGGTTGCAATCAATGACTTGAATAAATCATTATAATTCAAAAATTTATGACGTTCTTTCATGTGGAATAAGTCGATGAGAGACGGCAAATCGGCGGACCAGGGGTCCGCCCTTTTTCGTTCAGGCGGGTTTCGGGTCTGTCATGCCCGGTTTTTCGGGGGGGAGGTTCGAGAGGAGGAGTTCGCGGCCCGAGGTGATGTCGCCTGTCAGTTGCATCGCGAGGCGTTCGGCATCGCGGCGGCGCACCTCGTCAAGAACCTGTTCGATGGTGTCTTCGGTGTCGCCGAGATAGTCGAGCGTGTGGACACTGAAGGTCAGGGCAGATTCCATCGTTTCGCGCAGCTGATAATCCGCCCCGGCGCGGATCAGGGCCAGCGCATGGGCGCGGTCATAGGCGCGGGCAAAGACGGGGGTGAGCGGGTATTCGGCCTTAATGAGTTGGGCGATGCGTGTCGCGGCCTCTTGATCATCAATGCAGATCAGGATCACGCGGGCGGTTTCGGCCCCGGCAGCTTGCAGGATGTCAAGGCGCGCGCCATCGCCGAAATGGACCTTGAATCCCATCCTGTCCGCGACGCGGATCATGTCGGTGTCGGTATCAAGAACCGATATCGAATAGCCGCGCGCCAGCAAGGGCTGGCTCACGATCTGGCCGAAGCGGCCGAAACCGATCAGGAGGACGGAGTTTGACAGGCCGTCGGGGGCCTCCATCCCGTCGGTCGACTTGACAGGTTTGGGGACAAGGCGGTCGTGCAGCATCATCTTGAGCGGGGTGAGCGCCATGGAGATGATGATGATGGCGGTCAGCACCGCCGAGCCGGTGGGATCGAGCAGGCCGACGGCGAGGGCAGCGGCGTAGAGAACGAAGGCGAATTCGCCGCCATGGCCCATCAGGACCATGCGTTCGAGGGCTTCGACATGGTCGGACCCGAAGGCCCAGGCGGTGCCGTAGATCGCAATAGACTTGAGCACCATGAAGGCCAGAACCGAGATCAGGACCAGTTGCCAGTTGGCGAGGATCACTGTCAGGTCGAGCGACATGCCGACGGCGATGAAGAAAAGGCCGAGGAGGATGCCGCGGAAGGGTTCGACATCGGCTTCGAGTTGATGGCGGAAGGTGGATTCGGACAGCAGTACCCCGGCGAGAAAGGCCCCCATCGCGGTGGAGAGGCCGCCGAACTGCATGGCAAGCGCCGCGCCGATGACGACAAGCAGGGCGGCGGCGGTCATCACCTCGCGCGCGTGGGCGTTGGCGAGGAGGCGGAAGAAGGGGTTGAGCAGATAGCGCCCGGCAAGGACGAGACCTATGATCGCGCCAAGGCCGATGGCCACGCCAGTCAGGCGCTGGACGAACGTGAGGTCGGCGCCGCCGGGGGCGAGAAAGGCCACGAGGGCCAGCAACGGGACGATGGCCATGTCTTCGAGCAGGAGGACCGACATGACCTTCTGGCCTTTGGATTTGGAGAGGTCGCCGCGTTCTTCAAGCATCTGGATGACGATGGCCGTCGAGGTCAGCACGAAACCCGCGCCGGCGATAAGCGAGGTGCCCACGGGATAGCCCAGGCTGATGCCCACGAGCGACAGGAGGGCCATGCTGACCAGCACCTGCGCGAGGCCCAGGCCAAAGATCTGGTGGCGGAGGGACCACAGGCGGGAAGGTTCCATTTCCAGCCCGATCAGGAAAAGGAACATGACGACGCCGAGTTCGGCGACGTGGAGGATGGTTTCAGGGTCGTTGAAGAAGCCAAGGCCGAAGGGACCGATCACAAGGCCCGCCGCGAGGTAGCCAAGCACCGAGCCGAGACCCAGCCGTTTGAAGATGGGCACGGCGACTACTGCCGCGGCGAGCAGGATCACGACAGAGATCAGATCGGGGCCGCTTGCGACATGTTCTGTGGCCATTGGGGGTTCCTTTCGGGGGATCGTCGGGAAAGGTTAAGGGGAAGATTGGCCGGTCGTCCAGACGGGCTGGCGGAAAGCGTCAGGAGACGACGCTTTTGCCGGCAGGGTCATGCTTCTAGCGAAGCCAGAAGCGTGGCAGGACCAGCACGAGGAGTGTGAGAAGACCCAGGCGGCCGAGGATCATGGCGAGGATCATCAGCCATTTGGCTGTTTCGGGCAGGCTGTCGAAGGTGCCCGTGGCTGCAACCATCGGGCCGTAGGCGTAACCGATGTTGCCCAGCGAGGTCCATGTCGCCATCAGGCTTGACGTCATGTCCATGCCAGTCAGCGTCATCGCGACGCTGAGGACGCCGATGGTCAGGATATAGCCCGAGATGAAAAGCATGAGCGTGTCGATCACGTCGTTTTCGACGGTGCGGCCGGCATAGCGGATCGGGTCGACGCGATGCGGGCTTTGGATCAGGCGGATCTGGTTGGCGAGCGCGCGGCCCGCCAGTTGGACGCGGAAGACGGAAATCGCCCCGGAGCTTGACCCCGTGCAGCCGCCGATCATTCCAACGACGAAGGCCACGACCATCGCGAAACCTTCCCAGGTGGGAAATGTACCCGAGAAGAAGCCGGTCCCGGTCATGATCGAGGTGAGGTTGAAGAGGGTTTCGCGAAAGGCGGGCTCAAGCTCCATCCTTGAGGTATCGAGGCGCCATATCGTCACGAGAACGACGGCCAGCCCAAGCCAGACCAGGAAGGCGCGGACCTGCGGATCGCGGAAGATGGGGCGGATCTGACCACTGGTCATCTGGACGTAGAGGATAAAGGGCAGACTTCCGAGGATCATGAAGATGACCCCGGCATATTCGGCCGCCCCCGGATACTTGCCAAAGGAAACATCTGTTGGGGCGAAGCCACCCGTAGAGAGCGAGGCCATGCCCATGACCGCCGCATCAAGCCCGGTCATCCCGAGCACCCGGTAGGTCATGATCGCCAGCACCGAGAGACCGACATAGACCACGACGAGGGACCACGCGATATCGGCCACGCGGGGCATCAGTTTACCCATCGTGTCGAAAGCTTCGGTGCGGAAGAACTGCATGCCGCCTACCCGCATGACGGGCAGGAAGATCATCGCCACGACGGCGATCCCGAGGCCGCCAAGCCAGTTCAGGATGCCGCGCCAGAGGTTGATGCCGGCCGGCAGGTCATCCAGCCCGACGATGACAGAGGCTCCGGTGGTGGTGATGCCCGACACGGCCTCGAAATAGGCATCTGTCAGGCCGAGGAAGGGCGGGCCGAAGTAGAATGGCAAGGCGCCGAACATCGGCACGATCACCCAGATTGCAAAGGTCAGAAGGTATGCCTGACGGGCATCGAGGCCCTGTTTCAGCGCGTTGCTGGTGGCGAGCGACAGGAGGATGCCGACGAAGGAGGTGATCAGGGCCGATTGCAGAAACGCATCACTGTCGGGGGCTTCGTCCAGCATGTCGACGAGGGTCGGCACAAGCATCATCGCGGCCAGAAGGACGAGGATACGGCCAAGGACAAATGCGATGGGCCGCAGGTCGACAAGGCCCGTGCTGCCCTGCAATGGCTGCCCGGGCGGGCGGGCGTCCCGGCGTCCCCTTGCGACGTTGCTGCGGGCCTTGTCGGCTGGCATTCTGCCCCTGTCCGGGTTGTCTGGTTCCACGGGATCGTTACGCTTGGGCGCTGGCCTTGTCCACTCGCCCTGCCACGCCCCTAGAACGCCCGGACGATGAGGAAGATGGTCGCCCGGATCAGCGCGTAAACGACAGCCCATGCGATGATCAGCGCACCGATGCCGATCGCGATGCCGATGCTGACCCAAAGTCCGTCGCTTTCCAGAATGCCCAGAGCGATCATGCAGATGGCAAAGGCGGGCAGCATGTTGCCAAGCGGGATCGGCAGGACAAGGACGGTGGCGAGGATCAGGACAAATGCGCCGAGCGCCTGTTCGGCGCGGGGCGTCACGAGAAATTGCAGGCGGGGGGCCATGAATCTGTCGGCCCAGTGAAGCCAGGGGTTCACGCGGTCCACCAGCCCGACGAAATCCGACCTTGCCATCGAGCGGGCCGCAATCAGTTTGGGCAGCCAGGGCTTGCGGCCCAGCATCATCTGCGCGGCAAGATAAAGCAGCGGCAGGCCAAGGATCCCTGACGTGCCCGGCGGGGCGGGAAGGGCATTGGGAAAGGCAAAGATCAGGAGGAGCGCGCCAAAGGCGCGTGCGTCCATCGCGTTGATCAGGTCGGCCACCGAAATGCGTTCGCGGGTGGTATCGGCCCCGATCTCTTCGAGCATTGTGGAGAGTTTTTTCCGCTCGACCGGAGGTTTGCGGCGCAGGCGGCGGCGTTTCCTGACCGGGGCGGCTGTGCCTTCCTCGGCGGCCGCGGCCGGGCTGTCGTGCCCGAACTCGTCGTCGGCGGCGTCCTCGTCCTCGAACTCATCCCATTCGTCGCCCGAATCCGGACCTGCATCGCCGATGACGGTGGCCTGATCCTTTCGGGGCGGAAGCCCATGATCGTCTGGCGGTGACATAGGTCGAAAACTCCGTACTGAACAACAGAGTCTGATCAAAGGACCAGACTCACGACAACATCATGTCAGGCTAAAGCGATTTCAGACTTTGGCAAATATGTCGCGCAAGCCGTCTTCGTCGACCATGCGCGCGGCAATTTCGGGTTTGACCCAGATCCGGTCGCGGTTTCGGGCCTCTGGATAGATGTCGACCGTCTCTTGCACGCGGATCGCGTAGACCTTGAGAAGGCAGGGCTCTTCGTCGCCGGAAGGGGATCGTTTGGTTGTCATGTAGCTGCCCAGAGCGCGGCGGCCGACCTTGCCCTTCTTGACCCCGGCCTCTTCCCAGGCTTCGGTCTTGGCGGCGAAGGGCGCGCTTCTTCCGCTGATCGGCCAGCCCTTGGGCAGGATCCAGCGCCCGGTGGACGAGGTGACCAGCAGAACCTCGCGCCCTTGTTCGGTCTCGCGCCAGCACAACGCCGCAAGCTGCGAATGCAGCGGCATGGCGTGTCTGAAGGCCACGGGCTTGCGGGCCGTGTTGGAGCGGGGGGACATCGGAGCCTGTCTGCGTTTGTTTTGTGTGGGGGAGGTTAGCCCGACAAGGGCCAATATCAAACCCTCATACGGTATGCAGCGGTATCCCGTTGCAGTCTGAGCCCGGCGCGTTACACATCTGCCCGAAGAACACCGCTCTGGGGGCATGGCATGACTTCGACTCTTGCGCATCTGGGCCTATATGGCCTTGGGACGATGGGCAGCGCGCTGGCGCTGAACATTCTGGAGAAGGGTTTTGCGCTGCATGTGTCGAACCGGTCGCCTGACCGGATCGCAGCCTTTGTGACCGAGGCGCAGGCCGAGGGGCTGGCGACAAAGGCGGTGGCGCATGACAGCCTTGCTGCGATGGCGGGGGCGATGGCCGCACCCCGGGCGATCATCCTGATGGTGCAGGCGGGGGCGGCAGTGGATGAGTGCATCAACGCGCTGATCCCGCTTCTTTCGCTCGGGGATACGATCATCGACGCGGGCAATGCCGATTTCCATGACACCCGCGCCCGGACGACACGGGTCGAGGCGGCGGGGCTGGCCTATCTTGGGATGGGTGTATCCGGAGGCGAGGAAGGGGCGCGGCACGGGCCGTCGATCATGGCGGGCGGCACGCCTGCGGTCTTTGATGGCATTCGCCCGGTGCTCGAGGCGATCGCGGCGCGGTTCAACGATGCGCCTTGCGCGGCACATCTGGGTCCGGATGGGGCGGGGCATTTCGTAAAGACCGTGCATAACGGCATCGAATATGCCGACATGCAGATGATCGCGGAAATCTATGGGATCATGCGGCGCGGTATGGGGATGGAACCTGCCGACATCGGCAAGGTGTTCGAAGCCTGGGACAAGGGTGCGCTCAAGTCCTATCTGGTCGAGATCACGGGTATCATCCTGCAGGCGCAGGACAAAGTGACGGGTCTGCCTGTTGTCGATGTCATCATGGATTCGGCCGGGCAGAAGGGCACGGGGCGCTGGACGGTGATCGAGGCGTTGGCGCTGGGGCAGTCGGCGTCGGTGATCGAGGCCGGTGTAGGAGCGCGGGGCTGGTCTTCGGAAAAGACGGCGCGAACGGCGGGCGAGACGATCCTTGCCACGCCACGCAAGGCGCTGACACTGACAGAAGCGCAGCTTGAGGGCGCGCTGCTGACGGCGCGGATTGCGGCCTATGCGCAGGGGTTCCGCCTGATGGCGGCAGCGAGTGCGAATTACCGCTGGGCCTTGGACAATGCGCGGGTCGCGGAAATCTGGCGGGCGGGATGCATCATCCGGTCGGCGCTGCTCGACGACATTTCGGCGGCGTTCCGGGGCGAGATGCCCGAGGGGCAGCTGATCTTTGCGCCGGCCTTCGTGGCACGGCTGCAAGCCAACCTGCCCGCGCTGCGGCAGGTCGTGGCGGCGGCGATTGCGGGCGGCTATCCGGTTCCGGCGCTGGCCGGGGCGGTGGGCTGGCTCGACACGATGGCGCAGGCGCGTGGGACGGCGGACCTGATTCAGGCGCAGCGGGATTTCTTTGGCCGACACGGGTTTGAACGGCTCGACGGGGCCAAGGGGCAGCACGGGCCCTGGGCGGATTAGGGCGGGGGGTTACAGGCGGCGGGCTGGGGCGGGTCAGGCCATGCGGTAGGGTTCGGGGTTGCCGTGTTCGGCGCGGACCTGACGGTCCGCTTCAATCCGCATTTGCAGCACGAGGTGGGGGTCTGCATTCAGGCTTTCAAAGACCGCTTCGACGGGGCGTTCGGCGACCTGCAGGGCGATGGTCTTGCCATCAAGGCCCATTGCATCGCCGACAAGGCGGGCCCAGCGGACGTTGAAGGCGAATTCGAAGGCAAGAATGCGGGCTGACTCCCGCTCTTCCTTTCTTCGCATGACTTCACCGAGATCGAACACCATGTGCGGATGATACCCCCCTGCCCTTTCTGATCAAGTGCCGCGCGGTTTGGCCCGCAGGGTGGGTTCGGCGAGGGTCGGATCTTCGGGCCAGGGGTGGCGGGGGTAGCGGCCGCGCATGTCGCGGCAGACATCGGCATAGCTGGAGGCCCAGAAGCCGGGCAGATCGGTTGTGACCTGCAACGGGTGGCCGCGGGGCGAGAGGAGCGTGACACGGAGTGGCGTGCGGCCGACGGTCGGATGGGTGGTGACGCCGAACATTTCCTGCAGGCGCACCTCGATCCCCGGGCCGGGGCCGTCATAGTCGATGGGGATATGACGGCCGAGCGGGGTTTGGAACGCCGGGGGAGCGGCGCGGTCAAGCAGCCGGGCCTGATTCCAGTCGAGCATGGCACGCAGCGCGGGAAGAAGGTCGAAGCGTTTCCACGCGTCTGCCGTGCGGATGCTGCCCATATGGGGGAGGAGCCAGTCTTCGAGCGTTTCCATCAGGGTAGCGTCGGTCATGTCGGGCAGGTCTGCACCGCCCGCCCGGACGAGTTCGACGCGGGTGCGAAGCCGCGCCGCCGCGCCGGTGAGCGTGAGGCCAAGGTCGCGGACACCGTCGAGCATGGCGCGTGCGACGTCTTCGGGTGCGGCCTCGGGCCAGACCTGATCGGAGAGGATGAGTGCGCCGAAACGTTCCTGCCGGCGGGTCTGCACGCGGCCTTCGCGGTGGGACCAGAGGCAGGTGGTGGCGGCGGTGATCTGGTCGCCGCAAAGGCGCCGCAGGTCGGCTTCGGCCAGCGCGGCGGCGACCCTGATCCGCGCCTCTCGGGTGTCGCCGTCGAGGTCGGTGGCGACGATGAGGCGTTCGTTGGCGAGCGGATCAGTGGCGGGCATGACGGCGCCCTTGCCGCCAGAGAGGATATAACGTGGTTCGTCCCCCGGACGGCGAAGGCCGATGCGGTCGGGATAGGCGAGCGCCGCCAATGCGCCGGGGGTGAAGGCGGGTTTGTCGCTTTGGCCTTTGGCAAGGCGTTTGGATTCTGCCCGGATGCGGTCGAGCGTGCCGGGGTCGGCGGAGCCTTGGCCCCTGTGGCCGTGTGCGATGGCGTAGAGGCGGAGTGTCAGGTCGGTGCCCGCACCCCGGAGGGGGTCCCGTTCGGCGAGGAGTGCGGCCATCGGCACGGCACTGCGGCCAGCGATAACGAGCATATGGGCGAGGCGGGGATGGAGCGGCTGGCTGGCGAGTTGCCGGCCGTGGGCGGTGATGCGTCCGCCAGCGTCGAGGGCGCCGAGAGCGGTCAGCAGGTCGCGTGCGCCGGAGAGGGCTGCTTCGGGTGGCAGGGTGAGAAAGGACAGGTCGGCGGAGCCCCAGAGGGCGAGTTCGAGGGCGAGGCCCGCGAGATCGGCGGCGGCGATTTCGGGCGGGGGAAAGGGGGCGAGGCCGCCTTCCTCTCCTTTCGTCCAGAGGCGGTAGCAGCGGCCGGGGGCGACCCGCCCTGCCCGGCCCGCGCGCTGGGTCGCCTCGGCTTTGGTCTCGCGTTCTGTGACAAGGCGCGACATGCCCGAGCCGGGATCGAACCGGGCGCGCCGGGCGCGGCCTGCATCCACGACGACGCGGATATCGGGGAGGGTGAGCGAGGTTTCGGCGATGGAGGTGGCAAGGACCACCTTGCGCACGCCGGGTTCGGGGGTGACGGCGGCGCGCTGCTCAGCAAAGGGCATGGCGCCATAGAGCGGGCGGATCACGCAGCCTGTGGGCAGATCGCGGACAAGGAGGGATTGGACGCGGCGGATTTCGCCTTCGCCAGGGAGGAAGACGAGCATGCCACCTTCCGTTTCGGCCAGAGCCGACAGGATCAGGTCGGCAACGGCGACTTCGAGACGCGCGTCACGCGGGAGGGGACGGTCACGCCAGATCAGGTCCACCGGAAAGGAGCGGCCTTCGGCGGTGATGACGGGGGCGTTGCCCATCAGTGCGGCGACCGGGCCGGCGTCGAGCGTGGCCGACATGGCAAGGAGGATGAGGTCGGGGCGGAGGGCGGCGCGGACCTCGAGCGCAAGCGCCAGCCCAAGGTCGGCGTTGAGCGAGCGTTCATGGAATTCGTCGAAGAGCAGCGCGCCGATGCCGGGCAGGTCGGGGTCGGACTGGATCATCCGGGTCAGGATGCCTTCGGTCACGACCTCGATCCTTGTCGCGGGGCCCACGCGGGATTCGCCGCGCATTCGGTAGCCTACGGTTTCGCCGGTGGATTGGCCGAGTGTCTGGGCCATGCGCTCGGCTGCAGCCCGGGCGGCGAGGCGGCGGGGTTCGAGCATGACGATCCGGCCGGGGGTGAGGCCCGCGTCCAGCATGGCGAGCGGGACGCGTGTTGTCTTGCCTGCACCCGGCGGGGCCTGCAGGACGGCCTGTCCGTGGTCCCTGATCGCCGCGATGAGGGCGGGGAGGACAGCGTCGATGGGCAGGGGGTCAGAGATGGGCATGGCGTTCTGATAGGACAGCGGCGCAATGGATGCCAGCGGTGTGGCCGTGCAGTGCCTGTCGCGGGCAGGTGGGGAAAACACTCTTCCGGGGGGAGTTTTCTTTGCCGGGTCTGCCTGTCGGCCAGAGGGACGGGGCTGGACAGGCGGGGGCGGGCCGATATGAAGAGGCATGGAGATTGAACCCCTTGCCGATGCGGTGGCCGCTGGCGACCGGCGGGCTCTGGCCCGGGCGATCACGCTTGTCGAAAGCAGCCGGGCGGATCACCGGTCGGCCGCCGAGGCTTTGCTGGCGCGGCTCGCGGGTGCCGGGCGGCAAGCGCTGCGGGTGGGTCTGTCAGGGACGCCAGGAGTGGGCAAGTCCACCTTCATCGAGGCGTTGGGACTGTATCTGACGGGACAAGGCTTGCGAGTGGCGGTGCTGGCCGTCGATCCGTCGTCGGCACGATCAGGCGGGTCAATCCTGGGGGACAAGACGCGGATGGAACGGTTGAGCCGTGACCCGAATGCGTTCATCCGCCCCTCGCCCAGTCAGACCCAGCTGGGTGGGGTGGCGCGGCGGACGCGCGAGGCGGTGGCGCTGTGCGAGGCGGCAAGGTTTGATGTGGTCCTGATCGAGACGGTGGGCGTGGGTCAGTCCGAGACGATGGTGGCGCAGCTGACCGATATCTTCGTGCTGCTGATCGCCCCGGCGGGCGGGGATGAGTTGCAGGGGGTGAAGCGCGGGATAATGGAGATGGCCGACATCATCCTTGTGAACAAGTCGGATGGCGATCTGAAGGTGCAGGCGACGCGGACTTGCGCCGATTACACCGGGGCCTTGCGGCTCTTGCGGCACCGGCCACAGGACCCGGAAGGGTTCCCCAAGGCGCTGATGGTGTCGGCGGTAACGGGCGACGGGCTTGAAGTGGCCTGGGCGGCGGTCAAGGACCTGGCGGGCTGGCGGCGGGAGGCAGGGGTCTGGAACCGGACCCGGGCGACGCAGGCGCGGGAGTGGTTCCGGGCCGAGTTGCAGGCGGAACTTCTGGCGCAACTGACCCGCGATCCGGCGCTGAAGGCCCGGCTTGAGGCGCTGGAGACGGCGGTAGCCGAGGGGAGGCTGTCGCCAGCGGCGGCGGCGGGGCATGCTCTCGCGCCGCTTCTGGGCCCGCGCATGGGCGGATGAAGCCCGAGGTCGTCTTTGACGGCCGCCATCTGCGCGCCGTGCTGTTGCCCGGTCACAAGGACAGGCTGGTTGTCACCTTTGACTATCGCATGATCGGGCGGGCTGAGTTTACGGCGGACACGCATTCGTCGAACTTTGCGCGGGGCGGGTATTCGCAACTGTCGATCAAGACGCGCAGGAATGACTGGTTCATCACACCTGACACCAGGGCACTGGAAGAGACGGTGGCGGGGGTGGCGGCGCGGTACAGGCATGTAAGCCTGCTGGGCTATTCGATGGGGGGTTTTGGCGCGCTGCGGTTTGCGCGGGCCCTGGGGGCAGAGACGGCGGTGCTGATCTCGCCCCAGTTTTCCATCGCGCCGGATGTGGTGCCGTGGGAAGAGCGTTATCCGCTGGAAGGGTTTCGATTTGATCCGGACCGGGGGGATCTGGTGCCTGTGGCGATGCCGGGGTTGCGGGGGTTGATCGTGCTGGACCCGTTCATGGCGCCCGACTTGGCCCATGCGCGGCTGATCCGGCAGCATTTCCCCGGGCTGGCGCTGGCCAGGCTGGCCTTTGGCGGGCATCCGGCGATACGGGTGATCCGGGGGGCGGGCAAGGTGTGGACGATTCATCGCGAGGCGACGAGTGCTGCGCCTGAACGGCGGCTCATCTGTGCGGAACACCGGGCCGCGCGGCGGGCGTCGCAGGGGTATTGGCGGCGTCTGGCGCTGCGGGCAGGCGCGCGGCGTCCGGCGCTGGCCGCCCATGCCACGGCGATGGCGGGGGGCCTTTCGCCCCAGGCCGGGGACGGGCCCGGGGACATGTGAGATGACGCGGGAAACCGGGTTGACGCTGCCCGTGATTCCCCGTAATCCCCCGGAACCGAATTTACTGGCCTCGCAGCCGTTGCCGGGGCCTCTCTGTTTGAGAGCGGTCCCCGCGCCATGCAGGCGGACCCGAGATACGAAGGACGAATGCCATGTCGCGCCGCTGCGAACTGACCGGAACTGGCCCGATGGTGGGCAACAACGTGAGCCATGCGAACAACAAGACCAAGCGCCGTTTCCTGCCGAACCTGCAGGAAGTGACGCTTATCTCGGACGCGCTGGGCCGTTCGTTCAAGTTCCGCATCACCAATGCCGCCCTCCGCTCGGTCGACCACCGGGGCGGCCTGGACGCGTTCCTTGCCAAGGCCAAGGACGACACGCTTTCGGCCGATGCGCTGAAGGTCAAGAAAGAGATTGCCAAGCTCGCTGTCGCGCAAGCCTGAGCTTAGCTTATTTGGTGACAGGTGGACCCGGTTGCAGGAATGCGACCGGGTCTTCTGGTTTTTCCGCTGGTCTGGGGGGTGTGTGGCATGACTGCGCCTGAACTGCCGTTTGCGACTCGGGCCAGTCTGGCCGCTGATCTGCGGCGGCTGGGCCTTGGGCCGGGCGATACGGTGATGGTCCATGCGGCTGTCGGGCGGCTGGGGGCGGTGATGGGCGGGCCGGATACGGTGATCGCGGCGCTGCGGGATGTGACAGGGCCGGAGGGGACGATCGTCGCCTATACGGACTGGAATGCGGACTACGAGGCGGTTCTGGATGTTGTGGGCCGGGTGCCGCAGGAATGGCGGGCGCATGTAGTGCCGTTTGATCCGCTGACCTCGCGGGCGGTGCGGGACTACGGCATCTTTCCGGAGTTTCTTCGAACCACTCCCGGTGCCTTTCGCAGCGGGAACCCCGGGGCTTCGGTCGCAGCGATCGGGTGGCTGGCAGACGATCTGACGCATGATCATCCCCTGGACTATGGCTATGGTTCAGGGTCGCCCCTTGAAAGACTGGTGCAGGTTGGAGGCAAGGTCCTCTTGCTGGGTGCACCGCGCGACAGCCTGACACTGTTGCACTATGCCGAAGACCTGGCCCGCCTGCCGGAAAAGCGGATCAGACGGGTTGAAGTGCCTTTGGCCTCGCGGGACGGAACGGTCTGGCGGATGATCGAGGAGTTTGAAACTGGCCTTCCGGTCGTCGATGGACTTGACGAGGACTACTTCGCCGTCGTGGTCGATGACTTTCTGAAAGGCGGTCAGGGCAGGACCGGCCGGGTTGGTCTGGCAGATTGCGTACTTGTCGAAGCTGCTGCGATTGTTCCGTTTGCCGTGGACTGGCTTGAGACCCGCGTGACCGGGGCGTGAGGCGGGCTCACCCTGCCCCGCCATTGGAACAGGAGTGCCTGCAATGAGTACCTTTGATGATCCCGTCGCCGTGGCTCATTACGCTGACCGGCCGCCGCGCCTTGTGCCCGGGTTTCATGATCTGCACCGGATGGCGGCGATCCTGTTGGTCGAAAGGGCGGGGCCTGTGGGGCATATCCTTGTTCTGGGCGCGGGGGGCGGGCTGGAGATGAACGCCTTTGCTACGACGCAACCGGGCTGGCGGTTCACGGGGGTTGATCCGTCGGCGGCGATGCTGGGGCTGGCCCGGACCATGACCACGCCCCATGCGGACAGGATCACGCTGCATGAAGGCTATATCGACACGGCGCCGCCGGGCCCGTTTGACGGGGCAACGTCTATCCTGACGCTGCATTTCGTGCCGCGTGAGGAGCGGGTGACGACCCTGAAAGCGATCCGGCAAAGGCTGAAGCCCGGGGCGCATTTCGTGATGGCCCATTTCAGCTATCCCGGGGAACCAGTGGCGCGGGCGCTGTGGCTGTCGCGCTATGCGGAATTTGGTGCGGCTTCGGGGCTCGACCCTGAGAGCACGCGGGCGGCGGGGGTGGCCATTGCGGACCGACTGCCTGTGCTGACGCCCGCGCAGGAGGAGGCCGCGCTCGCTGAGGCAGGGTTCACGGATGTGGCGCTGTTCTATGCGGGGCTGGCGTTCCGGGGATGGGTTGCGACGGCGCCCTGAGGGCGCGGCGATTGGACCCGCTTTGCAGCCGGGGGTGGATGGTGGTAGCCACAGGGTCATGAAACGTCTGTTGTCCCTTTTCCTTGCGCTCGTGGTCATTCTGACCTCCCAGCAGCTTGCGCTCGCGCGAGGGCAGGCGATGGCTGCGGGCGAGATGGTGCTGTGCGTCGGCGGGGGCATGATGACCGTGGCCGTGGATGCCACGGGCAAGCCAGTCGGCCCCGCGCATGTCTGCCCGGACGGCGTGATGAGCCTTGCCGGGACGGACCTGCCCCCGATGATCCTGCCGCAGACCGGGACGGTCACGGCGGCGGACCTGCCGCTGGGTATGGCGCAGAACGGGACAGCGGCGCTCGTGGCGTCACCGATTGCGCGGGGGCCGCCAAGTCTGGACTGACCTGACGCCTGCCCGATCTGACACCATTTCCCAAGGAGACGACCCATGTCGTTCATCACCCGCGCCCGCGTGGCATTTGCCACATCCGCCCTGTTTCTTGCCGTGCCCGTCTGGGCCGAAGACGGTATCGAAATCCACGACCCCTATGCCATCGCGTCGCCCGGCGGCATGTCGGGGGCAGCCTTCATGACCGTTCACAACCATGGCGGGGCGCCGGACCGCCTGCTGGACGTGCGTTCAGACGCGGCGGCCAAGGTTGAACTGCACACGCATACCGAAAACTCGGACGGTGTGATGACGATGGTCCATGTCGAGGAAGGCTTTGACCTGCCGACGGATGGCGAAATCCTGCTGGACCGCGGCGGGAACCATATCATGTTCATGGGCCTGAGCGGCGACTGGGCCGACGGCAAGGTCCTGTCCGTATCGCTGGTCTTTGAAACGGCGGGCGAAATCACGGTCGAGGTGCCGGTCGATTCGGCCCGGATAACCGGGGATGCGATGGATATGGGCGCGATGGAGGACGGGACGACCGGCCACCAGCACCATGCCCATGCGACCGCGACGCTTGATCAGACGGGGATGAGCGATACGGATGCCATCGTCGCCGTTCTCAAGGCTGCGTTTGATACGCCGGATAACCCGCTGACAGTCGATCCCGTGGTCGTCGATCAGGATCACGCGCTGGCCTCGTGGGCGCAGGGTGGCAATGGTGGCCGGGCGCTTCTGACCAAAGGCGATGCCGGGTGGGAGGTTGTTCTGTGTGGTGGTCCCGATCTGCGGATGCCCGCGTTCCTGACGGAACATGGCGTGTCGGCGGCTGACCGCCTTTCGGCCGCTTACAACGCCGCCGAAGAAGCGCTGGGTGCCGACAAGGTGGCCCTGTCGTCTTCGTTCGAAGGGGTCGTCATGATGTCAGGCGATATGCAGTCCCATTAGGCTGAGAACCTCTGATGGGTCTGGCCGCATAGCTGCCGGAGTCATCCTGCCGGGACGAGGACGCGATTGCGTGTTCCTGGACGGGAAAGCCATGCTAGTGTTTGCCCCGGAAAGAGGAGGAGAGACCATGCGGACACCCTGGCACCTGTGGGTCATCGGCATCCTGTCGCTGTTGTGGAACGGCGTGGGGGCTTATGATTATTTCATGACCCAGACGAACAATGCGGCCTACCTGTCGATGTTGACCGAGGCGCAGCGGGCGATGATGGATTCGCGGCCCGTGTGGTTCGATGCGGTCTGGGCCATCGGGGTCTGGGGATCGGTGGCGGGGTCGCTTCTTCTGCTGCTCCGGTCACGGGCGGCGGTCTGGGCCTTTGCGGCGTCGTTCATCGGGCTGATCCTGTCGTCGGTCTGGCAGTTCGGGATCGCCGATCCTTCGGCGCTTGAGACGACGGGGAGTTTCGCGCTGATGTTCAGCGGGTTGATCGCGGTGGTGATCCTGTTGTTGTGGGTTTATGCGCGGGCGATGCTGCGGCGGGGGGTGTTGCGGTAGGCGCTGGCGAGTGATGCGCTAAAGCGCATCCTACGGTGATGGACTTGCGTTGCGCCTTGCGCCCTTTCGCAGGCGGGGCGCAGCGGATATATGCGGGCCATGGCCCAGAACCCGCCCAACCTCCGCCCTGATCTTGCGCCCAAGGGGAGTTTCACCGACACCGCGCGCCCGGGCCAGCCGACCATCGGCATGGTCAGCCTTGGCTGCCCCAAGGCGCTGGTGGACAGCGAACGCATCCTGACGCGGCTGCGGGCCGAGGGTTATGCGATCAGCCCCGACTATACCGGGGCGGATGCGGTCATCGTGAACACTTGCGGGTTCCTCGACTCGGCCAAGGCAGAAAGCCTTGACGCCATCGGGGAGGCGCTGGCGGAGAACGGTCGGGTGATTGTGACGGGCTGTCTGGGGGCGGAACCGGAGTACATCACCGGGGCGCATCCCAAAGTTCTGGCGGTGACCGGGCCGCAGCAATATGAGCAGGTGCTGGACGCGGTTCATGCCGCCGTCCCCCCGTCGCCCGATCCGTTCATTGACCTGTTGCCGGCGACGGGCGTGACTCTGACGCCCCGGCATTATAGCTATCTCAAGATTTCCGAGGGCTGCAATCACAAGTGCAAATTCTGCATCATCCCCGACATGCGGGGCAAGTTGCAGTCCCGCCCGGCCCATGCCGTGCTGCGCGAGGCGGAAAAGCTGGTGCAGGCGGGCGTGCGGGAGTTACTGGTGATCAGCCAGGACACTTCGGCCTATGGGGTGGACATCAGGCACGCGACCGAGCGCGAGCATCGGGCACATATCGTTGATCTGGCGCGCGATCTGGGGTCGCTGGGGGCCTGGGTGCGGCTGCACTACGTCTATCCCTATCCGCATGTGCGCGACCTGATCCCGCTCATGGCCGAGGGGCTGATCCTGCCCTACCTTGACATTCCGTTCCAGCATGCACACCCCGATGTGCTGCGCCGTATGGCCCGCCCTGCGGCGGCGGCCAAGACGCTGGACGAGATTGCGGCCTGGCGGTCGGTCTGCCCTGATATCACCCTGCGGTCGACATTCATCGTGGGCTATCCGGGCGAGACGGAGGCGGAGTTCCAGACGCTGCTGGACTGGATGGACGAAGCGCAACTCGACCGCGTCGGGTGTTTTCAGTACGAAAACGTCAAGGGCGCGCGGTCCAACGTCCTGCCCGACCATGTGTCGGCCGCAGTCAAGCAGGAGCGGTGGGAGCGGTTCATGGCAAAGGCCGCGGCCATTTCCGAGGCGAAGCTGGCTGCCAAGGTGGGCCGGGTCGTCCAAGTCATCGTGGACGAGGTGGACGACGAAGGCGCCACCTGCCGGACATGGGCGGATGCGCCCGAGATCGACGGAAACCTGTTCATCGACGAGGATTTCGAGGGTCTGAAGCCCGGCGATATCGTGACGGTCGAGGTCGAGGAGGCGGGGGAATACGATCTGTGGGGGTCGAGGGTCTGACGACGTAAGGTTGTGTTCCTTGAACTTCCTCTCGCCTTGCATGCTCAACCGCACTTTAGTGAAGGGAGTAATGTCTGGGAGCCGTCATGGACTTTACCGCTCGCATTAAGGAACTGGCAAAAAGGTCAGTCAATGCATCCAAACACGCTCTCACGGAGGAAGCGACCAAGACGTCTGTAGTTTTGCCATTCATCCAGACGCTTGGGTTTGACGTTTTCAATCTTGACGAAGTGGTTCCCGAGTTCATATCGGATGTCGGGCTCAAGAAGGGCGAGAAAGTTGACTTTGTCCGAAAGATAGACGGGAAACTTGCCATTCTGATGGAAGTAAAGCCAGTTTCAATGGCTTTGGGAGCTGCTCAGTATATTCAACTTTATCGCTATTTTGGAGTCACTGAAGCACGGCTTGCAATATTGATCAATGGTCGGGAAGTATGGTTCTTCTCTGATATCGACGAACCAAACAAAATGGATAAGAAGCCATTTTTCATTTTTGATTTACAATCTTACGACGAAAGCCAAGTGACAAAACTAAGTAAATTTCAAAAGTCAAAATTCTCAATCGAGGCGATTTTAGAGGCTGCATCGGCCCACAAGTATACAAGTGCAGCAGCCGCTTACCTCAAGAAGCAGTTAGCAGGACCGGACGATGAGTTTACGAAGCTCGTCGGGAGACAAATCTATGATGGAACGCTCACTAAATCTGTCCTCGAACAGTTGAGGCCAGCAATACAATCTTCGCTCGACGAAGTCATCCGGGATCGAATTCAAGACAAGCTTAACAACGCCTTTCGACCCGATCCTCTTCCAACAGATCAGGTTCCAGTTGCATCGATAGAGGATGCTGCTTCAAAATCAGATATTGAGACGACCGACGATGAGTTGCAGGCTTTCATGATAGTAAAGGCCATTGCTGCGCGTGTGATTTCACTTGATAGAATAACGATGCGTGATTCGAAGACTTACTGCAGTGTTTTTGTTGATGACAACAATCGGAAACCGGTTTGTCGTTTCTATTTCAACTCCAAGACGACGCGTTCAATAGAGTTGTTTGATAATCAGAAGGTTGAAGATCGTCAGGTAATAGAGGGTCTTGCAGACATCTACAGGTTTGCAACAAAGATTGAGGCTGCGGTCAAGACTTACCTCTGATGAGACAATCAGGTGGAAGAACAGTCCGTGATAGCATCTCACGAAACCTGACTTGAAGATAACCCAGTTGTCTCGGCTCTATATCAGCCGCCGTGACGGGGTTTGCTTGTGCGATGCATGAACTTCCGCTAGTTCCTGCTTCATTACTCAAGTGTCCGCACGCGGACCATCACCAGAGAGAACATGCCTCATGCTGCATATCGACCTGCCGACACGTGCCGACATCCTGCGCCTTGCCGAAACGCGGGGCGGGCCCTGTGTGACGATCTATCTGGAAACGACGCCGCTGACCGAGGCGGTCGCGGTGGACCGGATCGAGTTGAAGAACCAGTTGAAGGATGCCGTGGCCCAGCTTGAGGCGGTCGATACGCCCAAGCGGAGCATCTGGCCGATCGAGGCGGCGGTCAATGATGTGATCGAGGATGATGCCTTCTGGGCGCTGCAGGCCAACAGTCTTGCGCTGTTCGTGACGCCCGAGTCGATCAGGACTTTCCGGCTGCCCAACAGGCTTTCGCCAATGGTCGAGGTGTCGGACCGGTTCCATATCAAGCCGATCCTGCGGGCGATCACCTTTCCGCATGACGCCTATGTGCTGGCGATCAGCCGGGGGTCTGTGCGTCTGATCGAGGTGTCGGCCGATCTGCCGCCGCACACGGTCAGCGTGCCGCATATGCCGCGCGACATGGCGGATGCGATCAACAGGCGGTCTTCGCTGGCCCGCGAAGGCGGGCTGCGGAGCGGCGAGGTGACGAGCGAGAACGCGCTGCTGACCCGCTATGCCCGCACCGTGGACGAGGCGATCCGGCCGGTCCTGTCGGGCCACGAGCGGCCGCTGATCATTGCGGCGAGCGAGCCGCTGTCGTCGATGTTCCGCAATATGAGCAGCTATGCCCATACCGCCGCCGAGGTGATCGGCGGGTCGGCGGATCATGCGCCGGATCATGAGCTTGCGGCGGCGGCGCGGGGGGTTCTGGACCGCATCTATGCCGAAGAGATCCGGGCGCTGGGCGATCTTTATGCGGTCCGCGCAGGGCAAGGCCGGACGACGGCCGATATCGCACAGGCGGCGCGAGCGGCGACGTTCGGGGCCATTGATACGCTGATTGTGGACATCGATCAGGTTGTGCCGGGCACTGTTGCAGACGAGGATGGCGCGGTGACCTTTGCCGAGACGGCGAGTGCGGCCAACTATGGCGTGGTGGATGAAATCGCGAGCCGGGCTTTGAAGTCAGGCGCACGGGTCGTTTCGGCCCGGAAGGAGGATATACCGGGCGGCGGCGCGCTGGCCGCGATCCTGCGCTACGCGATCTGACCTGCAGCGGTTAGGACGATGGCTGAGGGGCGTGGCCGGAACCCGGCTGCGCCCCTTGTCACGTCATGAATGCATTTTGCCACTGTGCCATGGCGTTGTTTCAGAAGGAACAACCCGCCCAAGTCACCGTGAGGTAACATCCCCAGGCTGCGCCTTTGCCGCCAATCACAAAGCGGACGGGGAAATGGACGTTTCGCACAATCTCCTTCTGATGGGTGTAGTTTGTTTTTTCGTCGGTGTGGTTTTCGGCATGTAGGTGGGGGGTTCCGTGTATCACACGCTTGCCCCGGTCCATGCACACATCAGTCTTCTGGGCTTTACGCTGGTGCCAGTGTTCGGGGTCGTCTATCGGGTTATCCCGGCGATGGCCGGGACTGGTCTGGCCCAAGCTAATTTCTGGCCGCATCAGGTCGGTGCGGCTGTAATGCTGATCAGCCTGTTTCTGATGATGACGGGCACAGTTGCCGAGGCGGTGATCGGGCCTGTCATGCCCTTTGCCGAAAGAGCCTTGTTTCTGAGCATTCTGACATTTGGTCGGAACCTGCTCCAAAATGCCAAGGCGCGCGGGATGGCGTGAAGCGAACCGGCTGCATCCCCGCCTTTCTGGCCGGGATGCAGCCGGAGCGGGTTGGCACTGGGGCCACAGGAGCCTATGTCCTGAAACGACTGCACCGGACGGAGCCTCCCCATGCCCACGCTTTTCGACCCTGCCCAGGCAGGCGCGCTGCACCTGAAAAACCGCATCGTGATGGCACCGCTCACGCGGCAGCGGGCGGTGGGGGGGCGGGTGCCCAATGCGCTGATGCGCGATTATTATGTTCAGCGGGCGAGTGCGGGGATGATCCTGACCGAGGCGACCTCGGTCACGCCGATGGGGGTGGGTTATCCGGATACGCCGGGGATCTGGTCGGACGCGCAGACGGATGCGTGGCGCGTGATCACGGACGCCGTTCACGAAGCGGGCGGGCTGATCGTGCTGCAGCTTTGGCATGTCGGACGGATTTCCGATCCCGTGTTTCTGGACGGGCAGTTGCCCGTCTCGGCCTCGGCCATCGCGCCGTCTGGGACGGTGTCGCATATCCGCCCTGTGCGTAACTACGCGACGCCCCGCGCTTTGGACATCAGCGAGATTCCGGGGATCGTTGAGGCTTACCGGGTGGGGGCCGCCAATGCGAAGAAGGCGGGCTTTGACGGGGTCGAGGTGCATGGGGCGAACGGCTATCTTCTTGATCAGTTCCTGCAGGACGGGTCGAACAAGCGGACCGATGCCTATGGTGGAGCGATCGAGAACCGGGCGCGGTTCCATCTTGAGGTGACGGATGCCGTGATCGGGGAATGGGGCGCCGACCGGGTGGGCATGCACCTGAACCTGTCGGCCCGGAGCCAGTCTGTCACGGACAGCAACCGGGCGGCACTGTTCCCTTATGTGGGCAAGGAGCTTGACCGGCGCGGGATTGCCTTTCTGGTGGCGCGCGAACCGCTGACCGAGCCGGAGCCTGTCTATGGTCTGGTCCGCAAGGCGTTCCGGGGGTTCATGATCGCCAATGACGGGCTGACCCCCGAATCCGGCGCGGCGCTGGTGGAGAATGGTGTGGCGGATGCCGCCTGCTATGGCCGGTTGTTCATCGCCAATCCGGATTTGCCAGCCCGCATCAAGGCAAGTGCCGCGATGAACCCGCTGCGGAGCGCGGTGATTTATGATGGCGGGGCAAAAGGTTATACGGATTATCCGGCCTTGGCCTGACGCCCGCCTCGTTTGACCTGAGTCAAGGCCGCATTGTCACGAAACTGTCATCCTTTGCCCATCAGCTAGGGAGAGGCTCATGTCAGACGCTGCCGCCAACATCCTGCTTGCCCCGAAACGCGCCCACCGGCGCATGTTTGATGGTATCCCGGAACTTGACGACCGGGCTTATGAACATCTGAAACTTCAGTTGCAGGCCGAACTGCTGAAGGTCCAGATCTGGACGCAGGAGACTGGCCAGCGGTTTGTGGTGCTGTTCGAAGGCCGGGATGCCGCTGGAAAGGGTGGCACGATCAAGCGGTTCATGGAGCATCTGAACCCGCGCTATGCCCGTGTCGTGGCCTTGACCAAGCCCGGCGACAGGGAAAACGGCCAGTGGTTCTTTCAGCGCTATGTCAATCACCTGCCGACCAAGGGCGAAATGGTGTTCTACGACCGGTCCTGGTACAACCGGGCGGGGGTCGAGCGGGTCATGGGGTTCTGCGAGCCGCATGAGTATCTGGAGTTCATGCGCGAGGCGCCGGAGCTTGAGAGGATGCTGGTGCGGTCGGGTATCCGGCTGACCAAGTACTGGTTTTCCATCACGCCTGACGAACAGCGCCGCCGGTTTGTCGCGCGCGAGACCGATCCGCTGAAGCGCTGGAAACTGTCACCCATCGACAAGGCGAGCCTTGACCGCTGGAACGAGTACACCGAAGCGAAGGAGGCGATGTTCTTTTACACCGACACCGCAGACTCGCCCTGGACCGTCATCAAATCGAACGACAAGAAGCGGGCACGGATCGAGTGTTTGCGGCATTTCCTGCACCGGATCGACTATCCCGAAAAAGACCTGTCGGTTGCGGTGGCGCCAGATCCCCGGATCGTGGGCACAGCGGAACAGGTCCTGAAGGAGCGGGACGAGATCCTTGCGACGGCGCTGCATCCGGAAGTGCGGAAGGTGAAGCCGACCTGAGACACAGCGAATGCAGGGCGGGTTTCACCCTCCCTGCGGTGGATGACATCGGCGCGGCGGATGAGGCGGCGCGGACGAGCGGTCGTCAGACCGCCTTGAGTTCCGCAATCAGCTGCGCATTCCGGCAGGATGCCGGCACGTCATTTGCTGCAATCGCCGACTTGCAGACCGCCGGATCGGCGCAGGTCTGACAGCAGGTGATAGAGTTCAGGTAATCCTGCGCGGGCAAAACACCTTCATTCAGTGCCTTGCGCAAGCCGCCTGCCGCTGTCCGCACCTCGCCTGGAGCGAGCCAGAAGAATGCGCGGATTTCGCCTTTGGTCGACATTTTGGCCTCTGATTCTGGTGTCCGATGGGGGAAGCCTGCGCTCCGGGAGCAGCTTCGTCTTTGCGCCAGATCAAATCAGCCCTTCAGCCGAGTGCCACCATGATGGCCCCTCCGGCTATCATTACGATCCCAGCCCAGCCCACGACACTCAGGCTTTCGCCCAGAAACGTGGCACTGAGGAGCGCAACAAAGACGACGCTCAGCTTGTCGATGGGGGCCACCTGTGACGCCTGCCCGAGTTGCAGCGCCCGGAAATAGCAGAGCCATGAGGCCCCTGTCGCGAGCCCGGACAGTGCCAGAAAGACCCATGTCCGCGTCGAAATGGTGGACAGGGGCTGCCCCTGCCCGAAGACCTTCACGATGGCGGCCAGCGACACAAGCACCACGGCCGTCCGGATCAGGGTGGCAAAGTTCGAGTTGATCCCGCTGACACCGACCTTGGCCAGCACAGCCGTCAGCGCGGCAAAGACCGCCGAGAGAAGCGCCCAGACCTGCCAGTGCCCGGCCAGATCGCGCATCAGACCGCGAGCCCGACGAGGACGCAGACCCAGGCCACGCCAACCGCGACCGCCGAAACGGCGACACAGGCGCTGCCTGCGTCCTTGGCCTGTTTGGCGCGGGGGCGGCGTTCTTCGGACACGTCATCGACCACACGTTCGATGGCCGTGTTCATGCATTCGGCGGCCAGAACGATGATCCCGCCCATCAGGATCATCCCCCGTTCCCCGGCCGACAAGGGCAGGATGAAGGCAAAGAAAGCCGAGAGGAGGTTGGCCCAGAGCCATTGGTGCAGCGACCCTTCGGTCTGGACCACATGGATGAATCCTTCCCAGGACCAGACGGCCCGCAGCCTGACCCGCTCCAGTTGCTTCCACATCCATGATCCTCCTGCGACCTTTGCCTTCCCTGCAATGAGGATGGTCTGATCCCCCGTCGCTGCCAAGCCCCAGAAATCCTCGGCCCCTTGCCGCAAGGTCAAGCGATGCTCTGCGACCCCACGTCACGATTTGAGCGAATCGGTTGCGGTCCTATCATTGACGCATGAACCGTGATCCTGACATCTACCCCGCCTATGCCCGCTCCGAACGGATCGCCGATGGTCTGATCCACGCCCTTGGCGTGATCTTTGCCGTAGTGGGCGCTGTTGTGCTGATCGTGTTCGCTGCACTTGGTGCGCATGCGGGGGAAATTGCGGCCGTCGCGATCTATGGTGGGGCGCTGATGGCGACATTCCTTGCCTCGGCCTTTTACCACATGACCCCGTGGGAAGCGCTGCGGCCAACGCTGCGCCGGATCGACCATGCGGCTATCTACCTCAAGATCGCGGGGACCTATACGCCGCTTGTTGTGCTGATCGGGTCGGCCTTTGCCTACGTGATCCTTGGCATTGTCTGGACGCTCGCGCTGGGTGGCGCGGTCTGGCGGCTGTTCAAGCGGGGCAAGACCGGGGTGATCGGCCCCGCGATCTATCTGTTCATGGGCTGGCTCAGCGTGCTGTTGGTCTGGCCGATGATCCAGTCGCTGCCGGTTTCGGTCCTTGTGCTCGTGATGGCGGGCGGGCTGCTTTACAGCGCGGGTGTGGTCTTTCACGTCTGGGAATCGCTGCGGTTTTCCAACGCGATCTGGCATGGGTTCGTGTTGGCCGCCTCGGGCTGCTTCTTTGCCGCGATCACCGTTGCCGTGTTGTCCGCCTGACCGAGTTCAGGGCGGAAAGCCGCCGATTGTGGCCGCAACTTCCTGCACCACGGCCAGACGCGCCTCGTTGGGGGGATGCGTGCTCAGGAATCCATTGCCCGGTTCGGGAATGCGGAAAAAGAACTCGGCGCCCTTGAGCGGATCAAATCCTGCCCGTGCGGTCAGCACCGTGCCCAGCGCATCGGCCTCAAGCTCGAACTGCTTGGAATAGCTTTGCGCGCCGACTGCGGCACCGAGTTGCTGGGCGGCACGGATTTGCGCCTCGGTCGTGGCACCCTGCACGGTGGCAAGCTGGCCAAAGATTTCGGCCCCCATTGCCGCGTTCTGGTCCTGTCGGTCCAGATGGCCGAGGATGTGATGGGCGGCCTCATGCGACATGATGAATGCCATTTCGTCGGCATTCTGCACCTCGGCAATCAGGGGCAGGGTAAAGGCTATGATCGGACGGCCCTGATCGTCGAGCGTCTGGAACGCATTGGGCGGCATCCCGCGACGATCGTCCACAACGATGCGGAAATCACAGTTGGCAGCAGGGTTGCGCAGGCGGCATTCCGCCTCGGCCACGGGTTCGACGGCGTTCACCACTGCGACAAAAGTCTGTGCCTGGACGCGCGCGACTTCGGGGGCAACCGCGTTCCGACCGGTGGCCATCGCGCCCGCAATGTCGGTTTCGGTCGCAGGGACCGCAGTGCAGTTGGCCAGAAGCAGGCCGAAGGACAGGGCCAGAAGGAAGAGCCGCAGCACAGGATCGTCACCTCGTTGTTAAGCGATGCTCTGGCACAATCTGGGGTCGATGACCACGCCACAAAAGCCCCGATCACGGCATCGGCAAATCCCGGCCTTCCGCGCACTTGCCACAGGACCGGGTCACCCCTAGGCTGAGCCCATGCTGACGATCGAACATGACTTTGACGCCACGGTCGTGACCCTCGTGGACGAGGGGGCAGCCCCGTTGCAAGAGGATGTGATCGTCTGTGCGTTCGAGGATTGCGTGACGGTGGAACAGTTCGACGCGCGGACCGGCGAGATGATGAAGATCACGCTGTCGCTGACACAGGTCCGCGATCTGGGTGCGGCGCTGAACCTGCCCGAAGGGATCTATTCCACCCCGCCCGCCGGTTAGTCCTCTTCCCGGAACAGCTTGTCCCTCGAGGCCGCCCCGCGCAGCAGGATCAGTCGTGATTTCGGCACGCCGGTCGCCTTGGACAAGAGTTTGACGACTGCTGCTGTCGCCTTTCCGTCCTCGGGCATGTTCGTGACATAGACGCGGATCAGGCCGTATTCGGCCGTGATGCGATTTGCAGCGGCCTTGGGCGTCACTCGCACGGCGATTTCGGTTCCGGGGGTGGAAAGATGGGTGAGGTCCATGGAACATGGCCTGACACTCTGCCCCCTGCCGGACCATTCCCCCGTTGCGGGCCCCTGCGGCCCTGGGCCATGGTGGCCGGGCAATGTGCGGGGACTGATCATGACACGGACCGGGCTTTTCTGGGATGAGCGCACCTTCTGGCACGGCGGGGGGAATTATGCGGGAATGTTCCCCGTTGGTGGACTGGTGCAGCCCCTGAACGGCGGACTGCCGGAAAGCCCCGAGACGAAACGGCGGCTGAAGAACCTGATCGACGTGACGGGCCTGTCACGGGATCTGATCCTGTCGTCCGCGCCCCCGGCAACGCAGGAGGACCTGCTGCGGGTGCATCCGGCCCGTTACCTTGACGCCTTCAAGGCGCTCTCGGACGACAAGGGCGGCGAACTGGGCCGCCGCACGCCTTTTGGCCCCGGCGGATACGAGATCGCCGCTTTGTCGGCGGGTCTGGCAAAGGGGGCGCTGGCCTCTGTCCTGGAAGGCGAACTCGACAATGCCCATGCCCTGTCCCGTCCACCCGGGCATCATGCGCTGCCGGATTTCCCGAACGGGTTCTGCCTGTTGGCCAATATCGCCATCGCCATTGAATCCGCCCGTGCGGCGGGTCTTGCCCGGCGTTTTGCGGTGTTGGACTGGGACGTGCATCACGGGAACGGAACCGAGGCGATCTTTTACGACCGGGACGACGTGCTCACGATCTCGATCCATCAGGACCGCAACTATCCCACCGATTCCGGTGCAGTCACCGACCGGGGCCGGGGGGCGGGAGAAGGGTTCAACATCAACATCCCCCTGCCCCCCGGCACCGGGCACAAAGGCTATCTCGCCACGATGGAACGGCTGGCCCTGCCCGCGATCCGCGCATATCGCCCGGACGTGCTGATCCTGGCCTGCGGATTTGACGCGGCGATCACTGATCCGCTGGGCCGGATGCTCGCCACGGCCGAGACGTTCCGCCTGATGACACGTCAGGTCATGGAGCTGGCGGCTGAGGTCTGTGGCGGCCGACTCGTCCTTGTCCATGAGGGCGGTTATTCGGAGGCCTATGTCCCTTTCTGCGGCCATGCTGTCCTGCAGGAGCTTTCGGGAAGTGCCGTCAATGCGCCCGACCCACATGGCGACATATTCGCCGCCCGCCAGCCCGGCCCGCTGACGGATGACTTCGTCGCGACTGTACTTGACGGCTTGGCCAAGACAATCGGGCTTCCCTGATCCCTGATCTCTCTGCTTCCGGCTTCTTCTGGCCAGACGTATCCCGGGGGTCGCCATGGTGCGCCATTGGTGCAAGCACAATGGCGAAGGGCCGAGCCCCGGGGCCAGCCCCGGACGACTCGGTATGGCACTCCCCGCCCGGAGTGACTACCTTCCCTTCGACACGAACCAAAGGACCGCCCATGCCCATCCCCAATCAGGCCGCGCTCGATTTCCTGCTGACCCGCCGGTCCTACCCCGCCCGTACTTTGACCTGTCCCGTCCCGCGCGAGGCGGAACTGCGGGTGCTCCTCTCTGCCGCGTCGCGGGTGCCCGATCATGGCAAGCTTGAGCCCTGGCGGTTCATCGTGCTGTCCAAGCTGGCGCTGACCCGGATCGCGGGTCTTGTGCCGGGGCGCGGGGCGGCGCTCAACATCGATCCGGAAAAGATCGCGAAATGCGTGGCGCAATATGCCGATGCTGACATGGCGGTGGTCGTCGTGGCATCGCCAAAGCCCACCGACAAGATCCCGGCGCTGGAGCAGACCTATAGTGCAGGGGCTGCCTGCCTGTCATTGGTCAACGCAGCGCTGGCGGCGGGCTGGGGTGCGAACTGGTTGTCGGGCTGGCCGTCCCATGACCGCGCATTTGTGACCGAAGCGTTCCACCTTGCCGCGCATGAATCCGTCGCGGGTGTCATCCATATCGGTTCGATCAGCGCCGTACCGCCCGACCGGCCCCGTCCGTCCGTGGACGCCGTGACGACGTGGTTGACCGCATGATCCTGACCGACTTTTCCAAGGCCGTCAGCCAGTTCCTCGACCCGCGTTTCCGCAGGGTGCTGTTCCTCGGGATCGGCCTGACGGTGGCGCTCCTGGTCGCGACCTATGCGCTGGTGCTGTGGCTGATCTCGTACTTCTTTGGCGGCTCTCTCACCCTGCCCTTTCTGGGCGAGGTGACATGGGTGGGCGATCTTGTGGGTTGGGGGTCGCTATTCCTGATCCTGGGGCTGTCGGTGTTCCTGATGATCCCTGTCGCCTCGGCCATTACTTCGTTCTTTCTTGAGGACGTGGCTGATGCGGTTGAGGATGAATTCTATCCCGGCCTGCCCCCGGCCCCCCGCACGGGATTTGCCGAGGGTCTGAAAGAGACCGTGGCTTTTCTGGGGCTCATGATCGTGGCGAACCTGATGGCCTTCGGTCTTTACCTGACGGTGCCTTTCCTGAGCCCTGTGATTTTCTACACGCTCAACGGTTTTCTGCTGGGGCGGGAATACTTTCAGATGGCCGCGATGCGCCGCGAGGGCCGCGCGGGGGCGATTGCCATGCAGGCCCGCAACAGGGGGCAGATCTGGCTGGCCGGGTGTCTGATGGCGCTGCCTCTGACCATTCCGCTGCTCAACCTTGTCATCCCGGTTCTGGCGGCAGCGACGTTCACCCACCTTTACCATCGGATCAAGGCTGGCGAGGTCGCTTCGGGACGGCGCTGATCAGTTTCCGGCGCCTGAAGTCATCTGCCGGAGGGCTGCCAGATCGTCGATCGTGATCCAACCCGACATGATGATCGTCTGGATCACGGCAAAGACGCCAATCGCCCAAAAGGTTGTGATCTTCATCTTGCGCTTGAGGTTGAAATCAGCGGGGGCCGACTTTGGCGTGCCGGGCACGACCTCGCCCGCGTCGCCCTGCGTGACGAGGCGCAAGGGCAGCACCACAAAGAACACCATGAACCATGTCACGGCGAACAGGACGATTGCGGCGCTGATGCTGATGTTCATGTCGTTCTTTCCTATAGCGGCCCGTCAGACCTGTTCGAGTTCCACGAGGCAGCCGGTGAAATCCTTGGGGTGCAGGAACAGGACCGGCTTGCCATGGGCACCGGTCTTCGGCTCGCCCCCGCCGAGAACGCGGGCGCCCGAGGCCA
Organism: Rhodobacterales bacterium; assembly: GCA_026400355.1. Classification (GTDB taxonomy): domain Bacteria; phylum Pseudomonadota; class Alphaproteobacteria; order Rhodobacterales; family Rhodobacteraceae; genus JAPLPE01. Next base: position 35,318 of record JAPLPE010000035.1, on the reverse strand, counting down.
GAAGGCGGTCGCGGGCGGCAAGGATGTCTTCGACCTCGAAGCAGATGTGATGGATGCCGCCGTCGGGGTTCTTTTCCAGAAATCCCGTGATCGGGCTTTTGTCACCCAAGGGGTGGAGAAGTTCGATCTTTGTGTTGGGCAGTTCAATGAAGACAACCGTCACGCCATGCGCCGGTTCGTCCTGCGGGTCGCGCACCAGCGCGCCCAGCGTGTCGCGGTATTGCGCCGACGCCGCCGCAAGGTCGGGCACCGCGATGGCCACATGGTTAAGTCGACCGATCATGGCCCGAACCTCTTATTCAACTGTCGCCTTATGTCGCGACCGGCCCGCGCCTGCAAGGCGGCGGGACGAAGCGTCGCGGGTGACCCTCGCCCGCTTAACCCTTCGCTAACCAAGCAGCCCCAGAGTGAGCCGCAAGGACTGCTTCCACATCCCGGGAATCATGCGATGGACACACTCTACGACTATATGATGACACGGCCTGCCACGGTCGCCCGCCCGCTGCTTGGGCTGACGCTGCTTCTGGTCGAGGACAGCCGCTTTGCGTCCGAGGCAATGCGGTTGCTTTGCATCCGGTCGGGGGCGCGTATCCGCCGGGCCGACAGCCTGTTGGCGGCGCGGCGGCATCTGCGTGTCTATCGGCCAGGGGCCATCATCATTGATCTGGGCCTGCCTGACGGATCGGGGGCCGATCTGATTGCGGAACTTGCCGAGGCAAATCCACGGGTGGATGTGATACTGGGGATGAGCGGTGATCCTGATGCGGAACCCCGTGCAATGGCGGCTGGGGCAGATGGTTTCCTTGCCAAACCCGTGACAAGGATGGGCCAGTTCCAGACTGCCATTCTGCACCATCTGCCCCGTGAACGCCAGCCACCCGGACCGCGCCCTGTGTCCGAAGATACGGTGATACCCGATCCCGTAGCCTATCACGACGATCTGGCCCATGTTCAGACGGTGCTGCAATCTGCGCCCGATCTGGACTATGTGACGCAGTTTCTGGGCGGCGTTGCCCGTAGCGCGGGGGACAAGCCCATGTCGGACGCAGTGGCAGCCCTTGCGGCGAGCCAATCGGCCGGTCAGCCATCGGCCTTGCCGCTGGCCACGATATCGGCGCTTGTCCAGAGCCGGTTGAGCCATGCAGGGCCGCTTTGACCACACTTGAGCAGTGTGGACGGGGACCGTCAGGCCAGCGCAGGGTCGCGCGTCACAAGGACGGGCGCAGTAAGGTCGGTCAGCCTTTGTTTCTGCGCTCCTGATGCGTCGAAATTGGCCGGATCGCACCAATGCTCAAAGGCCGCCTTGAGCGCCGGCCATTCCTTGTCGATGGCCGCAAACCAAGCGGTATCCCGGTTGTGGCCCTTAATGATGGCCGCCTGCCGGAAGATCCCCTCGTAGGACAGGCCCAGCCGCTCTGCTGCGCGGCGGGAAGGCAGGTTCAGCGCATTACACTTCCATTCATACCGGCGGTAGCCTGCATCAAAGGCCCAGCCCATCATCAGGGCCATCGCTTCTGTAGCGGCGGGGGTGCGCTGCATGCGGAGGGAGAGGTTGATATGGCCAACTTCTATCGTCCCAGCCTCCGGCGTGATACGCAGGTAACTTGCGACACCTCCGCAGAGGCCTGACTTCAGGTCGCGCATGACATAGAAGAACGGGTCGGCCAGGCCCGTCATGGCTTCGGCCCAGCCACGATAGGCCGACTCGGTCGTGAAGGGGCCGTAGGGCAGGTAATCCCAGATCGCGTCATTGGCCCTGTTGGCCGCGAAAAGCTGTGCCGCATGGAGGGCGGGATCAAGCCGTTCAAGCCGCACATGGCGGCCTTCCATCTGATCCGGACCGGGCCGCGCGGGAATCGTCCAGCGTTCGACCAATTCGCCAAACAGTGCCATCGGCCGACCCTCCTCTTTGGTCAGAGGACAAGCCGCGTATCAGCCCCCATGTCAAGTCCGGGAAAGACCGCGTTTTCCAGAACCGACTGATCGAGCCCGAACAGACCGCGCATGACCCATGCCGCATGGGCGCGCACATCGCGCGTCGGCATGAGATCGCGCCCCGCGTAAAGATCTGCCTCGGCCAGGCCCGGCCAGTCGCCTGCAATTTGCCGGCCGCGCAGCGCGCCGCCGGCGTAGATCATCGCGCCGCCCGTCCCGTGGTCCGTTCCCCGCGTGCCGTTTTCGCGGGCGGTGCGGCCGAATTCGGTGATGCAGATCACGGCCGTCTTGTCCCAGACCGGACCGAGTTCGGCCTGCAGGGTCAGGATCGTTTCGGACAGGCGGGTGAGCGCCCGAGGCAGGGCCTGATGCTGTTGAGCATGGGTATCCCAGCCGCCGAGCGAGAAACTCGCGATCCGCGAGTCGTGGCGGAGACGCGATGCGGCAAACTGGGCCAGTTGCTGATGTGCGCCCTGCAGGCGCGCCTCATCGCCATGCTCTTCGGCTTCAAGTTCGTCCATGATGCGTAATGCGCCTTCGGAGGCGGCATGAAACAGGGGGTCGTTTGCATAGATGACCTCGAGCAGAAGCCGAGTCTGGGGGGACAGGCTGAGGCGCGCGTCTGGCGACCAGCGGCTGACCGGTGTCTGGCCGTTCAGGATGAGAAGCCGTTCTGTCCCGATGGCATAGGCCGTTTCCGCCATGATACCCGGGACGGTAGCCAGCATCCGGTTCAGCCAGCCGTCACGTTCGGCGGCGCCGGACAGATCGACCGTTCCCGCTTCGAGAATATCCTGGCCGTCGAAATGGCTGCGCTTGTCGCGGTAGGGCGTCGAGACAGCATGGACGGCGCCCATCTGACCGGCCTGATAAAGCGGCATCAGCGGCACCAGCGCCGGGTGAATGTCCCAGAACCCGTCGAGTTCTGTCCGCTCCTCGACCATGGAAAGGGTCGGCCGCAGTCCGGCGTAATCCCGGTCACCGACCGGCTGCACGGCGTCAATTCCGTCCATCGCCCCGCGCAGGATGATGACAACCAGCCGGTTTTCCCAGGGGGCCGAGGCAAGAGCCACCGGGGTCAGAAGGGGGCTCGCTGCCGCCGAACAGCCCAGCATAAGGCCCGAGGCCAGGAAACGTCTGCGGTCCATCGCCTACCTCCGCTGAAAATCTGCAGAGGCCAGCACGATGCCAACCCCTTCTGCTCGGTCCTCGGCCGCACCAGCAGCAAAGACTATTTCCTCGCTGGCCAGCGGCCCGAGCGCCGTGCTGACCAGATCGCGCGGGTCTGGCAGGTCTTCGGTGATCCGCCGGGGCATGTGCATGGCCCAGTTGATACGTGCCGCCAGGCCCTGTGGTGTTATCCAGGCTTCTGCCCGCTCCGACCAGCCATCCGGGCCGGGCGCCGTCTCCCAGGGCTGGCCCATGACGGCCAACGGACCCTGAAGCATCTGACGCACGTGTCTGGCTTCCATCGTCATGATCATCTCTGGCGCTATGCCAAGGGCGCGGAGGGCTGAGGACATGAACTCAAGTGGCCACTTTACCTTTTGTCGCTCTGGCACCCAGGCCGCAGGATGGTCAAGCATGGCCGCCGTTACCTCAAGCAAGTCACCGTCGGTTGCGACGAAACGCGCGGTCAATGTATCAACCAACCCCTGATCGGGTTCTTCTGAAACGAAATGGACGGCCAACTTGCGGGAAATATGACGGGCTGTAGAAGGATGATCCGCAAGACCGTCCAGCGCGGCCTCGACCGTGGAAAGGTTGGCCTCGGCGCTGTAGGTCACACCAAGAACCGTTTCGCCACCCGGTTCAGCGTGGTCCGAACGGTAAACCGTCCCTTGACGGTCAAGACCAAGGCCCGTCAGCAACTCGGCTAGCTGCCGCACATCGCGCTGGTCGTAAGGTCCGTCAACGCCGATTGTATGAAGTTCGAGGATTTCCCGGGCGAGGTTTTCGTTGAGCCCGCGATCCCGTCTTTGCGCCCTGACACTGTTCGGGCCCATCGAATTGGTCTGGTCAAGATAGGCGAGCATGACCGGATGCGTCTCGACCGCTTTCAGCATATCGGCAAAGCGCCCGTTCACATGGGGCCTGACCGCTTCTTCGACATAGGGCGTCACAAGATGCCGGAGAAACCCCGTTTTTGCCCGCACCGTGAAATGGTCGGACCAGAACATGACCAGCCGTTCACGCAACCCATCAGATGTTCCGATCTTCCGCGCTATCGTGGCTTTGACATTATGGGCAAGCGCCTCGACATGGGCGCGGGCGAGTTCATCATAGGCTGCCTCTGCAGCCGCGACCTCCGGGGTGTCGGCCACTTCGCGGCGGGCCATGTTGGCAAGCCGAAGCGCGTCAAGTGATGGTGTGGCAACCGCATAGGGCGGAATATGCCAAGCTTCGGCCGCATGATCCGGACCTGCCAGAATGGCCAGCACCTCGGCCGATGAGCCGGGCGCGGGCACGAGGGGCGAAAGGCCGGTGCCAAAGCGGATCGCACAGAGGTCGGGGTCAAATGGCAAGGTGTTGTCCCGGAGTCAGACTGTCAGCCGGATATAGGTGATCCTGCGCCCGAATAAGAGACCCCTGATGGATGCGGTTGAATGTCGCTGATCACGGTTGCCTGATCGTTCAGCGGGAATAGCCGTGCCAGCCGTCAAAGTCGGCCTTGCCGACTGGCCGACCGCGGCTGCGCAGGATCGCGTAAGCCATGGACAGATGAAACGAAAGGTTCGGCAAGGCTAAGAGTGTGAGATAGGTCGGGGCGTCCTGAACAAGCCGGGCCTCGCCCGCCTGGTGGCTGATGGGGCGTTCGGAGGCGCCGGCAAAGTTCTCGACCGTCAGGCCTGCAATCTGAGACCTGGCTAAGGTGAGATAGGCCCGCAGATCGTCCGAGAATGCGGCGACAGGGGCGGCTCGTTCCGTCAGCGGAAAGGTTGACCGAAGGGCAAAGCCCGCCGTGGTGCGTAACTGTCCGGCGCAGTTGTTCATGTCGGGCGCGAGCCGGGCCGTCAGGAGTTCGAGGGGGGCGGGGCTGTGTTCGATGAGATCGAGGAGATGGCCCGGCCGTTCGACGGCCTGCGCAGCAGCGGCGGTTGCCGTATGAAACAGGGCTGCGTCATGCGCGGTGTCGGCGTATTTCTGGTTCACATTGCACCTCTGTCCATAAGGGTCGGCCCTTTCATTCCTGCCCTTGCTGCGGCGCGGAACAAGGCCCCCGGGGGACAGCCCCTGCCGATCATGACAAGCCCTGACATCAAAAGGGTTACGGAAAAGGAAACAGGATCGGCTGAGGCCCTAGACACGGCGGAGGCGGATCACGACATCGACCGCCGCAATCTCGGCCCCCTGGGGCGCGCGGGGCAGGCGGCGGATTTCGAGTTCGGATGCCGGGGCATCGCTCAGCGTGCCGGTGTCTTCCCAATAGTAGTGCGGGTGGTCCGACATGTTGGTATCGAAATAGCTTTTCGACCCGTCCACTGTAATCTCGCGCATCAGGCCCGCTTCACAGAAGGCGCGCAGCGTGTTGTAGACGGTCGCGAGCGAGACCTGCTCTCCTGCCCTGTCGGCCAGTTCGAAGAGGCTTTCGGCAGTGACATGACGGTCGTTGCCATCGCCCACCAGCAAGGTCGCAAGTGCAACGCGCTGACGGGTCGGGCGCAGGCCGACGCGGGACAGCCATGAGGCCCCGCGTTCGCTCGAAAGCCCGGTGATGAGGACGTTTTCCGGCATAACCCTGAATAGAGGACATTCCCGGCGGAATTCAATCAAAAATTCCTGTGCGGTCCCGGTGCGGTCTTCCCGGTCTATCGTGCAGAAACCTGTGCCCGTCGCCGCACTTGCCCTTATTCGTGGCAGGATGCTACACGAACGGGAAGATTTCACAGACGACGGAAACCCGCCCACATGGCCGAATACCCCAGCAGTTTCGACAAAGAGGGACTGCTTGCCTGCGCACGCGGTGAACTTTTCGGCCCCGGCAATGCCCAGCTTCCGCTGCCGCCGATGCTCATGATGGATCGCATCACCGAGATCAGCGGCGACGGCGGGGCCAATGGCAAGGGCCATGTGGTGGCCGAGTTCGACATCACCCCGGACCTGTGGTTCTTTGAATGCCACTTTCCCGGCAACCCGATCATGCCGGGCTGTCTGGGCCTTGACGGGCTGTGGCAGTTGACGGGGTTCAATCTGGGCTGGCGCGGTTGGCAGGGGCGCGGCTATGCGCTGGGCGTGGGCGAGGTCAAGCTGACCGGCATGGTCCGGCCAGACCGCAAGATGATCCGATATTTCGTCGACTTCACCAAAGCGATCCAGACCCGCCGCCTGACCATGGGCGTGGCCGATGGCCGCGTCGAGGCGGATGGCGAAACCATTTATCTGGTCAAGGACATGAAGGTCGCCCTGTCGGAAAGCTGAGCCTTGCCCGCACTTTAGCCGTGACCTGACCCTATCTGTGGCCCGGTCACAATCCATGGAAGGAGACGCCATGCGTCGCGTCGTCGTCACAGGTCTTGGCGTCATCTCGCCCATTGGCAACACCGCAGCCGAGGTGCTTGATGCGCTCAAGGCCGGGCGTTCCGGGGTGGAGCGCAACGAGGAAATGGCGGAATACGGGTTCCGGAGCCAGATCGCGGGTTCGCTCAAGATCGATCCGACGGAACTGATCGACAAGCGCAAGATGCGGTTCATGGGGCCGGGTGCGGCCTATGCCTACCTTTCGATGGAACAGGCGATTGCGGATTCCGGTCTTACAGAGGAAGAGGTGAGCCACGAGCGCACGGGTCTGATCGCGGGGTCGGGCGGGCCGTCCACGTCGAACCTGTTTGCTGCGCATCAGATCGTGCTGAAGACCGGAAGCCCCAAGCGCATTGGGCCGCTGATGGTGCCGCGTGGCATGTCTTCGACGGTTTCGGCAAACCTTTCGACCTCGTTCAAGATCAAGGGGATCAACTATTCGATCACGTCGGCCTGCTCGACCTCGCTTCACTGCATCGGGGCGGCGGCAGAACAGATCATGATGGGCAAGCAGGACGTGATGTTTGCCGGGGGTGGCGAGGAGTTGGACTGGACCCTGTCGTGCCTGTTCGACGCGATGGGGGCCATGTCGTCCAAGTTCAACGACCAGCCGACCAAGGCCAGCCGTGCCTTTGACGCGGCGCGTGACGGGTTCGTCATTGCGGGGGGTGGCGGGATCGTGGTGCTGGAGGAGTTGTCCCATGCGCAGGCGCGCGGGGCCAGGATCTATGCCGAGGTGACGGGCTTTGCAGCCACGTCGGACGGGCATGATATGGTAGCGCCGTCCGGCGAGGGCGGCGAGCGAGCCATGCGGCTTGCGCTGCAAACGCTGCCCAAGGATCGCAAGATCAGCTACATCAACGCGCATGGCACCTCGACCCCTGTGGGCGATGTGGGCGAAGTGCAGGCAGTCCGCCGCGTGTTCGGCGAGGGCGCCACGCCCCCGATCAGTTCGACAAAATCCATGACCGGGCACAGCCAGGGTGCGACCGGAGCGTCCGAGGCGATCTATTGCCTGCTGATGCTTCAGGACGATTTTATCGCGCCCTCGATCAACGTCGAGAACCTCGACCCCGCACTGCACCCGGCCGAGATTGCGACGGTCCGGGTTGATAGCGCGGGCCTTGATACGGTGATGACCAACAGCTTTGGCTTTGGGGGCACCAACGGATCGATGCTTCTTTCCCGCTTTCGTGAATGAATTCAATCGGATGACAGAATGACGAACAGCTTGCAGGGAAAACGCGGCCTTGTCATGGGGGTCGCAAATGAACGGTCCATCGCCTGGGGTATCGCCAAGGCTGCCCACGCGGCGGGGGCAGAACTGGCATTTACCTACCAGGGTGAGGCCTTTGGCAAGCGGTTGACGCCGCTGGCGGCCTCGGTCGGGTCCGACATCATGGTCGATGCGGATGTGACGGACGAAGCGTCGTTGGACCGGGCCTTTGCCGTGCTGGACGAACACTGGGGCAAGCTGGATTTCCTGATCCATGCCGTTGCCTATTCCGACAAGGACGAGTTGAACGGGCGGTTCATCAACACGACGCGGGAAAACTTTCGCACCTCGCTGACGATTTCCTGCTATTCGCTGATTGACGTGGCGCGCCGCGCTCGTCCGATGATGACGGACGGGGGAACGATCATCACGCTGACCTATCAGGGGTCGAACCGGGTCACGCCGAACTACAACGTGATGGGCGTTGCAAAGGCGGCGCTCGAGTCTGCGGTGCGGTATCTGGCCAATGACCTTGGCCCCGAAGGTATCCGCGTGAACGCCATTTCGCCCGGGCCGATGAAGACGTTGGCGGGGTCTGCCATTGGCGGCGCGCGGGCGACGTTCCGGCATACCGAAGAGAATGCGCCGATGCGGGCCAATGCGACGCTTGAGGCGATCGGCGGGACAGCGGTCTGGCTGATTTCGGACGGCGGGGCATGCACGACCGGCGAGATCGTGCGGGTGGATGGCGGGTTCCATGTGCTGGGGATGCCGCAGCAGAATCACCTTTAGGGTTTCGCCAGCTGCAATGTCCGGGCCCCGGTCCTTCGGATGATGCCTGACCTTGCGGACCCTTCGTCAAGCTGGACGCGATCTGCCCATCGCCCTACGGTCGCGCGCCTATGAGGAGTGCCGCCATGCAGAGCGCAGCGATTGCCGGGACCGGGGTTTTCACGCCGGACGAGATCATCACCAATGACGAACTGGTCGCGAGTTTCAATGCCTATGCCGACCGGTTCAATGCCGCCCATGCCGCCGAGATTGCGGCCGGAACCGTGGTGGCCAAGCCGCAGTCTTCGGCCGAGTTCATCAAGTCGGCAAGCGGGATCGAACAGCGCCATGTGATTGACAAGGCGGGCGTTCTTGATCCAGGCAGGATGTATCCGCGGATCCCGGCGCGGTCGGACGAAGAACCGTCCCTGATGGCAGAGATTGCGGTCAAGGCCGCGCGTCTGGCGCTTGTGCAGGCACAGATGGAGGCCGGGGAGATCGACGCGGTTCTGTGCGCGGCATCCAACATAGAACGGGCCTATCCGGCTGTGGCGGTCGAGATTCAGGATCTGCTGGGGACGGGTGGCTTTGCGTTCGACATGAATGTTGCCTGTTCCAGCGCGACCTTTGCCATTCAGACGGCTGCCGACATGATTCGGGCCGGATCGATCCGTTCGGCACTGGTTGTGAGTCCCGAGATCACGTCGGCGCATCTGGAATGGCGCGACCGGGACTGCCATTTCATCTTTGGCGATGTGGCGACGGCTGTGGTTCTGACCCGTGAAGATATGGTGCGTGGTTCGGCATTCCGGATCCTGTCCACGCGGCTTGGGACAAAGTTCTCCAATAACATCCGAAACAACAACGGATTCCTGCGCCGCACCCGGGACCAGATGGAAGACCGGCGCGACATGCAGTTCATGCAGAACGGTCGCAAGGTGTTCAAGGAAGTGTTGCCGATGGTGTCGGCCCACATAGCGGACCATATGGCAGATGAGGGGCTGACGGCGGCGGACCTCAAGCGGTTATGGCTGCATCAGGCCAACAAGTCGATGAACGACTATATCGGGGCCAAGGTTCTGGGGCGGACGCCCGAGGCGGGGGAACAGCCTAACATCCTGCAGGACTATGCCAATACGTCATCTGCCGGGTCGATCATCGCGTTTTCGCGGCATTCTGCTGATTTGTTGGCGGGTGATCGGGGGCTGATCTGTTCGTTTGGGGCAGGTTATTCTGTCGGGTCGGTGCTGGTCGAGCGGGTGTAAGAGGCTCGGCGGAACCCGGATTGGCGACGGGTGCGCAGGATGCGCACCCCACTCAGAACAGGGCCGTCGTGTGGGTTGATCTGAGGGTTTGCTGCGTCCGCTGAGCGCGTGCTCAACGCAGGAAGCCGATTGCAAAGGTGGGGCCGATCATGGCCTTGGCGATGTAGTCATCCAGCAGGGCCGGGTCGGGCTGTGACACGGTTCCGGTTTCTGCAGCAGCAAGGCCGCCGGTGATGAAGAGCGAATCGAGGTCTTCGCCCATCGCGCCCTGAATGTCGGTCCCAATGCCGTCGCCGATGCAGATGATCCCGGCATCCGGAATCATCCCGCCCAGCGCATAGAGCCGCCGGCGGGCAAGATCATAGATCGGGGGATGCGGTTTGCCGAAATAGAGGCTTTCGCCGCCCATTTCGGTATAGAGCCGGGCCAGGGCGCCAGCGCACCATTCCCGGCTTTCGCCGCGATCCACCACGATATCGGGGTTGGCGCAGAGAAGCTTGAGGCCCTTGGTCTTGGCATAGAGAAACTCGGGCCGGTTTACCGCAGGGTCGGCATGGGAATCGAAGGGGCCGCAGCAGACGATGCCTTCGGCCTGATCGAGCGGCACGCGGGTGATCTGGACCGGGTGATCAATGATGTGCATGGGTTCGAAAAAGCTTTCGTCATGCGCTTCGCCCATGAACCAGACTTTTGAACCCACGACACCTTCGAACATCGCGGCCCGCGCGGCATCGCCCGAGGTGGCGATGGCATCCCAAGCGTCAGTGGGGATGCCCAGTTTGGCGATCTGCGCCTCCACCGGACCCCGGGGGCGGGGGGCGTTGGTTACGAGAATGACCTTGCCGCCTTTCGCGCGGAACCGCTGCATGGCGGCCACCGCGTCGGGAAAGGCGCGGATGCCATTGTGCATGCATCCCCAGAGATCGACGAAAGCCGCGTCGTAGCGGTCGCTGATCTCGTCGAAACTTTGGATGATGGTGGCCAAAGGATCAGACCTTCAGTGCGGGGATGATCTGCTTCTTGCGGCTCATCAGACCGGGAATGACGACCGTATCGCCTGAAACCGTTACGCCAAAGCTTGCCTCGGCGACCTTCTTGGTCAGGTCGTTGGGGATCAGCATCGTCGCTTCTTCGCGGATTATGTCGATGACGAAAAGCAGAACCTGATCGGCCCGGTCTTCGGCGGCGACCGTTTCCATCGACTTCATCAGGCTTGCCTTGCGGTCGAGCACGACCTTGGGCGAGGTCGTTTCAAGGACCGAGACGCGGAATTCTTTGCCATCGACGGTGTATTCCTTGCTGTCCATGCGGAGCAGTTCGGCGTCCGAGAAAGACGAGACGTCGGATTTGGCCGCAAACATTTCGGCGGCATATTCGGGGATGTTGATCCCGAGTTCCACGGCCAGGCGTTCGGCGACCTGCTTGTCGATGGGCGTCGTAGTGGGTGACCGGAATTCGAGAGTGTCGGACAGGATGCAGGACAGGACCAGACCCTTGATCGCCTCAGGCGCGTGGCCGGCATGGTGGCCCATCAGCTGGTAAAGGAGCGTCGCCGTACACGCTACAGGGCGGATCGTGATGTCGATGGGGGCCTTGGTTTCGAGCCCGCCGACCAGCTTGTGGTGGTCGATGATCGCCGTGACATTCGCTTTGCTGATGTTGGCGGGCAGTTCGGCGGGGTTGTTGGTGTCAACGATCACGCAGTCCTGACCGTCAGCCACATCCGAAATGATCGGTGGCAGGTCAAAGCCCCAGCGCTTGAGCACAAAGAGCGCCTCTGTATTCGGGGTGCCCAGAAGGCGGGCTTCGGCGGCTTCGGGATCATGGTGGGCGAGGTACCAGGCCCAGATGATGGCAGAGCCGGTAGAATCGGTATCGGGGGATTTGTGGCCAAAGACGAGCGTGGTCATGGGGGCATCCTGAAAAAGTCGGGGTGATCGGTTGCGCGCCTTATAGGAAGGGTCACCCGGATTGTCACGATCGGGATTCGGCCCCGGATGGCCGGCAGCCATGACATGTTTGCAACCCCGCTCCGCGCCTTAGTAAAGCCGGGTGATCGTCCAGCCCCTGTCCTGCAAGAGCGCCAGAACTCCACCTGTCCCGGTCAGATGTGCGGCACCGGCTGCGACCATGATCCGGTCATGCGCTGCGGCGGCAGTTTCGATCACGAGAATCCAGTCGTCGTTGCGCCCGGTCAGCAGAACATCCTCGGTCGCCTCGAACAGGGCATCGGCGTCGGTCGGACTGATCCCGGGGATGAACCTGGCTGACAGGCGGGAAAGCTCCCAGACCTCGGCCACCTTCCCGGCAAAGTAGCCGTCCAGCATGGCCACGAACAACTGCTGCTGCGTTTCCGCGTCAAGTATACCCATGCGCAGGAAGTCCAGTTGTTCTTCCATCGTGCCATGTTCGAGTACGTTGAACATCGTGTCCCAGGGTTCCAACGCCTGCATCGGCACACCGGCCTTTTCCGCCGCATCCATCAGCGTCATGTCGAGCCCCTGCTGGCCGTCGACAAGATAGCCCATCGCGCAGACCGGCATCGACAGGGACAGCATGAGGAACCACGGCCGCAGACGCGCGGCCATGACCGGCGGAATGTTCCTGTCCCCTGCTGCTTCGGACAAAGCGGCCCATGTGACAGGGTCAATCATCGACGGCAGCGTCTTGCCGTCTGCGAGCAGCATGAGAGACGGATCGTCGCCCAGCACCTCCTGCATTTCCCGCTGCTCGACCGGTGTCATTTCAAGCAGCAGAAGGTCACTTCCCTTGAGCATCGGCAGAAGTTTGTCTTCGATCGGCGCGAAACGGGGGTCGTGGATGTGCATTGTCCCGGCGACAGTGATCGTCTTGCCGTCGCGTTCGGCCTCCCAGATGAGCCCTTCGCTGAAGGGCATGGAGGCAACCACGCTGTCGAGTTCCGCGCGATCCTGCGGCGTCAGTCGGTCAAGCAGGCTTGGTCCTTCGCATTGTGCAAAAGCGGGGGCCGCCAGCAACGAAAGGATTACGTTCAGGGCGCGCAGCATGGGTGGGGGCGTCCTATCATTGATCGGGGGCAACGTAGGGGAAGGTAGTTCGCATGTGCACGGGTCTCAACCCGTGCAGGTGTCTTGCACGAAAGTGTCACTTTGGCCCCGCGTCAAGAACGGCGGGCGCTTCCAGCCGCAAGGCCCGCAGGACGCCCAAAGGCGGGCAACAAGACCGGGCGTGACCGGTACCGGTACACTCACCGGATAGACGTTCACGAACGATGCCCCAGGCCCCTGCAGCATGAGCCGCAGGTGTTCGGGCTGTGAACGCCGGGCGAGCCGGCGTTCTTCAGGTGGCAGATCGACATGGCCGACCCTGTGGTCGGCCATGAAAAGGAACGGATGCATGATGATGATGATCCTTAATGTCGGGTGGGTCGGTGCGGGGCGGACCCCGCAGACGTGTGCTGCAAAGCTGCGCCTTAAGAGGCGCGGAAACGGGTTCCTTCAATCATTGCAGCCTCCGACAACGGTTCTGGTTTGCGTTCGATGGTGACGCAGACCCTTGCTGCCAAGTCTCAAATTGCCTTGGTGCGGATCAAGGCGGAAACGTGACTTTTCGCCCACGGTCGGGGTTGACAGGCCGGATGGCGTTGCCTAACTACCGCCTGCTAGCACTCACAATGATCGAGTGCTAAGAGTTCAACCCTTTGAGCTGAGGAGCTGCAAAGATGTCGTTTAAACCGCTTCACGACCGGGTGCTTGTGCGCCGCGTAAAGGGCGAAGAAAAGACCAAGGGCGGGCTCATCATCCCCGAGAATGCCAAGGAAAAGCCGGCTGAAGGCCAGGTCATTTCCGTAGGCCCCGGCGCACGCAAGGACTCGGGCGAGCTGATCACCCCGTCCGTCGCTGCCGGCGACTTCATCCTGTTCGGCAAATGGTCGGGCACCGAAGTCACAATCGACGGCGAAGAGCTGCTGATCATGAAAGAATCCGACATTCTGGGCATCCTGGACAAATCCGCAGCCGCCAAGGCCGCCTGATCCGTCCACACCCACATCCGAAACAGAAGGAGCTGAGATATGTCTGCTAAAGACGTACGGTTTGAATCCGACGCCCGCAACCGCATGCTGAAGGGTGTCAACATCCTTGCCAACGCGGTCAAGGTCACGCTGGGCCCCAAAGGCCGCAATGTGGTCATCGACAAGTCGTTCGGGTCGCCCCGGATCACCAAGGACGGCGTCACTGTCGCCAAGGAAATCGAACTGGAAGACAAGTTCGAAAACATGGGCGCGCAGATGGTGAAGGAAGTTGCTTCGCGCACCAATGACGAAGCTGGCGACGGCACCACCACTGCCACCGTGCTGGCCCAGGCCATCATCATCGAAGGCATGAAGTCGGTTGCCGCCGGCATGAACCCGATGGACCTCAAGCGCGGTATCGACCTCGCGACCTCCAAGGTCGTTGCGGCGATCAAGGCTGCGGCCCGTCCGGTTTCAGACACTGCTGAAGTTGCTCAGGTCGGCACCATCTCGGCCAACGGCGAAGCCGAAATCGGCCGTCAGATCGCTGACGCGATGCAGAAGGTCGGCAACGAGGGTGTCATTACTGTCGAAGAGAACAAGGGCCTGGAAACCACGACCGACGTCGTGGAAGGCATGCAGTTCGACCGCGGCTACCTGTCGCCCTACTTCGTGACCAACGCCGACAAGATGACCGCAGAACTCGAGGATGTGCTCATCCTCCTGCACGAGAAGAAGCTTTCTTCGCTGCAGCCGATGGTTCCGCTGCTGGAAGCCGTCATCCAGTCGGGGAAGCCCCTTCTGATCATCTCGGAAGACGTTGAAGGTGAAGCTCTTGCCACGCTCGTCGTGAACAAGCTTCGTGGCGGTCTCAAGATCGCTGCCGTGAAGGCCCCCGGCTTTGGCGACCGTCGCAAGGCCATGCTTCAGGACATCGCGATCCTGACCGGTGGGCAAGTGATCTCTGAAGACCTCGGCATGAAGCTCGAGTCAGTCACGATCGACATGCTCGGCACTGCTAAGCGCATCTCGATCTCGAAGGACGAGACGACCATCGTTGACGGTCACGGCGCCAAGGCCGAGATCGAATCCCGGGTGGCCCAGATCCGTGCCCAGATCGAGGAAACCACCTCGGACTACGACAAGGAGAAGCTGCAGGAACGCGTGGCCAAGCTGGCCGGCGGTGTTGCCGTGATCCGCGTTGGCGGCATGACCGAAATCGAAGTCAAGGAACGCAAGGACCGCGTTGACGACGCGCTGAACGCAACCCGTGCGGCCGTTCAGGAAGGCATTGTTGTCGGCGGTGGGGTGGCTCTGGTTCAGGCGGCCAAGGCGCTTGATGGTCTCAAGGGCGCAAACAGCGACCAGGATGCCGGCATTGCGATCGTCCGTCGTGCTCTCGAGGCTCCTCTGCGTCAAATCGCCCAGAACGCGGGCGTTGATGGTGCCGTGGTTGCGGGCAAGGTCCGTGAATCCAACGACAAGACCTTTGGCTTCAACGCGCAAACCGAAGAATATGGTGACATGTTCAAGTTCGGCGTCATCGACCCGGCCAAGGTCGTGCGGACTGCTCTGGAAGACGCGGCTTCGGTCGCCTCGCTCCTGATCACGACCGAAGCCATGATTGCTGACAAGCCGAAGGACGACAAGGCCGGCGGCGGCATGGGCGGCGGCATGGGCGGAATGGGCGGCATGGACGGGATGATGTAATCATCTGTTCCGCACATTCGGAAATAGTCATAAAGGGGGGCCCATCGGCCCCCTTTTCCCGTTCTGAGGACTAAGCAATGCTGTCATGGTAAGGTATGGTAAATTCAACGATGGCATCAATTGAGCAGGGCGGATTTGCATCAATGGCATCAGAATGGGTTTATGATCGCAGCTTGCTTATCTATGCACCTGTGCCGGTCATGCTGGCAGCCGATGGCGGGCTCTTGCTTGATGATCAGGCCTGCAATGGCTTGAAACTATGGGCAGATAACTTTCGAAATCTCATTGTAATGTTTCCCCTTTCAAAAGGGCCAGCTCCGGCCAATTGGGTGCCCATCAGCGTCGTGGGCCCAAACCTTTCCCGAGTGAGGATCGAGCTCTTGCCCACGGCCTACCGAGCCGACCAATTCTTCTGGAACTATTCTTCAACGCGCCGCAGGATTGCCTCTCTTATCGATCAGGCCGACCTGGTAGGATTTGCGATCGGTGGGCTTTTTGGCGACTGGGGCGCGGTAGGGTGTAGAGAGGCGTTCCGGATGGGCCGTCCTTACTTTGTCTGGACTGACCGCGTGGAGTCAGATGTTGTCCGAAAGGCGGCTCGAAGCGGCCCTTTTCGGCATCGCATCCGCTCTCGTCTTACGCACCGGCCAATGGCCTGGCTGGAGCGGTATGTAATACGGCGGGCATCGCTCGGGCTTTTTCACGGCCGCGAAACCTACAATGCATACGCCCCATTCTGCAGCAATTCACACGTCGTTCATGACATCCACCTACGCAAGTCAGATCATATTTCTGCCGCCCAGCTGGCAGAAAAGCAGGCGAACGTCTCAGATGGGCCTTTGAGGATCGCCTATCTGGGCAGGGCAGATGAAATGAAGGGAGCAAGTGACTGGATTCTAGTGCTTGAGAAACTTGCACAATCCGGCGTCAATTTTCGAGCTGTCTGGCATGGAGACGGCCCGGCGCTTCAAAGTATGCGCCTGAAAGTCGCAGCAAGCGGACTGGCCGAAATCGTCAACTTCCCAGGATTTTCAAGAGATCGCAAGGATGTCTTTGCAGCGTTGCAAGCTGCCCACGTATTCCTTTTTTGCCACAAGACGAAGGAATCACCTCGTTGTTTGATCGAATCTCTGGTGTCCGGCACACCCATAATTGGCTATGAAGGCGCTTTTGCCAGCGAATTGATTGAGTTGAACCATGGGGGCCAACTCGTGCCAGCCGACGACACCGCAGAATTGGCGCGAATCCTGAGCGAACTGGCTGCTGACCGTTCCGCCCTCGCCAAGTTGATAGCCCGAGCTGCCGGCGATGGCGCCTCATTCGATGATGAAACGGTCTTTCACCATCGAAGTAGGATCATCGCCGAGCAACTTGGTCCGCTTGAGGATATACGATCCACCAATCAACGTTGATGCACGGCCGATAAACTTACGGCTGCCTTGAACGCCGAGTTAGGCTCGCCTATCGTGACGAGCCGCGATAACAAATCTGCAGGACCGATTTGAAACGGCGACAAGACCCCCAGCTTATCCGGCGTCGCAAGTACAACCGTCTCTGCTGCCCGGCTGACCATGCCCCGCTTGATCTGGGCTTCCTCGAAATCGCCGGTTGTCAGCCCCGCCTCGGGGTGAACGCCCGTGACCCCCAGAAAACAAAGGTCGGCGCTGATCCGTCCGAAACCTTCCAGCGCCATGGCCCCGACAGCGACCATCGAATGCCGAAAGAGTCGGCCCCCGATGAGAATAACCTCGAGTCCTTCCAGCGGTTCGAGAGCGGCAGCAATAGTGGGGCTGTGTGTGACGATCGTGGCGCGCAGATCGGGTCGGAGATGCCGGATCATCGCAAGATGCGTCGTGCCGCCGTCAAGGATGACGGTCTGGCCGTCTTCGATCAGGGCGGCCCCTGCCATTCCGAGGCGATCCTTGTCCGCGGTCGCAATAGTCCGTCGGTCCTGCAGGGGGACATGGGTGGGGGACGCGGGAAGCGCGCCACCGTGGACGCGGGTCAGAAGGCCTTCAGCTGCAAGTTCCCGAAGGTCGCGGCGGATGGTGTCTTCTGAGATGCCGAGTTCAGCGGCCATAGACCGGGCAACGATCCGCCCTTGAGCCTTGAGCCGGGCAAGGAGCAGCGCCTTGCGTTGCGATGTGAGTAAGTGATCATGCATGATAATGCACGATATTGCACGAATCAGGATGATATGCCAGAGCCATCCCGTCAAAAGGAGCATGACATGGCAAAACCGATGATGATTCTGATCGCGGGACCCTATCGGTCCGGCACAGGGGATGACCCTTCCTGCATAGCTGAAAACCTACGGCGACTTGAACAGGCGGCCTGGCCGATCTTTCAGAAGGGTCATGTGCCGATGATCGGTGAATGGGTGGCACTGCCGGTTCTGGCCGGTGCGGGTGGTGGCCCCGTCGGGGGTGCGCTTTACAACGCCGTCATGCATCCGACCGCGCATCGCCTGCTTGAACATTGTGATGCCGTGCTGCGACTGCCGGGGCAATCGGCGGGGGCGGACAATGACGTCAGGATCGCGACGGCGCGCGGCATTCCCGTTTACTATGCGTTGTCCGACATCCCCGACGCCGCCTGACCCGGTCAGCGGACGATTGGTTCCAGCGGATCATAGGCAGGCGCATCCACATCGCCCCAGGCCACGGCCGCAAGGCTGTCGGGTTTGACGAACATCCGCGCCATCTCGGCGCGGGTGACCCAGCGGCGATGGGTCACGATACCTTCGGGATCAGTCCAGTCACCGGTGGGATCACCTGAGAGGATCGTGCAGCGGAAATACAAGTCCACCTGATGGAAGTCGCCGCGCGGGTCGTGGAATTCGTTGATGAGGCAGGGTGTGCCGACGGCCACGAGGAGACCCGTTTCCTCAAGAACCTCGCGCCGTAGGTTGTCGTGCAGTGAGGCGTGGATGTCGACACCACCACCGGGTGCACACCACAGATGTTCGCGTCGCTTCCATGCATTGACCACCAACAGGCGCTCTGCGTGAAATATGATCGCGCGGACGGCAAGTCGGGGGCGGGCGGCGGATGAAGACATATGCAAGACTGGCCCATTGCCGCAAAGCGACGCAAGGTCATGCAGAGCAGGTCTCAACCTTTCTGCGGCAATGTGTATCATTCGTCCATGAAACGTCCTCTCTCCATGCTTGTTGATCTTGTTCACGGCCTTGCGACCCCGTCGCGCGCAGATTCCGGAGAAAGCGTTATCCTGCTGCACGGTCTGGCCCGCAGCGAAGGGTCTTTTGCGCCGATGAAAGAGGTGCTGGACCGTGCGGGTTATCTGACGGTCAATACCGGGTATCCATCGCGCAAAGGGACCATTCAGGAACTTGTCCAGGAAACTCTGCCGGGCGCAGTCGCCGCCTGTGGCAATACGCGGGTCAACTTTGTGACCCATTCGATGGGCGGTATTCTTGCAAGGGCATGGCTGACAGAAAACCGCCCCGCCCAGATGGGCCGTGTCGTCATGCTCGGGCCACCCAACGGCGGGTCGGAGATTGTGGATGTCTTTGGGGACTTCGAGCCGTTCCAGTGGATCAACGGCCCGGCCGGCCTGCAGCTTGGCACAGACGCGGCGAGCCTGCCGAACCAGCTTGGCAATCTTCCGGCCTATGAGGTGGGGATCATTGCCGGGAACATGTCGCTGAACCCAATCCTGTCGACCTTCATAAAGGGCGAAAACGACGGCAAGGTATCGGTCGAAAAGACCAAGCTGCCGGGGATGAACGATCACATCGTTCTGCCGGTCAGCCATACCTTCATGATGAACAACCCGCTCGTGATGGCGCAAGTCATGGCCTTTCTGCGCAATGGCAGGTTTGACCGAGAACTGACGTTTGGCGGGGTGGTGTTCGGCAAGACCGACAAGGACCCTAATGCGCCGGACCGGTGATACGGTTTGCGTGCCCCATCTTGCGGCCTGCCTTGACCTCGCGTTTGCCATAGAGATGCAGGGCCGCGCCCACAGCGGCGAGGGCGGGGACGCGGTCCATGTCGTTGCCGATGAGGTTTTCCATCACGACATTCGAATGGCGTGAACCGTCCCCCAAAGGCCAGCCTGCGATGGCGCGGATGTGCTGTTCAAACTGGTCGATGACGCAGCCGTTCTGCGTCCAGTGGCCGGAATTGTGAACGCGCGGGGCGAATTCGTTCACGATCAACCCGTAGGGCGTGACGAAGAGTTCGACCCCGATCACCCCGACATAGTTGAGCGCGTTCAGCACCCGCGCGGCGATGAGGACGGCATCCGTACGCTCGGCGGCAGAAAGCCGCGCCGGAACGGTTGTGGTCCGCAGGATGCCGCTGTCATGCACGTTTTCGCCGGGATCATAGGCGGCAACGCTGCCATCGAGGCCCCTTGCACCGATGACCGAAGCCTCGTGCGCGAAGGGGACGAACCCTTCGAGGATCGATGGTGCGCCTGCCAGCGCGGCAAAGGCCGCATCGGCGTCAGCCGGGACCATGATCCGCACCTGCCCTTTGCCGTCATAGCCCATGCGCCGGGTCTTGAGGATTGCGGGCGTGCCGATGGCGGCGAGGGCGGCATCCAGATCGGCCCGTGAAGCGACGGCGAAGAACGGCGCGGTCTTCAGGCCAAGGCGCTGCAGAAACTGCTTTTCGGTGAGCCGGTCCTGTGAGGTTGCGAGTGCATTGCGACCGGGGCGGATGGGCCGGATGGATTCGATCAGGTCAAGGGCGGCGGTCGGGACGTTCTCGAACTCATAGGTGACAACATCGACGCTGCGGGCAAAGGCCCCAAGTGCGGCTGTGTCTTCAAACGGTGCGGTTGTGACGCGGTATGCGACATCGGCGGCCGGGGCATCGGCGCCGGGTTCATAGACATGCGTCCGTAACCCCAGACGGGAGGCCGCGACCGCCAGCATCCGGCCCAGCTGACCGCCGCCGAGGATGCCGATGATGGCGCCGGGGGCGAGAGTATCACTCATCGACGGGCTCCTCGGGGATGGAGGCGGTCAGGGCGGCGCGCCAGGCGTCGAGCCGTGCGGCCAGAGCCGGATCGCCCAGCGCAAGGATACCAGCCGCCAGAAGGCCCGCGTTCGCGGCACCGGCACTGCCGATGGCCATTGTCGCGACCGGATAGCCGCGCGGCATCTGAAGGATGGAATAGAGCGAATCGACACCGGCCAGCGCCTTGGTCTGGACCGGGACGCCGATGACCGGAACCCGCGTTTTCGACGCCATCATGCCCGGCAGATGGGCAGCCCCGCCCGCACCGGCGATGATGACCTGCAACCCGCGTTCGACGGCCGTCTTGCCATAGGACCAGAGCCTGTCGGGCGTCCGGTGCGCCGAAACGATCCGGGTTTCGTGCGCGATGCAGAGTTCGTCAAGGATTTCGGCGGCGACCTTCATTGTGGCCCAGTCGGACTGGCTGCCCATGATGATGCCGACCTTTACGTCTGCCATGCCTAAGCCCCCGGGCCGCCAAACAAAGCGGCACTATACCCGGGGCATGTCTGGGTGCAATGCCGGGTCAGGCGATGATATCGGGAAGGATGCGATCCTCGAGTACGACGATCTGATCCTTGAGTTGCAGCTTCTGCTTCTTGAGCCGCCGCACGGTGAGCATATCGGCAGAGCCGCGTTCCTGAAGGGCATGGATCGCCTCATCAAGATCGCGGTGTTCGCGCTTGAGCATTTCGAGTTTGATACGCAGAACCTCGATCGGTTCCATCTGGGCCGATATGTTCATGCCGTTCCTCAAATCACACAACAAGAGGGAATCGGTCCCTCTGCACCGCTGGACAATCTAGTGACTCGCTGTATCTGCGCCTAGTCCTTGCCCTTGCAGGAACACAGACTGCCCCCCATATTTCATGCAGTGCGGCCGCCATTCCAACACGGGACCGCGCCATGACTGTCGCTTTGCTCAAGGACGTGTCGCATGACGAAACTGACTTTGGGGACGCACCCCTTCCTGCTTGGGTTCGAACAGCTTGAAAGGCTAGTCGAACGGACGGCCAAATCCGGTAACGATGGCTATCCGCCCTACAATATCGAACAGACTTCTGACCGGTCCTATCGGATCACGCTTGCCGTGGCAGGATTTTCCGACTCTGACCTCGCTATCACGGTCGAGGACAAGCAGCTTGTCATCCGGGGTCGTCAGACTGACGACAGCGAGGGGCGGGTCTTTCTGCATCGTGGTATAGCAGCACGCCAGTTCCAGCGCAGCTTCGTGCTGGCCGATGGCGTGGATGTAGGCGAGGCTGTGATGGAAAACGGCCTTCTGCATGTGGATCTGACACGGCAGGTGGCAGACAGCGTGGTGCAGTCAATCAGGATCAGAAAGAGTGGGAACAAATGAACAGCAAGTTCGATCTGAGTTCGATCAGTACCGACATGGTTTATGTGAAACCGATCGCCGTGGCCTCTCTTCCCAAGGAGATGCAGGAACAGGCGGGTGCGCTTAAGACGATCTTTGCGGTTCATGATGCCGAGGGCACCCAGCTTGCTCTGGTTGCGGACCGCCGCCTTGCATTTGCGCTGGCGCTGCAGCACGACAAACTGCCCCAGACTGTCCACTGAACGCGGGGAAGATGCTGCCACGCAGGATCTTCCATCGGGACGGCCTGTGCCGTGCCTAAACCAGAGTCATAGGTGCCGATTTTGGGGTTGATGCAATTGCAGCAATCGCCCAAGTGAGGCGGGCAGTTCCGGCCCCGGTGGCTGAACCCGGAGCCGCGGCGTAGAGTGTGCCGGATTGGCCGACACCGTTTATTGGACCATCATCATGAAACAAGCGACTGGCTATTCCGGTTTGCAGATTGGCCTTCACTGGCTGATCCTGATCCTTATCGGCGTGAACTACTTTGTCAGCGAAGGCATGGAAGAGGCCTTCGATGCCCATACCGAAGGTGCGGCCGTCGCCTTCTGGCCGTCCTCGATCCACGTCTACCTTGGCCTTGCCATCCTCGCATTGGTACTGATCCGGCTGATCGTGCGCCTTGTGCGCGGTGCGCCTGAAGTCCCCGTAGGTACGAACAGTCTCCTCCGGGTTGCAGGGGAATGGAGCCATATTCTTCTTTACGCGCTGATGATTGCCGTTCCGGTCCTTGGCGCGACGGCATGGTATCTTGGGCTAGAGCTTGCCGCCGGGACACATGTGCTGATGATGAACGCTATGCTGATCCTGGCGGGTGTTCACGCGGCAGCCGCGCTGTTCCACCAGTTCGTGCTCAAGGACAACCTGCTTGACCGGATGCGCCGCCCGGGGTGAACCCGGCGACGTATGTGATCAACGACAAAAGGTGGCCGATCGGAGTATCGGCCATCTTTGATCGTTCATGGAAGCCTGGATCAGGCCTTGATCAGGCCCATCGATTCCAGCTTGAGGATGACCTGATGGGCGCAGTTGTCGACGTCCACATTCTCGGTCTCGACACGAAGTTCGGGGTTTGCCGGAACGTCATAGGGGTCCGAGATGCCGGTGAATTCCTTGATCTTTCCTTCGCGGGCGAGTTTGTAAAGACCCTTGCGGTCGCGGCGTTCGCATTCCTCAAGGCTGGTCGCGACATGGACCTCGATAAAGGCACCATAGCTTTCGATCATCTCGCGCACTTCACGGCGGGTTGCGGCATAGGGGGCGATGGGGGCGCAGATGGCGATGCCGCCGTTCTTTGTGATCTCGGAGGCGACATAGCCGATGCGCTTGATGTTGATGTCGCGGTGTTCCTTGGAGAAGCCGAGCTCCGAGGACAGATGCTTGCGCACCACGTCGCCGTCAAGCAGGGTTACAGGACGCCCGCCCATTTCCATCAGCTTGACCATGAGAGCGTTGGCGATGGTGGACTTGCCCGAACCCGAGAAGCCCGTGAAGAACACGGTAAAGCCCTGCTGGGCTCGCGGCGGAGAGGTGCGGCGCAGTTCGGTCACGACTTCGGGGAAACTGAACCAATCCGGAATCTCGAGCCCTTCGCGTAGTCGGCGGCGTAGTTCGGTGCCAGAGATATCCAGAACGGTCGAGTTCCCGGGCACTTCGTCGATGGGGTAATACTGTGCCTTTTCCTGTACATAGACCATCTGTTTGAAATCGACCATCTCGATGCCGACTTCTTTCTGGTGTTCGCGCACAAGAACCTGTGCGGCATACGGATCGTAGAAATCCTTGCCTGCGCTGTTCTTGCCGGGGCCGGCGTGATCGCGGCCGACGATGAAATGGGTCAGGCCGTGGTTCTTGCGGATGATGGCGTGCCACAGCGCCTCGCGCGGGCCGGCCATGCGCATGGCGAGGTTCAGCAGCGACAGGTGCGTGGTCGAGGAGGGATACTTGTCCTGCACCGCCTCGTAGCAGCGGACGCGGGTGAAGTGGTCCACATCGCCGGGTTTGGTCATGCCGACAACCGGA
Organism: Rhodobacterales bacterium; assembly: GCA_026400355.1. Taxonomy (GTDB): domain Bacteria; phylum Pseudomonadota; class Alphaproteobacteria; order Rhodobacterales; family Rhodobacteraceae; genus JAPLPE01. The sequence goes on along the minus strand of JAPLPE010000035.1, from coordinate 11,521 downwards.
TGAATCAGCAGGTTGGCCTGTGCTTCACGTGCGGCGCGGAAGGTCAGTTCCTGATGCGCACGGTGGAGCGGGTTGCGGGTCTGGAACGCGACGATGCGGGTCCAGCCCATCTTGCGGAAATAAGCGCGCAGTTCGTTCGGCGTGTCGCGGCGTGCCTTGAAATCGTAATGCACGGGCTGCTGGATGCCTGTCACGGGGCCGCCCAGATAGACCTTGCCCGCCTTGTTGTGCAGGTAGTTGACGGCAGGGTGGGCAAGGTCATCAGCACCGAACACATGTTCGGCTTCCTTGGCTTTGTTCGGCACCCATTTGTCGGTCACGGTCATGGTGGCAAGGATTACGCCTTCCTGATCGCGCAGAGCGATGTCCTGCCCGATTTCGACCGTTGCGGCAAAGACCTCGGACACGTCGAGGGTCACCGGGATCGGCCAGAGGTGACCATCCGACGTGCGCATGGTTTCAACGACGGAATTGTAGTCGGCTTCGGAAAGGAAGCCCTTCAGCGGGAAAAAGCCACCGTTCATCAGGAGTTCGAGATCACAGACCTGCCGTTCGGTCAGATCATGCGAAACCAGGTTGCCCGCTTCGACCTTGAGCTTCTGTGCGCTCTCGTAAGACACGTAAAGTTCGGGAATCGGGGCAAGGTGCATTGTCATTTGAAAATCTCGTCACTTTGGGGGGCGTCACGACGCCAAAACCACGCATGCGCGCGCTCTGTTACCCATGCAGGCGGGAGGATCAAGTGAAATGCGTTCTTACTGTCAACGTGCGGCAAATGCACCACGGGACTGTCGCACGACTTCCTAACTCATGAGGCTGCGCAGGCCACATCCGCGAGTTCTGGCCAAGCGTTTCGGACGGGTGCCAAGGTTCTTAGGCCTTGGCACCCGTCAGGCTGGATCGGAGAGTCTTGCTTGACGTTACTCTGCGGCGGCCGGGGCGAGCGCGTTTGTGGCGCCCTGTGCCTCTTGCGCCGCCAGAAACTCCTCGGCATCCAGTGCCGCCATGCAGCCCATGCCCGCACTTGTAACGGCCTGACGGTAAACGTGATCAGTCAGGTCGCCAGCGGCGAAAACGCCCGGGATCGAGGTTTCGGTCGAGCCAGATTTCACCTTCACATAGCCACCGTGGTGCAGTTCGAGCTGATCCTTGACCAGATCGCTGGCCGGGGCGTGGCCGATGGCGATGAAGACACCGCGCGCCGGGATTTCTGTGATTGCACCTGACCGGACATCGCGGGCCCGGACGGCTTCGACGCCGGGCGGGTTGTCGGCACCGACTACCTCTTCGATTTCGTGGTGCCAAAGCACGCTGACCTTGGGATGCTTGAACAAGCGGTCCTGCATGATCTTTTCCGCACGAAGTGTGTCGCGGCGGTGGATCAGCGTCACCTTGGAGGCGAAGTTGGTCAGGAACAGCGCCTCCTCGACGGCAGTGTTGCCGCCGCCGACGACCACTATATCCGCGCCGCGATAGAAGAAGCCGTCACAGGTGGCACAAGCGGACACGCCGAAGCCCTTGAACTTTTCTTCCGAGGCCAGACCAAGCCATTTCGCCCGCGCCCCCGTCGCGAGGATCACAGTGTCGGCCGTATAGACTGTGCCGCTGTCGCTTTGCGCGGTGAAGGGGCGGTTGGACAGGTCAAGCTTTGTGATGATGTCCTGAATGATTTCGGCACCCATTGCGCGGGCATGAGCTTCCATCCGCACCATGAGATCAGGGCCCATGACATGCGTATCGCCGGGCCAGTTTTCGACCTCGGTCGTGGTTGTCAGTTGCCCGCCGGGTTCAAGCCCCTGCACAAGAATGGGGTTGAGCATCGCCCGGCTGGCATAGACTGCGGCCGTGTATCCGGCGGGACCGGAGCCGATGATCAGAACGCGCGTATGACGAATCTCGGACATGGAAACCCCCTTTGTACTGCGGTGCGCCGGGATATAATCACTCCTACTCGCGGTTGAAAGCCTGCGCCAAAGCTTCCTGAGGGGCGGCAAGTTTGCCGCAGGAAATTGCGCGATTGCGAAATATAATTGCGCGAAGTTGTATTATTCCCTACATTCCGCAAAGCCGACACAGGGGGACTGCCGGATGCCCGGACAAAAACTGGACGAGATCGACAGGATGATTCTGTCCGAACTTCAGGCCGACGGTCGGATGACCAATGTCGAGTTAGCCAAGCGGGTTGGAATCTCGGCGCCGCCTTGCCTGCGGCGGGTCCGCACGCTTGAGGAGCAGGGCTATATCAGGGGCTATCATGCCGACATCGACCCGCGCGAGATGGGATTCGAGGTTCAGGTCTTTGCGATGGTGCGACTCGTATCACAAGCCGAGGCCGACCTGTCGGCATTCGAGGCCAAGTGCATTTCATGGCCGCTTGTCCGGGAATGCCACATGCTGAATGGTGAGGTCGACTTCATCCTTAAGTGCGTGTCGCCTGATCTGCGGACATTTCAGAATTTCCTGACCGAGCAACTGACGGCCGCGCCCAACGTGGCGAGCGTCAAGACGAGCCTTGTCATCCGGGGAGCCAAGGACGAACCCGGCATCCCCTTTGACGTGCTTGAGGCGCGTTTGGCCCGGGACGCCTGAGTGAACTCAGGCGACGTTGAACAGGTCCAGATCGGTCAACCGCAGTCGCGGCAAGACGGGAAGGCCGAAGTCCTCGACACTATTCAAATGGGGAAAGCAGGAGAGGAAGAGATCGAGCAGATCGTGCCGCAGGCCCATCGCATGGGCCGGGCCGGGATGGTAGCTTTCCATCTCGACCCCATTTGCGATGATGCATTCGTGGCCTGCAAAGGCGAGGTGGAACACCGGCACCGCGGCGGGAGGCGTCAGTTCGATCACGTTGTTTCCGTCGATGAAGTCGCGCGCAGGGATCAGCGCGATTTCCTTGCCCGTCATCGCCCTGATCCCTGGGGCGCGATGCGCCATACGCGCACGCGGCCCCAGCACGAGATCATGCATCGGCCGTGCTATGCCCAGTGCATCGGCCGCGATCCGGGTCAGGCGGCCCATCGTGGCATCCTGTCCCTGCGCATGTGGGACAATCATGGTTGATCCGCGCCACAGAAGCGTCTGGAACCCGTTGCCGACTGAGCGCACCTGATCGCCGGGCCACAGATCCTCGATCGCGACAAGCCCGCGATCGGTTTGCAGGAGAGTCCCGCGGGCAAAAGCGGAAAAGGCATCCTCGAACACCGGAACGGCAGGGACAAGACGCGCGGCGTCGGTCACATTGCCGTTCGAACCCAGACATGCGACCTCGACTTTGCGCATGAGTGGCATCGTGCGCTGGGATCGCCCATCGGTCCGGGTAGACCCGGAGGGTGCATGTTCGGGCCTTGGGAAGCGGTCCATGCGGGCCGGTTGCGTCAATTCTTCCACCGCAAGACCAGCGGGGAGTCTAGCGTTCGTCGTCATGTACTAACCTTGCGGTTGGTCACACAACTGCCGGCCCCCACCGACAACAGCGTGCAAAGTTGCTGTTGGCTGATTGTCTTGGCTTTCGGGCGCGTCCGTCAACGCAAATGACGATCTGGGATGGCCACCGGATCAATCCAGTTGGGACCTGATCATTGTTCACCAGAGTCGAACGATTCTGCCATATTCCGATTCGATAAGGCTTCAGGGCGCATGTCCGCGATCGCACCCGCCAGACACATAAACGCCGCCCGGACCATCTGGCACGGAGCGGCGCTTGTGGTCGTAAGATCCTTTCGGACTGGTAAATCAGGCGGTGCGCTTGAGTTGCGGCGCGGGAGCAGCATCGCGGCGGGCGATCAGGGCTTCACGGCGCAGGCCGCGTTCCCAGGGCATCTTGGTTTTGCAAACGGTGGCTTCCTTGGTCATGTTCTTGATCATGCGGGTTGCGATCTTCATTTGCCTGTCTCCTAGTTTGTCAGTCCCCTCGATCAGGACTGTTGAGGAGAATCTGACAGTCGATCAGGGCCTAAATCGGACCGGTTAATGGCAAAGCAAAGGTTACTTTGGCCGAGATCAAGGCGAAATAAGGCATCGCCGTGTCACAGGCGAATGGTTGCTATCAATCTGCCATAATCGGCCTCGCGCGCATGCACAGACCGGCGGTAGCTGAAGAAACGTGCGGGGTCGGAATAGGTGCAGTGCCGCGTCCATTCCACGTGGCCCACGCCGGCCTTTCGCAGACGGTAGAGGCCGTAGCCGGGCAGATCGAACAGCATCCTGTCGCCCACGCCCTGCGCAAAGAACCGCGCAGACCCTTCGTCTTGGGCCATGAAGTTATCGTGAAACTCTGGCCCGACTTCGTATGCGCGCTGACTGATGGTGGGACCGATGACGGCCACAATCTGGCCAGGCCGTGCGCCGAGCGTTGTCATCGCATCGATCGTGGCATCCAGAACGCCGTGCAGGGCGCCTTTCCATCCGGCATGGGCTGCTCCGATAACCCCTGCACCGGCATCAGCCAGCAGGACAGGCTGACAGTCCGCCGTCAGGACGGACAGGACCAGCCCCGGGGTCGCCGTCACCAATGCGTCGGCCCTGGGTCGGGTCTGCAGTAGTTCCGTCACTGTGATGACATCAGCCGAATGGGTCTGATGGACGCCAAGGAGGGCATCGGGCGCGACGTCCATCGCCTGTGCCACGCGTTCCCGGTTGATGGTGACCGCCTCGAATTGATCGGTGCTGCCATGTCCGCAGTTCAGACCCAAGAAGACGCCCGACGACGCCCCGCCCCGGCGGCCAAAGAACCCGTGCCGGACCGGCCGGAGCGCTGGGGCGGTGATGATGTCGAGGCTCATGCGTCAAGTCCTGGCAGAATGGCACTGCCTGCGGCGTACAATCCCATTACCTTGAAGAGGTGTCCCATTTCCGCCGGGTGGGTCAAGCGCCGATGCGCAGCCAGATGGCTTTCCAGAGCAGGACCGGCGAGATTCCGGGCAAGGGTCCCCGCCCTGCCGACTATCCCGAGGCGTTCGAGGAAAACGCCCTGCGGGGTGAGGCGCGTGTGCAGCGCCGGTGCGGCGGCCTGCGCGATGGCCGCAAAGTCTACATGTGCTGTCAGGTCAGCGGCGCCCGGATGGACCAGCGGATCGGTCGGGGCATGGTCCGCCACAGCCTGCAGCGTATCGCCCAAAGACCGCCAATCGCCATAATCCACTATCAGGGCGGCACCGCCATGACTGGCAATGCGGCGCCCGATCTCTCCCATGATGGGGGGCAGGGCGGGGCAGAGTTCCACAAGATCGCCGTCGCGCGTATCCGCCAGACGATGATCAAGCGTCCGCAGCGGGCTTGCCGTTGTAAGGCCAAAGGCGAGTCTGTCGTCTTGCAATCCGACGGCGCGTTCCCGCCAGCCGTCTCCGTCACGAACGAACTGCTGGATCGGGAGAGCGTCGAAAAATTCGTTTGCAATCAGATAGAGGGGGCCTTCGGGCAGGTCGTTGACGGAGTCATGCCATTCGGCCTGCGGGACGTTTCTTGCCTGCACTTGCCGCAAGGTGGCCGAGGCTTCGACCAGATGCACCGCGGCCGCAGTGTGGAACCCGGGCACACGGGCCGTCGCCCGCAGGATGTCGGCCATCAACGTCCCCCGGCCCGGCCCCAGTTCGGCAAGGAGGATGTGGGGCGGGGTGCCCTGATCGAGCCAGCTTTGCGCGAGACAGAGGCCGATCAACTCTCCGAACATCTGGCTGATCTCGGGGGCTGTCGTGAAGTCGCCCGCCACGCCAAAGGGGTCGCGCGTGGCATAGTATCCATGCTGCGGGTGCAGGAGGCATTCCGCCATGTAGTCTGCCACGGTAACCGGCCCGTTTGCCCGGATCCGGGCGGTCAGGAGGTCCGCCAGCGCAGTCATACCGTCCCGGGACGCGTCCGCCGCGCAGCAATGATGACCGCAATACCGATCACAATCATCGGCAGTGAAAGAAGCTGCCCCATGGTCAGGCCCCAGCCGTTCAAGTGCAGCGCAAGTCCCAGCAGATTGTCGGGCGTCACGAACTGCGCGTCAGGCTGGCGCACAAATTCGACCAGAAACCGACTGATCCCGTAGCCGGCAAAGAAGATGCCCGACAAGAGCCATGGCGACTTGAGCGCACCGCGCCGAAGGGCGAGATAGATCAGAAGAGAGCCCAGTAGCAGGCCTTCGAGTGCCGCCTCATACAGTTGGGATGGATGGCGGGCGCAAAGGGTCAGAACTCCTTCACATGTCTGTGCGGCATCGCCCGGAAAGATCACGCCCCAGGGCAGGGTCGTGGGCCGCCCCCAAAGCTCGGCATTGATGAAATTAGCGATGCGGACCAGGAAGATCGCAGGCGTTGCGGCTATGGCGACGATGTCGGCAACCGAACCGAGAGGAATCCTGTTGCTGCGGGCAAAGAAGAAGACCGCAAGGACAACGCCGATGAAACCACCGTGAAAGGACATGCCGCCCTGCCACAAGACTGGAATTTCCCACGGATTGTCAAAGTAGTATGCCGGTTTGTAGATCAGCACATAACCAATCCGCCCGCCGGCGATCACGCCGAGGATGATCCAGGTCAGCAGGTTTTCAAGCTGGGCTGGTGTGGCCGGTGCCACATTGTCGCGCCACAGGCCGGGGCGCTTGACGAGGGCCAGCGCCACCCGCCATCCAGCCAGAATGCCCACGATAAAGGCCAGCGCATACCACCGCAGCGCAAATTCCCGGCCAAAGAGGCTGATGGAAAAGACCTCGGGAGATATGTCGGGAAAGGGGATACCTGTCTGCATGGTGTCTTCCTTGGACAAAGGTGGGGTGAAGTCAACCTTGTGATGGGCGGTGCCACAGCCCATATAGAATGCAAGCCATTTCGGAGAATGCCATGCAGACCAAGAACAAGATCCTTGACGACCTGTCCCAGATCATGACCAGCGCGATGGGCGTGGCCCAGGGTGCCAAGGACGAAGCGTCGAATGCGATGAAGTCGATGATGGACCGCTGGCTGGCGGACCGCAATCTTGTCACCCGGGAAGAATTTGAGGCGCTCACAGCACGGCTCGACGGCCTTGTCGCGGAAAACGCCACCCTGCGGGACAAGATCAAGGCGCTGGAAACAAGGGTCGGCTGACCGGGGCCAAGTTCAGCGATGCCATCAGCCTGTTTCTTGCGAAGACCAAACGACAGATATTGCGCAGAAAGACTGGTTCGGGTCCGCCCGCTCCGGTCCCTAAAAGACACCATAACGGCCTGTCCGGATGACCAATGGCATGCGTCGCGGGGATCGTAAGATCACCACGATGAAGCAAATGCTTCCCGATCTGGCGTGAAGGAAGGGCGGCGTTGATCTTTCTCTGTGCCGCCCCCTGCCGTCAGAATTCGGACAAATAGGCGACAAGGATATCGAGTGCCGCCTTGAGGTCGGTCTTGTCGACCATCTCGGTGACTGTGTGGATGTACCGCGTCCCCACGACGATTCCGACCACGCGGGCGCCTGCTGCCGCCTGCTGTGCGGCCGCGCCATCCTGCCCGCCTGCCATGAGCATGGTCCGCTGGAAGGGGATGTTCTTCTTCCGCGCCAGCGCGTCCAGATCGGCCACCAGCCCCGCATCAGCGATAAATGACCCGTCCCTGATGTGGAGGCCGAAGCCTTTGCCCTGTTCGGTTGTGCGGTCCTGTTCGGGTACGCCCGGCGTGTCGCAGGCCAGGGTCACGTCAATGCCGATGCCGATATCGGGCTTGATCGCGTAGGACGCGGTCCGCGCGCCGCGCAGGCCGACTTCCTCCTGACATGTGAAGGCCACATGAATCTCGGCCCCGCGCCCGGCTTTGCCCAGCGCCCGTACAGCCTCGATACCCAGCCAGCAGGCGATCCGGTTGTCGAGCGCTTTGGAGACGACCTTGTTTCCCATTTCAAGAAAGGGTTCGTCCATGACGACCATATCGCCCACGTGAACGACCTCGGACGTCTTCGCGCCAAGACCCACGTCGATAAAGAATTCGCCGACCTCAGGCACCTTCTTGCGGTCCTCGGGCGAGGAGATGTGGATCGGCTTGCCGCCCGGGTTCATCACGCCCTTGATGTCTCCGGTCGCCGTGCAGACCGTGACCCGGCGGGAAAAGAGGTTGCGCGGGTCAAACCCGCCGACGGGCTGCAGATAGAGGTAGCCCTTGTCGCTTATGTGGCTGACGAGGAAGCCGATCTCGTCCATGTGGCAAAGAAGCATTATGCGCAGCGGGTTCTTGGCTTTTGCCTTGGCATTCCTGCGGCAAAGGAGCGATCCCATCGGGTCGTTCCGCACCTCGTCGAACAGCCCCTCGATCTCGTGTTCGATCAACGACCTGACCCTGCCCTCATATCCCGGCACGCCGGGCGTTTCGCAAAGTCGTTTCAGCAGATCGATATTCATGGCAGTTCCTCCGGACACGGCGTTCTGCCCGAGATTGCCCCGCGCGGCCGGGATGCGCAACCGCATCCCCTGTCACACAATGGCAGAGACAACGTCACAAGCCATTTACATGGCGGCGGCCTTGCGCCCATTTCGTCAGCTTCCGCCCAAGAAAACCGGCTTATCCCCATATTTCTGCTTTACAGACAGTCCCTTTGCCCTCCACCATCAATGGTAGGGATCGGTGATTTGCACCACCTGTCCTAGAGCAGGCACCTAGCGCTTGGGGGCTTACCACGACCCCGGCGCTACAACAAACGAGGCCGCAAATGGCACTGTCCGAGCAGTACATCGAGTCTGACGATATCCATCCGATCGACCTGGTCGAGCACATCGCCGAACACCATGAGTGGGAGTTCGACCGGATTGCCGAAGACCAGATCGCCATGGCGGTCGAAGGTCAGTGGCGCACCTATTCGATTACTCTGGCCTGGTCGGCCTTTGACGAAACCCTGCGGCTGATCTGCACCTATGAGATGGAGCCGCCCGAGGGCCGTCTGCCGGCTGTCTACGATCTGCTGAATCGGGTGAATGATCTGTGCTGGGCCGGGTGTTTCACCTGGTGGGGTGAACAGAATCTGATGGTCTACCGTTACGGTCTTGTCTTGACGGGCGAACAGGTAGCCGGGCCCGAGCAGATCGATACGATGATCCGCACGGCTGTCATGAACTGCGAGCGGTTCTATCCGGCCTTCCAGCTAGTCACCTGGGGCGACCGCAGCCCCGCCGACAGCCTCCAGGTTGCGATTGCCGAGGCCTACGGCCGGGCGTGACCGATACGGTGTTCGTCCCTCCCGCCCCGGCGGGGCGGACGAAACCATCGCCTTGCCTTGAACCCCCCGTCGCCCCGCCGTAACGTCGCCCGGACAAGAAGGGGCGCTTGATGAATTTTGACGATATCGCAAGCCGGGGCCTTGTCCTTTTGGGCTGCGGAAAGATGGGTTCGGCCATGCTGGCCGGCTGGCTCCGGCATGGTTTGCCGGCCTCAGCGGTTTGGGTGATCGACCCGATGCCCTCGGCTTGGGTGATTGCGCAGGGTGTTCATGTGAACGCGACTCTGCCTCCGGCTCCGGCCATCGTCCTGATCGCGGTCAAGCCGCAGATGATGGGCGCGGCTTTGCCCACAATGGTGGCGCTGGGGAATGGTTCGACGCTTTTCCTCTCGGTCGCGGCAGGAACCTCAATGGCCACTTATGAAGCCGTTCTGGGCGAAAAGACCCCTGTCGTCCGCGCCATGCCAAATACGCCGGCGGCTATCGGGCGGGGTATCACGGCCCTGATCGGGAATGCGAACGCCACGGCTGCCCAGATCGATCAGGCCGAGGCTTTGCTACAGGCCGTGGGGCAGACGGTGCGGCTTGACACCGAAAGCCAAATGGATGCCGTGACGGCCGTTTCGGGTTCTGGTCCCGCTTATGTGTTCCACCTGATCGAGACGCTTGCCGCCGCTGGTGCGGCGCAGGGCCTCTCTGCCAATCTGGCGATGAAGTTGGCCAAAGCGACCGTGGCTGGCGCAGGCATACTGGCCGAGGAAGCGGATGAAGACCCAGCGCAACTGCGCCGGAACGTGACCTCGCCCAATGGTACGACGCAGGCGGCACTTGTCATCCTTATGGACGGAGGCACAGGATTTCCTGCACTGCTGAACCGTGCCGTAACCGCCGCCGCTGACCGTTCAAGGGAGCTGGGCCGTGGCTGAGATCACGTTTGACGACTTTCTCAAGGTCGATGTCCGCGTCGGCCGCATCACCCGCGCAGAACCCTATCCCGAGGCGCGCAAGCCCGCGATCAAGCTTTGGGTCGATTTCGGCGGTGCGCTGGGGGAAAAGCGGTCTTCGGCGCAGATCACCCGACATTATGAGCCCGAGACCCTGATTGGCCGTCAGGTTCTGGCTGTCGTCAACTTTCCCCCGCGCCAGATCGGCAAGTTCGTGTCCGAGGTACTTGTGCTGGGCCTGCCGGATGAAAACGGCGATATCATACTGATCGGTCCCGAACGGGACGTGCCTGTCGGAGGGCGACTGCATTGAACACACTTCTGATCACCCGTCTTGTCCCGCAAGCCAACATCGACTTTGCCCGCAGGCATTTCGATGTCACCCTGCGTGAAAGCGCCATTGGCCTGACCGAAGATGAGGCTGCCGAAGCGCTCAGATCCTATGACGCCATTCTGCCGACGCTTGGGGATACCTTCAACGCGGCGGCCTTTGAAAAGGCGAAGGGTGCGATCCGCTGCGGCGTGCTGGCCAATTTTGGCGTCGGCTTTAACCACATTGACGCTGTGGCGGCCAAGGCTGCGGGCGTGGCGGTTTCCAACACGCCGGACACGGTGACGGATGCGACGGCCGATATCGGGATGACGCTGATCCTTGCCACTTGCCGCCGGGCGGGTGAAGGCGAACGCATTGTTCGTGCTGGCCAGTGGAAGGGCTGGGGGCCGAAGGCGATGCTGGGCACGCATGTGACCGGCAAGAAGGTCGGGATCGTCGGCATGGGCCGGATCGGGCAGGCCGTGGCGCACCGCTGCCACTATGGCTTTGGCATGCCGGTCTATTTCTACAACCGTTCGGCCAAGGCGACGAAGGTGCCTGCGCTGCAGATCGAAACGCTGGAAGAGCTGATGGGCACGGTTGATATCGTTGTCGTCACCGTGCCGGGTGGTGGGGCCAATCGTCATCTGATCAATGCCAAGGCTCTTGCGGCCATGAAACCGTCCGGAATCTTCGTCAATATATCCCGGGGCGATGTCGTGGACGAGCCTGCGCTCATTGCCGCCCTCCAGGCCGGGACGATCAAGGGCGCAGGTCTTGATGTCTATGAAGCGGAGCCCTTTGTGCCCCGGACGCTGCGGGTGATGGAGAATGTCGTGCTGCTGCCCCACCTCGGCACTGCCGCTTTGGAAGTGCGGGAAGCGATGGGGCAGATGGCGTTGAACAACATCATGGCCTGGGCCGAGGGCAAACCTCTGCCGCAGGCGGTTTGACGACCGGTCGCCTCTAGCTGAGGAACCTCGACAGGTTGTCCTGGGTCTGAGCAGGTCGGCTGATTGGCGGTCCTGAGTTTAGACTGCCGTGCGGGCGATGCCAATTGTACATGTGGGTCCATTCCGGGAGGTGGGACTTGCGCTGGTCCGAGG
>JAPLPE010000010.1 GCA_026400355.1 Rhodobacterales bacterium | reverse complement strand
TCGACCCTTACGCCTACCTTCGCGCAACCCTGACAGCCATCGCTAACCGCCACCCAGCGTCCCGCATCGACGACCTCATGCCATGGGCATTCCAAAACCAGTCAAGCGGAAACTAGGACGGTCCTCAGCCACCGCTTACCCTACATCACGGTCCCGCAGATCAACGGAACAATCAGGCAAGTTCGCCTCGTAGACTCCGGTGTCGCAGCAAGCCTGACAAGCCTGCTCACTGCGGCCGGCGGTCTGCCAATGCAAGGCATTCCGTACTGAACCGCTGCTGGCCCGGTCCTCAAACGGTGCCCGGCCGTCCCATCTTCGTTTTCCGCCCACGCCGCCGCCATTCGGTGGGGGTCATGCCACTCCAGCGGTGGAACGCCCCGACAAGGGCGCTGTGGTTGGCAAAAAGGAGGGCGTCAGAAACTTCGGCAATGGAAAGATCCGTCAGGGCGAGCAGTTCGCAGGCCGTCGTGAACCGGATCTCGTCCAGCAAGGTCTGAAACGTTGTACCTTCACGTTCAAGGTAGCGATTCAGGCTGCGTGTGCTGATCCCGAGGTGGGCCGCGACGGCAGGGGCCCTGCCCTGACCAAGCAGCATCAAAGGACGCAGCGCGTGCAGGACCCGCGCCTTCCAGATCCCGATTGGGACGGGCGCATTGTTCAACGCACGGCGAAGCCAGATGTCAAACGGAACGGGTTCACCCGGATTGATCGGATCGCCAAGCGCGATCTGATCAAAGACAAGGCCAGCCTCAAGCTGGTTGAAAAGCAGCGGCGCGCGGAACGCTCGGACGAAGGGCCCCACATCCTCGGGCTGTCGGATTGGAAGATGGACGGCCACAAGCCTGTCATCGCGCCGCGTGATCTGTCTGATGGCGTTTAGTGCGACCAGAAGAGCAAGCGAATAGATCTGGTCGCGGGCGACCGCCTGGCGCTCGTAGATGCCGTAGCCAAAGATGACCTTGTCGCCCATCGGATGCAGATAGGCTGATGCCCCACGCGAATTGAAGTATTGCAGCAACACAAACCCGCTTAGCGCAGAACCAAGGTCCGGTGCCTGTGCCATCCATGCGCCTGCAACAGCGAGTGCCCGATGGTCAAACCTTGAACCGAGGAGCACGCCGAAATGAGGGCAACCGCTAAGTTCGGTACAGCGCTCAATGAGGATGCTGGCCTCGCGATAGGACAAGTGGCTGTTCGGATCGGTAAAGACCACCTGCGGGATCGAAAGACCTTCGACAACCCTTTCAAGCGGAACGCCGAACTCCCTCAGAAGGGTCGGTATGCCCGTCAGAACGCCCGAACGCTGGATCGCGTCAACTGTATAGGGGAATGAGGTTGAATGATCGTACAACTCTTGTGTCGTTCCTGTCTTTGATCGGGCGCAAAGCCGTTCGCCCGGTCCATTTTGTCATGTGTTGTTCATAGAACAACATAGTCTTTTCTGTAACACTGATCAGATTGGCGTTTCGTGTATCTTTTGATGTGTCCAGATACTACTCGGCTGGTTTGCCTGACTGATGATCCGGGGGCGCAGGGAACCACATTGAAACGCGCTTTCCCCAATGATCAAGGTAAGTGAGCGCAACGGGCACCACGACAAGCGTGAGGATGGTCGATGAGATGAGGCCACCAATCACTGCATGGGCCATCGGCGCATTCTGACCGCTGCCTTCATGGATGTTCAGCGCCAGGGGCAACATGCCAAAGATCATGGCAAGCGACGTCATGATGATCGGACGGAACCGGGTCTGGCCTGCTTCGACCAGCGCGTCATAAAGGTTCATCTCCTCCTTCACGTGCTGATTGGCGTTGTCGACAAGAAGGATCGCATTCTTGACCACCAACCCCATGAGCATGATGAACCCGATGATCGAGAACATGTTCAGGGTCGACCCTCCAACCAGCAGCCCCACCATCACCCCGATCAATGCAAGAGGCAGCGAGAACATAATCGCAATGGGCTGCAGAAAACTGCCGAACTGCGAGGCCAGCACGAAGTAGATGAAGGTAACAGCAAGGAAGAGGGCTGTGAGGGCCGTTGACGCCGACTCAGCAAGATCCTGCGATTCGCCGCCGGTTGAAATGCGGTATCCGGGTGGCATCTGCATGCTGTCGACCGCGGCCTGCACCTCGGCAGAAACGTCACCCAGTCTCGCACCGGCCAGATTGGCAGTCACGGTGATGTTGCGTGCAAGGTTCTCCCGGTCAATCTGGGAGGGGCCGGTGGATTCGACGAGTTCTGCCACCTGATCGAGCCGGACAAGCCCCTGCCCGCTGGCCTGCGCGATGGGCAGTGACCCGATCGTCGCCCGGTCACCGCGCACGGCTTCAGGCAAGCGCACAGTGACGGCGTAGCTGCGGCCGTCGGGGGCGGTCCAATCACCGACCGACTGCCCTCCCAGCATGGGTGACAGAGTATCCCCAACCTGCGCCAGCGTGACGCCAAGGTCACTGGCTGCATCGCGGTTCACGCGGATGCCAATAACCGGCTGCGCGTCATCAAGGCTGGACTTGGCGTCCTCGATCCCGTCGATGGTGGCCAGACGCCGCACGAGTTCATCAGCGAGCGGGCCAAGGACCGTAAAGCTTTCACCGGAAAGACTGATCTGAATGGGCGCATCAGAACCGCCAAGCCCCCCTGCCGCCCCTACCGCAAAGGCGATGCCGGGAATGGTCGCCAACACCGCGCGCACTGGCAGGGACATGTCCTGCGGGGAACGAACCCGCTGATCGGGCGATACCATTGTGACCTCGACCGTGCCCGAATTGGAGTTGGCGTTGTTCTGCCCTCCGTTGACGGTCACATAGGTCCGCTCCACCTCCGGGAAGGTACGCAACAGGCTTTCGACCTGACGCATCTTGCCGGCCGTGTAGTCGAGCGAAGATCCGACTGGCGTCGTTACATCGACCCGGAATTCAGAATTGTCGACTGCAGGTGCAAACTCGGCACCAACCAACGGGAAAAGGAAGAATGACCCGATGAAGGCCAGGAACGCGACGAAAAGGGTCGTTATGCGGTGGCGCAGACTCCACCGCAGGACGTGACGATACCCCCGGGCGATCCAGGACACGAAGCGGTCAAACTGGGCAATCAGGCGACCGAGGGGTCCACGTTTGGCGCCCGGTGCTGCCGAGGGATCATACCAGACAGACGACATCATTGGGTCGAGCGTGAAGGCCACAAAAAGCGAGATCATCACGGCAACACTGACCGTGACACCGAACTGCAGAAAGAAACGGCCGATGATCCCGTCCATGAAGGCTACGGGCATGAATACGGCCACGATGGACAAGGTCGTCGCCAGCACGGCGAGGCCGATTTCGTTCGTGCCATCGAGTGCAGCCTGCCGATGCGTCTTGCCCATGTGCAGATGGCGCATGATGTTTTCACGCACCACGATGGCGTCGTCGATCAAGAGCCCGATGGCGAGCGACAGGGCCAATAGGGTCATGATGTTGAGCGTAAAGCCAAAGGCCCAAAGCAAGGTCATCGTGCCGATGACCGATATTGGCAGGGTAAGGCCGGTTATGACGGTCGAACGCCACGAGTTGAGGAACAGGAAGACGATGACTGTCGCAAGTGCTGCGCCTTCGACCAGCATGTTCTGGACGCTCTGATAGCTTTGCTCAACCGACTTGGCGTTGTCGCGGACGATATCGACGGTGACGCCTTCAGGCAGATCACTGGCAACAAGCTCGTCGACGGCGGCTCGGATGCTTCTGGCGATCTCGACAGTGTTGGACCCCTGCGTCTTGATCACGTCAACGGCTAGCGCCGGTTCGCCATCGAGAAGTGCTATAGAGGTCGCCTCGGCAGAACCGCTTTGCAAGGTTGCAACATCGCCAAGACGTACCGGCTGGCCTCCACGTCGGGCAACGATGATGTCCAGAAAATCCTCGGCCCGGTCGAGGCGGCCTTCGATCTGGACAGACTGGACGATACCTTTGGTATCGATGGACCCCGCCGGCAAGTTGCGGTTGTCTGAAGAGAGCGCAGCGGTGACCTCGCCGACACCGACGCCAAAGGCGTTCATCCGGTCGGGGTCGATCAGAATCTGCAACTCGCGTGCCGCGCCGCCGACTACCGTGGCACTGCCGACCCCCTGCACAGCGGAGAGTCGGGGCACGATCACGTCCTCGGTCAGCGCCGTCAGATCACGGGTCGACAGGTTTCCCCCGCTGACCGCAAGAGACATGATGGGCCGCGAGGCGGGATCAAAACGCAGGACGGTCGGCTCTTCGGCATTGTCGGGAAAGCGCCCCTTGATGCCTGCGATCCGGTCGCGGACGTTCTGGGCGGCATCAGCCGACGCCACGTCCATGTCGAAGAACATGATGACCCGGCCCTGACCCGAGGCGCTGGTTGAACGGACCGTTTCTATCCCACTGATCGTATTCACAGCGTCTTCGATGGGCTTGATGATGTCGTTCTCGACCGCCTCGGGAGACGCGCCAGGATAGGTCACAAGTACGGCCACAACCGGAAAGTCGATATCCGGGAATTCTTCTATCGCAAGGCGCTGAAAGCTGAAGATCCCGAACACAAGGATCGCCGCCATGACCATCGTTGCAAACACGGGATGGTTGACGCTGATGCGGGTCAGAAACATCGGATCAGTTTCCCACAAGTTCGACCTGATCGCCGACGCTAAGTTCGGGCAGAGCCGCGGCCACGACCACATCCCCGGGCTTCAACCCTTCACTGATGCGGGTCATCCTGCCTTCCCACAGCTCGGCGGGCGCCACAGATTGCCGAATAAGTGTGCCATTGACAATGGCAAGGACGTATTTGCCGTCACCATCCTCGCGGATCGCATCTGAAGGGATGGCGATTGCATCCTCCTGCCGGGCCACCACCACCTGTCCCGTGGCGAACATGCCGCCAAGCAGCACATCGTTGGGATTGGCGAGCCTGATGTAGACAGGAATCGCGCGCGTGCCTTCTGCGGCAACAGGGTTTATGCGTTCCACCGTGCCGGGAAAGACCCGGTCCGGGATTCCGTCAACTGTGACCGAAACGGCTTGACCCGGACTCAAGAGCGACCCGGCTGAGACAGAGGCGTTGGCCTCCAACTCGACTGTGGAAAGATCGACAATGGTGATGAGCGGCGCGCCAACCTGAATAAATGTGCCCGGTTCCACATTGCGGGCCGAGACGACGCCATCGAACGGGGCATGGACCGACGCGTTGCGCAATGTGAGTTCAGCGACCGAAACCTGATCTATCTGGGCCGACAGGCTGGCCCGCAGCCCGTCCACGCTACTTTGTGCTTCTTCCATGGTAGAGGCGGTACCAACCCCACGATCAACGAGCGCCTTCGCCCGTTCAAGTTGTCCTTCTGCCAGGGCCAACTGCGCGCGCGTCGCATCAGCATTGCTGCGCTGAAGGTCAAGGTCGAGCGTCAAGCGTTCGACATCAACCTGCACCATCACGTCCCCCGCCTTGACCGTGTCACCGGGCCGGACGTTAACTGCTTCGACCAGCCCACCGGTCTGAGAGGAAAGTTCCGCCTTGCGCGAAGGCTGAAGGGTGCCGATGACCTTTATCGCGCGCTCAAGTGTCTGGGGGGCAATGTCCACATATTCGTCCGGATTCACCTGCATCCGGCTGACGATGACAGGCTCAGGCGTCCTCACTTCTACTACAGGGGCAGGCTGATGTGTCTTCCACCAGCCAAAGCCACCAACCCCGGCAACGACAAGGGCTAGCAGGATCCAGGGCCAGCGGCGGCTACGAGGCGGCAGACCTTCACGCTTGCGGCGGGCTATATCTGCCTCGCGCCGGGTCATCGCCCATTCGGGTTTGGCGGATCGGTCGATGGTCGTCATGGCAACGGTGTCCAGTCTGGTAGGGCCGACGCGTTGGCCCCGAATACGCATCAAAATCCGGATTCCGTCACGGAATTCGGAAGAAACATCGCGTTCTTCGGGGCCAGTATGCCTAATCGAGCCGCCCCCTTGAGAAAGCAAGATAGGAAGGCGGGCGTGGCCGCGCCAGTCCGGGCCCCTAGTTCTGCCGCGGACGCACTACGTTACGCGGAAGGAAGATCGTCAGCAGACCCATGACTGGCAGCCACGAACAAATGAAGAATACGAATTCGAGCCCCTTCCAATCCGCTACAACCCCCAGCACAGCTGCAGCGACCCCGCCCATGCCGAACGCAAAACCAAAAAACAGACCATTGATCATACCAATCCGCCCGGGCACCAGTTCCTGCGCAAAAACAAGGATCGCCGGAAAGGCCGACGCAAGGATCACGCCGATGACTACCGTCAAGACACCCGTGCCGATCAGGCCTACATAAGGCAGCGCAAGTGTAAACGGCAGAATACCAAGGATCGAAAACCAAATGACAGTGCGGGCGCCAAAACGGTCACCGATCGGGCCGCCGATCATGACGCCCACGGCCATCGCCGCAAGAAACACGAACAACATCAGTTGCGACTGCTGTGCAGACAGATCAAAGCGTTCGATGAGGAAGAAGGTGTAATAGCTTGAAAAGCTGGCCGTATAGATGTTCTTGGAGAACACCAACAGCGCAAGGATAATCAGCGACATCCGAACCTTTTCTGGCGCAACGTCACTTACGCTTGTTGACCCGGCAATCGGCGGATGCGCGGTTCGGTAACGGGAGTACCAGCTTCCAACGCGACGCAGCAAGACGATCCCAAGCATCGCCCCGACAGAGAACCACAAAAGACTGGGCCTGCCGTGCGGGACAACAATAAACGCGGCGAGCAGCGGGCCAACTGCTGTCCCGATGTTGCCTCCAACCTGAAACAATGATTGCGCTGTGCCATAGCGCCCACCTGACGCAAAGCGGGCAACACGTGAGGCTTCGGGATGGAATATGGCCGAACCCACGCCGATCAGCATGGCACCAAGCACGAGCAGCCAGTACGAATGCACAACCGCCAGAAGGACGATTCCGACCAGCGTCGATCCCATTCCTAATGCAAGAGACTGAGGCATCGGGTTCTTGTCCGTATAGTTCCCGATGACAGGCTGCAGTATCGAGGCAGTGACCTGAAAGGCGAAGCTCAAGAGACCGATCTGCCAGAAATCAAGCGAGAATTCAACCTGAAGCAGCGGGTAGATCGCCGTAACCAGAGACTGCATTACATCGTTAAGAAGGTGACCAAGTGCGACACCGAAGATGACGACATAGGCGGCGTCGGTCGCCGCGTGAGGGGACGTGGCAGTCATGTCAGGTGTCCGTGTCAGAAAAGACGCGACCCTTCCCTTTCATGAATGCTCCTCGTCTGCAAGGCGCAGAACCATGCAGGCTTGACCAAGTCGGGCAGTCTTGCCAGCCATGGCTGGCGAGCGAAAGGGAGAGCAGACCATGGACATCTTGCGGGCGTTGGAGCGTGGGGCACAGGATGCCGCGCGTCAGTTCATGGCGGTACCGGGTGGCTTGTCATTCACCTATCGCAGGACTCTCGACCGCGCGGGGCAGTATGCCGGGGCACTGACGGCCCTCGGATTGGTCAGAGGTGACAGGCTGGCCTGTCAGGGGTCGAAATCGGCAGAATTCATCTGTCTCTATCTGGGCTGCCTCAGGGCAGGTATCGTCTTTCTACCCCTGAACCCGGCCTACACAACCTCAGAAACCGCGTATTTCCTGTCCAACTCGGAAGCGGCCGTTCATCTTTGCGATCCGGGGAATGTTGCGGCGATGACAGGGATCGCCGAAGGCACGCGGACGATGAGCATGGAAGATATGGCACATCGGGCCGACATCGCGGAACCGGACTTCAGCGATGTGGAAAGCGTCGGCTCAGATCTTGCTGCAGTCCTCTACACGTCTGGAACGACCGGGCGGTCGAAGGGCGTCATGCTGAGCCGCGAAAACCTCGGGTCCAATGCGGAAACTCTGGCCGATGCGTGGCGGTTCACAGAAAGTGACGTGCTTCTTCATGCGCTGCCGGTGTTCCATACGCATGGTCTGTTCGTAGCAACAAACACTGTGATCATGGCAGGTGCGTCAATGATATTCCTGCCAGCCTTTCATCCCGACGCGGTCTTTGCGGCCCTGCCCCAGACCACTGTGATGATGGGCGTGCCTACATTCTATGCCCGAATGCTGAATGATCCACGGCTCGACATGGAAGTTGTCGCTCATATGCGGCTTTTCGTTTCCGGTTCGGCCCCTCTTTCGGCCATAACTCACCGGGAATGGAGCTCCGCGACCGGACACGCGATCCTTGAACGCTACGGCATGACCGAGACGAACATGAACACTTCGAACCCCTATGTCGGAGAAAGGCGTGCCGGCACGGTCGGGATGGCCCTGCCGGGCATAGATGTGCGGGTTTGCGATCCGGCGACGGGCGCGAACCTGGCAAAGGGTGCCGTGGGGTCAATCGAGGTCCGCGGCCCAAACGTGTTCGATGGATACTGGAGAGCGCCCGAAAAGACCGCGTCCGAGTTCCGGTCCACTGGCTTCTTCATAACTGGGGACATTGGGGCCTACGACGCCGACGGTTATTTGCGGATCGTGGGCCGGTCCAAGGATCTGGTCATTTCCGGTGGGTTGAACGTCTATCCGGTGGAGGTCGAAGATGTGCTCGACGATCTGGAAGGTGTCGCAGCCTCGGCCATCATCGGCGTGCCACATCCCGATTTCGGCGAGGCGGTCGTGGCCATCGTCGTGCCAAGGCCCGGCGCCGACCTGACTGAAGATAGATTGAAGGGTCAGATGCGCGAACGGCTTGCGACGTTCAAGCTTCCCAAGCGGATCATTCTGGCCGATGACCTTCCGCGCAATGCCATGGGCAAAGTGCAGAAGAACGTATTGAGGGAGAAATGGAAAAGCCTGTTCACCGCATCATCCTAAACACAATTCCAGATTGCATTTTACCCTAGTTCGCACGACTATAGGCAGAGTGTAAACTCTGTCCTAGGTTGCATTTCAGCAAGCATTGGGTAAGGGTGCGGTCATCAGGCGCAGTAATGCCGAGAACGGAAGGGTCGTTCGTTTCGCTGTTGGCCAGTTCAGCCGCCCCAGGAATCTGAATGACCGAGATGAAATAGTAGCCTTTTTCCGAGGCGGTGTCGGGATGAAGGGTGCGCAGCACGCCGTTGACGAAATCTTGCGCGACCAGCGGGTCACCGTTCGACTACTTGAGCCCCTTCCGCAGGCGGAAGCTGTAGGTGAGGCCGTCTGCGCTCATCTCCCAGCTTTCGGCTGCGCCGGGGATGACGCTGCCATCCTGTGCGAAAGTTATTAGGCCTTCGTAGGCGTCGGACTGGATCCAGCCGGCGGCGGCGTCAAAATTGATATGGGGATCAGCGAGGACCATTCAGACCCGACGCCCCTGTCAAGGATTGCGTCTTATGCGAGCGCCGGTCCGCCGAAGGAGAGGGCTACGGCGAGGATGCAGCCTGCCAACCCCTTTCCGATTCTTCCGATCATATTGCAACTCCCTTTTCTTTTTTTGATCTTGTTATGCTCAGTCTGACATCAGGTCGCCCGACCTGAAGATTGTTTCGCCCGCGATCTGGCAAAGGCTTTGCCCGCGGAGGCAAGAGCGCCAGAGTTCCATGCGGAAAAGAAGGCCCGCGACTGGCGCGTTGAAGGGCAGGCGGATGCGGCTTGTCGGATCCGTCACGTGGCCGAGCGTCTGGCCTTCTGTGACTTCTGCCCCGACGGAAGCGGCCCATGTCACGATGCCACCCTGAGGCGCAAAAACCTCGGGCGCGCCGCCGAGTGGCAAGTGGCGGGCGTCAAGGTACTGTGGGGCGGCGGCGCCGTTCAGGGCGCAGATACCGGTCAGGAAGGTGACGAGGTTGGCGGCGTCCTGCGTCGCGGTAGCGTCATCCACGTCGAACTGGCCACGGTATTCCAGCGCCGTTGAAAACAAGGCCGGGGGAATCGGATGGCGGGTGCCGAAACGGGCGCGAAGGGCGGCCCAAGGGGCAGTATGTGCCTCGTCAAAAGCGTTGCCGCCGGAGACGTCCTGAATGAGCGCGAGGCGGGCCACCGTGCTTTGGCAGAGGAGGCAGGTAATTTCGGGCCGGGCGGTCGAAGCGTAGAGGTGGAGGATCGCGAAGTGATCGCAGTGCAGGTCAAGGACATAGTCGGCATCATGCGACCACTTGAGAAGGGCGATGCGGAGGGACTGGATTTCAGTCGTGACCGAGGCGCGGTCGAGGGCGGCGGCGAAGGCCTGGCGGACCAGGGCGGTGTTTTGGACGGGATCGTCGGTCAGGCAGTTTTCGAGGTCGTCGGCAGCAATGGCAGCCAGCTCGGGATAGTGGCGATTGAAGTTCTGGAGGCTTTCAAGGTCCTGACGGCCCTGCGGTTTGTGCGCTATCCAGTGGCCTAGGCCGATGGGATTTGCGAAGGGGACGACCGAGATCTCACCTGCGATCCGGCCTTTGGCCTCGGCCGCATCAAGGTGCGTCATCAGATGATGTGCGACGATGGGACCGGGCATTTCGTCGGCGTGCAGGCCTGCCTGAGTATAGACCTTGGGCCGCGCACCGGGTGTCCCCCAGACGTGACGAGTCAGCGTCCTGAATGTGCTCGGACTGTCCGACGGGAGGGTTACAGTTTCGGTCCGCAAGGGCGCCTCGCGGTCTGGCAGAGGGTTGCGGCGCAAAGTCGGCAAGGGACTTCGGGCCTGTCAAGGATGCCCTTGGGGCAAGTCCTGTAACGGGCCCCGACGATCAAGCGAATGGCCCGAGGACGGGTTCAAGGAGACTTATGCAGGCCTGACGCGCCTGTGCCAGCGTGATGCGGTCAGGGTCGATGCACTGTTCGAACCAGAGACCATCGACAAGGCCGATGACAGAGGTGGCTGAACATGAGGATCCGCCGATTGATCCCGGTGTGGTCGAGGCATTGGACGCCTTCGTTGCGCGACGCAAGGCCGAGGGCGGGGCGCCGATGAAGTGAGATTAACCTCTCGTTGACCTTTCCGGTTTTCGCGGGGGGGGTGAGGGGGGTGCTCGCAGTTTTCAATCTATGACCTTGAATTATAAGCTTAAATGTTCTCGGTATCGTGTCGGTATCGCGTCGGTATTACGTCGGTATCGCGTCGGTATTTCTTGAGCGGTGGCTTAGCCGATCAGCAATCTTTCAGGCCGCTGCGCGCAGACTGAAACACCACAAAAATAACATTCCGTCACGGCAGCGCCCCCGGCGGTATTCCGCAGACCGAGGAGCCCGCCATCGGCGGGTTTGCGCAAGATAATGGTGGTTTCCCGAAGTTCTGTCATCGTAACCAAGCTTGATGGGCTACGAAGATGGAGATGTCGGCGAACCGGGCAGAGAAAGACGCGACGACACGGCCCAAACCCGAACAAGTTTATGCCCTTATGCCGCCAGCATTGACTGTGATATCCTAGTTGTATTCTTTCCGCGCCCCGTTCGCCGCAGGAGCAAAACACAATGTCCCTGACCGCCGCCGAGCAATTGCTGATCGAACTCATCAACCGAGCCAGACTTGACCCGGTTGCTGAGGCAACGCGACTCGGGATTGACTTGAACGAGGGGCTCCCGGCCGGTACGATCAGCAGTCCGGCCAAACAGGTCCTTGCCCCCAATGACCAGCTTGAGTCTGCGGCGATCAGCCATTCGAAATGGATGCTGCAAACGGATGTGTTCAGCCACACGGGGGTAAACGGCACAAGCCCCGGCGACCGGATGGCGAGTGCTGGCTATGTGTTTGAGGGAAGTTGGACCTGGGGCGAAAACATCGCCTGGATTGGCTCAAGTAGCACGATCAATCCCAATCAAGCGATTGAAGATCTTTACGAAAACCTGTTCTTCAGCCCGGGTCACCGGGAGAACACCCTTGATCCGGACTTCAGTGAAATCGGCGTCGGCCAGGAACAGGGTTCCTTCACCTCGGGCGGGCGGACCTACAATGCCTCGATGCTGACGGAGGCATTTGCGTCCTCGGGAACGTCGGTGTTCGTGACAGGGGTTGTGATCAGCGACAAGGACGGTGACAGGTTCTATGACATCGGTGAAGGTCTGGGCGGATACTGGATTTCAGGTGGCGGGACAAAGGTTCAAAGCGAATCAGCCGGTGGTTATTCGCTTGAACTGACACCTTCCGATCTGTCCAAAGGGACGATCACCGTGACGCTGGGCAAAGGGTCGTTCACCTATGGGACGATCAGCATCGAAATCGGATCAAGCAATGCCAAGGTCGACCTGCTTGCCGTGGCTTCGGGTACGCCATCGCTAAATCTCTCGGCCTCTACCACGTTGCTGTCGGGATTTGTAAGTGCGACTTTGCTGGGGTGCGCTGATCTTGATCTGACGGGGAATAGTTCGAACAACATGCTGTACGGGAACGTCGGCAAGAACGACCTTACCGGAAATAACGGTAATGACAGCCTTTTTGGCGGCGACAAAGCCGACAACCTTTGGGGCGGGAACGGGAATGACAAGCTGTGGGGCGATTCGGGCGATGACCGGCTTGACGGTCAGGCGGGCAGCAACACCCTGACCGGGGGTGTTGGCAAGGACCTGTTCGTGTTTTCAACCGGGAAGGACCGGGTGATGGATTTCACCGACAATGTCGACACGATCCAGATCAAGGATCGCGACTCCTTTGGTTCGTCCATGACCGTGTCCAAGCTGGTGAACATGTTCACGATTGTCGACGGTGACGCCGTTCTGAAGCTCAGCGACGGATCGCAACTGATCGTGGAGAATGTCACGAACAAGAACATGCTGTCGAACGATCTGGAGATCGTCTGACGCTGTCAGCCGTCTGTATCCGCGCGGCGGCCTAGTCGTGGACCGTCGTATAGGTCCCCCGCCCCGCCAGAATGCCGCGAAAACCGCCCGGTTCGTCGAGCGAAAACACGATAATCGGCAGCCTGTTGTCCCGCGCGAGCGCGATGGCGGTGGCGTCCATGACGCCGAGGTTCTTCTCAAGAACCTCGTCATAGCTGACCCGGTCGTAACGTTTGGCATCTGGGAACTTCTTGGGGTCCTTGTCATAGACGCCATCGACCTTGGTGCCCTTGAAGACGGCCTCGCAGCTCATTTCGTTGGCGCGGAGTGTGGCCGCAGTGTCTGTTGTGAAATAGGGGTTGCCGGTGCCGGCGGCAAAGATGCAGACCCGCTTCTTTTCAAGATGCCGGACGGCGCGGCGGCGGATGTAGGGTTCGCAGACCTGATCCATCGGAATGGCCGAGATGACGCGGGTGAAGACGCCATGCGCCTCGAGCGCGGCCTGCATGGCGAGCGCGTTCATCACGGTCGCGAGCATCCCCATGTAGTCGGCTGTCGTCCGTTCCATCCCCTGCGCCGAGCCTTGCAACCCGCGGAAAATGTTGCCGCCGCCAATCACCATGCAGATTTCGACGCCAAGTTCGTGGACCGATTTCACCTCGCCCGCGATGCGTTCGACCGTCTTGGGATCAAGGCCAAAGCCGCGGTCCCCCATCAGCGCTTCGCCCGAGATCTTGAGCATGACCCGTTTGAACGTCGTCTTTTCGTCCGCTGCCATGATCTGTCCCTGCCTATCTAGTGTTTGGCTTTCGTCAGGGCGCAAAATGCGCGAAAAGGGTGCGGGGTTCAATGGCAGGTGACGGGGATGCGCGGATATCTGGCAATCGGGATGGGCCGCGCCCCATGCTGACCGCCCTGCCCCCGATTCCGGCAGATCGCCCGGTGCTGATAGCGGGGCCGACGGCGTCGGGCAAATCGGCGCTGGCGGCGCAGATTGCAGCGGAACAGGGCGGCATCATCGTCAATGCGGATGCGCTGCAGGTGTTTGATGGCTGGCGGATCCTGACGGCCCGGCCATCCGGGGCCGACGTGTTGCGGCTGCCCCATGTGCTTTATGGGCATGTGCCGATCGATGGGACCTATTCCGTTGGTCACTGGCTGCGGGACGCAAGGCCCTATCTGGCGGGTCGGCAACGCCCGATCATCGTGGGCGGGACCGGGCTTTACTTTACGGCCCTGACCGAAGGGCTGGCCGAGATTCCTCTGACGCCGCAGGAGATCCGGGCCGAGGCGGACCTGATCCCGCTGGCTGACTTGCGTGCGGCGCTCGACCCCGAGACGCTGGCGCGGATCGATACGCGGAACCGGGCAAGGGTCCAGCGGGCATGGGAGGTTCTAAAGTTGACGGGTGAGTCGCTGACCGTCTGGCAGTCGCGCACGGGCGCACCCAATCTGCCGCTTTCGTCTGCAACGGCGATTGTTCTGCGCCCCGACAAGGCCTGGCTGAACACCCGTATCAGCAGCCGCTTTGATGCCATGCTGGCAGACGGTGCGCTGGAAGAGGCGCGGCTGAACCTGCCCGGCTGGGATCCGTCGCGGCTGTCATCAAAGGCCATCGGGGCGCCAGAACTGATTGCGCATTTGCGGGGCGAGGTGACGCTGGATGCGGCACGGGAGGCGGCAGTGATCGCCTCGCGTCAGTATGCAAAACGGCAGCGGACCTGGTTCCGATCAAGGATGGGCGGCTGGCACAACCTGACGTTGCCATGAACATGGTTCATCCACAGGCCCATCCACAGCTTTTCGTCCTTCACCACATTTCTACCATTGTTTGGTCACAGTTCCGGCCCCACAATTTCAGAAATCGAACATCGCGCCATGATGCCGGGGGACACATGACTGAACCGCTGAAGAACCAGCTGGCCTTGATGCCGATTGCCCAGAATGCCGCTCAGGGGCGCTGGCGGACCGAAGCAATGCGGTCGCATGCAAGTCCGCGACTGTTGTTTGTCAACCGTGGTTCCGGGCGGATTACCGTGGCAGGGCTAACGTCCGGCTATGGGCCGAACAACCTGATCTTCATTCCGGCGCATGTCATGTACGGGTTCGAGGTGACGCCCACCACCCATGGCCACATGCTGCAGATTCCGGCCGCGATGGCCGTGGAATGGCCCGAGGATCAGGTGCATCTGCGGCTGCGCGACGTGGTGGCGCAAAAGGAAATCGCGGGGCTGTTTGATAATCTGGAGCGGGAGCTGAAATCGACGCGGGTCGAGCACAGCCGCGCGGCGCATTATCACGTGGGTCTGCTATCGGTTTTCTTTCACCGGCAGATGGACAACCGCCCGCCCGACGCTGCCGATGAACGGATGCGCACGGCAGCCGCGCGGCTTGTCGCGGCCTATACCGATCTGGTTGAACGCGATTACCGCACCGGCAAAGGCGTGGGCGATTTTGCGCGCGATCTGGGCGTGACGCCGACTCATCTGACGCGGTGCTGCAAGATCACCTGCAACCGGTCGGCCCTGTCTCTTCTGAATGACCGGATCATCTATGAGGCACGCATCCTGCTGCGCGAAACGCGCGAGCCGGTGCAGGACATTGCCCGGCGTCTGGGTTTTGCCTCTGCTGCTTACTTTACCCGCAGCTTTCAACTCAGGGCAGGGATGACGCCATCCGGATTCCGCAAGTCCGCCACAGCGTCGCCGATCTGAAATCTGAAAGCGACCATCCGGAGTCGAAATCGTCATGAACCCGCATGCAACCGGTCGCAGACGCGCAAGGAAATGCCGAAACCGATCATTGACCTGACCGAAAAAACCGTGCCGAATGCAACGCGGCAGGGTCGGAACCGGAAAAGACCTTCAGGGGCGCCGGGGCCAGCAAAGACCTTCATAACCAAGCCTATTTGTCACAGGGAGACGACAATGACCAAACACACCAAAATCAGTGCCGGGGTGCACCCCGCCGCGCTGATGTATGCAGAGGAAGTCAAGGCCGGCCAGCTGAGCCGCCGCGAGTTCCTCGTGCGTTCGACCGCGCTCGGCGTTTCTGCGGTAGCGGCCTACAGCCTTCTTGGCCTTGACGCGCCCGTCATGGCGCAGGACGCGCCGACTGCAGGCGGCACGCTGCGCATGTCGATGGAAACGAAGGCGCAGAAAGATCCGCGCACCTGGGACTGGTCTGAACTGGCGAACTTTGCCCGCGGCTGGCTGGACTACATGGTCGAGTATCAGGCCGACGGTTCTCTCCGCGGCATGCTTCTGGAAAGCTGGGAGGCCAATGCCGACGCAACCGAGTTCACTCTCAAGGTCCGTCCGGGCGTGACGTGGAACAACGGTGATGCTTTCACCGCCGCCGACGTGGTCAACAACATCAACCGCTGGTGCGATGGCACCGTCGAAGGTAACTCGATGGCGTCCCGCATGGGCGGGCTTGTCGATCCTGCGACCAATCAGGTTGCCGCTGGTGCTGTCACCCAGATCGACGACCTCACCGTCCTGATCAAGCTGCCCGCGCCCGATATCACAATCATCGTGGGCATGGCCGACTATCCGGCCGCGGTCGTTCATTCGTCCTATGACAATAGCGATCCCGCGCTGAACCCGATCGGCACCGGTGCCTACCTTCCGACAGTTAACGAAGTCGGTGTGAAGCAGGTTCTGGTAAAGAATGCTGATCACGTCTGGTGGGGCACTGACGTCTATGGCGGCCCGTACCTCGACTCGGTGGAGTACATCGACTACGGCACCGATCCTGCAGCGGTTCTGGCCGCAGCTGAATCCGGCGAAATCGACGCGACCTATCAGACCATCGGCGATTTCATCGATATCTTCAGCGGACTTGGCTGGCAGATGTCTGAAGCTGCTACGGCCAACACGATTGCCGTGCGCTTCAACCAGCTTGCTGCACCCTACGACAACGTCGCCGTCCGCACCGCCCTGCAAAAGGCAGTTTCGAACGCTATCGTGCTTGAATTGGGTTACAACAGCCGTGGCGCCGTGGCCGAAAACCACCACGTATCGCCGCTGCATCCCGAATACGCGCCGCTGCCGCCGCTGGTTGTCGATGGAGCCGCAGCCAAGGCCGAACTGGAAGCCGCCGGTCAGGGCGCGACCGAGTTTGAACTGATCTCGATCGATGACGCATGGCAGGCGACCACCTGCGACGCCGTTGCCGCACAGATCCGCGACGCCGGCATCAACATCAAGCGGACGGTTCTGCCCGGTTCGACCTTCTGGAACGACTGGACCAAGTATCCGTTCTCGGCCACGGAATGGAACATGCGACCGCTGGGCGTTCAGGTGCTCAACCTTGCCTACCGGTCGGGCGTTCCCTGGAACGAAACGGCCTTTGCGAATGCCGAATTTGACACGCTGCTCACGCAGGCCATGTCGATTGCGGATGTGGACGCACGCCGCGAATTGATGGCACAGATCGAAACGATCATGCAGCAGCAGGGCGTTCTGATCCAGCCGTACTGGCGTTCGGTCTATCGTCACTATACCGAGAGCGTCCATGGTGCGGAAATGCACCCGACGTTTGAACATCACCACTACAAGTGGTGGAAGTCGGCCTGATCGGCTGATCCTCTGAAAACTGGCCGTGCGGGCATAGTCGTCCGCACGGTCTTTCGTGCTGACAGACCCGAAGTGCCAAGGCCCGACACAGCCACGGCATGACCGGACCCACAGCCCGCACCTGTCTTGCCCATTGCCAGAGGTGACGTGACCATGCTGCGCTTCCTTGCCACCCGGGTCCTTACCATGATCGTCACGGCATTGTGCCTGACCTTCATCGTGTTCTTCCTGACGAACCTTGCCCCCAACCTTGAAAAGATAGCCAAGTCCGAAGCCGGTGGCCGGATCACTGACGCCGAAGTGGCAAGTTGGCTTGAGAAGAACGGCTATGCCTCGCCCATGATCATGCGTTACGGCGAATGGCTGGGCGTCGTGCCCGGCTGGACGCGTGTCGATGACACCGGCGCAACCTTTGGCCGCTGCCTTACCCCCGGCGTAGAAGTTGCAACCGCGCCCGTGCGCTGTGGTGTGCTGCAGGGATACTGGGGATATTCGACGGTGTTCAAGGCTCCGGTCTCTGAAATTGTGGCCAGAGGCCTTGGCCTGACGGGCAAGCTCATGTTCTGGGTGATGATCGTCATGGTGCCCGGGGCGCTGGTCGTGGGCGTGATGGCCGGGATGCGCGAGGGGTCAAGGACTGACCGGGTGCTATCGACCGTGTCAATTGTGACGACGGCCACGCCGGAGTACGTGTCGGGCGTTGTGTTCATCGCGATTTTTGCTTCGTCTGCCGTGGGCCTGAAATGGTTCAACGGGTCGGCAACAAGTGCGATGGACGACATCACATTCGTCAACTTCACCTTGCCTGTGATGACCATCGCCCTTTACGGGATGGGCTATATCGCCCGGATGACCCGTGCCTCGATGACCGAGGTCATGACGGCGCAGTATATCCGCACCGCGCGGCTTAAGGGCGTGTCGTTTAGCAATATCGTGCTGAGGCATGCCCTGCGGAATGCGCTCATCGCGCCGTTCACGGTCATCATGTTGCAGCTGCCCTATCTTCTGAACGGCGTCGTCATCACCGAAACCCTGTTCAACTACAAAGGGTTCGGCTGGACGCTGGTCGAGGCCGCAGGCAACAATGATATCGAACTACTTCTTGGCGTGTCCGTGGTTTCCGTTCTTGTGGTTCTCTTCACCCAGCTCATTTCGGATGTGGGTTACGTCTATCTTAACCCGCGTATCCGCATTTCCTGAAGGAGAACGCGATGGTAGAGCTCAACTGGACCGGATCGCTTGGCACTTTCCTGAACCCCGTGCTGATGATCGCCGTGGCGGCCTTTCTGGTCGCTGTTGTGCTGTCGTTCGTCATGTCCTTCTTTGCGGCCCCCGTGACGCTTGAGTCCAATGCGGATGGGAGTGTTTCGGCCAAGACGGGGATCAGCGGGCTCGCGGACCTGCTGGTCAAGATCACGTCCTTTGTCGTCATCCTTGTCGTGCTGGGCTATATCATCGGCGGACTCTTGATGCCCTATGGGGCGGCCGGGATCATTGGCGCGATATCCAAGCAGTTCTTTCCAGTCTGGGTCGCCTTGATCGTGACTTTCGTACTGTCGATCAGTTTCAAGCGCAAGCTGGGGCTTTACGGCAAGCTTTATGACTCGACGGTTGGCATGGTCGGTTTCGGGCTGGTGATGTTCTGGCTCTACACTGCGATCTTTGTTGGTGTGTTCGGGCTGATCGCCACGCATGACCCGCTGGCGGCTGTTTCCGGGCTCAAGAACAAGCAACCCGGGGTGCCGATGCCGACGGCAGAGCAAATGGTTGCCGGTTCGCATTACCTTTTGGGCGGTGACAACCTGGCCCGCGACGTGTTCAGCCGCATGGTCCATGGGTCATGGATCGTGATCCAGATCGCTCCTCTGGCGACACTGTTCGCCTTCATGATGGGGATCACGGTGGGCCTGCCTGCGGGCTATTACGGCGGCAAGCTCGATACGGTGCTGTCATTCCTTGCCAACCTCGTGCTGGCCTTCCCGGTGATCCTGCTGTTCTACCTGCTCGTCACGCCCGAGATCGTGAAGACAGGCATTCCCAGCTACATGGCGATCATCCTGTTCCTGTTCCCGATCATCTTTGTGACGGTGCTGCTTTATTCCCGCTACTACACGCAGGGGAAAAAGGCATGGCCCACGATTGGGGTCGTGTTTGTGGCGATGCTCTGGATCTATTTGTCGCTGATCAGCCAGCCGGAGACACCTGTGCATTTCATGCCGGGCTGGACGGATCTTTTCAACGTGCCTGCCGGCATACTTGTCGTATTCGTGTCGGTCGTGTTCGTCAACGCGCCGACCGTGTTCCGGATCGTCAGGGGCCTGACGATGGATATCAAGACGCGGGACTATGTGGCCGCCGCCCAGACGCGGGGCGAAGGCGTGTGGTACATCATGCTGTGGGAAATCCTCCCCAATGCGCGGGGGCCGCTGATCGTCGACTTCTGTCTGAGGATCGGATACACGACGATCCTTCTGGGCACCCTGGGCTTCTTTGGTCTGGGGCTTCCACCGGACAGCCCGGACTGGGGGTCCACCATCAACGCGGGCCGGCAATTGCTTTCGGTGTTTCCTCACCCTGCCCTTGTGCCCGCTGTTGCCCTTCTGACGCTTGTGCTTGGCCTGAACCTTCTGGCTGACGGTCTGCGCGAGGAAAGCATGAAGGATTGAAGACGCTGCCCAAGAAACCAAGACCACCATGTTTTTCCTCGGACTTTACTCAGCGCAAGGAGCGGCACTGCACCTACAAGACTTTCTGCCCTGCGGCCAAGGCGGACCGAAACGTCAACCGCGTAATCCGGACCGGATGTTCCGGTCTTCCACTGTCAGAAGGTTAACCCCCATGAAACGTTTTCTTGTTCTTCCCCTGCTTGCCACCCTCGCCATGACCTCGCCGCTTCTGGCGCAGGAATCCCACCGGGTGCAGTTTGAGTCCGGCAATGAAAATGCCTCGGCTGACGGGTCTGTCACGGGATCTGGCTATGTCGATTATATTCTTGGGGCCAAGGCCGGCCAGACAATGGCTGTCTCGCTCAACTCCGAAAACGGGATGCCTTACTTCAACATCCTGCCACCCGGCGGCTCGGGCGAGGCGATCTACAATTCATCGTCGAACGGCAATGACGCGACCGGTATCAAGCTTACGGCTGATGGCGAATACATCGTCCGGGTCTATTTGATGGGCAACGAAGCCGACCAGTCAAAGGCGATCCAGTACATCCTGTCCATGGCGATCATGTGATTATCTCCGGCGCTGAGGAGACCCGGCGCCGGAACCCGGCTGCAGAGTGTTTTACAGGGGGCGAGAATGGCGAAATGGGACTTTGACGGCCCGATTCTTGAGATCGACAAGCTGTCCATCAGCTTTTTCACGCGGACCCGCGAAATCCCGGCGGTGATGGAGTTTTCCTGCGTCGTCCAGCCGGGCGAGGCCCTGGGGCTGGTGGGCGAATCCGGTTGCGGCAAATCCACGGTGGCGCTGGGGGTGATGCAGGATCTGGGCGTGAACGGCCGAATTGTCGGCGGGTCGATCAAGTTCAAGGGCCGTGACCTGAACAAGATGACTCAGGAACAGTTGCGCGAAGTGCGCGGGTCCGAAATCGCGATGATCTATCAGGAGCCTATGGCCTCGCTGAACCCCGCGATGAAGATTGGTCGGCAGCTTATGGAAGTGCCGATGATCCATGAAGGGGTTTCGGCCGAGGAAGCGCGCAAGCGGGCGCTTGAGGTGGTGCGGGATGTGAAGCTTCCCGACCCCGAGCGCATCCTGCGGTCCTATCCGCATCAGCTTTCGGGCGGGCAGCAGCAGCGGATCGTCATTGCGATGGCGCTGATGTCAAAGCCCGCGCTGCTGATCCTGGATGAGCCCACGACTGCGCTTGACGTGACGGTCGAAGCGGCTGTGGTCCAACTGGTCAAGGATCTGGGCAAGAAATACGGCACGTCGATGCTGTTCATCTCGCACAACCTTGGCCTTGTGCTTGAGACCTGCGACCGGATCTGCGTGATGTATTCGGGCGAGGCGGTTGAGACCGGATCGATTGAGAACGTGTTCGACAAGATGCGCCATCCCTATACACAGGCGCTGTTCCGGTCGATCCCGCTGCCCGGGGCTGACAAGAATGCGCGGCCGTTAAAGGCGATTCCCGGCAATTTCCCCCTGCCCCACGAACGCCCGCCCGGATGCAATTTCGGGCCCCGCTGCGATTACTTTGTCGCCGGGCGCTGTGATGCGGCCGATGTGCCGATGTTCAATATTGCGGGCGACGACCGCCACGACAGCCGCTGCATCCGTGTGCCCGAGATTGACTGGAACGCGCCCATGGTCCTGCAGGCGCAGAAGCAGAAAGGCGAGATCGGCGAGGTCGTCCTCAAGATGGACAATCTGAAGAAATACTACGAGGTCAATTCCTCGGCCCTGTTTTCATCAGGCACCAAGAAGGTCGTGAAGGCGAACGAGACGCTGACCTTTGAGGCGCGGGAATCCGAGACGCTGGCCATCGTTGGCGAATCCGGTTGCGGCAAGTCGACCTTTGCCAAGGTGCTGATGGGGCTGGAAACGGCGACGAGCGGGCAGATCCTGCTGGGGAACAAATCCATCGGCGGGATTGCCATCGAGGACCGCGACACGCGGACCGTGGCCGATATCCAGATGGTATTCCAGAACCCTTTCGACACGCTGAACCCGTCGATGACGGTGGGTCGCCAGATCATTCGGGCGCTTGAGGTGTTCAACTACGGGTCCACCGATGCCGAACGGCGCGAGCGGATGTTGACGCTGCTGGACCTTGTGAAACTACCCCGGGCCTTTGCCGACCGGATGCCGCGCCAGTTGTCAGGCGGGCAAAAGCAGCGGGTCGGCATTGCGCGCGCCTTTGCCGGCGACGCGCGGATCGTGGTTGCGGACGAACCCGTCTCGGCGCTTGACGTGTCGGTGCAGGCGGCGGTGACGGATCTTCTGATGGAGATCCAGCGCGAGAAGAAGACGACGCTTCTGTTCATCAGCCATGACCTGTCGATCGTGCGTTACCTGTCGGACCGGGTGATGGTGATGTATCTGGGACATGTGGTGGAACTGGGGACGACGGATCAGGTCTTCTCGCCCCCCTATCACCCCTATACCGAGGCGCTCCTGTCGGCTGTGCCCATCGCGGACACCAAGGTTCACAAGAAGCATATCGTGCTGGAAGGTGATATCCCGTCAGCCATGAACCCGCCGCCGGGTTGCCCGTTCCAGACGCGCTGCCGCTGGAAATCCAAGGTGCCGGGCGGGCTGTGTGAAACCGAGATGCCGCCGGTGCGGCTGCTGGCGCATGGGCATCAGATCAAGTGCCATCTGGCCGATGACATCCTGAGCGGGATGGAACCGGTGATCACCATCGCCGCCGAATAGCGGCCGTCGTCAGGGCATCGAGGCGAGGCTGGCGGTGAAGTCGCCTTACGACTCGGCGGGCGCGGGGGACACGTTGTCCCCCGGCAGAGCCTTTGCGGATAGGCAAAGCGCGGGCTGGTAATCGCGCCGGCAGGTGGTCAGGGCATTGTCGGCAGCGTCAGGCTTTGTCAGCCATATCGTCGTTGCCGCGAGTGCCGCCATGACAGCAGCGCCGAACAGGGCCGTCCGAAACCGGACCAGCATCTGCCGCTCAATTATTGGTGCCCCAGATCACCTGAACGTAGTTCTGAGTTTCGTCATAGGGCGGGATGCCGCCGTTATCTTCGACCGCTTGCGGGCCCGCGTTATAGGCGGCAAGGGCGAGCGGCCAGGTGCCGAACTTGTCGTACTGCATGCGGAGATACCGCGCCCCGCCTTCGAGGTTTTCTTCTGGATCGGTCGCATCGACGCCCAGAAGGGCAGCGGTGCCGGGCATCAGTTGCGCGAGGCCGATGGCGCCCTTTGGCGATACGGCACCGGAATTCCAGCCGCTTTCCTGCTGCACAAGCCGCAGGAACAAGTCCTCGGGTATGTTGTGGCGCTGGGCCATGTCCTTGGCGATCTGAAGGTAAGGGCCATTGTAGGCGCCGGTAAAGGCCGCCGACGGGCCGCTGCCGATCAGCGGTTCGACGCGGGGCGGCTGGAGCCGGTCGCTGTCATTGTATTGCTGGGCCGCACGACCATCAAGAACGGCAAGCTGGGAGGCGAAAAGCTGGGACCGCTGGTTCATCGTGGAAACCCGGTCTGCCAGAACGGGTGACGTGATCAAAGAAACCCCGACAAAAAGAAGCATCGTATTGGTCTGGTTCGGTTTGCCAACTGGCATCAGGCACACCCCGGATCGTTACACTTGCCGTAAGGTAGTGCATCGGCCTCGGGTATTCCACATCAACTTTCTGTAGATATGTCTCGCGATCGGCAAGAACCTGTCAGGCGCGGCGCTTGTCGCGTGGTGTCTCGGCCTCGCCGACCTGTATGAGGGGCTGGCTCATCAGATCCTCGATCAGGATGGACACGAGCGCTGCCCGGCCCGACACGTCCGCCTTGCGGTAGATCGCGTTCAGATGCGCCTTGACCGTGCCTTCGGCCGATCCGCGCAGGCGGGCGATTTCGGCGATATCGCAGCCCTTGATGAGGAAGGTCGCCACATCCTGTTCGGAAGGCGTCAAACCCCATGTTGCGAAGTAGCCTTCCATAAGGTCGTTCAGCGCCCCAGCGGCGATGGAGAAGCCGCGTTCCATGTGGGCCTCGCGCCGGAGGAGATACATGAGCAGGCGGGCCTCGATCACGATGGCGACGACGAGCGACAGGGTGACGAGGTATTCCATCGCTTGATGCAGGTCGAAGGCGCTGGACTGCATGGCCAGGTAATCCGAGACATCGTCCCAGACAAAGAAGGCGGCGCAGAGGGCCTGCACCGCGATCAGTACAATCAGGACCGGGGGACGAATCCCGGGGGCTATCGCGCCGGGGGCGCGCGGAACGGGTTCGGTCACTCTGCCATCAGACTCTCTTTGGGTATGTCCTTATAACCTGTCACCATCGCACGGGGAAGGTTGACACCAGTGCGCATGCTTTCCCAGATCACTGCGACTATGTGGAATACAACCGAAATCTCGGCCCAGGTCACGGCTGCTTCGTGCAGTTCCTTGACCCATTCGATGCCGAAAAAGCGCAGCGTCGTCATCATGTAGCCCGAGACGCCGATGACCAACATGGTCAGGATCAGGTTGTAGATCATCAGGGCGCCAAGGGGCGTGTGTCCGAGATGAACGCGCTTGCGGCCGGTGGCCATGTCGGCCATCTGTCTGATCGTAGCGGCAGGGTCTGGAGGGAAGTCACTGAACCGGGCGTGGCGGGTTCCGACGAGGCCCCAGAGGATACGGACCAGGATCAGGCCCACGACCACATAGCCGATGTATCGGTGGGTGGCCTTTTCCGGGTCGGTGATCAGGGCGTTGCTGGCAAACAGGATGACCAGCGACCAGTGGAAGACCCGTACGAGCGGGTCCCAGACTTTCTTGTGCAGCATAATGGAAACTCCACCGAAGGAAGCAGGGGCAGATGGCCCCTGTCCGGGTCACGTCAGGGATCAGCTCTCTTCGCCGCCCTTGACGATGTTCAGATTGTCGTCGAGGTAGAGTTCGGCGGTCGCGCCGTACTTGATCGCATAGACCTCGTACATGCCGTCTTCGATCTGGATCGACCGGATTTCATAGCCTTGGGCGACGAGCAGCGTGGTTATCTCGGCCTTCTTGGCATCGGTCAGGGAGGCTTCGTCAGCCGCATGGGCCAGAGTGCCAGTAAGGGTGAAAGCAACTGCAAGAGCGGCGAAAAGCGGTTTGAAGGTCATGTCTTGGTTTCCTTATGTGTGAACCTGCAGCGCATCGTCGTGATGTGCCGATGACCCGACATCTGCCCCCTTCCCTGCCGCCTGACCATTGAACCACGGTTGCAGGTTGCCGAATTGCAGCGGGGCGGCGAGCGCCTATGCCCGTGGTTCAGGACCAAGGTCCGAACCAGATTCTCCTTTCATTAACCAGATTGGGGTGATGTAACGAGGAACCTATAATGCCCTTGGGAATCGAGAGGAGTGCCGCGATGGCCGGGTCAGTGAACAAAGTCATTCTGGTGGGCAATCTGGGCCGCGACCCCGAGGTCCGGACGTTCCAGAACGGCGGCAAGGTGGTCAACCTGCGCATTGCGACTTCGGAAACATGGAAAGACCGCAACACTGGCGAGCGCAAGGAAAAGACGGAATGGCATTCCGTCGCGATCTTCAACGAGGCGCTGGGCAAGATTGCCGAACAGTACCTCAAGAAGGGTTCGACCGTGTATATAGAGGGCCAACTTGAGACGCGCAAATGGCAGGACCAGACCGGTGCGGACCGTTACACGACCGAAGTCGTGGTCAAGCAGTTCCGGGGCGAACTGACCTTGCTTGGCGGGCGTGATGGTGGCAGCGGTGGCACGTCCTACATGGCCGATCAATCCTCGGGCGGGGGCTATGGCAGCGCTTACGATTCGGGTCAGTCTTCGGGACCGTCCGGCAGCAGCCGGGGCAGCAGCAGTGATATCGACGACGAGATTCCGTTCTGAAGCCGGGTGTTTGAAACCCGCCTTTCCGACAGAAGGCACAAGGCGGGCTGGGGTCAGTCCGCCTTTTTCTTTGCCAGCGGGTGATGGGTGAGCACCAGATCCCTCAGCCGTTCGTCAAGGACATGGGTATAGATCTCGGTCGTGGCAACATCGGCATGGCCCAGCATTGTCTGGATCGACCGCAGATCGGCGCCGTTCGCCAGAAGGTGAGTCGCAAAGGCATGGCGGATCGTGTGGGGCGTCACTTTGGACGGGGAGACGCCACCGGCGACGGCGAAATCCTTGATCAGGGTGAAGAAGCGGACGCGGGTCAGGTGGCCATCCTTGCCGCTGGAAGGAAAGAGGAACCTTGATGGCTCGGCCGAGGCATTGCGCGCCTTGGCCTCGGTCGCGTCACGCTTGGCCAGCCATGCCGTCACGGCGGCGCGGGCGGGCGGCGACAGGGGGACAAGGCGTTCCTTGCCGCCCTTGCCACGGACAAGCAGCATGCGCGGATCGCCTCGGGCGGCGCTGACGGGCAGACTGACGAGTTCGGTCACACGCATGCCCGTCGCATAGAGCAGTTCCATCAGGCAGGTGTTGCGCACAGCGTCGCGTCCTGAGTCGCGGGCGGCGTCGATCAGACGTTGAACCTCGGGCACGTCGAGCGTCTTGGGCAGGCGGGCGTCCTTGCCGGGGCCGGACATGCGGACAGAGGGGTTGTCGGTACGCCAGCCTTCTTCGTACGCAAAGCGGAACAACTGACGGATGGCGGACAGGCGGCGGGCGCGGGTGGATTTGGCCAGCCCCTGTGCCTCGCAGAAGATCAGATAGGATTTGATATCGGCTTGGGTGACCGTGGCGAAGTCGAAGCCCTTGCGGGCAAGGAAGCCTGCGAAATCTTTGAGGTCACGGGCATAGGCGAGTTGAGAGTTCTTCGCTGCGTCCCGTTCGGCCGCCTGCGCTTCGAGAAAGGCCGAAATCCAGAACGGCATCGGGTGGCTGTGACCGCTCACGCGGGGCGGTCCAGCAGCAGATATTCCAGAGCGGCCCGGCGGGCCGTATCCTCGAGGCCGACGTTGCGGAAGACGGCAATCGCGTCTGTCAGGGCGGCGTGGTCGCCGTCGAGGCCCTGGTTGAACAGGGACACGGCGCGCAGCAAAGCCTCGCCCAGTTGGCCTTCGCGAATCTCGGTTGCAAGGTGCTCAGGGACCGGGGCACCGGCAAAGCCTGCGATGATCGCCTGCACATGGGGATCTACCGAGGTCACGCCGGCCACGTCGCCGCGTGCCACGGCCTGCCAGAGGCGTTCTTCGTCGGTTGTGGGGACGTAGGCGTTGGCCGCTGTTTCGTAGAGGGGAGAGAGCAATGCCACACGGAAGGCAAGGAGGGCCGTGGCGGTGTCATCAAGGGTGAGTTGCGTCAGCGCGGGGGCATAGAAGTGGGCGAAGGGAACTTCGGTCTTGACCTCTCCCATGGCAGCAAAGGCCGCGGGCAAGGTTGCAGCGACCTCTGCGCCATCACCTGCGGTGAGGGCGTTGTCAAAATCCTGAATGGCCGTAGCCCTGTCCCAGATGCCGCCCGAGGCGGCGGGGGTCTGTTCCATGTAGAAACCGAAAAGGACGTTTTCGGACACCGCCCCCGACCGGGCCAGACGTTCCGCTGCCTCGATCTGATTGCGCCAGGGCGCGGTGGGGCGGAGGTCGGCATGGGAAAAAGCGCGGGCAAGATTGGCGGTGGGCAGGGGTTCGGCAATCCCTTCGCGCATGCGGAAGACAAGCGGGCTCGGCCGGGTCGGGGGCGGCAGCGGATCGGTGCCTTCGAAAAGGTCGGGGTCGAGGAAGCGCGAGATGAGGTCGTCCTCTTCCGGCGTGACGGCATCAAGCGCAAGGGCGGTGTTGAGCGTCAGTACGGCGGCGGACCAGTCGCCATTGCGGGCCAGGCAGAAGATGCGGGCCGGATAGGTCGAGGCAAGCGTCATTCTGTCGCGGACCATGGTGCAGGCGGCATCCTCGGTTCCGGTGAGGAGCGAGACGTCAAACCAGCGGCGGAAGATTTCGGGGCGTTCGAGATCGGCCTCTTCCAACATGGCCTGAGCGGGTTCGAGCGCACCGAGGTCGAGGAGCTTGTCGACGCGGGCAAGGAACATGGCACCATCGCTTGTCGCGCCCAGAGGGGCGTCAGCCTTGGCCAGCATCAGCGTGACGATCAGATCCTGGATCGCAGGCAGGGTTTCGACCCGTTCAGCCTGAATGAGGGTGGTCAATTCGGCGATGTCGCTGCCCGACCAGAGGTTTGCAGGCAGGCCCGTGACATCGGGGCCCAGCAGGCCGATCCCGTCGGGCGAGGGTTTGTCGAGGGCCGAGACGGTGATGTCGGGTGTCGCCGCCGTATCTGCGATAGGGGGTTCGGCGGGACGGGGGGCCGCGATGGCCGACATGGCCCGGGTTTCGACGCTTTGCGACAGCCAGTCAATCGCGGAAAGGGGTTTATCCTGAGCGGCGAGAGGAGCGGCGGCAAAGCCGAGGGCGACATGAGCCAAAATGCGCCGCAGATTGGTCCGCATGCCTACTCCACACCCAGCGTCACGGGCTGCACCACCTCGTGCTGGGGTGCAGCGAAATCTTCGGCGAAAAACACAGGGCCGATATAGGCATACCCTATCAGCCCGATGGCGGCCAAGACCACCAGAAAGAACAGCACCTTGATCAGTCGCCACATGGATCGACCTCGCTTCTCTGCCTCGTCTTGACATGCCCGGTCATCGGTGCCGGGTTTCATGTTCATCATGCCCCGGGGGCGGGCCAAACTGCAACAACCGAGCATGGCCCCGACGCCGCAGCACACATATAAGTTGTTTTTGGAGGATCGCACCCAAGAGATGGGCTATGCCCGGAACGCCAGCAGGTTGCCGATGGGGGGTGCTGCTTCGGGGGGGATCAAGGTGCGGACGAAAGCAGGGACGGAACGATGGCGACCGTGAGGCAGACTGGCGGGACGGCGACACTGGTGCCGGTACTGAAACGGACGGTCGTGCTGGTGGGCATGATGGGGTCGGGCAAGACGGCGGTGGGCAAGGCGCTTGCCACACGGCTGGGCGTGCCGTTTCTGGACAGTGATGCGGCCATCGAAGAGGCGGCGCATGCCACTATTGCGGAAATCTTTGCCCGCGACGGGGAGCCGTTTTTTCGCGTCCGCGAGGCGGAGGTGATTGCGCGGCTTCTCTCGGGTTCGCCCTGCGTGCTGTCGACGGGTGGCGGTGCCTTCATGGCGGAACGGAACCGGCAGGCGATCACCGCCAAGGGGGTTTCGGTCTGGCTGGATGTGAGCCTTGAGGTGCTGTGGGACCGGGTCCGGCACAAGGAGACGCGGCCTTTGCTCAAGACCGCGAACCCAAAGCAGACGCTGACCGATCTTTATGAGGCGCGGGTACCGATCTACCGTCTGGCCGATCTTGTGATGACGGCAACGGGGGCCTACTCGGTCGAGGAAACGACGGGCAGGGTCTTGGAACTGCTGGCGGGCCGTTCTGATGTGCTGGAGATGCGGGCGTGAGTACGGGCGTGAGTAGAGGAACAAGCCGGACGGTCCATGTGCCATTGCCGGGGCGCGAGTATGACGTGGTCATCGGTGCGGGCGTTCTGGAGCAGGCGGGAGCGCTGATGGTGCCCCTTCTGCGGCGCAAGCGGGTGGCAATTGTCACGGATACGCATGTCGCCGAGCGGCATCTGGCGCGGGTGGTGGAGATCCTTGCGGCATCGGGAATTGCGGCAGAGTCCCTGGTGCTGCCCGCAGGTGAGGCGACAAAGGCCTGGGGGCCGTTGGGCACAACGGTGGACTGGCTGCTGGCGCAGAGGATCGAGCGATCGGATCTGGTCGTGGCGCTGGGTGGCGGGGTGATCGGCGATCTGGTGGGATTTGCCGCTGCGATCCTGCGGCGCGGGGTGCGGTTCGTGCAGGTGCCGACGACGCTGCTCGCACAGGTGGACAGTTCGGTGGGGGGCAAGACCGGCATAAACTCGGTCCACGGCAAGAACCTGATCGGGGCGTTTCATCAGCCGGTTCTGGTGCTGGCCGATACGGATGTGCTGACCACCCTGCCCCGGCGCGAGTTTCTGGCGGGCTATGGCGAGGTGGTGAAATACGGGTTGCTGGGGGATGCCGGGTTCTTTGACTGGCTGGAGGTCAACGGGCCGGCGATGGCTGCGGGCGATGTGGTGGCGCGCATCCATGCGGTGACGCGGTCGGTTCGGATGAAGGCCGAGATTGTGATACGGGACGAGACGGAACAGGGGGACCGGGCGCTGTTGAACCTTGGTCATACGTTCTGTCATGCGCTGGAGGCGGCGACGGGGTATTCGGACCGGCTGTTGCATGGCGAAGGTGTGGCCATCGGCTGCGGGCTGGCATTTGAGCTGTCGGCACGGCTGGGTCTGTGTTCGCAGGAGGAGCCGGGGCGGG
Organism: Rhodobacterales bacterium; assembly: GCA_026400355.1. Classification (GTDB taxonomy): domain Bacteria; phylum Pseudomonadota; class Alphaproteobacteria; order Rhodobacterales; family Rhodobacteraceae; genus JAPLPE01. The sequence goes on along the minus strand of JAPLPE010000010.1, from coordinate 35,527 downwards.
TCAGGGCGCATCTGCAGGCGATGGGGATGCGGGTCGGTCTGGCGGATATTCCGGGTGACCTCCCTGGCGCCGAGGAGCTTCTCGCGCTGATGGGGCAGGACAAGAAAGTGGTCGACGGGACGCTGCGGTTCATCCTTGCGCGCGGAATCGGGGAGGCGTTCGTGACGGCTGATGTGCCGAAAGAGGCCGTGCTGGGGCTTTTGCGGGACGGGCTGGCGGGGCGCTGAAGGGTTCACCGGGCGGGGAATCCGGGGTTTTGCGGTTCCTTTGGGCTGCAATCCTATGATTTGTAATGTAAAACGGCGGAATATGCAGGTGCGGTATTGCGTCTGTGTCACTACCTTTGCGTCGGTGAAATGTCAGAATTCCGCAAACGGGGGTCGAGGTATTCGTTTGCCCATTGGTCCTTTCATCGTCGCGGACAGGAACGGGATCGTCGCTGCGCGTCAAGGGCGGGTGATGGGAGCGTACGGGTGCGGGGGGGCAGTTGACCGGCTTGGATATTCTTCAGTGGTGCGCTGAAGCGCACCCTACGCTGGAACCAGGAAGTGTTCTTCCCTTGACAAGTCGCGGTTGTTGAGAAGTTGCAGCCAGACAGATTTGCGTCGGGCATCAGAGGGCGAACAAGGATGAGCCGGTGCATTTCCATATCGCAAGGGTCTCTTCTACCTCTTCATGCCGTCCGGGAGGGGCCCATGACCGAAGGGTCAGGTGCGCCTGTCTTCGCCTTGCGGTCGGCCTGAAAGGGCAGCGCTGCGGACTTGAAGGGCAGAGGTGAGTTTGGCGCGGATGGCGCGCAGGCGCGGAGCGGCTTCGAGTTCGGCGTGGCTTGCAACCCAGATCGGCACGCTTGTCAATGGCATGGCATCTGGCAGGCGCTGAAGCCTTGGATCGGAATCACCCAGGCAACATGGCATGATGGCGCGCCCCATCCCGGCGGCAGCCAGTTCGCGCAAGACGATAAAGCTGTCGCTGCCGCCCACGATGTCGCGGCCGGCCACATTGGTTTCGAGCCATTGCGAAACAGTCGCACGCGTCAGTGCGCCCCTGAGCGCGAGCCATGTCGTGGCGTGCCCGTCGCGGGCGGCATAGACCGCAAAGCCCAGTTCGCCGGCCGTTTCGCCACGAAGATCGTCGGGGAGGATCATCGCGGGCCTTATCGTGATGTCGGCCCCAAGGCGCCCGAGGTCGACATGGTTGTTGGCGCTCAGGATCTCGATACTGAGATCTTTGGACCGGGCTGTCAGCTCGGCAACGATGCCCGGAAGGACGGTATGGCAGAATGTGTCCGTCGATGTGATGCGAACGGTGCCAGTGAACTGAGCTTCGGCCCCGCGCATCATCCGCGATACGGTATCAATGGCGAGGGCGGCCTCGCGGGCAGCCTCGATCACGCGCAGGCGGTCAGGAAGCACCACATAGCCAAGGGCGGTCCGGTCAAAGATCGGGACGCCCTGCGCCTCTTCAAAGGCGGAAACACGTCGCAAGACGGTCGCATGATTGACCCCAAGCGTTCGGGCCGCGGCGCTGACCGACCCGCCTTCGGCGACCGCAAGGACGAAACGAAGGTCGTCCCAATTTCCTTTGTGCATAAATCGTGATGCCTTTCGCAGAAATGCGCAGTGGCGCTCGGCCCTTAAGGCAGTAAGCTGACGTGGGGTTATGCAGAAACCAACAGGAGAGTTGCCCATGAGTCGTGTTTCCAAGATCATTTCTTTGTCATTGGCCGCCATCATCGGCGCGACAGTCGTCTACGCACAGTCCACGCAGGAAGAACTGAACGCTGCGGTTGAGCTTCGTCACACGAACATGAAGACGCGTGGCGCCAATATCGGTGTGCTGGCCAAGATGGCGCAGGGCGAAACGCCCTATGATGCCGCTGCGGCTTCGACGGCTGCGGCCGCGCTGCTGGCCGCCGTGTCGGTTGATCAGACCCCGTTCTGGCTTCCCGGTTCGGAAAATGGCATGGCCAACGACAGCTTTGCCGCCCCGGCCGTCTGGACGAACAGCGCCGACTTTGAGGCGAAGAGCGCTGCGATGATCACCGCTGCAGAAGCGATGAACGCCGCCGCCGGTGTGGATCTTGCTGCGCTGCAGGCTGCACTGCCTGCCGTTGGCGCAGGTTGCGGTGGCTGTCACGAACTCTACAAGATTCCCGAGAACTGAGACAGGTTCGACAGGACATGCTATGCATACCGGGCCCGGGAGCGGGCCCGGTGTTTGTTTGAGAGGACGAGGCGATGGGTCGATTGCTGCGCTGGCTGGTGGTGATCGCTCTTGTTGGGGCAGGTGTCGGATGGTTCCTGACCCGGCCTGAAACCATACCGGAAAGCACGATTGCCGGGCTGGTCGGTGACCCGGTGCACGGCAGGGACGTGTTCAACGCTGCTGGTTGTGCCTCGTGTCATTCGGTTCCCGGCGTGCCGGTCAGCAACCCGCCTGTCCTTGCCGGGGGGCGGAAGTTTACTACTGCCTTCGGGACTTTTGTGGCCCCCAACATCACGCCCGACGGGGAGAACGGGATAGGCGACTGGACTGACATCCAGATTGTGACAGCGATCATGCGCGGGGTTGATGACGAGGGTCAGCACCTGTATCCCGCATTTCCCTATGACACCTATGCCAAGGCTACGCCGCAGGACATGGTCGATCTGGTCGCCTATCTGCGGACCGTGCCGCCCGATGCGAAACCAAGCCAGCCGCATTCCCTTAGCTTTCCGTTCTCGATCCGCCGTGCGGTGGGTGGGTGGAAGCTGTTGTTCCGATCGGATGATTGGGTGCTTCAGGATGCGCAGACGTCTCAACTTGAGCGCGGCCGGTATTTGGTCGAAGCGTTGGGGCATTGCGGCGAATGCCATACGCCGCGCAACTTTCTGGGTGGACCGAAGCGCGACATGTGGCTGGCCGGGGCGCCCAACCCCGAAGGTGCCGGGCGGATCCCGAACATCACGCCCGGTGGCCTGAACTGGTCCGAGGCGGATATCGCGGCCTATCTCAAGACCGGGTTCACGCCGGACTTTGATTCAGCGGGCGGTTCGATGGCCGAAGTCGTCAAGAACATGGCGCAGCTTGCGGATGAAGACCGGGCGGCGATTGCGGCCTATCTGAAAGCGATCCCGGCCATCGAGACTGCAACGGCGGCGGCACCTTCAGGCTGAACCGGGGCAGTGTCTTCTGCCCTTCGTCGTGCGTGGCGGGCTCGTGGCGTCAGTTGCGCCCGATCTTTTCGAGGCGGGCGGCGCGCAGGCGGGCGAAGTCTTCACCGGCGTGATAGCTTGAGCGGGTCAGCGGCGTGGCCGAAACCATCAGGAAGCCCTTGCCATAGGCGGCCTTTTCGTAGCTGGCGAATTCGTCGGGTGTGACGAAACGATCCACGCGGTGGTGCTTGGGCGTCGGTTGCAGATACTGGCCGATGGTGAGGAAGTCGATGTCGGCAGCGCGCATGTCATCCATGACCTGCATGACAGATTGACGATCTTCGCCCAGACCCACCATGATACCCGATTTCGTGAACATCCCCGGGTCGATTTCCTTGACGCGCTGGAGCAAGCGCAGGGACGCAAAATAGCGGGCGCCGGGCCGGACTTCAGGATAGAGGCCGGGAACAGTTTCCAGATTGTGGTTGAACACATCAGGTCCGGCTTTCACCACGGTTTCGACGACCGAAGGGGCGCAGCGCAGGAAATCCGGTGTCAGGATTTCGATTGTCGTGCCGGGGGATTGCCGGCGGACAGCACGGATCGTCTGAGCGAAATGCTCGGCCCCGCCGTCTTGAACATCGTCGCGGTCGACAGAGGTGATGACGACATGCTTCAGGCCCAGTTTCCTGACCGCGTCGGCGACCCGCCCCGGTTCGAACACGTCAAGCGCCTGCGGCTTGCCTGTGGCCACGTTGCAGAAGGTGCAGCCGCGCGTGCAGATTTCACCCATGATCATCATCGTGGCGTGGCCCTGCGACCAGCATTCGCCCACGTTCGGACAGCCCGCCTCTTCGCAGACCGTAACGAGCTTGTGTTCGCGCATGATGTCGCGGGTCAGCTTGTAACCCTCGGACGTTGGCGCCTTTACGCGGATCCAGGAGGGTTTCTTGGGCTGAACGTTGTCGGAGCGGTGCGCCTTCTCGGGGTGGCGCTGATCGGGGATCTTGAGATCGCGGGACATGGTTTTCCTCTTCTGTTCTGACTTTAGCGCGACAGAGGGTTCTTGTCAGTGGCCAAGATATGGCGATCTTGCATGGCAGACCATCGAAAGAGGGACGTGAACCGCTCCGGGTTTGCCGGAGGCTCCAACTCCTGAGCAGGATGGAGAATCATGAGCAAGACAACAAACAAGTTTTCTCCCGAAGTGCGTGAACGCGCGGTGCGGCTGGTGTTGGACAATCAGGGCCAGCATGGATCGCGCTGGCAGGCGGTGCTGTCGATCTCATCGAAGATCGGCCGCGCACCGCAGACCCTCAATGACTGGGTCAACAAGGCCGATGTGAACAGCGACAAGCGGGCCGGTGTCTCCAGCGAGATGACCGAGAAGATGAAGGCCCCTAAACACGAGAATCGCGAGTTGCGCCAGGCGAACGAGATCCTGCGCAAGGCCAGCGCATATTCTGCGATGGCGGAGCTCGACCGCCGACACAGGACATGATCGCCTTCATCGACGATCACCGGGACAAGCATGGGGTCGAGCCGATCTGAGGGATTCTTCCGATCGCCCCTGCCACCTATTGTGAGCATCTGGCGCGGCGGGCTGACCCGCCCCGTCAGTCGGACCGTTCCGGGCGGGATGCGGAGCTTCGGCTGTACATCCAGCGCGTCTTCGATGCCAATTGGCAGGTCGATGGCGTTCGCAAGATCTGGCGGCAGTTGCGGCTGGAAGGCTTCGATGTGGCCCGCTGCACCGTGGCCTGGCTGATGAAAGCCATGATTATTCAGAACATTATCCGGGACAAGCCGTACAAGACGACAATCCCGGACAAGAAGCTGCCTTGCCTGCCGGACAAGGTGAACCGGCTGTTCCGGGTGCCAGCGCAGAACATGCTGTGTGTTTCAGACCTCACAAATGTTGCCACGTGGAAGGGGTTTGTTCATGTCGCATTCGTCATCGATGCCTCTGCCCGCAAGATCGTCGGATGGCGCGTCAGCACCTCCCTTCATGCCGGGTTCGTCCTGGATGCTCTTGAACAGGCGGTCCATGAACGGCGCCCGACCAAAGGCATCGGGCTGGTCCGTCACTCAAACCGCTGATCGCAATACCTGCCAATCAAACACACCGAACGGTTGGCCGAGGCAGGCATCGAGCCCTCGGTCGGATCTGCGGGCGGCAGCCATGACAATGCTCTGGCCGAGACGATCAACGGACTGTTCAAGGCGGAGGTCTTCCACCGCCGCAGCCCGTGGCGCACCTTCGGGGCCGTGGAATATGCAACCCTCGAATGGGTCGAGTGGTTCAACAACGGTAGCCTGCGCGAGCAAATCGGGAACATCCCGCCCGCCGAAGCCGAAGCAAACTTCTGCGACGCACCGGAAACCAAAGCCATGGCCGCGTAACTGACCTCAATCAGCGTCCGGCAAACCCGGAGCGGTTCAAATCCAGATGCCGTGTCATCCACAACACAGAGTGCAGAAGCGACATCTGACCACTGTATATGCTTTGCCTCTTGCCTGCTAAGGTCGCATCGGGTTGAGCTGGAGATCGGCCCACAAGGGCCACGAAAGACGGCAACTCAAGCTAATGGTCCCGCAAAGACGGGATGGTCAATGGAAGGGACACATATGTCAAAGAAGCTTATCGCCGAACTGATCGGCACATTCATCCTCGTCTTCTTTGGTGTCGGTGCGGCCGTGTTGGCCGTGGACATCAGCCATACGGGTATCTCGCTTGCGTTCGGGATCTCGATCGTTGCGTCGGCCTACGGGATCGGGGCCATTTCGGGTGCGCACCTGAACCCGGCGGTTTCGCTGGGTATGCTGATCGCCGGGCGGATGCCGACGGGCGAGTTCATCGGCTATGCCATCGCTCAGGTCATCGGGGGTATCCTTGGTGCGCTGGTCGTTTACCTGATTGCGACCGGCAAGGCGGATTTCTCGGTTGCGGTCAACGGGCTTGGCCAGAATGGCTTTGGTGTCGATGCTGCCGGGAAACCGTACGGCGGAGGTTATACCCTGACAGCAGCGCTGATCTTTGAAGTCGTGGCGACCTTCGTGTTCGTCACCGTCATCCTTGGCGCGACCCATTCGCTGGCGCCGGTCGGGTTTGCGGGTCTGGCCATTGGTCTGACGCTTGCTGCGATCCACCTTGTGGGTATCAACATCACGGGTGTTTCGGTGAACCCGGCGCGGTCGATTGCTTCGGCTGTATTCGTGGGCGGAACGGCGATGTCCCAGCTTTGGGTCTTTATCGTGGCACCGCTTGTCGGTGGCGCGCTGGCCGGGATTGCGCATGCGGCCGGGCTGACCAAGCCGGATTGATCTGTCAACAGACAGGCATTGCCTGAACGGCGGGGAGAAATCCCTGCCGTTTTCGTTTTCCGGGTGCGCGATGGGACGGGCAAAGTTGCGCGGTCAGACTTTTCATTGGCTTGTCCGCGCTATACTTCCGTGACGGTGTCGGATTCGGGTGAGGAAATATGACGGTTGCGGAACTTTCAATAGCGATCGCAGCGCTGCTGATCACGCCCGGACCGACAAACACGCTTTTGGCGATCGCCGGGGCAGAGCGCGGGGCGCTGCGCGCCTTCCGGCTTATCCCGGCAGAACTTGGCGGGTATCTGACGACGGTCATCCCGTTGTCCCTTGTTGGCGCCAACCTGCTTGAAAGCTTTCCGGGCATCCGTCCGTTCATGACGCTGGCCGCGGCAGCCTGGGTCATGTCGCTGGCGGTGAGCATGTGGCAGCTGCCGCAGGTTATGGCCGGCGGCGCGCCGGTTGCGACGGCGCGGCGCATCTTTGTGACCACGCTTCTGAACCCCAAGGCGCTGATCTTTGGTCTGGTCCTGTTGCCCACCGATACAGGCGTTTGGATGAATATCGGCAATTTCACGGCCCAGGTCGTGCTTGTCGCGATGATGTGGGCGACACTCGGGTCGTTTTTGTCCCGGGCCGCGACCGGGGAGCCGACTGGATTGCCACACTGGTTGCGACGGGTCGCAGCGGTCTGGCTGGCGATCGTTTCGGTCGGCTTGGTGGTGAGGGTGCTGTCGGCCTAGCCGATCTTGGGACCGTACCGGCCCTGGGTCTGTTCATAATGCTGAAGCAGGCGCTGGAGCGCGATGCGCAGCACGATCTTGCCCGATCTCGCAGACCAGCCCATCCGTTTTTCAAGGTTCTCCAGCCCTTCCAGAAAGCAGCAGCAGCGAAGAGCCACGTCGGCCAGTCCGGGACCAAGATCGGTCAGAGCGGCAATGACGCGGTCCCGTGCGGACCGCGCCCCCGTTCCGCGACTATCCTTCGGGTCGGGCCCAAGGGTTGGCGAAACACCGGCGGTGAGGAACTGTTCCCAGCTTTGCGTGACGCGGGGGCCCACAAGGGAAAGCTCGAAATCCTCGCGCAGTCTTTCGCCTGCGGCAACCAACCGCCGGTCAAGAAAGGGTTCGCCGTCCTTGTCCTTGCGCCGCGCAAGACCAACAAGCGGGCTTTCGGCCAGGGTTGAGCGCATGTGACGAACGAGGGGGTCCTGTTCCAGATCCGGATCGGGACCGTCAAACCGGGCGGGCGCCTCGGCAAATCCGTCACGGGTTGCCATCAGCCGCTTGAGAGCAGCGCGGCCTGCGGCAGTGAGATGGTAGCGGGCAATGCGCGCCGATGGATCCGCTGAGTTGATCCAGTCCTTGAGGGCCATCGCCTCGGCGATGCGGCGCTCGACAACCGCAGTCCGCTGAGGTGTTCCGCCGCCGGGCAATTCGCGGACAACGACCCCCATTTCCATGTCACGGGCAACGGCAAGCATCGCACCGGTTTCGGTCAGGCGGCGCAGCACCCGGACGGCTTCCTGTTCGAATTCTCTTGTGTCCGAGACAGAGGGATTGACGTTGGCAGTTTCGACGGCCTGCAACATTTTGCGCTTATCCTTGGCTTTGTTTGTGTCGCCAGAGGGCATGCAAAGCGACAAATGACGAAGGGCATTATCCACGAGCGGATCATCGCGGAGCGCCTCGAGTCGGCGGACCTGACGCAGGACGGTCGAGGCGTGGACATTGGACTGACGCGCGATGGCCCTGATCGTCAGCCCTTTTTCAGTATGGGCCAGATAGTGTCTGGCGGCATCGGGTACCCAGGACGGGAGAACCGTGCCTTGTGAACGGGGTCTGTTGCTATGCATCTTCGTGTTCCCACGCCGCGAGCCATGTCGGGATAGGCTTCGGCCCCTGGACGCGATTCAACTTAAAGTTGTATTTCTTACCGATCTGTTAACAAGTCGTGCGTGAGTGTAGCATTGTTTCCAAATAGTAAACTGTGGTGAAGGGTCCGAACGGAAGCCACGGCTTTGGCGCAACGCCCGCTCAGGTTGTGCCATATCCATGCCGTTGCCATCAGGCATCAAGCATGGGGATGCGAACAAATGCAGGATATCCTTTCGATGGTCGGGTCGCTTCGACGGCCAAGCTTGCTGGTTCAGGCGGCGCGGTTCGGGGTGGACGCCTATGACCGGGCGTCATCTTTGCCCCGTCTGATGTGCAGTCTGGCCATCCCAAGGTCGGGCGAAGCGATCATGCGCCTGATCGAGATCGAGGCGGATTGCAACAGCCGCCGCGTGGAAGCGACGGCCGATTATTCGGCCGCACGCCATGTAGAGGTTCTGATCGCCCTGCTGGGAGAGGCGCGGCTGATGCGGGCGACACAAAGACCCGAGCTGGCCGGACCTACATGAAGCTGTCGGGCATCGACGCCTTCTTGCGTGCCACATAGTCCGTCAGGGATTCATGGATCGCGGGGTCGAGCGGGGGCTGCTGATAGGTCTCCAGCATGCGCTGGACACGGAGGGCCGCGAGCGTTTCCGTGTCACGGGCACCCTCTTCGTCCCAGGTCTCGAACGGTTTGTAGTCGAGCAGGTCCGTGCGCCAGAATGAATCCTTGAAGTTGGCTTGGGTGTGATCCGAGCCAAGATAGTGGCTGCCGGGGCCGACCTGACGGATAGCCGACATGGCCTGTCCGTTTTCTGACATATCGACACCTCTGGCGAGGTGATGGAGGATACCAAGCTGGTCTGCATCCATAACGAACTTTTCAAAGCTGGAGACAAGCCCGCCTTCGAGCCAGCCACAGGCGTGGAGCATGAAGTTGACGCCCGCCAGCAGACCCATGTTAAGCGAGTTGGCCGATTCATAGGCCGCCTGCGCATCGGGGAGTTTGGAACCACAGAACGCCCCGGCTGACCGGTACGGCAGGCGCAGACGGCGGACGAGTTGCCCGGTGCCGTAGGTGATGAGCGAGGCTTCGGGTGTACCGAAGGTGGGCGCGCCCGAGTTCATGTCGATCGAGGTCACAAAGGCTCCGGCCACAACCGGCGCGCCTTTGCGGATGAGCTGGCTGTAGGAGACGCCGGCCAGAACCTCGGCCAGCACTTGCGTCAGGGTGCCTGCGACCGAAACCGGGGCCATTGCACCGCCGACGATGAAGGGACTGATGATGGCAGCCTGATTGTTGCGTGCATAGACTTCGAGCGCACCCATCATGATGCCGTCAAAGGTCAACGGCGAGTTGATGTTGATGAGCGATGTCATTACCGTGTTTGCCTGCACGAAATCCGCGCCAAAGAGCAGCGAGGCCATATCGACTGAGTCCTGCGCCCGTTCGGGGGCGGTGACAGAGCCCATGAAGGGTTTGTCCGACAGGGTCATGTGGGCAAGCAGCATGTCGAGATGGCGTTTGTTGACCGGGATGTCAGTCGGTTCGCAGACCGTACCACCGGAATGGTGCAGCCATTTCGACATGTAGCCGAGTTTCACAAACGTCTGGAAATCGTCGAGCGTGGCATAGCGGCGGCCGCCGTCTTTGGAGCGGACGAACGGGGGGCCGTAGACAGGGGCGAGGACGAGGTTCCGGCCGCCGACTTCGACAAAGCGTTCCGGGTTGCGGGCGTGCTGCGTGAAGGTGGAGGGCGCGGTTGAACAGAGTTTGCGCGCCAGACCACGGGGGATGCGCACGCGTTCACCGCCCACATCGGCCCCGGCCTGACGCCAAAGTTCAAGGGCGGCGGGGTTTTCGACGAAGTTGACGCCGATTTCTTCCAAGACGGTTTCGGCGTTGTATTCTATGATCTGAAGTGCTTCTTCGTTCAGCACTTCAAAATTCGGGATATTGCGTTCGATGAACCGCGCGGTTTCGATGCTGACCGCCGTGCGTTCGGCGCGGCGGGCTGCGCCGCCGCCGCCGCGTGCCCGTCGCCTTGCCCCTGCTTCTGCAACGTCGTTCATCTGATCGGTCCTTCTTCCGGATTGTTGCACGGTCATACGCCGGCACGACCTAGCACCTTGCGGAAATTGCGTCGTCCCCGTTGAGAAAGCGACATTGGCGTCGTTTATCGACCAAGTGCAGTCAAAAAGCCCCGGCGAGCCATTCTGCCTTGTCGCGAATCACGCTTTCGGCCATGGAGGAGCTTAGGAAAACACCTGATGAATGTGGTCGCCGCCGGGTACGATTGCCACTTTCTTGAGTATGGCTGGCGATGCCGCCAAGAAGCCGGGCGCATAGGCTGCGGCGAAATCAAGTTCGCCAGAGCTGCTGAGGAATGGTCCGGAGCAGGACGAGATCGCCTCGGTCAGATCATTGACGTCGAGACGATCAAGGATGGTTTCCCTTGAGGGCGATGGCGCGCCAGCCCAGATCAACGCCCAGAATTCCGTCAGAAGCAGCCTTTGCGAAGGCATCCTGCCTGAGTTCCTCAAGGAAATCGGCGCAGGAATCCCCGACGGAAGCCCATGTCGCCAGCGCCTTGACCACTTCCGGGCGTCGGGCCGCGAGGAACATTGCGACGCCGCCACCAAGGCTGAAGCCCAGAACACCGATCCGGTCGGTCTCGACCCTTTCCATGGCAGCGAGGGCGGCAAATGCGGCTTCGGCATCAGCGAGTTGACTATCGACCGTCGTGGCCCCGCTGTCTCCGTCGCTCTTGCCGAAGCCAAGGAAATCGATCCATGGAGAAGCCGCACCCATTTCGGCCAGAGCGCCTGCTTCGTGGGCAACATGCCGCCGACCTCATCCCGGCTGGACCCGATGCCGTGCAGCATCAGAACTGCGGGGGCTGAAGTCGCGCCATGGGGCAGATTGAAGGCGGCTGCTATGTCGTCATCGAGCAACATCTCGGTTTCACCCGCCTGAGCGGCACCTGTTGCTCAAAGCGTGAGTGTCATGGCACTTGCTGCAAGACCAAGTCGTCTGACTCTCGGCGGCTCGTCTTCCGGGGTTGCGACAGTGCCCGAAATTGGCATGTCCGCCGGATGAAGGCTGCATCCGCCCTGCCCCGGCTGACAAGTCGCTCTGGATTCCTCTGCACCCGCACTTGCGCGGTTTTGTGCTGCACCCTATTGCGGCGGGTATGAACTGTCATGATCGCCTTCTCATTATCGACTTCGGCTCTCAGGTGACACAGCTGATTGCGCGTCGCCTGCGCGAGTTGCATGTCTATTGCGAAATCCATCCGTTCCAGAAGGTGACGGATGCCTTCCTGGCGGAGTTTGCGCCAAAGGCCGTGATCTTTTCCGGCGGTCCGGCGAGCGTGATTGATAAGGGGTCGCCCCGGCCCCCGGCGAGCGTGTTTACCCTTGGCGTGCCGATCCTTGGCATCTGCTATGGCCAGCAGGTCATGATGGAAATGCTGGGTGGCAAGGTTGAGCGGGGCCATGGGACGGCCGAGTTCGGACGGGCCTATGTGACGCCGACCGAGGAACGGCTGGATATCCTGAACGGCTGGTTTCTGGATGCCAAGGAACAGGTCTGGATGAGCCATGGCGACCATGTGTCCAGGATCGCGCCGGGGTTCGAGGTGTTCGGCACGTCGCCCAACGCGCCTTTTGCGATCACAGCGGATGTAAGCCGACGGTTCTTTGCTGTGCAGTTCCACCCCGAGGTTCATCATACGCCGAACGGCAAGACGCTTTACGCCAATTTTGTGCGCGAGGCCGGGTTCGTCGGGGATTGGACAATGAGTGCCTATCGCGAGCAGGCGATTGCCGCGATCCGGGAGCAGGTTGGCGATGGCAAGGTGATCTGTGGCCTTTCTGGCGGCGTTGATTCGTCTGTCGCGGCCGTACTGATCCACGAGGCCATCGGGGAACAACTGACCTGCGTCTTTGTGGATCATGGTCTGTTGCGTCAGGGCGAGGCCGAGCAGGTCGTGACCATGTTCCGCGACCATTACAACATGCCGCTGATCCATGCGGATGAAAGCGACCTGTTTCTGAACGCGCTTGAAGGGGTAAGCGACCCCGAGGTCAAGCGCAAGACGATCGGGCGTCTGTTCATCGACGTATTCCAGAAGCACGCAACCGCCGTGGGCGGGGCGAAGTTTCTGGCGCAGGGGACGCTATATCCGGACGTGATCGAAAGCGTCAGTTTTTCAGGTGGACCGTCCGTCACGATCAAGTCGCATCACAACGTGGGCGGATTACCCGAAAGAATGGGGCTCAAGCTTGTCGAGCCTCTGCGTGAACTGTTCAAGGACGAGGTGCGTTCGCTTGGCGTCGAACTGGGGCTGCCGCCGGGTTTCATTGGTCGGCACCCCTTCCCCGGCCCCGGCCTTGCGATCCGCTGTCCCGGAGAGATCACCACGGAAAAGCTGGCGATCCTGCGGCAGGCGGATGCCGTATTCATCGACCAGATCCGCAGGCACGCGCTTTACGATGAAATCTGGCAGGCCTTTGTGGCGCTCCTTCCCGTCAGGACGGTTGGGGTGATGGGTGACGGGCGGACCTATGACTATGCCTGTGCGCTGCGGGCAGTGACGAGCGTAGATGGGATGACAGCTGACTACTATCCGTTTACGCATGATTTTCTGGGCGAAACCGCGACGCGGATCATCAATGAGGTGAAGGGGATCAACAGGGTCACCTATGACATCACGTCAAAACCGCCTGGAACGATCGAGTGGGAATAGTTCCATGGCGCGGAATGCGGCCTTCTTTATATCGTGTGGAAGACCGGCGTCGGTCACTCTACCTCTAGTCCTGTGGTAAAGGCCCCGTCTGGCAAACTCGTCTTGTTTGTCGGGCTGGCGCTTCTGGCGTTCGCCGGAAACTCTCTGCTTGCCCGGGCTGCGCTGGCAGATGGTGGCATTCAGGCCGAAGCCTTTGCTGGCATCCGCCTGATTTCGGGGGCCCTGATGCTGTCGGGCATTTGTGTCTGGCAGAAGTTGGCGATGGCGCCGCGTGTCGCGGACCTGCCCGGAACCATGGCTTTGGTCGTCTATGCCGCGGCCTTTTCGGCGGCCTATGTTGCGATGGGTGCCGCGACCGGTGCGCTGGTCCTGTTTGCCAGTGTCCAGTTCACGATGGTTGGCTCCACGCTGCTCAAGGGCGCCCGGGTCCATCCGGTTCAATATGAAGGGCTTCTGCTGGCTTTGGCGGGACTGGTCTGGCTGCTTTGGCCCGGTCTTGCGCGACCACCTATGAAGGCATTCGGGCTGATGATTGTGGCTGGGGTGGCCTGGGGCATCTATTCGATCCTCGGGCGGGGCGAACGGGAGCCGCTGGCGCGCACGGCGCGAAACTTTATCGGGACGGTTCCGGTTGCGGTTGTCCTGATCCTCTTTTCGGGCTGGCAGGCAGACAGACGTGATGTTGCACTTGCCATCGCATCTGGCGCCGTAACGTCAGGTCTGGGTTATGCCGTCTGGTATTCTGCGCTGCCGCAGCTGAGCATAATTGCCGCCGGGAGCCTTCAGCTGGCTGTTCCGGTGATCACTGCAGCGGGCAGCCTTTGGCTTTTGGGCGAAACGATCAGCCTGGCTTTTGTTGGTGCGAGCCTGTTGATCCTGATGGGAATTGCCATGACGTTGTGGCGCTGAGCCGTGCACTTCGTGGGTTCGGGGGGCAGCAATGCCACTTTTGGGTTTCGATCATTCGAGAGGCTTGTAGAGGACAGATGTTGACCGCCGGTGTTATGCCCTCTGGCGTCCTGGCGGTTCATGCGTCAGGAATTTCCTGGAAGACCGGAGTTTTGCCATGATGCAGGCCGTTCGCCTTCTGGCGACCAGAGATGTACAGCTTGTGACCTGCCCGGTTCCCGAACCGGGTCCGGGCGACGTACTTGTCCGCGTGCTGGCGGTCGGGATCTGTGGCACGGACCGGCATCTTCATCTGGGCGAGTTTCCGTCACGTCCGCCCGTCACACTGGGCCACGAGTTTTCCGGGATTGTCGAAGCCACTGGGTCGGGTGTTGATCTTCCTCTCGGAACGCTCGTGACCTGTGATCCAAACATTGCCTGCGGGACATGTGAACCTTGCCGTCGGGGGCGGGTGAACCTGTGTCTGAATAACCGCCCTGTCGGGGTCGGACGTGACGGAGGCTTTGCCACATTCTCGTGTTTCCCTGCGTCGCAGGCGCATGTGTTGCCCGGGTCAACCGACCCTTGCCACGCGGCACTGGCCGAGCCTTTGTCGTGCTGCATTCACGCGACGGACCGGGCCGATATCCGCCCCGGAGACCGTGCTGTCATCCTGGGCGGGGGCGTGATCGGACTGCTGTGCCTGCAACTGGCCGTACAGGCCGGAGCCGAAGTGATGATGGTGACCAGAAGCGATTCCAAGCGGGCGCTGGCACGCACGTTTGGTGCTGCTGTGACGGCGCAATCTGCGGCAGATGCACATGCCATCTGGCCCGAGGGTGCGACTGCGGTCCTTGAATGTGCCGGTGTGGCCGAAACAGTCATCGCGGCACCCGGGCTTGCCTGTCGGGGAGGCAGGGTTGTCATTGTCGGCGTCATGCCGCAGGGCCGGTTGACCACGGTCGATCCGTTCGACCTTTTGTTTCGTGAGGTTGATGTGCTGACGGCGTTTCTCAACCCGTTCACACAGGCCCGCGCAACAAGGATGATCGCTGAAGGCAGCCTTTCGCTTGATCCTCTGGTCTCGCGGCGCATTCCGCTGACCGCCGCCGCCGCTGTCATTTCGACACCCGCGCCGGCGGCTGAGATTCGTGCGATGGTGTTGCCCGCCGGGGCCTGACCGTCAGACCGGGGAGGAAGCACGACGCAGAGCTACGCGTTTCCGGGCACCAAGGTGGCCGGTGGCCGGAACTGTCGGCCGATGGGTTCGCCCGTTATGGCTTGCGGTTGCCGAGCGACAAGATTCTTCACGTTATCCGGGTTTGGCGCGCTGATTCTTGTTGGAGATGGGCCGAATCTGGGGTGGAATGGGCGTCAGGAGACTGTTCAAGACGAAAAGTAACGCATCGCACACGGTTTTAAGTGACACTGCGTTCTCATTGACGTGAAATCCACCGAACGATCTCAGTCGGCCTGCAAAAGCAACTTCATGTGACGGGGACGAGGACATGAAACAATACATTTCGGGGGCAAGTATTGCGCTTCTGATGACAACGACATCGGCCTTTGCCGTCGGTCTGGACCGATCCTTTCAGGACATCGACGCGATCTTCGAGAGCGGCAACTATGCCAACCTGATGTTTGGCTGGACTCAGCCGAACCTGACCGGGACGGACGTCTTGGGAAATCCGATCTCGAACGTCGGGCAGGACTTCTCTGTCACCGCGCTTGGCCTGAAGATGGATATCAACGACCAATTGTCGTTCGGGATCATCCTTGATCAACCTTACGGCGCGGACGTCCTATACGGCGGCGACCCTGCCTTAACGATGCTGGGTGGGACAGCGGCGACGCTGAATTCTACCGCAATCAATGCTTTGCTGCGATACAAGTTCAACGAAAGTTTCAGCGTTCATGGCGGTCTGCGTTATCAGACGCTCTCTGGTGACGTGACTTTGTCGGGCCTGTCTTACAGCTTGCTGACCGGCTACAACGTGTCTTTGGAGGAAGGAAGCGGGACAGGATACATCGTAGGCGCAGCCTATGAGAAACCAGAAATCGCACTTCGCGTTGCGGTCACGTACTTCTCTGAGATTGAGAATGAGTTCGACACAGTTGAAACCTCGATCTTTGGAGAAACTGTTTCCACAACTACTGTGAACTCTCCGGAAGCAGTCAACCTCGACTTCCAGACCGGGGTCGCCGCTGACACCTTGGTGTTCGGTCAAATTCGGTATGCCGCCTATTCTCAGACGATCTTGTCGCCGGAACAGTTCAGCACGCTGACGGGTGGCGCGAGCATCACCGACCTGAGCGATGGCACAGGCTTCACGATCGGTGTTGGACGTAAGTTCACGGAGTCCTTCAACGGGATCGCATCGATCGGGTGGGAGCCCGAAGACAGCGATGATCTCGTGTCTCCGCTGGCTCCGACCAATGGTTACCTCTCTTTGAGCATTGGTGGTCAATACAAGGTCAATGATGTGACGTTCACAGGTGGCGTGCGCTACACCATGCTCGGTGACGCAAATCCCGAAATCGGAACGCCTGACACACAGGTCGCGACTTTTGAAGGGAACGATGCCCTCTCGGTCGGTTTGGGCGTATCCTACCGCTTCTGATCAATCCGCAAGAGAAGGAAAGGCCCTGCGCAAAAGTGTAGGGCCTTTTGCATATTGGCCAACTCGACTTGCGCCCAGATAGTCTGGTCCCAGCGATGACCATCACGCATGAATCGGGTTGAGTTGCCTCTGCTACGGGCGTAGCCCCGACAAATGATACAGCAGAAAACAATGACGACCCGAGCATGGGTCGAAATGGGGATACTCGCCGCGATCTGGGGGGCTTCCTTCCTGTCGAACAAGGTCGCGCTGACAGAGGTCGGCTTCTTGTCCACAGTGGCGTTCCGGGTGGTTGGCGCCGCGACTGTCCTTTGGGCCTTTGTCCTGTGGCAAGGCTATGAATTGCCCCGCCGCCCGAGGGTCTGGCTCAGTTTTCTGGTGATGGGGTTCCTTAACAACGCCCTGCCCTTTTCGCTGATCACCTGGGGCCAGTTGACGATTCCGTCAGGTCTTGCCGGGATCTTGAACGCGTCGACTGCCATTCTGGGTGTGGTGGTTGCGGCCATCGTGTTCCGCGACGAACGGCTGACGCTGCGCAAGATACTGGGGGTGACAATCGGCTTTGCCGGAGTGGCGACCGCCATCGGCCTCTCGGCGCTGGCCAATCTCGATCTTACGTCGCTGGCCCAACTGGCTCTTGTCGCTGCAACGTTGTCCTATGCGGTTTCAGGAGCCTTCGCCCGCGTCGCCCTTGGCGGGTTGCGGCCGCAGGTGGCGGCGGCCGGGATGCTGACGGGGTCCAGCCTGATCATGGTGCCCGTTGCCATTGCTTTTGAAGGCGTGCCGACCTTTTCCCATGACTGGCACGTCTGGGGCGCGCTGGGCTATCTTGCCTTCCTGTCGACGGCCATCGCCTATCTGTTGTTCTACCGGCTGATCGGGATGGTCGGGGCGGGTAATGTCAGCCTGACGACCCTGCTGGTGGCCCCGATTGCCATTGTTCTTGGCGCCATTGTCTTTGACGAGGTGCTGCCGTTGCGGGCCTATGGGGGGTTTGCGTTGTTGGCGCTTGGCCTTGTGATCCTTGACGGCAGGCTGTTTCAGCGTCAGAGGACGGCAGATCCCGTTCCTCTGGTCCAAGGCCCGCCATGATCTATCAGACTGCCGATGAATGGCGTGCCGCCGACCGCAAGCGGGTCCTGTTCTTTGGCATGTCCGGGCTGGGCAAGACTCATGTCAGTCATATCCTGCGGAAGCATGGTGACTGGTTCCACTACTCGGTCGATTACCGGATCGGGACCCGGTATATGGGCGAACTGATCGTCGACAATGCCAAGCGCGAGGCGATGAAGGTTCCGTTCTTGCGCGATCTTCTCATGTCGGATTCGATCTACATCGGGTCCAACATGACGTTTGAAAATCTGAATCCCGTGTCGACCTATCTGGGCAAGCCGGGCAGCCCGGCAAAGGGTGGCTTGCCCTTTGCCGAATACACCCATCGCCAGGACCAGTTCCGCAGGGCCGAGATCGCAGCATTGTTCGACACTGCCCACTTCATTGACCGTTCGCAGGATCTGTATGGTTATCCGCATTTCGTCTGCGACACGGGCGGGTCGATCTGTGAGTGGGTCAATCCCGACAACCCGGACGATCCGATCTTGGCCGATCTGGCGGCCCATACCCTGATGATCTGGATTGAAGGGTCTGAGGCGCATACGGCTGACCTGATCCGGCGGT
This sequence comes from Rhodobacterales bacterium, assembly GCA_026400355.1. Lineage (GTDB taxonomy): Bacteria > Pseudomonadota > Alphaproteobacteria > Rhodobacterales > Rhodobacteraceae > JAPLPE01. The sequence continues at coordinate 17,258 of JAPLPE010000010.1, read as the reverse complement.
TTGACAAGGCGCCAAAGCCGATGGCCTATCAGCCGGCCTTTCTGGCGCGGGTCTGGACAGAATATCTGACTGAAAATGCCTGCACCGAGAATCAGGTCGATCCCGATGCCTTTATCCGCTGGACCTATTCACAGGCTTTGGCCCACCGTCAGCCCCGCTATGCCGCTATGGCGGCCCGGTGGGGCCTGACGATCAAGGCCGAGGATATTGCCTTGATAGCAACAGCCGCTGATTTCGAAACCCTTGTCGCCGCAAGACTCGAGGAGCGAATGCGGGGCTGAGCGCCGGGCTTTTTGCCCGAAGCATCGCCCTCTGTTTTTCGCCCTTCCGGTTCCAAGGTTCATGCCATGCCGATCAAACTTCCCGCCAATCTGCCCGCCTATGATGTCCTGACCCGTGAAGGGGTCATGGTCATGTCTGATGATCAGGCCGCCCGGCAGGATATCCGACCGCTGAAGATCGGCCTGCTCAACCTCATGCCCAAGAAGATCCAGACCGAGAACCAGTTTGCCCGGTTGATCGGCGCCACGCCCCTTCAGATCGAACTGTCGTTGATCCGCATGACTGAACACCAGACGCGGAATACGGCGGCCGAGCACATGGCTGAATTCTATCGTCCCTTTGCCGAAGTGGCGGAGTCGGGTGAAAAGTTCGACGGTCTCATCATCACCGGCGCCCCGATCGAACACCTTGCCTTTGAAGAGGTGACCTATTGGGATGAGTTGAAAACGGTCATGGACTGGACCCAGACCCATGTTCATTCGACCTTTGGCGTCTGTTGGGGCGGGATGGCGATGATCTATCATTTCCATGGCGTGCAGAAGCATATGTTGCCGCACAAGGCCTTTGGCTGTTTCCCGCATCAGATGCTGCAGCCGTCCTCGCCTTACCTGCGCGGCTTTTCGGACGAGTTCGTGATCCCGGTCAGCCGCTGGACCGAGATGAAACAGGCTGAGATCGATGCGGCGCCGGGCCTGCAAACTCTGTTGGCATCGCCCGAAGTGGGGCCTTGTCTTGTGGCTGACGACGGCCACAGGGCGCTCTATATCTTCAATCACTTCGAATATGACAGTGATACGCTCAAGCAGGAATATGACCGGGATATCGGGAATGGCACGCCGATCAATGTACCGATGAACTACTACCCCGATGACAACCCCGCGAGACCGCCGCATAATCGGTGGAGAAGCCATGCGCACCTTCTATATGGCAACTGGATCAACGAGATATACCAGACAACGCCGTATGATCTGAATGCGATTGGCACTTAGCCTTATCCTCGTTTGCGGCCTGCTTCTGGCGGGGGGCATCATCTTTGTCGAACGACGGGCCAGTGCGCGGGAAACAGAGGCCCAGGCGCGGTTTCCCCCGCTGGGACAGATGCTGACGGTTAACGGTCGGAAGATCCATGCGGTTGTGATGGGACAGGGGCCTGACCTTGTCCTGATCCACGGAGCGGGTGGCAATCTGCGGGATTTTACCTTTGATCTCGCGGGGCGGCTTGCGCCGCACTACCGGGTGATCATGCTTGACAGACCGGGGGCGGGCTATTCGGAGCGTGCGTCGGTGGCTTACGAAAGCCTATGGACGACGACTGCGGAAAGCCCGCGCGAACAGGCTGAACTGTTGCAGCAGGCGGCTGCCCAGCTTGGCGCGGTACGGCCCATTGTTCTGGGGCATTCCTATGGTGCGACAGTTGCGATCGCCTGGGCCGTCTATTTCCCGGACCGGATCGCAGCACTGGTCGACATTTCGGGCCCCGTGATGCCTTGGCCCGGCGGGCTGAGCTGGTTCTACAACGTCAACGGATCGCTTGCGGGTGGCGTGGCGGTACCGCCACTGCTGACGGCCTTCGCGACACAGGGCATGATCGACGACAGCCTGATAGGGGTCTTTGCGCCGAACCCGGTCCCCGTCGGCTATGCCGACAGCTTTGGCGTGCCGCTTTCCCTGCGTCGTAGCGCGATCAGGGCCAACGCAAGGCAAGTAAGCACTCTGCGCCCGCTGGTGGTCGAGATGTCGCCGCTTTATCCGCAGATCACCATTCCGGTCGAGATTGTCCACGGCGATGCGGATGTCACCGTTCCGCTTGCGATCCATTCAGAACCTCTGTCCCGCCTTGTGCCGGACGCACATCTGACTGTGCTGCATGGTGTTGGCCACATGCCGCACCACATCTATCCTGATACCGTGATCGCCGCCATTGACCGCGCCGCTGCGCGGGCTGGATTGCGCTGAGGCGGGGCAATCCCCATAGTAGATGCAAGAGGCAAGGACGGGAGAGCTTCGATGGACCTGCCATTCGACGGCGCAATCAGCAGATACTACAATGAAGAAGCCCCCGGATACATCCGCAAGATCATCCAAGAGGCGGACAGCAATGATGTGACGAACCCGCGCTATCCTTACCCCGAGGAAATGCCCAAGAAGGACTACGAGGCCGAGATAGACGCGCTTCAGATCGAACTCGTCCGGCTGCAGGCCTGGGTCAAGGAAACCGGCGCGCGGATTGCGCTGGTCTTCGAGGGTCGCGATGCTGCCGGCAAGGGCGGCACGATCCAAGCATTGACCGCGAACCTCAACCCGCGTGGCGCCCGTGTGGTGGCGTTGCCAAAGCCGACCGAGGTCGAGGCAGGCCAGTGGTATTTTCAGCGCTACATTGCGCAATTGCCGACACGGGGCGAAATCGTGTTCTTTGACCGGTCCTGGTACAACCGGGGCATAGTTGAATGCGTGTTCAACTGGTGCAGTCCCGAGCAGCGCAGGTCGTGGTTCGATCAGGTCGGCCCGTTTGAAAAGATGCTGGTCGACGACGGCATTCATCTGGTGAAGTTTTGGCTCAACGTCGGGCGGGCGACCCAGCTTGAACGCTTTCTTGACCGCGAGAAGGACCCGCTGAAACAGTGGAAATTGAGCCAGATCGATGTGGATGGCCTCAAGAAATGGGATGACTATACCTCGGCCATTACTGAGACGCTGACGCGTACGCATGATCCAGTTCCCTGGATCGTGTTGCGGGGCGATGACAAGAAACGCACGCGGATTAATGCGATACGTTCCGTTCTTCAACCAATTGACTATGCCCGAAAGGACAAGAAAGCGGTTGGCCAGCTCGATCCCAAGATCGTTGGTGGACCTGAGATCGTGACCCAGAGCGAAAAAGGCCACTGACCTTGCTCAAGCGCGGGTATCACCACGGCAACCTGCGCGAGGCGTTGGTCGAAGCATGTCTCGCGCTGATTGCCGAGAAGGGGCCGACAGGTTTCACCCTTTCCGAAGCCGCGCGCGAGGCCGGTGTGACACCTGCGGCCGTGTATCGCCATTTTGAGGGCCGCGAAGACCTGATCGCAGAGGCGGCGCGCCAAGGATACGAAATTTTTGGCGACCTGATGGAATACGCCTTCAACAAGGGCCAGCCTTCCTCGCTTGCCGCGTTCGAGGCGACGGGCCGGGCATATCTGGCTTTTGCCCGCAAATACCCCGGTCACTATGTGGCGATGTTCGAAAGCGGGATCAGCATTCAGCGTACACCGGAACTTGCCGCTGCCGCCGGCCGCGCGATGGGGGTGCTTGAGAGGGCCTCGGTTCAACTGTCCCAGCATATCCCAGAAGACAGGCGGCCCCCGGCCGCGATGTTTTCCGCCCACATCTGGGCGATGAGCCACGGTGTGGTCGAGCTCTTCGCACGTGCCAGTCCCGGCACGCGCAGCCCGTTTTCGCCTGAAGACCTGCTTGAAAGCGGTATCGGGGTCTACTTGCGCGGCCTCGGCCTCATTCCGCCAGACAACTAAGCTTCAAGACCAACAAGGGTTTCCTTCTTGGCAAAGTTACTCCTGACAACAGTACTGGGCCGCAAGAGGCGGCCGCAAGACAAAGTGGCGCGCGGTACGAGCGCCTTTGCCGGATCATGTTTTACTTACTTAGGACGACAAGGGAACGTTCGTCCCAGATGACCTTGGTCGGCGCGCCAACTTCGAGCACGGGCCGTCCGATCAGGTTCTTCATCGAGATTGTCAAAGGCTTGTCGATGCCCGGCAACTTGACGTCATAGTATGTCATATCGCCGTAATAGACCACTTCGTCCACGACACCATCTGCTGTCCGGTTCGACGTCACTTCTCCAGGGAAGAGGATCGCCAAGGTCTCGGGACGAATGCCGATCAGTGTATCCCCGACAATTGCACCGCCGGGCGCCTGATCTGGTCCAATGTCGGCCTTGCCAAGGCCACGCACTTCGACACCGATCTGGTTGCCGACGGAATGCACATGGCCGGGAAGGATGTTCATCTTACCGATGAATTCGGCTACCTTGCGCGAATTCGGGCGACGGTACAGTTCCTCGGGGTCGGCCATCTGGCCGATGGCGCCTTCGAACATGACAGCGATCCGGTCGGACATGACCAGCGCCTCTTCCTGATCGTGGGTCACGAGGATAAAGGTGATGCCCACGTTGCGCTGCAGCCGGATCAGTTCGACCTGCATCTGTTCGCGCATCTTCTTGTCGAGTGCCGACAGGGGTTCGTCGAGCAGCAGTACCTTAGGCTTGAGAATCAGGGCGCGTGCAAGTGCCACGCGCTGTCGCTGACCGCCGGACAGGGCATGGGCGGCACGATTGCCATAGCCCCCGAGGCCGACCATTTCGAGCGCCTCTGTCACCTGCTTGGCCTTCTGCTCTTTCGACGATTTGTCGCGGCGCAGGCCGAAGGCCACGTTTTCCGCCACGCTCAGATGCGGAAAGATGGCGTAGGACTGGAACACCATGTTCGTGGGCCGTTCGTTGGCAGGCACAGTCGCCATATCGCGGCCGTCGATATGCATTGTGCCTTCGGACAGGGTTTCAAACCCTGCAATCGTGCGCAAGAGCGTGGTCTTGCCGCATCCAGATGGTCCGAGGAGCGAGAAGAATTCGCCCTGACGGATTTCAAGATCAATGCCGCGGAGGGCATGATAATCGCCGTACCATTTCTGGACGCCGCGAAGCTGGATGAGAGCGGTCACAGGAAGCCTCCGGTATCCTTGGCGCCGGTCCGGGCAAGGCCGCGGCGGCGGAAAAATTCTGCAATGATGAGGAGCGTGACTGACAGCGACACGAGGATTGTCCAGTGCCATGATCATGGGCAGAGAATCCACGAACCGGGTCGCGCCCCAGATGTAGACAGGCATCGTGGGGTTCGAGCCGGTTAGAAAGAAGGCGATGATGAATTCGTCCAAAGAGATCGTGAACGAGATCAGCATCGACGAGATGATGCCCGGCATCACAAGCGGCAGGATGACCAAACGGAAAGCACCCCATCGGTTTTCGCCCAGATCCATCGCCGCCTCTTCAAAGGCGGGATCAAGGTTCTGGAAGGCACCGTTCAGGATGGCGATCGAGAAGGGCGTACAGATCAGCGTATGGGCCGCAATCACCGTCCAGTTCGACGGGGTGATGCCAAGGACCTGCACAAAGATGACCAGCAACGCTACGGCGATGATGATTTCCGGAAGGACGAGCGGCAGCATGATGAAGCCGATCATGCCCTTCTTGAAGGCAAAATCGCTCATCGCGCCGGACCTTGCCGCACAGATCCCGAGAAGGGTGGCAAAGACAGAGGTGCAGGCTGCGATCGTCAGAGAATTCTTCACGGCCGTACGCAGCAACGTGTTGTCATGGAGCGCCGCAAACCACTTTGTCGAAAAGCCGGAGAGCGGGAAGGCAATGATGGTTCCGCTGTTGAACGCGAATATCGGGAGAAGAATGATCGGGGCATAGAGAAAGATCAGATAGACGATCGTATAGCCCCGCAGGGAACCACCCTTCTTCATGACCGCCCCCGCAACCAGCGCCTGTTCAGGAACACGAACAGCAAACTGATCGTTGCGACACACAGCATCGCGACCAAGGCCAACGCCGCCCCGAGCGGGGCGTTGTTAAGCTGAAGGAACTGCGTCTGGATCATGTTGGCAATCAGTTTACCGGATGAACCGCCAAGAAGTTCGGGCGTCACATAGTCGCCGATGGTCGGGATAAAGACGATCAGCACGGCAGCGACGACGCCGGGCACCGATAAAGGCAGGGTTACACGGATGAAGGTCATGATCCGGTTTTCACCCAGATCCTGACTTGCTTCGAGAAGAGAGCGGTCGATCTTTTCCAGCGCCACAAAGATGGGCAGGATCGCGAAGGGAGCGTAGGCATGGGCCAGCGTGACGACAACCGCGCCGACGTTGTAGTTGATCGACTGCAAGGGTTCGCTGATGATTCCAAGGCCCAGAAGGCCTGAGTTGATCACACCGTTGTAGCCCAGAATGACTTTCCAGAGGAACACGCGGATCAGGTATGAGGTCCAGAACGGGATGGTAATCAGGAACAGCCACAGGGATTTGCGGCTGGGGTCCACGTAGAAAGACACGAAATAGGCCACGGGATAGGCCAATATCACCGTGATCGCGGTCACCAGAAGCGAGACCTTGAGCGAGCGGGCCAGCAAGGTGCCGTAGATCGGCTCATCGATGATCTTCTGGTAGTTTGCGAAGGTGAAGGTCGTATCGACCGAAGTGAAGTCCTGGGTCCAGAAGCTGAACAGCACGATGGCTGACAGGGGGACTGCCAGAAGAAGGATCGCATAGACGAATGGCGGCAGGACAAGCGCAAACGCCCGGGCCCCTTCGGGACTGTTGAATCTACCAAAGGCCATGGTTTTGCTCTGGTCCCCTGCCGGTCTTTTGTTGCGGCTGATGGTTCACCGCCGACAGGAAAAGTTCAACACCAAATCGTCTGATGCCGCAACTGGCAAGCATTCAGGAGGGTAACTGGATGACGTTTGGGCACTGTTCCATCCGTTCAACCCATCATGAGATCAAAGAAAAAGGCACGAGGGTTGCCCCTCGCGCCAATTGTGAAGACCGGTCCGGCGCAATCAGCGCTTGGAGAACTGGAAACTCCGGCGTGCTTTGCGCTTGCCGTACTTCTTGCGTTCCACGACGCGGCTGTCGCGGGTCAGAAACCCAGCGGCCTTGAGAGCGGGGCGCAGCGAGGGATCGTAAAGTTGCAGGGCCTTGGACACGCCATGCTTGACGGCGCCGGCCTGACCGGACAGGCCGCCACCGGCGACCGTGGCATGCACGTCAAACTGGCCTGTGACACCGGCTACCGAGAACGGCTGACGCAGGATCATCTGCAGCACGGGACGGGCGAAATACACGTCCATCGCCTTGCCATTGACCATGACCTTGCCGGAACCCGGCTTGATCCATACGCGGGCAACAGCGTTCTTTCGCTTGCCGGTGGCATAGGAACGGCCAAGGCTGTCACGTTCGGGTTCGCGCGGCTTGGCAACAGGGGCCGGGGCTGTGGCCATGCCGGCAGCGGCGGCGCTCAGCTCTTCGAGCGATCTGATCTGTTCGGCCATGATTACGCGGTCCTCGTGTTCTTTGGATTCATCACTTTGACGTCCAGAACTTCCGGCTTCTGGGCTTCCATGTTGTGGGCGGGGCCCGCAAACACGCGCAGATGGGTCATCTGCTGGCGCGACAGCTTGTTGCCGGGGAGCATGCGCTTGACCGCCTGGGTCACGACGCGCTCGGGGTGGGCGCCGTCAAGTATCTGGCCGGTCGTGCGGAACTTGATCCCGCCGGGGTGGCCGGTGTGCCAGTAGTTCTTTTCTTCACGCTTGTTGCCGGTGATCTGCACCTTTTCGGCGTTGATCACGATGACATTGTCGCCCATGTCCATGTGCGGCGTGAAGGTAGGCTTGTGCTTGCCACGCAGGCGCATGGCAATGATTGAGGCAAGACGGCCGAGCACCACACCCTCGGCGTCGATCACGATCCATTTCTTGTCGATATCCGCCGGAGTAGCGGTAAAGGTCTTCATCAGAACCACCAGAAAGTTTAAGGGGCCATGCATCGCGCGGCCCGGCATCGGGATGGGCGGGTTATAGTCATCCGGTAGACAGCGTCAAGCGCGCAATCTCATTTTTAAAATAGCATTTTCAATTACTTATGGAAAGGGTATTTAAATACCTCACTATTCTGCCGTGCTTTGCGCCAGCATGAGCGTTTGCTTGCCTTTTCACGGTCGTGATCCAGCCTTAAGACTTATCTCCAGGCCGATCGGAGAAAGGATCAATCGTGTCACTTGTCGAAAGAACAGACGAAGGGGCCATCGCTCGGATCAAATTGGCCGCTCCGGAGCGGCTGAACGCCCTTTCTGATGCCATGCTTGCCGCGCTGCAAGCGACGCTGGACACAATCTCCGCAGAGCCTGAGATCCGCGTCGTGATTCTGGCGGCGAAAGGCACAGCCTTTTGTGCGGGTCACGATCTCAAGGAAATGCAGGCTGCCCGGCAGGCACCGGATGGCGGAGCGGCAGCGTTCAAGGATCTGTTTGATCGTTGTGCCCAGATGATGCTGACATTGCGGCGAATGCCGCAGCCCGTAATTGCGCAGGTCCACGGGATTGCGACTGCCGCGGGGTGCCAGCTTGTCGCGTCTTGTGACATGGCGGTTGCCGCCGCCGGGACCCGCTTTGGCGTCAATGGTGTGAACATTGGTCTGTTCTGTTCGACGCCGATGGTTGCCCTGAGTCGGGCGATCCCCGCCAAAGCCGCGTTCGAGATGCTGACAACGGGCCGGTTCATCGAAACGGATGAGGCTTTGCGGCTGGGCCTGATCAACCGGGCGGTTCCGGCTGATGCGCTGGCCGATACGACATCTGAGATTGCCCTAACGATTGCAGGCAAGCTTGGCGCGGCGGTGCGGATCGGGAAGCGCAGTTTCTATGATCAGGCTGAAATGACTGAAACCGAGGCCTATGCCTTTGCCGGGGCCGCGATGGTGGAAAACATGCTGAACCGGGATACCGCAGAAGGCATAAGTGCCTTTCTTGAAAAACGCGCACCGGATTGGCCGCGCTGACCGACCTGTCCTGACGCATCAACGGACGCGCAACAACACGATCAGGGCGGCCAAAGAGACAAGAAGGAGCCCGACGCTCAACACAAGAAAGGCAAGAAGTCCCGGGCCAGACAACATGAACGCCCCCAGAATCGGCGCAACCGCCCCGGCGAGCAATGAGGGTATCTGGATAACGCCTGCGATGGCGCCGTAACCCGCACTTCCCAGAACATCGGCGATCATCACCGGCCTCAGGATGGTCACGATCCCGATCGCTGCGCCCTGCAACAGGGCATAGGCAAAGATCATGAACGGCGCGACACCCGCCGACCAAAGGAATAGCGTGGCCAGGATGCTTGCCGCAATTGTGGCTTTGGTGGCTGTCGCCGGGCTGATCTTTTCCTCGAAACCCATAAGGACCAGTCGGCCCGCCACCTGTGCCGGACCGACGCAAGCTGCTGCGAGAACGGCCCAGCCATGCGACGCGCCCTGTTGAACAAAGACAGGCACAAGGAAGTTGACGAGCATCCAGTGGTTCAACGATATCAGCGAGAAGGTTGCCGCCAGCATCCAGAACGCCGGGCGTGCCAGGGCCTGCCAGAGCGCTGCCTTGTCAGCTTCGGCAGTCGTGACGACGGGTGGAGACCCGGAGCGCCGGATGGTCCATGCACCCCAGATATTCAGCGGCAACACGACACTGGCCATCACCCCCGCGGCGACCCATACGGCCCCGCGCCATCCCAAGGCATGCGCCAGCGCCGCCCCCGCAGGAAAGGCCAGAGTTGAGGCCAGACCGGCGATCAGCGTCACGCGGATGATGGCGACCCGGCCTTCGCGACCCAATCGCCGGATGAGATAGGCAAAGCAGACCTCGTAGAGGCTGGCTGCCTGCGCGACCCCGATCAGAGCCCATCCGATCAGCCAGCCGGTATGGTCTGTCACATGCGCGAGCCAGACGAGCGCCAGCGCACCCAGTGCCGCGCCAGCAGCCATGAGTTCGGGTCCGAAGCCCCGGTCCACCAGACGGCCCAGAAAGGGTGCAAGGCAGGCCGAGATCACGATCGCCAGTGTCGGCCCCTGAGCAAGCCGGGTTTTGGGCCAACCGAGATCGTCCTGCCATGCCAGGATCAGCGCAGCAAAGATATAGTAGATACAGGCATAAGCGAGCATCTGCCCCAGTGCGAGCGCCCATACGGGCCACCCGCGCGCGAGATCGCGAGGCGCGATCAAGCCCGTTTGCCTGCCCTGCTGCGGTTCACAGCCCGTAAAGCCCTTTGAACTTGGCCTCGAGGTAGTCGAGTAGCGGCCCTTCTGTTGGGGCCTGTCCTGCCGCCCGCGTGATGATCTCGCGCGGTTCATAAAGACCACCGTGGCGCTGAACGTTTTCGCGGAGCCATCCTGTGGCGCGCGATGTATCCCCGCGTGCCAGATCATCGTCAATTCCGGGCAGGGCGGCCCGCAAGGACTGATGAAGGCATCCGGCATAGACATTCCCAACCGAGTAGGTCGGGAAATAGCCGAACAGGCCAACTGACCAGTGCACGTCCTGCAGAACGCCATGCGAGGGCTTGTCCACTGCAAAGCCAAAGTCAGCTGCAAAGCGATCGTTCCAGGCCGCCTCGAGATCTGCCACGGCAAGATCGCCGCGCATCAGGGCCTGTTCCAGATCGAAGCGGATCAGGACATGCAGGTTGTACTGCACTTCGTCCGCTTCAGTCCGGATGAAGCCGTCCGACACGCGGTTGACCACACGGTAGAAGGCTTCTTCGTCCTTGATGCCGAAATCGCCGAACTGGTCACGCATCTGGCCGAACAGCCATCCAGTAAAGGCCCGGCTACGCCCCAGCTGGTTTTCATAGATCCGGCTCTGGCTTTCGTGCACGCCCATCGATACCCCCTGCCCCAGTGGCGTGAGCGCATAGGTAGGGTCGATCCCCTGTTCATAGGCGGCGTGACCGACTTCGTGGATCGTCGAATAGAAGCAGTTGAACGGATCGACCGGGTTGGTTCGCGTCGTGATCCGCACGTCGCTGCCGGAACCGGACGAGAAGGGATGTACCGCCTTGTCGATCCGCCCGCGGTTCAGGTCATAGCCGAAGGCCAGCGCCAGTTTCTGCGAAAGGGCCAGCTGACCTGCCTCGTCAAAGCTTTGCGTCATCGGGGCGGGTGCCTCTGCGGCGCGGATGGCCGCCCGCAGGGCGACGAGGCGGGGCCGCAGTGCGCCGAACATGGCAGCCAGATCGCCCGATTTGGTGCCAGGCTCGTAGTCGTTCAGCAGGGCATCGTAGACGTCGTTGCCATTGGCAAGGGCCGCCCCTTCTTCACGACGCAGACGAACGACATTCTCAAGCGTGGGAAGGAATGCAGCCACGTCTTCTGCGCCGCGCGCGCCGGCCCATACGCCTTGGGCGACCGAGGTGACGCGGGCGATCTCGGCTGCGAGTTTGGCCGGGACCTTTATGTTGCGTTCGTACTTCTGCCGGATATGGCGCAGATTTGCCGCAGACACAGCATCTGTGGCAACCGCTTTGGCAAGCCATTCGCCAAGGCGGGCATCCGTGCGGCGTTCGTGAAGGATGCCTTCGATTGCAGCCATCTCTTCGCCGCGCTGATCGGCGGCGCCACGTGGCATCATCGTTTCCTGATCCCAGCCCAGCCGGCCCGCGATACTGGCCAGCGCTTCGGTCTGCCGCTGGAACTCCATCAGTTCGGCATAGGCCGTCATGGTCAACCTCTCACAGATTGGGGCAATGGATAGCGGGCCAGATAGCGGGACCGCAGGATGAGCACCCACAGGACCACAGCCCCGATCTGATGCACGATGGCAACCTGTACGGGGGCGGAGTAGAGGACTGTGATGATGCCGAGCAGGATTTGCGCGAACAACATGGCAAGCATCGCATTCAGCGAAAACCGTGTGGCGATGTTGGGCGAATTGCGCCCACTGAACCAGACCCAGATGCCCACGGCAAAGACCAGATAGCCCCATGTCCGGTGGATGAACTGCACAAGGCCTGGGTCTTCAAAGAAGTTGCGCCAAACAGGTTCGATGCTGAAGGGCTCGGGCGGGAGGAACTCACCTCCCATCAGGGGCCAGGTCGGGAAGGCGCGCCCGGCATCTATGCCGGCGACCAGCGCCCCGAGAATGATCTGCACGTAGGTCAGCCCCATCAGCACTGAGGACAGCCGGAACAGTCCGATTTCGCCCGCGCGCCGCGCCTGCAAGAGGTCGGTTTCGCGGCGGCCCAGCAGGAACACGTACCAAGCCAGCAACCCAAGAATGAGAAAGGCGAGTCCAAGATGCGTGGCGAGCCGATAGGATGGGACCGAGATCATGCCCGCCTGCAGCCCGCCATGGACCATCCACCATCCGATTGCACCCTGAAGGCCCCCCAGACCGCCGACGAGCAAGAGGCGCGGCGTCCAGCCGGGTGGAATCTGGCGTCTGACGAGGAACCAGGCGAAGCCGACCGCCCAGACCAACCCCATGACGCGGCCAAGCTGTCTGTGGCCCCATTCCCACCAGTATATCGACTTGAATTCGTCCAGCGTCATCCCTGCATTGGTCAGTTTGTACTGATCGGTTGCCTGATAGGCGGTGAATTCCTGCTGCCATGCTTCTTCGTTCATCGGCGGTACCGCGCCGGTCACTGGGGCCCATTCGGTGATCGAAAGGCCCGAGTCCGTCAGCCGGGTCATGCCGCCAACTGCGATCATCAGCATGACCATACCGAACAGCACCATGAGCCAGATCCGGATCGCCCTGCGCCCGTCGCGTCGGCCGCGGTCGATCCCGCCGGGCTGGGCCACGATCTTTTCGCTGGTCGGGACTTCTTCGAATATGCTGCGGGGTTTGACGGCCATGATCCCTGCCCTTTCGGTTCGGCCCCTACCTAAAGCGGGGGCCGGTCAGCGGCAAGCGTCACTCGGGCGCGCCGCCGCCGCGTTTGGCCCAGCGGACCATCTGACGCAGGACACCGTGGAACATCTGCACATCCGCCCCGGTCAAGGGCAGCCTGCTCCAGAGGTTACGCAGGTTGACTTTCATCGCCTCGGCCTTGTGATCGGGAAAGAAGAAGCCCGCATCCGCGAGCCGCGCCTCGTAGTGATCGGCCAGTTTCTCGATCTCGACCTGGGTTGCCCATTCGGCGCCGGCCATCTCGACCCGCAGATCCGTTACCTCTTCCGTGGCGCGCCGCCATTCGTAGGCGGTCAGAAGAACGCATTGAGCGAGGTTGAGCGAAGGAAATTCCGGGTTGACGGGGACCGAGATGATGGCGTTGGCGCGGATGATGTCTTCGTTCTCAAGGCCGGTCCGTTCGGGCCCGAACAAGACTGCCACCTTTTCGCCCGACCTGATCCGCGCCGCCGCGTCCCGCATTGCCGCTTCGGGCGCAAAGACCGGCTTGGTCAGATCACGCGGGCGGGCCGTTGTGGCGTAGACATAGTTACAATCTGCGATGGCCCCGGCTGTTGTGTCGTATATCTGAACCTCGTCAAGCAGGCGCCCTGCCCCGCTGGCCATTGCCACGGCACGGGTGTTGGGCCAGCCGTCGCGAGGGTCGACCAGTCGCATGCGGTCGAGGCCAAAGTTCCACATGCCCCGCGCGGCGGAACCAATATTCTCGCCCATTTGTGACCGGATCAGGACAAAGGCAGGTTGTGGTGTTCCGGTGGGCAATGGTCTATCCCTCAGTTCGATCAATTGGCCCATACCCTTGCCACCCGCCTGATGGCAAGAAGCGGGACCTCAATGCGGCAACTTGCGCCTGAAACACGGCGCGGCCCGGCAGGGCGTTATCGGTGCGATGGTCAAGCCGGGTGAACCGCGCTATACGCGACCAAACTCGACCGATAAGGCCCGCTCCATGTCTGACGCGCGCGACGACCTGCCACAGCTTTACCTCATCACGCCGCCCGAACTGGTGATTGCAACCTTTCCTGACCTTCTGGCCGCCTGTCTTGACAGCACGCCGGTCGCCTGCGTCCGACTGGCCCTTTCGACCAAGGATCAGGATCTTATTTCGCGCAGCGCCGATGCCCTGCGCGAGATCACGCATGCCCGCGATGTGGCCCTTGTGATCGAGAACCACGCGCTGCTTGTGGAACGTCTGGGCCTTGACGGGGTCCACCTGACTGACGGGTCACGCTCTGTGCGCAAGATGCGCAAGGATCTGGGTGAGGACGCCATTGTCGGCACGTTCTGTGGAAATTCCCGGCATGATGGCATGACGGCAGGCGAGCTTGGTGCGGATTATATCAGCTTTGGTCCGGTGGGATCAACGGGACTGGGCCTTGGCCAGCAGGCAGAACAGGAACTGTTCATCTGGTGGTCGGAGATGATTGAAGTGCCCTGCGTCGCGGAAGGGGCGCTGGATGATGTCCTGATCAGGTCGCTGGCGCCCCATACTGATTTCTTTGGTCTTGGCGACGAACTTTGGCAGGATGTCGATCCTGTCGCAAAGCTGAAAGCACTCTACGCAGCTTTCGGCTAGGCTTGGGTTACGCCGGCTGCTGTCAGACCGGCACGCACGGCATGTTCTGCGGCGCGCGCGAGCCCCTTGCGGTCCGGGAAATCATCAACGGCCATGGGCTGATGGTAGAAGACGGTGACGCTGCCCTGACGGCGCGCCGCCAGGGCCGTCAACAGATGCGGCCCAAAGCCCATGTCGCCCCACCAGCCATAGAAGCGCGGATCCTCGCCCTCGGGTGCGGTATATATAACGGAAACGGGCTGCAAATGGAGCGGTCTGGGCAGGGCCGGATCAAGGAAAGCCGCGAAAAGCGTTGTCTTGAAGGGCAGGACGCGGCGGCCATCGGTGGATGTACCTTCAGGGAAGAACAGAAGCCGGTGGCCAACGGCAAGCCTGTCGCGAAAGATGGCAAGCTGAGCCTGCGCCTCTTTCGGGTCGCGGCGGATGAAGACGGTCCCGGTCGCCCTGGCGAGCCAGCCGATCCCCGGCCAGTTGGCGACCTCATCCTTTGACACGAAGTAGATCCGTTTGCCTGCGTGCAGGGCAAAGATGTCGATCCAGGAAGAATGGTTGGCGACTACGGCTCCGGCCCCGGTCATGGGAGTGCCGAACATGCGCCAGTGGATCCCCAGGATCACGAATGCGCCGCGGCAGACGATCTGGGTGATGTAGGGAGAGACCGGCCGGCGCAGGCCACATATTGGCCGTTCGAAGAGGCGGATCAGCAAGAGCAAAGCCAAGCCGCCAAAGACGAGCAGCGACAGCGGCAGGCCCCGCAATGCCACGCGCAGCCAGTCCCCGATACCAAGGGGAGCATGGACCGGAACGTCAGGTGAATGCCAGGCCTTGGTCATGGGTCAGGACATGCGCGATTTCGTATAGATCGCGCGCTGTCCGTCGTTCATCTGCGCTGTGTCCATCACGAGGCAAACATCGATCGTGTTGAAAGCATGATCAATGAAGGCACCGTCGCCAACATGGCCGCCGAGCCGGAGGTAGGCCTTGATCAGCGCTGGCGTGGCGAGCATCGCGGCGCGCCGGTCGATCTGGCAAAGGGGCATCAGGTCCATGTTCTGATAGACCCTTGACCTGACCCGAAGGCCTTCCGGGGCAAGATATGCGTGGCGAAGCAAGGACAAAGGCTTTGCCAATGGGGCGGGATCTGTACCGTGAAAGGATGCCACGCCGAACAGGATCTCTATTTCATGGGCCGACACATAGTCGGCCAACCCGTGCCAGAGGTGGTACATGGCCGCACCGCCACGGTAATCGACATGGACACAGGAGCGTCCCAGCTCGAGCAGGCGCCGCCCGGAGGAGCGCAGGGGCGTCAGGTCATATTCGTCTTCGGAATAGAACTGCCCGAAGGCGGAGGCTGCGGTGTCCAACAGGACCCGGTAAACGCCTACCACATGGTCGCCTGAGGCCCGGGTGTGGTCGATCAGGACCAGATGGTCAAAGGCCCCATCAAAGCGGTCTTTCTCCAGCCCGTTCGCATGGTCCACAAGTGGGCCATCTCCGCCAAGTTCGGTGACAAAAACCGCGTAGCGCAGGCGAAACGCCGCAAGAAGGTCAGCCGGGTCTGTCGCAAGGCGTACTTCAAACGCGGGAGGTGGCGTTGATCCAGACGCGTTCATCAGGGCCCTTGTTGCTTTACACCGCAATCGCTGGGCGTTTCTAGGCTGTGGTTAACCCTTTGGCAACGTCTCGGACCCGGCTTGGTGCCCCGTGTCCGGGATTGACCGAAAAGAAAAAAATGCTACCTTGGGTTGTAGTCGTCAGAAAGCAATCGGGATCAGAACTGCAGAATGATCAGGGTAACCCACGCCCCGTCAAGGACGACTTTACCCTCTTCTCGAAAGTTGACGGTGATCTTGCCACCCACATTCGACTGGACCTGCCCGTCGCCCCAATCCGGCCGATCCGGATGACGCACGATCATGCCCGGGGAAAGAATGCTGTTGAGGCCGGTCATCAATCTTCCTTGCCAGAGGAGTCCATGAAATCGAAGAATGATCTGGTCGCGCTGGTCGGATCGCGCATTTGCCATGACCTTATCAGCCCATTGGGTGCGATCGGCAATGGCGTCGAGCTTATGGGTCTGACCGGACTTTCGATGACTCCCGAGCTTTCGCTTATCGCGGAAAGCGTTGAGAATGCGCACGCCAGGATCAGGTTCTTTCGGGTCGCCTATGGCGCTGCGGTGCAGGGCCAGATGATCAGCCGCGCTGAAATCACCGGAACCTTGGCGGCTGTCGCCCGGGCAGGACGCCTCTCCTATTTCTGGGAGGTTGAGGGCGAACAGCCAAGGCCCGAGGTGAGGGCGATCTTTCTTCTGTTGCAATGTTTTGAAACTGCCATGCCCTTTGGCGGGGAAATCCACATTCGGCGCTACGGTCAAGGATGGGAGGTTGAGGCACAGTCGGCGCGGTTTTCCATTGATCGGGGGCTTTGGGCAGGCCTGCAGCAAGGGCAAGGCCACGTTTCCGCTGATGCGGCGCGCGTGCAGTTCGCCTTGTTGCCAGACGCGCTTGCCGAATTGGGAAAGACGCTGCGCGTAAGCATAAGGCCCGACCGCATTGTTGCAGTCCTTTAGTCGGCTTCTGGAATATTCGGCCCCCGACGCGGTTTGGGGAGCATGATTCACCTTTGGCAGGACAGCGTCGGGGGTAATGTTGCGCGGGGCGGATGAGAAGAGCGGGGCGCTGTTCAGCGATGTCGAGCCTGAGGATCGGATCCCCGTCCAGCATCCGTTTCGCAAGATCAGACGGGTGGTGAATGATGCTCTGGCCAGCCTTTTTGCCGAGTTCGAAGCGGTGTATGTCGATTTCGGTCGCCCCTCGATTGCGTCGGTACGGTTGATCCGGGCCAGCCTGATCCGGGTATTGTTCTCGATCCGCTCGGAGC
>JAPLPE010000036.1 GCA_026400355.1 Rhodobacterales bacterium | reverse complement strand
CACATGGTCCACCACCCGCTGCCGGAGCTCTACAGGATGCGGCTTGCCCATCGTTGACCCCCATATCTGCCTCGCAGACAGGGAATCACAGATCAAGCCTCAAGGGAATCCTGAATCGCGATGACCGCAACACGCTCTAGCCATCAGGGGCACGATAATCTGCCCGACCGAAACCAGCGGCGTCGACATGAGCGCCACGACCAGAAACAGCTGGAGTGACACCGCCCCGACTTTTTCAATCGGGGCAAAGTCGAGCTTGTAGCGGAACACATCCGCAAGGTTGGTGATGATCACCCCCGCCAGCATGGCCGACAAGAACCCCGGCAGCACCAGTCCTGTGCCACGGGCAAACAGGTTGATCCGTTCCCCGATCAGTACGGCCACGGCGATGATCAGCGCTGTCAACAGGATCGTATCCACCGACGCCGCCAGGCCCAGCTTGCGACCTGATGATTCCGCCCCATCTGCCATCGGCACCGCAGTTGACCGCAGATTGTGCCGCCGGATGATCCAGCCCGCTACGGGCCCCGCCACCAACGCGCCCGACACCGTCGCAAGCGTCGATGCCCCGACCCCTACAATCGCCGCATTTGGCAGCCCGTCTGCTTCAAGCTGGCTAGCCCAGGCCATAGCCGTCCCCGGCCCGCCGACAAATGACAGCGACCCTGCAAGCACACCATAGGCCGGATGCACGCCCCAAAGCGCGGCGAGGATCGCCCCCCCGGCATTCTGAGCCACCAACACCAGAACGGTTGCGAAGCAGAGCAGCACCAGCGGTTTACCACCCGCCCGGAGTGACTCGAGCTTGGCCGAGAGCCCGATCGTCGTGAAGAACACGAGTAGCAGCGCGTCCCGTGTCTGCGATCCGAACCGAACGGCGATGTTGAACCAGACCTCTCCGATCAGGACCAGAACCGCGACAATCGCCGCGCCGATGACTGCGTTCGGCATGTCGATCCGGCCCAGAAACGGAACCGACCTACGCAGCCAGCCCCCAGCAAACAGGGCGAGGATTCCGACGATCAGAGTCTCAATCTCGCCTAGGTTGATCCAGGTGATCTCTTCGCTACTCACTCCGATCTCCCGTCCGACGTTCTTTCCCGAAGACTGACCAGAAGTTGTTGCAGGACGCAAATGTCAGTTGTCAGTCTGATGCAGATCATGTCCGCAGCCAGTGGTCTGGATTGACTCGATATCATGCAAAACTGGAACAGCGCGGCAGGGGCGTTAGACGCCCTTGCCGACCGCATGCTGCGCAAGCCGTAGAAAGACCCGCGTCGCTGCCGCCATGTCCTGCACGCTGATCCATTCCCGAGGCCCGCGAATCTCCTGCATCCCGGTAAAGATGCTGGGCGTCGGAACCCCCATCTCGGTGAGTCGCGAGCCGTCGGTTCCGCCCCGGATTGGCACTGACGGCCGCTCCATCTCCTCGGCCCTGCAGGCGCCACGCGCCAGTTCGACTGGCTTCATGTCCTTCTCAAGCCAATAGCGCATGTTGCGGTACTGCTCCCGGATTTCGCAGGTGATCTCGGCCCGGGGCTCCGTCGCCTGAACCACGGCGCAGACCTGCTTGACCAGATCACCCTTTGCCGCCAGCCCGTCGCGTTCCAAGTCGCGCAGGATGAACTTCAGTTCGGCCTCTGCCGCCGTGCCATTCATCTGATAAAGGCGGATGAACCCCTCCCGCCCGCTCGTCACCTCGGGTGTCATCGTAGCCTGTGGCAGCGTCGCCACGATCTTGGCCGCCAGATGCAGGGCATTCACCAACTTGCCGGTGGCATAGCCAGGATGGACCAGAACCCCGGTCACCTTGACCGTGGCCGCAACCGCCGAAAAGCTCTCGTACTCGATCTCACCCGCTTTGCCACCGTCAAGCGTATAGGCAAAATCGGCGCCCAGATCCTTTGGCAACCGCTTGTCAATGCCGCGCCCGATCTCTTCGTCAGGGGTAAAGGCCACTGGGATCGTCCCACGTGGGATCGACGGGTCCGACAAAAGCCGCCGGGCCGCCGTCATGATGATGGCCACGCCCGCCTTGTCGTCTGCCCCCAGCAGCGTCGTCCCGCTGGCCGTTATGATGTCATCCCCGACCTTTTCTGCCAGATAGGCTGAGTTCTCAGCCGAAAGTATCAAGTGCGGCGCATCGGCAAACGAAATCGCCCCGCCGTTATGGCACCGGTGAACAACTGGCTTGACCCCTGCCGCATGATGCTGCGGCGCAGTATCGACATGGGCGAGTGACCCAATGACCGGAGTCGGCCCGGTTACCGTGGCCGGTATCGTCGCCAGCACCGCACCATATTCGGTGACCGTTACGTCAGCCGCCCCGATCTCGGCCAGTTCCGCAGGCAGCATCCGGGAAAGGTTCAATTGGATTGCAGGCCTGGGAGATGCCGTTGAGTTTTCGTCGCTTTGCGTATCGACGGCAGCATAGCGGACAAGGCGTTCTTCAAGTTCGCGGTCAAATTCGGTCTTTATGGGACCTCCGGGGCTGGGCTGAAGGGTCCTCCCGGATCGTCCAGAGTCAAGGGAGGAACCTGCTTCGGTCATCCCCGGCTTCCAGATCTCCAGTTGTTCCGAAGCCACTTTGGCACTTCTGCGCCGACCGCAAGAAAGGCAGGCCTGGTTCGATCGCTCGACATGGATCGGTCGCCCTTTTCCTTCGTCGCATTCGGCGACCGCCTCGCAAGCAGCCAGAAGCGCTACCCAGGCAAAGCGCCCTTCGAAGGCTTCGTCGCCAGGCCCAAGACCAAGCGCAACTGCAAATGCGGCCTCGTGAACCCGCCTGCGACACGCTGACTGAACCTGACTTCAGGTTCCCTTGCCACCGGGCTTCCCGGGTCTGGGCGCAAATGGCTTTGCGAAGCCGCCCTGCTTGCCTTTCGGCTTTGGGCCGGTCGCAGTCCGCTTCTTGTAAGGTACGAACCCCGGACTGTCCCCAGCGCGGGTGGGCGTGCTGCCGGCAGGCGGCGTAAAGCGGCGCGAGGTGTCGGCGGCGTTCTGGGCGCGGTTGGTGGGCTTGCCGTCCTTGCCGGGTTTGGCGCGCGGCTTGGGCTTGCCCGGTTTGTTGTCGGGGTGCCAGCCCGAGGCGTCTTCGCGCACGGGTGGGGTGGCATCCGCCGTGGGGCGGGGTTTCTTGCGCGGCTTGGCGGGCGGTCCCGGTGCGGGCGTGGCCGTGTAGGCGGGCTCCGCCGGGCGGGCGGCCGGGGCGGATGACACAGGGCCGGGGTTGTCGGACGGCATGGCAGCGGCGGTGTCGCCCTGCGCCTTCGTCCGTGGTTTGCGCGGTTTGACCGGCGCGACGGGGGCGACATCAGCCAAAAGGGACGGTGGCGGGGCCTCGTCGGGTTCGGGCGCGGGTGCGTAGGCCGGGCGCGGCGCGCGGGGGGCGCGGTCAGGCTTTCGGCCTGCATAGGGCGCAGGGCGGGCAAGATCGGGCGGGCCGTCCATGCGGCGGAGCCGCCGGCCGTCACCAACCGTCATGTCAGGACCGAGTTGGGCCACGAAGGCCCCGACGGCGGGCTGTGAAATCTCGATAAAGGTTTCGTCAGACTGGATGCGGATCGCCCCGATCTCGTCCTTGGTGATGCCGCCCGCCTTGCAGATCAGCGGCAGAACCCAGCGCGCCTCGGCCCGGTCATTGCGGCCCGCATCAAGGCTGAACCATGTGCTCGGGCCGAAACTCCGGGGTTCGCGGGTGGCGGAAGGTGTATCGGCACCGGCCAGATCCTCGGGCGCGGACTGGCGGGCGCGGTAGAGGCGCAGATAGGCCGCAGCGATCTGTTCGGGCGCGTGCAGACCCAGAAGGGTTGAGACGAAATCCTTCTCCTCGGGCTGGATCGGGTCGGTCCAGGCGGGATCGGCCAGCAGGCGTTCCTCGTCCTTGCGCAGGATTTCGTCTGCCGAAGGGGCGGCGGCCCAGGTGGCCGTGATCTTGGCAAAGCCCAGCAGGCGTTCGGCCTTTTTTCGTGACTTGACCGGGATGATCAGAGCCGAGACACCCTTGCGCCCGGCGCGGCCCGTGCGGCCCGATCTGTGCAGAAGCCCTTCGGCATTGGTGGGCAGTTCGGCATGGACGACAAGTTCAAGGTTCGGCAGGTCGATCCCTCGCGCCGCCACATCCGTAGCCACGCAAACCCGCGCCCGGCCGTCGCGCATCGCCTGCAGCGCATGGGTCCGTTCGGTCTGGCTCAGTTCGCCGGACAGGGCCACGACGGAAAAGCCCCGATTGGAGAAGCGGGCCGTCAGGCGGTTGACCATAACGCGGGTGTTGCAGAACACGATCGCGTTTCGGGCGTCGTGAAAGCGCAGCACGTTGATGATTGCGTTTTCGCTGTCCCGTTCGGCCACGACCAGAGCACGGTATTCGATATCGGCATGTTGTGTCCGTTCCGACTGGGTGGTGATGCGGACGGCGTCCTTCTGATAGCTTTGCGCCAGCGCCGCGATCCCGCGCGGCACGGTGGCAGAGAACATCAGCGTCCGGCGGGTTTCCGGCGCGGCGGCCAGAATGAACTCCAGATCTTCGCGGAAGCCGAGGTCCAGCATCTCGTCCGCCTCGTCCAGCACGACGGCGCGCAGATCAGCCATGTTGAGCGACCCTCGTGTGATGTGGTCGCGCAGCCGCCCCGGTGTTGCCACGACGATATGCGCGCCACGGTCCAGTGCACGGCGTTCGTCGCGCATGTCCATTCCGCCCACGCAGGAGGTCACGACGGCCCCGGTCATCGCATAGAGCCAGGTCAGTTCGGCCCGCACCTGCATGGCAAGTTCGCGCGTCGGCGCGATGACGAGCGCCAGCGGCAGGCCGGCGGGACCAAAGACACCGTCTTCGCCCAAGAGCGTCGGCGCAATGGCAAGGCCAAAGCCCACAGTCTTGCCCGATCCGGTCTGGGCCGAGACAAGCAGGTCGGCGGTGTTCAGGGCTGGGTCCGTCACGGCAAGCTGGACGGGCGTCATCGTGTCATAGCCACGGGCGGTCAGGGCTTCGGCAATGGCGGGGATCATCTGGGTCTGGAACAAGCGGGGGCCAATACTGCTGCGGGCCGGGGCAGCAACTGGGCGGCCGGGCGGCGGGGGTCGGGAAAGAAAGTCTGCCGCATAGGCCGCATGGGCCGCGATGTATAGGGTATTCTGCAGGTCTCACGTGGCGGCGCGGGCGAAAGGCGCGTCCGGAGAGGGAAAGGACGGGGTCCGGGGATTGCAGCACCTCACGATACTCTATCACCATGCGGCGACAGAGTGTTAGCCTTTCCACAGTCTGGGTGGGAGGACACAGGACATGGGTTCACAGGACATCACGATACTTGTCGGCACGACCAAGGGCGCGTTCCTTGTGTCAGGCGGCAAAGACCGCAGCGGGTGGAAGGTCAGGGGTCCGTTCTGTGACGGCTGGCCGATCAACCATGTTGTGGGCGATCCGGAGAGTGGTGAGATTTGGGCCGGGGGCGGCGGCGACTGGCACGGCGCAGGCGTATGGCGGTCTGTGGACGAGGGTCAGACCTGGGCGCTGACCAAGCTGACCAAGGGCCGGATGGACGAATGGGCGGCCAACGACCCCGGCTTTGCCGCGTCGATCGGTTGGATCGATACGCCGCCACCGTTCGGGGACAGCTTTGCGCAGGTTTGGTCGCTGGCCCGGGTGAACGGAACGCTTTACGCCGGGACCAAGCCGGCGTGCCTTCTGAAAAGCGATGATAACGGCGTCACATGGGCGAAGGTCGAGGGCCTGACGAACCACCCGTCGGCCGAAAGCTGGCATGGCGGTGCGGCGGGGCTGGTTCTGCATACGATCATCGCGGACCCGAAGAATGCCAAGAAACTGTGGATCGGGATTTCCGCCGCCGGCGTCTTTGCGACCGAAGATGGCGGTGCGACATGGGACCGCCGCAACCGCCTGTCCAATGCCGAGGCCCACAATCACCAAGACCACCCCGCCGCGCCGCGGGACGGGGAAACCGGCCACTGCATCCACAACATGATGCGCGCGCCGGGCGATGGTGACGTACTCTACCAGCAGAACCACCACGGCGTTTGGCGGTCAGCCGATGGCGGGCGCAGTTGGGATGACATCACCGAGGGCCTTCCTTCGACCTTTGGCTTTCCGATCCGCGTCCATCCGACCGATCCTGATACGATCTGGACCCTGCCCCTGAACGGCGACAGCGCCGGTCGCTATCCGCCCGATGCTGCGGCTGCTGTCTGGCGCTCTCGCGACGGCGGCAAGAGCTGGCAGGCACAGCGCAACGGACTCCCGCAGGTGGCGTGCTTTTTCACCGTGCTCCGTCAGGCAATGGCCGGCGACATGCGCGCGCCAGCAGGCGTCTACTTCGGAACCAACAGCGGTTCGGTCTTTGCGAGTACGGACGAAGGTGACACCTGGGAAGAGATCGCCCGCCACATGCCGACCGTTCTTGCCGTCGAGGTTCTTGATCTGGCGGCTATCAGCGCCTGAGGATGGGGCGGCCTCCTTTGCCTCTCCGCTGGCCGTGTGAACTCGCGGAGAGCGGCCCAGAAAACTCCAAATTCTCAGGTGCCGACCTGCCAGTCGGCCCGGCCCTGCACCACTTCCCTGAGCTGAACCTTCTTTAGGTTCGGGTCCGCATTTCCTTCCCCTCCCGTCCCCTGTCAGCCTAGACTGCACCAAAGGACTGTAACTCCGGAGCCCCATATGTACGACGTCGCCAACAAGCTCTCCCTCATCACGGGCGGTACCCGGGGCATCGGTCTTGCAATTGCCGAAGCGATCTTGGCTCAGGGTGGCAACGTTGTTCTCAACGGCCGTTCTTCCACGCCCGAGGCCGAGGCGCTCCTCGCCCAATATGGCCCCGATCGTGTCACCATCGAACTCGCCGATGTCGCACAACCGGATCAGGCGGTAGCGCTTGTCACCTGCGCCGCCGCTCGCTTTGGCCGGCTCGACATACTTGTCCACTCGGCGGGCGGCCCGGTGCCCGGCACGATCATGGATCTCACGACCGAAAGCTGGATGGACGCCTTCGCCCTTCACGTTCATCCGGTGTTCCACCTTTTTCGCGCTGCCCACCCGTTCCTGAGCCGGGAAGGCGGGGCCGTGATCCTTGTCTCCTCGGTCGCAGGCCTGCGGGGCTGTCCCAATTCCGCAGTCTATCAGACGGTCAAGGGCGCGCTTATCCCGTTGGCCAAGGCGCTCGCCTTCGACAACGCCGCCGCAGGTATCCGCGTCAACGCCATCGCCCCGGGCATCATCCGGACCCGGTTTCATGAGAAGATGACCGACACCGCCAAGGCCCACAACATCGCCAACCGCATTCCTCTGCGCCGCGAAGGCACCGTCGAGGATGTGGCACAGGCTACGCTCGCTCTGATCCAGAACGATTTCATGACGGGCGAAATCGTGACGGTCGACGGCGGCATGTCCATGCGGATCACCGGCTGACAGCCTCCTGATCCAGATCAACGCGCACGGCGCCACCCCCGGGCATCCTGCCTCAGGCGCGGTTCCTGCCTCTTGCCGCGTCCGACCAAAGGACGACTGCTCATGCCGCAGAACCAGCTTGATGAACTTCGTGGCCTTACCCAGGCCGAGGCGTCGGCGCGCCTGACCGCCGACGGCCCCAACGAACTCCCCCGCGCCAACCACCGCTCTCCGCTCCGGATCGTGTTCGAGGTGATGCGCGAACCAATGCTCGTCTTGCTCTTGGGTGGCGGTGTCGTCTACCTCCTTCTTGGGAACCGTGAAGAAGCGGTGATCCTCCTCCTCTTCGCCTGCCTCTCTATCGGCATCACCGTAGTGCAAGAGACCCGGACCGAACGCGTCCTTGACGCGCTGCGCGATCTGACCTCGCCCCGTGCACTCGTTATCCGTGATGGCACCCGTCAGCGCATAGCGGGCCGCGACGTGGTGCGCGACGATACGATCATCCTTGGCGAAGGCGACCGCGTCCCTGCCGACGCCCGCCTGATCACGGCCGCGGGCCTCTCTGCCGATGAATCCCTCCTTACCGGTGAAGCCGTCCCCGTCCGCAAGCTTCCCGGCGATGCCGATGTCACGGCCCGTCCGGGGGGCGAAGATCAGCCGATTGTCTTCTCTGGCTCGCTCATCGTGCGCGGATCTGCCGAGGCCAAGGTTCTGGCCACCGGCCCCCGGACCGAGATCGGCAAGATCGGCACCTCGCTCGGGCAACTGGAAACTGAAACACCACATCTCCAGCGGCAGATGCGCAAACTTGTCCTGATCTTTGCCATCGTCGGCGGTCTGGTCAGTTTCACAGTTGTTCTTCTCTACGGCCTCCTGCGCGGCGGGTGGCTCGAAGGGCTGCTCGCGGGCATTGCCGTTGGCATGTCCATGTTGCCCGAGGAATTCCCCATGGTCCTTGCCGTCTTCATGGCGATGGGCGCATGGCGCATCTCCAAGGCCCGGGTCCTCACCCGCCGTGCCTCGGCCATCGAAAGTCTGGGCGCCGCGAGTGTCCTTTGCACCGACAAGACCGGGACGCTTACCGAAAACCGCATGACGCTGGCCGAGCTTCGCCTGCCCGATGGCACGGCGATCCCCCTCCGGCCTGATGCGCCGCTTTCTGCTACGGTTCGCGAACTCGCCGCTGCCGGGGTCATGGCCTGCGCGCCCCAGCCCTTTGATCCAATGGAATCTGCCTTTCACACCATGGCCGCAGGCGCATTTACCGGCGACGACGCGCTCCCTGGCGTGGCGCGACTCGCCCGGTCCTACCCTGTCTCGCCCGATCTTCTCGTCATGTCGCAGGTCTGGGAGACCGACGCGCCGGGCCTCAAGATCGCTGCCAAGGGCGCGCCTGAGGCCGTCGCTGCCCTCTGCAATCTCGATCCCGCCGCCCGGTCCGTCCTGATAACGCAGGTCGATGCCATGGCCAGGTCGGGCCTCCGCGTTCTTGGCGTGGCCGAAGCCTCGCATGACGGCGACACGCTTCCAGACCAGCAGACCGGGTTCTCCTTCCGCTTTCTGGGCCTTGCCGGTCTGGCCGATCCCCTCCGCGCCTCGGTCCCTGCGGCCGTTGCTGAATGTCGCACAGCCGGGATCAGGGTCATCATGATCACCGGTGACTATCCCGCCACCGCACTCAGCATCGCCCGCGACGCGGGCCTGCCCGGTGACCTTGTCATCACCGGCACAGATCTTGCCGCAATGTCGGATGCCGAACTGGCCACCGCCGTGCAAAGCGTCACGATCTTTGCCCGCATAATGCCTGAACAGAAACTCCGCATCGTGACCGCGCTCAAATCCACCGGGGCCGTGGTCGCGATGACGGGTGACGGCGTGAACGACGCTCCCTCGCTCAAGGCTGCGCATATCGGCGTCGCCATGGGCGGTCGCGGCACCGACGTGGCGCGCGAAGCCGCCTCGATCGTCCTTCTCGACGACGATTTCGGCTCCATCGTCACGACCGTCCGCCTTGGTCGCCGCATCTATGACAACCTCCGCAAGGCGATGAGCTTCATCTTTGCCGTTCACGTCCCCATTGCGGGCCTTGCGCTCATGCCGCTTCTGTTCGGCATGCCGATTCTGTTCGGCCCGGTCCATATTGCCTTCATGGAAATGGTCATCGACCCGGTTTGCTCGCTGGTGTTCGAGGCCGAGTCAGAGGAAGAGGGCATCATGACTCGTCCGCCACGCCCTTCGGCCGAGCCCCTCTTCTCGGGCCCGACCATCCTGTGGAGCCTGCTGCAAGGCTTTGTCGTCCTCGCCGTCACCGCCACGATCTTTGCCATGGCTCCGTCCTACGGCCTTGACGCCGCACAGGTGCGTGGACTGACCTTTGCCTCACTGATCCTGTCGATCGTCGCGCTGATCTTTGTCGACCGCTCCACCTCGGCCTCGATCCTCACAGCCATCCGCCGTCCCAACCGCGCACTGGCTGTGGTCCTGCCCGTCATTGCCGCCCTTCTTGGGGTGACGATTCTCTGGCAACCAGCCCGCACCCTTTTCGGTTTCGGCGCACTTGATCCCGTATTTCTCGCCGTCCCGCCGCTCGCAGGCGTCGCGGTTCTTGTGCTGCTCGAAATCCTGAAGAAGATCATGTATGAGTTTGGCCGTCAGGTGCCCGCAGCCGGTTAGAGTTCAGCCCTCGAAAGCCGGACCCACTCCCTCTTCCGAATAACCATCCCGATCGCGCAGGATGAACAACGCGCTCAGCCCTTTCGCCCGCGCGATCAAGGGCCCCGTCACCTCGCCCAGCACCAAGAGTGCAGTGGCCCATGCATCGGCCTCCATGCAGGTCTCTGCCACCACCGTGACCGATGTCACCCGGTTCCGCACCGGTCCGCCCTGAACCGGGTGCATCGTATGAGCGGTCCGCGTCCCGTCCTGTTCCACGAAATGCCGGTAGTCGCCCGACGTTGCCACCGCCTGATCATTCAGTGCAATGACCCCGCGCACCTTGCGCACGCCCGGCTCCGGCTCTTCAAGAGCAACCGTCCAAGCCGTGCCGTCCGGCTTGCCGCCCTTCGCCCGCATCTCGCCATCGATCCCTACAAGCCATGCCGTGATGCCGAAACAGTCCAGCACAGCTCCCATCTGGTCCACACCAAACCCTTTGGCGATCCCCGAAAGGTCAAGCGCAACGTGCGCCGTCTTGCGTACCCGCCATCGTGCGGGATCAAGTTCAAGCGCTGCAATCGCTGGCGTTCGCGTCACTTTGGCTGCATCCAGATCAACCCGTCCCGCCTGCGCGCCAAAGCCCCAGGCCCCGACCAGATCACCGACACCTATATCAAACGCCCCGCCTGACGCACGTCCGATCTCAAGCGACTTTTCCAGCACCATCATTAACCCGCCCGGCACTTCGACCGACGCACCGACCGGTGCCGCGTTCAGTCGCATCAGATCCGACTCCGGCCGCCATGTGGACATCTGGGTCTCAACCGTTTCGACGACGGCCCGCAGCGCGGCTTGAAGGGGCGCAGTATCTACCGCCTCTCGGGCATAGAGCAGCGCCGTCCAACGGCTTCCCATAGCAGGCCCGTTCAGGGCAAAGCGCTGCAACGGCTTAGTAGACGTCTTCGACATACCGCCCCCCCGCACGAAGTTTGCCCGCAGACAGGCCCATCGGCGCCAGAACATCGTCCAGTGCCAGCGCGACGCCATGGCCCATGTCGCGCCCGCCGCAGACGATGATCTGTGCGCCTTTGGCGATCAGATCGCGCAGATGCACCTGATCTTCACGAAGCCGATCCTGCACATAGGCCCGGCTGGCCACCCGCGAAAATGCTGTGGTCAGTCGCGTCAGCCTGTTGTCCGCCAGCAAGCCCAAGAGTTGCGGCTGATACAGGAAATCCGACTGCGGATCGCGGGCTCCAAAGTATAGGTGCATCTGCCGCCGCCCGTCATTGTGCCGGATGAACCCGGCGAGCGGCCCGATCCCCGTCCCAGCCCCGATCAGGATGACCGGCCCATGCCCGTGTGCCGGGCGGAAAGTCGGGTTTGGCTGGACGAAACACTCGATCGTTTCGCCGCACTGCATCGCCATCAGCGCGCCGGAACACAACCCGCCCGGCTGCTTGCGCACGCAGATCTCAAGCATTCCGTCCTTGCGCCCGGACGCCAGCGAGTAGAACCGGGGCACGGTGCTCCCCTCGGGCAGAATTCCCACCAGATCGCCTGGCGCAAAGGCAGGCAGCCCTTGCCCCCGCATCCGCTGCCATACGCCGCGCAGCCCACTAGCGGGCTCCACACCATCAGCCGCCACGAACCGCAACACTGCGGCCGGGCTCTGCAATTCGGCACCGTAGTCTTCGCGCTCCGCCAGCCGTAGTGTCACCGTCTGAGGAAGAACCGGGACATGGGCCAGAACCACCGGTTCGCCCAACGCCGCGCTGATACCTTCACCCCAGCGGGCAAATTCCTGCGCCGACTGCCGGTCGATCGTCCCAAACGGCACCAGCAAAGGCCAGCCCTTGGCCCCAAAGGCCTCCGCCACATCTTCCGCGAACTTGCAGAACTTCGGGAACTGCCTGTCGCCAAAGCCCACAACCGACACCGGAACCGGTTCCATCACCATCGCCTCCATCCGCGCCATGAAGTGTTTTGCAGATGCCGGGGCTGTCCCGTCGCCATAGGTTGCGGTCATCACGAACACACGCCTGGCCCGTTTGTAACTGGCTGCCAGTTGGTTCATCGCTGCGACATGCACCACATGCCCCCGGGCCGTCAGTTCTTGGTGGAGCGTCCGGGCAAATCCCCAGGTCGAATTGCCCTCGGACCCGACAAGGATCACCGTATCCGCGACCTGTGCCCCACCATTACCCGCAATCCGTGGGGTGCCCCTGCGCCGCGCCCACCAGACCAGCGTCCCCGTCACGGCCAGAACCGGAACCGTTGCCACCCCGGCCCCCAGGATCAGCGCAAGCCACCACAGACCCTGGCCGGTATGCAGCATGAACACGAACTCATAGATCTGCCGCGCCGTGCCGTTGTCGAGCCACGAGAGCGTCTCGCCCGTGGCCTGATCGATGTACCCCATGCCGGTCGCGGTGGTCAGCGTGTAGACATCCGTCGGATCCGTCGCATAGGGGAACGACAGCTCACGCAGCTCTGTCAGATCGACCGTCTGCAATGCAGCAATATCGGTAACAGACATCGGCGTGCCGCCATCAACGGTCAAGGGGAACTCAGGCTCGGCGTCCATGCCATCCGGCACAAAGCCAAAACTTGTCAGCGACATGTAGGCCCCCGTCGCCGCCGACAGCAAAAGCCCGGCCACGGCGAACCGTGCCAGTTGCACATGCCACCTTTGCCGCCGCGTGCCGCGGACCCGGCCAAGAAAGGCCCGCCAGCCGCCCATCCGCGCCGCAACCATCATCGCGCCTGACACCGTCATCAGGACCATGATCGCCGCACCCACGCCCGAAACCGCCCGGCCCATTTCCCCCAGCAGGAAACTTCGGTGAAGGTCTGTCACCCAGCGGGTAAAGTCCGAAGGGACGTAATCGGCGACAGGTTCGGCCGTCACCGGGTCCACGATGTCTGCCCGGGGCAAATCACCGTCAAAGGAATAGACGACCATTTGCCCCGACGCTTTGCGTACCACACGTTCGGCCTCGGGAAAGCGGGTCTGCACCACTGCCGCAAAATCGGCCACGGTCATGCTCCCCGCCGCAGGGTCGCTGACCCCCGCCCGTTCAAGCGCAGGGTCAACCGACAGGATCGCCCCGGTCAGGGCGATCAGGGCGACCAGAAGGCCTGCGATGAGGCCGGAAAAGGAATGCAATCGGCGGAGCATCACGCACCTCCTTCAGAAGGACTTACATGTCGTAGCGAAGCGACTGCACAAAACTGCGCCCCGCCACCGGCGTTCCTGCACCGACCGTCGTCAGCGGTACGACCACATCCGACGGGCTGTCGCGCATGTCCTCGACGGCCACATCGACATGGATCTCATACCCCGCATCGATCAGCGCATCCGCCAGATCGACCGAAATCGTCAGCGTCCGCCCCGGTCCGACGCTCGCCCCGGTCGCCCCGTCCATCGCGCTGCCCCCGGCTCGGGTCCAGTCGCTCAGGTGCCGGAAGTACCGCGATTTGTGACCAGCCAAATACAGGGTGCCCTGATAAGCTCCGGCGGCGTCCGTCACATAGACGGCCAGATAGGCCCCCCGGCCACCATAGCTCTGCAGGTCGGTCGTGATCGTGATTTGCCGCGCTTCGGCCATGGCCGGAAGCGCGAGCGCCGCAGCAATGATTGCGGCTGAGAGTTCGGTTTTCATCGTGGTTCCTGTTCCTGAAAAAGTGTCGCCCGGCGGTTCAGTTGACGACCGCAATCGGTGCGCTGCCAAAGATCGGGGCGCGGTTCGGATCGGGTGCAACTGCGGCAGGGCCCGTCATCGCCTGACCGGCCGGGTCGCAGATGATGGCACCGACATCTTCGTCATCGTCCCCGCTGACCAATCCGGTCACGCAGACGTCCATGGCACCAGCGCTGTATCCATCGTCATCGTCATCGCCGCCTTCGTCATCGTCTTCACCGTCCTCATCATCGTCCTCGCCGTCCGAAAAATCGGCCAGTTCAAGCAATGACAGAACTTCCGTGGCAACGGTCTCACCCGGCAGGGTCAGATTGCGCACCGCGCCGGTCTGGCCCGCCGCAAAGGCCAACCCTGACAGCCCAGTTGTCCCGGCAAGCACCAATGCAATCGGCAGGAGTTTCATGGTCTATTCCTTTGTTTGCTGTGTTTCGCGATTCTCTATCTGACTCGTGAAACTGACAGGGGACTGAACTGGAAAGAGAATCTCGTTCAGCTTCGGTTCAGGATGACTGATTGCCGCATGCAGACGCAGCCTCAGTCATCGTCTTCCCCGTCTTCGTGGCCGCCTTCCCGACCATCGTCGTTGACGTCCAGCGCCTCGAATTCAAGATTTAGAACCTCGAGTGTCGCAGGGTTCAGCGTCACCTCGATCGGGCGCCCCTGCGCGTCGATCGCCCGTATCTGGTAACAGCCGTCGTCGGTCTTGATCCGGTAGATGTCCCAGGCGTTGTCGGCGGCAAGCTGCAGGATCGCGCTGCGCGGCAGCCAGTCAGACATGCGCACATAGCAGTCCTCCTCTTCGGCGTGCAGCGCCCCGGCCGTACCCATCAACATCATCGCAGTCAGTATCAGCTGTTTCATGGTCATGGTTTCCCAAGCTGCGGGATATGCCCCGGCACCTGTCTCATCACCCCTCTGACGGGTGAACCTGACAGCCACCTGAATGATCCATCTCAAGGCATTCAGCCCAATGTCAGGTTAGCATGTTGCAGGAAACTCAACTAAGGACAGATACACGAGAGGCGGCTACCGTGCGCGTATTGCTCATCGAAGACGATACCCTTCTGGGTGACGCGATCCGCGATCAGGTGGCCGCCGATGGCCATGCCGTGGACTGGGTCTCCCGTCTGGCCGATGCGCGCGACCATCTCGCTGTCGCCACCTACGACCTGATTCTGCTTGACCTCATGCTGCCCGACGGCCGGGGTCTCGACTTCCTGCGCAACCGCCGGGTGGCTGGCGATGTCTCTCCTGTCATCATCCTGACTGCGCGGGATCAGATTTCAGACCGGATCGCGGGACTGAACGCGGGGGCGGACGACTACCTTGTCAAGCCCTTCGATCTAGAGGAACTGTCGGCCCGCCTGCGGGCTGTGGCCCGCCGCTATGCTGGCAACCCCAACCCCCTGCTCGCCATTGGCAACCTCCAGATCGACATGGCCGCGCGCACCATCCTGCCCGCCACCGGTTCGCGCGACAGCCGCCCCATCACGCTGACGGCTCGCGAATGGGCACTTTTCGAAGCCTTCATCCAGCACCCCGGCACACTTCTCTCCAAGTCGCAGCTTGAAGACCGCCTCTACGCCTTCGGGGCCGAGGTCGAAAGCAACACGATCGAGGTCTACGTCTCGCGCCTCCGCAAGAAACTGGGGTCCGGCGTCATCACGACCGAACGCGGCCTTGGTTATCGGCTCGGGGTGGCATGAACCCGCGCTCGCGCAACTCGCTTCAGGCCCGTCTGTCGCGATCCATCGCGCTGGGGGTCACTCTGCTCTGGCTTGCTGCGGCCTTTGTCACCGTCCTCTCGCTGCGTAGCGAAATGGACGAGGTCTTCGATTCCGCGCTGCAGGAACTCGCCCAGCGTGTCTTGCCCTTGGCCTATCAGGAGGTCCTCAACCGCGACAGGCCCGGCAATGACAATCGCGCCGCCCCTGTGGGCGAACATGAGGAGAATCTGACCTACGTCGTCCGCGACGATCAGGGCACCGTCCTCATCCGGTCGCACGACGCCGACCCCGAAGTCTTTCCCGCCACGCCCCAGTCGGGTTTCCAGACGACCACCGACTACCGCTTCTTCACCGTCTCGGCGATCAGCGACACGCTTTTTGTGACGGCCGCCGATCCGCTGGCCCACCGTCAGCATGCCATCGCACAGGCCACCCGCACGATGCTCTGGCCCCTCGCGCTCCTCCTCCCGCTTAGCCTTCTGGGCGTCTGGCTCATCGTCCGCCTTACCCTCCGCCCCGTTGTGGCCTTTCAGGAAGAGATCGGCGCACGCGGCAGGGGCAACCTCACCGCCGTCAACGGAACGGGTCTCCCCGAAGAAATCGCGCCACTTGCCGAAGCGGTCAACAACCTCATCATCCGCCTGCGCCGCGCGCTTGACGCGGAACGTAGCTTTGCGGCCAGCGCCGCCCACGAACTCCGCACCCCCATCGCGGCCACCCTTGCGCAAACACAGCGCCTGATTGCCGAACTTCCATCTGGCGCCACCCTGACCCGCGCCCAAAGCATCGAGGCTGGGCTCAAACGACTGGCCCAGTTATCCGCCAAACTCCTCGATCTGGCCAAGGCAGAAGGGGCAGGCCTCTTGTCGGAAACCGCCCAGGACCTTTCCCCCATCCTCAAGATGGTCGCCGACGAAATGCGCGCCGGCTCCCGCCTCCACTTGACCATACCCCTGACGCCCGTCCTCTCGGTCATCGATCCTGATGCCTTCGCCGTCCTGGCCCGGAACCTGATCGAAAACGCACTGCGTCACGGCACCCCCGATCAGCCCGTCATCGCGGCCCTGACATCTGACCAGGTCCTGACCGTCTCAAACGACGGCCTCGCAGTTGATCCAACCACGCTCGACCGCCTGCGCAAACCTTTCGAACGCGGCACCTCGCCTGCGCCGGGCACCGGCCTTGGCCTGGCCATCGTCGAGGCCATCGCCAAGGGTAGCGGCACGAATCTTGAACTGTTTTCCCCCGCCCCCGGCCGAAGCGACGGCTTCATGGCCCGGGCTCGTCTGCCGGGCGCAAGGTAGACCAACCGACCAATTCCTGCCTGCCGCGATCAGCCCGTCCAACCGCTCGCCCTCAAGGCGCAGACGGCACGCGGGCCGCTGCCCAACCTATCCGAATTCCCTTTGCCCTCTGCACAATCGTCATGGTCTTGTGCCATGACGATGCGCTACACTCTCTCCGTCAAATTGCCAAAGGATCACCATGCGCAAATTCCTGCTCCACCTCGTGCTGATCTGCGCCACTATCCTTGCCGTCCCGGCTTGGGCAGAGAACACCCGGCAGACCGTCCGCTTCCCGAGCGGCTCGACCGGCACAACCGTGACTGGCGCGCTGCGGGGGCAGGATGTGGCCGACTATGTCCTCAACGCCAGCGCGGGACAGCGGATGGTGGTGACGATGAACGCCGACCGCGCCACGACCTACTTCAACGTCATCCCGCCGGGCGGGACCGGGACTGTTCTGTTCAATGGTTCGGTCTATGGCCGAAGCTTCAGCGCCACGCTGCCCCGGACCGGGGCCTATATCATCCGGGTCTATCAGATGGGCAGCGCCGCCACCACAAGCCGCCGCACGCAGTTCACGCTGAACATGTCGATCACAGGTCGCGCCACGACACAGAACCCCTCGATCACCATCACGCTTTCGCCTTCCGCGACGGTCACAGTCACGCCGACAACGCCGGTCACACCCGTCCCCGCGCCGGTCCAGACGCGGAGGCCGGGCAGCTACGTGACTGTCGCTGGTCTGCCGCGAAATGACACGCTCAACATCCGTACCGGCCCCTCGACCCGCGATCCCGTGGTCGCCGCTGTGTCGGAAGGTCGGCTCTTCAAACTGATCCAATGCTTGACGACTGGCGGGCAGGAATGGTGCGAGGTTGAAGCATACAACAGCCGCACCTTGCGTGGCTGGGCCGCCGGGCGTTACCTTTCCAACCAGTGAACAGAGTTTCCGTCATGCACCCTTCCCTTGCCACCGCCCTGATGACCCTTGCTGCGGCGTCCGCTCTGGCCGAGACGCCTTTCACCTGGTAAGGCGGGTTTGGCAAAGTCTGTTTCAAGGTCGAAGCGACGACAGCCAACGGTATCTCGAACGTGACGGTCATGCCCACTGGACGGTCTGCCGTCGACGACGTGCAGACCAGCGATAACCCCGGCGAAGTCACCCGCGCCGAAGTAGCTGACCAGAACATCGACCTTTACATCATCAGTCAGGACAACGGCTCGGCCCACCCGCTTGGCCTTTCCGTCAACAGCGGGGCGAGCCTGTCGGACATCTACTTTCCGCCAGCCGCCGCCGACCCCGCCAATGCCAAAGGCTTCACCGGCAACGACGGCATGGCCCCGGTCGAAGGCCGCTTTGTGCATCGCTTCTCGGCTGGTGATACCGGGCAATACCGCCGGCTCGAATGCCGCCTTGAACCGGGCGAGGCGGGCTGGGTCATGGTCCTCGATACCGACCCGGAATACTGACGGCGGATACAAGTCGAAAAAGAATAAACTATCTGGCGTGTTTCGATAACTTTGGACATGGCCATCTGCCTGCTCTAGAAGCTTGCGTAAATCATCCGGCCAAAGTGCCGGGCAGTGTTCCACGGCAGAAACTGATGGAATAACCGCAACGGCCGACCGTCAGACAACAGAAAGAGGATTACAGATGGAATCACCCAATGGCAGACCCGGCCTCGGGGGCCTTGCCGCTGCTACCTGCGTCGCAGCCCTGATGACCGCAGGCAGCGCCAGCGCGGACGAGGCGCAGGCCCGTGAACTGCTGAAGGCCATGACTGATTACCTTGCGGCGCAAACGACCATGTCCTTCGATTATCAGACCAACCTCGAAGTCGTCACGACCGATGACCAGAAGCTGATGATCGCAAGTTCCGGCAGCCTGTCGATGGAACGCCCGGGCCACCTCCATGTCACACGTACCGGCGGCTTTGCCGATGTCGAGGCGATGTTTGATGGCGAAACGCTGACGCTCCTGAACAAGACCACCAGCAACTATGCGCAAGCCGCGATTGCCGGCGATATCGACACGCTGATCACCACCCTCCGGGATGATTTCAAGCGTCCGTTGCCCGCCGCCGACCTGCTGTTCACCGATCCACTGGCCGCACTTGACCCGATCATCACGCAGGCTTCTGATCTGGGAAGCGGTGTGATCGACGGCGTGGAATGCGACCACCTTGCCTTCCGGTCTGCCGATGTGGACATGCAAATCTGGATTGCGCAGGGTGATACGCCGCATCCCTGCCGCTATGTCATCACGACCAAGGACGTGACCGGCTGGCCGCAGTATTCGATCGACTTTTCGGCCTGGGGTGAAGGCGCGGCTTCGGCCACCTACACCTTCGAAGCGCCCGCCGGCGCAACCAAGGTCGAACCGACCGATCTGGTCGATTTCGACGAAATCGCAGGCATCTACGCGACCACAGGAGAATAATGACATGCGCAAGAAACTCGGGATCATGGTTCTTTCGGTGTTTGCCGCGATGGCCACCATCGAAGTTGGCAACAGCTACCTCTCGACCGGCCAATTCGGCATCGGTGAAGCCGCCCATGCCATCATCGGCCGTCCTCTGACCCCGGTCAGCGTGGCTGGTGTTGCCCGCCGCTGCTCGGTCGGAATCTGCTGATCAAGCACCAGGGTTTATGACCACGACGGCCCGGCATTGTCCGGGCCGTTCGCATTTCCAACGCAGTCGTTGACAGCTTTTCCAAGACCCCCCTACAACCGCCCCAACAAGGGAAGGCATTTGCGGATGGGCCTTGTCAGCTTGGTGTGTGGCCAAGGCCGTCACCCGTACGTCGCTTGATGCAAACATCACCACCGATAGCGCTGGGCATGTGCTGGAGTATGACCCTGCCGCCGAAGGCATGTTGGGCTATTCCCGCGATCATGCGATGGGCCGGTCCATTGGCGAACTGCTCGTCCCCAACCACAAACGCGCCCCGCACGAAGCCGGGATGACCCACTACAACCCGGGCACGCCCGCGTCCTTGGTCGCCGGCTCAAGATGGAAGAATAGCGGGCCGACGGGAGTATCTTTCCCGTCGAACGCGCCGTCACTCAAGCCGAAACCAACAACCAGAGAATCTTCGCAGCCAAGCTGCGCAACCGGTCCATGCGCCACGCGATCGAGGCGGGACGTCAGGCGTCCGAGGCCTTCGTCAAGGCGCTGATCGACGATCAGACCGAAGCGATGATCCGCAGCGACCCAGACTCCTGCATCATGTCCTGCAACGAATCGGCAAGCCGCTTCTCTGGCATCTCCCGCCTGAACCTGATCGGCACCCGATTTACTCCCGGCACCCCGCCCGAGGCGCAGGCGCGTCCGATGGCGGAACTGTCGTTCCTATCGCCGACCTCGCTCACCCTCCGCAGCATCGACCCCAAGCACCTGCCCAACGGCGAAACTAGCTGGCTCGAATGGTCCAACCGCGCACTATTCGATGCATCGGGCCGCCTGACGAGCCACCTCTCTGTCGCCCGCGACATCACCGAAGCATGTCACGCCGCCGCCACATGCGAGGTGCTCGATGCCGCCTACCCCTCTCTCAACTGTTCGCAGGAAGGCTGGGCTGGCGCCTCTGCTGCACGGGAAGGCTGTTGCGCCACCTTCCAAGGTGGCATCCGCGCCCATCTTGACCCTGGCGAGTGGGAATGCTGGTATGAAGGCCTTGCTGCAGAACGCACCCTGCCAGACCCCTGCTGCCAGTCCTGCATGTCTGAAGGCCGCCGCCGCGAAGGCGGATCGCACCGAGAAAGAATGAGTCGCGCGCGCGTCTGGAGCACCTTCATGGACGAACACACCCGCGTCGTTCGCCGCTGGCGAGAGTTTCTCGCGGCGTGAGTGGCGGCGCGTTGAAGCGCACTCCACGCAATGGCTGGAAGTGCCGCTCCGTCACCGGACATCCCTTGACGAAATGCTGCCTGAGACTCGGATCGGGGCCTGCCGCAGGTTTCTGAACTGGTTGAATTTTGTGCAGACACGATCCGGGCCGGGCGACATCCCCTCTGTTTTGGTGGTTGGTCCTTGAACCTGCAACCTATCTTGCCAAAGCCTTAGGGCCAAGCATGCCGGACAGATTGACCCAGAACGGAGAGACCGATGCCCGCCTTCATATCCCGCGGCGACTATGCCGCGATGTTCGGACCGACGGTCGGCGACAAGGTGCGGCTCGCTGATACCGAGTTGTTTATCGAGGTCGAGCGTGATCTGTCAGCCGAGCTGGTCGGCGAGGCACTGTTCGGAGGCGCTGGCGGAAATGCCAACGTCTATGGCGAAGAGGTCAAGTTCGGCGGCGGCAAGGTCATCCGCGACGGCATGGGCCAAAGCCAGCGGACCCGGGCAGAAGGCGCGGTGGACACGGTCATCACCAACGCGCTCATTGTTGATTGGACCGGCATCTACAAGGCAGATGTGGGTCTAAGGGACGGGCGCATCGCCGCCCTCGGCAAGGCGGGCAACCCCGATACCCAGCCCGGCGTGAACATCATTGTCGGGCCGGGGACCGAGGCGATTGCGGGCGAAGGCAAGATACTGACGGCGGGCGGCATCGACAGCCATATTCACTTTATCGCGCCGCAGCAGATCGAGGATGCTCTGCATTCCGGCCTTACCACAATGATCGGCGGCGGCACGGGACCCGCACACGGCACGCTGGCCACCACCTGTACCCCTGGGCCCTGGCATCTGGCCCGTATGATGCAGGCGGCAGATGCCTTTCCGATGAACCTCGCCTTTGCTGGCAAGGGGAACGCGTCCCTGCCAGCCGCTCTTGAGGAGCAGGTTGTGGCCGGCGCCTGCTGCCTCAAGCTGCACGAAGACTGGGGGACGACTCCCGCCGCCATCGACTGCTGCCTTGGCGTGGCGGATGCCTGGGATGTGCAGGTGATGATCCACACCGATACGCTGAACGAAAGCGGGTTCGTGGAAAACACGGTCGGGGCGATCAAGGGCCGCACGATCCATGCGTTCCACACCGAAGGCGCGGGCGGGGGCCACGCGCCTGACATCATCAAGATCTGTGGCGAACCGAACGTGCTGCCCGCGTCCACCAACCCGACGCGGCCCTTTACGGTGAACACTGTGGACGAGCATCTCGACATGCTCATGGTCTGTCACCACCTTTCCAAATCCATCCCCGAAGACGTGGCCTTTGCCGAAAGCCGCATCCGCCGCGAAACGATTGCCGCCGAGGATGTGCTGCACGACATGGGCGCGTTTTCGATCATCGCGTCCGACAGTCAGGCGATGGGCCGCGTAGGCGAGGTCATCATCCGGACATGGCAGACCGCGCATAAAATGAAGGTTCAACGCGGCCGTCTGGCCGAGGAGACAGGGGCCAACGACAACTTCCGCGTCCGTCGCTATGTGGCGAAATACACGATCAACCCAGCCATCGCGCATGGAATCGCGCATGAGACCGGGTCGGTCGAGGTCGGCAAACGTGCTGATCTGGTGCTGTGGAACACCGCGTTCTTTGGCGTGAAGCCCGAGATGGTGCTAATCGGCG
This sequence comes from Rhodobacterales bacterium, assembly GCA_026400355.1. GTDB lineage: Bacteria > Pseudomonadota > Alphaproteobacteria > Rhodobacterales > Rhodobacteraceae > JAPLPE01. The sequence continues at coordinate 164,584 of JAPLPE010000036.1, read as the reverse complement.
GCACGATCGTTGCCGCCCAGATGGGTGACCCCAACGCCTCCATCCCCACGCCGCAGCCGGTCTATACGCGCCCGATGTTTGGCGCGTATGGCCGGTCGGTCGAGCGGTCGGCGGTAACCTTTGTCAGCGCAGCGGCGCAGGCGGACGGGATCGGCAACCGGCTGGGGCTGCACAAGGATACGGTGGCCGTGAAGAACACGCGGGGCATCGGCAAGCGCGATCTCAAGCTGAACGACGCGCTGCCACATGTCGAGGTCAACCCTGAGACCTATGAGGTGAGGGCGGACGGTATGCTTCTTACCTGCGAACCGGCGGAGTTCCTGCCGATGGCGCAGAGGTACTTCCTGTTCTGACGCGGCCCCGGTCTACCAGGTAAACCGTGCACCGATAAAGAACGCGTCCGCCGGATTGTAGTCGGCCCCGTCCTGCTGGAAATCGTATGACCGCCAGGTGGCCCAAAGCTCGGTATTGGCGCGGTCAATGGTCTGGACGAGGCTGAGAGAGGTCGATTTGCTTTCCGATCCGGGGGCCGCGATATCGGTCCCGGAATATGCATCGACTGCAATGGCGGTTGAGCCCCATGAGACAAGATCGGCCTGCCAGCCGAGCTTGATGTACCCATAGCTGCCCACCGCGTCAGACTTATCCTGAGAGCCCGAGGCGATGGTCACACTAAGCCCTGTCGGCTCATGCAGAACCGAGGCCGAGCCGTCAATAATCGTCGTCTCCGAACCCTTCACCGAGTAAGCAGCCTGAGCCGCGATCTTGAAACTGTCGAAACGACCTTCGTAAGTGGCGACGACATCGTAGAGGATTTCTTCGCGGGTCGAGGCATCGTCAGAGAGCAGATACTGGCCGTATGAGGCGCGGGCCCCGAAGCCATTGAACAGGGCTGTGTCGTAACGAATGCGGACGGCGCGAGATAGGCCGTCGTAGTTGGTGAAAGCGTCGTCGATGGTCACGTCCGATAGCGTGCCGTCCGACAGGCGCAGATATTGGCCACCGGCGGAGTCCTGCACTTCGGAATAGGCAATGACCTTGGTGCCAGAGAAGTCGACTTCGGCGGTGTTGTTTGAGGCCATGTCGCCTTGGCCTAGGTAGAACACACCGTCGCGCCTGCTCGTGAAGCGGTTGTCGATGTAGCGGATGTTCGAGGTTGTGAGTTGGTAGGCGGAAGACGATGGCTTTGGTTCGAGAATGTTCGCCGTATTGGTCGAAAAAGGGTCGTATTGCAGTTCGAACCGGCCCTGATAGGCCCAATCGCGGCCCAACGTCTGGTCGTAAGTCAGACCGAACCGGGTGTTCGAGTTGTAGTTGTCGATGAAGTTGTAGGTCTCGGTTTCCTGCCCGTCGTTGAAGGTCAGGAAACCCTTGTTGATCTGTCCATAGAAGCGGACCGAGCCGCCTCCTGCAAAGGTCCATTCGACGGGCGGGATGCCTTCGGCCTGCGCAAGTGAACCCGTGATGGCGACAATCGCGGTGACTGACAGGAGACGGGCAAAGCGGCGGAAGGACATGGGCGAACCTGCACGGTGTTGGAAAGACGACGAGGGCGGCGCATCGGGCCTTGCGCGGGGAATCACCGGATCAGTTCCGCCGAACGGGGGCATTCCCGCAAGGATATTTTTCTGGATTGCGCCAGAGGGGCGCTGATTGTGGCTAAGATCCCGTACTCTGCCAAATTGTGGATGGAACTTGCAGACAGTTGCAGGTGAGGTTCGCTCTGGCAAGAAACTGTTGCGTCACCACAGCGGAAATGCAGATGCGGATCGTTCGAGGCTTGTCTTAAGTCGTCTTTGCTCTTTCCGGGCCCGGAATGGCACTGGCCAGCTGCCCGACCGGGGAGGATATGGCGGGCGCGGTGCATCTGACCTTTGCAAATGAGGCGGAGCAGATCTTTTGCGCCAAGGAAAACAGCACGGTCCTGGTGGACGCTATTGCGGCAGGGGGTGACGGGACGGAACTGGTTCAGGGAACCCACCTGCTGACCTATCAGCATATCATCGGTGGGGTGCCGGAAAAGGCGAGCCTTGCCACCAATGATCATGGCATGGCGCAGACCGAGATGCGGGTGCCGACGCCAAGCAAGCGGTGGTTGGTGCCGGTCACCGTGACGGAGTCTGCAGGCAAACGGGAGCAAGATCAACTGCAGGCCTATGGGGATCTGCAATCGGTGACACTTGGGGCCTGCACGCATGACATGATTGAAGACGTGATCGCTTATGGCCGCGAAGACCTGTATATGGAAAGCCCGCATGACCGGCCCGAGTTCGGCTTTGCCTATCTGGCCCGGACCGGAACCGAGGGCGAGGTTCCGACGCCAGTCACTCCGCCCGGGATCTTCGCCAACAGGAAGTGAGCCATACCGGGATTGCCTGTTTGATAGGCTGAATGCCGCAATGCCAGGCAGTTTTCTGGAGTGTGAGGGCGGTGATCTTGACCCCTCGCTGGGTTTGCTTTGTGCTAAGACGGATTGATGGCGGACCGAGGACCGATGGCTGACCTGACCCTTCCTTCTGCACACCGGGTGGTGCGCGCGCCTGTGACGGGTGCCGTGACTGACCTTGTCGTGATGACCTATGACGAACGGATGTTGCGCCGCAAACGGCTGATGACGGCGGCGGGGGCGGCGTTTCTGGTGGATCTGCCTGAAACGGTAAGCCTTGATCCGGGCGATGCGCTTGAACTGGCGGACGGGCGGCTGATCGGGGTTGCTGCGGCGGACGAGGCGCTCATGGAGGTGCGGGGCGATCTGCCGCGACTGGCCTGGCATATCGGGAACCGGCATGCGCCCTGTCAGGTGGCCCTTGACCGGCTTGTCATCAAGGCAGACCGAGTCATGCGGCAGATGCTGGCGGGCCTTGGCGCAGTGGTGACGGAAGTGACTGCGCCGTTCTTTCCCGAAGGCGGGGCTTACGGGCTGGGCCGGACGCTGGGGCATTCGCATGGCGACGGGACGGCGCATTCCCACGACCACGCACCGGTGCTGCCGCATATGGGCGATCATGGACACTGACCACCTTCTGACGCTCACGCAATGGCTCTCGCCCGCCTATCCGGTGGGGTCTTTCGCCTGGTCACATGGGTTGGAAACGGCGGTGTGGGACGGTCCGGTGCGAGATGTGGAAAGCCTGTCAGACTGGCTGAGAGTCGTTCTGGAGCATGGTGCCGGGCGTACCGATGCGATCCTGCTTTGTGTTGCCGCACGAGCGTCTGAGGCGGAGCTGGCGGACGTCGCCGCTCTCGCCTCGGCCCTGCAGCCGTCGCGCGAACGATTGGCCGAGACAATGGGCCAGGGCGGAGCCTTCGCGGCAACGACGCGGGCAGTCTGGGGGTTTGAACTGCCAGACATGCCTTATCCGGTTGCGGTGGGTCGGGCAGCGGGGCTGGCGGGGATGCCGGTGGTGCCGGTGGCGCAGGTGTTCTTGCTGATGATGCTGTCGAACCTAGTGCAGGCAGCGCAACGGCTGATGCCCTTGGGCCAGACTTCGGCACAGCTGGTGCTGGCCGGGCTCTCACCGCACTGCGGTTTGGTGGCGGCCGAGGCGGCAGCAATGACGCTCGACGATATTGGGAATACCGCGTTGGCTGTCGATGTGGCGTCGATGAGGCATGAGGTGATGGCGCCCCGGATGTTCCGGTCATGACGGCCGTGCTGGCCGGGGTCATGTCGGTCTTGCTGCTGGCGCTTGCCTGTGTGCATCTCCTTTGGGCGATCGGGTTCTGGTGGCCGATCCGGGACGAACGGGCGCTGGTTGCGGCGGAGGTGGGCGTGAAAACGGCCACGCGCATGCCCGGCCCGATCCCCTGCGCTCTGGTCGCCGTTGCGCTGTTGTTCGCAGCGGTCTGGCCATGGATCATGGGCGGTCCGGTCCGTCACGTCGGGATGGTGGCGGTGGCGACAGTATTCCTGATCCGTGGGATTCTGCCGTGGCGGGCTGGTTGGCGCAGGGTCTATGTGCAGGAACCCTTTGCGACATATGACCGCCGCTATTATGGCCCGCTTTGCCTTGCGCTGAGCTGCGGATTTGTTGTGCTTTTTCTGGAAGGAGTCTGATCGTGGCCTCACCCAACGGACCGTTGAAACTGGGGATCGGAGGACCGGTCGGCGCGGGCAAGACGACGCTGACGGCTAGCCTCGCCCGGGCGTTGAAGGACGAACTCTCGGTTGCTGTGATCACCAATGACATCTACACTCAGGAGGATGCCGAGGCGCTGATGCGCATGCAGATCCTCCCGCAGGACCGGGTGATGGGCGTCGAAACCGGTGGCTGCCCGCATACGGCAATCCGCGAGGATGCGTCGATCAATCTGGCCGCTGTCGCTGAATTGCGGGGGCGGCATCCCGATCTGGACCTGATCGTGATTGAGAGCGGGGGCGACAACCTGTCGGCTACGTTCAGCCCGGAACTGGCGGACCTGACGATCTATTTGATCGACGTGGCAGCGGGGGAGGAGATCCCGCGCAAGGGCGGGCCTGCGATCCGGCGGTCAGATATTCTCGTGATCAACAAGACGGACCTTGCGCCGTATGTGGGCGCCTCGCTTGACGTGATGGACCGCGACGCGGCGCGGATGCGCGAGGGGCGGCCCTTTGTGTTTGCAAGCCTCCGGCATGGCAAGGGGCTGGACGAGATCATCGGGCTGGTGCGTCAAATGGGAGGTCTTTGACGGTGCTTGCCAGTCGGACGGCAGCGTTTCAGGATGCCCCCGATCGGTGAGGGACAAAGCATGAAGTTCACGACGACTCTGGTGGGCGGGGATCAGCGGAATGTGCTGGGGATGATCGTACCGCCCGAGGTGGTCGCGGCCTTGGGTGCGGGCAAGCGGCCCCCGGTCAAGGTGACAATCAATGGTTATGCGTATCGCAGCACGGTGGCGGTGATGGGGGGCGATTTCATGATCGGGGTTGCCGCCGAACACCGCGGGCCCGCCGGAGGTGTGGCGGCGGGGGACGTGGTCGAGGTGACGCTTGAGCTTGACGCCGGGCTGCGGGAGGTCGCGGTCCCGCAGGACTTTGCTGCGGCATTGGACGCGGCCGGGGTGCTGGGCCGGTTTGGCGCAATGGCCTATAGCCACCGCAAGGAGCATGTGCGCGCCATTGACGAGGCCAAGACAGCGGAAACGCGGGCGCGCCGGATTGCGAAGGCGATCGAAAAGATCAGCGGGGGCTGATTGTTCAGCCCTTGACTGCCGCCGGGCCTGTTGCCCTTGGCACATCGCCACGTGCCGACAGCAGGACAGCAATAAAGCGGGTCGAGTCAAAGCTCGCAAAGATGATCGTCAGCATCGATGTCATCGGAATGGCAAGTATGGCGCCGGGGATGCCCCAGAGCGAGGCCCAGATCGATAAGGAAATGATGATGACCAGCGGGCTGAGGTTCAGTTGCCGCCCGACAAGCCATGGGTCAAGGAAATTGCCGACAGCAATCTGCGCCGATGTCAGGAGCAGGGTCAGGACGATGGATTCCTGAATCGAGTTGAACTGCGCCAATGAAAGGATGGCCGGAAAGGACACCCCGACGATCGATCCGACATAGGGGATGTAGTTTGAAAACGCGATCACCAAGGCCCAGAAGAGGGCAAAGTCCACCTCCATCCACCACAGGATGATGTAGCACAGCACGCCCAGAACGACGTTGATGAAGGTCTTGACCGCAAGGTAGCGACCAATCTGGGAATTGACCTCGACAATGATTTGGGCCGTGGCCTCGGCCTGTTCACGGTTGGGGAACGCCTTGATCAACTTCTCCGAAAAGGTTCCGCGTTCGGCGATGATGAAGCCCACATAGACCACGATCAGGAACGCCGTCAGGCCAAAGGTGAGAACCCAGCCCAGCAGTACGATCATGATCGCCTGCAGGTTCAGCTTGCCGATGGTTGCATCCCACATGTCGTCCCATGTGGGCGGCAGGTCAAAGCCAAACCGGACAGTGAGGTCGTTCGATAACGCCTCGAGATTGGTCTGATAGCGGGGAGCGGCAGCCAGAAGATCGTCGATGGTCGACGTCACGATGAACGTGAAGGACACAAAGATCAGCGTAAACGCACCAAGAAGGATCGTGTGCCGCAGGAGTACGGGAAGCCTGCTGACGACAGGCAGGCTTCCCAACCATTCCGAAGTTTCGGAAAGGACGTAAGCGATGATGACGGCTGCGAACACCGGGATCAGCAGGCTGCGCCCGATGATCAGCAGCCACCCCACCATCAGCGCAAGCGCCACCGCCAGAACGAGGTTCAGGAACGGGGCGCCGCGCATCAGGTTTACCCCTGGATCACGCCGTCTTGGGGCCGGTTTCACGCAGGCGGAGGGCCAGCGCGATGTTGGCAACGCCGCTCGAGATCAGTTCGATGGCAAGGAGCGTGCCAAGGACGACCGCAGCGGAATAGGGGAAGTTCGAGAGGACCATGACGCCGAGTACGACAGAGAGGATGCCCGAGAGCAACACGATCCAGAAGTAACCCGTGCCACGCACACCGAAGGACAGGATGACCTTTGTCACACCCGTGGCAAGGAAGAGAATCCCCACGAGCCAGGTCAGTGCCAGGCCAGATTCAATCGGGTTTTGAAGAATCCATATCCCGAGAAAGATACACAGCGCCCCGAGAAGTAGCGCCCAAAGGCGGCCACCCCAGCCGGTAGCCGTGAACACGCCGAAGATTTCGATGACACCGACGATGATGAAGATCCACGCTGTCAGAAGGACAGCAGTGATAGATGCCGCCAAGGGATTGAAAAGTGCGAAGATGCCGCCGACCAGCGCTATGACGCCGGCGATAAGCATGAATACCCAGCCGCCCATTTTGAGCCTCCTGTTTTGGTTAAGGTGGTTACTTCTACGGTGGCAGAAATCCGCCACACAAGGAAAACCTTTGAAACAGTGAAGGTTCCATCACTGGCGATGCACAGGGTCCACGAAGACGGGTTTACCTTCCTGTGGATTGCGGCATTACTGACCGTGATCGGGGACACCCCAACACATACGGTGAGGACGATGAACAGAATTCTCATTTCCCTTTGTGGCGCGGGTTCTGCCCTGCCTGCCGCCCTTCTGGCCGTTCTGGTCGCTGTCGGACCGGTTTCGGCGCAGCAGGTGCCGCGTGTCGTGGTGGCTGTGGCCGAGATGACCGAGGTTAGCCAGACGGCCGCCTTCAACGGTCGGGTCGTCGCCTCACAAAAGGTGGACCTGCGGGCACGGATCAGCGGGTTTGTGCAGGAAATCGGCTTTGTCGAAGGCGGGACAGTCGCTGAAGGGAAGGTGCTCTTCCGGCTTGAGGATGATACCTACCGCTTTGCTCTCGACCAGGCCGAAGCCTCGGTCGCGTCTGCGCAGTCGGCCGAGGCACTCGCCCTGATCGAACGGGACCGGCAGAAGGAACTGAACCAGCGCGGATCGGCCGCCGATGCGGTCCTGCAGCGGGCCGAGGCCGATTATCAGGGCCGCGTGGCCGATGTCCGCCGGCTTGAAGCGCAGCGGGATCAGGCGGCGCTGAACCTCTCTTATGCCGAGGTCAAGGCACCCTTTGTGGGCCGGGTCGGCCTTGCGGCTGTGGATGTGGGCGCGCTTGTCGGGCCCGAAACCGGTCCGCTCCTCACGTTGGTAAAGACCGATCCGATGATGGTCGAGTTTCCTGTGCCCGAACGCGAACTCCTGCAGTTTCAGGCCAAGGCGGCCGAAGTTTCGGGGACGCTGGCGCTGAGCCTCGTGCGGGCGGACGGCTCGCTTTACAATCAGCAGGGCACGCTGAACTTTGCGGATGTGACCGTCAATCAGGGCACCGATACGATTCTGATGCGTGCGAGCTTTCCGAACCCGGAAGGTACGCTCACGGATGGGGCGCTTGTCTCGGTCCGCCTCGCGGCAGAAGGGGCGGCGCCGCAACTGACCGTACCGCAGCAAGCGGTGCAGCGTGATCTGACAGGGCCTTATGTGCTGGTCGTGGGGGCTGACAACGTCGTGCAGCCGCGCCGTGTTGATGTGGAACGGTTGGCAGACGGTCTGGCCGTGATCGCCTCCGGCCTGTCCGAAGGCGAGCAGGTCATCACCGAAGGTGTCAACAAGGTCCGGCCGGGCATGACGGTTGACGCCGCCCTCGCCGGTCAGGGCTAAGCCATGCTGTCGGATGTGTTCATCAATCGCCCGCGCCTGTCGGCAGTCATTTCGATTGTGTTGTTCCTTGCAGGGCTGATCGCCTTGTCGGTGATGCCCGTTGAACAGTTTCCCAACATCGTGCCGCCGCAAGTTTCGGTGACGGCAAGCTATCCCGGTGCCGGGGCCGAGGTGACAGAACAGACCGTGGCGCAGGTGATCGAGGACAAGGTCATCGGCGTGGACGACATGATCTACATGAAGTCCACTTCGGCGGCGGATGGCAGCTACACGCTGACGATTTCCTTCGCCGTGGGGACAGATCCGGACATTGCGACAGTGAACGTGCAGAACCGGGTGGCATTGGCCGAGCCGATGCTGCCGTCCGAAGTTCGCCAGATGGGTGTGCGGGTGGCCAAGAAGTCGTCCTCGCTCCTGCTGGGGGTGGCGCTTTACTCCGAAGAACCTGCGATTGACGGGGCGACTCTGACCAACTTTACCCGGATTTCACTGCTGGATGCTTTGAAACGGGTCGAAGGTGTCGGGGATGCATCGCTCTTCGGGGCGAACGAATTCGCGATGATCGTCAATCTGGATGTGGACAAGCTGGCCGCGCTGCAACTGACGCCCAATGACGTCAAGAACGCGTTGCAGTCTCAGAACATGCAGGCAGCCATCGGGCGGGTCGGCGGGCAGCCGTTGACCGAAGACCCGGGGCTGCAACTGAACATCCAGACGCAGGGGCGCCTGTCTGACCCGGCCGAGTTTGCGCGCATCATCGTCCGGTCAAACCCGGACGGATCGAATGTCCGTGTGGGTGACCTGGCCCAAGTCGTTCTGGGCGAAAAGTCGAGCGATGTGCAGACATCCTTTGACGGAAAGCCCGCAACGCTGATCGGGATTTATCTGGCCCCGGGCGGAAACGCGATTGCCGCCGCCGAAGGTGTCAAGCATGTGATGGAGGACCTTGCGCCGACCTTCCCGCAGGGTGCCGGGTACGAAATCGTCTCGGACAGTTCGGTCTTTGTCGAAGAAAGCATCACTGAGGTCGAACACACACTTGTCGAGGCGTTCATTCTCGTCGTGCTGGTTGTCTTCATCTTCCTCGGGTCGCTGCGGGCGACGATCATTCCGCTGGTGGCGGTTCCTGTGGCGCTCGTCGGCACATTTGCCGTCATGTATGCAATGGGCTTTTCGCTGAACACGGTGTCCCTGCTGGCGATGGTGCTGGCCATCGGGATCGTGGTGGACGACGCGATCGTGGTGGTCGAGGCTGTCGAGGCCAAGATGCATGAAAATCCGGGCATGTCGGCCGCCGATGCCGCGCGGGCCGCGATGGGCGAGATCACGGGCGCGATCATCGCGATCACGCTGGTGCTCTTGTCGGTATTCGTCCCGGTAGCGTTCATCCCGGGCATTTCGGGCCTGCTGTTCCAGCAGTTCGCCGTGGCGGTTTCGGTGTCGATGGTGATTTCGGCGATCAACGCTCTGTCGCTGGCTCCGGCGCTCTGCGCGATTATCCTCAAGCCGCATCACGGACCAAAGCGAGGCATCCTCGGGCTGATTTCGCGCGGCATCGACGGTCTTGGCGCGGGCTATGCGGCGGTCGCGGGCGCGATTGCGCGGCGGGCCATTCTGGGGGTCGGGCTGCTGATCATCGCGATCATCGGTACGGGCTGGATGATCAAGTCCGTCCCGACCGGGTTCCTTCCGTCCGAGGATCAGGGGTCCTTTATCGTCGAAACCCGCCTGCCCGAGGCCTCTTCGGTGAACCGGACCCAGGCTGCACAGGCCACGGTCGAGGAGATGTTGCGGGGCCTGCCCGGGGTCAAGAACGTGACCAGCGTCGTGGGCTATTCAATCCTTGACGGGACGGTAAAATCGAACGCGGCCTTTGCACTGGTCTCGATGCTTCCCTTTGCGGACCGGACAACCGCCGAAACCTCGGCATTCAACGCGATTGCGCAGGCCAACATTCAGGCCACGCAGATTCGCGAAGCGCTGGTGATCGCCTTCAACCTGCCGCCGATCCCCGGTCTTGGGAACGGGTCGGGGTTCGAATATCAACTGCTGGAGCAGCAGGGCCGGACCCCCGCCGAACTGGCCGCCACGGCGCGTGGCCTGTCCTTTGCCGCGAACCAGAACCCGAGCTTGTCGCAGGTCTATACGACCTTCTCGGCCGACAGCCCGCAGCTTTATCTGACGATCGACCGCGAACGTCTCTACACATTGGGCGTGCCCCTGACCGAGGTCTTTTCGGCACTGGGCGCGACAATGGGCAGCGCATATGTCAATGACTTCAACCTCTTCGGGCGAAGCTGGCAGGTGCGGATGACGGCGGCCGAGGGTTTCCGGAATGCGGTGCCCGATGTGACGCGGGTGCAGGTGCGGTCAAATACCGGGGCGATGGTGCCCATCGGCGCCTTTGCGAGTGTCGAGTACACCGTCGGGCCGATGATGCTGCAACGCTACAACAACACGCGGTCGGCCACGATCAGCGGCAACCCCGCGCCAGGCGTGGCATCAGGTGTGGCGCTGGCCGCGATGCAGGATGTGTCGGCACAGACCTTGCCGCCCGGCTTCAGCTACTCCTGGACAGGGACGGCGCTGCAGGAAATCCAGGCGGCGGGCCAGACGACGATGATCCTCGCGTTGGCGGTCCTGTTTGCCTACCTGTTCCTCGTGGCGCTGTATGAAAGCTGGACGATCCCGATTGCGGTGCTCTTGTCGGTCGTCTTCGGCGTGGCAGGGGCGGTGGGTGCGCTCTTGCTGACGGGAATTCCGTTCAACATCTATGCCCAGATCGGGTTGGTCGTCTTGCTGGCCCTGGCAGCGAAGAACGCGATCCTGATCGTCGAATTCGCGATGGCGCGGCGCAAAGCGGGGGCCACGATCACCGACTCGGCGGTTGCCGGGGCCAAGGCGCGGTTCCGGGCGGTGATGATGACCTCGCTGGCCTTCATCGCGGGCCTGATCCCGCTTGTCACGGCCGAAGGAGCGTCGATGCTATCGCGGCGGGCCGTGGGCACAGGCGTGGCAGGCGGCATGCTGGCGGCGGCGCTGGTGGGGATCTTCATCATCCCATCGCTCTATGTCGTGTTCCAGTCGATGCGGGAATGGGTTAAAGGGCGGAAGGATACTCCGCCGTCGTCCGGGGTTGATGACGTGCCGGTGGAAGGGCATTAGGTTTTTCCGGAACAGTAGTGACAGTGTGAAAGCAGGTTCAGGGCGCGCCGCTCGCGGTCCCATGATGGCATAGATCTCCATTGCCTGCTAAGTCCGTGGAAACGTTCTGAATGAAGGGGCACTGATGGGCTTGGTCCGCGTCTTTCTAATCCTCTTGGTCGTGCTTGGTCTGTCGCTTCTGACGCTGAGGTTCGTCTATACCCTCCCCGATCGTGAGGGGATCGAGATGACCGAGGCGATCCCGGCCTCTGAAGAGACCCGGCTTGGTGCGGCGGTGCTGCCTTTACAGACCGCCCATCCGGATGAAAGCGGCGTGATGCCCCTTTCTGGCGGGGGCGATGCCTTTGCGGCGCGCGTCCTGCTGGCGCGGACGGCGGACATGTCACTGGATGTGCAGTACTACATCTGGCAGTCCGATGCGACAGGCTACTTGCTCATGGACGAATTGCGAGCGGCAGCAGAGCGCGGGGTACGAGTGCGCTTGCTGCTCGACGACAATGGTATTCCGGGGCTTGATGCGGAACTGGCGGCGCTGAATGCCTTGCCCAACATGGATGTGCGCATCTTCAACCCGTTTATGTTGCGCCAGCCAAAGCTTTTGTCCTACGGGTTCGATTTCTTCCGGCTGAACCACCGGATGCACAACAAGTCGTTCACCGCAGACGGGGTTGCCACGGTCGTAGGCGGGCGGAATGTGGGGGATATCTACTTTGCTTTTGGGCCGGACGTGCACTACGTCGATACCGATGTTCTGGCGTTAGGGCAGGCCGCCGCTGACGTCTCATCCACCTTCGACGACTACTGGAACAGCGCCTCGGCCTATCCGGCTGAACTGATCCTTCCCGCTGCGCCCGCAGGCATGGCAAGGCTCGAAACAGCCGTCGCCGCAGCCAAAGCATCGGATTTCGCCGCACCTTACTTGCAGGCCCTCCTGGACTCCCCTCTGATCCTCACCGTCACCGAACGCGCCGACGCGATCGAATGGGCCAAGGTCACTTTGGTCACCGATGATCCGGCCAAAGGGCTCGGGCAGGCAGGCGAGGGCGGACTCTTGATCGAAAGCCTGGGGGCGATCCTGTCGGCCGAAGGGACGAAGGCTACAAGAAACGTCGATCTTGTTTCGGCCTATTTCGTGCCGGGCGCTTACGGAACCCGGTTGTTCACCGGGCTTGCAGGCCGGGGCGTCGCGGTGCGTGTCCTGACCAATTCGCAAGAGGCGACAGATGTCCTTACCGTGCACGGCTCTTATGCCGAATACCGTGACGATCTGCTCGCCGGAGGCGTCAGGCTCTACGAACTGAAGGCCGATCCTCTCGCACCTCAGGTCGACCGTGATCTTGCCGGGCTCCTGTCTGGATCGGCCTCTTCCCTGCATTCCAAGGTCTTTTCGATTGACGGCCAACGGATCTTCATCGGGTCGTTCAACCTTGATCCGCGTTCCGCGCGTCTGAATACCGAAATGGGCCTTCTGATCGAAAGCCCGTCGATAGCAGCCTCTGTTTCCGCCGCATTGGACGCGGTGGCAGCTAAGGACGCCTATGAGGTGCGGCTGACCGATCAGCGAACGCTCGAATGGGTCACAATAGCCCCCGACGGGACCGAGGCGAACTTGACGACCGAACCCAACACGACATGGTTCAGCCGACTGTTGGTCAAAGCGATCGGCGTGCTGCCGGTGGAGTGGATGATGTGACCGACACGGATTGGCCCGACGGGATCTATGCCGCGCTCAAGGCGGCCGGTATCGGGCAGATGAGCTTTGTCCCGGACGCGGGCCATGCCCGGCTGATCGACCGGCTGACGGCCGATCCCGGCGTCGTCTGCAACGTCCTCACAACCGAGGAAGAGGGCGTTGCTATTTCGGTTGGTGCCTGGCTGGGTGGGCAGAAATCGGTCCTGCTGGTGCAATCAAGCGGTGTGGGAAACTGCATCAACATGCTGTCCCTGCCCATGATCGGGCGGTTTCCGTTCATGATGCTCGTCACGATGCGCGGCGAATGGGGCGAGTTCAATCCGTGGCAGGTTCCGATGGGGCAGGCGGTCCGGCCCACGCTCGAGGCGATGGGGCTGACAGTGCTACGGGTCGAAACGGCCGAGGATGTGGTCGAAACGGTGGCCATGGCCGCGCGCATGGCCTTTGACGCGGATCAGCAGATCGCGGTGCTGATCGGGCAACGGCTGATCGGACGGAAGAAATGGTAGAGCAGGTTTTGAAGCGACGGGAGGCGGTCGCGGCTCTCTTGGCGAGACGGGACGGGTGGCTCGTCGTGACGGGGCTGGGCTCGCCCACCTACGACGTGAACGCGGCGGGGGATGAGGCTGGAAACTTCTACCTCTGGGGCGCGATGGGCGGTGCGGCATTGGTCGGTCTGGGGCTCGCGCAGGCACAGCAAGGCCGTCAGGTGGTTGTGATCACCGGGGATGGTGAACAACTGATGGCCATGGGGTCATTCGCCACGATTGCTGCCTCAGGGGTCACGAACCTCACGCTGGTTGTGCTCGACAATCAGCATTTCGGCGAAACGGGGATGCAGCTCAGCCATACCGGTCGCGGGGTCGATCTTGTCGGCGTGGCGCTGGCATGTGGCTGGGCCGGTGCGCAGGAAGTGCGGACGATGGCCAAGGTCGCAGAGGCTGCGGCGATGATCGGGCCCGGGGCCACAGGGCCACGTCTGTTCGTGCTACGGATCGCCGCTGAACCCTTGGCCCGTTCCTTGCCGTCGCGGGATGCGGTTGCGGTCAAGAACCGGTTCCGCGCGCATCTGGGTCTGGGGGGTCTGTGATGGGCGCGATTGATCTGAATTCCGACCTTGGCGAAAGCTATGGCCCCTGGGTGATGGGTCAGGACGCGGCGATGCTGGGCATCGTGACCAGCGCCAACATCGCCTGTGGTGGCCATGCGGGCGACCCCGAGGTGATGTTTGCCACCCTGACCGAGGCCAAGGCGCAGGGCGTGATCATCGGCGCGCATCCGGGATATGCCGACCGCGAGGGCTTCGGGCGGCGGGTGATCCCGATGACCAACGCCGAAATCGGGCGGATGGTCGCGGCGCAGATCGGGGCCCTGATGGGCGTGGCCACGCTCGTTGGCGTCAGGGTGGCCTATGTGAAGGCGCACGGGGCGCTGGCCAACTTCGCGGCGGATGACCGGGGCGTAGCGGATGCCATTGCCGGGGCTGTCCGCGCCGTTTCGGCTAACCTTGCTCTGTTGGCGATCTCGGGGACAGCGCAGGTACCGGCAGGCCATGCTGCAGGCTTGCAGGTCTTCAGCGAGGTCTTTGCCGACAGGGCTTATCTGCCGAACGGGCGGCTGGTGCCGCGCTCCCGCGCAGGCGCGATGATCACGGATGAAGGGGCTGCAGCCACCCGTCTGGAAGGTTGGCTTGCGACCGGGCTCATGCCCACGCTCGACGGACCATCGATCCCGCTTGCCGGGCATTCGATCTGCGTCCATGGCGACAGCCCGCATGCCGTGACGATGGCAGGCCATGTGCGCAAGGTGCTCTCCGCCGGGGGAACCCGGATCGCGCCGTTCCTGTCGCAGGGCTGACAATGCACGGTTTTCCCCGCTTCCGCCCCGTGGCCGAGCAGGGGGTGTTGATCGAATTCGGCGACCACATCAGCGATGCCGTGCATGAACGTGTGCTCTTTCTCGACAGTATTCTGGCCGCGCAGGGGTTCGACGGTTTCAGGGAGGCCGTGCCCGCCTATGTGAACCTGCTGGTCATCTTCGATCCCTTGATCACCGACCATGCCAGGGTTGAGCGACGGGTGCGCGCCATGCTGTCCGGCCCAGTGCAGGCAAGGGCCGAGGGCACCATTCATGTCGTAGATGTCTGCTACGACGCCGGCCTTGCCCCCGACCTGCCCGAGGTTGCACGGCTCACAGCCCTGTCCGAAGAGGCTGTGATCGCCGCGCATCTATCGGGCGAATACCGTGTGTTCCATTACGGCTTCGCCCCCGGTTACGCCTATCTGGCCGGCGTCCCCGAGGCGATCCGCCTGCCGCGCAAGACAACGGCCGTGCGGGGTGTTGCGGCGGGAAGCGTGATCATCGCGGCGGCGCAATGCATCATCTCGACCCTCACCATGCCGACAGGATGGTGGATCATCGGACGGTCTCCCACCCTGATCCTGCGAGACGATCCCGCGCGGCCCTTCCTCTTTGACGTTGGCGACAGGGTCCGTTTCCGGCGCATCGGGCGGGCGGAACTGGAGGCTGGCCAGTGACCGATGCGGTGTTCACAGTCGTCCGTGCAGGGCCCCATGTGACCTATCAGAACGGCGGACGGCCCGGCATGCTCCGCTTTGGTGTGCCCGCATCGGGCGCGATGGACAGGCTGGCGCTGGCGGCCGCCAATCTTGCCGTGGGCAATCCGGCCGGGGCAACAGTAATCGAGATATCGGCGGGCGGCCTCGTCCTCGACTGCGTCGCGGGCGAGGTCGGGTTTGCAGTCGCAGGCGGCGGATTTGCCGTGACCTCTGGTAAGGAGCAGTTTGGCTCATGGTCCGTCGCCCGGATCGCGGCGGGGATGCGGCTGACGATTCGCCCCGGACCTTGGGGAAGCTGGACCTGTCTGGCCTTCGCCGGGACGGTCGACGCACCCACATGGCTTGGCAGCAAATCCACCCATGGCCCGTCCGGGCTGGGCGGAGGCAAGCTCACGACAGGGGCCAAGGTCCGCGTCACCGGCACCCGCGTTCCGAGCGAGAGCCTTTCAACCATTCCCTGCCCGGTCTTCGCCCGCCCCCGGCACGAGGTGCGGGTCGTTCTTGGGCCGCAGGAGCGGTTCTTTGATGAAGAGACCATCCATGCCTTCCTGGGGCAAGCCTTTGTACTGACCGATTCCTATGACCGAATGGGCGTCCGGCTGGCAGGTCCCTCGCTGAAACCAGCCGCAGTGCTCGACATGCCGTCAGAGCCGATCCTGCGCGGATCAGTGCAGGTGGCGGGGGACGGGGTGGCATCAGTCCTTATGGCCGATCACGGAACGACCGGAGGCTATCCCAAGATCGCAACGATTCTGGACGAGGATCTGGACGGGTTCGCCCGGCTGCGCAGCAGGAACCGGGTTGGTTTCCGGGCTGTAACGCCGGAAGAGGCGATTTCCATTCGGCGCAGCGGGGATGCGGCGCGGCGGGCCTATCTGGCCGGGGTGGCCGCGCGGGGCATTGCCCTGTTCGGGCAATGAAAAAGGCCCCGGTTTGCACCGGGGCCCCTTTGGCATTCAGTACCGCCCGATCAGGACGCAGCGACGGCGCGCTGTACCATGACCCTGGCAAGGTTCGCACGATAGGCCTGAGTCCCATGCAGGTCGCCGATCATGCCGCTCGGATCAAGCGACAGTCCCTTGATCGCATCGGCGCTGTAGTTTGACGACAGCGCAGCCTCGGCCTCGGCCCAGCGGAACACGCCGCCTTCGGAGGCGCCGGTGATCGCCACGCGCACGCCGCCCGCAAATCTCGCGACAAACGCCCCGGCGAGGGCAAAGCGCGATGCCGGCTGGTCGAACTTGGCATAGGCTGCCCGGTCTGGGATCGGGAAGCGGACGGCGGTGATGAATTCGCCTTCTTCCAGTGCGGTCGAGAACATGCCCTGGAAGTAGTCATCCGCCGCGATTTCCCGCTTGGACGTGACCACCGTCGCACCCGAGGCCAGCACTGCCGAAGGATAACAGGCCGAAGGGTCGTTGTTGGCGAGCGACCCGCCGATGGTGCCACGGTTGCGCACCGCAGGGTCGCCTATGCCGCCCGCCAGATTGGCCAGCGCCGGATAGGCGGCGGCCTCTTTGGCGACGGTGGCGTGGGTGGTCGCCGCGCCGATGGTCAGCGTGCGGCCGTCAACCTTGACGCCCTTCATTTCGGCAATGCCCGTCAGGCTGACCAGCATCGTCGGTGCGGCCAGACGCTGCTTCATCGTGGGCATGAGCGTCTGCCCGCCCGAAAGGGCCTGAGCCCCATCGGCCGACAGTGCCTTGACGGCTTCGGCGACAGAGGCAGGTTTCACGAAGTCGAAATTATGCATGGTATGACCCTCCTCAGCCGTTGATCGCCGACCAGACCCGCGAGGGCGAGACCGGCATGTCGATATGGGTGACGTGTGTGTGGCCGCCGCGCTGCAGCGCGTCGATCACTGCATTGACAACCGCCGGGGGCGAGCCGATGGCCCCGGCTTCGCCACAGCCCTTCACACCCAGAGGGTTGTGCGTGCAGGGAGTCTGGCAGGAGTAGTCGACGGTGTAGAACGGCACGTCGGTGGCACGCGGCATGGCGTAGTCCATGTAAGACCCGGTCAGAAGCTGGCCGTTCGAGTCGTAGTAGGTATTCTCCACCAGCGCCTGACCGATGCCTTGCCCCACGCCGCCATGCACCTGACCTTCAACGATCATCGGGTTCATGATGTTGCCAAAGTCATCCGCGCAGTAGAAGGCGAGGATATCGACTTTGCCGGTTTCGGCGTCCACTTCCGCCTCGCAGATATATGCGCCTGCGGGGTAGGTGAAGTTCGCAGGATCGTAGAACGCCGTCTCCTCAAGCCCTGGTTCCAGCGTTTCCAGCGGGTAGTTGTGCGGAACATAGGCCGAGAAGGCGATTTCGCCAAAGGTCTTGGCCTTGTCGGTGCCTGCGACGCTGAACCTGCCATCCTCGAACGTGATGTCGTCTTCAGAAGCCTCAAGCATATGGGCCGCGATCTTCTTGCCCTTGGCCACGATCTTGTCGAGCGCCTTGTCCATCGCGACGCCGCAGACTGCGAGAGATCGGGACCCGTAGGAGCCCATGCCGAACGGGATCTTGGACGTATCACCGTGGACGATCTCGACCGATGACTCTGGCACGCCAAGCTTCGACGCGACGATCTGCGGGAACACGGTTTCATGCCCCTGTCCGTGGCTGTGGGCACCTACCATGACGCTGATGTTGCCGGTGGCGTTCACCCGCACGGTGGCCGCGTCGTAAAGGCCGACGCGGGCGCCGAGAATGCCGACGAGATGCGACGGCGCGATCCCGCAGGCTTCGATCCAGGTCGACAGGCCCATGCCCCGCAGCTTGCCGCGCTTGGCGGATTCGGCACGGCGCTTTTCAAAGCCCGCCACGTCGGCCATCTCCATGACCTTGTCGAGCGTGGCGTGGTAGTTGCCCGTGTCATAAGCCAGCGCCACCGGCGTCGTGTAGGGGAACATGTCGGTGGTGATGAAGTTCTTGCGCCGCACTTCGAACGGATCAAGGTTCAGCTCGCGGCACATCTTGTCGACCACGCGCTCCAGCGAATAGGTCGCCTCGGGGCGGCCCGCGCCGCGATAGGCGTCGACGGGGGCAGTGTTGGTAAAGACCGTCTTCACGTTCACATAGACATGCGGCACCTTGTACGGCCCGGCCATGAGAGTGCCGTGCAGGAAGGTCGGCGTGACGGTAGCAAAGTTCGACAGGTAGGCGCCGACATTGGCCATCGTTTCAGTCCGGAAGGCGATGAAATTGCCTTCAAGATCGGACGCGAGTTCGATCTTGGTCACATGGTCGCGGCCATGCGCGTCAGAAAGGAAGCTTTCCGACCGTTCCGCCGTCCAGCGGACAGGACGGCAAAGCTTCTTGGCAGCTGCAAGGACAAGGGCCTCTTCGCCGTAGTGATAGATCTTGGAACCAAAGCCGCCGCCGACATCGGGGGCCACCACGGTCAGCTTGTTCTCGGGGATACCAAGGACAAAGGCCGCGACAAGCAGCCGCGTCAGGTGCGGGTTCTGGCTGGTCGTGGTCAGCTTGTAGTCACCTGTGCCGGGGAAATACTCGCCGATCGAGGCGCGGGGCTCCATCGCGTTGGGCACAAGCCGGTTGTTGACGAGTTCCAGCGTCGTGACATGGGGCGCGGCCTTGATGGCGGCGTCCACAGCGGCGCGGTTATCTTCGATCCAGCCCCAGTCATAGCACTGGTTGTCGGGGATCTCGTCGTGCACGCGGTTTGACGTATTGCCGAGCGCAGCCGCCATGTCGACGATGGCGGGCAGTTCTTCGATTTCCGTGTCATCGGCAAGCTGCTGGGCCGCATCCTTGGCCTGCGCATAGGTTTCAGCAATGACGGCGGCATAGGCATCACCCACATGGCGAACCTTGCTATGGGCCAGAACCGGCCGCTTGGGTTCGCGCATGGCTTCGCCGTTGCGCGATTTGATCAGCCAGCCTGCGGGGTTTCCGCCGACATCCTTGAAATCCTCACCTGTAAATACGGCAAGAACGCCGGGCATGGCCGCGGCGTTTCCGGTGTTGATCGACTTGATCCGTCCATGGGCAACCTGACTGCGGACAAAGACCGCATAGGTCTGGCCATAGACGCGCATGTCGTCTGTATAGACGCCCTTTCCAGTCAGGAAACGTACGTCTTCGCGGCGCTTGGTGCTGGCGCCGATTCCGTGATCCTTTGGCATTCTTGACCCCTCCCTTATTCGGCAGCGATGGCGTTGGCGTCCTGACCGGACGCGGCCAGAACCGCCTTGACGATGTTGTGGTACCCCGTGCAGCGGCAAATGTTACCTTCAAGGTATTCTCGGATTTCCTGTTCCGACGGCTTGGGGTTCTCGGCCAGAAGTGCGGCCGAAGACATCACCATGCCGGGGGTACAGAAACCGCACTGCAGGCCGTGATGGTCCTGAAACGCCTGCTGAATCACGCCGAGCGAGCCATCGGCGTTGGCCATGCCTTCGATCGTCTTGACGGAACTGCCCGCCACATCGGCGGCAAAGACGGTGCAGCTTTTCACGGCCTTGCCGTCCACATGGACCACGCAGGCCCCGCACTGGGACGTGTCGCAGCCGACATGGGTGCCGGTCAGGCCCTGCCCTTCACGCAGGAAGGCGGACAGCAAAGTCCGCCCTTCCACTTCGCCGGAAACGGCCTTGCCGTTCACGGTCATCGCGACTTTGGTCATTCTTTTCCTCCTTTTGACTCATTTCCGAACATGCGGCGAAGCCACCCTCTCTTGGGGGCCTCCTCGCCTTCGGCCAGCACGGTTTCTTCTTCGGCCCCGGGCGCTTCGATGGTTTCCTGGAACCGTTCGAAAAACTGATCGGCCATCTTCTTGGCAAATCCATCAATGATGCGGCTGCCCAGCTGGGCCAGCTTGCCCCCGACATTGGCGTTGACTTCATAGGTCAGCAGCGTACCCCCGCCTTCGGGCGCCATGGTGACCTTGGCACTGCCCTTGGCAAAGCCGGCAGGGCCACCCTTGCCTTCGCCCGACAACGTGACTTCGCGGCCCTCGACGATGTCGGACAGCCTGACCAAACCGGTAAATCGGGCCGACACGGGGCCGACCTTCTGCACGACGACAGCCGCATATCCCTCGGCGGCGGACCCGGTCATGCTTTCGCAACCCGGCACGCATGCCTTGAGGACCTCAGGGTTCATAATCGCCGCCCAGACAGTCTCGGGCGCGGCGTTGATGATACGTTGATCTGTAAGTTGCATCGGTTCTCCTCCCGGCAACTGTCACCCTAATGCGACGTGTCGGCCAGTTCCATCTCACCTTGGTCGTAGATGGGCGCGATTCGGCCCATGCCATCCCCCGACTTTAGGGTTGGTTACGGGGCGTGGGCAAATTGCTATTCTGCATTTGTGAAAATGGGGACTGCAGTCATGGCAGGGAGAATGGACATTTCCGACAGCAGGCCCTTCGCATCGGCGCTGATCGTTGAGGATCACCCGCTGTTCAGCGAGGCGCTGGCGATGACCCTTCGCACATTCATCGGCATCGAAAGGATCGAAACGGCCGACCGCCTTGAAACCGCGCTGGCCCGGCTCAAGGCCGGTTCAGTGCCCGATGTCATCATCCTCGATCTGCATCTGCCCGATGTGACCGGGATGGACGGGCTGATCCGGCTCAAGCACGCCGCACAGGCGGTGCCCGTGATCGTGGTATCCTCCTTCTCTGAAGGGCCGGTCATCAGCGCCGCGATGCAGGCGGGCGCAGCGGGATACGTCCCCAAGCACAGCCAGCGCGATGTGTTCCGCGCTGCCTTTGCCGCGATCCGCGCCGGCGGGCGCTATACGCCCGAAGGCTATCAGCCCACCGCCACTGACGCGATGGGGCGCACGTCGCGGGACGAGGTGATTGAACGGCTTGGCCTTCTGACCCGGCAACAGGCAGTGATCCTGAAACTCATCTGCGAAGGCAAGCTGAACAAGCAGATCGCCTATGAGCTTTCGGTGGCCGAAACCACGGTCAAGGCGCATGTGACAGCGATCATGCGCAAGCTTGGCGTCTACAGCCGCACGCAGGCAGTCCTGATCGCGCGCGAGGTCAATTTCTCCGCGCTCTTGTCAGAGAACAACCTGTCCGCCTAGGGTCACCCGCAGGGAGGATGCGATGGCGGAATTGCAGGCCACGCTATCGGCCTTGGCGGCGCAGGGCACTGTGCTCCAGGTCGCCCATGCGCCCGTGGGCGATACTCAGGCGCTTGACCGTATCATCAAGGGACTTGGACCCGGGCCCGTTGCGCTGATCATGCTCTTCATCTCGCCCTTGGGGGACGCTGACGATCTGGCTGCCCGTGCAGCAGAATTGTTCCCCGGTATCAAGGTGATCGGCTGCACCACGGCAGGCGAGATATCCGAGGAAGGCTATGCCGAGGGCGAAATCGTGGCCATCGCCCTGCCCTCCACGCTTTTCGCGGTCGAGACGATCTTTGTCCCAGACCTGTCCGATCTCCCGCGCGAGGCGCTTGTGTCAGACATGATCCGCGCGCGGCAGCGTCTGGCCCGGGCCCAGCCAGAATGGGAAGGCGAATTCGCCTTCCTCATGGTTGACGGCATGTCGCTGCGCGAAGACGAACTCACCTCTGCTCTGTCCATGGGCCTCGGGCCGGTGCCGCTGTTCGGCGGTTCGGCGGGCGACGGCCTGCGGTTCCGGGAAACCCGGGTGATCTATCACAGTCAGGCGCATCGGAATGCCGCCGTCCTGACCTTCGTCCGCACGGCCTGCCCGGTGAAGGTCTTCAACCTCGACCACCTGGTCCCGTCCGGGGTGCAGATGGTGGTGACCGAGGCTGATCCCTCGCAACGGATCGTCCGGCAGATCAACGGTGCCCCCGCCGCTATCGAATATGCGCGGCTTCTGGGCAAGGACCCGACCCAACTCACCACATTCACCTTTGCCGCCCATCCCGTCGTCGTGCGGATCGGCGGCCGCCACCATGTGCGGTCGATCCAGCGCATGGCGGCCAACGGCGATCTCGTGTTCTTCTCGGCGATAGACGAAGGACTCGTCCTCACTCTGGCCGAACCGATGAACTTGGTCACCCACCTGGAAACCGAACTCGACCAACTGGGCAAGCCCGCCGCGATCCTCGCTTGTGACTGTATCCTTCGCCGGATCGAGGCCGAGGAGAAACAGATGTTCGGCCAGATCTCGGGGGTCTTGCAGAGCCACAATGTCGTGGGCTTCTCGACCTATGGTGAACAGATGGGTGCACGTCACGTGAACCAGACCATGACCGGTGTCGCGATCTATCCGCCCAAGGAGCCCGCGTGACGCAGTCCCTCGTCAACCCTGCCGACTCGCCCGAGGTGCAGAACCGGAAACTGCTCCTGATCGCGGGTGCTTTGATGCGGCGTGTCGAACAATCGACAGACGATTCCGGTGCGGCCTACGCCCAATTCCAGCGGGCCGTCCTTCTTGAAGATCAGGTGCGAAGCCGGACGTCTGATCTGGAAAACGCGCTTGACCTCCTCAACGGGTCCAACGCCTTGCTGGCCGAGGCGACCCGAGAGGCCGAGGCGGCGCGTCAGAATCTGGCCAACGCCATCGAAACGGTGCAAGATGGCTTCGCCCTTTTCGATCCTGCGGACCGCATGGTCATGTGCAACTCCCGCTTTTGCCTGCAGTTCGGCGATGTCCACCCGCGTCTTGTCCCGGGCCTCGGGTTTGTCGAATACGTGGACCTCATCAGTCACTCCAGCGATCTCGCGCTGAAACCGGGCGAAACGCCGGAAACCTGGGCGCAGGCCCGCATCCGGCGCCATTCTGACCGGGACGTCGTGCTGAACGTGGCCCTGACACAAGATCGCTGGCTGCAGGTATCTGAACGCCGAACGCGCGACGACGGCACAGTGATCCTCCAGACCGACCTAACCGACATCATCCGCATCGAACGGCAGGAACGCGGCAAACTTCTCGACGATCAGGCGCGGATCGTGCGGGCGACCCTTGACCACATCAGCCAAGGCGTCGGCCTTTTTGACAGCGAAAGCAGGCTTGTCGGTTGGAATGCGCGACTGGCCGAACTCCTCTCATTCCCGGTGGCGCGGCTGCGGCTCGGCCTCCCGTTCGACGTGCTGCTGGGCTGGATCATGGGCCAACTGCGCTTCGGCGGAACCATGACGCTTGACCACTTGGTCCGATGGGTCGTCGCCGCGGGTGCACGCGGCCCGCTGAGTTTCGAGGTCACCCGCGACGATGGGTTCACACTGGCCATCTTTGCGCAGGAAATGCCTGACGGCGGTTTCGTGATGAGCTTTTCCGACATCACCGCCGAACGGGCCGCCCTCCGGGCCATATCCGAGGCAAACGAGACGCTGGAAATGCGGGTCAAGGACCGGACGGTCGAACTTGCCGAGGCTTTGGACAGAGCCGAGGCTGCCCGCGCCGCCCGGTCGCGGTTTGTGGCCGCCGCAAGCCACGACCTCCTTCAACCCCTGTCGGCCGCGAAACTCTTCCTCGCCTCGATCGCGGACGAGGACCTGACGGCGGATGCCAAGGGGACGCTCGAGAAAACCCAGAACGCCCTGAAAAGCGTAGAGGATATTCTGGGCGCCCTGCTCGACATTTCCCGGCTCGAGGCGGGTCCAGAGGCGATCGATGTGGGCGCCGTGCGCCTTGACACCATCCTGTCGCAACTGCGGGACGAATTCGGCCCCATGGCCGGGCGCAAGGGGCTGCAGCTCGATATCCTGCCCTGTTCGGCGGTTGTCGAAAGCGACGCCACCTACCTCCGTCGCATTTTGCAGAACCTGATCGGCAACGCCGTGCGCTATACCACGTCAGGCCGCGTCCTGGTCGGCGCGCGGCGCCTGCCAGGTGCGGTACGGGTCGAGATTCTGGATACCGGGCCGGGGATACCCGAGAGGGAACAGGACAGCATCTTTCGCGAATTCCACCGTCTGGACGCCCGCGCCTCTGCCAGCGAAGGGATGGGGCTGGGCCTTGCGATTGTGGAACGCGCTTGCATTCTGCTTGGCCATCCGTTGCGGTTGCACTCCGTGCTCGGTCGGGGGACGCGGTTCACCGTCACCATCCCGCTCTCTTGCCGTATCACAGAGGTTCCCGCCGCTCGCCATCTCAACCGATGGGAAGCACATGGGCCACAGGACCAGATCGTGCTCATCGCCGAACACGACGCCGAACTGCGACGCGCAATTGTGCAACTGCTTGAGAAATGGGGCTTCAACGTCATCGACGTGACAACTGCCGATGAGGCGCTGACCCTGATGGCCGAGCTTGGGATCGTGCCCGACAAGTTTCTGGTCGAACATCACCTCGGCGAAGGGGACGGCGTGGCGCTCGTCACAGCCCTCCGCAGCAGGTTCGGAGAGATTGCCGTCCGCCTGATCTCGTCCGACCGTGCCGCGCGGATCGCAGAGATCGACGTCATGCAGAAACCGCTTGATTCAGAGGCCCTTGCGCGCTTTCTCTTCGCTTGCCGGCCATAGGAAACGCATCAGCCGGTCCTTCTCGCCACTGTCCCGCGCCGAACCGATGGCCGCGGCCAGCCCTTCCAGTGAGGCGATGGAATGGGCCGACCGGAAGCAGTCCACATGCGGCAGCATCGCCTGTATCCCCTTGGCCCGCGGCAGAAAACCATCCCACCGCAATAGCGGATTGATCCAGATAAGCCGCCGTGCCGACAGGTGAAGCCGTTCCATCTCGCGCGCCAGATCGCTGACCGGGTCACGGTCCAACCCATCGGTGATGAGCAGGATGACAGCCCCCTGACCCATCACACGGCGCGACCAGTCACGGTTGAAGTCATGCAGACAGGCACCGATGCGCGTACCGCCTTGCCAGTCCTGCGCCTCCGCCCCGGCGGCCGAAAGCGCAGCATCCACATCGCGGCGGGCCAAGTGGCGGGTGATGTTTGTCAGGCGCGTGCCAAACGTAAAGGCATGGACCTTGGCCCAGCCTGCCCCCTTCTGGTTCGTCACGGCATGCAGGAAATGCAGGACCATGCGCGAATACTGCGACATTGACCCGGAGATATCGCACAGCGCTACGAGATTGGGCCAACGCTCTTTCGGCTCGCGGAAGGTAAGTTCTGACAACTCACCACCCCGCCGCAGGCTCTGGCGCATCGTCGCGCGCCAGTCAGGCCGACGGCCCAAAGGATCGGTGGCGGTGCGGCGCGACCGGATCGGCTGCACGGGCAGGGTCAGACGGGCAATCGCACGGCGCGCTTCGGCCAGTTCCGCGACCGACATCTGTTCAAAGTCGAGCGTCTTCAGCCGTTCCTCGGCTGAAGCTGTTGCGGTAGCGTCAATCTCGAACTCCGACGCCTCTCTCTCACGCTCAAGCTGCGGAATGTCGCGGTGAACCCCATCCAGCAGCGCCTCCGCCGCCCGCTTCTCGCCGGCATCCGCAGGGCGTTCCTCGTGCGTCCCCTTCACCTGCGGCAGCATCATCGACATCATGTGCTCAAGAAACTGCGGGTCGCGCCAGTACAGGCGGAACACCTGTTCGAACACAGTCCGGTCCTCGGGACGCGACACGAAGGACGCGTGCAAGACCCAATAGAAATCGCGCTTCTCAGTAAAGCCGGCCGCCGCCACTGCGCGGATCGCATCCACAACCCGGCCCGGCCCGATCTTCAGCCCCGCCTTGCGCAGCGCCCGGGCGAAATGGGTAACATTGTTGACGAGTTTGCCGTCCTCGGGAATGTCGAGGGCCGGAAAATCCATCTCAGGCGGTCAGAAGGGCGCTGCGGACCTCGTCCAGCAGTTTCTTGGCAGTTGCCCCTTCGATCTTCTGAATGTCGTCCTGATACTTCAGGATCGCGCCCAAAGTGTCGCCGATAACCTCGGGTGACAGATTCACCACGTCGAGCGCCAACAGACACTTCGCCCAGTCGATGGTTTCCGCCACACCCGGTTTCTTGAACAGGTCCTCGCGGCGCAGACGCTGGACAAAGGCCACAACCTCGCGCGACAGGCGTTCGGTTGCTTCCGGCGCACGGGCCTGCACGATGGACAGCTCGCGGTCGAACCCGGGGTAATCGACCCAATGGTACAGACACCGCCGCTTCAGCGCGTCATGCACCTCGCGCGTCCGGTTCGAGGTGAGGATGACAATCGGCGGCTGAGGTGCGCGGATGGTCCCAAGCTCAGGAATCGTCACCTGAAAATCAGACAGCGCCTCAAGCAGGAAGGCCTCGAATGGTTCGTCCGTCCGGTCAAGTTCGTCGATCAGAAGCACAGGCGGCCCCTCGGTCTGAGGCCGCATGGCGGCCAGAAGCGGACGCTCGATCAGATAGCGTTCCGTGAACAGTTCATCCTCAAGCCGCGCGCGGTCAGCCTGCCCCGTTGCTTCGGCCGTCCGGATGGCGATCATCTGCGCGGCAAAGTTCCAGTCACAGACGGCCGATGCGGAATCGAGCCCTTCATAGCATTGAAGGCGGATCAGACGCCGGCCAAGACCCCCGGCAATTGCCTTGGCAATCTCGGTCTTGCCCACCCCGGCCTCGCCTTCAAGGAAAAGGGGCCGACCAAGTTTGAGGCCAAGAAAGACAACCGTCGCCAATGCCCGGCCGCAGACATAGTTCTGCCGGGCGAGCATGGTTTCCACGGCGTCGATGGATGTGGGAATGGCGATCAAAGGGATACTCCTTTGCCCCATGCTGGAACCGGGTGCAGGCGGGGTCAAGGGCGCAGAAAGCCACTTGAGACCAAGGTCTAGGGTCGGGCCTGCGCGAAGGAAGAAGGCGGCAGGTCGGGAGATTGCAAAATTTGGGAAAGGAATGGCCTGCGGTTTGATGAGGCGCAGCAAGACGTCGGATCGGCCGGGGGTTGTGACTACTCAGCCACGACGGAAGCCCGGCCACGAGATCCGAAATGGTTGACCCCGGATCTCTGCTGACAGTCGGGTACCTGTGAAAAACGATATGATGGCAACTGGTTAACAGGGCAAGATACCCCGAGCATGCACCGCCGGTCCGATCTCGGCGGCGTGTCCGAAGGCACAGCCGGGGCGGACGTTATCGACGCCAACAATAAAGGTGATCCAGAAGGCGGCCAGATCGGCAACTTTGACAGCCTCGAGAACTTCACCGAGCAGACGCTTCTGTAAGGCGACCTTCCAAATTCATGGAGATTCTCGGCGAACCAGTCCGCGGAGACAACCTTGACGCGATCGAAGGCGATGACGGCAACGACGTCATCACCGGTGGGGACGGCAATGACGTGGCTTATGGCGGCGCAGACAATGACACCATCTGTGGCGGTGAGGGCGCCAACGACCCGACCGACGACGCTGGCGATGACACCCTGGAGGGGGGAACTGGCGTCACCCGTCTGTTCGGCGGCGAAGCAGACGACTTTGTTCTGGGCGGTGCAGAAACTCACGTTGTCCAAGGCGACGGCGGCAATGACCCGATTGTTGGCGATCTCGGCGGCGACAGGTTTAATGGGTGTGAAGGCGACGACTCGATTAATGGCGGCTTTGGCGATGACTTCATCCAGTCAGGCCTTGGGAGCCGTTTCGACGATGCCGGGATCGGTGCCAACACGATCATTGCAGGTGCCGCCAACGACATTCTGATCTGCGGCGAGGGCGTTGACGTCAGTCACGGTGGCGACCTCCGTGACGTAATCATAGGCGGGACCAATGGCCTCACCGGGTTCGACGCCGTCGGGCAGGCACCCGACACTTTGTTCGGTGGGGCTGGCAACGATTTCATTGACGGCTCGTCCGGCAATGACTGCATCGACGGTGGCATCGACCCGGGCACGGTCTTTGGCGATGCCGGGAACGACTTGCTTTCTGGCCACAACGGACCCGATCAACTCCATGACGCCACTGGAAACGATACGCTGACAGAGTACCCTGGCCCCGCGCGGCGGGTTGGAGGCGACGACAAAGACGTCCTGGACCTTTCACATCTGGCACCTGGTTCCTTCAAGATTGTCGATTTTACCATCCACAGTGAAGGCAACAGAATCGACGGCACAGTCAATTTCTTTGGCGGCGGCTTGATGCCTTTCGAGAAGATGGAAAGGATCGTGCCTTGCTTCCACCGGGGACAACCGCCGCTACCGCCAGGGGCGAAGCGGCGGTTGAAAGCCTTCGCCTCGGAGACCGGGTGATGAGGCGGGACAACGGATATCAGACCGGCGCTGGATCGGGGCCAAACGGGTGGACGGCGCACGGCTGGCCAAGGATGCCTCCCTACAACTGATCCTGATCCGCAAGGATGCCTTTCGGCCCTGGCTGCCCGGAGAGGGACATGATGGTCTCGCGCCAGCACCGGATGCTGCTGAGCGGACCGGGCGCCGAACTCCTGTTCGGCGAAACTGCAATGCTGGCCCGCGCCACGCATCTGCCGGGTATCGTGTCACGCATCGTGCCCGAGGTGACTAATGTGCATGTCCTGTTCGATCAGCACGAAATCTTGCGGGCCAATGATTGCCGGACCGAGAGCTTGCAGCCCGGAGACCGTACGGTCGGCGGCATGGATCAGGCAACGCGGGAATTCTGTTCAAGATCTTCCCAGACCTGGCGGGGAAGGGGGCAGATGACGATGAGGCCGCGCGGCCTGCTCTGAGAGGGTTCGAGACAAGACTGTTCTTTGCCGCATAGGGCAACGGCCGACCCGGAAACCAGAATGCTTCCAAGGATTCTGGCAAGAACCTTGGAAGGTTCTTGCACTCCATGCCCAGCCGACCGCTCCGGTCAGGACGCGATCCGCGCCGCGAGAAGCGCAATCGCCTGCTGATAAACCGTGGCGGCGTTCCATTCCTCGATCACCGCAAAATTCGGCTGGCCTTCCTGATAGCCCTGACCCGGCTGCCAGCCCTTCTTGGCCAGATAATTCGCGGTCGAGGCCATCGCATCGGCCATTCCCGACATATCCACCCGCCCGTCGCCGTTCCCGTCCCGCGAATAGCTCAGCACATTACCCGGCAGGAACTGGGTCTGGCCGATTTCACCATGCGCTGCCCCCATCGAGTTGGAGGACATCACGCCATAGTCGACAAGCATCAGCGCCGCGACAGCATGGGGAATAAAGAAATCGGCGCGGCGGCAATCATAGGCCACGGTCAGGATCGAGTTGATCGTGTTGTGATCACCCATATTGGCCCCGAAGCCTGACTCCATGCCAAGGATGGCCAGAAGAACTTCGGGCGGGACGCCATAGGTCGACTGGATCGAGGCCCAGAGATTGGCATTGTCGCGCAACATCCGTCGGGCCTGATTGGTGTAGGCATCGCTCCACCTGATGGCGAGGAAATCGTCCAGGGAATACCGCACCCCGGTCTGGTTGCGGTCCTTGTTGATCGTGCGTTGGTCATAGCTGGCATTGGCGAGCGCCTGCAGCCCCGCCTGTCCGACGCCATTGGCACTGGCAAGCTGGGAGAATTCGCTCTTCCAAGCCTCGAATCCTGAGCCGTCATTTCCGCAGGAAACCTGAGCGATGGCAGCGGTGGAGGCCGTCAGAGCGATGATGAGCGCGGTGGCGCGCATTTGGAAACGGAACAATCTGCAACTCCTTGAAGGCAATCGGGGGACAGTCATATCTGCATTTCTAGCATGGGGGCGCGGTCGCCTCCAGATGTTTGAAAACGGGACGAAAGCGGATGCGCGTGCAGGGCACAACAGTAGCAATTGCGGTGGTTGTCGCGGCAGTCGGGGCGGGGTTCTTGTGGGGCCAGTCATGGTCACGGGCCGACATTCCGGCTGTGCCACCCCATGTGGTTGTCGGAGGTCTGACCACGGTCGAGCAGGCAACGATTGCCACGTTCAACGGGGCGCGGGACTCTGTCGTGGCGATTGCGACATCGACTGATGTGCTCGACCCCTTCACGCGGCGGCGGACGGAGCAACCGGTGGGAAGCGGGTCAGGGTTCATCTGGGATGACGATGGTCACGTGGTCACCAACAATCATGTGATCGAAGGGGCGAGCGAGGCCACGGTCCAGCTTGCCGACGGGCGGACGTTTCAAGCAGCACTGGTTGGCCGCGATGCGATGCATGATCTGGCGGTCTTGCGTATTTCGGGCCGCAGTTTGCCCGCCGCGCTGCCTCTGGGTGAAAGCAGCAACTTGCAGGTCGGGCAACAGGTTCTGGCGATCGGGAATCCCTTCGGGCTTGACTGGACATTAACGACCGGGATCGTGTCGGCGCTTGACCGGGACCTGCCGGGCGAAGACGGGCCGCGGATGGGCGGGATGATCCAGACGGATGCCGCGATCAATCCGGGCAATTCGGGCGGGCCGCTGCTTGATTCCCGGGGGCGGCTGATCGGGGTGAACACATCGATCTATAGCCCCTCCGGGGCGAGTGCGGGGATCGGCTTTGCCGTGCCGGTCGGTACTGTTGCCCGGATCGTACCGGAACTGATCGAGAACGGGTCCTACAGCCTGCCATCCCTCGGCGTGGCCTGGGACGCCCGGATCAACGCGGCGGTGAACCGCCAGGGTTTGAACGGCGTCATGATCGTTGACGTCGCACCGCGGTCCGATGCCGCCGAGGCGGGGCTTGAGCCCGCGCGTATGTCGCGGGACGGGCGGATCGCGCCGGGGGACGTCATCGTCGGGCTGGGCGATGCCGCCGTGGCGACCGTGGACGATCTGCTGGCGGCACTGGACAGCTATCGGCCCGGGGACGAGGTCACGCTCAGTCTGGAACGCGACGGGCGCGGATGGTCGGTCGATCTCACGCTGCTGACAGGCGATTGAATACGGGCCGGCTTCAGGACGGGGCGCGAGGGCGCCACTGAAACGGGCGCGTGCCGGCCATGGCGCTGTCGATGATCCCGGCGATCCTGGCAGCACGGGTTTCCGGGCGTTTGGCGTTCAGCAGGATTTCCAGTGCGCCCCTGCGGACGCTGCGCGGCCAGCCGTGCCAGATCGCCTCCGTTCCTGGATTGGTCGCGAAAGCCGCAGCCAGGTCCGCCGGGATCTCCCCGTCTTCAACCGCATCAAGCGCACCCCACGTGCCATCGGTTTTGGCCCGCGCGACGGCGGCGCGGCCTGCGTCGGTCATCAGTCCAGCCGCTTCAAGAACTGCGACATGGCCCTTGTTGACACGGCTCCAGTTGGCACCGGGTTTGCGTGGAGCGATGTAGAGCATCGAACGGCGGTCGTCCTTCTTGCGCGGCAAGCTGTCGACCCAGCCAAAAGCAAGGCACTCCTGCACGACATCAGGATAGGGCGTATGGAGGGCGCCCTCTGATTTCTTGTAGGTGACAAGCCAGACGCCCGATTTTCGCGTGTGATTGGCCGCAAGCCAGTCGCGGAGTACAGCGCGGGAGGGCACTTCGATTTCAGGTGTGTCGGCTGGCGGCGGCATGGCGGAATCTTTGGCAGGGCAAACCCCGCCCTACACGGGCGGGTTGGCGTTGGCGCACGGCGCGCATCCCGCGCACCCCGTCTGGCGGCAGCCGCGCAACATGCGCACGCTATGTCCTTACCCCGGCAAAGCGCTGCTGCCAGTCGGCGCGTTCGTCGTCGGTGATCTTGCGGAACGTCACCTCGGGCACTGTAAAGGCATGACCTGCGGGCAGACTTTCGAGGAAACTCGTATCAGTATCGGGCCATGTCCAGTCCTCCGACTTTAGTGCTGCCATGATTTCCAAAGCAGCATCAGGTATGAATGGGCGTGACAGCACCGCAAAAATCCTGGCCAAGTTCAACCCAATCCGCGTTTGCATGGCTGCTTTCGCTGGATCCGTCTTGAAGGTTGTCCATGGTCCGGCTGACTGTATGTATTCGTTTCCTGCAACCCATATTGCTCTGAGGTCGGCGGCGGCCTTTCTCACTTCGATTGCGTCCATATTGGCTTGGTAACTGCCGATCCGTGCAGCAAGTTCAATCGACAAAGCGTCTTCTCGATTACTCCACTCGCCACCTTCCGGAACTGCCTCGCCATACTTGGACCGGCAGAACTTGGTCACGCGGCTGACGAAGTTGCCCAGCACGTCCGCCAGGTCCTTATTGACCGAGGTCTGGAAGTTCTCCCAGGTGAACTCGCTGTCCGCACTTTCCGGCGCATGGGACAAAAGCCACCAGCGCCAGTAGTCGGGCGGCAGGATCGACAGCGCCTGATCCATGAACACGCCACGGCCTTGCGAAGTCGAAAACTGGCCGCCGTCATAGTTCAGGTAGTTGAAGGACTTGATGTAATCGACCAACTTCCACGGCTCGCCCGACCCCAGGATCGTGACGGGGAACGAGAGTGTATGGAACGGCACGTTATCCTTGCCCATGAACTGCGTATAACGCACGTCCGCCGCGCCCTTGTCGGTCCGCCACCAACGTTCCCAATCCGTCCCCTTGCCCGCGTCCTGCCATTCCTGCGCACAGGCAATGTATTCGATGGGGGCATCGAACCAGACGTAGAACACCTTGCCCTCCATCCCCGGCCATTCTTCGGTCCCGCGCTTGACCGGCACGCCCCAGAACAGGTCACGGGTGATGCCCCGGTCCTGCAGCCCGTCACCGTCATTCAGCCACTTCTTGGCAATGGATGTGGTCAGGATCGGCCAGTCGGTCTTGGAGTCGATCCAGTCGGTCAGTTGCTGCCGCATCGCGGACTGGCGCAGATACAGGTGCTTGGTTTCCCGCACCTCAAGGTCGGTCGAACCCGAAATCGCCGAACGCGGGTTGATCAGGTCGGTGGGGTCAAGCTGCTTGGTGCAGTTCTCGCACTGGTCGCCCCGCGCCTTTTCATAGCCGCAGTTGGGGCAGGTCCCTTCGATATAGCGGTCGGGCAGAAAACGGTTATCGGTGATGGAAAACACCTGCTTCTCGCTCACCTCCTCAATCAGCCCCGCATCGGCCAGACGCCCCGCGAAATGCTGGGTCAACAGCCGGTTCTGGGCCGAAGAGGACCGCCCGAAATGGTCAAAGGACAGCCGGAACCCCTTGGCAATGCCCGCCTGCACTCCGTGCATCTCGGCGCAGAACACATCAACCGGTTTCCCGGCCTTCGCAGCGGCGAGTTCGGCGGGCGTTCCGTGTTCGTCCGTGGCGCAGAGGAACAGCACCTCATGCCCGCGTCCGCGCAGGTAGCGCGCATAAAGATCGGCAGGAAGCTGCGAGCCCACAAGGTTGCCCAGATGCTTGATCCCGTTGATGTAGGGGATCGCTGAGGTGATAAGGTGGCGTGCCATGGCGTGCCCTTTGCGGCGAACGTGATCGGGGCCATGAGATAGGGCTATCATCGGGAAAGTGCCAGTGCCCTGCGAAAGCCGATGCGCCCGGACCTTGTGTCGATCGGGCGCAGGTCGTTGGATTAAGTCGCTTTCCGGTCCAAATGCGGTTGTGTCAGGGCGAATCTGCTCTACGTTCAACCAACGTGAAACAACAAGACGGCGTTGCGAAAATGAGCGGTCTTCTGGCCCTGTTGGATGATGTTGCAGCCCTGGCCAAGGTCGCGGCGGTACAACTGGATGACGTGGCCGGAATGGCCACCAAGGCTGGGGCAAAGTCGCTGGGCATCGTAATTGACGATACGGCGGTGACGCCGAAATATGTCCACGGTCTGCCGGCGGCGCGGGAACTGCCGATTGTCTGGCAGATCGCCAAGGGATCACTCTTCAACAAGCTGGTGATCCTGCTGCCGCTCGGGCTTCTCCTCAATAATTTTGCCCCCTGGATTATCACGCCGCTTCTGATGGTGGGCGGGGCGTACCTTTGTTTCGAAGGGGCCGAAAAGGTCTGGCACATCTTCCACAAGGGTGAGGATCACCACGAGGAACCCAAGACGCTGGAAGCCGCCCATCTGGAAAAGGAACGGGTTGCCTCTGCGATCAAGACCGATTTCATCCTCTCGGCCGAGATCATGACGATCGCGCTCGCCGCGATCGCAGCGGATTCGATCTGGGAAGAGGCGCTTGTCCTGGGCGTGGTGGGTATCCTGATCACCGCCGCCGTCTATGGTACGGTTGCCGTTCTGGTAAAGGCGGATGACGTGGGGCTGCGCATGGCACAGGCGGGGCGGCTAGGGCTGACCCGGGCCACCGGGCGGGGCATCGTGCGCAGCATGCCGGGGCTGATGAACGTCATTTCTACGGTCGGCACGGCGGCGATGATCTGGGTCGGTGGCTCGATCGTCATTCACGGCATGGAAGTGCTCGGCTGGGGCACACTCGCGCATTTCATCCACGACTGGGCTGCTGCGGCCGCCCATGCCATTCCCGTGGCCGAAGGGTTCGTCGAATGGATTGTCACGGCGGCGATGGACGGCGTGTTCGGGCTCGTCCTCGGCCTCCTCCTGATCCCGGTGACAACCTGGGTCATCGCCCCCCTGTTCCGGCTGGTGGCACCCCTGATCCCCCGCCGAAAGGCCGCGTGACGCTGACTTGCAAGGTGGCCTTGGGCCCCGTCTTGCGTTAATCCCTTGGCCAAAAGGGATGTGGCATGACAGCCGAAACGATGGTCTGCGCGATCTGTGGCTCTGCGGTTCAGCCCGGCGCGGCACGCAGACTCAGCGATCTGACCCCCGCAACACGGGCCATGCTGCTGCAAGAACAGCCCGCTCTGGCCCCGTCTGCGATAATCTGCGGCGACGACATCGCCCGGTCCCGGCGGCAGCATCTGGAAAGACTGCTTGAAAACGAACGCGGCGCGCTCGGGCGGCTCGACAAGGAGGTTCTCGATTCCCTCCAGTCCGGCCTCCCCGTCGCGACCGAACCCGACGCCGACTGGGGCGAGGACCGGACGTTTGGCGAAAAGGCCGCCGACGCATTGTCGCGCTTTGCCGGGTCATGGACCTTCATCATCGGGTTTTCTGTGGTACTCGGCCTCTGGATGGCGCTCAACGTCACGGGCCTGTTGTTCGGCGTCTTCGACCCTTATCCCTTCATTCTCCTCAACCTCGTGCTGTCCAGCATCGCCGCTCTGCAAGCCCCCGTCATCATGATGAGCCAGCGGCGGCAGGAGGAGAAGGACAGGTTGCGCTCTGAGAATGACTACAAGGTCAACCTCAAGGCCGAACTGGAAATCCGCCACCTGCACGACAAGATCGACCTGCATCTCATGCGCCAGTGGGAACAACTGGCCATGATTCAGCGGATGCAGATCGAATTGCTGGAAGAGACGACACGGGAAGGCCGGAACTAGGTTTCGTCGCGCTCCTTGTCGCGGCCCAGCAGCCTTGCGAACCAAAAGGTGGTGCGCGGTGACCAGACATAGGCTGTGCGGTGCGGCGGCTTGCGGCCCATCTGCATCCGGAACAGGCCAAACCCGATCAGAAAGACATGCGCAACGGCGACGACCGCAAACATCGCGGCCGGCCCGTAAAGGCCGATCAGTGATGACGTGACCCAAGGCGCCGCGATTGCACCGACCGCATAGTAGAACATAAGCGCCGCCGACAACTCGACCCGTTCGCTGTCTGTCGCAAAGTCATGCGCATGTGCGGACGAGACGGAGTAGATCGGCACCGTGGTTATCCCAAACAGCCCTGCCGCGAACATTACCCCGGAAGTCCCCATCCCCGCCGCCGCGACTGTCACGATACAGGCTACAGTCGACGCGACAGAAAGCCAGATCAGGACAAGGCGACGGTCCGTCTTGTCCGCGAAATAACCCACCGGATACTGCGCAATCGCCCCGCCAAGCACATAGGCCGCAAGGAACAGGCCAATCTGATCCGCCTCAAGCCCAACCTCACCCCCATAGACCGGGCCGACCATCCGGAACGACGCCCCCGACACCGCCGACACGATGCATCCCACCACAGCCAGCGGCGACCGCGCCCAGCCAAGAGACGGGCGCAGGCGGTTCGATGCCGGGGTCACCGGCTGCGGCACACGCGTAACGGCGAGCGGCAGGATCGCGGCACAGCACAGGATCGTCAGGATGTTATAGGCAACATATGTCGGCAGATCGGCCAGCGTCCCGATCATCAGCTGCGCGACAAGCGAGGCACTGATATCCACAACCCGGTACGTCCCCATCGCCCGCCCGCGCGTCTCGTTGGTGACCTTGGCCTGCAGCCACGCCTCGATCACCGTATAGCAACCGGCCACGCAGAACCCTGTCGCCATGCGCATGATCGACCAGGCGATCGGGTCCATCACAATCACGTGGGCGGCAAGGCCGATGGCCCCCAGCGCGGTGAAGGTGGCAAACGTCCGGGAATGCCCGACCTCGCCCATCAGGCGCGGCGCCCACCAGCACCCGATGAAGAAGCCAAAGAAATGCGATGACCCGAGAAAACCCACCTGCGACGGCGTGAACCCCGCTTCAAGCCCCGTCAGCGCATCAAACGGCGCCACCGCCCCGGAGGACAGTTGCAAAAGCACGACCGATAGAAACAGGGCCGCAAAGGAAATCATGAGGCGCATGAGGCAAGGATGAGCCCGGCGAAGAAGGCCCGCAATGCCAAAAGCGGCAAAAGGGAAACAGGATTCTCCCGCCCAAACGCGAACACGCCTGCCGCCCCTTGGTTCTGGTTGATCCGCCCTTGCCATGCCATTCACGCCGGATAGGTTGCCCGCTGCAGTCAGATGCAAAGGGACAGGCGTGATGCGACAGATGGAATTGGGATCAAGCGGGATCTCTGTCTCGGAATGGTGCCTTGGCACGATGACATTCGGCAACCAGACGCCCGAGGCGGATGCCCACCGGCAGATCGACATGGCGCTCGACGCCGGAATCACCTTTGTCGACACGGCCGAAATGTATCCGGTCAACCCCGTCCGGCTGGAAACCCTTGGCCGCACCGAGGAAATCATCGGCAACTGGATTGCCCGCACCGGGCGGCGAGGTGAATTCGTGTTGGCCACCAAGGTCGCCGGTCCAGGGCAGGTCGCACGCGGCGGCAAGGGCTATGACGGCACCAACATTCGCGCCGCAGTCGAAGATTCGCTGCGGCGGCTCAAGACCGATATGATCGATCTCTACCAACTCCACTGGCCTGATCGCGGCTCCTACATGTTCCGGCAAAACTGGACCTTTGACCCGTCAAAGCAGGATAAGGCCCGCACCATCGCCCACATGGACGACGTCCTCGGCACGCTCAAGCTGCTGGTGGCAGAAGGCAAGATCCGCTCCTTCGGCCTGTCAAACGAAAGCTGCTGGGGTACAACCCGTTGGCTCGACCGGTCCGAGGTTACTGGCGGTCCCCGCGTCATGTCGGTTCAGAACGAATACTCGCTCATGTGCCGCCTCTATGACACCGACATGGCCGAAATGGCGGTCAACGAAAAGGTGACGCTCCTGGCTTTCTCCCCCCTCGCGGCGGGTTTTCTGACCGGCAAATACCAGAACGGCGTCGTCCCCGAAGGCAGCCGCATGTCCCTCGTCCCCGAAGTCGGCGGGCGCAAGTCCGCGCGCGTCTTTGGCGCAGTCGACGCTTATCTGAAGGTCGCCGCCGACTTCGGCCTCGACCCCGTCCACATGGCCATGGCCTGGCAGCGGACGCGGCCCTTTTCGGTCTGCCCGATCTTTGGTGCGACCAAAGAGGACCAACTCGCCCGTATCCTTGCGGGCCGGGATGTGGTCCTCTCGCCCGAGGTGATCGCAGCCATCGCTGCGACCCACAAAGCCAACCCGATGCCCTATTGACGGGCATCCCGAACATAATGGGGCTGCGCATGCGGACCGGAATGAAAATCAGGAGCCGGGTGCGCCTTGTTGCGGCCGTTGTCGTCGCTGGGCTCATCTCCGGCTGCGGCGGCGAAGACGGCGGTCTGTTCACCTCCTATAGGGACACAACCGTTCCCATCGCCTCCAAGGCCCTGTTCGAACCCGAACGATATCTTGGCCTCTGGCACGAGGTTGCACGCTATCCCGTCCCGTTCGAGGCCGGCTGCGTCGGTGTGACGGCGGAATACGGCCTCCGGACCGATGGCCTGATATCGGTCAAGAATACCTGCCGGGCCGCCGACGGGTCGATCAAGAGCACGATCGAAGGCACCGCCGAAATCGTAGGCCCGGGGCGGCTTGTTGTCCGTTTCGCATCAGTGCCCTTCGTCGCTGCGGACTACTGGGTCCTCTGGGTCGACGAAAGCTATCGCACGGCAGTGGTGGGATCGCCTGACGGGCGGTCAGGCTGGATCCTGAACCGCGACCCCGAAATCCCGGCCGACAGACTTGCTGCGGCAAAGGAAGTGCTCGATTTCAACGGCTATGACCTGAGCCGGCTGGATATTCTGACAGGCCAGTAAAGCGCTATGGGATGCGCGCACCACGCGCACCCGGGAACCCTTCAAGAACCCCGCCTCGCGCCCTCAGGCGCCCGGCGCCACCGCCGTCCCGGCCCGATCCACCCGCCCGTCTTTGAAGACCATGCCAATTTCCCGCGCTGCCGTCTGGGCCGGGATCAGCCCGTCCGGCACATCGGCCAACACCGCCTCAGGCGTGCGCCGCAGCGGATCGCGATATCCGCCGCCGCAGGGACCGATGGACACCAGCCGCTCGCCCGCGCGCAACTTGCAATGGGGCACCTTCGACGGCAAAAGCCGCGCATCCCCGTTGTGCCCCATCAGCGTCAGCGACGAGACATGCATGTCTGCACCCCCGGCCAAACGCCCAGGGCTGATAGGCATACACGTCCCCCTCAATCGAAAACCCGGCATCCGAAAGGAACGCGGACTCCAGCGCAGTTCCGATCCCGCCGCGCCATGCGACCGGCGCCTTCCGGTCCTCGCGCTGTTCGTGGCGATTCACCCGCAGGGGGATCTGGCTCCTGATATCTTCGACCGGGTAGTTTCGCGTGTTGGCATGAAAAGTGTCGACTGTATCCATCCCGTCCCTGCCGAACCGCCCGCCGCAACTTCCCTCCATGATCTCCATATACACCGGGTGCTTGCCCTCGTTCAGGCCGGAAATCGCGACCACCCGCGGATTGCCGATCCCTGCCGACACCTGCTTCGGCGCGGCCTGCGCCTGCGCCTTCATCACCGTATCGGCCAACAGGCTGTCCGGGCAGAACCACGCAATGACGGGTGCCGTGAACACCGGGTTGGCAAGGCATACCAAGGGCGCGGTATTGGTGATCGGCCGTGTCAGCCCCTGATTCTGCGGGGTGTTCCCATAAACCAGGGATTTGAGCAAAATCGACCGGATCGTTAGTCAAACCGCGCAATCCACCGTGCGCGTCCAGCGGCATGGTGATCGGCTTGTCGGGCAGTTGGGGCGCAGTTCCGGTCAGGTCCACCACCATCGTGTCGCCCCGCACCCGCAGCGTTACTGCAATGGGCAGGTTCCGCCGCGGCGGATCGGGATCGTCCGGATGACCATCGATATTCGTGACCGGCGCATAGTCCCCGTCCGGCAGCGCACGGATCGCATCCTGCACCAGCCGTTCGGAAGAAGAACCATCTGGTCTTCATAGGCCGCCATGATGACGGGCAAACCATTCTGAGCCACCAGCGCCAGATACCGTTTCACCCCGATCACCGCATCGGCACGGCTCATTATGCACCTACGATTGTCTGGATGATGGATAACCAAGGAAGAACCCGCGCCACCGTTCCCGATGCCACGGCAGGCCCCAGCGAAACCTTGAAAATAGACAGCAAACCGCCTCGTGCCGCAGCGATTTCCACACGAGAACCGCCTAAGCTGCTATTAGCTGACACTCTTCCGGTCCCGCTCCCCGGCAGCCCGTGCAACTTCTGTATTCAAACCTCCAGACGCCAAGGCCCCCGATGCCCGACCTTCCCACCCTCGACCCGATCCGCGTCGAACAGATGATCATGGCGCTTGGTGCCATCGGGGCCCATTCCGGCACCGGCGTCTGGCGCACTGCCTATTCCCCTGAATGGGTCGCGGCACAGGCACTTGTCTCCGACTGGGCCACCGCCGCAGGCCTTTCGCCCCGGATGGATGCCGTGGGCAACCTCTGGGCCCGTATCGACGGCACCGAAGGCGGCAAGGCCATCGTCAGCGGCAGCCATATCGACACGCAGTGCCCCGGCGGCCGCTATGACGGCGCGTTGGGCGTTGTCGCAGCCCTCGCCGCGATCAGCGCCCTTACGGCCACCTTTGGCCGGCCTAGACGCCCCCTCGAACTCCTCTCCTTGTGCGAGGAAGAAGGCTCACGTTTTCCCAAGGCAGGCTTCTGGGGCTCCCGCGCCATCACCGGCCGCACAACGCAGGCCGACCCGGAGATCGTCACCGACGACGACGGCGCACCTATCGCCGATGCGATGCGCGCCATCGGCCTTGATCCTGCGACGATCCACACCGCCCGCCGCGACGATATCGCCGCCTTCTTCGAACTTCACATCGAACAAGGCCCGATCCTTGAACACGCCAATCTGCCCGTCGCCGTCGTCGACGCCATCACCGGCATCCGCCAAACCCGTGTCACCCTGACCGGCGAACAGAACCACGCCGGCGCTTTCCCGATGGACCTGCGCCGCGACCCGATGGCCGGCTTTGCCGAAATCGCGGGCCGCGTGATCGACCACGCCCACCGCCTTGGCCGCCCCGCCGTCACCACCGTAGGCCGCGCGATACCCTGGCCCAACGCCCCCGCCGTCATTTCCCGCTCGGTCGATTTCACAATCGACGCTCGCCACCCGCGCCCCGCCGACTACACCCTTCTCCATGAAACCCACGCGGCCTTGTTGGCCGAGGTCGCCGCCCGCCGTGGTCTGACCCTGACCACCGACATCCAGGTGGATCTGCCCCCGACCCCCTGCGACCCCGCGCTTGTCACGCTCCTGCAGGATATCTCCAAGGCGCAGGGCATCCCCCAACTCACCATGTCCAGTGGTGCCGGCCACGACAGCCAGCAGATGGCCGCCGTCTGCCCCGTGGTGATGATCTTCGTCCGTTCCGAAGGCGGCCGCAGCCACACTCCCGAGGAATACTCGACCATCCCCGACATCATGGAAGGCATCCGCCTTCTGATGGTCGCGCTCCACAAACGGGCCTACTGACCCGCAGGCATCACGGCCTTACCCGTGATCCTTCAGCAACCGCTCCTTCTGCCGGTTCCAGTCGCGCTCGGCCTCGGTCGCGCGCTTGTCGTGGTTCTTCTTGCCCTTCGCGATCGCGATCTTGAGCTTCACCAGACCCTTGTCGTTGAAATACATGACCAGCGGCACCACTGTCATGCCCTCACGCTGCGTGGCCGACCACAGCCGCGCCAGTTCCTTGCGCGACACCAGCAACTTGCGCCGCCGCCGTTCCTCATGCCCGAAATGCTTGGCCGGTTCATACCGGGCAATATGTGCGTTCGTCAGCCACAACTCGCCATCCTCGACAGAGGCGTAGCTTTCGGCAATATTGGACTGGCCCGTCCGTAGCGATTTCACCTCTGACCCCATCAGAATTATCCCGCATTCGATGTCGTCCTCGATCGCATAGTCGAACCTGGCCCGCCGGTTCTCGGCGATGACCTTGTAGTTCTTGTTCTTCTCTTGTGCAGTCATGATCGACACGAGATAGGGGCTCTGACCGGCCATGTCCATCCGTCTGCAAGGCGCGACGGCGGCTTACCTAACAAGGAGACTAGGCGATGCTCATCCAACTGGCGCTCGGGTCCAGCGTGATGCTCGTCACGATCCTGTTTGCCGGGATCAGTGTCTGGGTGATGGAAACTTGCCTTATCCGCTTTGACCCTTGGTTGCGCCGTCGTCCGCATCGCCCCAAACTCATGCTCATGATCGCCGTAGCTGCGCTTTGGGTCATGCTTCAGCTGACCGCCGGCGTGTGGCTCTGGGCGCTGACCTTCATGGCGCTCAACCTTTTTGAAACGCTTGAAACAGCAGTCTACTTCACGCTCGTCACCTACACGACGCTCGGTTTCGGCGATGTGCTTTTGCCACTTGAATGGCGCCTCCTCGCCGGCATGGCCTCGGCCAACGGGCTGGTCAGCATGGGTCTCTTGACCGCTGTGCTCGTCGAACTCGTCCGTCAGGTTCGCGTCCTTCAGGCCGAAGCCATCCGGGATGACCGCAAACAATGACCCGTCCGGTCCTCTCCAACACCGCCGCCCGGCGCGTCTTCCTGTCCCGCCACGGCCTCGCTGCCGCGCCCACCGGCAATGCCAAAGGCGCAGACCTTGCCGCCCTCATCCAAGACCTTGGGTTTGTGCAGGTCGACAGCGTCAACACGCTGGCCCGCGCCCATGATCTCATCCTCTGGTCCCGCCGCCAGACCTACCGCCCCGAGGCGCTCTCGCGCCTCCTCCACCGCGACCGCGCCGTCTTTGAACACTGGACACATGACGCATCGGTTATCCCCGTCGAATACTTCCCGCACTGGCGCCACCGCTTTGCCCGTGACGCCGAACGCCTTGGCCCGCGCTGGCGCGAATGGCAGGGGTCAGGTTTCGAGGACCGCTTTGACACCGTACTCAAACGCATCTCCGATCACGGCGAATGCATGTCCGCCGATCTCGCCGATGGCGAATCCCGCGGCTCGACCGGCTGGTGGGACTGGCACCCGTCCAAGACCGCGCTGGAATACCTCTGGCGCACCGGGGCCATCTCGGTCGTCCGTCGCGACGGTTTCCGCAAGGTCTATGACCTGACCGAACGTGTCATCCCGGGCCACCTTCTGGCCCGCAACCATGCGAGCCATGAAACCATCGACTGGGCCTGCAACGCCGCTCTCGACCGTCTCGGCTTTGCCACCTCCGGCGAACTCTCTGCCTTCTTCGCCCTTGCCACACCGGACGAGGCCAAGGACTGGACCCGCACCGCCTTCTCCCGGGGCGAGATCGTGGAGATCGAGGTCGAAGACACCACAGGCACCCGCCGACGCTCCTTCGCCCGCCCCGGTCTGGTGGAAGAGACCGCAAACCTCCCCGAACCCGTCGACCGCCTTCGCCTTCTTTCGCCCTTCGACCCGGCCTTGCGTGACCGCAACCGGGCCGAACGCCTCTTCGGTTTCTTCTACCGCATCGAGATCTTCGTCCCCGAGCCAAAGCGCCGCTACGGCTACTATGTCTTTCCGGTGATGGAGGGTGACCGCCTCATCGGCCGGGTCGACGTGAAAACCGTTCGCCCGCCCAAAGGAACGCCCCACCTCTTTGTCCGCGCTTTCTGGCCCGAACAGGGCATCACGATGGGCAAAGGCCGCATAACCCGCCTCGTCGCCGAACTGGACCGCGCCACCCGCCTTGCCGATCTCGAAGGCGTCCTTTGGGCAGACGACTGGCTGCGTCCTTCCGAAACAGCTTGAACGTCGTTCAAGACCCTGCTATCAATAATTGAACGCCGTTCAAACAAACCATTTCCAAGGCTTAGCCATGCATTACCTCGCCGATACCGACACGCTCACCCGCGATGGCATCATCACTGCCGATCAGGCGCGTGAGATCGAATTGCGCAGCCGTTCGGCCATGCTGGCCCTCGTCATCAACACGGTCCTTTGCGCAGGCATCTTGGCCGCGACCTTTGGCCTGATTGTCGTTCTGGCCGATCCCGTCGCGGTCGCCGTTTTCGGCACCTTCGCACTGGCGCTGGGCCTCTTGATCCTGCTCACCGCCGGTCCGCTCTACAGAATCTTCGGAAATGCGACCGCGCTGATCGGGGCGGGGCTCCTCCTTGCCGGGGCGGCCTTTGAAATCGTCGACAATTCCCCGGACCGCGCCGGCATGATCTTGGCCGTCGGCGGCGGGCTCGTTGCCCTTCTCGCCATCGCCGGCTTCTTCCTTGGCCCGACCAAGACCCGCTTTGCACTTGGCAGTGTCTTCCTCATGGGCGGTGCGCTGCATCTTGGCGGCATCTTCTTCGGCCTCGACTTCAGCCACGCAACAGGCTGGGCCCCCTTCGCGGCCAACCTTTGGGCCTTTGTCCTGCTCCTCGCTGCCGGGATGACCCTTGACGTCCGCTTGCTCTCGGCGCTCGCCATCGTGCCCTTCGCCGGCCTCCTGTCCACCGGGACGGCCTATGACACAGCGACATACGCCTTCTATTCGCCCGAACCGACCCTCACGATCCTGCAGATGACCGCACTGGTCGTCGCTGCGCTCCTCCTCCAGCGCGTGACGCCCTCCCGCATCGGGCGGCAACTCGGCACCGTCGCTATCATGGCCTTCATCGTGGCCAATCTTTGCTTCCTCTTGGCCAGCCTCTTTGGCGACACTGTCGGCAACACGCTCTGGGCCCCGGTCGTCGAAACCTCCGACTGGGAAAAACAGCAGGCTGCCTATGCCGCATGGGAGG
The DNA here is from genome assembly GCA_026400355.1 of Rhodobacterales bacterium. GTDB lineage: Bacteria > Pseudomonadota > Alphaproteobacteria > Rhodobacterales > Rhodobacteraceae > JAPLPE01. The sequence goes on along the minus strand of JAPLPE010000036.1, from coordinate 119,979 downwards.
CTTCCGCCCTCAAGATCCCGGCCGACGCCTTCGCCGTGGTCTGGGCGCTCCTCCTCACCGGTGCCGCGATCTGGGCCGCCTTCACCAACCGGCGCGGCATGTTCAACGGCGCGCTGACCTTTGGCGGCATCCACGCCTACACCCAGTTCTTTGAAAACTTCGGCAGCCAGCCCGTCGCCTGGGTCATGGGCGGCTTGGCTGCCATCCCGCTCGCCTGGTGCGTCTGGCGCCTGAACGACTGGCTGCGTCAAAAGCCCCGGACGACAACCTCCGCCTGACACCGACCCACGCAACCTGTACTTGCATCGCCTTTCATGCTACCAACATGAGTTGAATACGCGTGTCTACCCCGACCCTATTGATTCTCAACTCATTGCAGGAGTGTCCGATGATTCCCGTCGATGGCAGTTTCATCCTTTCCGTCGCCCCAACATTCTCTGGCGCAAATGCTGCCGCTCAAACCCGCATTGTGGCCGAACTCTCCTCTGGCTTTGCCGGGGTCCTTGGCCGCTACCAGATAAACACCCGCTTCCGGATCGCGCATTTCATGGGGCAGGTGACCCATGAATGCGCCGGGTTCCGTACGACCGAAGAATTCGCTTCCGGCGCCGCCTACGAAGGCCGCACTGATCTTGGCAATACCCAACCCGGCGATGGTAAACGCTACAAGGGCAGGGGCCTCCTGCAACTCACCGGCCGCGCGAACTACCGCAGCATCGGCGCGAAACTCGGTCTTGACCTAGAAGGCCACCCCGAAATCGCAGCCGAACCGCTGACCTCGCTCCGCATCGCCTGCGAATACTGGACCATGCGCAAGATCAACGATCCCGCCGATCAGGATGACCTGATCGAGGTGACCAAACGCGTGAACGGCGGTCTGAACGGGCTCGAAGACCGCCGCACCTATCTGCGCAAGGCCAAGACCGCGCTGGCCGCCATCGACGGCATCGTCGTGGCATCCGGCCAGACCGGCACAGACCCTGTGCTCCGCCGTGGCTCATTCGGGGTTGCGGTGGGCGAATTGCAGCACCTCCTCCGCAAGGCGGGCTACGCGTTGGGCGTCGACAATGACTTCGGCCCGGCGACCGAGCTTGCCGTCATGGACTTCCAGCGGCGCAAGGGCCTCGATGCCGACGGTATCGTGGGCCAGTTCACCTGGGCCGTGTTGCGCAAGCAGGGCTGAACCACCCCCCGTCACAAAGCGAGGTCGCGCGCCGCGCGGACAAGCGACCCGCTACCGCCGCCCTGCCAGCAGTGTGAACACCCCGCTGCCCACCACCACAGCGCTGCCAACCAGCATCAGCAGATCCGGCCGTTCCCCGAACACCACCGCCCCGATCGCCATGGCGAACAAGAGCCGCGTATAGCGCCACGGCGTCACCACCCCCACGTCGCCCGTGCGCATCGCCACGGTCAGTGCGTAGTAGCCCACCACGCCAAACCCCGTCGCCCCGGCCATCAACCCCGCCTCGGCCCATCCCGGCCCGGTAAAGCCTCCTTGCACCAGCGCCAGAACGAACCCCACCAACGTCAGCATCGTGAATCCCACGATCCCCAGTTGCAGATGCGACAGCACAGGCGGCGCCGCCCGCGTGGCCAGATCCCGTCCGGCAAAGCCCACCATCCCCACAACGGCCAGCAGCACCATCACGTTCAACCCCTCCGGCCCCGGCCGCAGGATCAGCATGACCCCCGCAAACCCCGCCAGAATCCCCAGCCGTCGCGCAAGGCTCACCTTCTCCCCGAATACCACCGCCGCGCCAGCGACGACCAGCAACGGCGTTGCCTGCAGGATCGCCGTCGCCGTGACCAAGGGCGCAAAGACAAAGGCCAGCGCATAGAACAGCCGCCCCGTCACCTCGAACCCCGACCTGATCAGGATGCCACGCGACAGATAGGCCGGATGCCACAGCCTGTCCCCCTCCCGCGCCGTAAGGACCACAAACACCCCCAGCCCCGCCCCGCCATAAAGGAACAGCACCTCGCCCAGCGGCAGCGTCCGCGCCGCGGCCTTGATGAACATGTCCTCCACGGCAAAGCCCGCCATGCTCAGCACCATGAACAGGCTGCCCCTCAGGTTCAGGGCCATTGGGGCTTTGGACCCTGTCATCGCAGACTTCCCGCATGTGCGCCAAATGCCCCCCGCCACCCCTGGGACAGGCCGGGACCTTTGCCAGCAATATTTGCAATCAGAAGAAGGGCGGACCCGCCCTTCCTGATCGCCCTAGTTGATCAGCCCTGCATGGACCATCGCCGCCTGCATCGCCGCCTTGGTTCCATCCGTCAGCGTCGTCAGCGGCGACCTCACCTCGTCCGAGGCCATCCCGAGCAGAGACAGCCCGTACTTGGCCCCCGCCACCCCCGGCTCCATGAAGATTGCCTCATGCAGCGGCATCAGCCGGTCCTGATAGGACAGCGCGGTCTTGTAATCGCCCGCCAGCGTTGCCTCCTGGAACTCTGCACACAGTTTCGGCGCCACATTCGCCGTCACCGAAATGCAGCCCACTCCGCCATGCGCGTTGAAGCCCAGCGCCGTCGCATCCTCGCCCGACAACTGGATGAAATCGGTTCCGCAGGTGATGCGCGTCTTGGGCACGCGGGACAGATCGCCCGTCGCATCCTTGACCCCTACGATCATCGGCAGTTTCGCCAGTTCGCCCATCGTGGCCGGAGTCATGTCCACCACCGACCGGCCCGGAATGTTGTAGATGATGATCGGAAGCCCGCACTCCGCCGCCGCCGTGAAATGCGCGATCAGCCCGCGCTGGGTCGGCTTGTTGTAGTACGGCGTCACGACCAGCGCCACATCAGCCCCGGCAGCCTTGGCCGCCTTGACCAGCCGCACCGTCTCGATCGTGTTGTTCGACCCGGCCCCGGCAATGACGGGCACCCGCCCCGCCACGACCTTGACCACGGTCGCCACGACCAGATCATGCTCTTCATGGCTCAGCGTCGGGCTTTCCCCCGTCGTCCCCACCGGAACGATCCCGTGCGACCCTTGGGCGATATGCCATTCTACGAGTTTCTTGAGCGTCTCAAGATCCACCTGACCGTCCTTGAACGGCGTGACGAGGGCGGGAAGGGACCCCTTGATCATGATGCGCTCTCCTTCGGGAATGGCCCCGCAGCCTCTGCCGGGGGTCCGAGACAAAACAGCCGGACCCTAAGCATTCCGTCCAGAAGGTGAAACCGCTTTTTCCGACCCCAAAGCGGTTTTTTCGCCGTATCCTGACCCTGACTTCTGCCGATGTGCGCCGCGCCACAGTGTTGGTTCTGCGAACCCCGACGGCTTCTCATCTTTGCCCAAATGCTCTTAGGTACCTGGCTCGCACCCCCGGTGCCGACCCCATGTGCCCCTTTCGGCCTCAAGCCCCCTGATCAGCTTTCCGCCGATTCCCGGTAATGTGAGTTGTGCGGCCCGCCCGGACCACTACCTAGGAGCCATGACCCTATGCCGCAGCCTCGCCGCCACCGCCCTGATTGCCCTCACCCTCGCGGCCCCGCAGGCGCGCGGGCAGGACAGCCCGTTCACTCAGGCTGTCGCCGCCATGGCCGACCGTGACTGGGCAGGCGCCTACACGCTGGCCGAACCCGCAGGCTCCGTCGCCCGCGACATCGTCACATGGACGCGCCTCCGCGCAGATGCCCCGCCCACACCCGCCGAAGGCACCGAGGCCGACGCCGACATCCCCCCGCCCGAAGAACGCCCGGCATTCAGCGACTACCTTGCCTTCCTTGCCGCCCGCCCCGACTGGCCTGGCCTCGACCGCCTCCGCGCGCGGGGCGAGGAAGTCATCCCAGCCGACGCCAACCCCGCCGAAGTCATCGCCTATTTCACCGACAAGCCCCCCCAGACCGGTCAAGGCGTCGTCCGCCTCGCCCAGGCGCTCATCGCCACCGGCAAACAGGATGAGGCGACCGCCGCTCTGACCGAGGCCTGGCTCGGTCTCGGTCTCACCGACAGCGGCCAGGACGCCCTCATGGGCGCCTTCCCCGATATCCTCGCCCCCCTCCACGCCGCCCGAACCGATGCGATGCTCTGGCGCTGGCGCACGACGGACGCCTCCCGGATGCTCCCCCTCCTCGACGCCGACCAAAAGGCGCTGGCCGAGGCGCGGATCGCGCTTATCACCAATGCGGGCGACCAGACTGCCAAGCTCAACGCCGTCCCAGACAGCCTCAAGGATAACCCCGGCCTCGCTTATGACCGCTTCAACCGCATGGCCGATGGCGGCGACTACACCGATGCGGTCGAGCTCCTGAAATCCCGCACGACCACAGAATCCCTCGGCGATCCGTTCCGCTGGGGCTCATGGCGCGCCACGCTCGCCCGCTGGGCCATGCGCGAAGGCCGCCCTGACGAAGCCTATGCCCTCGCCGCCAACCATTTCATGACCGAAGGCGATATCTATGCTGATCTCGAATGGGTCGCGGGCTATGTCGCGCTGACCTATCTCGACAACCCGACCCGCGCCCAGCAGCATTTCCAGCGCGTCGAAACAGCCGCCAAAGGCCCGATCTCCCTCGCCCGCGGCGCCTACTGGACCGCCCGTGCGTCCGAGGTGCTGGGCCAGACCGAAGCCGCGACCGCCGCCTATACCCGCGCTGCCCAGAACCAGACCGCCTTCTACGGCCTCCTCGCCGCCGAAAAAATGGGCTTGCCATTGGACCCCGCGCTGACCGGTCAAGAAGAGTTCCCCGACTGGCGGCAGGCCGGGTTCCTCCACAATGACCTGACACAGGCCATGCTTCTTCTGATGGCCGCCGATGACCGCACCTCTGCCGTTCTCTTTGCGACGAAACTCGCCCAGACGCTCGACCGCGACGGGATCGGCCAGATGGGGGCGATGTTCGCAGCGATGGACGAACCTTTCCTCTCGGTCCTGACCGGAAAGGCCGCCACCGAACGCGGCATCGTCCTGCCCGGCGTCGCATGGCCCATCCACCGCCTCGCTACGCTCGACCTGCCCGTCGCCCCCGAACTGGCGCTGGCCATCGCCCGCCGCGAAAGCGAATTCAACTTCACCGTAGGCAGCCCTGTTGGCGCGCTTGGCCTGATGCAACTCATGCCGGACACGGCAGAAGAGGTCGCGGACGAACTGGGCCTCCCCTATTTGAAGGACCGGCTCACGAGCGACTGGGAATACAATGCGACCCTCGGCTCGCGCTACCTCGCCAACCTTGAACAGATGTTCGGCGACACACCTGTGATGATCGCCGCCGGCTACAATGCAGGCCCCAGCCGCCCGCGCACATGGGCCACCCAGCGCGGCGATCCCCGGGACGGCACGACAGATGTCGTCGACTGGATCGAACACATCCCCTTCACCGAAACCCGCAACTATGTCATGCGCGTCACGGAATCGATCCCGATCTACCACGCCCGCCTGACCGGCCAGACCGGCCCGGTCAACTTCAAGGCCATCCTCACCGGCGCCAAACCATTCATCCGCCCACAGGCCCGCCCCGATCCGGCCACGGCAGAGGCGACAATGGCTGCGACCCCCGACAAGACCGTAGCAGCCGCCTACACCCCCCCAATCACCGTCTTCACCGGCGCAACCCTCCGCCCACAGGCCCGCCCCGCCAACTGAAGCCACCGCGTAGTGTGCATGCTCGCACGTACCACGCCAATCTTACACCCGAAAACCACCTGAGTTGGGCGGGGTTCACCCCGCCATCCCCCACAGCGAGGCCGCGCGCCTGCGCGGAACGAGCGCCCCCTGCGTCTATCTCGCCGCCGGTGCCCGCATCCGCTCCCGAACCAGCGTAAACACCCCCGCCGCGACCACGATCGCCGCCCCAACCACGACATGGGTCTCCAGCACTTCGCCGAACACCACGAGCCCGATCATCGACGCAAACACCAGCTGCAGATAGGCGAACGGCTGCACCGCACTCGCCTCCGCCACCTCATAGCACTTGATCAGGAGCCAGTGCCCCGTCGCCCCCGTCACGCAGAGAGTTGCCATCAGCGCCCAGTCCGGCCCGGTCATCGGCTGCCAGTTCCAAATGCCCACCCCGGTCATGGCCACCGCGCCGACAACCCCCGTCCAGAAGAAACTCGTTGTCGTCCCGTCCTTCCGCGCCGCATACCGCGTGAGCAGCCCGTAAAGAGCAAACAAGGTGGCCGAGATCAGCGGGAAGACCGCCTCGACCCTGAACACCGTCACTCCCGGTTGCAAGATGATCAGCACCCCAAGGAACCCCACCCCAATCGCCATCCACCGCCACCAGTCCACCGTCTCGCCCAGAATAGGCCCCGACAGAGCCGCCACGAGCAGCGGATAGCAGGCAAAGACGGCATGGCTCTCGATCAGCCCGAGCTTGGTAAAGGCCAGCACCATCACACAGATTTCCGTGGCCAGCATCAGCCCCCGGATGATCTGGATCACAGGCTGCTTCGTCCGCGCCGCCGCCGCAATCGACCCTGACTGCCGCCGCGCAACGGCAATGACAAAGGCGGCAAAGAACCAGTAGCGGATCATGACCACCATCAGCACGTTGTACTGCCCCGCCAGATGCCGTGACAGCCCGTCCTGCGCGGCAAAGACCAGCGACGTGGCGATCATCAGCCAGATGCCAAGGCGAACATCGTTGCGCATCAAGGGGATTTCCGGGCTACGGTCATATGCCGCTTGCGCCCATACCCGGCGACACGCTCCACCTCAAGCCCGGCCGCCGCAAGTGCCCGTCGCACATGCCCAGCCGCCGTAAAGGTGGCCAAAGTGCCCCCGGGCTCCAGATGCGCCACGACCTCCCACAACACATCTTCCCCCCACATCTCCGGGTTCTTCGCAGGTGCAAATCCGTCCAGATACCAGGCCTCGACCCGGCCACCCCAGAGCGGCAGTGTCTCCCGCACATCCCCCCGTACAACCTCAACCCGGAATCCCGGCACCACCTCCCAAGGCCCCGGCCTCGCCAGCACCGCGACAAAACTTGCCCCATCCAGCGCTGGAAACGCCCCCAGCGCCCGCCCCATGTCCTCCGCCACCATCGGAAACGCCTCGAAGCTGGTGAACATGACGGCCCCCGGCCGCCCCGCTGCCTCCCAGGCCCGCAGCGTCACCAGACAGTTCAACCCAGTGCCGAACCCCAGTTCCCCGATCCGGAACAATCCGCCGAACCGCCCCGGCAACCCGTTACCCGCCAGAAACACATGCTCCGTCTCTGCCTGCCCGTCGTCGACCGAGAAGTAGGGGTCATCGAACTGCCGCGAGACGGGGATTCCCCCCTGCCGCCATTCCACATCCGCCCGCTGGTCAGCCATCTCGTCCTGCCCTACACCGCCTCAAGGCAACTCATGCGGGGCAGGGGGCGGAATGGCAACGGTGGATGTGACTGTGCGCGGCGCTGGCATCCTCGGCCTCTCGGTCGCATGGGCCTGCGCCCGCCGTGGTGCCCGCGTCCGCATCGTGGACCCGCAGGGCATCGGGGCAGGGGCTTCGGGCGGACTTGTCGGCGCCCTCTCGCCCCATGTTCCCGAACAGTGGAATCCCAAGAAAGCTTTCCAGCTTGAATCGCTCCTCATGGCCGAAGACTGGTGGGCCGACGTCGCCGCGACCGGCAGCACATCCCCGGGCTACGCCCGCACCGGTCGCCTCCAGCCCATCGCGGACGATGCCGCCCTGACCCTCGCGCACCAGCGCACCGAAACCGCCGCCACCCTTTGGCCCGCAGGCGTCCTCTGGCAGGTCATCCCTGCGACAACTTTCCCCGGCTGGTCCCCGCCAACGCCCACCGGCTTCCTGATCCACGACAAACTCACCGCCCGCATCGCGCCGCGCATGGCCCTGGCCGCCCTCAAGTCCGCCCTCATCACCAAGGGCGCCACCTTCGCCACCGACGCCCCTGACGAAGGCCAAACCCTCTGGGCGACGGGCACCGCCGACCTCACCGAACCCGAACACCTGATCGGCACCGGCGAGAAAGGTCAGGCTGCCCTCCTCGACCTCGCCGCCCCCGACCAGCCGCAACTCTTCATCGACGGCCTCCACATCGTTCCCCATGCCGACGGCACCACCGCCATCGGCTCCACCTCGGAACGCAGTTGGACAGATCCCACAACGACCGACGCCCATCTCGATGCGCTCATCACCCGCGCCCGCGCCGCCTTCCCGCCACTCGCAGGCGCCTCTGTCCTCGCCCGCTGGGCCGCCCTCCGCCCGCGCACCAAGACCCGCGCCCCCCTCCTCGGCCCCCACCCCTTCCGCAAAAGTGCCTTCATCGCGAACGGCGGTTTCAAGATTGGCTTCGGCATCGCCCCCCTCGTGGGCGAGGTCATGGCCGACCTCATCCTCGGCAACCACAACCGCATCCCGCCCGAGATGCTGGCTCGCCCCTGACCACCATCACCACTTCTGAAGCGTCGGAGCCTCCGGCGGGGCTACCAGGAGCCGGAAGAAACCCCAAGCGCCCCGTCCCCCCTGTCTTCTGGCCGCAACTATCCGGGGGGAGAGGCCGGATGAGAAATGGTCCAGTGGACCATTTCCCGGCTGAGCGCCCTGCCCGCGGAAGGGCCAGGCAGCAGTGGTGGCAGCGCCCGCTCCACGCCCGGCCGTCCGCGTAGGGCGGGGTTCACACCGCCACCTCCGTCCTGGCGAGGCTGCGCTCCCGCGCGAAACGAGCCTTCCCTACCGGATCGCCGCCCGCAACTCCCCCATCAACTCCGCCAAAGCCTTCACATAACTCTCCGTCACCAGCCGCCCTTCGGCATCGAACTGTTCCTTCGCAAAGGCCACCATGACCTCCGGCCCAGGCAATACCACCGCCCGGAACGGGACCAGACACAAGCGCAGCGAAAACTGCCCCCGGTCACCCCCCGCCCGTCCGTCCGAGGCTGACATGATCGCCACCGGCTTGCCGCGCCACGGGCCGCCCTTGGTCCGGCTCACCCAGTCCAAGGCGTTCTTCAACACCCCTGGCAGCGCCTTGTTGTACTCCGGCGAGGCGATGATGACCGCATCTGCCGCCCGGATCTGATCGGCCAGCCGCTGCACCGACGCTGGTATTCCGGAGGAATCTTCCACATCCCCGTCGTAAAGCGGCAGATCCAGCCTGCCCTCCACAAACTCATCCGGCCCGAACAGCCGCGCCGCCTCAAGCATCAGGTTGCGGTTCATCGACGCAGCGCGCAGCGATCCGCACAGGCCCAGCAATGTCGTCATGGTCATCCCCTCTGTCACATCGCCCCTGACCTAACGCATGCCCGCGCAACGGCAAACCGCCGCCTTGCGCCCACCTGCCTGCCACGGGATAAGATGCCAGCAGCAAGGGAAGACCCAGATGGAACGGCACGGCGGCAAGATCCTCTCAGACCAGCTTCAGCGTCTCGGCGTGCGCCGCGTCTTTTCCGTCCCCGGAGAAAGCTTCCTCGCCGCCCTCGACGGCCTTTATGACTCGGGCATCCAGAACGTCGTCTGCCGCCACGAAGGGGCCGCCGCCATGATGGCCGAGGCCTATGGGAAGATGACCGGCCAGCCCGGCGTCTGTTTCGTCACCCGCGGCCCTGGTGCCACCAATGCGAGCGCCGGCATCCACATCGCCCGGCAGGATTCCACCCCACTCGTCCTGTTCGTGGGGCAGATCGAAACCGGCCACCGCGACCGCGAGGCGTTTCAGGAAATCGACTACCGGCAGGTCTTCGGGGGTCTCGCCAAATGGGCCACCGAAGTCGATCAGACCGACCGTCTGCCCGAATACATCGGTCGCGCCTTCCACGTCGCGACCTCCGGCCGCCCCGGCCCCGTGGTCCTTGCCCTGCCCGAAGACATGCTCTCCGCTACTGCAGACGTCCCAGATCTTCCCGGTCCGATCCAGTCCGCCGCCCCTGATTGGACCCGCGCCGCCCATCAGGTGATGGCCGAACTCTCCCGCGCCGATCGCCCGCTCGTCATCGCAGGCGGGTCGCACTGGAACGCCACCGCCGCCCATGACCTTGCACGCTTTGCCGGAACCCAACGCATCCCTGTCGCCACAGGCTTCCGCAGACAGGACTATTTCGACAACCGCGATCCGCACTACGCGGGCGATCTCAACGTCGGGATCAGCCCCCGCCTCGCCAAGCGGCTGAAAGAGGCCGACACCCTTCTCGTCCTCGGCTCGCGTCTGGGCGACATCGAAACACAAGGCTACACCGCGCTTGACCCCGCAGGCCATGACAAGCGGATTATCCACATCCACGCCGACCCAGACGAACCCGGCCGCGTCTACCAGCCAGCCCTGACTGTCACCGCTGACGCGCCCTCTTTCGTCGCGGCGCTTGCCACCCTCAACGCCGCAGGCCCCGGCTGGGCCGAATGGGCCGCCGCCACCAACGCAGATTACCTCTGGTGGTCCACCCCCTTCGAAAGCCCCGGCGCAGTGAAACAGGAACAGGTCATCCACTGGCTGTCCCAGCGCCTGCCCGAGGATGCCATCATCACCAACGGCGCCGGCAACTACGCCGCATGGCTCCACCGCTATTTCGCCTACAAGCAGCCCAAGACCCAACTCGCCCCTACCTCAGGCTCCATGGGCTACGGTTTTCCCGCCGCGATTTCGGCCAGCCTTCAACACCCTGACCGGACCGTTGTCTGCCTCGCCGGGGACGGCTGTTTCCAGATGACGCTGAACGAGATGTCGACGGCGGTACAACACGGCGCACATCCCATCGTGATCGTGGTCAACAACGGCCGCTATGGCACGATCCGGATGCATCAGGAAAAACACTACCCCGGCCGCGTTTCCGGCACGATGCTCGCGAACCCTGATTTCGCGGCGCTCGCCCGCGCCTATGGCGGCCACGGCGAAACCGTCACCGAAACCGCCCAGTTCCCTGATGCCTTTGCCCGCGCACTGGCGTCAGGCACAGTCGCAGTCATCGAACTCAAGGTCGATGAAGAGGCTCTCGGAACCTCCCTCACCCTCTCCGCCGCCCGCACGGCCGGAGAGGCGATGCAAAAACAACGGGGCTAGATGCTTCAGCCTTCCGGTGAATACCAGACGGCCGCCGTATAGGCCCTATCCCGCACGACCGGCGGAACGTCGGTCGGCAAGGGCACGCCAAACCGTGCCGCATCATAGGTCGTCCAGCGTGGCGTAGGTATTTCCAATACCCGGACTTAATGGAACGCGCGCTCTGCCGGATCGAAATCCGGATCGCGCCAATAGGCGTCCAGCATCGGCGCGCCAATCCTGTTTGTGAATGTCGCCGTCGGAATGTCCACCGTGCTGCCTGCCGTATCGCGCGCGCGCCCATCCGCCCCGATCACCCGTCCACCGGACACCGCAACGTCATGAACCCGCTCCTGCGATATCCCGTTTGCGTCCATCCACCCCTTGATGATCTGCACCCGGTCCAGATTCGCCCAGTCCGGATCACGGATCGCCCGTACAATGAACGTCGGCGCAGCCCCGTCGGGTGCGTCCGACAGACGCCCGCCCATCGGCACGCCCCCTGCATAGCCAAGCCCCGCAAAATCGGGCAGGGACTCGTCCCCCGGCTGGAAATTCCACCCCGCGAACAGCCGCACCCGAAGGCGCGTGCCGGTCGTGGCAAAGATCTCCTTCCGCATCATCGCGTCAAAAAGGGACTGACGCGTATTCTCGCGCGCCCAGACCCCGGTCAGCCCGGAGGCGGATTCCTGCGCCGTGATGATCCGCAATGCGGGGTCGGCCGCCGGGATCACATCGCCCGTCATGCGATTTGGGCCTGGCTCTGTGCCGGCAAACTTGCCGAAGTAGTTCTCCTCGCCGGTCGAAGGCAGCCCGGTATGCGAGTCACTCGTTCCATTGAAGCCAAATTCATAGGGATTGACCCCTGTCGCAGCCTCGACCTCAAGCCCCGTCAGCAGCGCCGAACGGCCATATTCATACCGCAGCATCTCCGGCATCTTGGGCGCAGACCCGTCAAGATTGCCCACGTCCCAACGCTCGAAATCGGCAAACTCGTCCTCGGGCGACAGGTAGGGATGCGTTTCGCTGTCTCCCTTGATCTGGGTGATCTCCATGATTGGCTCCCACCGCGAACGCAGCACGGCATATTCCGCATCCATCGGCGTGCCGTCGAATGTCGCCCCGGTAAAGGCAAGTCCGTTCGACAGGTTACCGTTATGGACATGGGCAAACACCCGGCCCCCCGTCAGCGCCTCATAATTCGCCATGTAGGCCCACAGCTCTTCTGGGTCCTGACTGTCCAACAGCGAAAACGGCCGCACCCGCAACGTCTTGTCGGCACCATCCGCGAATACGACGATCCGGTGCAGGTTGTTTCCGCCCGGCTGCGACGTCCATTCAAACCCCGTCATTGCGGTAAACACGCCCGGCTGATTGTAATGATCCGCCATTTCGACGAACTCGGGCCAAATCGACCCGCTCATGTCGATGTCGCCGAACGGGTCGACCCCGGCCGAAACATAGGCCAGAAGCCCGGCAAAGGCCTGCATCGCCTCCTGCGGCCCGGTATTGAAAGCCTCCCAGATCTCCCGCCCCCGCTTGGACGACAAAAGCAAAGGGTCCGAATCCCGCAGCAACGGGGCCAGCCCCATCGCCTCGGCATGATCGGTCAGCACAAGGAAATCGAGAGGCCGGACGAGCCGGAACGGTTGCCCCGTGTTCGACATGACCGTCTCGCCCCGCGCCGCGCGATAGACATCTTCGGCTGACAGCGAGGTGCCCAGCATCCCGGCATCCGGCGACAGATTGTTGTGGCTATGCATGTCTCCGAAAAACACCTGATCGGGAAATTCTCGAAAGGCATAGGGCGAAAAATGGCCCGTGTTCATCAGATCGCCCGGCCTAATCACGCCCGGCGGCTCGGCCCATCCCACGGCGGGGACAAAGGCTGTCGCAACCAAAAGCCACCCCTTCCTCGTCACTTTGCCAACAAACTGCTTAAGTCCCGACATCTCACCGTCCGAACCCGCACCGAAAGGCACGGCCAGCCGCCAAGCTATTCATCACGTTCTTCCTGTAGCTTGGCACAGAACGGCCTGAATGATCGCTGCAAGGCATATCCAGCCGGACAAACCCTCCGGCCGTTTCGTCGCACTGACCCCGGTTCTCAGTCTGTCTGAAGAAACGACTCGAGAATCTCGATCGCGTTGTCGCCCTCGTGCAGAACCGCATCCGCCCGGATCAGTGCGTTCAGATCCGGCACCTCGGCCACTACCGTCCCGCTGACGAATATCTTCGCCTCCGGATGCGTGATCCGAAGCGCCACGACCAGCCGTGTCAGTGCCATGACGCTTGACCCATAGGCCGCAGACAGGCCGATGATGCGAAACGGCTTGTCCATCACGGACCGCAGCAGTTCCTCGTGCTCATACCCGGTCCGCAGGTCAATCTCCCAGCCACGGTTGCGGAACAGATCGGCGGCCATCGTCACGCCCAGCGTATGCAACTCGCCCGGCACCGAGACGAACAGCGCCCGCCGCAGGGGCCCCAAATCAACCGGAGGAGCAAGGATCGTCCGCCGCAGCATTCGCATGATCTCAAAGATCCGCCCCGCCGCAACGCTCATCTGCAGGAAGGACAGATTGTCCTGGTCCCACATCTCTCCCAAACGCCTTGCACCCGCGGCAAGCGTCCCCACATAGATCATCTCGATCGATAACCCGTCCCGGCGTTCATTGCGAATGATCTCCATCGCGGCATCGGCATCTTCCGAAAGAAGCGCCCGGACGAACTCATCTGTGGATACCACCGTCGGCAACGGCACGGCTGTCCCGGCGGGATGAAGCCTGCCCGCCAGCCGGACGACAACCTCGTCCGCTAGCAGTTGCACCGCACGTTCCGGCAACACGGCCTTCTGCAACCTCACGGCTGCGATGGCCTGACGAAATGGCGCGTCAGTCCGTGGCTCTTTCTTCGGCACTTGTCTGGTCCCCCGTGGCTACTGTTGGGTCCAGGGTCGGATTACGCCCCGGTTACCGACACGATTCGTGTGCAACCTGTCGGGCAGGCTAGCACGGTTCGAGATTCCGGCAACCCGCCAGTTGGAAGATTGTCAGCTCTTGTTGACACTTTTTGGGATGTCGAGCCTGCCCGGATAGCGAACCAACAGAACCTAACTTCCGACTACACATTTTTTGCGAGGCGCACTCCCCTTCATTATCTTGTGATACCGGGGCGATGGACCACTCCATCTTGACATACCTAGGCAGTTTTCGGACCTGATCCGATAGCGCCGCACCGGGCTTGTCGTAGCGCAATCGTCCAGCTTCAGCGCAAGCTTGACCTGAATGCTAACCATGATGTTCTTCTGCTTGCATTGTTTTGAAACAAGATTGCCTGCATCGCGTTTCCAGATGACGACGGGCCCGCCCTCCTTCTGCACGGGAACCGCCTTGGCCGCTTCCGCTTCCATCCACTTCTTGTGGGCTTCCGGGTCCTTCTTGATCCATGCTTCCTCGGTCTTGATGACCCCCGGATACTTATTCCAATGCCGAAATCACATCGGCACTCAGCTTCTTGTTGCATTTGCCGATGGCGCTTTTGGCTTTCTGCTGAGCTTTCTCAAGCCTTTTCAGCATCTCTTCATGGTTGGGCGAACCGCTGTACTTTGCCATTTCATGACTTTTCAGCGCGTGACCAACGCCTGTCTTGGGGACAGTCAGGTCCTTGTTGTCAGACCACCACTTTTCCGAAAGCTCAGGTCCAGCATTCTTCTTACTGTATCCCCTCATGGAATGCCGGATAAGTGGTCTTGACCGGCTTACACCACATTGAACTCATGTAACAACTGCAGGCTCTGCGGGATGCTTGCGTCAGAAACTGATGCACTGATCTTCATGATGGCGAACACACGGATAAGGTGTCAAGGATGCCTCTGAAATCGCGTGATATCCTCATTGCATCCTTCAATCGGCTCGCGTTTGGCGGTCCGATTGTTTGTCACTCGGGTCACGCCGGATCGATTCCCGGCCTCGCTTGCCAGGTCAGGCAATCAGAATGCCGCAATTCCGGTTGTCCGCACTAATCTGTCATTCCCGTTAGGACCGCTGCAAGCAAAGCATCATTGACCCGCGCCGTCTCCCAGCAAACCCGCGAGCCCACTCCAGACTGCGTTCTTCCCCTGCACCAGCAGCGGATTCGCGTCCACTTGCGGTGCGGCCTCTGCCACGGCCGCCCCCGGCGACAGCACGGCAAGCCGGATATCGCCATCCGTATGATACGGGTCGCCCTCGCCATTCCGCCCGTTGAGCGTCGGACCCACACCCGTCACCTGATACAACTCGGTCACCACCTTCGCCGTCACCAGATCCCGGATCAGCAGATCCCGCTCTGAATCCACGTCGGGCGCAATCCGGTGCGTCACCTGCCCTGTATCCCGGCTCAGCGTCACGCCCGCGTCCTGTGTGGCCGACCCGAGCCAGACCGGCCGCCCCTCGGCCCCGCTGTCCATCACCTGCCAGAACCGCACATGGTTGCGCTGGTCCGCGCTGTCCCCGATCTGCTGCTCGAACGCCAGATCCTGCTTGCGGCCGTCATAATACAACGGACTGACCGGAGCATCCGTGTCCGGCCGGTCCAGCGCCACGCTCACCGCAATCTCGATACTGCTGGCGAGCGTGATCGGGTCCGCCGGGGTCCACCCCGCCGCCGCCATCGCGCGCAGCACCTCGGTCTTGTCCCCCACCAGCCCCACGTTCAGCGGATCGCCCGGTATCCCGTCCGCCGTATGCGTGACGGCACTGGTCCCGGCCAGCCCTGGCTGATGCTCGTAATGCTGCCACGCCCCCGGCAGCACGACATAGGCCAGCACCCCATAGACCGCCGCCACCGCCAGCACCCAGACCCACCAGCGCCGCACGTCCTAGTACTCCACACCGATCTGCGCCTTGATCCCCGACCGGAACGGATGCTTGACCAGCTCCATCTCGGTCACCAGATCGGCCAGCTCGATCAGCTCCTCCGCCGCATTCCGCCCCGTCAGCACGACATGCGTCATCGCGGGCTTTTCGTCGCGCAGGAACGCCACCACCTCGGCCACCGCGACATAGTCATAGCGGATCGCGATGTTGATCTCGTCCAGAAGCACCATCCGGTTGCTCTCGTCCAGGATCAGTTCCTTCGCCTTGGCCCAGGCTCCTTGAGCCATCGCCACATCCCGCGCGCGGTCCTGCGTCTCCCAGGTAAAGCCCTCGCCCATCGTGTGGAATTCACAGATGTCGCTGAACTGCCGCAGGATCAGATCCCGCTCCCCCGTGCTCATGCCGCCCTTGATGAACTGCACCACCGCGCATTTCATGTTGTGCGCGATACAGCGAAAGATCATCCCGAACCCGGCCGAGGATTTGCCCTTCCCCTTGCCCGTATGGACAATGATCAGCCCCTTCTCCCCCACCTTCGTCGCCATGATCTTGTCCCGCGCGGCCTTCTTCTTGGCCATCTTGAGCGCATGGCGGTCTGGATCGTCAGTCATGAGGGAGCCTCCTTTGCGGGGAGAGTATGGGGGAGGGCAGGGGCGGGGGGAAGGGGGCAAGGCCTGCTTGCACCAAGATGACCAATCAATGATCTGCTGACCATAGTACGTCCCAAGAACAAATATATATTGTTCCCGCTCGGTTGCTGCAAATCAGCATTTCTCCAAGGCCAGAATTGTGGATTTAAGCAGCCTCCTTTACCGACAAATGGGAAACTATTTCATCGACCTTGCTAAACGGCCTGAGAATTAAGCGCTTCTCATCAGCCTCCTTGGTAAGCGCATCCAGAGCACTAGAAACCTTATCTTCTTGAGCCTTCTGAAGTTCAGAGAAGGGAACTTGAAGGATTAATTCATAGCGGACCGAATCGTCTTCAACGAAGCCCGCGCGTACTTGTGAGACATCCAGAGCCCAGAGACGTCGATATACCCTATCAAATTCGCCGCGGACATCTCGACCTGGACGAATAGAACTGAAATTTGCCTTGACTCGTCTGCCATCAAAATCAAGAGCAATTCGAGATAGCGGCCCGGTCCTCTTGGGACCTCTTATAGAGTTACTGAAGTACTTGAGTATTGGCAGCTTTCTTTCTGCTGCAACCCTACAAACTTCAGTCGACAATTGGTCGCCGCGAACATTCTGTTTGGTTGCGGCCTGCTGAGTTACAGTAGTCAAAGAAAACACATCTTGCTGAATATGCAAAGAAGAAATACTTCCAAGCCAACACTCAGCTATCTCTCTCAATTCACCTGCAGCGCTTATCTTAGCTTCCCCAATCGACAATATCTGCATTGTATGCTTTGGTTGTAATAGTGCTTCTTTCCCCCTTTCTGCGAGATCGGTCTGAAACTCCGATATTGCGGATTTTGTTGCGGCAATTACCACGCCGCTATTGTCTCCGTAGAGGCAACTTAGCTTTTGAAGCTGCCCAGCAATCGAAACTAAGTGATTGTTTTCTCCTGCTACTGCCACAGCGGCGACCAAACGCTCGGGGGAGCCAAAAATCGGAGATATGAAAAGAGGTGCCCAAACCACCTCTTCTTCAAGGTCAATTTCTGGAAACAGCCCCATTCCAAGATTGAAGAAATCCATATCCGTTTACTTTCCTACGGCTGCAGAACATCAGCACCATCAGATGCAACTCGCTGAACTCGGCCTGTCAGAAAATCCATGATGGCCTTTCGTTCTTTCGCGTTTGTCAGGCTATCAACTAGACTATCTACGAAGATGTCCTTCATGTTCAAGATTGAAATTGCAGATTGAGCGATGGTAAGTCCATCGACCGCCTTCTTTCGTTCAGCATGATTCATGAACTTGGTGAGCCAAAACAGTTTATTAGGATACTTTTGATCAGCAATGAGATCAGCGGGCTTCCAGTCTTCCTTTGTAAAGCACTGGCCGTGGTCAATAAGCCATATTTCACTTTTGCTGCCAAAAAGAATGTTGGACGGGTTTCGGTCTGCATTTGCAAGCCAAGTATCAAAACCATATAGATAGCTGTGCTTCTCCCATTTTGCAACTGAATGGCGAATTATCTCTTGACCCAAGGGGTGTTGAGACGAAATTCTTTGAGCCAAGTTTGGCGTTTGCACATCAATACTTCCAAATGCGACGACTCCGACATCTGTCTTTGGTGACCTATTGAAGGTATTACTCTTCACGAATTTGTTTGGAACCAATGCAAGTATTGCTCTAGGGACAGGAAGACCCAGACGACTCGCGATTAAGTTCGAAAGTAATTCATTAACAATTTCTATTCTACCAATGTCCTTGATAAAACAGGTCTTCAGTGAACCGTCAGCAAATCTTACTTGGCCTTTGAAAATGGAATTCTTGCTCTTTACATCATTAAACTTGATCGGCTCTCCGCTCAGAGTGGCGCGAACTGGCGTCAATTATGATTACCTCACAGTCAGTGTCTTCTCGCTAGCCTGCAGAATGGACAGTACTCGATAGATTTTTTTTGTCCACGCTACAAGAGGATAGGCTGAGCGTATAAAGATTGAGTTGTCTAGCCGCTGTTGAAGCTCACGATCGGTCAGTAATCTATCACGACAACTAGATGATTGATCGGCACGCTCCCCCCCAATCCGCCGTCATCCTCCCCTCACACCCCTCCCCCCAAAGGCCCCGCCCGTGGGCCGACTCAACAGGAGCCGCCCGTGAAGACCGCTGTCCTCAAGGACCGGAACGAGATGAAGAAGGCGTTCGACGCCGCAGCCGCAGGCGTTCAGACCAACGACAAGTTCACCACAAACTTTCTGGCCTTCATGGCCAGGCCCACGGGCCTGACACCGATCCTCAAGGTCGTCGATGCCGCCTTTCCCAGGGAACACCGCAAGGCCACCACCGGGGCGCCGATCCTCCCCTGAACCAACCGTAACTCGCCCCCGTACCCCGACGACGGTGCTTGACGAAACCTTGAGAGCTACTTATGGCTTCACCCCGGCGACCGGGCCCCTCTGACAGGTATCCTATGACCTGTGATGTCGGCGCCAAGAGAGCGGGCCCGTCGAAATTCCACGTCATGCCCCTTCGGAATCAACGAACCAACACGGGGAAGCCATGGATTTTCTATTTGTCGAAGTGATCAGCAAGCCTCTCTGGCTTTGGCTGATGTTCCTGACGATCGTCGTCACCCTCATGATCTTTGACCTTGGCGTCCTGCACAAGGAAGACCACGAAATCGGCGTCGCCGAGAGCCTCAAGCTGTCGGCTTTCTACATCACGATCGCCATCGCCTTTGGCGGCTACATCTGGTGGGCATGGTCCAACGGCACCCTTGTCACCAGCGACGGGACAAACCCGGTCGCCTCCTACTTCCAAGGCTACATCATCGAGAAGGTGCTCTCGATCGACAACGTCTTTGTCATCTCTCTGATCTTCGGCTATTTCGCCATTCCGCGGCAGTACCAGTACCGCGCGCTGGTCTGGGGCATTGTTGGCGTCATCATCCTGCGCGGGGTCATGATCGCGATCGGTGCGGAACTGGTGTCGAACTACAAGTGGATGACGCTGGTCTTTGCGGCCTTCCTTGCCTTCACCGGCATCAAGATGCTGTTCACCCAAGAGGGCGAGACCGATGTCTCGAAGAACCCCATGGTCGGGCTCGTCTCGCGTTTCATGAACGTGACCAAAGAGTTGCACGGCCAGAAGTTCTTTGTGCGCCAGCCACATCCGGTCACCAAAAAGATGGTGCTGTTCGCGACACCGCTGTTCGTGGCACTGGTCGTGATCAACTTTGCCGACGTGATCTTTGCCGTCGATTCCGTGCCGGCAATCTTCCTGATCACCACGGACACCTTCATCGTCTACACCGCCAACATCATGGCGATCCTCGGCCTTCGCGCGCTTTACTTCGCGCTGGCCGCACTGGTGCACCGCTTCCATTACCTCAAGTATGCGCTGGCCGTGGTGCTGATCTTCATCGGGCTGAAGGGTTTCTACAGCTACTTCTTTGGCAAGTTCGACCCCTACCTCTCGCTGGCCATCACCATCGGCATCATTGCGGCAGGCATCTTCTATTCGCTTTGGAAGACGCGGGACGGCGCACAGGAATCCACGCACCCGTCGTGACCCGGGGCCTTCATGGCCGACCGCCTTTGCAGGCAGGACGATGTGCCGCCCGGCCGAAACGGCGTGGGCGGCCTTTCTGATCCAGAGGCGACACTAGGTGTTCCGATTCGTTCCGGAACCCTCTGATTGCCGGCGCGGTGCGGTTTCGCGGGTCTTCAGAAACAGCGCAAGATCGGTATCCGATATGCGCCAGCCCTTGCCGATATCGATGGCGCGCAGCGCACCGGTCTTGATCCATTGCCGCACCGTGGCCTCGGCAACATCCAACCTGTCGGCAACGTCCTGCACCGTCTGATATCGGTCCTGCGGCATGGCTTTCTTCCCCGCGATGTTGCTTAAGAATACTGCATTATGGTGACGTTTGATTGATCTGCATCAAGGATCGTCACATCTTGGTCGGGCACCTTGATGCAATCAGTCACCTCAGTTCGCGGATCTTCTCCGCGCTGCCCGGTGGCTGGTCAACGCCATATCCAGATGAGGACAGAACCCATGCCCAATCGTATCGCCTATCTGCCGCTCAACACCTATCCCGAGGCGGCGCTCGATCCGGCGATCCTGGCTGCAGTCAGCTTTGCGGCCTCGCTGGGCTGCGGATTGCATGTCTCGACTTTCGCCGTGGATATCCCGCCGACAGTCTCGCCGATCGGTGGCTTTCTCATCAACGTCGAGGGCATGGCGCGCGCAGCCGAAGAGCGCAGCAAAGCAGAATGCACAAGGCTGCAAGACCTGATCAAGGCGGCGGAGGGGCCGGAAGAAAACCTGTCGATCGGCAACCATACCGTGGTGCTGGGCGCGGCCCTTGACGCCGCCACAACAGAGGCAAGGACCTTTGACCTTGCGCTCCTGCCTTGGTCGGGCGAGACTCTATCGGCGCAGGACATGGCGCAGTCGCTTGTGTTTGGCGCGGGCGTTCCGGTGATCATTGTGCCGCCGTCGACCGCTGCCCCTACCATCGATCACATTGCGATCGCCTGGGACGGGAGCCGGGTTGCCGCACGGGCGCTGTGCGACGCACTTCCACTTCTCGTTGCGGGGGGCCGCGTGTCGGTTGTGACGGTTCAAGGTGAAAAGTCGCTCAGTAGTTCCAGTTTGGCGCCGACCCTCGCCGCGTCACTTGAACGGCGCGGCTACAACGCCAAAACCGTCATCGTCACCCTCGAAGGCCGAACCATCGCGAAGGCGCTTCAGGACACAGCCATTTCAGAGGGCGCACAACTCTTGGCAATGGGCGGCTTCGGCCATTCCCGCTTGCGCGATTTCATCCTTGGTGGTGCGACAAAGGGCGTGTTTTCAGACCTTCGGCTGCCTGTGTTGCTTTCACATTAGTTGCGGGCAGAGCGCCTTGGCTATGGTCAGAGACAACTTGACGTAGGTTCCGTTCACCCACGAAGGCGGTGCTGGTCACGCCGCCGTTCGAGATGATGTGCGTGCCGGTCTGCACCGGGCTCGACCCCGCGATGAAAATCCTAAAGGTCGCGTCACCGCTGTTGATCAGGTCCCGTATGTTGACCTCCAGCCCATTGATCGTGATCCCGTGGACTTCAGGCTGGTCACTCCGGTCAAATCTGACCGTCACGCCCACGACAGGTTCGTCAAACGCTACTTCAAATGTACCGGTCCTGTTCCCGGGCATCTGCGCGCCTTGGGACGAGTTGGGGCGCGTGGCCGTCACGACCGTCGACGTGATCGTATGGTCGACCTTTCCGTTCACGGTAGTGATCGTGCCGCTTTGGCCGTTGCCGCTGTTGTTGATGACGTCTTGAAAAGCCAAGGCAAACTCCGGACCTGACTTCCTCGCCTTGAAAGCCAGAAATCGAACGGAATTCTGGATCCGTTGACCTATTTCTTCCCTGATGCGCTCCGCTGCATCGTCACCGACGTAGGCCGGTCATACCCCGGATGCGCCGTCCGCCCCGTCTCGGTAAAGCCCATCGCCACAAAGGCCCGCTGGTTCCCCTCCAGCTCCACCCGCACTTGCAACTCCAGTGACCCGAGCCCAAGTGTGCGTGCCCGTGTCTCTGCCACATCGACCAGGGCACGCGCATGCCCCTTGCCACGCGACCCCGCTGCAACCGCCAGCTTGCCGACATAAAGCACATCACCCTTCACTGTCAGAACCACACAGGCCACGACCGGCACACCGGTCACCCAGACCTCACCCCCCGACGCCAGATTGTCGAGCGTCAGCCGGTGCATCGAGGACGGCGGATCAATCACCCCGTCCATATAGGCAAACTCCGACCGGATCAGCGCCAGGACATCCCCCAACGCCGCATCCCCCGCTTCAACCCGCCGCGCCTGTATCCCATCCATCGCCAAACCTTGCCATCAGTAGGGTGCGTGCCCGCACGCACCATCGGCCCCTCATCCGCCCAGCGCCAGAAACCGCTCCGCCATCCCCGCCTCTGCGTGTTCAGCCCATACCGCAACATGCCACACCACAATGGCCCCGTCGGCATAGTGTGGGCTTCAACGCACCATCACCACAACCTTACGTGCCCAGATAAGGTGTCCCGTCCTAGTGGACGAACCGCACGTTCGCATTGGCACTCTTCAGATCAATGTCCGAACAGTTCGCTACACTCTCCAGATCAATCTCTGCCAGAAGACTCCCCTCACCCGCCGACCGGCAAACACGCGGTCAGGTCCGCCGCATGGGTCACGCATTCATACTCAGGCTCCGGCGCCTGACGCTCCGCCCGCACCACCAGCGGCGCCTTCAGGTCGCCGATGCCTCACCCCGTCCACCCGCCAAAGCGAAGTCGACCGTCCGGGCGAACATGCGCCCTCGGTCCTTACATCACCGCGCCCATCGCCCAGGGCACAAACTCCGCCCCGCCAAATCCCAAAGCCTCGGATTTCGTCTCTTCCCCCGAGGCAACCCGGATGAACAACTCGAATATCTCCCGCCCCTTCTCCTCCAGCGTCACCCCGTCGGTGATGATGTCGCCGCAGTTGATGTCCATATCCTCGGACATCCGGCCATACATTTCGGAATTGGTGGCCAGCTTGATGCAGGGCGTGGGCTTGTAACCCGACACGGACCCGCGCCCCGTCGTGAAGACGATCAGGTTCGACCCCGACGCCACCTGTCCGGTGACCGATGTCGGATCATAGCCGGGGCTGTCCATATAGACGAATCCCCGCTCCGTCACAGGCTCGGCAAACTTGTAGACCTGCGTCAGCGGTGCCGTCCCGCCCTTGGCCACGGCACCCAGCGACTTTTCAAGGATCGTTGTCAGCCCGCCCTTCTTGTTCCCGGGGCTCGGGTTGTTGTCCATCTCGCCGCCCCAGCGACTGGTGTATTCTTCCCACCATTTGATCCGGTCCACGATCTTCTGCCCTACCTCGGGCGTCACCGCCCGCCGCGTCAGCAGATGCTCTGCGCCATAGATCTCGGGCGTCTCCGACAGGATGGTCGTTCCACCATGCGCTACGACCATATCCGACGCCACGCCCAAAGCCGGGTTCGCCGTGATCCCGGAATAGCCGTCCGATCCGCCGCACTGCATCCCGATCACCAGATGCTCCAGCCCCGCGGGCGCCCGCGCCACCGCATTGGCCTGCACCGCCATCTCCTTCAGCATGGCGACACCCCTGTCGATCGTCTTCTTCGTCCCGCCCGTCTGCTGGATCGTCATGTAGCGGAAATTGCCGTCGCCCCGCATCCGGCTGTGCCCGATCAGATCGGGGATCTGCATCACCTCGCAGCCCAGCCCGACCAGAAGGATACCGCCAAAGTTCGGGTTCCGCGCATAGCCCTGCAACGTCCGGAACAGCGTGTCATAGCCTTCGTCCTTGCCCGACATGCCACAGCCCGTGCCATGCACGATGGGCACGACCCCGTCGACATTCGGGAAATCCTTCAGCCATCCGTCCCGGTCGCAGGCCTCTGCAATGAACCGCGCGACCGAGCCCGAACAGTTGACCGAAGTCAGGATGCCAAGATAGTTCCGCGTACCCACCTTCCCGTCGGCCCGGTGATAGCCCATGAAGGTCCGCGGCCCGTCAACCTTGGGCAGGGGCCGGATATCAGACGAGAACGCATAATCCGTCGAATGTGCCCCCATACCGATGTTATGCGTATGAATATGCTCGCCTGCCGCGATGGGAACTGTCGCCACACCGATGATCTGGCCATAGCGGATCACCTGCTCGCCCACCGCCACGGGCGTCAGCGCCACCTTGTGCCCGCGCGGCACCGCCGTCACCAGCGTCAGCCCGTATTCCGGCAACTCCCGCCCGGTGGCAAGGTCTGCCAGCGCCACGATCACATTGTCAGACGGATGCAGGCGGATCACCTGCGCATGATTGGTTGTCATCTGGGGCGT
Organism: Rhodobacterales bacterium; assembly: GCA_026400355.1. GTDB lineage: Bacteria > Pseudomonadota > Alphaproteobacteria > Rhodobacterales > Rhodobacteraceae > JAPLPE01. The sequence continues at coordinate 95,660 of JAPLPE010000036.1, read as the reverse complement.
CCCGTTCGATAAGATCAACCGCAGGCTGCGGTTCGCTTGACAGGGCATCGGCCCCGGCTAACATGCTAGTATGTTAAATCCTTCGGATGTCCCTTTGCAAGAGGTCCGGCCCGCCGCCAGCCGCCTGCGCCCGCTTGATGCCTTCCCCGGCTCGCTCGCGCAAAAGGTCTACGCCTGCCTCAAGGAAGCCATTCTGAACCTGACGTTCCGCCCCGGCGAGATCCTCCGCAAGGCCGAGATCTGCGAGGCACTCGGCGTCTCGCGCAGCCCCGTCGCCGAGGCCGTGGCCCGCCTCGCGTCTGAGGCGCTTGTCGATGTCATCCCTCAGGCCGGCACCTTCGTCGCCCGCTTCTCGATGGCCGAAGTCCGCGAAGGCGCCTTCCTGCGCGAGGCCCTCGAACTGGCCGCCGTCGAACGCGTGGCCCTGATCGTCACAGACGACCAACTCGTCCAGCTTCGCCGCAACCTCCGCCTGCAAGAGGCTCTCGTGGCTGACGGTGATATCGCGGGCTTCTATGCGCAGGACAGCGCGCTGCACGAAATGATCCTGTCCTTCACCGGCCACCGCCGCCTGCCCGGCATGGCCTCGACGGCCTGGGTCCATGTCAACCGCGCCCGGCAACTGATCCTGCCGCAGCCGGGGCGCATCGGCGACACGATCATCGAACATCAGGCCATCGTTACCGCACTCGAATCGCGCGATCCCGAACACGCCCGTGCGGCCACCCGTGTTCATTTGCGTCAGCTTGTGACACAGCTTGAAAAACTGACTGCCGAACGGCCCGAGCTTTTCATCTGACGACGGACCCCTCCATGACAGACCGCCCGAACCGCCCCCGCTATGCCGCGCGGCTGAATGCCTTCAAGGTGGGCCTTCCCGGCAAACCGACCGTGGCCGACTTGATCGCCCGGGCAGGGCTCGTGCCCGGCATGGATGCCGCCGATCTGAACTTCCCCGACCATTTCGACCACCACAGACCCGCGCAACTGTCCGATCTGCTGGCGGCGCAGGGCATTGCGCTCAACGGCCTTGCAATGCGCTACTATACCGATCCCGGCTTCCGCCTCGGCGCCTTCACCCACCCCGACCGCACGATCCGCCAATCCGCGCTCGACATGACGCGACGTGGCCTTGATGCGCTCTCTGAAATGGGCGGCACCGTGATGACTCTCTGGCTCGGTCAGGACGGGGTCGATTATTCCTTTCAGGGCGATCACGACGCGATGTGGGACGCCACTATCGAAGCCCTCCGTACGGTGGCCGACCACAACACCGCGCTCGACATCGCCATCGAATACAAACCGAACGAACCGCGTGCCTATGCGCTCCTCCCCGACATGGCCACCACGCTTCTGGCCATCAAGGACGTCGCCCGGCCCAACCTCGGCGTGACCGTGGATTTCTGCCACGTCCTCTTTGCGGATGAGATTCCGGCCCAGGTCGCCCGCCTCGCCGCACGCCATTCCCGCATTCTCGGCGTCCACCTCAACGATGGTTACGGTAAACGCGACGATGGCCTCATGGTCGGCTCCGTCCACCCCGTCCAGACGGTCGAACTCTTCGTCGAACTCGCCCGAATGAACTATGACGGCGTGATCTACTTTGACACCTTTCCTGACCACGGCGGCCTCGACCCGGTAAAGGAAGCGGCAACCAACATCCACATGGCCGACCGTCTCCGCGCCATCGCGGCGACTTTGGTGGACAACCCCGAGCTGACCGCCGCCATCGCCCGTCAGGACGCCACCGAAAGCCTGCGCATCGTGGCCGACGCCCTCTACCGGAATCCCACATGACCGTCTTTGTCTGCGGCTCGCTCCACCTCGACGTGATCGTGGACGCGCCCCATCTGCCGCGCCTTGACGAAACCGTCACGGGCACGACCGTCGCCTATGCATTTGGTGGCAAGGGCGGCAATCAGGCCGTCGCCGCCGCCCGCATGGGCGCCCCCACCGCAATGGCGGGCCGCGTCGGTGACGACGCCTTCGCCATCCGCCTCCGCGCCACGCTGACCGAGGCCGGCGTAGATCAGACCCAGGTCCGAACCACCTTCGGCCCCTCGGGGATGAGCGTCGCGATCATTGAACCCTCTGCCAGCTACGGTGCCGTCATCGTCTCCGCCGCCAACCTGCTGATCGACCCGGACGAGGTCACGATCCCCCCCGGTACTACCATCGTGATCCTGCAGAACGAGATCCCCGAACCCGTCAACCTCGCGGTCGCCACCCGCGCCCGCACCTCCGGGGCCAGGGTCCTCCTCAACGCCGCCCCCGCCCGCGCGATGTCCCCGGCACTCCTCGCCCAGACCGACATCCTGATCGTCAACCGGGTCGAAGCCGCCGATCTCCTCGGCATCCCCGACACCGCCCTCGACCCGATCCCCGCCGCTGCAGCCCTCACGAAACTCGGCCCGGCCCGCGTGATCCTCACCCTCGGCGGCGGCGGCCTCGTCCTTCACGACGGCACAACCACCCACCAGCCCGCCCACCAGGTCACCGCCATCTCGACCCACGGCGCCGGAGACGCCTTCATCGGCGCCCTCGCCGCACAACTGGCGACGGGTGCAACCCTCCCAACTGCCTGCGCCTTCGCCCAGGCCGCCGCCGCACTGCACGTCTCCACCGTGGTGACCGAGCGAGCCCGGATAACTCCAGCCAAGGTGCAGGCCTTCCTCCCATCCTGACGCCCATTCTCAACAGGCCGGACAGACGACGAACCGGGCCTTCGGACCCCCGCCTGCACAATGCTTCCGGTGCCTGGAGGATAGCGAGCCTCGCCATCACGCCGCCTGACCGACGAATGCCTTGATCGGATCGCAAGATTAAGCCACTCGTTATTGAATGATCCAACACAGGGGATGGTAGCATGGCATGACCAAATCCGGATCGCCTCCAAACCATCTTTCTCGTGGTGATGGCCACCGGGTTGATCCCGGTTGCCCTGTCCCATGGTCTGGTTCCCGGGACGACGCTCCCTTGGTTTTTTGGAATTGATGCCACAGGGCTGAATACCCGGCATATCTTTCGGGCGCTCATGTGCCTCTGTCTCGCACTCGTTGCGTTCTGGCTGATTGTTGCCATGAAGCCCTCGATCAAGGTTCCCGCGCTGTGGAGCCTTGTCATCGTCATGCTGGGTCTGGCGCTGGGCCGTCTCGCCAGCCTTATCCTTGACGGTTGGCCACATCCGCTTCTTGTGACCTACCTCCTTCTGGAACTGGTCTTCGGCTTTATCGGATTGTGGTTGTTGGGAAGACAAGCCGCCTGATTTGCCCTCCCCCGCAAAACCAAAGTCAGACCGGCACATCCCCCCGCAGCAACCCTTCGGCCTTCAGATCCGCCCACAGCCCCGCCGGAATCTCCGTTCCCTCGGCGGCCAGGTTCGACGCCATCTCGGCCACGCCCTGCCCGCCGGGGATCATCGACACGACCGCCGGATGCCGCAGCGGGAACTGGAACGCCGCATCCACCAGCCGCACCCCGTGCCGCGCACAGACCACCTCGATCCGCGCCACGCGTTCAAGTATGGCCTGCGGCGCAGGCTCATAGGCAAACCACGCCCCTGGCCGTGCCCCCGTCGCCAGAATGCCCGAGTTATAAGGCGCCCCCACGACAATCCCGATCCCGCGCTCCACACATAACGGCAGGAACGTCTCCTGCGCCGGCTGCAGCAACAGCGTATAGCGCCCCGCCAGCAGGAACAGGTCGAAATCCCCCCGCCGGGCCAGCCACTCGGCCGGTCCTTCCTCGTTGATCCCCGCCCCGAACGCCTTGATCACCCCCTGATCCCGCAGCGCAACCAGCGCCCTGTATCCCCCGGCCATGAAGGCCTCCTGATACCCGGAAAGAACCTCGGGCGACTTGTGCGTAAAGATATCCAGGTCATGCGCGTAAAGAATGTCGATACGTTCGATCCCCAGCCGCTCAAGCGAGAATTCCACCGACCGCATCACCCCGTCATAGGAATAGTCATAAATGCCCACCCGGTTTGGCACGTCGAACCACTTTCCGATCCCCTCCCGCTGCCCCTCGCCCACGGCGCGCAGCACGCGTCCGATCTTCGACGACAGCACATACTGATCGCGCGGCTTGCCCCGCAGGAACCGGTTCAGCCGCGTCTCGGACAGGCCCAGCCCATAAAGCGGCGCCGTATCAAAATACCGCACCCCGCCCGCCCAGGCCTCCTCAAGGATCGCATGGGCATCATCATCGCTGATCGCCCGGTAAAGGTTGCCCAAAGGTGCTGTCCCGAACCCCAGTTCGGTGAATGTGATCCCGCCATTGCCAATCCGGTCCCAGTGCCTTGTCTTCAATTGCATCTCCATGCGCTGACCCGCTAACATGCTAGTATGATTCAAGACGGGCCGCACCCCCTTCGATGGGCCGGGCCAAGGGGGGACAAAGATGCAGAACTTCAAACGCGTGTTCGGGGTGAACCAGCCCGTGATCGCGATGGTCCACCTCGGCGCGCTGCCGGGCTCCCCCCTTTACGATGCCGATGCAGGGATCGCGGGCCTCCTCGCCGGGGCGCGTGACGATCTGCACGCCCTTCAGGCTGCAGGCTTTGACGCCATCATGTTCGGCAACGAAAACGACAGGCCCTATGAATTCAAGGTCGACACTGCCTCGACCGCCACGATGGCCCATATCATCGGCCAGCTCCGCGCCGAAATCACCGTCCCCTTCGGTGTCAATGTCCTCTGGGACCCGATGTCGACCGTGGCCCTTGCCGCCGCCACCGGCGCTGCCTTTGTGCGCGAAATCTTCACAGGCACCTATGCCTCGGACATGGGCCCCTGGACGCCCGACGCCGGGGCCGCCATGCGGTACCGCAACCGCCTTGGCCGGCAAGACCTCGCGATGCTCTTCAATGTCTCGGCCGAGTTTGCCGACAGCCTCGACCGCCGTCCACTCCCCGACCGGGCCCGCTCAGCCGTCTTCTCCTCGGTCCCTGACGCCGTCCTCGTCTCGGGCCAGATCACTGGCGAAGCCGCCCGGATGGAAGACCTCGAAGCCGTCAAGAAAGCCCTCCCCGCCACGCCCGTCATGGCCAACACCGGCGTCAAACACGCCACCGTGGCAGATGTACTGCGCATCGCAGACGGCTGCGTCGTGGGCTCGGCGCTCAAGGTCGACGGCCACACCTGGAACTCCGTAGACCCCGACCGCGCGGCCGATTTCATGGCCCGCGTCCGCACGGCACGGGGCAATTGATGAAGGACCGCCTCCGCGCCGACCTCACCGCGCTCATGCTCCTCCCCGGCCTCTCGGGGCACGAGGAACGCGTGGCCCGTTACATCCGCCAGACCCTCGCGGCGCTGGGCATAGTCACAACGACCGACCGCCTCGGCAACCTCATCGCTACCTTCCCCGGCGATCCCGCCGCCCCTTCGGTCATGCTCTTCACCCACATGGACCAGCTGGGCTTCTTTGTCCGCCGGATTGAAGCTGACGGCCTGATCCGCGTCGAACGCATGGGCGGCGTGTCTGAACGCGCGATGGCCGCGCAATCCGTCCTCCTTTGCCTGGCTGAAGGCCACGATGTGCCCGGCATCATCATGAACAAGGCCCATCACGCGACCCAGCCCGAAGAGAAATACAAGGTCCTCACCGCACCCCAGATCCTGATCGACACCGGCCACGGCTCCAAGGCGGCGGTCGAAGCCACAGGCATCCGCATCGGTACCCCCGTCGTCTACACGCCCCACGTCCTCCCCCTCGCAGGCGACCGGATCGCGGGCACCGCCGTCGATGACCGTGCAGGCTGCGCCGTGCTTCTCGAGGTCGCCCGCGCCCTAAAAACACGCACGACGGGCCCGACCGTCCACCTCGTCTGGTCCGTGCAAGAGGAATTCAACCTCCGTGGTGCTGTCACCGCCGCCCAGGTCCTACAGCCCGAAATCGCCATCCAGATCGACCTCATGCTCGCCACCGACACGCCCGACATGGCCGACCGGGGCGAGATGACGCTCGGCGACGGCCCCGGCATCAGCCTCTACAGCTTCCACGGGCGCGGCACGCTGAACGGTGTGATCCCCCATCCCGCCATGGTCCGCCTGTTCGAAGACACCGCCGACCGCCAAGCCATCGCGCTCCAGCGCTCGGCCCAGGTCGGTGTCCTCACCGACCTGTCTTACGTCCAGACGCTGGGACAGGGGGTGGCCAGCATCGACATCGGTTTCCCCATGCGCCACTCCCATTCCGCGCTCGAATGCTGCGACCTTGCCGATCTCGAAGGGCTCACCCGCCTCACCACCGCCGCCCTCGCTGCGATTGGGCCGGGCTTCGCGTTGGGGCGTGACCTGTGACGTCCCGCCTCTCCCCATCGTCACAGGGGGCTCTGCCCCCGTCTCCTGACGTCGACTCCCCCGGGATATTTGCAGACAGAAAATGCAATAACCGTGTCATCTTCTCATTTTCTGTCCTGAAATATCCCGGGGGGAGCCGCAGGCGGGGGGCAGAGCCCCCCTCCGACCTTTCCGCGTGCGCAACCTCTGCAGGCCAGAGATGACCCATTTTCTCGGCGTCGACATCGGCACATTCGAATCCAAGGGCGTCCTGACTGACGCAACAGGCCGTATCGTGGCGCAGGCCGCGCGGCCCCATCAGATGCTCATTCCTCGCCCCGGCTGGGCCGAACACCGGGCCGAGGAAGACTGGTGGGGCGATTTCGTCCACATCACCCGCGAACTCCTCGCCGCCTCTGGCGTCGACCCGACCGACATCGCCGCCGTGGCCACCAGCGCCATCGGCCCCTGCATGCTGCCCGTCGATGCGGCAGGCCGCCCCCTGATGAATGGCGTCCTTTATGGTGTCGACACCCGCGCGCAGGCCGAGATCGACCTTCTGAACGCGGAAGTGGGCGAGGCCACGATCCTCTCCCGCTGCGGCAACGCCCTCACTTCTCAGTCCGTCGGCCCCAAGATCTTCTGGCTGAAACGCAACCACCCCGACCTCTGGGCGCAGACCGCCCGCATTCTGACCTCCACCAGTTTCCTCACATTCCGCCTCACCGACGAATATGTCATCGACCATTACACCGCCGCCAACTTCTCTCCCCTCTACGATTTCGCGGCACAGGACTGGTGCTTTGACCTGGCCGACATCTGTCCGCCGTCGATGCTCCCCCGCCTCCTTTGGTCCACCGAGATCGCAGGCCGTGTTACGCCAGAGGCGGCCGCCGCCACCGGCCTTGCGATCGGCACCCCTGTCACCTGCGGCACCATCGACGCCGGGGCCGAGGCGGTCAGTGTGGGCGTCCGCACGCCCGGCGACATGATGATGATGTACGGCTCCACCATCTTCATCATCGAACTCGCCGCCCGCCGCCTGACCGATCCCCGCCTCTGGCACGCCCCTTGGCTGTTCAAGGGCCAATTCGCCGGCATGGCGGGCCTTGCCACCTCAGGCACGCTCACCCACTGGTTCCGCGACCAGTTCGCCCGCGACCTCCCCCGCGACTCCGCCTTCACGACCCTGACCGAAGAGGCCTTCGCGTCGCCCAAAGGGGCCAAGGGCCTCATCTGCCTTCCCTATTTCTCAGGTGAACGTACGCCGATCCATGATCCCATGGCCAAGGGCACCTTTTTTGGCCTGAACCTCACCCATACCCGCGGTGACCTCTACCGCGCCGCCCTCGAAGGCATCGCCGCCGCCACGCGCCACATCACTGACACCTACACTGCCGCAGGCGCGCCTCCGACCCGCGTCCTTGCCGTAGGCGGCGGCACCAAAAACGCCCCCTGGATGCAGGCCACCTCCGACCTCACCGGTCTTGACCAGACCGTCTGTGCCGTCACCACTGGTGCCTCCTTCGGCGATGCCTTCCTTGCCGCCGTCGCAGCCGGCGCCGTCCGGCCAGAGGACATCGACCGCTGGAACCCCACCGAGCGCACCGTCCGCGCCGCACCCGATCCGGCCTATGACCTGATGTATCCCCTCTTCCTTCGCCTTTACGATCAGACGCGCGACATCATGGCAGACCTCGGATGACCTTCGACACCGCCCTCACCGAACTCAGCGACGCCGTTCAGCCCATCCACCCTGCCGAAATCGAAGCCGCCTGCGCCCTGATCGCCAGGTCACACAACATCTTGGCCTACGGTTGCGGCCGCGAAGGCCTGCAGGTCCGGGGCTTTGCCATGCGCCTCCACCATCTCGGCAAGACCGTCGCCGTGCAGGGCGACATGGCCGCACCGCCACTCGGTCCCGGTGACCTCTTCCTCTGCACCGCAGGTCCCGGCGAACTTTCTACCGTCACTGCGCTGATGCAGGTCGCCCGCAAGGCCGGGGCCGATGTGCTCTTCTTCACCGCGACGCCGGAAACTCCCTCCGCCCGCCTCGCCACTACGATCCTCACGGTCCCCGCCCAGACCATGGCCAATGATCAGGGCGCTGCCCGCCTTCTCCCCATGGGTTCGATCTTCGAAGGCGCGCTGTTTCTCCTCTTTGAAATCATGGTCCTGAAACTCCGCGACATCCTCGGCGAAACCGCCGAAGCCATGCGCGCCCGCCACACGAATATGGAGTGAGTGATGCGCTTTGAACGCCTCCGCCCCGGCCAGTTGCGCGATGCCATGGCCGCCAACATCCCCCTTGTCCTGCCCATCGGCGTGCAGGAATACCACGGCGAACACCTTCCCGTGGGGATGGACCTGCTGGCCGTCACCGAATCACTCGACCTCCTCGGCGATCAGATCATTGTCCTGCCCCCCTTCGCCTATGGGGCCGCCAGCTATGCGGTCGCAGGCCCCGACGGCACCGGCACGCTCCATGTCGACAGCGCGACCATCGTTCCCTTCGCGCAGGCCATGTTTGCGGGCCTCCTCCGCATCGGCTTCCGCAACATCCACGGCGTCATCCACCACCAGACTGAGAATTTTGCCCAGGGCATGCCAACCGACCTCGCCTTCCGCCTTGCCGCCCGGCAGGCGGTCTTTGCCCATCTCGAACAGACCCGGGGCCTTGGCTGGTGGGGCAAGGGCGACATGGCGGATTACTACGAGGGCCACGCCGCGGGCGACAATCCGTTCAACTGGATTTCTGTCCACCCCCTCCTGCCCCACGGGGCCAACTACATCTTCGACCACGCCGGCGAAGGGGAAACGGCCCTGATGATGGTACTGGCACCCGACACGGTCGACGCCGGGCAGATCGCTGCCAATGACACATGGTACACCGCCACCGCACCCAAGGCGACGCTGGCACAGGGGCAGGCCGGGGTTGCCATCATCCTTGACCATCTGCGCAAGGTGCTGGGTCTCGCCTGACGGCCCGCTATGCGACAGGGGCAACCTGTGCTACGCTTTCATTCCAACATCCAAACGGAAAGCCGACATGACCCGCAATCTCGCCCTCCTCCTCGCCCTCACCGCCCCCGGCCTGGCCGTTGCCGACCCTTCGATGGAATGCAGCACCACCGAAGGCAGCCAGGTCGAAATCGGCACCTGCGTCAGCGATATCGAAACCCGGGTGAACGCCACGCTCGACGTGGTCCTCGGCTTTGCCATGACCAGCGCAGCCGATCTTGACGGCATCACCGAACGCACCGAAGCCACCCCGGCGCTCAAAGCCTCGCAGGCCGCTTGGCTCGCCTACCGCGATGCCCAGTGCGAATACGTCGGCAGCACCTTCGGCGGCGGCTCAGGCACCGGCATCGCCATCACCTCCTGCCGCATCGAACTTACCCGCGACCGGGTCGAGGAACTGATGGACTACGTCCAGTAGGCCAGCCCAAGACCTCGTCCTGCCCGATATGCACAGGGTCAGCGATGTCCGCAAAGTGGTCAAGTCCGCGCTCCAGACCCCCGTTGTCATCTTTTCCGGCAACGCCAGCGACGAAAAGGTCTCTGACGCGCTCACCCAGGGCGCCAAGGGCTTCATACCCAAGGTCGTACCGCTCCGCGACCTGTCCACAGCCATCGAACTGGTCGCCGCTGGCGAATCCCTTGTGCCAATGGATTTCGCACGCAAGGCAAACCCCGCCCGCAGGGCCAAGCCTGCCTTTCTGTCATCGCTGGAACTCGACGTCCTTCACGTGATACCGCTCGGCCAGACCAACAAGCTCATCGCCTTCGAACATGAACTGTCGGAATCGACGACCAGGATGCAAGTCCGCCGTATTTGTCAGGAACTTGAAGCCAGGAGCCGCGCTCAGGCCGACGTCCGTGACAAGGAACTTTGCCATATCTGACCCGCCCTACAGCGGCGTCAGGTCCACCACACCCTTCTTCAGGATGAAGCAGCCATAAGGCCCGCTGTCCGCCGTCCGGATGATCGCAAAACTCTTCTTCGCTGCCGCATAAAAGGCAAACCGCTCCAGCGGCTCCATCGGCACATGCCTGCCCTCGGCGGCGTCGACCACCGCCTGCATCCGGCCAAAGACAGGGGTCGTTCCGTCAGGGTTACCCACCATCTGCATACGCGATACGGGACGCTCCACAAAGGTATCCAAAGGCATCAGCGTCAGGATCGCCCGCGCCGCCGTCGGAATGTCGCAGCCCGGCATGTCGACCAGTTTGCCATAGGTCGTCTCCTTGGCAATCGTCACCGCCGGGTGGTTCACATCGCAGATGACAAGGTCATCGCCATGCCCCATCAGCATCAGCACATGCACGATCTCGGCCGACAGCCGCTGGTCAATTCCCTTGAGCATCTGCCCCCCTTCCGGCCGTCCGCCGAAGTTACTGTTTTTCAACGTCCTGCGCGCAGGATGGCCCTGCGGACCGGCTGATCCTGAATGAATCCTTATGGTCCCGTGCCGGAAATACCGACGTTGCACCGACGTGATACCGACGCATTACCGACGCGATACCGAAACCGAAAATCGCCATAAAATACTTTCAGATCAAGGTCTTGCAAGACTTGAAATCGACACCCCCCATAAGTGTTGCGCAAGGGACGGTGCTTTCTTAACCTTTACTTCACGGCCCCCGCCGCCATCCCCCGGATGATGAACCGCTCCAGCACCACCCCGATGACAATCAGTGGCAAGATCGCTGCCGAAGCCAGCGCCGCCATCGCCCACCAGTTGATCCCCTGACTGCCCGTCTGGCTCGCCACCATCACCGGCAGCGTGTTGGCGTAAGAGGAAGTCAGCAGCGCAGCAAAGAAGTATTCATTCCACGACAGCACAAGGCTCAGAATGAAAGCCGCCACCATGCCGGGCAGGGCGATCGGCAGGACGATCGTCAGGAACGCCCCCCAGATCGACAACCCGTCCACCATCGCCGCCTCTTCCAGCTCGGTCGGGATCGTCGCGAACTGGTCCCGCATGATCCAGATGACGATGGGGAGGACCGAAAGGGTATAAAGCAGGATCAGCCCGATCCGCGTGTCCAGCAACGCCAAGGCTTTGTAAAGAACAAGGAAAGGCAGCGCCAGAACCACCGGCGGAAGGATCAGCTGCGACAGGAAGAAGAACGAGATATCGCTGTTGCGCATGTACCCGAACTTGTAGCTGAACCGCGACAGCCCATAGGCCGATAGGCTCCCCAGCACCACCGCAAGGGCCGATGCGGACAGCGAGATGACCGCTGAATTCATGAACCTTTTCAGGAACTCCGCCCGCACTGTCGATTCCGCCCCGATGGTGTCGGGCGACAGGCCGATGGATTTCCAGCCCAGCCAGGCCGGCTGGAAATCAACCCAGGGGATCATCGCCCCCTTCATCACGTTCGGCGCCATCTTGAAACTGGTCGTCAGCGTCCAGTAGATCGGAAACAGGCAGATGATCGCCCAGAAAATCAGCGCACCATAGATGGCTACGCGCCCCGCCCACCACTTCATCTTGTGACCAAGATCGCTTTCGCTGTCGTGAAAAATCTGTTGGCTGGTGGCGTCAGTCATACGGCGGCTCTCACGTTTGTGGCCGTGTCCAGCGGTCGGCAATCTTCATCAGGATCGTCATCACGATCACGATGATCACCAGATAGACCATCGCCAGAAGCGTGCCATAGCCCACGTTTGACCGGTCCCGGTATTCGCGGAAGATGAAACTTGTCACTGAATCCGTGGCCCCACCCGGCCCGCCCGAGGTGACGTTGATGATGATGTCGGCCAGCTTCAGCTTGAAGATGATGCGGATCAGGATCGCCGTGATCGACACCGGCAGCATCAGGGGAAAGGTTACTTCCCAGAACCCCCGCCAGCCGTTCGCCCCGTCCACCTTGGCCGCCTCCTGCACCTCGCGCGGAATCGCCTGCAGACCCGCCAGAATCATGATCATCATGAAGGGGATAAAGGTCCACGCATCCATCAGCATGATCATCAGCCGTGCCATGACCGGGTTCTCAAAGAACGACGGATCATCCCACCCCAGCGCCCGCGCCAGCCGTGCGAGCGGTCCGAACCGAAGCTCCAGCATGGACTTGCCGACCATCCACGATACCGCTACCGGCGACAGCATCAGCGGCAGAAGGAAGGCCACCCGAAAAAACTTCCGCGCCCGGATCTGCGCATTCAGCATCAGCGCGAGGCCGAAAGCGATGGCGTATTCCACGATGATGGCCAGACAGTACCAGACCATGTTCTTGAGCGCGTTCCAGTAGAACGGATCGCTCCACATCTGCACAATGTTATCGACCCCGTTGAACTGCCGCCCATCTGGCGAGGACAGGTTCCAGTCCGAAAACGCTATGATCAGCCCGAAAATCAGCGGGAAAACAACAAGAGAGACGACGAACAGTACCGCCGGAAGGACAAACAGCGTCCGCTTTCCCTTCTCGCCCCGGATCAGCACCTGCCCCCAGCACAACGCCACCGCCCAAGTGAGATAAGCATAAAGCGTGGGCCGCCAGTTGGTGAACCCTAAGTCCACGTTGCCGGTTTCCTGCAGCGTCTGCAACACCGCCACGACGGCCAGCAACAGCGCCGCGCCCCAGATCACGGCCCGCCCGAACGCGATACGCGACGGGGAAATATTGTCGCTCGTCACGACATGGAGAAGATCGCCTTCGGTGCTCATACTAGCATGTTAGCGGCACGATCAGGCAGTGGGAAGGGGGATGTGGTGTAGGGTAGGGAGTTCAATTCGACCTTCAATACCCACAGAAACCACACCAACCCTTAGCATCGCTCCAAACGAACAATGACCAAGGCCATCGCCTTGGTCACGCGCTGACACCAACGCTTTCCAACCGGGACGCCCAAGCGTCCCGGTCAGCGCCCGAGCCCCGCAGGGTGGGTGTTTCTCCCCCGCCTGGGCGGACGCTGACCTCTAGCGAGGCGGGTGGGACGGGGCCACTGGCTTCGGCGGGTGTCAGCGCGTCGGTGGCTCCACCGGATCCCGCACTTATCCTGCTCAGATCAAGGGGAAGTTGATGGGGCGGCGCACAAACTGCCCGCCTTACAAAAGCCCCTCGATCCGCGCCCGTGCCGAGTTCGACCGTGGCACCCAAAGCCCCCGGTCAATCGCCTCTTGCAACCGCTCCGCAATCTCGCGCAACGCTGGGGCATTATGTTCAGCGATGAACGCCCGCGTGGCGTCGTCCTCTAGGAACGCCCCCTCGACCAGATCGAAATGGTGGTTCCGCACTGCCCCCGTCGTGGCGGCAAAGGCGAACAGGTAATCCACTGTCGCCGCAATTTCGAACGCGCCCTTGTAGCCGTGCCGCTTGACCCCTTCGATCCACTTGGGATTGACGACCCGCGACCGGATGACCCGCCCGATCTCGTCCTCCAGCGTGCGGATCACTGGCCGCTCGGGCCGCGAATGGTCGTTGTGATACAAGGGTCTGTCCCGCCCTTGCAGCGCACTTACCGCCGCTGCAGCGCCACCTTCGAACTGATAGTAGTCGTCGCTGTCCAGAAGATCATGCTCGCGGTTGTCCTGATTCTGGACGATGGCCTCGACCTGCCCCAACCGCGCCGCAAACCCCGCGCGGTCCGCCGCGCCCTCCTCAGCCGCGCCATAGGCATAGCCGCCCCAGTCCAGATAGGCGTTCCCCAGATCGGCCTTGGTCGTCCAGATTCGTTCATCGATCAGCGCCTGCAGCCCGGCCCCATAGGCCCCCGGTTTCGACCCATAGACCCGCGCCCCGCCCTCACCCGCCTTGGACCGCGCGGCGGCGGGATTGTCGGCCTCGGGTTCTTCAAGCGCCTGCACTGCCCGGGCCGCACTGTCCACCAGCGCGATCAACTGCGGAAACGCATCGCGGAAAAGACCCGAGATGCGCAGCGTCACATCCACCCTTGGCCGCCCGAGGACCGAGAGCGGCATGATCTCGAACCCGGTCACCCGTCGGCTCATCGCGTCCCATTGCGGCTTGACCCCCATCAGGGCCAAAGCCTGCGCAATATCATCGCCACCCGTTCGCATGTTGGCCGTGCCCCAGGCCGTCACCAGCATCCCGCGCGGCCAGTCGCCATGGTCCTGCAGATACTTCTCGATCAGGAGCGTCGCCGAATGCCAGCCCAATGACCAGGCCGTCGGCGTCGGCACCGCCCGGCTGTCGACTGAGTAGAAATTGCGCCCCGTCGGCAACACATCCAGCCGCCCCCGCGTCGGCGCGCCCGAAGGGCCGGGGGCCACCGACCGTCCGTCCAGCACCCGCAACAACGCCGCCCCTTCAGCCGGGCCACAGGCGGCCAAAGTCGGGCGGATATGGCCCGCGACCTGCTCCATAACCGCCCCGCTCCGGACCCCCGGCGGGGCAAGAGCGCCATCCAGCAATCCCTGCGCCAGCAGCTCCAACCGCTCGACCGTATCGCCAGCCGTCCGCCACAGGTCTGTGGTTAGTCCAACCAGCGGAGCAGGGCGCGGCCCAGTCCATTCCGTCCCAAGCTCTTCCGTCAGCGGATCAAACCCCAGCTCCAGATCCCCCGCCAGCGACCGCAGCAGAGAGGCATTCCCCCCCGCCCCGTGCCCACGCGGCACCCGCGCCAGCGCAATCGCCAGATCGCGTTCCTGCACGCCCACAGGTGACTGCCCGAACACATGCAGCCCGTTCCGGATCTGCGCCTCCTTCAGGTCACACAGATAGGCGTCCAGCCGCGCCAGATCCTGTCGGTCATCCTGGCCCTGCATCCCTGCATCCTGCGCAAGCCCCGTTGCCAGACTCAGCGACATGATCTCGCGCTGCAGGTGCGCCACGCGCCTGGGATCGACGCCTGCCGCCGTATAGTATTCGTCCACCAGCGCTTCGAGATCGCGGAGCGGCCCGTAAGTCTCGGCCCGGGTCAGCGGCGGTGTCAGGTGATCCACGATCACCGCCTGCGCCCGACGCTTGGCCTGCGTGCCTTCGCCGGGGTCGTTCACGATGAACGGATAAACATGCGGCATCGGACCCAGCACAATCTCGGGCCAGCAGGTGGCCGACAGCGCCACTGACTTGCCCGGCAGCCATTCCAGATTGCCATGCTTGCCCAAGTGGACAATCGCATCCGCGCCCCAGTATTCCCGCAGCCAGACATAGAAGGCCAGGTAATGATGCGGCGGGATCAGGTCCGGGGAATGGTAGGTCTCGGTCGGGTCGATGTTGTAGCCGCGCGCGGGCTGCAGCCCGACCACAACATTGCCGAAACGGTGCACCGACAGGGCGAAACCCGCGTTCGGAGCCGGTGCCGGAGCCTCCGGCGGGGAGTTTGGGCCATCCTTCAATCGGTCCGGTGGGCCGATTGAGGCGAAAACGGGCGGAGCACCGGACCAGAAGAAGGGATCAGACTCGGGCTGGCCCCAGCGGGTGATGACCTGATCCTTCACTTCCCACGGGAGGGCGTCAAAGAAGGCGCGGTAGTCTCTCAGCGGCAGAACCTCTCCCCCCTCCCGCGCGGCCCGGTCGGTCAGCCAGTTCGTCGGCCCCGCCATGATACGGTCCATCAGAGCCTGCGACTCTGCAGGCGCGCCCTCGACGGCATAACCCGCGTCCCGCAATAGCCCCAGCACATGCACAGTCGCGGCAGGGGTATCGAGGCCCACGCCATTAGCAAGCCGCCCGTCCTTGTTCGGATAATTGGCGAGGATCAGCGCGACCTTGCGGTCAGGGGCCGCCTTGCGCCGCAAGGCAGCCCAATTGGCCGCGAGCCGCACGACAAACTCGATCCGGTCCCCCTGTGGGTGATGGGTCGTGAAGGGGCATTCGGTGTCGGGGTCGAAATAGGCCTCGCCCTTGAAGCTGACCGCACGGGACAGGATGCGCCCGTCTACCTCGGGCAGAGCCACGTTCATCGCGATATCTGTCCCCGACAGCCCGCGCAGCCCTTCGGCCCAAGCCGCCTCGGTCCCGCCGGAAAGGATCACCTGAAAGACCGGCGCATCATTGACGGCCAGCGGATTGTCCGGGCTGTCGTCACCTGCATGGGGGCTGCCGACGGCAAAGGCGGTGCAGTTCAGGATTACATCAGGCGGCGCATCGGCGAACAGTGCGGCCAAAGTCGCCCGGCTCAGCGGGTCCTTGAGCGAGGCGACAAAGACGGGCAGGGGGTTCAGCCCGGCCCGCACGAGCGCCTTGACTATCCGGTTGACGGGCGCAAGCCCCGCGCCCTGCATGAGAGACCTGTAGAATACCACGGGCACGACCGCAGCACCGGGCACCCAGCTTTGCCGGACGGCATTCAGGTTCGCCTGTCCAACCCCCGGCCAGTAGACCCCGGCACGCAACAGCGGCCGCGCCGCTGCAGGCTTCTCGCCTCCGTCCAGCATCGCCTTGGCATAAGTCAAAAGGCCCACCGCATTCTCGGGCCCACCCTCGACGAAATAGGACCAAAGAGCCTCGTAATCCGCATCGGCCACCGTCGACAGTGCATGCAGTTCCACATCCTGCTTGTCATCCCCCGGCAGGGCGACAAAGGGTACGCCGGCCTCGAACAGCCGCGCCGAATACTGCGCGAGCCCGTAACGCCAGTATCCCTGCCCCCCAAGGATGCGGGCGATCACCAGCCTCGACCGCGTCGCGCAGGCATCCAGATGCAGGTCTACGGACAGGGGATGCGACAGGTGCAACAGAGAGGCCAGCCGCAGCATCGGCGGCCGTTCCATCGCAGCCCGCGCCTCGGACAAGAGCGCCAGCTCCGTATCCGCCGCCGACAGGATGACCACATCCCCCGGCGTCTGCGCCAGATCAACGGGGCCCAAGCCGTCTGCAATCGCCCCGGGGGCTGCAGCCAGCAGGTGCATCAGTGGAAACCTTGTGCAGCATCCCCATATAGGGCATGGGTCACACCCACATCGCGACAAAGGAGCCTGCCATGGCCGACTACAGCAAGCAGTTCAGCAGCACCGCCGCCAAAGGCACGCCCCGCCACAAGGAACACAACGCCCCCGGCACGGACAAGAATCCGTTTGGTGGCAAGAAACCCAAGGCCGACCTTGTGGCCAAACTGGCCGAAGCAGCGCGCAAGGGCAAAGCACCGAAACTGCCGGGCTGATCTCACAGCCGCTTTTCCATGAAAACGGAATGGGGGCCGTCGACATAGTCCCCGAACGGCCCGCAGCGCAGGAATCCGTGGCGTTCATAAAGCCTGTGCGCGGGGTAAAGATCATCCCCCGTCTCCAGCCGCATGAGCGGCAACCCCTGCGCCCGGGCCTCTGCCTCGAGCGCCGCCATCAGGATCGCACCGGTGCCCGCCCCCCGCGCCGCTGGGGCAGTGAACATGGACTTTACCTCGCCATAGCCGTCCTTCGTCGCCAGCGCCCCGCAGGCGATGTTCGCCCCGTCGCGCTCCGCGACAAAGAAAGCGATGGAAGGCACGCAAAGCTCGTCAATGGACAGAAAGTAATTGTCCTCGGGCGGATAAAGGGACTGAAGGTAAGTATGGCTCGCACGCAGCAGGGCCGTGGCCCCGTCCTCTTTCGGGCTCGCCTTGCGGACGGTCACACTCATGCCTGCAACGCAGCCTCAATCGCCGCGCGGTCCAGCCCCGCCTGACCGATCACGACCAGCCGAGTTTCACGCGGACCAGTCCCGACAGGCTTGTCAAAGTATGTGTCCACACGCGGCCCGACGGCCTGCAACGTCAGCCGCATCGGTTTGCCCGTGACCGTCGCAAACCCCTTGAGCCGCAGAATATCATGCGCCCGGATCACATCTGCCACCTGCGCTGCAAAGGCCTTGGAATCATCCACTTCGCCGCGCATGACGACAAAGCTCTCGAACTCGTCATGGCCGTGATCGTGGTGGTGGTGGTCATCGTCATCATCATCATCGTCGTCGTCATGATGGTGATGCACCTCGCCCCGCACATCCATATCCGCCTCGGCCCCGATCCCCTGACCCAGCAGAACCCCCACCGGCAGCGCACCCATCGACGTGCGCACCACCTGCACCCCATCACGGCTTTCGGCGTTGAGTTGCGCCGTCAGCGCGTCAATCTCGGCATCCGACATAAGGTCGGTCTTGTTCACGACGATCATGTCGGCACAGGCGATCTGGTCGTCAAACAATTCCGACAGCGGTGTCTCATGGTCCAGGTTCTCATCCGCTGCCCGTTGCGCATCGACCGCGGTCACATCGTGGGCAAAGCGGCCTTCGGTCACGGCCTTGCCGTCCACCACCGTCACGACGCCGTCTACGGTGACGCGCGTCGAAATCCCCGGCCAGTTGAACGCCCGCACCAGCGGCTGCGGCAGGGCCAGACCCGAGGTTTCGATCACGATGTGATCGGGCCGGTCGGGTCGATTCAGGAGCATTTCCATCGTCGGGATGAAATCATCCGCTACAGTGCAGCAGATGCAGCCGTTGGAGAGTTCGATGATATCCGCCTCGCGGCAGGTCTCGATCCCGCAGCCGCGCAAGATTTCCCCGTCCACCCCAAGATCGCCGAACTCGTTGATGATCAGCGCAATCCGCCGCCCTTCGGCATTCATCAGCATATGGCGGATCAGGGTCGTCTTGCCGGCCCCGAGGAAACCGGTGACAACGGTGGCTGGAATCTTGGCTTGCATAATTTGCATCCTTGGGAACAACGACAAAACGGCCCCCGGCAAAGGGGACCGTTTCAACAGATCGCGACTGTGGTTCAGGCCGGGTTGAACAGTCGTTCGGTCACGAGGCCGGAATTGCGAAGTCCCCGTAGCGACTTTGCCGCGGCCAGGACGGCCAGATCGGCAAGCGGTTCAAGCAGAACGACAAGCATGTAAGCCGCGCCAAAGGTAAAGACCGACGTCATGTTCGCAGCGCCGAAACCCTGACCATAGAAGGCCCAGAATGCGACCCAGGCGACAATCCCGCCCTGGTATGCCGTCGAAAGAGCCAGCGCCTGTGAATACTTGAGATCGACATAGGCGGTGTTCGGCGCGATTACCTTCTTGGCAAGAAGTTGCAGGGCGAACAGCGGAACCAGAAGTGTCGTGATGTTCATTCCGTATTGCGGCAGGTCGAACGGCGCAAAGAACAGGCCTTGTACCAACAAGCCAAACGCCAGCCCGATGGCTGCGGGTGCGGCACCGAACAAAAGGAATAGGGTCGAACCAAGGATCAGGTGAACTTCGGATACGCCGGCCGGATAATGCGGCAGAATCTCGAAAAACGCGAAAACAAGTGCGGTTGCCGCCGCCGACCGCGCTACAAGCGACGGAAGTCCGCGCTCGATGGCCGTCTCATAGGCGAGTTTGATTGTGTAGACGCCAGCCGTTGCGGCAGTGGCAAAGCCAAGCAGCAATTTCGCCCCGGCCACGAGGCCTTCTTCGATATGCATGTCTTACTCCTGTCCCGTCCACCCGACGGGGTTTGGGTTGTCATCTTGCATGGCAGGTCTCCTGGCTTGCGGGTCGTCATGCTTACGTCACCTTCCCGGGGACCTCCCCAGTGGTCATTGACGCAACACTATCCGCTCACAGTCGCGGGGGCGGCTGCGGGATCAGACCTCCCGTTCAGGATCGGCCCTCACCACATTCCCTTTTGATCCCCCGGTGCTTTGCACCAAAGTGGGGGAACCATGCAAGACTGTATCTGCGCCCTGACCGCGGGGGGCGTCAAGCCGGAAACCGACCTATGGGAGACGGGGGCGTCAGGAAGGGGGGAGGCTTTGCGGCCACGCCGTTTGGGGGCGGGGGGAGAAGGGGGGTCGCAGTTACCTCGCAGAGTTTAAAGAGATGCTCCACGCGTTCCTTGGCTGACGCAAAGGGGACCTTTCGATAAAGCCGGTCCACCGCACGGTCGAGCGCGGCATGCGCACGCCGCAGGCCGGGCGGCATCAGGTCGGGGTCGTAGAGGTCGGCCAGCGTCGCGCCGGGATGGGCGGCCCGGGCATCGAGGATAGAGGAGCAGGGTCGTTGCCTCGTCCTTGGTCCCCAGCGAGTAGGTTATCTCCGTCTTCTTGACAGTAGGCTGAAGTTCCTTGGGAACCCGTCGCCGATACTTATAGATGCCCGCCTTGGCGTCCTTGTGCAGGTAGTCCATTTGCCACGTGATCCGTGGGTCGCTCCACTCAACGTGTAGCGCGTGTGTAGTGGTTTGAAAGCTAGCGCCCTGATAATGAATACATTTCAAGGTAAAATGGTGCCCAGGAAGGGACTCGAACCCCCACGTCCTTTCGGACACTGGCACCTGAAGCCAGCGCGTCTACCAATTCCACCACCTGGGCAGGTTGTGTGATGGCGTCGTTTAAGGGCAGGCGCGGGGACTGTCAACGCGAATCCCGAGGATCCTGCGCGTGTTCAGACCCCGCTCCGGCGCCAGCAATGGCCCGCCAGGCGGGCCCGCAGAGGGCCCCTGAAAACAACGCTCATCCACGATTGCACTGCGCCGATTTGCGCCTTGTCTGGCAAGGGGCAGGGGGGTAAACGGCAGGCATCAGGACAAGGGACACTCGCATGACCGGACTCGTGACCATTTTCGGCGGCTCGGGCTTTGTCGGCCGCTATATTGCCCGGCGTTTGGCCAAGGAGGGATGGCGCGTTCGCGTTGCAGCCCGCCGCACGAACGAGGCGATGTTCGTCCGTTCCTACGGCGTCGTCGGTCAGGTCGAGCCAGTCTTTTGCAACATCCGCGATGATGCCAGCGTACGTGCCGTGACCCAGGGCGCAAATGTGGTTGTGAATTGCGTGGGCACCTTTGATGCCTCGGGCAAGAACAACTTCGATGCCATCCAGAACGAAGGTGCCACCCGCATCGCCCGCATCGCCGCTGAAGAAGGTGTGGCCCGCATGGTCCATATCTCGGCCATCGGGGCCAGTGCGGAATCCGACAGCGAATATGCCCGGTCCAAAGCAGCGGGTGAGGCCGGTGTTCTGGCCCATATGCCCGGCGCGATGATCCTGCGGCCCTCGGTCATCTTCGGTACCGAAGACCAGTTCTTCAACCGCTTTGCTGGCATGACGCGCATGGGTCCGATCCTGCCCGTCGTCGGTGCCGAGACCAGATTCCAACCGATCTGGGTCGATGATGTAGCGCAGGCCGCCGTCCTGGGTGTCCTTGGGTCTGCGCCGGGGGGCGTATATGAACTTGGCGGCCCCGATGTTGATACCTTCCGCGAATTGATGGAACTGATGCTTCAGACGATCCGTCGTCGTCGGCTTGTCGTGAATATCCCGTTCCCCGTCGCGCGGCTGATGGCCTCCGTTTTCGGCTTCGGCAATGCCCTGTCGCTCGGGCTTTTGCCGATGCCCATCACCCGCGATCAGGTGCGTAGTCTAACGGTGGACAACGTCGTGGCCCCGGGTGCCCAAGGCTTTGTCGAACTGGGAATTGCCCCCGCCGCGATGGAAAGCATCCTGCCGGATTACCTGTGGCGGTTCCGACCCTCCGGTCAGTACAGCGCGATCAAGGAATCGGCACGGAACCTCAAGGCGTGACCGACTCGCCCGCGACCGTCGCGCTTGTCCTTGGGCTGCTTGAGGGGCTGACAGAGTTCATCCCGGTTTCCTCGACCGGTCACCTTCTTCTGGCGGGCCATTTCCTTGGCTTTGAAAGCAAGGGCAAGACGTTCGAGGTAGTGATCCAGCTTGGTGCGATCCTTGCCCTGCTGACGGTCTATGCTGCGCGGCTTTGGAAGGTGTTTTCGACCGCCCATCGCGACCCTGCAGCGATGCGGTTCATCATTGCGGTCTTGATCGCCTTCTTCCCCGCAGTCGCGATCGGCCTTCTGGCGCATGACTTCATCAAGACAGTGCTGTTTGAAACGCCGATCCTGATCGCTGTCATGCTGATCATTGGCGGGATCGTCCTTTTGTTCGTGGACCGCATGGCGAACGTGCCCAATTATGACGATGCGATGACCCTTCCTCTGGGCGTCGCCCTGAAAATCGGTCTGTTCCAGTGCCTTGCCATGATCCCCGGTGTCTCGCGCTCGGGATCGACCATCGTGGGCGGGCTTCTTCTCGGGACGAGCAAGCGGGCAGCGGCGGAGTTTTCGTTCTTTCTTTCGATGCCGACGATGGCCGGGGCTGTGGCGCTCGACCTGTACAAGAACCGCAATTTGCTTGACTGGGCCGACCTGAACCTGATCGCCATCGGCTTTGCCGCCGCATTTGCTTCGGCGCTTCTAGTGGTCCGCTGGCTGCTCGGTTTCGTGAGTCGGCGGGGCTATGCGCCTTTTGCCTGGTGGCGAATCATTGTCGGAACGCTCGCTTTGGGCGCTCTTTTGATGGGATTCTAGGTAGATATGTAAATCGTACTGACCTGTTATCGGCATTAACCTAAATGCAATCCATCTCTACCGCTAACTTTCTGCGATAAAGGTCAGCATTGGTGACTTTTATTCCTGGACCTCTGCGCATATGACATCGTACTGGAGAAAGTCGGAAGGAAAAGTGCCGTGGCCAAGGAAAAGATGCTCAAGTTTGTCACCGTGGCCCGGGACATGCCCGCCAAGCGTCCGCCCAGTCTGCGCCGTGAGGATTTCAACGAGATTTACGCCGAGTACGCAGATGCCAAGGCCGAGGAACAGGCGGGCCGGTGCAGCCAGTGCGGCGTGCCCTATTGCCAGACGCATTGCCCGCTGCACAACAACATTCCTGACTGGCTCCGCATGACCGCCGAAGGCCGTTTGCAAGAGGCCTATGACCTGAGCCAGGCCACCAACACCTTTCCCGAAATCTGCGGCCGCATTTGCCCGCAGGACCGTCTGTGCGAAGGCAACTGTGTGATCGAACAGTCGGGCCACGGCACTGTGACCATCGGGTCGGTGGAAAAGTTCATCACCGATACCGCGTTCGAAATGGGCTGGGTCAAGCCGATCCACCCGGCCTTTGAACGGTCCGAATCCGTGGGCATCATCGGCGCGGGCCCCGGTGGCCTTGCCGCCGCAGACATGCTGCGCCGTCAGGGTGTGCAGGTGACTGTCTATGATCGATATGACCGCGCAGGCGGGCTGTTGACCTATGGTATCCCCGGCTTCAAGCTGGAAAAGCAAATCGTAATGCAGCGCATCGACCAGTTGACCGATGGCGGCGTCGAGTTCGTCCTGAACTGCAACGTTGGCGAGGATCTGTCCTTTGACGCGATACGGGGCAAGCACGACGCAATCCTTATCGCGACAGGCGTTTACAAGACCCGTGACCTTGAAGCGCCCGGCTCGGACGCGGCGGGGATCGTGCGCGCCATCGATTATCTGACGGCGTCCAACCGCAAGAGCTTTGGCGACGAAGTGGCCGAGTTCGACTCGGGCGAGTTGAACGCCGAAGGCAAGCGCGTCGTCGTCATCGGCGGCGGCGATACGGCGATGGACTGTGTGCGCACGGCTGTCCGGCAGGGGGCCAAGTCGGTCAAATGCCTCTACCGCCGCGACCGCACCAACATGCCGGGATCGCAGCGCGAGGTCGCCAATGCCGAAGAGGAAGGCGTCGAATTTGTCTGGCTGTCCGCGCCCAAGGGCTTTGAGGGCGATGCCGTGACCGGGGTTGAAGTGCAGAAGATGCGCCTTGGCGCCCCCGATGCCTCGGGCCGGCGGATGCCGGAACTGATCGACGGGGCTGACTATGTCGAAGACGCCGATCTGGTGATCAAGGCACTGGGCTTCGAACCCGAGGATCTGCCAAAGCTTTGGGGTGTGCCGGAGCTGGAAGTCACCCGCTGGGGCACCATCCGCGCCGATTTCAACACCGGCAAGACGAACCTTGATGGGGTCTTTGCCGCCGGTGACATCGTGCGCGGGGCAAGCCTTGTGGTCTGGGCGATCCGCGATGGCCGCGATACGGCCACTTCGATCCTGAATTATTTGGGGCAGGCGGCCTCGGTCGCCGCAGAATAGGGCTTCGGTATCGCGTCTGTAACACGTCAGTATTGCGTCGGTGTCAAATCCCGAAAGTCCGCTTAGTGAAATCTGGAAAGGTCAGCACGGCTGACCATAAATTAAGGGAAAGACGAGTCCGGTGTTTATGTTGAAGCCGATCCTTGCCGTCGGAATCCTCGCCCTCGCCGCCCCAGTTGCGGCCGAGACGACCTTTTCCTTGCCGCAGGGCTGCACCAGCTATGTCACGGTTCAAAAATACGGCTGTTCCGTCAGCCACCTGTTCACCTGCGAAGTTGATCCCGCAGGGCATCAACGCCGGATCGACATGGACGAATCCGGGATGACCTATATGGGTGTCATCGATTCCGAAACGCAGTGGGTCGAAAGCTTTCACGCCTCGACCGGTGAGACGACCAGACTGTCCCCTGGTGCCGCAGACCCGGCCAGCTTTACCGAACTTCTGGCCACCGGACGGGACGGAATGGATTTCCAGACCACCTCCGACATGTTCGGCATGAACCGCTATGAGGGCGAAGACCGACTGACCGGCGAAACCGTCGTCATTGACGGCGTGACCCTGAAACGGACCGAATTCGACATGGTCGTGACGGACGAAGCCGGCAACGTGATCTGGACGGTCACGGGCAACGAATACATCAACCCGGAATGGCGGACCTTCTTGTCGGGAACCCGCAAATACGTCACGACGACGGACGAGTTCGAAGAGGACGCGAGCCCTGCAGCGTTCATTTTTCCGGGAGAACCGGGATTCCTCTCCTCGACACCGCGCTTTGATTGCGGCGTGGTGGTATCACAGGGCACGGCCGATTTGCTGGCGGTCACGGTTTCACTGGAGAGGAATTGAAGATGCGTCTTGTTGCCCTTGTTCTGCCGCTTGCTGTGCTGGTGCCGCCGCCTGCCTTTGCACAGAATGCCCAGACGATTTCCCTGCCTGCAGGCTGCACCGGTTATGTGACCGTGCAATCGAAAAGCTGCACGGTGTCGCATCACTTTACCTGCGAAGGCGATCCCGAAGGCTGGCAGCGCCGCATCGACATGAATGACACGGGGATAACCTATTTCGGGGCCATCGACGCCGAAACCCAGTGGGTAGAAAGCTATGACCTGCAGAACGGAGGGACGGAAACACTTGAAGCCGCTCCTGTCGACCGGGCGAGCTTTACCGACCTGACGATGAACGGCATCGATACCTATGACTTCAAGACAGAAGCCGAAAGCGGCATCACGCGGTTTGTCGGTGCGGACAAACTGACCGGGGAAAGCGTCACCATCGACGATGTGACCCTGCTTCAGACCGAATACGACATCACCGCCTATGATTCCGGTGGCGCAATGGTGTGGCAGTCCAAAGGACGCGAGTACATCAGCCCGGAATGGCGGATGTTCCTGTCCGGCCGTTCGACCATCACCACGCCCGACGACGAGTTCGAGACGGACGATACGCCGATGGAGTTCATCTTCCCCGGCGAGGCCGGATTCCTGTCGTCCCATCCCAAATATGGGTGCGCCTCGGTCCTTTCCGAACTGGCACCCGAAGAGTCGATCCTTCCGGCCAGCCTCTTGGTGACGCCATGAGGTACGCTTCCGCGATCCTTTGCGCATTGATTGCGGCACCGGCCCTGGCCGATACGTCCACACTAGCTCTGCCGGGCACATGCCGGGCCTATCTGACCACGCAGGATGATGCCTGTGTTGTAGCACATTTCGTTACCTGCTCAGGCGATCCTGCGGGGCAGCAGACCGTAGTGGAACTGTACCTCGACGGCGGTGACAACATCACTGTCATTGACGGCGACTATCAGTGGCTGACGACGGTCGACCAACTGTCCGGCGTCGTCTCTACCCTTGGCCCCGAGATTGCCGATCCGGGCACCCTGACCCAACTGATCGACGATGGCGAGGATACCTACGACTTCACGACCACGGATGCCGATGGCACAGTCACCCGTTTCATCGGCAAGGAAAGCCTGACCGGTCAGACCCTGACCGTGGATGGCGTCACGCTGGAAGAGGCGCAGAACCAGATGCGTGCGCTTGACAGTGCCGGAAACGAACTCTGGCGCACGAACGGCACTGAATACGTCAGCCGCGAATGGCGGATCTTCTTCAGCGGGCCGGGCATGACCACGCTGCCAAATGAAAGCTTTCCGACCAGCGGAACCCCGGTCGAATTCATCTTTCCGGGGGAACCCGGATTCCTCTCGACCCAGCCTACGACAGGTTGTCCCGGCTGATCTTTAACCTGCGAACCGAAAGGCCCTGACCATGACTACATATGACGAAGACTGGGTCGCGACTGAGGTAGCGAAGCGTCAGTGGATGTCAGAGAACAGCATGTACCGCGCCGAGGATGAACATTCCTCCTGCGGGGTGGGGCTTGTCGTGTCCATCGACGGGACACCGTCGCGGGGCGTGGTCGAAATGGGGATCAAGGCGCTGCAGGCCGTCTGGCACCGGGGCGCGGTCGATGCCGATGGCAAGACGGGCGACGGCGCGGGCATTCATGTGCAGATTCCCGTCAAGTTCTTCTACGATCAGGTCCGCCGTACCGGCCACGAACCCCATACGGAAAAACTGATCGCGGTTGGTCAGGTGTTCTTGCCGCGCACGGATTTCGGCGCGCAGGAACGCTGCAGGACCATCGTTGAATCCGAAGTTCTGCGGATGGGCCACTATATTTATGGCTGGCGGCATGTGCCGGTTAACGTAACCGTTCTGGGCGACAAGGCCAATGCAACCCGGCCCGAGATCGAACAGATCCTGATCCGCTGCGACAAGGATCTGGATGAGGAAGATTTCGAACGCGAACTCTACATCATCCGCCGCCGGATCGAGAAGGCGGCGATAACCGCGCAGATCCCGGGGCTGTACCTCGCTTCGCTTTCGTGCAGGTCGATCATCTACAAGGGGATGATGCTGGCTGAACAGGTAGCCGTGTTCTATCCCGACCTGATGGACGAACGGTTCGAAAGCGCCTTTGCAATCTACCACCAGCGCTATTCGACCAACACCTTCCCGCAGTGGTCCTTGGCGCAGCCGTTCCGCATGCTCGCCCACAACGGCGAGATCAACACGCTCAAGGGCAACGTCAACTGGATGAAGTCGCACGAAATCCGCATGTCGTCGGACACGTTCGGAGAAATGGCCGAGGACATCAAGCCGATCATCCCGTCTGGCACATCGGATTCGGGCGCGCTGGACGCGGTGTTCGAGGCAATGGTCCGTGCCGGGCGTTCTGCCCCGATGGCCAAGACGATCCTTGTGCCCGAGGCCTGGTCCAAGATGACCGGCGAAATGCCCAGGGCGTGGCAGGACATGTATGCCTATTGCAACTCGGTCATGGAGCCCTGGGACGGCCCTGCCGCTCTGGCGATGACAGATGGCCGCTGGGTCTGCGGCGGGCTTGACCGCAACGGTCTGCGCCCGATGCGCTACGTCGTGACGGGCGATGGCCTGCTGATCGCAGGGTCCGAGGCCGGGATGGTTCCCGTGGACGAACGCACCGTTGTGCAGAAAGGCGCGCTCGGGCCGGGGCAGATGATTGCCGTCGATATGTCCGAAGGCAAACTCTACCACGACGCCGACCTCAAGAACAGACTCGCCGCCGCCCAGCCCTTTGGCGACTGGATCCAAAAGGTTGTCGATCTGAACGCGCTGCTGCGCGATGTGCCGGAAAAGTACATGTTCACCGGAGCCGAACTTCGCAAGCGGCAGATCGCTGCGGGCTATTCGATCGAAGAACTGGAACAGGTCCTGGCGCCCATGGCCGAGGATGGCAAGGAAATGGTCGCATCGATGGGCGATGACACGCCCGCTGCGGTTCTGTCCCAGCAGTACCGCCCGCTGTCGCATTTCTTCCGCCAGAACTTCAGCCAGGTCACCAACCCGCCAATCGACTCCCTGCGCGAAGCGCGTGTCATGTCGCTGAAAACGCGGTTCGGCAACCTCAAGAACGTGCTGGACGAAGATTCCTCGCAGACCGAAATCCTTGTGTTGGAGAGCCCCTTCATCGCCAACGCCGAATTCGACGTGATGGTGCAGCAGTTCGGTGGCCATGTCGCCATGATCGACTGCACCTTTGCGACAGGACATGACGCGCTGCGCCGGGGTCTGGAACGTATCCGGGCCGAGGCCGAAGATGCCGTGCGGTCCGGTGCCGGGCATATCGTGCTGACGGATCAACATCAGGATGAAGACAAGATCCCGATGCCGATGATCCTTGCCACCAGTGCGGTGCATAGCTGGCTCACGCGCAAGGGGCTGCGGACCTTCACATCGGTCAACGTGCGGTCGGCGGAGTGTATTGACCCGCATTACTTTGCCGTGCTCATTTCCTCGGGCGCGACGACGGTGAACGCCTATCTGGCGCAGGATTCCATCGCAGACCGCGTGAACCGTGGCCTGATCGAAGGAACGCTGACCGATGCGATGCGCCGCTACCGCGCCGCCATCGACGCGGGCCTGCTTAAGATCATGTCCAAGATGGGCATCTCGGTCATCTCGTCCTATCGTGGCGGCCTGAACTTTGAGGCCGTGGGCCTGTCCCGTGCGATGTGTGCCGAATACTTCCCCGGTATGCACAGCCGCATTTCGGGCATTGGCGTGATCGGCATCCAGCACAAGCTGGAACAGGTACATGCCAAGGGCTGGAAGGGCGGTACTGACGTTCTGCCAATCGGCGGCTTCTACAAGGCCCGCCGTTCGGGGGAAAAGCACGCCTGGGAAGCGCAGTCGATGCACATGCTGCAAACCGCCTGCGACCGCGCGTCCTATGAGCTTTGGATGCAGTATTCACGCGCGATGCAGGCCAACCCGCCGATCCATCTGCGCGATCTTCTGGCGATCAAGCCGATGGGGAACCCCATTCCCATCGAACAGGTGGAAAGCATCACCTCGATCCGCAAGCGGTTCGTGACGCCGGGCATGTCGCTTGGTGCGTTGTCGCCCGAGGCGCACAAGACCCTGAACGTTGCAATGAACCGGATCGGAGCCAAGTCGGACAGTGGTGAAGGCGGCGAAGACCCCGCGCATTTCCACCCCGAACCGAACGGTGACAACCCGTCTGCCAAGATCAAGCAGGTGGCATCGGGCCGGTTCGGTGTTACCGCCGAATACCTGAACGCCTGTGAAGAGCTCGAGATCAAGGTGGCGCAAGGCGCCAAGCCCGGCGAAGGCGGGCAGTTGCCCGGCATGAAGGTTACAGCACTGATCGCGCGCCTGCGTCATTCGACACCGGGCGTGACGCTTATCTCGCCACCGCCGCACCACGACATCTACTCGATCGAGGACCTGGCCCAACTTATCTATGACCTGAAGCAGATCAACCCGCGCGCCAAGGTCACGGTAAAGCTCGTTTCGTCTTCGGGCGTCGGCACGATTGCGGCGGGCGTGGCCAAGGCGAAGGCCGACGTGATCCTGATCTCGGGCCACAACGGCGGCACCGGCGCCTCTCCGGCGACGTCGATCAAGTATGCGGGCCTGCCCTGGGAAATGGGTCTGACCGAGGCGCATCAGGTGTTGGCCATGAACAACCTGCGCGAGCGGGTGACGCTGCGCACGGACGGCGGGCTGCGCACCGGGCGCGACATCATCATGGCTGCGATGATGGGGGCCGAGGAGTACGGCATCGGTACTGCCGCGCTCATCGCGATGGGCTGCATCATGGTGCGCCAGTGCCAGAGCAACACCTGCCCGGTCGGCGTCTGCACCCAGAACGAGGCACTGCGCGCCAAGTTCACCGGCACGGCTGACAAGGTGGTGAACCTCATCACTTTCTATGCCACCGAAGTCCGCGAGATTCTGGCAAGCATCGGGGCCCGATCGATGGACGACATTATCGGGCGTGCGGACCTGCTGACGCAGGTGTCGCGCGGCGCGGCAGAGCTTGACGACCTCGACCTTAACCCGCTGCTCATCAGCGTCGATAGTGCGGGGGTGATCAAGTACGACCGCAACAAGCCGCGCAACATGGTGCCCGACACTCTGGATGCAGAGATCGTGAAGGATGCCGCCCGTTTCCTGAACGACGGCGAAAAGATGCAGCTGCAATATGCTGTGCAGAATACGCTGCGGACCATCGGGACGCGGACCAGCAGCCACATCGTGCAGAAGTTCGGGATGCGCAATTCGCTCCAGCCCGACCATCTGACGGTCAAGCTGACGGGGTCTGCCGGGCAGTCGTTGGGCGCCTTCGCGGCACCGGGGCTCAAGATCGAAGTCTCGGGCGATGCCAACGACTATGTCGGCAAGGGCCTGTCGGGCGGCACCATCGTGGTGCGGCCGCACATGGCCAGCCCGCTCGTCGCGTCGGAAAACACGATCATCGGGAACACGGTCCTTTATGGCGCAACCGACGGCTATCTCTTTGCCGCCGGGCGGGCCGGGGAACGGTTTGCGGTCCGCAACTCGGGCGCGAAGGTGGTGATCGAAGGCTGCGGGTCGAACGGCTGCGAATACATGACAGGCGGCGTCGCGGTGATCCTTGGGTCCATCGGCGCTAACTTTGGCGCGGGCATGACCGGCGGGATGGCCTATCTTTACGATCCCCACGGCCGCGCACAGGGTCTGATGAACCATGAAAGCATCGTGACCTGCCAGATCACAGTCGCCCATTGGGAAGATGAGCTGAAAACCTTGATCGAACGCCATGTCGACGAAACCGGAAGCCGGAAAGGTGCCGAGATCCTGTCCGAATGGGACGAGGCGCTGCCGCATTTCGTGCAGGTCTGTCCCAGGGAAATGCTGGTGCACCTCAAGCATCCGCTCGCCCTTGAGGCTAAGGCCGTTCCGGCGGAATAGACGGGAGAGCCCCAAAGGTGCGCAACCTTTGGGGCTTTTGTCTCAATCCACAGGCGGGTCGACAGGTTTGGCTGCTTCCTCGGCGGGGGCATTGGCCGCGCCACGCTCGACCACAATCTTGACCTTCGTGATCATCCCCGCGACCACCCCAAGAATGGCAAGCCAGGGGGCCGCCAGCACTATCGCTCCGCCCGCGATCACTCCCATCGTCATCGGCAGTTCGACGGCAAAATCGCCGTCCTGATCCGACAGCTTGATCCGGCGCACGTTGCCTTCGTTGATGATCGCCTTGACCTGATCAATGACCTGACTGCCCGCGACCTCGATCTCTTCAAAGATCGTCTTGTTGTGTTTGGCAGTCTTGTCCTCATCTGTCGACTTGCCGGCTTCGTTACTCATGGCGTTTCTCCATTGCTGATGTTTCGACGGGACGAACGGAAATCATGCCTGCGCGGTCTCAGGTCTCGACCAGCCCCACGACGGGGTTGTGGCCATAGACATTGGCGCATTTCGGGCAGGTGGTATAGTAGAAGGCCACTGACTTTGCCGGCTTGCCCATGGCCTTGGCAAGCGACAGCATATCCTTGTGCCACTGACCCACGGCGCTGTAGGGGCCTTCAAAGACCTTGGTGACAAAGTCTCCGCTGAGCGTTGTCATCTCTTCGCCTGGAACGGGTTTGGTCACGGCGAACAGGTGTTCGTCCTGAAAGGCCGAAAGTGCGCGGCTCATCACCAGAATCTGGTGCGCGTCCTGCGCGTCAGCCTTGGCGATATGTTCCAGAACCCGGGTGAACACTTTGCCCATGTTCAGCGGCACATGGGCCAGACTGACAGTCGTCGCGCGGACAAAAAGCTTGTCCTTGAAATGCAGAACCTGATCGTCCCAGCCTGCGGCATTGAACCGGGCGCAGCAGCCGGTCAGGTTCACGCTGTCGTCATAGTCGGGGATTCGGTTGGTTTGCATAACGGGACTCCATGATTGTTCAGTGCAGGATGACCGTTCCGCAACCCCCACGCATTGACCTGCCTCAATCTTTCGGCGGCACGTCTGACGATCTAACCTAGTCGGGATCAGGCCTGGCAGGCTGCCCGGACCGGGCAATACCATCTTGTTCCCGTCACGCAATTGGGCCATGTAGCAACCGCACCCGCAAGACGCGGGCTGGTCAAGTAGTGGAGATTTTGAATGTCCGATCTTATGATTGTTGGCTTTGACGACGAAGCAACCGCATTTGAACTACGTGCGGCTCTGGTCAAGCTTCAGAAAGAATACCTGATCGAGATGGAAGACGCCGTCGTTGTCACCAAGTCTGCGGATGGCAAGGTGGCCCTGCATCAGGCCGTGAACCTGACTGCCGTGGGCGCAGTCGGTGGTACGTTCTGGGGCGGTCTGATCGGCCTCCTGTTCCTCAACCCGCTTCTGGGCATGGCCGTTGGCGCCGGCACCGGCGCGCTGTCGGGCAAGCTGTCGGACGTCGGCATCGAAGACAAGTTCATGAAGGAAATCGGCTCGACCCTGAAAGAAGGCGGCGCAGCCGTCTGCGTTCTGGTACGCAAGATGACGGGCGACAAGGTTCTGGCCGGCCTGGGCGAGTTCAAGGCCAAGGGCCGGGTCATGCAGACCTCGCTCACCAATGAACAGGAAGCGCAGCTGCGCGCCCTGCTGGAAACGCCTGCCGCCTGATCGCAGCGCGATAATCACGCCCAAAGGCTCGTGGCACATGCTGCGGGCCTTTGCCATTGCGCCCGCCGCGCCACGCCCGGACGGTGCCGATCTGCCCCCGTCTTGACCCTGTTGCGGCTTCGATGGCTTATGACGCGATGGCAAAACGCAGCAAGAAATCCCCTCCTCCTCCGGCACGACGCCCGATCCGGACGGTATTGCGCTGGCTGCTCTGGGGGATGCTTGCGGTGATCGGTGCCTTGCTGCTGGCCATTGGCCTGTTCACATTCGTAAATCCGCCCACAACCCCCTACATGTTCGCCGAGGGCCGCCGCCTTGGTGGGGTCGAACAGGAATGGGTGCCCCTATCGGACGTGGCCCCCGTGATGGCCCGCTCTGCCGTGGCCGCCGAAGATGCCAATTTCTGCAACCACTGGGGCCTTGACGTGAACGCGATCCGCGCCGCGATGGATGCGGGCGCGGCCCGTGGCGCATCAACGATCAGCCAGCAGGTCGTCAAGAACGTCTTTCTCTGGCAGGGCCGAAGCTGGGTCCGCAAAGCGGTCGAGGCAGCAATCACGCCGGTGATGGAGGCCGTCTGGACCAAGCGCCGCATCCTTGAAGTCTATCTCAACATCGCCGAATTCGGCGAAGGCGTCTTTGGCATCGAGGCGGCGTCGCAATACTACTTCGGGATTCCCGCAGCGGACCTGTCAGCCACACAGTCCGCCCGCCTTGCTGCGATCCTGCCCGATCCCAAGAACCGCTCGGCCTCAAACCCGTCCGATTATGTCCGCCGCCGCGCATCGCAGATTGCCGACGGGGCCGCCACGATCGACGCCGATGGCCGCGCGGCCTGTTTCCAACCGTGACCCGTCTGCCAGCCCTGCCCGGCAGGCCGCTGGCCCCCATTGAATCCGCCCGTCTCATGCGGCATTGAAACGCCATGCAACCCGAACGCACCACCACGAACCGCCTCTATCATTTCCCCCTGTCGCCCTTCTGCCGGAAGGTCCGTCTGTCGCTTGCCGAAAAGCGGATCGAGGTTGAACTGGTCGAAGAACGCTACTGGGAACAGGACGCCGATTTCCTGCGTCGCAACCCGGCGGGCAAGGTGCCTGTCCTGCGGCTTGGCAACCGGATGATGGCCGAAAGTGCCGCCATCTGTGAATATCTGGAAGAAGCCTATCCGAATCCGCCGCTGATGCCCCGAGACCCCGAGACGCGGTATGAGGTGCGCCGTCTGGTCAGCTGGTTCGACGACAAGTTCAACAGCGAAGTCACGAAAAAGCTGATGTCGGAACGGATGTTCAAGAAAATGATGGGCGCTGGTGCGCCCGACAGCACGACGCTGAAGGCCGGGATCAAGGCGATCAAGTATCACCTTGATTACATGACCTGGCTTCTGGAACAGCGCCGCTGGCTCGCCGGGAACGAGATGAGCCTTGCCGACTTTGCCGCCGCCGCGCACCTGAGTTGTCTGGACTACCGCAGCGAGGTCGACTGGAACCGGTCCGAAATCGTGAGGGACTGGTACGCCAAGATCAAGTCCCGCCCTGCCTTCCGGTCGCTTCTGGCCGATCAGGTGCCGGGGTTCCTGCCGCCGGCGCATTATGCCGATCTTGATTTCTAGGCATCGCCCCAAAGTCTGCCGGACCAGAGCGCTGACTGCGGAATTGCCCTGCGATCCGGCGGACATGGCCCCGCACCAACAAGAGCGGAGACTGTAGGTGCGTCTGGCGTCGCGGTCGCAGTCGGCCTTGTCACCACATGATTCACTTGCTTCGCTACTGGCCTCTCCAAACGACGGGATCTGGTTTCTGCGCCCGCCCCAGATAAAGCCACGCGGGCACTATCTGCACGACTGCGGTGCCACGCCCTACGTCATTAGGCTGGTCAACCCGCTTCTGGTGCCGCGCCGGTTCATCCCACCCAACCTGAAGTTCGCCTGGAACGCCCTGCTGTGGCAGTTGTGCTTTGAAACCTCGCCGCTTCCGACGGGTCTGTTCTACGGCAAGGCCAATCTGATGCTGACATCCGATAACAGCATCATTGCGGATTCCCTTGCCGGCGGCACGATTGTGCATCCCGGCATGTCCTACCGGGATGATCAGTCCTGGGAGGTCTCTATGACCGGGCCAGAGGAACGGATCGACGGCAGGTTCCTTTACCTTGAAATGGTGCCAAAGCATTACGGCCACATGATTGTCGATCTGCCGGCCCGGCTGTGGCCGCGCAGGGAAAAGTGGTTCGCCGATCTGCCCAGTCTGGCCTTTGCCACGCATGGTCTGACGCCCAAGGACGGTCTGCCCAAGACGGCCGCCCGGATTCTGGGCGCGATAGGCATCCGACCAGATTCAGTCACCATTGCAAACCAGCCCCTGCGGGTTGCCGAACTGATCGTTCCGGGGCGGATCGCGCCCGACCGCGGGCCAAGTGGCGTGCGCTACAACCAACTGATGCAAGAAGCCGGAAACCTGATTTCCGGCGGCAAGGCCGCGACGGCACCGCTTGTCTTTCTTAGTCGGTCCAGGCTGACCTCGGATCGCAGGCCGGTGGACCGCAAGGCTGCGGAACAGATCGACGACCTGTTCCGCAGGCACGGCTTTGCCATTGTTCATCCAAAGGACATTGACCTTGCCGAACAAATTGCAGCGGTCAGGGGCGCCACCCATCTGGCAGGCTTTACCGGATCGCAACTCCATCTGGCCGCCTTCAGCGAAAGGCCCGACATCAGGATGCTGCGCATCTGCCCCGATGATTTCGTGACGGGGATTGATCACAACATCCTTGCCCCCATAAACGGGCAGGTGACCGATGTTCTGATCCAACGCCCCGGCTGGCTCCGCCATCTCATGAACGGTTTCCGCCTGCGCCCCGGTCCGGACGATCTGGCCCGGCTGGACACCGCGATCCGCGATTTCATCACCCCACGCGACGGTGCCGCATGACGTCCAGCCCGTCTGAACTCAAATCCCGTCTGGCCGCCTATGCCACAGAGGCCGGTTTCGTCCGCATGGGCATCTGCCGCCCTGATGCCATCCCTCACGCCGCCCTGAGTCTGGCGACCTTCGTGGCCGAAGGGCGTCACGGGCAGATGGGCTGGATGGCCGACCGCATGGAGTGGCGTGGCAACCCCGCCGCACTTTGGCCCGAGGCGCGGTCGGTCGTGATGTTGGCCGAAGCCTACAGCCCCCTTCACGACCCGCTGGAGGTGCTGGAACAGCGCGACATGGGGGCAATCTCGGTATACGCGCAGGGGCGGGATTACCATGACCTTGTCAAGAAGCGGCTCAAGACGGTGGGCCGCTGGCTGATCGACGCGGTACCGGGTGCCGAGATCAAGGTCTTTGTCGATACCGCCCCGGTGATGGAAAAGCCGCTCGCACAGGCGGCGGGGCTGGGTTGGCAGGGCAAGCACACGAACCTGCTGGGCCGGGATCTGGGGAACTGGGTGTTTCTTGGCGCTATCTTCACCACGGTCGAACTTGAACCCGACGCGCCCGAGTTCAGCCATTGCGGCACCTGCACAGCTTGCCTCGACATCTGCCCGACAGCGGCCTTTCCTGCGCCCTATCAACTCGACGCGCGGCGCTGCATTTCCTACCTGACCATCGAACACAAAGGCCCCGTGCCCGAGGATCTGCGCGCCCGGATGGGTAACCGGATCTATGGCTGTGACGATTGCCTTGCCATCTGCCCGTGGAACAAGTTCGCCGTCGCCGCGCGCGAGATGCGCTATCTTGGGTCAGGGGAAGCACCGTCCTTGGCCGATCTGGCGCAACTGGACGACGCCGGTTTTCGCGCCCGCTTCTCCGGCTCGCCCATCAAGCGGATCGGGCGCGACCGGTTCCTGCGCAACGTGCTATATGCCATCGGCAACTCGGGCGATCCAACCCTCTGCAGCGCGGCCGCACAACATCTTGACGACCCCGACCCCGCGGTGTCGGATGCCGCACGCTGGGTGCTGGCCCGCCTTACTGGGGAAAGCGCACATGCGTAGTTCGCGCCCGCCGGGATTTACCCTGCGCTTTCTGCTCATGGTCGAGCGGATGGTCGCCGGGGCAAGCAAGACCCGGCCCGGCAAGGTCGTGATCGAGCCCTACTATGGCTATGCCACGCCCGACGGGCGGTTCCTGCGGGGCCGCGTGCTTCGTGCGATCAAGACGAGCGATCCGCGTCAGGGCCAGAAATGGACGGGAAACCTGCGCCAGATGACGCGCCTTTTCCTGACCCGCGAACTGCCCGGTGTTACGGTCACGGCCTGCGGCGTGGCAACCAAGACCGACGGGGAAGGCTATTTCAACATGGTTGTCCCTGCCGCCCCCGGCAACGGCTGGCAAGATGTCCCCATCGCCGCCGACCGCGCCCGCACGACGGCTTCGGTCCTTGTCCCGCGCACCGACGCAAGGTTTGGCGTGATTTCCGACATCGACGACACGCTGATCCACACAGGGGCATGGTCGCTTTTCCTGAACCTCAAGACCACACTCACCGGCAATATCGAAACAAGGATCGTCTTTCCCGATGCCGTGGCCCTGATCGCCCGCCTGTCCGAAGCGGGGCGCAATCCGGTTTTCTACGTGAGTTCGACGCCTTGGAACATGCACGGCTTCCTCATTGCTGTGTTTGAACGGGCGGGCCTTGTCCGTGGTCCGTTCTTTCTGCGCGATCTGGGCCTTGGTGAAAAGCAGGTCATCGCCGGAAGCCACGGCCGCCACAAGGGCGAGGCGATCGACCGTCTGCTGGACGCCAATCCCGACCTTCATTTTATCCTGCTGGGCGACACTGGCCAGCACGACGCCCAGATCTATGCCGTCGCTGCCACCCGGCACCCCGGTCGCGTTTCTCGCGTCATCTTGCGGAATGCAAGGAAAGAGGTCGATGCCGTATCCGTTGCCGCCCTCGAAGAGCAGGGTGTGAAGGTCGATGTAGTCGATGATTTTCTGGCTCTTCTCGGCGAACCATGGCCGAGAGAAGATGTACAGGTGAAATCCGGGCCCTCCAGTGTTATGTAAAGTATGCATCATCTTGAAGGAGGATCGCATGACACGCTCAGTTATCGACCATCCCCGCGCTCTTGACGCCGGGCGGCGCCTGCGTGAATTCCTGCGGATCGACCGCGCGGCGGGGCTTCATCCTGCCGTCCTCTCCCTGCATGTCAGGGTTCGGGACAACCCGGCCCTGGACGCCCGGACCCGTGAGTATCTGCGGATCGCGCGTGGCCGGACGGTCTGATTCACGGTTTTCCCTGACCTGACAACGGTCTAGGGTCGAGGCGGGATCAACAGGAGGCCCGCCTCATGCAGCCGTTGCGTGGCATCGCGCTCAAGGTCATCTCGGTCTGCATCTTCATGTGCATGGCTTCGCTGATCAAGGCGACGTCCGCCCATGTCCCACCTGGGCAGGCGGTCTTTTTCCGGTCCTTCTGTGCGATTCCTGTCATCATCGTCTGGCTCGCCCTGCGGGGCGAACTCCGCCACGGGCTTGAGACAAAGTACCCCATGGGCCATTTCTGGCGCGGTCTGGTCGGGACCACGGCCATGGGCATGGGCTTTGCCGCGCTGGGCCTTCTGCCGCTGCCAGAGGTGACGGCCCTGGGCTATGCCGCGCCCCTCCTTGTGGTCATCTTTGCCGCCATGTTCCTGAACGAACAGGTCCGCGCCTTTCGCCTGACGGCAGTGGCGATGGGGATGGTCGGCGTGATGATCGTTCTCTCCCCACGTCTGTCGGTGGGGGCCGACGCCCTTGGCGCGCGCGAGACGCTGGGCGCCATGATCGTCCTGATGGGAGCCGTCTTCACCGCTCTGGCGCAGATCTTTGTCCGCAAGCTCGTCGCGACCGAAGATACCGCCGCCATCGTCTTCTGGTTCTCGGTCACGGCGACGTTCCTGTCGCTCGTCACCATCCCCTGGGGCTGGGTCTTGCCCGCCCCGCGCGAGGCGGGGATGCTGGTGCTTGCCGGCATCCTGGGCGGCTTCGGCCAGATCTTCCTGACCTCAAGCTACCGCTTTGCCGCCGCGAGCGTCATCGCGCCGTTCGAGTATACGTCCATGCTGCTGGCGCTCCTGGTGGGCTACTTCATCTTTGACGAGGTGCCGGAACTGATCACACTGGCCGGAGCCGTGCTCATCATCGGGGCGGGCGTCCTTATCATCTGGCGCGAACGGCAACTAGGGCTGGAACGCAAACGGCAGAGAGAGGCGGGAACACCGGGGGGTTGATACTGACGACAACATTTGACAGTCTTGAGAAGTGGCATAGGAGCAGTTAGTCCGTCTATGCCGATAAATGGGAGGAAGGGACATGTCCAATTATGGATTCCTCGCGCCGCATGAAACCTGATTACCCCAGAATCATTGTTATTGGATCTAGTCATGTATTCGCAATTCAGGCTGCTTGGTCGTAAGTCGACGATCATCCAATTACCTTCTACAACTTCTGGGATACCGACAGATCAAGAGATTCATTTCTTGATTACATCTACAAGCGAACAGAAGGGGAGCTTAGGCCAACTCATGTCGTTACCCATTTTGGCGGCAATAATCACAATGGCTTGGGCCAGGCCCTAGATCACCGTCGTTTTGCGTTGGGAGCCGCAGTAAATGGACGCAGACCGCGATCTGCTGACAATCTGGATTTCATCCCACGTGACGTCATGCGACAAATCATTCGGAAGCAGATGCGCCCTTGGCGTGGTCTGAATCGTTCTGTTCATGAACATTTCGTAGGCGCAGAATTCCTTCAACTACAAAGCCCTCCACCTTTGGAGCGTATTCCTTTGCCAGAGGAGTTCGATCAGATATCAGACGCTAAACGGGAATTTCTGGAAATACTTGCGAAAACAGCATTAGAACCCACGCTCAGGCTTGCCATCTATCGTATTCAATCTGAAATCTTCAGTGAAGAAGCACGCAAGATGCACATAACGATAATCTCTCCGCCAAAGGAAGCGCTTTCGCTAAAAGGCTTCCTCTTGCGGGATTTCTGCGCCCACGGAGATCCGACCCATGGAAACGAAAGATATGGCCGCCTGATGCTGAATGAAATACTTCGACTTTGCGTCGCACCAAAATGACGCATGAAGATATCCGCCGTCATCCATATCAGGGTTTGCCAGATCGGCAATTCTGGTCCCAAGATCCTGCCCTGGCAGACTTTACCCAATTTGATCCGGTTTCTTTCGTGCCATTCAAAATCAGTCGTTCTGAACGGATCGTAACGGCTGGGAGTCGCTTTGCCCAGCACCTGGGAAGGCATTTGTCTGAGGTGGGATACCAGCATTTCATCGCAGAGCCTGCCCACCCCATCGTTCCAAGTGATATTGCAGCAAGGTTTAACTACGGGGTATATTCTTGCCGTTACGGAAACGTATATACGGCCAGGCAATTGCTCCAACTACTTCATCGCGCTTATGGGGTTTTTGTTCCGATAGTGGAATCGTGGCCCCGTGGTTTGCGGAATAATGGACGCCGGGTCGTTGATCCGTTTCGGCCGCAGATTCAGCCTGAAGGATTTGTTTCTGCAGCCGAACTCGATGCTGACCGCGCGTCGCATTTCCGGAGTGTTCGGCGCGCAGTCGAGGAGATGGATATCTTTGTCTTTACACTTGGCTTGACCGAAGCATGGCTCGATAACCAGGACGGCGCTGTTTACCCGTTGGCACCGGGTGTGTCAGGAGGCGTCTATCTGCCTGAGATCGTCCAGTTCCGGAATTTTGACGAGGTTGAAACAACACAAGTTCTGTTGGCAGCATTGAGGTTCATACGGGCACGAAATCCACGGGTGAAGATCATTTTTGACCGTCTCTCCGGTACCGCTTAACGCGACATGTGCAGATCGCCATGTTTTTGCGTCGACAACATGGTCAAAGGGTGTCTTGCGCATTGCCGCTGAGCGGGTTCAGAAAGAGATGGCGGACTGTGCCTATTTTCCTTCCTATGAAATCATCACTGCGCCACACGTTCGTGGAAGATACTTTGCCCAAGACTGCCGCGAAGTTCTGCCTGAGGGAGTTCGGCACGTCATGCGAGTGTTTCTAAAGCACTTCGCTAGAGAGGAAAGAGTGAAATCGGATGACGACTTTATGCAACTGCATCAGCACGCGGATGACGACATAAGGCTTCGGATTGCTCACGTAGAACGATTGCTCGACGTTGTTTGTGACGAGCAATCGATAACCAATCGACCCTGAAGCGGTGTCTTTGCATCTGCTGTTTCAGACCTCCTCAGGCCCGCACAAGCTTCTCATAAGCCATCGCGATATCCCGCGTCAGCGCGCCGACTTCGAAGTTGTAGTCGCCGATCTGGCCCACGGGGGTCACTTCGGCGGCGGTGCCGGTCAGCCAGCACTGTTCAAAGCTTTCCAGTTCCTCGGGCATGATGTGGCGCTCGTGGACCTTGATCTGCATGTCGCGCAGCATGCCGACGACGGTCTGGCGGGTGATCCCGTTCAGGAAGCAGTCGGGCAGCGGCGTGTGCACTTCGCCGTTCTTGACGAAGAAGATGTTGGCCCCGGTCGCCTCGGCGATATAGCCGCGATAGTCGAACATCATCGCGTCGGAACAGCCTTTGGCCTCGGCCGCGTGCTTTGACATGGTGCAGATCATGTAAAGACCGGCGGCCTTGGCCTGATGGGGGATGGTTTCGGGCGAGGGGCGTTTCCACTTGGCGATGTCGAGTTTCGCACCCTTCATCTTGGCGTCGCCATAATAGCTGCCCCATTCCCAAGCCGCGATGGCCATGCGGACCGGGTTGCGGCGGGCGGCGACGCCCATATCCTCGCCCGCGCCGCGCCATGCAATCGCGCGGACATAGGCATCGATAAAGCCGTTGGCCTTGAGGACCGCATCCTTGGCCGCGTCGATTTCATCCGCCGTGTAAGGGATTTCGAAATCAAGGCAGTTGGCCGAAAACCGGAGCCGTTCGGAATGTTCGTGGCCCTTGAAGATCTTGCCGCCATAGCACCGTTCGCCTTCAAATACGGACGAGGCGTAGTGCAGCGCATGGGTCAGAATATGCACCTTGGCCGACCGCCAGTCGACAAGTTGCCCGTCCATCCAGATCTTGCCGTCCCGATCGTCATATGAACCGGCCATCGCCGTTCCTCCATCAGATTTACATTTGTTTCGCACTATTTTCCGCTTCGGACATAATATTGCGTGAAATCGGGGATTCGGTAACAGTTGAGTCTTGGAATGTCAACAAGGCTGACGTATTCTGAAGCACGGAACCCAAGGAGGAATTTCATGGCCGAGGGGACATCACCGCACGGCGGGCAGGGATTGCTGTTTCTCACAGACGAACAGCTGCGCAAGGGCATCGAGGCGATGTTCTTTGCCTATCGCGGCTTTACGGCCGACCCCGACCGTATCCTAGCCGAAAAGGACTATGGCCGGGCGCATCACCGGGCGATCCATTTCATCCATCGCTCGCCCGGGACAACAGTGAACAACCTGCTGTCGATCCTGGGCGTGACCAAGCAATCGCTGAACCGTGTGTTGCG
The DNA here is from genome assembly GCA_026400355.1 of Rhodobacterales bacterium. Lineage (GTDB taxonomy): Bacteria > Pseudomonadota > Alphaproteobacteria > Rhodobacterales > Rhodobacteraceae > JAPLPE01. The sequence continues at coordinate 53,568 of JAPLPE010000036.1, read as the reverse complement.
CACGCTGGTGGACGATGGCCTTGTGCGCAGCGAAGTGGGCCGCGTGGACAAGCGGGAACGCCACCTCTTCCTGACCGAGGCCGGAGCGGCGCTGGAGCGTGAATTGTCGGATGCCCAGCGCGACCGGATGCGTGCTGCCTATCGTGCGGCGGGAAGCGAGGCGGTGGCCGGGTTCCGTAAGGTGCTTGAGGCGATGATGGACGAGGACATGCGGCGGCACTTCGAGACTCTCAAGGACAGGGGAAGGTAGACGATGGAAGCAGCACATCTTCTTATCGTCGATGACGACGAACGCATCCGGGGGCTGCTGCAGAAGTTTCTAATCCGCGGCGGTTTCCTTGTTACCACCGCCCGCGATGCCGCACATGCGCGGCGCATCATTGCCGGGCTCGACTTTGACATGATCGTCTTGGACGTGATGATGCCCGGCGAAGACGGCGTGACACTCTGCCGCGAGTTGCGGCGGAAGTCGGCGACGCCGGTGCTGCTGCTGACCGCCAAGGCCGAGACGGGAGACCGGATCGCGGGGCTCGAGGCGGGGGCGGATGATTATCTGGCCAAACCGTTCGAGCCCAAGGAGCTTCTCCTGCGGATCAACGCTATCCTGCGCCGCGTGCCGATGGCGGAACCTGCAGTCGTTCTGCCCAAGGTGCTGATGCTGGGGCCCGTACGCTATGACATCGAACGTGGCGAGATGTGGCAGGGCAACAAACAGCTGCGCCTGACCGCGACCGAAAGCCAGCTGATGCGCATCTTCTCGGCCCGCCCGGGCGAGGCTGTCACGCGGACATTTCTCGTCGAGGAACTCGGGCGCGGCGGCGGGCAGGCGCAGGAACGTGCCGTGGACGTGCAGATCACACGTCTGCGCCGTAAGGTCGAAGCCGACCCGCGCCAGCCGCGTTATCTCCAGACCGTACGCGGGTCAGGCTACATGCTCGCGCCTGACTGATACGGCGTCATCCAAGCGGGCGGCTCCGTGGGCGCTTTGGGTGGCCGTTCATCTCGGGAAACAATTCTCGTTCGGGCCAAAGCTCGACTGCGACCATGACGTGATCGGCGTGGCGAACTCATCCGTCTTGAAGGTCTGCTTCGGGCCGCCGTCGAAGGAGACTTCCCCCTTGCCCGACAGCAGGTTCACATCGCAGACAAGGTTGTTCGCCAGATCAAGTGTATCCCGGTAGATGTAGGTGTAGCCTGCGACCCGGTACTCTCCGTCCCGATAGGCAATCGTCAGCGTCAGGTTCCAGCGGTCGCGTCCGATGGCGTCATTGCCCGAGATGATCTGCACCGAGCCGTTGGGCGCCAGTTCCAGCCAGGGGATCTGTCCCGGCCCGCCCACCCAGGCCACATCGGCCCCAAACTGTGTGCCCAGCGCCGTATCGTCGATCTGGAAATCCGCCAACCCCTGCCCGTTGTCCAGCAGGGTAAACGTCTCGGCCCCGCCGGATTTGTCCAGGTCGGATGAAACTACCCCCAACACAGACTGCGCGGCAACCGGGGCGGAAAGGACGGGAAGGGCAAACAGGGACAGGACGGCAAGGGCGCGCATGGGACCACCTTTCGCTTGTATCGGCACAAGGATTTCTGTTCCTTGCCGGTATGACAACTGCTTTGATCACCCATCCGGATTTTTTCGATCATGTGACGCCCCCAGGCCACCCGGAACAGGTGGCACGTCTGGATGCCGTTCTGGGCGCGCTGGAAGGGATGGACCTGCTGCGGGTAAAGGCCCCGATGGTGGCCGAGGATGACGTGCTGCGGGTGCATCCCAAGGCTTATCTTGACGCTCTGCGTCGGGCCGCGCCCGTGCAGGGCTGGCGTTCGGTTGACCCCGATACGCATTTGTCAGCGGGGTCGCTGTCAGCCATCTGGCGGGCGGCGGGTGCAGTGACCAAGGCGGTGGACATGGTCATTGCGGGCGAGGCCACGAATGCCTTTGCCGCCGTGCGCCCGCCCGGCCACCATGCCGAACGCGAAACGGCGATGGGGTTCTGCTTTCTGGGCAACGTCGCGGCGGGGGCCAAATACGCGCTCGATCACCACGGCCTGTCCCGCGTGGCCATCGTCGATTTCGACGTCCACCACGGTAACGGCACCCAGAATCTGGTCGAGGATGACCCCCGTATCCTTTTCATCTCGTCCCACCAGTCGCCGCTTTACCCTGGCACCGGCATGCGGTCTGAAACCGGGGTGGCCGACAACGTGGTCAACATCCCCCTGCGCGCCGGGACCGGGTCTGCCGCATTTCGCCGCATCGCCGAGGCCGAGGTTTTGCCCCGCGTCGCTGCGTTCAAGCCCGAAATGATCTTTATCTCTGCAGGTTTTGACGCCCATCGCGCCGATCCGCTGGCCAATATCAATCTAGAGGCGGATGATTACGCCTGGATCACCGGGCGGCTTTGCGATCTGGCGGATGAACTGTGTCAGGGTCGCGTGGTTTCCGCCCTTGAAGGCGGCTATGATCTCGAGGCGCTGGGCGCTTCGGTGGCGGCCCATGTGGGCATGTTGAGGGAACGGGGATGATGGACAAGCCGGTCGGCGAGATGACATTCGAAGAGGCGCTGCGCGAACTTGAGGCGGTCGTGGGCCGTCTGGAGCGCGGGGATGTGGCGCTGGAAGAGTCGATCACGCTTTACGAACGCGGGGCCGCGCTAAAGGCGCGCTGCGAAAAGAAACTGGCCGAGGCCGAGGAGAAGGTCGCCAAGATCACCCTTGGCGAAGGCGGGCAGCCGGTGGGGCTGACACCGCTGGACGCAGGCTGATGGCAGGCCCGGAACCGGTTCGTCCGCCGCGTCAGGAACTGGATGCGGCGATGGCCGAGGCGCGCGGCCATGTCGCGGCACAGGTGGAACTCGCCCTGTCCGACATCGCGGGCGATCTGGCGGCTGCGATGCGCTATGCCGTGGCGGGAGGCAAGGGGCTGCGCGGGTTTCTTGTGCTGGAATCCGCCCGCATCCACGGCATCGCGGCGCCCCATGCCGGCCCGGCGGCGGCGGGGATCGAATGCCTGCATGCCTACAGCCTTGTCCATGATGACTTGCCCTGCATGGATGACGACGACCTGCGCCGGGGCCAGCCCACCGTTCACCGCAAATGGGACGAGGCCACGGCGGTACTGGCCGGTGACGCGCTCCAGACACTTGCCTTTGAACTCACCGCCCGCACCGGGGCAGGGGCTGAGGCCCGGGTGGCGCTGATCTCGTCCCTCGCGCAGGCTGCCGGTGTGCTGGGCATGGTCGGCGGTCAGGCCAGCGACATTGCCGCCGAAACTGCCGCCACGCCCCTGACGCTCGACCAGATCATCGCGCTGCAACGGGGCAAGACCGGCGCGCTGATCAACTGGTCCGCAATGGCGGGCGCAAGGATCGTCGGGGCCGACACCGGGCCGTTCCAGCGCTACGGCGATTCGCTGGGTCTCGCCTTTCAGATCGCGGATGACATTCTGGACGTCGAAGGCGACACCGTCACCATGGGCAAGGCCGTAGGCAAGGATGCCGGTGCGGGCAAGGCCACCTTCGTCTCGCTCCTTGGTATGGCCGAGGCGAAACGCCGCGCCGCCACCCTCGTGGAACAGGCCTGCGATGCCCTATCTCCCTACGGCGAGGAGGCGGAAACGTTGCGTGCAGCCGCCCGCTTTGTTATCGCACGCCGGAACTAGGCAAGGCCACGCCCTATGACCGAGAGACCCCTGACGCCCCTCCTTGACCGGGTAATCCTTCCCGCCGATCTCAAGGGCCTGTCAGACAGCGAACTTGTCCGTCTGGCGGATGAGGTACGGGCCGAGACGATCTCTGTCGTGTCGGTGACCGGGGGCCACCTTGGCGCGGGTCTGGGAGTCGTGGAACTGACCGTGGCACTTCACGCCGTGTTCAACACCCCACGGGACAAGATCATCTGGGACGTGGGCCACCAGTGTTACCCGCACAAGATCCTGACCGGCCGCCGCGACCGTATTCGCACCCTGCGGATTAAGGACGGGCTGTCAGGGTTCACCAAACGGTCGGAAAGCCCCTATGACCCGTTCGGGGCAGCACATAGCTCGACCTCGATCAGCGCCGCACTGGGCTTTGCCGTCGCGCGCGATCTGGGCGGTGCGCCCGAACACGGCATCGGTGACTGCATCGCCGTCATCGGCGACGGCTCGATGAGCGCGGGCATGGCCTATGAGGCGCTGAACAACGCGGGCCACCTGAAAAAGAGCCTGATCGTCATCCTGAACGACAATGAGATGAGCATTGCCCCGCCTGTGGGGGCCATGTCTTCCTACCTCTCGCGGCTTTACGCGGGCGATCCGTTTCAGGAGTTGAAGGCGGCGGCCAAGGGGGCTGTCTCGCTTCTCCCCGAACCGTTCCGCGAAGGGGCCAAGCGCGCCAAGGACATGCTCAAGCACATGACCGTCGGCGGGACGTTGTTTGAGGAGCTGGGCTTTTCCTACCTCGGCCCCATCGACGGGCATGACATGGACCAGCTTCTGGGCGTCCTGCGCACCGTCAAGGTGCGGGCGACCGGGCCGATCCTGATCCATGTCATCACGAAGAAGGGCAAGGGCTATGCCCCCGCCGAAAACGCCCGCGACAAGGGGCATGCGACGGGCAAGTTCGACGTCCTGACCGGCGAACAGGCCAAGACCGTCTCGAACGCGCCGTCCTATACAAACGTGTTTGCCGAGGCGCTTCTGTCCCATGCCGCGAAAGACCCGCGCGTCGTCGCCGTAACCGCCGCCATGCCTGACGGAACCGGCCTGTCAAAGTTCATGGAGCGTTACAGTTATCGCTGCTTCGACGTGGGCATTGCGGAACAGCACGCCGTCACCTTTGCGGCGGGCCTTGCCGCCGGGGGGTTGCGCCCCTTCTGCGCGATCTATTCGACGTTCCTGCAGCGCGGCTATGATCAGGTCGTCCACGACGTGGCGATCCAGCGCCTGCCCGTCCGATTTGCCATCGACCGCGCGGGCCTCGTCGGGGCTGACGGTGCGACCCACGCCGGGGCCTTTGATGTGGCCTTCCTTGCCAACCTACCCGGCTTTGTCGTCATGGCCGCAGCGGACGAGGCGGAACTTGTCCGCATGGTCGCCACCGCCGCAGCGTACGATGACGGCCCCATCGCTTTCCGCTTCCCCCGTGGCGAAGGTGTCGGCGTCGAAATACCCCGCGATCCCGAACCGCTCGAAATCGGCAAAGGCCGCATGATCCAGGACGGGTCGCGCGTGGCGATCCTGTCCTTCGGCACCCGCCTGTCCGAAGTGATGAAAGCCGCCGAAGCGCTCGAAGCGCGCGGCATCCGCCCCACCGTGGCTGACGCCCGGTTTGCCAAACCGCTCGACACCACCCTGATCCTCCGCCTCGCCCGCACACATGAGGCGCTGATCACCATCGAGGAAGGCGCAGTCGGGGGCTTCGGCTCTCAGGTCGCGCAGTTTCTGGCCGAAGAGGCCGTCTTCGACACCGGCTACAAGTTCCGCTCCATGGTCCTGCCTGATACCTTCATCGACCAATCGACCCCCGCCGACATGTACCGCACGGCCGGGCTGAACGCGGCGGACATCGAAGCGAAAGTGCTGGGGGTGCTCGGCGTGGCCGTGGTGGGCAAGAGAGCGTGACCGCGTCCGTTTTTCGTAAGGCGGGGTTAACCCCGCCTTACTTCAATCCTTTGCCCTGGCGCGGTTTGGCACAGGATCACCCCGCGTAGTCCGACCCTTCCGCCTCCAGGATCGCCCGCAACTCGGCCAGATGCGCCTCGGCGAACATCGGATAGGCCTCCCATTCCCGCGCGACCTTCTCGGCCACGGCATCCGGCAGGACCCGCAATTCCTGCCCGGTCTGCAGGGCGCGGACATAGGTCTCGGCCGCGCGTTCGAAGTAATAGAGCCGGTTGAACGTCTCTGCGACCGTCGCCCCCACGATGAGCACGCCGTGATTGCCCATGATCAGCGTCCCAACCTTGGGATCGGACAGAAGCCCGACACAGCGTCCGGCCTCCTCCTCAAAGGCCATCCCGCCGTAATGTTCGTCGATCGCCACCCTGTCAAAGAACATCGCTGTATTCTGATCGATCGCCGGCAACCGCGAATCCGCCAACGACGCCAGCACCGTTGCATGGATAGAATGGACATGCATCGCACAGCGGGCATCGGGCAGGTGCCGGTGGATCGCTCCGTGAAGGCCCCAGGCCGTTGGATCGGGCGCGTCGGGCCGGTCGAGCGTGGTGGGATCATCCGCATCGACAAGGATCAGGTCCGACGCCCTGATCCGCTGGAAATGCCGCATGTTCGGGTTGATCAGGAACCGCCGCCCGTCCTCGCTCACCGAGAGCGAAAAATGGTTGGCCACACTTTCATGCATCCCCATCCGCGCCGTCCAGCGAAAGGCGGCTGCCATGTCGCGCCGCCCTTCCCAGTGGTCCATGTTGGGCCGCAGTGCCTGTGTCTGCGTCTGTCCGTCCATGACGATCCTCCCGTCTCTTGAGGCACCCTAAAGCCGCAAGACACCCCAAGTCACGCCTGAAACAGACCCCTGCCGCCTAGGGGGTTGCGCTGAGGCCCCGGTTTGGAACAAATGGCGCATGGAACATATCCCCTTTCCCTCCTGGGCCGACAGCGCCCCCCGCCTTGTCTCTGTGGCCGCAGGCCGCGCCCCGGCCGATCTTGTGATCCAGGGCGGTCGCCTTGTGAACGTCCAGTCGCGCGAAATCCTTGATGGCTGGCAGGTCGCCATCGCCGCCGGACGGTTCGCCTATGTCGGCCCTGACGCCAGCCACTGCATCGGGCCCGAGACCCAGATCATCGACGCTGCTGGCCGCTACCTCATCCCCGGCCTGTGCGACGGGCACATGCATATCGAATCCGGCATGCTTACCCCCGCCGAATTCGCCGCCGCCGTGATTCCACATGGCACGACGTCCATGTTCACGGATCCGCACGAGATCGCCAATGTCCTTGGCCTGCGCGGTGTGAGGATGATGCATGACGAGGCGCTCTTGCAGCCCGTCAACATCTTTACCCAGATGCCTGCCTGTGCGCCCTCTGCGCCCGGTTTGGAAACCACCGGGTATGAAATCGACGAACAAGACGTGGCCGAGGCGATGACATGGCCCGGCATCATTGGTCTGGGCGAGATGATGAACTATCCCGGCGTCATCAACGGATCGCCACAGATGCTGGCCGAAATCGCCGCGACCATGCGCGCGGGCAAGACGGTCGGCGGGCATTATGCGTCGCCTGACCGGGGCATTCCGTTTCACGCCTATGTCGCAGGCGGCCCGTCGGACGACCACGAAGGCACCGCCGAGGCTGACGCCATTGCCCGTGCGCGGCAGGGGATGCGGTCCATGCTGCGGCTGGGGTCCGCTTGGTTTGACATTGAAATTCAGATCACCGCGATCACGGAAAAGGGCCTCGATCCGCGCAACTTCATCCTCTGCACGGATGACGTCCATTCCGGCACGCTGGTGAACGAGGGCCATATGGACCGCGTCGTCCGCCATGCCATTGCCTGCGGCTGCGACCCGCTGATCGCGCTCCAGATGGCCACGATCAACACCGCCACCCATTTCGGGCTGGAACGCGAGCTTGGCTCCATCGCCCCCGGCCGCCGCGCCGACCTGATCCTGACGTCGGACCTGACGACCCTGCCCATCGAGCGCGTCATCGCCCGGGGCCAGACCGTGGCCCTTGAAGGTAAGATCACCGTCACCTGCCCGCATTACGACTGGCCCGCCGACGTGCGCCAGACCGTCCGTCTGGGCAAGGTGCTCAGCGCCGCCGATTTCGGCATTACCGCCCCCGAGGGCGCCAATGCCGTCAAAGCCAAGGTGATCGGCGTCATCGAAAATCAGGCCCCGACCAAGGCGCTGACCGCCGAACTCCCTGTTGTCGAAGGGCTGGTCGAAGGCGACAACGGCGTCTGCCAGATCGCCCTTGTCGAACGCCACCGCGCCACGGGCAAGGTCGTGAACGGCTTTGTCAGCGGCTTCGGCTATACCGGAGAGATGGCCATCGCCTCGACCGTCGCCCACGACAGCCACCACATGATCGTCGTCGGCACCTCGCGCGAAATGATGGCCGCCGCAGCGAACCGGCTGGGCCTGATCGGCGGCGGGATCACGGTGTGGAAAGCAGGCGCGGAAATCGCCTGTGTCGAACTGCCCGTCGCGGGCCTGATGTCCGACAGGCCTGCCGCCGAGGTCGCCGCCAAGGCCAGTGCCATGGTCGCCGCGATGGCGGAATGTGGCTGCACGCTCAACAATGCCTATATGCAGCACTCGCTTCTGGCTCTGGTCGTCATACCGGAGTTACGCATTTCCGACATGGGACTGATCGACGTGACCCGATTCGAGATCACCGACCTTTTCGAGGATAACGCATGAACGCCGCTGATCCCAGCCTGCACATCCTTGCTCCGGCCCTTCCTGAGGCAGAGGAGTTCACCGATGCGGCAAAGGCGGTCGAACGGTTGCGCGAGATCTATGACATCTCGACCCGGTTTCTGGTCGAGCAGTTCTCGGACTCGATTCGTAATGGACGGCCTGCGGGCCGCATCCGGGCCTTCTATCCTGAAATCCGGCTCGCCACACGCAGCTTTGCCCATATCGACAGCCGCCTGTCCTTTGGGCACGTCGCGGGGCCGGGGGTCTATTCAACGACGATCACAAGGCCGCAGCTCTTCAGCAATTATCTCGAACAACAGATCGGCCTCCTGATACAGAACCACGAGGTTCCGGTCATCATCGGCCCATCCAACACCCCGATGCCCGTCCATTTCGCCGTGGCCAACGACACCTCTGTCACCGTCCCGCAGGATGGTGCGATGGATTTCACCCTGCGCGATGTCTTCGACGTGCCTGACCTGTCCACCACGCATGACGATATCGTCAATGGCAACGGCTGGACCTATCCTGACGGCTCAATGCCGCTCGCCCCGTTTACCGCCCAGCGCATCGACTATTCTCTGGCCCGACTTGCACATTACACGGCAACCCAGCCCGACCATTTCCAGAACCACGTCCTGTTTACCAACTACCAGTTCTATGTGGACGAGTTCGAGGCGCATGCCCGCCATATGCTGGCCGATCCGCGCTCGGGCTATAATGCCTTTGTCGGGCCGGGAAACGTCGTGATCACGCGGTCAGACCAACCGCTTCCGATCCCGGCCAAGCTGCCCCAGATGCCGACCTATCACCTCAAGCGACGGAACGGGCAAGGGATCACGCTGGTCAACATCGGCGTCGGGCCATCGAACGCCAAGACGGCGACCGACCATATCGCCGTCCTGCGCCCCCATGCCTGGCTCATGGTCGGCCATTGCGCGGGCCTCAGGAATTCGCAGCGGCTAGGAGATTTCGTCCTCGCTCACGCCTACCTGCGCGAAGACCACGTCCTTGATGCCGACCTGCCTGTCTGGGTGCCCATCCCGGCGCTGGCGGAAATCCAGATCGCCCTGGAACGCGCCGTGGCCGAGGTGACCGAGCTTGAAGGTTACGACCTCAAGCGGATCATGCGCACCGGGACCGTCGCCACCATCGACAACCGCAACTGGGAACTGCGCGACCAGTCCGGCCCCGTGCAGCGCCTGTCGCAATCCCGCGCCATCGCTCTTGACATGGAATCGGCCACCATCGCGGCCAACGGTTTCCGCTTCCGGGTGCCCTACGGCACGCTTCTCTGCGTATCGGACAAACCGCTGCACGGCGAACTGAAACTCCCCGGCATGGCCTCCGACTTCTACAAGACGCAGGTCTCGCGCCACCTGATGATCGGTATCCGGGCGATGGAACGGATCCGCGACATGCCGCTGGAACGGATTCACAGCCGCAAGTTGCGTAGCTTTGAAGAGACGGCTTTCCTCTGAAATCGCAGCGAACCCATCAAAATATAAGGAAACCGCTTGCAAATGGCCACAATAAGTTGTGGACCTTTCCCACATCGCGTGGTTCACACAAAGACAGGCCCTACCCACAGGGCATCAGACAGGAGACCTATGGAATGGCCAACCAGATGACCAAGGCGCAGCTTGTGGCTGCCATTGCCGAGGCAACGGGCAGTGACAAGAAATCCGCAGGGGCCGCACTGGATGCGCTGACCTCCATCATCACCAAGGAAGTCGCTGCGGGCGGCGCGGTGACCCTTCCCGGCGTTGGCAAGATCTACTGCCGCGCCCGCCCGGAACGCATGGTCCGCAATCCTGCAACCGGCGAAACGATCAAGAAAGAGTCCGACAAGGTGGTCAAGATTGCCATCGCCAAGGCTCTCAAGGACAGCGTCAACGGCTGATCCACACTCCCTCGTGTAACCTGTGACGGGCCGTCCCTCGGGGTCGGCCCTTTTTGTTTCCCTTTCAGGCTTCTTTGTCGCCCAAATACCTCGGGGGGCGCGCGCCTAGCGCGCAGGGGCAGCGCCCCCTCCGCCGCTTCCACCAACGCCACGTAGGGTGGGTGAAACCCACCACGCGAAACGTCACGCCGCCAGCAGCCCACCGTCATACCGCCGCGCCGCCTCATAACAGGGCTGCGCCGCCGCCCGTGCCACCCAGTCGCGGAGTACAGGCACATCTGGCGTTGCATCCTTGAACCACAGGTAGGGCGAGGCGAGCAGCAGATCGACCGCCGTATAGCGGTCCCCCATGATCCAGGGTCCTCGTTTCAGCGCCCCGGCCAGCCGTGCCGTCGCCTCCTCCACACCCCGGATCGCCCCGCGCAGATAGGGGTGATCCACCCCCGCCGCCTTCTGGATCAGCACGGGTTCAAGGACTGACCCGTACCAGACCATCCACGACAGGTATTCCCCGCGTCGCGGATGGCCCTGCGGGAACCCCATCCCGGACTCCGGGAACATATCCGTCAGATAGACCATGATCGCCCCGGTCTCCCAGACCTCGACCCCGTCATGGATCAGGTAGGGCACCTTTCCATCCGGATGCGGGTTGGCCGCATCGCGCCCGCCGGTCCCGTCACTGCGGTGGATGGAAACGGGCCGCACCTCGACCCAATCCAGCGCGTCCATCGCATGGAGAAGCGCCATCACACGGGTCGAACACGAGTAGGTGGAATGATAAAGCGTCAGCATCGGTCTGTCCTTTCAGGGTTGCGATGCCCCCCTTGTCGCGCCACCCTCCTGCCAGTTTCCGACAGGAGCCGCCATGTCCCGCTCAGACCGCCTGTTCCGCCTTCTCCACGTCCTGCGCAGCCTGCCGCCCCCCGTCACGGCCGACCGGTTGGCCTCCGACACTGAAGTGTCGGTCCGCTCCATCTACCGCGACATCGCCGCCCTCCGCGCCGCCGGCGCCCGCATCGAAGGCGAGGCGGGCTATGGCTATGCCCTGTCCGAAGACCCCGCCCTTCCGCCCCAATCCTTCACGCGAATCGAGATCGAGGCGCTTCTGTTCGGCATGTCCGAGGCCCGCTTTTCCGGTGACCGCCAGATCGCCGAAGCCGCCGAAAGCGTCATTATCAAGATCACCGCCACCCTGCCCGAACGCCAGCAGCGCGAAGCAGCCCATGCCGCGCAATATGTCCAGCGTTACAGCCGCGCCGAACGCACCCGCCCTGACGTTGCCGTCATCCGCCAGGCCTGCTGGGACGAGGAAGTGCTGCACATGCGCTACCGCGATGCCGAAGGCCGCGCGACCGACCGCAGCATCCGCCCGTTGACGATCGCATTCATGGACGACACGCTCATGTGCCTTGGCTGGTGCCTCATGCGCAACGACTACCGCCATTTCCGCATCGACCGGATCGACAGCGCCATGCCGACTGGCGAAAGCTTCCGGCCGCACCGCGTCGCTCTCCTGCGCGGGTATGTCGACCGCCTCAGGGGCGATGCAAATGGCTAGAGCGACCCCGGCCCGCTCTGCCTATGGTGCGCTTCAGCGCACCATAGGCTCCACCCGCCCTGCATGGGGCAGGTTCACCCCAGCCCACCTCTATCTTCAAGCAATATCGATATACTGGCTCAACGTCGACAGATCGGTGACAAGGTCCAAATGGATCTGATCCGTCTTTGAGAACACCAGCGTCACCTCGCCATCGGCAACCACGCCATACTTCTTGACCACTTCTTCCACGTTCAAACCGCCGCCCCAAAGCTCCGCGCTCAACACCAGCCGGTCACCCTTGGCCCCGTTGAAGTCGAGCACATGGTCATCACGCGACCCGGCAGCAAAGACAAAGCTTTCCGCCCCGTTGCCGCCCTTCAGCATGTCGTTGCCCGACCCGCCATCCAGAAGATCATTGCCATCGCCGCCGTAAAGCAGGTCAATTCCGCTGTTGCCAAATAGCTCGTCACTGTCGTTCCCGCCGCAAAGGACGTCATTCTCGGATCCGCCATCCAAGCGGTCCAGACCCGTACCGCCATAGGCCGTATCGTTCCCGGCGCCGCCCAGAACGCTGTCATTGCCGATGTCAGTCCAAAGCCAGTCCATATCGGACCCGCCATCAAGGAAGTCTGTTCCGGCCCCGCCATAGACCGAGTCCGTCCCTTCACCGCCGGTGACCTTGTCGTCGCCATCGCCGCCATAAAGCAGGTCATTCTGCGCGCCGCCGACCAGAACGTCATTCCCGGCGCCACCAAATAGGGAATCGTTGCCCGCATCGCCAAAGACGCTGTCTATGTGATTGCCGCCGTACAGCAGATCGGCATCGGACCCGCCGAAGAGCAGGTCATTCTGATCGCCGCCTGAAAGCCGGTCCATGCCAGAGCTTCCGTCCAAAATGTCATTGCCGGCCTCACCATAAAGGCTGTCATTCCCCGACCCGCCATAAAGCGAATCGTTGCCATTGTTGCCATAAAGCCAGTCATTTTTTGAACTTCCGTCGATCCAGTCGCGGCCATCGCCCCCGTTGATGGTATCGGACCCTGATCCTCCCTTGATCCTGTCGTCGCCGGGTGTCCCGATCAGGCGGAGTCCGTCATTGCCCTTGGTGGTCGCGGTCGGGGTGACGATGGGTTGTGCGACCGACCTTACGAATGCCGAAAGGTCTTCCTGAGCGCGGGTGACCTCGCCTGCTGCGGTTGCCATACTGTTGCCTGTTATCTTTGAACTGCTCGATTGTTTCCAAAAGACACAAGGAAAATGGCGAAAATTGGGTGCAGCTGTGTCATCGCGCCGTCTCAGCGGCGCTGATGTGCAGAGAATCAGGGAGTTTCCGGCGATATACGTGACCGCCCAACACATTATCGAGCGTTCAGAACTGTCCCCGAGACTGGCCGCCTTACCATTTGCAGGATGGAGGATGTCCAGAGATACCGAAGAACACCGACGCTCTACAGACACGCTAAAGCAAATGATAATGTAATAAAATCAATATTTTAAGCTAAACTTGGCGAGGGAGGAATCCTCCGCCGTTGCCGCACACAAAACCTGGAAAACAGGCGTAAGATGCGTGCTAGCACGCACCGCCCAAATGGTCAGCCGATCCGCCCCCGGACACCCCCGGTCTGCCCACGGTCCAGCAACAGATGGTCCGCCAACACCAGCGCCATCATCGCCTCGCCCACTGGCACGGCCCGGATGCCCACGCAAGGGTCATGCCGCCCCTTCGTCACCACCTCGGTCGGCGTCCCGTCAATCCTGATGCTCGCGCGCGGCGACAGAATCGAAGACGTGGGCTTGACCGAAAACCGCACGACCACATCCTGCCCCGTGGAAATCCCACCAAGGATTCCGCCCGCGTGGTTCGACCCATAGACCGGACCTTCGGGCCCGACAAATATCTCGTCCGCATTCTCGCGCCCGGTCAGCGCCGCAACGGCCATCCCGTCCCCGATCTCGACCCCCTTCACAGCGTTGATCGACATCATCGCACTCGCCAGATCGCTGTCGAGCTTGCCATAGATCGGAGCGCCCAACCCCGCAGGCACATCCCGCGCCACGACCTCGATCATCGCCCCAACGGAATTGTGGTCCTTCCGCCGCAGGTAATCGAGGTAATCCTCCCACTCTGCCGCGACCTGCGCGTCCGGGCACCAGAAGTCGTTCTGGTCAATCGCATCCCAGTCGAACCGCGCCCGGTCGATCACCTTGGCCCCCATCTGGACCATGTAGCCCTTGATGCTGATCTGCGGCGCCAGTGCCCCCAGCACGACCCGTGCCACACCCCCGGCCGCCACCCGCGCCGCCGTTTCCCGGGCTGAAGATCGCCCGCCACCGCGCGGGTCACGCAGCCCGTATTTCTGATGGTAGGTGATATCCGCATGCCCCGGCCGGAACGTCTGGGCAATGTCGCCATAGTCCTTTGACCGCTGGTCCGTGTTCCGGATCATCAGCTGGATCGGCGTCCCGGTCGTCCGGCCCTCAAAGACTCCCGACAGGATTTCGACCGCATCCGGCTCCTGCCGTTGGGTCGTGTTCTTGTTCTGCCCGGGCCGCCGCTTGTCGAGCCAGGGCTGTAGATCGGCCTCGGTCAGGGGCAGGCCCGGCGGGCAGCCGTCCACCGTCGCACCAAGAGCCGGCCCGTGGCTTTCACCCCAGGTCGTGTAGCGGAACAGATGACCGAAGGTGTTCAGGCTCATGACAGGGGCCTCCTTTTACTGTTCCTCTACCCGCTCGCCGCCTCGCCGGGAAGGGTCACTTGTCAATCCGGTCACCCGGTGTATGATCATCGGAACCTCGGGGTGCTCTGGAAACAGGGCTGAGATGCAGAGATGCGAACCCGTTGAACCTGAACCGGCTAATACCGGCGGAGGGAAGGGAAAGCGTTCATCCGCAATGCCCCCCGTTCCGTCCGGCGCATGAAAGGATGACGCAATGAGAGCCACCCTCCTCCATGTCGCAGGACTTCTGACCATCGCCTCTAGCGCTGTGGCTCAGACCCCTGTGCTCACCGTTTATGCCTACGATAGTTTCGTCGCTGAATGGGGCCCCGGCCCCGTGATCGAGAAGGCGTTCGAGGCCGAATGTGCTTGCGACCTGCAATTCGTGATCGCAGGGGATGGCGCGGCGCTCTTGTCCCGCATCATGCTTGAAGGGGACAGGACCGGGGCCGATGTGGTCATCGGACTTGACACCAACCTCATCGCCAAGGCCCGCGAAACCGGCCTTTTCGCGCCGCATGGCGTGACCAGCGCCCTGACCGTGCCCGTCGCATGGGACGACCCTGACTTCCTCCCCTTCGACTGGGGCTGGTTCGCTTTTGTCGGCAATGCCGGCACCCCAATGCCCATGTCGTTCCGGGAACTGGCCGATTCCGACCTCTCCGTCGCCATTCAGGACCCCAGGTCATCGACCCCCGGCCTTGGCCTCCTCCTCTGGGTCAAGCAGGCCTATGGCGACGATGCCGCAGCCCTCTGGGCCGACCTTGCCGACAACATCGTGACCGTCACGCCTGGCTGGTCCGAGGCCTACGGGCTGTTTCTGGACGGCGAAGCCGACCTTGTCCTGTCCTACACCACCTCGCCCGCCTACCATCTGATCGCCGAGAATGACGCGACCAAGGTGGCCCTGCCCTTTACCGAAGGCCACTATCTGCAGGTCGAGGTCGCAGCCAAACTCGCCGGCACAGACGTGCCCGAACTCGCTGACCACTTCATGGCCTTCATCCTGTCCGACGCATTCCAGACGGCCATTCCCACGACGAACTGGATGTATCCAGCCATTCAGCTCGCAGCGGGCCTGCCAGAGGGGTACGACACCCTGATCCAGCCGGCCAAGACCCTGCACTTTTCTGCAAGAGAGGCGGCGGCGATCCGCGATCAGGCATTGGAAGAATGGCGCACAGCCCTGTCGCAGTAGGACGCGGCCCCCGCATGCCAGGGTTGATCGTGGCGGCAGCGGTTGCTGCGCTCTGCCTCGGCACGCTTGTGCCGCTTCTTCTGATGTCAGGCGGCACCGCCCGCCTCACATCGGCTGACTGGGCGGCCCTGCGCTTCACCCTCCTGCAGGCGGCGCTCTCTTCGGTCCTCTCGGTCCTACTCGCCATCCCCGTCGCCCGCGCCCTGGCCCGGCAAAGCTTTCGGGGCAGGGGCCTAGTCATCACCCTCCTTGGCGCGCCCTTCATCCTGCCCGTGATCGTCGCGGTCTTCGGCCTTCTGGCGATCTTCGGTCACAGCGGCGTGCTGAACGAGCTGCTGAGCCTTCTCGGCCTGCCCAAGGTCAGCATCTACGGCCTGCACGGCGTCGTTCTGGCCCATGTCTTCTTCAACATGCCGCTTGTCACGCGCCTTCTTCTGCAAGGCTGGCTCGCCATCCCCGCCGAACGCTTCCGCCTTGCCGCAACCCTCAACATCCCCGTCGGGCGCTTCCTTGAAGGGCCGATGCTCCGCAGCACAGTCCCTGGCGCACTGGCCGTCATCTTCCTGATCTGCCTCACCAGCTTTGCCGTGGCCCTCACCCTCGGCGGCGGTCCCCGGGCGACGACGCTGGAACTCGCGATCTACCAGTCGCTCCGTTTCGACTTTGCCCCGGCCCATGCGGCCCTGCTGGCGCTTCTGCAATTCACCCTTTGCACCGCCTTGGCCCTCATGGTCTGGCGCCTGACCCCACCCGATGCCTTTGGTGCGGGCCTTGACCGCACCGTCGCCCGCTGGGACGCGAATCCGCTGACCCGCCTGACCGATGCCACCGCGATCATGCTGGCCGCCCTGTTCCTGCTGCTCCCCCTCTCCGCCATCCTCCTCCGCGGCCTTCCCGGCCTGACCCAGATGCCGCCCGAGGTCTGGACCGCCACCCTCCGCTCTCTCGCCGTGGCACTCGCCTCCACCGCGCTCGGCGTGACGCTGACGCTCAGCCTCGCCCTGCGCAGTGGCGTGCTCGCGGGTCTAGCGGGCACGCTACCGCTTGCCGCCTCCTCGCTCGTGCTCGGCACTGGCCTGTTCCTGCTCCTTTACCCTTTCGCCAATCCCGTCACGCTCGCCCTGCCCGTCACAGCCCTCGTCAACGCGGTGATGAGCCTCCCTTTCGCCTTGCGCATCTTACAGCCCGCCATCGACAGGATCGAAGCCACACAGGGCCGCACTGCAACGTCACTTGGCCTGACCGGCATGGTGCGCCTGCGCATCGTCATCCTGCCCCGCCTGCGCCGCCCGCTGGGCTTTGCGGCGGGCCTGACGGCGGCGCTGTCGATGGGCGACCTTGGAGTCATCGCGCTCTTCGCGCCACACGAACTGGCGACCCTTCCGCTGATGATGCAGCAACTCATGGGCAGTTACCGGATGGATGCCGCCGCCGGGGTCGCGCTCCTTCTCGTCACGCTCAGCCTCGCGCTGTTCTGGCTGTTCGATCAAGGGGGCCGCGCTTATGCTGACGCTTGAAGCCCTCCGCTTGATCCAAGATGACTTCTCCCTGACCGCCGACCTGACCCTGCCCACCGGCCGCCTCGCCGCCCTCATCGGCCCGTCCGGCGCGGGCAAATCCACCCTTCTCGCCGCCATATCAGGCTTCTTCAACCCGACCGGAGGCCGCGTCCTTTGGAACGGACAGGACATCACCCATCTGCCCCCTGGCGACCGTCCGGTCAGCATTCTCTTTCAGGACAACAACCTTTTCCCCCATCTGACCGTCGATCAGAACGTCGGTCTGGGCCTCGCCCCGCGCTTGCGCCTGTCGTCTGACGAGCGCGCCCGCGTGGCCGAAATCCTTGCCCTGACCGGGCTGACTGGCCTTGGCGACCGCAAGCCCGCAGCCCTGTCCGGTGGCCAACAAAGCCGCGCGGCCCTTGCCAGGACGCTCCTCTCCGGCCGACCCGTTGTCCTTCTAGATGAACCCTTCTCGGCCCTCGGCCCCGGCCTCAAGGACGAAATGCTTGACCTTGCCGCAAGCCTCTTGCGCGCCGCGGGCCGCACGCTCCTCATGGTCACGCATGACCCGGACGACGCCGTCCGCATCGCGGATGACACCATCCTTGTCGCAGATGGCAAGGCGGCCCCACCGGTCCACACGAAAGACCTGCTCGCCCATCCGCCCGAAGTCCTGCGGCGATATCTTGGAAAAACCGGCTTTTCCTGACCCCAGAACAAAGAAGGGCGCAGCTTTCGCCACGCCCTCATTCCCTTCCCTGAAAGACCTTCTCAGGCCTTCCTGGGATGCCTCACCGGAGCCCAGATGCGCTTGTTGGTCAGATACAGCAGAACCGTCAGCAGACCCAGGAACAGCACACCGGTCAGACCGGCCTGCTTGCGGGCGTTCAGATGCGGCTCGGCAGCCCACATCAGGAACGCGGCCACATCCTGCGCTTCGGCTTCCATCGTAGCCGGAGCCCCATCGGCATAGGTCACGTCATCCCCGTACAAAATGTGGGGCATCGCGATCCAACTGCCGGGGACAGTGTGGTGGCCGTGCTCGTCCTTGCACTCTTCCGGGAAACCGCCAGCCGTAAAGGTGTGGTTATAGTAACCTGGGAAATCCTCGGGCGCGCAGCCCGGCGGGTCCACGTAGCCCGACAACAGCGACGCGATGTATTCTGGGCCGCCCATGCCGTTCAGCAACTGGTTGATACCCAGGCCATAGGGCCCCTCGAATCCCTTGCGGGCCTTGGCCATCAGGCTCAGGTCCGGCGCACCCGCTGAGGTCACGGCCGGGAAGCGGTCTGCCGGAGTCGCCGGGCGGAAATCACCTTCGCCCTCAAGAAGCGCCGGGTCCCAGACCTCAAAATTGGCCGCATAAGCCCGCATCTGTTCTTCGGGAAGGGCCGGGCCTCCCTCGTCTTCCAACGTGCGGAAGGCCACGAACTTGAGCCCGTGGCAGGCCGCACAGATCTCGGTGTAGATCTGGAGGCCGCGCTGCAACTGGGCGCGGTCATAGCTGCCGAATGGCCCTTCGAATGAGAAGTTGAAATCGGTGATTTCACCTTCAACCGTCGCCGCCGTCGCCGCCCCGGCCGAAAGACCAAGGGCCAGCGTCATGCCAAGCGTGAGTGTTTTGAGCATATGTCTGTCCTTCTTCACTCAGCCGGCGTTGCGGCAGCCTTGCCGCCTTTGGCAGCATCGCCATAGTGCGCGTTGAAATCGTCCTCGATCGTCGCGGGCGGGGCCAGCGGCTTTTCAATCACGCCCAGAAGCGGGAGGATGACGAGGAAGTAGCCAAACCAATAGGTCGCGCCGATCAGGGCGATGTAGGGATAGATGCCTTCGGCGGGCATGGAGCCGACCCACATCAGGACGATGAAGTCAACGACCAGCAGGGCAAACCACCACTTGAACATCGGACGGAACCGGCCGGACCGGACCGACGAGGTGTCAAGCCAGGGCGCCAGCGCGATCACGACGATTGCCCCGAACATCGCCAGCACACCAAAGAACTTTGCGTCGATGATGCCAAAGCTGATCCAGTTCACGAACATCACGATCCAGACGTCAGCCGTGAAGGCGCGCAGAATCGCGTAAAACGGCAGAAAATACCATTCGGGTACGATGTGCGCGGGCGTTACGAGCGGGTTGGCCATGATGTAGTTGTCGGGGTGGCCGAGGAAGTTGGGCATGAAGCCCACGATCGCCATGAACACCACAAGGATCAGGATCAGCGCGAACAGGTCCTTGATGACAAAATAGGGCCAGAACGGGAGCGTGTCCTTTTCGGCATCGGCCTTGGAGGTGCGGCGCACTTCAACACCAGTCGGGTTATTGTTGCCAGTCGAATGGAAAGCCCAGATGTGAACGATCACAAGGCCCGCGATGATGAACGGCAGCAGGTAATGGAGCGAGAAGAAGCGGTTCAGCGCGGGCTGACCCACGGCCCCGGCACCCAGCAGCCAGGTCTGCAGCGCTTCGCCTACGAAGGGCACAGCACCAAACAGGCCCGTGATCACCGAAGTCCCGTGGAACGACATCTGACCCCAGGGCAGAACATAGCCCATGAAGCCCGTAGCCATCATCAGCAGGTAAATCAGCATGCCGACGATCCACGTGATCTCGCGTGGGGCCTTGTACGACCCGTAATAGAGACCGCGGAAGATGTGCATGTAGACCGCAAAGAAGAACAGCGACGCGCCGTTCATGTGGATGTAGCGGATCATGTGACCGCCGTTCACGTCGCGCATGATGTGTTCGACCGACGCAAAGGCCATGTCCACATGGGGCGTATAGTGCATCACCAGAACGATCCCGGTGATAATCTGCAGTGCGAGCGTGAAGGTCAGCACGATGCCCCAGATCCACATCCAGTTCAGGTTCTTTGGGGTCGGGATCATCAGGGTGCCATACAGCAGGCCGATTACCGGCAAGCGGCTTTCAACCCATTTCGTGCCACGGGATTTCGGTTCGTAATGGTCGTGGGGAATACCGGACATGGGTCTCTTTCCTTAACCGAGCTGGATGGTGACGTCGTCGACGAAAGACGCGACGGGAACCGGAAGGTTGCGCGGAGCTGGCCCGCGGCGGATACGGCCGGCGCTGTCATAGTGCGACCCGTGGCAGGGGCAGAACCAGCCGCCGAAATCGCCCTGATCGCCAAGGGGAACACACCCCAGGTGCGTGCAGACACCCATCATCACCAGCCATGTGCCATCTTCGGACAGGGCGCGGTTTTCGTCGGTTGCAGGGGCGTCGGCGCCAAGGTTGCGATTCTCGGCCAGCGGGTCGGGAAGGGACGCCACATCGACAGCGCGGGCAAGGTCGATATCGGCCTGGGTCCGCGACCGGATGAACACCGGCTTGCCCTGCCAGAGTACGGTAAGCTGGGTGCCCGGCTCTACACCGCTGATGTCGACGCGGATCGAGGCGAGCGCCAGAACGTCAGCCGACGGATTCATCTGGTTGATCAGTGGCCAGACCGCTGCACCCGCTGCGACCGCCCCGGCCCCGGCCGTGGCAAAATAGATGAAGTCGCGACGTGTGCCGGTCGGATTCTCTGCATGTGACACGGGTTGCATCTCCGATTTGGTGGCCCGGCCCGCATCGCCGGATCGCTCCGGAAAAAGAGGGCCGCACAAAACAATAGGGCGGCAGTCACCCGCCTCCCGTCGGGGGGCTGTTTATCCACCATTCCCGGCATCGTCCAGCGGACAATAGAGCGCAGGCATGCTAGTTCGGAGTAATCTCTTCAAATGGGGATTCCGACATGAATACAAGCCCGACAATCCACGGAACCTGTCATTGCGGTGCCGTCGGATGGGAACATGACGGCATGCCGGAATCGGTCACGGTCTGCAACTGCACACTTTGCCGACGGTCTGGTGCGCTTTGGGCCTATGACTATGACGGCGAAGGGATCAGGATCATAGACGCGCCGGGAACCTTGGGGGCCTATTCCTGGGGCGACAGGTCTCTGGCCGTGCATTTTTGCACCACTTGCGGGAACGTCACGCATTGGCGCGCAGTGTTACCACATGCCGATGGCCGGATGCGTATCGCCGTCAACATGAGGCTGGCAGATCCGGCAGTAGTCGGGGCGATTCCCCTGCAATTGTTCGACGGATTCGCAAACTGGGAAGATCTGCCCCGCGACGGACGTTGCATCACTGACCTGTGGTTCTAGGCGCCTCTCTGGCGTTAACCCAACGGAAGTCCTGCTGTTCTGGCGATCTGCAAACACTTGTGACAGGTTGACGCCTTGTCCGGGAACGCGATTCCGTCTAATGTCCGACCGTCGGGAACTTCTGCCAAAGGTTGCGCTGCCGTGCAATTTGTCCGCCTCATTGCGCCTCTGGCGCTCTCACTCATGCCTTTGGCCGCTCAGGCCGAGGTAGAGCTGAGCTTTTATGGTGGCTGGCAGTCTGCCCCGCATTCCAACGTGACGATCTCGGGCGACAGCGTCGTGCCCGATCAGGAATTCACCGCAGGCTGGGACGGTAATTCAGCCCAGATGCCCCCCTATTACGGCCTGCGCGCCACCTGGTGGCGCACCCAGACCCTAGGGTTTGGTGTCGAGTTGAACCACGCCAAAGTCTACGCCGATCAAGAAACGCTGGATGCCACCGGGTTTGAGCATTTCGAATTCAGCGATGGCCTCAATCTCCTCACCGTCAACGTGACGCGCCGCTGGCCCGATGCGCTGGGTGGCCTGACGCCCTATGTTGGCGGCGGTCTGGGCGTGGCCGTGCCGCATGTCGAACTGACGGTCCCGGGGTCCAAGACTTTTGAATACCAAATGACCGGTCCTGCCGTCGCCTTCTATGCCGGCGCCAGTTATCCGGTCAGCGACCGCTGGTCCGTGTTCGGCGAATACAAGGGCAGCTATTCGATGAACTCTGCCTCGCTTGAAACCGGTGGTTCTCTGGAAACCAACGTCATCACCAACGCCGTCAACTTTGGTGTCAGCTTCGATTTCTGACGCAAGGTGCGCTGAGGCGCAGCCTATGCCAAGGATCATACGACCGGCGCTGTCATCTTCATGCTCGGCCGATCGGAAAAACCGGCGTACCACGCAGCCAGCCTGTCGTTCCTCACCCGCCAGTTGCGCGCATCATGCCGCAGGTCCAGATAGCCCAGCGCACAGCCGACAGCGATCTGGCCCATGTGAACCGGCTCCACCAGTTCATCCATCCATTGTCCGTCAAGCGCCGCCACCGCGCGGGAAATCTTCTCCCACTGCGCATCCATCCAGGCCGGTGACTGCTGTTCCGGTGTCTTGAACCGGCCCTCATAGGTCATGATCAGCGCGGAATCGAGGATACCGTCCGCTGTCGCCTCGACCGTCAGCACCTCCCAAAGCCGGTCCGCCGGATAGAGCCCGGCCTTGAACCGGTCATCCAGAAACCGCGTGATGACCCGGCTGTCATAGATCGCCGGACCCTCATCCCTCAGCAGCACGGGAATCCGCCCGGTGGGGTTGGCGGCCACCACATCGGCATTCGACGCCAGCGGGGTCGTCGAGACTTCGACCTCTTCAACCGCCCCCAACTGCCCGGTTTCGCGCAAGAGCACCCGGACCTTGCGCACATAGGGCGACAGCGGCGCCATCAGCAGTTTCATCTCACATCCCCCTCTGACCTGCATTCCGGCCAGAGCATCCCGGCTTGAACCACAAATGCAAGAGCCGAACGGCATAGCCAGTGTCCAGCGAGATCGCGCGGACCTTACCCCTTGGCGCCCCGCATCAGCCCGGCCAGAACATCCTGTTCCATCCCGATCCCCGACTCCGTCACAAACCCGGCCGCCCGTTCCCGCGCTTCATCCGTCTTGTTCTGGTTCAGCTTCCACGTCCCGTCGACCACCGCCACCGTCAGCCGCGCCGGCACGATCTGCCGCATCATCCGGGCCAGTACGTCCTCGGGCATCTTGCCCATGGTCCAAGGCTTCTTGGGCCGCAACTGGTCCTCGAAATGCGCCGACTGCCGGTCCAGCATGTCATGCATGTCGCCTTCGGGAAGAAGCTCCAGCGTCCCGCGCAGATGCACCGCAAGATAGTTCCATGTCGGCACCTGATCGGCCATGTCGTACCAGTCGGGCGAGATATAGCCGTCAGGCCCGCTTACCGCGATGACCGCGGGCTGCGGTGTGGCCAGCGCCCGCACAATCGGGTTGGACCGGACAAGATGCAAATCCGCCGTGACCCCGTCCTCGGTTAGAAGGAAGGGAACATGCGACAACAACGGCCCCTCGGCCCCGTTCACGGCCAGAACACCAAATGCCCGTTCGCGCGCAAAGCCGATGTTGCGGTCGCGCGGGGACTGGCGGAAGGCGGGATGGGGATGCATAAAAGCCCTACTGCGCCAGAAGCTGGTTGCCACGGACTTCTGTGATCCGGCCCGAAACGATCTGCCCCTCGGGCTGATCGGCCTCAAAGATCACCTCGGCAAACTGCGCCGTGCGGCCCATGCGGGCGTTTTCCATCAGCACCGGATGGGTCAGCCCCACCTGCGCAGCCAGATGGCGGGCCACCTGCGCATCTCCGGCGGACCGCAGCCGCGCCGCGCGGTCGCGGATGGCGTTGCCATCGACGGCGGGCATCCGCGCCGCAGGCGTGCCCTTGCGCGGGGAATAGGGGAACACATGCAGCCAGGTCAGATCGCATTCCGTGACCAGCTTCAGCGAGTTCTCGAACATCGCCTCGGTCTCGGTCGGGAAACCGGCAATGATATCCGCCCCAAAGGTCATGTCAGGGCGCATACGCCGCGCTTCTTCACAGAATCGGATTGCGTCGTCGCGCAGATGGCGGCGTTTCATCCTCTTGAGGATCATATCATCGCCTGCCTGCAGCGACAGATGCAGATGCGGCATCAGGCGCGGTTCGGTCGCGATGGCATGCATCAGCGCCTCATCTGCCTCGATCGAATCGATCGAGGAGACGCGCAAACGCGACAGGTCAGGCACCAGCTTGAGGATCCGCAGCACCAACTCGCCCAGATGCGGCTCCGCAGGAAGATCGGCCCCCCATGACGTCAGATCGACCCCGGTCAGCACGACTTCATTGAACCCCTTATCCACCAGCCGCCGGATCTGATCAACGACGACCCCTGCGGGAACCGATCGTGAATTGCCCCGGCCAAAGGGGATGATGCAGAAGGTGCAGCGGTGATCACAGCCGTTCTGCACCTGCACATAAGCACGGCTTCGCGTGCCGAAGCCGTCGATCAGATGACCTGCCGTTTCGCGGACCGACATGATGTCGTCTACCTGCATGGGTTCGGTTTCCCCGATCAGATCAGGTGTCAGACGCGCCCATGTGGCCGGGTTCATCTTCTCCGAATTGCCGATGACCAGATCAACCTCGGCCATCCTTGCAAATGTTTCGGGTTCGGTCTGGGCTGCACAGCCCGTCACGATGATCCGCGCCGTCGGATGATCGCGCCGCAGACGCCGGATTTCCTGACGCGCCTTGCGCACGGCTTCGGCCGTGACGGCGCAGGTGTTGACGATCACCGCATCCGAAACCCCGGCCCGCATGGCCAGATCTTTCATCGCCTCGGTCTCATACGCGTTCAGCCGACAGCCGAGAGTGGTGAATATGGGCGCCTTTAGGTCCATCAGAGCGCTGCCAGAAACTGCGCGGTCAGCACGCCGTCAAACGCATGCATTGTGGCCCCTGTCATCCAGACGCCGTCATCCTTCCACGCGACATCCAGCGTGCCGCCATCCAGTTCCACCGTCACATGCCGCCCTGTCAGGCCCCGGCGCACCGCCGCGACCGTGATGGCGCAAGAGGAAGAACCCGAGGCCAGCGTGATCCCCGTCCCGCGCTCCCAGACCCGCATCCGCAGATTCGTAGGCGACAGCACCTGCACGACTTGCACATTGACTCGGTGCGGGAACAGCGGGTGTTGTTCATAAGCCGGGCCAAAGGTTTCCAGATCAACTGCCGCCACATCCTCGACAAAGAAGGTGCAATGCGGGTTGCCCATGCTCGTTGCCACCGGATCACCGGGCATCGGCAGATGCAACGTGTCCATCGGGTGGGCCAATGGGATCTTGTCCCAATCCATCTCGGGGTGGCCCATGTTGACCGATGTGAGACCGTTGCCCGCGTCAAAGGCATGCAGCATGCCCCGGTCTGTCGTGATCCGCAGCGTATCGCGCCCGGTCAGGTCGAGTTCCCGCCGCGCGATGCAGCGGGTGGCGTTTCCGCATGCTGCCGAAAGGGAACCGTCCGCATTCCAGAACGTCAGATGCAGGTCGGCATCAGTGACCGAAGTGATCACTGCCAGCTGATCAAACCCGACCCCCCGGTGCCGGTCGGCCAAAGCCACAGCAAGCGCAGGGGTCATGTGCGGGGCACCCGGCCCACGCGCATCGATGACGACAAAGTCGTTGCCCAGCCCGTGCATCTTCATGAACGGCAGACCGTTATGCTGTCCTGCATCCATGCGCGCCCGCATAGACTATCGGGTGCAATGAATCCAGTCCCGCCCTTACGTTCCGCTTGACCCCGTCCGCCAACCTGCCTAAGCAAACGCGCTGTGGGGCCGTTAGCTCAGCTGGTAGAGCAAATGACTCTTAATCATTAGGTCACAGGTTCGACCCCTGTACGGCTCACCACAACTCCGAAGACTCCAGAAAATCGCATGAACCCTGGATTCGAAGCCAGTTCGGCGTTCTTTGCAGCAACGGGCTATGCGAGATGCCTGAATGGCTTCACATTGTCCTGATCCAGCCTTTTGTCCTGCACTTTTGGGATAACCGGAAAACCCCCGATGGAGATACCCGGATGTCGGACTCTTTAGCCTGACAGTTGATCCTGGCGGCTGATCCGCTGATCGTTCTGGTGAGAGGTACCAGAAATCGGGGTTGACTGGGCACAGCCTGTTGCCTATCGACCCGCGCAGTGGGCCGTTAGCTCAGTTGGTAGAGCAACTGACTTTTAATCAGTAGGTCACAGGTTCGACCCCTGTACGGCTCACCACATTCATCCTCAATCTTTCGTCGATGGCGACGTCCTGGCTGCGAAAAATCGCTGCCGCGATCGGCGCTCTGTCCTATGGGCTGGACGAAAACCACCCTGACCTGTTCAAAGGGGCGCAACGCCGTCCTGTCAGGACGATGGCCGCAAGGGAGAAGAAGCTGATGCGAACCCCAACCGCACTGGTGACGAGTGTTGCCGTTGTCCTGCTAGCGATGATCGCACAGGATGCTTCGGCCCAGATTGATGTCACTCAGGTGCCGCGCCTGCGGGACCTGGATTTCACCCCGTTTCAGATATCACTTGACGGCATCAGCGCTGACACAAGGGCGGCCATCGACCTTAATCTTCCGACAGGAAGCATCGCACAGTTTCAGGCAGCGATGGAGGCGGGCAACATCACGTCCGAACAACTCACACTCTATTATCTGGATCGTATCGCGCGGCTGGACGGCAATCTGCGGTCTATGATCGAACTAAACCCGAATGCGCTTGAGGACGCCCGGGCCGCCGACGCCCTGCGCGCCGCAGGAGCCGAACTGGGGCCAATGCATGGCATCCCAGTCACCCTGAAGGACAATATCGAGACCTCGGCGCCGATGCACACCACGGCAAACGCCGCAATCCTGCTCGACAACGTGGCCGATGACGATGCCGCCCTCGTCGCGCAACTGCGGGCAGCCGGGGCAGTCATTCTGGGCAAGGCGAGCCTGTCGGAGTTCGCAGGCGTAGTGGGGCGCGGAACCCCAGAGGGCGGCAACGGTGCGGTCAGCGGACAGGGCCGCAATCCCTACGGCCCCTTTCCGGTCTTCGGGTCAAGCTCTGGCTCGGCCATCGGCGTCTCGGCCTCTCTTACAGCGGTCAGCGTCGGCACGGAAACCTCGGGCTCTTTGATTGCGCCGGCAGCGGTCAACGGCGTCGTGGGGATGAAGCCGACTCGGGGTCTTGTCAGCACGGATGGGGTGATTCCGTTGGTCGCAAACAACGATTCCCCAGGCCCGATTGCAAAGGACGTGGCCGATGCCGCTGTCCTGCTTTCCGTCATCGACAACACCGACACGAACTATCTTGCCACACTTTCGGCTTCCTCGCTGGAAGGTGTCACAGTGGGGGTTCTCGTCAATGACATTGCAGCCAAGCATATCTATTCGTCGAAACTGGCCGAAGCAGGGGGCATCCTCTCCATCCTCGGCGCCCAGCCCCGCCCCGTCACGCTGGCCGATTCGACCAATTCGATGGATGCCTTCGTCATGCTGATCGGCAGCGGGGTGCGATACGACCTGATGCCCTATATCACCGCCCGGCACCCGGAGATCGTCAAACCCGAGGACCTGTTCCTTTATAATTCACTCGAACCGGAAACCCGCATTCCCTTTGGCCAAAGCCTGTGGGGCGTCCTTGCCCAGATCTCGGCCCAAATGAGCGCCGAAGATCATGCGGCCTTTGGCACCGACCTGGCCAAGGCGGCAACGGATGCGCTGGAAGAGTCGTTCCGTTCGGTCGGGGCCGATGTCCTCATGAGCTTTGAGAACATCCATTCCCCCTTCTATGCAACCGCGGGCTACCCGGCGATCACGGTGCCGATGGGTACCAACGAAGACGGTCGTCCGGTCGGGATCACCTTCATCGGCAAGATCGGTCAGGACGCAAAGCTTTTGTCCTACGCCTATGCCTTCGAACAGGCGACACAGATGAGGATGACACCAAGTCTGCCCTGACGATGACTTACATGTTGTCTTTCCGTGCAATCGCTGATCATCTGGGAACCCGCGCGCTCACCGAAGTTGATCCTCTGCTGCATGACACCATGACACTCTACTTGGCCGGCATGGTCAAGAAACGGAGATATGGCAATTCCGGTCTGAATTCAGTCTTGTCGGGTATCGTAGCAAGTCCGTTTCAAACATGAATCCGAAATCCCGCGACGATAATGCTGACTTGCGTTCGGTCCGGATCAATGCTTTCCCCGCCAGCGAGATCAGGACCCTTTCCACGATTGTCAATTATCTGCAGAAGTGATCCAGCCCTCATGACCAAGACTGCGCTCATCACCGGTATCACGGGCCAGGACGGCTCCTACCTTGCCGAGTTCCTCCTTGAAAAAGGGTACGAGGTGCACGGCATCAAACGCCGTGCCTCGCTGTTCAACACCGGACGGATTGACCATATCTATCAGGACCGTCACAATCCGAACCCGCGCCTGACACTGCATTATGGCGACCTGACCGATACGTCGAACCTGACGCGCATCCTGCAACAGGTCCAGCCGGACGAGGTCTATAACCTAGGCGCACAGTCCCATGTCGCGGTAAGTTTCGAGGCGCCGGAATACACGGCAGATGTCGACGCGGTCGGCACGCTCCGCCTGCTCGAAGCGATCCGGTTTCTGGGGCTGGAGAAGCAGACGCGCTTTTATCAGGCGTCCACTTCCGAACTCTACGGTCTTGTCCGCGAAACTCCCCAGACCGAAGCGACGCCGTTCCATCCGCGAAGCCCCTATGCCGTGGCCAAGATGTACGCCTACTGGATCTGCGTGAACTACCGCGAAGCCTATGGGATGTTTGCCTGCAATGGCATCCTGTTCAACCACGAAAGCCCCCGCCGGGGCGAGACTTTCGTGACCCGCAAGATCACTCGGGGGCTAGCCAACATCGCGCAGGGTCTCGAGCCATGCCTCTACATGGGCAATATTGACAGCCTGCGGGACTGGGGCCACGCCAAAGACTACGTCCGCATGCAGTGGATGATGCTGCAGCAGGACACACCCGAGGATTACGTCATCGCAACTGGCGTGCAGTACAGCGTGCGCCAGTTCATCGCCTGGGCGGCCGAGGATCTGGGGATCATGCTGCGGTTTGAAGGCACAGATATCGAGGAAAAGGCGGTCGTAGAGAGCGTGACAGGCGATCTGGCGCCCTCGGTCAAGCCGGGCGACGTCATCATGCGGATCGACCCACGGTATTTCCGCCCGGCTGAGGTGGAAACACTTCTGGGCAACCCGGCCAAGGCCAAACAGAAACTGGGCTGGGAATCGGTCATCACCGCCCGCGACATGTGCGCCGAAATGGTCGCAGAAGACCTGCGCGCCGCGCGGCGTCATGCGATCCTCAAGACCCACGGGCTTGAAATGCCCGTGTCGGTTGAAAACGGCTGAAGGGGCGCTCTGATGAAGGTCTATGTTGCCGGGCACCGGGGCATGGTGGGCGGGGCAATCCTCCGGCGGCTTGAAGCGCGGCAGGCGACAGGCGAAGAACTGACGCTGGTCACGCGGACGCATGCAGAGCTCGATCTGACCAGTCAGGCGGCGGTACGTGCCTTCATGGCAACCGAGCGGCCCGATGTGGTGGTCCTGGCGGCGGCCAGGGTGGGCGGCATCCTCGCCAACAACACCTATCCAGCGGACTTCATCCACGACAACCTGCTGATTCAGACCAACGTGATAGGACAGGCCCATGCAGCGGGTGTGCAGCGCCTGCTGTTTTTCGGTTCCTCCTGCATCTATCCGCGCCTTGCCCCCCAGCCGATGGCCGAAGATGCGCTGCTGACCGGCACGCTCGAGCCCACGAACGAACCCTATGCAATCGCCAAGATCGCCGGCATCAAGCTCTGCGAAAGCTTCAACCGGCAGCACGGGCGCGACTACCGGTCGGTCATGCCGACGAACCTTTACGGGCCCGGCGACAATTTCCATCCGGAACATTCCCACGTCATGCCCGCCCTGATGCGCCGTTTTCACGAAGCGGCGGATCAGGGCAGTGACGAGGTCGTCATCTGGGGTTCGGGCAAACCGATGCGCGAATTCCTGCATGTGGATGACATGGCCGAGGCGAGCCTTTTCGTCATGGACCTTGACCGGGAAACCTATGACGCCAACACCCAACCAATGCTGAGCCAAATCAACGTGGGCACGGGTGTCGATGTGACCATCGCGCAACTGGCCCATCTGATTGCCGAAGTGACCGGTTTCAAAGGCCGAGTCAGTTTCGACGCGACCAAACCGGATGGCACACCGCGCAAGCTAATGGATGTGTCCCGGCTGTCAGCGATGGGCTGGACGGCGCGGGTCGCGCTAAAGGACGGGATCGCCGGAACCTACGACTGGTTCCGCACTCATGTGACTGGCCTACGGCAAGTCTGACACCCGACCGATTGCAGCGATGGACGCCGTATTCGTCATCGTCTCGAAAGTCGTCCGGGAGCCCTTCGTGTCGAAAGCTGGCTGTTTCTTGGCCATTGCCTGACAGTCTGGGGCATCCGCAGCAATCGCCTGACTTTGGGGCCCGCCTTTCATCGACGATCACGCTTCTGGGATTTCTTCCAATCGCCATTTTGCCCATAAGCGTTCTTCTTCGCCGTACGCCGAAGCAAGTGATGCTCCAAGCAGCACTCCCTGGTTGCAGCGCATCATGACCCAAGCCTGAGAGCCTCCGCAAGGCAGCAATACCACAGAAGGTCATCATCACAGCGGTCACCAGAAAGTTCGTCACTATTGCAAAAGCGCTCTGCAAGAACCGGCAGGAATGGCCGGCCCAAGCTCCCTGACAGTCAAAGTTGCTTTTGTTGCCCGCCTGACAGAGGAGTCCCGACTGTTTTGGGACTTGTCATTGTGGGGGCATGAGACGTGATGACATGTCCCTCTACATTGGCACCGCCGACCGCGCACAGCTGGAAGCGCTGCGCGCCAACCGTAAAGCGCCCGGGAAGATCGTCTGGCGGGCCAAGATCGTTCTTGCGACGGCGGATGGGTGCCGCACCGGCGAGATCATGCGGGGCGCCCAAACGTCCAAGCCCACCGTCCGGCGATGGCAAGAGCGTTTTCTCGACGAAGGTGTGGTGGGTCGCCGCTTTGTCCTGTTCAAGGCAAGGCCGATCTTGCGCGAGGTTCGGGAGGGGGTGGAAGGATGCTCATCTCATTGCACAAGGAGGCGACGACAATGCCGATGATCCGGGCCGTGATCCAGGCAAGCACGAAACCGGCACGGATGGCGGCGGAGCGCTATGGCATCAGTGAGCAGACGGTCTGGAAATGGCGCAGTCTGGACGAAGTACATGACCGGAGCCACACGCCGCCCAAGCTTCAGACGACGTTGACGCCGCCTCAGCAGGCCGTCGCGGTTGCGATTCCTGGGACCAAGGGCATATATCGAATTGGTTGCGGGTCCCCAGGGGTCAGATGCGTCTTTCAGTCGCACGCCCAAAGCCTGATCCAGACCGCGGACGCAGACTGTCTCTGTAATGTTGTGGGCCCCAGGCGGCGCGATGCTTCAGGCCGTGCGGAGCCGACGCATGGCGAGCCATGATAGTGCGGCCATGATCCCGGCCGTGGCCAGACAAAGTGGCAGGCCACCAATCTGATAGCTGAGGCCGGACAGCAGTGTTCCGAGGAGGCGGCCAGCGGCGTTGGACATGTAGTAAAAGCCCACGTCGCGGGAGATCCGGCTGGGGTCGCCGAAAGCAAGGATCAGGAAGGAATGGACTGACGAATTGATGGCAAAGACAAAGCCGAACAATATGAGGCCCACGATCAGCGTCGCTGTCAGCCAGTCTGCGGGCGCAGCGGCAAAGAAGGCGGCTGCGGCGAGGACTAAGGGGATCGGGACAAGGAAGGCCGCCCAGCGTATGGCCTTGGTGATGATGTCCGGCCCGGTGGTGCCGATGATGCGGGGCGCGGCGGCCTGAACGGCACCGTAGAGAATGATCCAGATCGCGAGGAAGCTGCCGATGACGAAGAAGGCCCAGCGGCGGCCTTCGGGCGTGCCGTCGGAAAGGACCAACTGGAAATAGACAGGCACGCCAACGACGAACCAAACATCGCGCGCACCGAACAGGAAAAGACGGGCGAGGCTGAGGCGGTTCACGCGGGAATCAGGGGACCGCCAACCTGAGAATCTTGCCCCTTTGTCCTTGGCGGGAAGTCCAGCTGGCAGGAACAGGATGACGGCGATCAGGATGACAAGAAGAACTGCCGCCATCCCCCAGATTGCCGCATCGAACCCCCAGAGACCGAGCATCACGGCACCGAGAAAGAACCCTAACCCCTTGACCGCATTCTTGGACCCGGTGAGCGCCGCGACCCAGCGGAAGAGTGTGCCGTCGCCATCGGGTGCCAGAAGCTTCACGGCAGATTTGGAGGACATCTTGGCAAGGTCTTTCGCCACCCCGGACAGGCCCTGAACGGCCATGACGAAAGAAACCGAGGCAACAGCGCTCCACGCCGGATCGAGTTGGGTGAGGGCGGTCAACGCGCCGATCTGCAGCGCAAGGCCGGCATAGAGCGTGGCGGCGAGACCGAACCGGGCGGCGAGCCATCCGGCATAGAGATTCGTCACGATCCCGGCGAGTTCGTATAGGAGGAACAGCCATGCAAGTTGGATCGGGGTGAAGCCCAGTCCGTTGAAATGCAGCAGCACCAGCATCCGCAGCGCGCCATCCGACAGCATGAAGGCCCAGTAGGCCGCCGTGACAGCGGCATAGGCCCGCAACGGATTGGGGGGGGCGGAGGTCACATTGCGCCTGTGACCATGCGGGTGATGTCGGCCAGACGGCAGGCATACCCCCATTCGTTGTCGTACCAGGTATAGATTTTGACCTGGGTTCCGTTGACGACCATCGTCGATTGCGCGTCCACGACCGAGGACCGGGGATCGTTGGCGTAGTCGGACGACACGAGCGCCCGGGTTTCGTAGCCGAGGATACCTTTGAGCGGGCCAGCGGCGGCGATCCGGAAGAGGTTGTTGACCTCTTCAATAGTTGTTTCGCGGGCGACCTCGAACACGCAATCTGTGAGGGAGGCGTTCAGGAGCGGCACGCGGACGGCATGGCCGTTCAGGCGGCCCTTGAGTTCGGGGTAGATGAGTGTGATCGCCGTGGCCGAACCTGTCGTCGTCGGGATCAGGTTGAGCAGCGCAGAGCGGGCGCGGCGGATGTCCTTAGCCGGGCGGTCCACGATGGTCTGGGTGTTGGTGACGTCATGGATCGTGGTGATCGACCCGTGCCGGATACCGATGCCTTCGTGGATCACCTTGACGATGGGGGCGAGGCAGTTGGTCGTGCAGGAGGCCGCCGTGATAAGGTGATGCGTGGCAGGATCATAAAGGTGATGGTTCACGCCATAAACAAGGTTGAGCGCGCCTCCGTCCTTGACCGGAGCGGAGACCACGACCTTGCGTGCGCCGGCGGCATAGTAAGGCGCGATCTTGGCGGCGGTCTTGAACACGCCGGTGCAGTCGATGACGAGATCGGCGCCAAGTTCGGCGAGCGGCAGCGTCTCGATCGTCTTTTCTTGGGTCAGGCGGATCTGTTTGCCGTTCAGTGTGAGGCTGTCCGGACCATAGGCGATTTCAGCGTTCCATCGGCCATGGACCGAGTCGAACTCCATCAGCAATGCGTGCTGTTCGGGGTCGCCCGAGGAATCATTGATCAGGACGATCTCACCCCCCGCACCGTTGGTGATAAGGTCGCGCAGGGCAAGTTTGCCGATCCGGCCAAGGCCGTTGAGGGCGATGCGGGGCATGGCGTTTATCCCTGAGCCGGAGTTGCGTCATGTGCGCCAATCTGATCGACGCGGGCCTGAAGGGCGATGCGCCCCAACGTATCGAAAGGCAGTTCAACAAAGGCGGCGATACGGCGGCGCAGCGTGCCGTAGGTCTGGGCAAAGACGAGGGCCTTTTCGGCATCGGTGCCGGTAGCCTTGACCGGGTCGGGCAGGCCCCAATGACCCGTGATCGGCTGGCCGGACCAGGGTGGGCATTCTTCGGCGGCAGCGGTATCACAGACGGTGAAGACGAAATCCATCACTGGTGCACCAGGCTGCTGGAAGATCGAGATATGTTTGGACCGCAGGCCCGAAACATCGTGGCCGTTGCGTTCGAGAACATCAAGTGCGAAGGGGTTGAGTTCCGAGTTGGGCCTTGTTCCGGCGGAGAAGGACTGGAACTTGCCTTGGCCCAGATCCCGGAGCAGCGCCTCGGCAAAGATGGAGCGGGCAGAGTTGCCGGAGCAGATGAACAGCACGTCGAAATCGGTGTCGGACATAGCAAGGACTTCCTTTGTGGAGGCAAGCAGAGGGGACAAGAGGTCGGGGCGACCGCGCCCGACATCGAGGGCGAGATAGCCGATGAGGTCTTCGGTCATTGCGAGATCGACAGTGTAGAAGAGTGACCGGCCGCGACGTTCGACCCTGACCAGACCGCAGTCGGTCAGGTCGGCGAGATGATGGGAAAGCGTGTTCTGTTTCAGACCCAGAGCCGCCGCAATCTCGGTCGGGCGGGCGCCTTGGGGGGCAAAGCGCATCAGCAGACGCAGCACCGCAAGTCGGCCGGGGTGGCCGAGTGTGGCAAAGGCGAGGGCGGCGCGATTCTGTTTCATATTTCCTGATTATAGGAAATATCATGATCTGACCAATGAACCTTTCATGACAGCCCGGGAGGTTCGGCATTGGACGGGGGCCTGCGTGAGGCGAACCGGGGGTAAATGGCCATGGCAGGCTTTGCAGGGAGCAACGACGGGTTGCATCGGCTTCGAGTCTGCTGATTTGTTGATCATCTGCCTTGGCTGGCAGCGAACAATTGGCGGCAAGGCCCTGTAACACTTGACGGGAGAGGCACCACGCGGCAGCGTCATGCTAACATTCGGATTCTCCCGGTCGGCAGCTTTGCCCCGCGTCCTTTCAGCAAACTGCTGTCGGACTGCGGGTTTTTTGTTTTGAGGGACCATGCGGCGGCGTATCGAGATCGGTCTTTTGTACTCGCGGTCGGGGAGCTATGCCCTGATTTCGGAGGCATGCCGGACCGGTGCGCTGGCAGCGATTGCGGCAGTCAATGCTGACCCAGAGATGGACCTGTCCCTTGTCCCGGTGGAGCGTGATCCCGGTGGGAACGTCGATCTGTACGCGCCTTTGTGTGACGAAATCCTGCGGCAGACGGCAGCGCGGCATGTAGTGGGTTGTGTCACATCATGGAGCCGCAAGGAGGTGATCCCGACGCTCGAGAATGCGGGCGGCACATTGTGGTATGCGGTGCCCTATGAGGGGTTCGAAGCGTCGGATCATGTCGTCTACACCCATGCCTGCCCGAACCAGCATCTGCTGCCGCTGCTGGACTGGGTGTTCCCGGCCTATGGGCGGCGGGCGTTCCTGAGTGGATCAAACTACATCTGGGGCTGGGAGATGAACCGGCTGGCGCGAGAGACGATCGTCACGGCGGGTGGGCAAGTGCTGGGCGAGCGTTATCTTCCTATCGGGACACGGGATGTGGGGCGGATGATCGAGGAGATCCGGGCGACGGCACCGGACTTTATCCTTAATTCGCTGATCGGGCCTTCATCCTATGCGTTTCTGGCAGCCTATCGTGATCTGGGCCGGACAGACGCGCGGTTCACTCCCGGGGCCTGCCCTGTTCTGTCTTGCAACATGACGGAATGCGAAATGCCCGCGATGGGGGACGAGAGCGAGGGGCTGATCGCGGCCGGGCCTTACTTTCGGGGGGCAAAGACGGGATGGGCCGGGGCTGGCAAGTTTGGCAGTTCGCACGAGGCTGCGGCCTTTGCGGCAGTCCGGGAACTGGCTCGGTTGCTGAACGGACGCCCGGGGGCAGAGCTGGAGCCGCTGGCGAAGCTTCTGGGACATGGAGCGGGTGGAATCATCGATCGACAGACGCATCATACGACGCTGCCCGTGTTGATCGCGCAGGTCCGCAACGGGCGTTTCGTCGTGGTCGAGAGTCAGGCTGCGGTGGCGGGTGATCCCTATCTGACGCATCCACGGGTCGAGGCGCGGGCGCCGGGATTGCGGGTGGTGTCGTGAAGCGGGGTCTGCGGATACAGAACCTAGGCGGGGCGCGGGCGGTGATCCTGCACCGTCCCCATGCGACGGTGGCCGCACTGACGCGACAGTTGACAGCGATCGGTCTGGTGGTGGAGCAGGTATGGCCGGATCTGGGGGCCGAGGCGCTGGCCGCAGATTTCGTGTTCTTTGACGCAGACACGGGGCATGACGCACAGTTCCCCTGGGGGCCGGGCGAAAGCCCGATACCGATGATCGCGCTGATCGGGTCCGAGGCGCCGGGGCGGATCGAATGGTCGCTGCAACTGGGGGCGCATGCACAAATGCTCAAGCCCGTCGGCGACAACGGTGCCTATTCGGCGCTTCTAATCGCGCGGGCGGCGTTTGATGCCCAGCGCGAGTTGTCAGCCGAGATTGCGGAACTGCGGCGGCGGCTGGACGAGCGGCGGACGGTGGTGCAGGCGGTGATGAAGCTGGCGGCACGGGGCAAGAGCGAGGCCGAGGCCTATGCGCAGTTGCGCAAGATGGCGATGGCCTGGCGTATCAGTTTCGAGGAAGCGGCGGCGCGGATCTTGGGTGGCGACGGGGGTGCGGATGACCGACGCAACCGTGGTTAGCCGGTCGCGCCCGGCTTCGGCCTGGCGACGGCTGTTAAGGCGGAAGCTGGCCGTGTTCGGGCTGGTCCTGATTGCTATTGTGGTGGTTGGTGCCGTGTTTGCGCCGTGGATTGCGCCCTATGCGCCCGAAGAGCAGCATTTCGACGGGCTGACGATCGAGGGTGCGCCGCTGCCGCCCGGCGGGGCCTATCCGATGGGGACGGACCTGCTGGGCCGGGACCTGTTTTCGCGCATTCTGTTCGGGGCGCGCACGTCGCTGATCATCGGGGTTGTGGCGAACGGGCTGGCGCTTTTGATCGGGACGCTGGTGGGGATCACGGCGGGGTATTTCCAGGGGTGGATCGGGGCGGGGCTGATGCGGTTCACCGACCTGATGATGGCATTTCCCGCGCTGCTGCTGGCGATCTGCCTGGCTGCGATTTTCGAGCCGTCGCTCTGGATCGTTGCGATGGTGATCGCGCTGGTCAACTGGGTGCAGACCGCGCGGGTTATCTATACCGAGACGACATCGCTGGCCACGCGGGACTTTATCGCCGCAGAGCGGACGATGGGGGCGGGCACGGGGCGTATCCTGTTCAGGCATATCCTGCCGCATCTGGTGCCCACGATCATCGTCTGGGGAACCCTGGGGATTTCGACGACGGTTCTGCTTGAGGCGACGCTGTCGTTTCTTGGGGTGGGCGTGCAGCCGCCGACGCCGAGCTGGGGCAATATCATTTTCGAGAACCAAACCTATTTCCAGTCGGCCCCCTGGCTTGTGTTCATTCCGGGGGCGGCTGTGCTGCTCTTGGCGCTGGCGTTCAATCTTGTGGGCGATGCATTGCGCGATGTGTTGGACCCAACCCAGCGGGGGCGTGGCTGATGGCGGCTTATCTTGCAAGGCGGCTGATCGAGTCGTTGCTGATCCTTCTTGGGGTGAGTTTCATCACCTTTTTCCTGCTTTATGTCCTGCCCGCTGATCCAGTGCGGCAGATTGCCGGGCGGTCGGCCACGCCCGAGACGGTTCAGATTATCCGCGAACAGCTTGGCCTCGATCAGCCGTTCATCGTGCAATACGGGCGATATTTGGGCGGGCTGGTGCAGGGCGATCTCGGGCGGAGCTATCTGCAAAAGACCGAGGTGGCAGAGCTTGTCTGGTCACGGCTGCCGGCGACGCTCCTGCTCATGGTGGCAGCGATCTTCTGCGAGTTGCTGATTGGGGTGACGCTGGGCGTTGTCGCGGCGCTTTCCCGTGGCAGGCCGCTTGATCATGTTGTCATGGTGGGGAGTTTCGTTGCCGTGTCGGCCCCGCAGTTCGTGGTGAGCCTGCTGTTGCTTTATGTCTTTGCCGTCAAACTTGGGTGGTTTCCGATTGGGGGCTACGGGACGTTTGCGCATTTGGTCCTGCCCGCGCTGACTTTGGGTCTGCTCGGTTCCGGGTGGTATTCGCGGATGATGCGGTCGTCGATGATCGACGTTCTGCGCCAGGATTTTGTGCGCACCGCGCGGGCCAAGGGACTGACTCGGGGGCGGGTAATCCTGCGGCATGCGCTGCCCAATGCGATCCTGCCGATCATCGCGATGATCGGGATCGACATCGGGGTTTTCATGGGCGGGATCGTTGTGGTCGAAAGCGTGTTCGGCTGGCCGGGGATCGGGCAATTGGCATGGCAGGCGATCCAGCGCGTGGACATTCCGATCATCATGGGCGTAACGCTGGTTTCTGCGACCACCATTGTTCTGGGAAATCTATTGGCCGACATCATCTGTCCGATGATCGACCCCCGCATCAAGTTACGCTGAATCATCAACACCAACAGGAGACATGACGTGAAGAAACTGCTTGCCTCGACTGCCCTGGCCCTCGCGCTTACCCTGCCTGCGATGGCGCAGGATTATGTCCCCGATCCGAATGCGCTATCGGGCGGGAACATCACCGTCACCTACAAGGATGACGTGGCCACGCTGGACCCGGCGATTGGCTATGACTGGCAGAACTGGTCGATGATCAAGTCGCTGTTCGACAGCTTGATGGACTATGTTCCCGGCACGACCGATCTGCGTCCCGGTTTGGCCGAAAGCTATACCATGACCGAGGACGGGCTGACCTATACGTTCAAGTTGCGCCCCGGCGTCCTGTTCCACAACGGGCGCGAGATGACAGCCGAGGATGTCAAGTATTCGCTGGACCGTGTGACGAACCCCGCGACGCAAAGCCCCGGTGCGGGGTTCTTTGGGTCGATCGCCGGCTTTGCCGAGGCGATGGACGGGTCGGCGAAGGGCCTGTCGGGTGTCACTGTCATCGACCCACTGACGGTGCAGATCCAGCTTTCGCGGCCTGATGCGACGTTCCTGCATGTCATGGCGCTGAACTTTTCCAGCGTTGTGCCGAAGGAAGCGGTTGAAGCCGCAGGCGACGACTTTGGCAAGATGCCTGTCGGCACGGGGGCCTTTTCACTGGCCGAATGGACCATCGGCCAGCGGCTCATATTCTCGAAGAACGCCAACTACTGGCGTGAAGGCGTTCCCTATCTCGACTCGGTGACGTTCGAAGTGGGGCAAGAGCCGGTCGTGGCGCTGCTGCGGCTCCAGAACGGAGAGGTCGATCTGCCGGGTGACGGTATTCCACCGGCCAAGTTCACCGAAGTCATGGCCGACCCGGCGCAGGCGGCAGAAGTGGTTGAAGGCGGGCAGTTGCAGACGGGCTATATCACGCTGAACGTGACCATCCCGCCGTTT
The DNA here is from genome assembly GCA_026400355.1 of Rhodobacterales bacterium. Classification (GTDB taxonomy): domain Bacteria; phylum Pseudomonadota; class Alphaproteobacteria; order Rhodobacterales; family Rhodobacteraceae; genus JAPLPE01. The sequence continues at coordinate 14,254 of JAPLPE010000036.1, read as the reverse complement.
GACAATGTTGCTGTCCGGAAGGCGGTGAACATGGCGATCAACAAGGACCGGATCGTCCAGATCATCAACGGGCGCGCCGTTCCCGCAACACAGCCCCTGCCCCCGTCGATGCCGGGCTATACCGAGGGCTATGCCGGTTACGCCTATGACCCCGAAGCCGCCCGAGCGATGTTAGCCGAGGCCGGGTTCTCGGACGGGTTCGAGACCGACCTTTACGTCATGAACACCGACCCAAACCCGCGTATCGCGCAGGCAATCCAGCAGGATCTGGCGGCCATCGGGATCTCGGCCAACTTACAAAGCCTTGCGCAGGCCAACGTGATCGAAGCGGGCGGTGCAGGCACCGCGCCGATGATCTGGTCGGGCGGCATGGCATGGATCGCGGACTTCCCCGATCCGTCTAACTTCTACGGCCCGATCCTGGGCTGTGGCGGTGCGGCAGAAGGGGGCTGGAACTGGTCCAAGTACTGTAACGCGGATCTCGATGCGATGGCTGTGACCGCCGACAGCATGGCGGACCCGGCGCAGATTGCCGACCGTATGAAGATGTGGTCCGACATCTATATGGGTGTCATGGAGGATGCGCCCTGGGTGCCCGTGTTCAACGAACAGCGGTTCACCATGCGTAGCCCACGGATGGGCGGGGATGACAGCCTTTACGTCGATCCTGTGTCGATCCCGGTCAACTACGACTACGTCTATGTGACCGAGTAAGCGTCATGTGCAAAGCCTGTGACTATACGATCCACGGGCACCAGCACCATTTCGGCTGGGACAATTCCAATGTCCCGGCCGAAAGGGTCGCCCCCGGATCGACCATCCTGTTTCACTGTCACGATTCCTCGGCGGGCCAACTGGGCCCGACGTCCACGCTGCAGGACGTGATCAACCTTGACTTTGGCAAGATCAATCCGGTGTCGGGGCCGATTTACATCGACGGAGCGGAACCCGGCGATGCGGTGAAGGTGACCATCGACAGCTTCAAGCCTTCGGGCTTTGGCTGGACGGCCAACATTCCGGGCTTCGGGTTGCTGGCCGATCAGTTCAAGGATCCGGCGCTGATCGTCTGGAAATACGACATCGAAAGCATGGCCCCCGCCGCTTGGGGGTCTTTGGCGGCGATCCCGCTGAAGCCGTTTGCAGGGACCATCGGGAACGCGCTGGCGGAACCGGGGCTGCATTCGGTGGTTCCGCCCCGACGCGTGGGCGGGAACCTTGACATCCGAGATCTTGCGGCGGGGACGACGCTGTATCTGCCGGTCGAAGTGGCGGGGGCCTTGTTCAGTGTGGGCGATACCCATGCGGCACAAGGGGATGGAGAGGTCTGCGGGACGGCGATTGAAAGCCCGATGGATGTGATCCTGACGCTTGATCTCGTGAAGGGGGCGAACCTCAAAACACCGCGCTTTACCACGCCGGGGCCGGTGACGCGGCATCTGGATGCCAAGGGGTATGAGGCGACGACGGGGATCGGGCCGGATCTGATGGCTGCGTCCCGGGATGCGGTCAGCAACATGATCGACCTGCTTTGCGCCACGCGGGGTATTTCGGCTGTCGACTCCTATATGCTCTGTTCGACCTGCGGCGACCTGCGGATATCCGAGATCGTTGACATGCCGAACTGGGTCGTCAGCTTCTACTTCCCACGCTGCGTTTTCGAATGACGGCAAGCGCCAGGTCAATGACCGGGGCGGACACCGCCCCGGTCCTGTCGGTGGAGAACCTGACCGTTTCGGTCCGGACCGAAGATGGGTTGCAGCCGCTGGTCAGCGGGCTGACCTTTGTGGTGGGCAAGGGCGAGACGCTGGCCATTGCCGGGGAAAGCGGGTCCGGGAAGTCCATCACCTCGCTGGCCATCATGGGGCTGCTTCCGCCGCCTGCGGTCGGGGTGACGGGCGGTTCGGTGCGGCTGGGGGGAACTGACCTGACGACACTCTCCGAAGCAGCGATGCGGAGGATCAGGGGCGACCGGATCGCGATGATCTTTCAGGAGCCCATGACTTCGCTGAACCCGGTTCTGACGATAGGCATGCAACTGGCCGAAGCCATTCGGGCGCATGAGCCGGTCAGCCGGGGCGAGGCCCACAAACGGGCGCTTGCGGCACTGCGGCAGGTGCTGCTTTCGGAACCAGAGCGGCGGATGATTCAGTATCCGCATGAATTGTCGGGCGGGATGCGACAGCGGGTGATGATTGCAATGGCGTTGGCTCTGCGGCCCGAGGTGCTGATCGCAGATGAACCCACGACCGCGCTCGACGTGACTGTGCAGCGCGAAGTGCTGGACCTCTTGCGCGATCTGCAGCGCGATCTGGGGACGGCAATCATCCTGATCACGCATGACATGGGTGTGGTGGCAGAGATGGCCGACCGGGTGATAGTCATGCGGGCGGGCCAGATGGTTGAAGAAGGCGGGGTCGGCGACATCTTTGCGCGGCCACAGATGCCTTACACGCAGGCGCTTCTTGCTGCTGTGCCGCGGATGGGGTCGACGGCGGCACGGGTTGCGCCAAAGTCCGATCCGATTGCGCGATTAAGCGATGTGCAAGTGCGGTATGATATACACGGCGGCATTCTGGGCCGGGTTACCGCGCGGGTGCATGCGGTCGAGCATGTGAGTTTCGATATCCACAAGGGCGAGACTTTCGCACTGGTCGGTGAATCCGGCTGCGGGAAATCGACGATTGCCAAGGCGATGGTCGGACTGGTGCCGCACGAGGGGCGGATCGAGATTGCCGGGCAGGCGGTGCAGGGTCTGGCCGGTGCGGCGCAGAAGGCGCTGACCCGACGCGTGCAGATCGTGTTTCAGGACCCGATGGCCGCGCTTGACCCCCGGATGACGGTAGGCAATCTCGTGGCCGAACCGTTGGTCATCCACGGGATTGGTGGAGCGAAGGAACGCGCCGCTGACCTGATGGCTCGGGTCGGGCTGACGGCAGAACAGATGGACCGGTATCCGCATGAATTCTCGGGCGGGCAACGGCAGCGCATCTGCATCGCGCGGGCACTGGCGTTGCAGCCTGAACTCATCATTGCGGACGAGGCGGTTTCAGCGCTGGATGTTTCAGTGCAGGCGCAGGTCCTTGTTCTGCTGAAGGCGCTGAAAGAGGAGTTCGGGGTTGCCATCCTGTTCATCAGTCACGACATGGCCGTCGTGGACAGCATCAGCGACCGGGTGGGCGTGATGTATCTGGGGCAGTTGGTGGAGCGGGGCACACGGGCGCAGGTCTTTGGCAATCCGCTGCACCCCTATACGCAGCGGTTGATCGCAGCGGTGCCGGTTCCGGACCCTGCCCACGTCAGGCCCGAGGCACGCAGGCTCGGGGGTGAGGTGCCGAGCCCAGTGCATCCGGTGGGTCAGGGGCCGCAGCGTGTTGTCTTGCGGGATGCCGGGGACGGGCATTGGGTCGCGAACGCCCTGCCGGGGTAAGTCGTCGTGGCCTGCAATGTTGTGTTGAAATTCTGTCTGCTTGAAGTCTGGACAATAGGCCAGCGCAGCTTTCGTTGACGAGCGCCGTGGGCAAGGCGATCCAATCGGTGAATGATCCGTCTGTTCACGCCTGCGGAGTCAGGCCCGGGATCGGGGCTGGGCGTCATCTTGGTCTCGGGAACGTCCAAAAATTCCGCGATTTGCCCCAGTATCATCACTTTATGCTGCCGAAGGTGACGCATGGTCGGAAAGGCATTGACAGAATCGCAGCATGCGGGTCGTTTTGCGAACCATATCCAGAATGGTTCAAGGTTTACAATGAACACCCTTCGCAGAGTCGGACCGGACGACAGCGTGACCGCAGTGCGGACACGACTACAGTCCTTGATCGACAGTGCCGATCTGGGTGAGGGTGGCCGGCTGCCGACCGAGCGTGAATTGTCCGAGGGGATGGGGGTCGGGCGGCGGGCAGTGCGGCGCGCGCTGGAGGCGCTGGAAGCCGAGGGGCTGATCTGGCGCAAGCAGGGCAAGGGGACGTTTGCCGGGTTGCCGCCCGATCCGACGCAGGTGCTGGCCGCAGAAATCGTGGGCGAGACGAATATCCTTGAGGTGATGGAAGCACGGCTGTGCATAGAGCCTGCGCTGGCAGCGATGTGTGCGAAGATAGCCCTGCCCGCCGATATCGAACGGATGCGCAATCTGGCGCGGCGGACGGTCGAGGCGACAGACCCGGACAGCATCGAACTCTGGGACGGGGCGCTTCACCGGCTGATTGCGCGTACGGCGGGGAACCGGCCTCTGCTGACGGCGTTTTCGCTGATCGACGAGATCCGGGCGAACCAGAACTGGCGCGGACTGAGGTCCAAGGCGCGGTCGCTTGAGACATTGAAGATCAGCGACAGGGAACACCATGCGATGATCGACATGATGGAGGCGGGCGACCCTGGGGGAGCCGAAGCCGCGATGCGGGCGCATCTGCAGACACTGGAACGGAACCTGCGGCGCATCCTTGGGCCGGACAGTGCCGCGACCGAAGGGGGGAACTTATGACCGGGATCACTGTCGACATGATCGGCGCGGCCGAAGCGCTGATGGGGCTGGAGTACACTTCTGAAGAACGTGCGCAGATGATTGGCAATCTGGAGGGCCAGATCGCATCGGCAGTGCAGCGGCGCGGGTTCAAGCTGGCAAATGCGGTGCCGATGTCCACGCGATTTGATCCGCGTCTGCCGGGGTTTGCAATGCCGTATGGGGCAGATTCGCTGACCCTGTCAGAGGTCACGGCGGACCTGCCGGTGAGTGATGAGGACATCGCCTTTGCGCCGGTCAGCCATCTGTCGGCATGGATCGCGTCGGGCAAGCTGAGCAGCGTGCGTCTGACGCAGATCTATCTGGACCGCATCGCGACGCTGGGGCCAAAGTTGGAATGCTTTGCGATGGTCACGCCGGAACTGGCGCTGGCCGAGGCGGCGGCGATGGATGCGTTAACCAAGGCAGGGGTGAAACTGGGGCTGCTGCATGGCATTCCATATGGCCTGAAGGACCTGTTTGATACCAAGGGAATCGTGACAGGCTGGGGGGCCGAGCCGTTCCAGAACCGGGTGCCTGACAGTGATGCGACCATCGTCAAACTGTTGCGGTCCAAGGGAGCGGTGCTTCTGGGCAAGACCACGGTCGGGGCGCTGGCATATAACGACATCTGGTATGGCGGGGTGACACGGAACCCATGGAACCTGAATGAAGGGTCGAGCGGGTCGAGCGCCGGGTCAGCCAGTGCGACGGGCGGGGCACTGTGTGCCTTTGCCATTGGGACCGAGACGTTGGGGTCGATCACCTCGCCCAGCCAGCGATGCGGGACGACGGGTCTGCGACCCACCTTTGGCCGGGTAAGCCGCGCCGGTGGCATGGCGCTGTGCAATACGCTCGACAAGGTTGGCCCGATCTGCCGGTCGGTCGAGGATACTGCCATCGTTCTGGCGGCGCTGAACGGCGGGGATGTGGCGGACCGGTCGAGTATTGCTGCACCCTTCGTGTTTGACGCAAATGCCGGGATCAAGGGGCTTCGGCTTGGCTATCTGCCCGAAGCGTTCGGCGAAGGCGCCACGCCGGTGGATCATGCTGCGCTGGCGGCGGCAAGGCGGCTGGGGGTCGAGGTGGTCGAGGTTTCGCTGCCCGATCTGCCCTATGGCGCGCTGATGAACATCGTCTATGCCGAGGCGGCAGCGTTTTTCGAAGACCTGACGCTGTCGAACATCGACGACACGCTGACCTGGCAGGACGAGGGCGCATGGCCCAACACGATGCGCAAAGCGCGGTTCCTTTCGGCCGTGGACCACGTGCAGCTGGACCGGCTACGTTATCTGGTGATGCAGGCGCTGGACGGGCTGTTCCACCAGTGTGACGCGCTGATCGGGCCATTCATGACGGGGCCGATGCTGATCGCATCAAACTTTACCGGGCATCCGTGTCTGCATCTGCGGGCCGGGTTTGAAGAGTTGGGCACGCGAAGCCCGGCGTCGTTGGGATCGGGCAAGCTGACCACGGGCGAGGCCGATGCTTCGGGCCAGGTCTTTACCGTACCGCAGGGGACATCGCTCTGGGGGCGGTTGTTTGACGAAGGGCCGATCCTGAACCTTGGGATGGCGCTTGAACGTGAACTGGCCGTGGCGGCACGTCGCCCCGGTTTTCCAGGCTGAGCAGACAAGGGAAACCGCCAAAGGCGGGACCAGATGAAATATGCGGCCGCAGTCCGGCCGCTTAGCAGGGAGACGAAAAAATGAAACGCAGAGACTTTCTTCAGACCTCGACCGCCCTTATCGGGGGCGGAATATTCATGGGCGGGGCTTCCTTGCCGTCGCTTCTCATGGCGCAGGATACGCCCGTTTCGGGCGGAACGCTGATCTGGGGCCATTCGGAAACCACGCAGAACTTGGACATGCACCAGACCGGCACGGCGTCGTCGGGCCGGGTGTTGCAGAACATCCATTCGTCGATTGTGACGGTGGATGCCAACCTGAACGTCATTCCGGGTCTGGCCGAAAGCTTTGAAGTATCGCCCGATGGCCTGACCTATACGTTCAAGCTGCGTCCGAACGTGAAATTCCACAACGGCGCGACGATGACGTCGGCAGATGTGAAATACTCGTTTGAGCGCTGCAAGGACCCTGCCACCGGGGCCGTGAACTTTGAAGTGTTCAACAACGTGGCCAGCATCGACACGCCCGATGATCTGACCGTCATCATCAACATGAGTGCCGTCAACGCGCCCTTCCTGTCGCGTCTGGCCGAAAACGGCGCAGGCGTGGTGATGCCGGTGGATTCGGGCCCGACGCAGGGCACCAACCCGATGGGCGCAGGCCCGTTCAAATTCGTGCGCTATGAAGTCGGCACCGTGGTCGAGATGGCGCGGTTCGACGACTACTGGGACGGCCCCGCCTATCTGGACGGCGTGCTCGCACGCGAGATCACGGAACCCACAACGCGCCTGACCGGTCTGCAGACCGGCGAGTTGCACATGATCAATGACATTCCGCTTGACCGTGTGGAAGAGCTGAAGGGCGACGCGGCACTGCAGATCAAGACCTGGTTCCCGCTAAACTTTGACTTCATCAACATGAACCACACCTATGAGCCGTTCCAGGACAAGCGCGTCCGGATCGCGTTCGACATGATCATCGACAAGGAAGCCCTGATGCAGGGCGCGCTGTGGGGCCAGGGTGCGACGTCGGCCAGCCCGAGCTTCCCGACCTCGGCGGCTTATAACAAATCGCTGGTGCAGCGGGCGCAAGACATCGAAGGGGCCAAGGCGCTGCTGGCCGAAGCGGGTTATCCCGAAGGATCGCTCAACATCGTTTTCAAGGCGACGACGAACTATCCCTATCATATCGAGACTGCACAGATCCTTGTCGAATGGTTCCGCATGGCGGGTGTCAACCTGACGATCGAGCAACTGACCTGGGCCGATTGGCTGAGCCAGTGCTGGGTGGACAAGGACTACCAGATGACAATGATGAACTTCTTCTCGCTGTGGGAATCCGACTTCCTGTATTTCAGCGTGTGGAATTCAACTGGCGCCTTCAACTACCGTGCGATCAACGACCCCGTCATCGACGAACTGACCGCAAAGGCGCGGATCACGGTGGACGATGCGGAACGTGCGGCGATCTATCAGCAGGTGCAGCAGCAAATCTGGGACGAAAGCCACGACATCATTCTTTGGTTCCGCAACGGGACAATCGGTGCGCAGCCCAAGGTCATGGGGCTGGATACGGTCGTGCATCCGAACGGGTCTAACCTCAATTTCCACAAGGTCTGGCTGTCGGCCTGACCTTGACTGCCCGGCGGGCCCCCGGGCCCGCCGGTTCCCTTATTTGTCCTGCATCCGGTGACCCATGACCTATGTCCTCAACCGGCTTTTGTCGGTCATCTTGACGCTTTTCCTGATCACGCTGGTGACCTTTGCGATCACGAACATTCTGCCGGGTGACGTGGCGATGATGATCATGGGCACCCAATCCAACCCCGAGGCGCTTGCCGGGTTGCGGGAAACGCTGGGGCTGAATGATCCGATGCTGGTGCAATACGGGCGCTGGGTCGGTGGGATGCTGACGGGGGAATGGGGCGACAGTCTGATATTCAAGAAACCGATTGCAGAGCTTTTGTCGCAAAAGATCGTGGCGTCGTCGATCATCGTGGTGATGTCGATGGCGATTGCGCTGGGGGCGGCGGTGCCTCTGGGCGTTTGGGCTGCGGTGCATCGGGACAAGTGGCAGGATTCGGTGTCTTCAACGACCGCCCTTCTTGGGGTGAGCCTGCCGGACTTCTTTTGGGGGATCGTGATGATCCTCGTCTTTGCGAAATGGCTGGGCTGGTTCCCGTCGAGCGGGTTTGTCGATCCTTCCGAGAACTTCCTGCTGGCCGTACAGCATGCGTTCCTGCCGTCGCTGGCGCTGGGCCTTGGTCTGATGGCACATCTGACGCGGATGACGCGGTCCACGATGACGGGAATCCTCGGGCAGGAGTTCATCCGGGTAGCGCGTGCCAAGGGCCTGAGCGAAGGGACGGTGGTGTGGAGCTATGGGCTGCGCAACGCCATCGGGCCGGTCATCACGATTGCCGGGCTGCAAATCGGATATCTGTTCGGTTCCATCATCGTGATGGAAAGTCTGTTCAACTATACCGGGATGGGGTGGTTGACCTATCAGGCGCTCTTGAACCGGGACATGCCGTTGATTCAGGCGACGGTGTTCGTGATCGCTGCCGTCGTGATGCTGACCAACCTGCTGGTGGACCTGCTTTATCTGGCCATCGATCCGCGGATCAGGCTGGGGTGAGTCGATGAAGCGGTTTCTTTCACCCAAGGGGCTGGTCGGCATCATCCTTGTCACACTGATCGCGCTTGTCGGGATTCTGGCGCCATTGCTGATCCCGCCCGAGGCGGCGACAGCGATGGACATGACGGCCCGGCTTGCCCCGCCGTCGGCCAATCACCTGCTGGGCACCGATCAGCTTGGGCGGGACATCCTGATCCGGGTTCTCTTGGGGTCGCGCCTCTCTCTTGAGATTGCTGTCACGGCGGTAATGATCTCGATCGTGATCGGGCTGCCGCTGGGCATGGTGTCGGGCTATTTCGGCGGGCGGATCGACAATGTGCTGATGCGGCTTGTCGATACGCTGTTGGCGTTCCCGGCACTGCTGTTGGCGCTGACGATTTCTGCGGTGCTGGGGCCGAACCTGCAGAACACGATCATCGCCATCGGGGTGGCCTTTACACCCTACCTTGCCCGGATCGTCCGGGGCGAGGCGCTGCGGGTCGCGCAGATGCCCTATGTCGAGGCAGCGCGGGCGGCGGGGACGACGGACCTGTTCATCCTGAGCCGGCATGTCCTGCCCAACATCCTGCCGGCGATTATCGTGCAGGCTACGATCAGCCTTGCCTTTGCCATTCTTGCCGAGGCGGGGTTGTCCTTCCTCGGACTTGGCACGCAACCGCCGGCGGCAAGCTGGGGTCTCATGATCCAGGCGTCGCGGGATTACCTTGAACGTGCGCCCTGGACAGCGCTTGCGCCGGGGGCGGCGGTGGCGCTGACGGTGCTGGGTCTGAACATGTTCGGCGATGTCCTGCGGGACATTCTTGATCCGAGGTCCAAATGAACGCTCTGGTAACGGTCGATCATCTGCGGGTCGAATTTGCGACAGACAGCGGACCGGTGGTGGGGGTTGAGGATGTGTCCTTTGCCATCAATCCCGGCGAGACAGTCTGTGTCGTGGGCGAAAGCGGGTCGGGCAAGTCGGTGACTTCGCTGAGCCTGATGCGGCTGGTGGAGTTTGGCGGCGGCACGATTGCCGGGGGGACGCTGACGTTTGTCCGGCCGGACGGGTCTGTGCTGGACGTGGCTGGGGCGTCGCCCGCAGTGATGCAGGATGTGCGCGGCAATGAGATCGGGATGATCTTTCAGGAGCCGATGACGTCCCTGAACCCGGTTTTTACGATCGAGCGGCAATTGACCGACGGGCTGATGCTGCACCGGGGACTTAGCAAGGACGCAGCGCGGGCGCGGGCGCTGGAGATGCTGAGGCAGGTTCGCATCCCGGAACCGGAGCGGCGGCTGAAGCAGTATCCGCATGAGCTTTCTGGCGGGATGCGGCAGCGGGTGGTGATCGCGATGGCGATGGCCTGTGAACCGCGTTTGCTGATTGCAGATGAGCCGACGACGGCGCTGGACGTGACGATCCAGGCCGAGATTCTGGCGCTGATCAACCGGCTGAAGCGGGAGAAAGGGATGGCCGTCCTTTTCATCACGCATGACATGGCGGTGGTGGCGCAGATGGCCGACCGGGTGGTCGTGATGTATCACGGAAAGATCGTCGAGACGGGGACAGTCGAGGACATATTCGAGAATCCAAAAGAGGAGTACACGCGGGCTCTTCTGGCCGCCGTGCCGAAGTTGGGCGAGATGAAGGGCAAGGCGGCACCCGAAAAGATGCGGCTAATCGGGGACGAGGCGGCGCGGGCAGCGGTCGCGGCATCCGCGCCGATGCAGCGCAGGTCCGAGGTGCTTCTTGAGGTTAAGCATCTGACGACGCGGTTTCCCGTCAAGGGCGGCATCCTGCGGCGGACGGTGGCGCAGGTCCATGCAGTCGAGGATGTATCATTCACGCTGAATGTGGGCGAGACGCTGGCGCTGGTGGGGGAATCCGGCTGTGGCAAGTCAAGCTGCGGACGGTCGATCCTGCGGCTGATCGAGCCGACATCGGGCGAGGTCTGGATCGGGGGACGGGACATTGGTGCGCTGAACCGGCAGGACTTGCGGCGGGCGAGGCGGGATATGCAGATGGTGTTTCAGGACCCGTTTGCGTCGCTGAACCCGTATCGGCGGCTTAAGGATCAGGTGGCAGAGCCGATTCAGAACTTTGGCCTCGCCCGCGGTCAGGAACTGCGGGACCGTGTGGCCGAGATATTCGACCGGGTGCGGCTGCCGCGCGAGTTCATGTCGCGGTTTCCGCATGAGCTTTCGGGCGGGCAACGTCAGCGGGCGGCGATTGCGCGGGCACTGGCTGTGAACCCCAAGCTTATCGTCGCGGACGAGGCAGTTTCGGCGCTGGACGTGTCAGTGCAGGCCCAGGTGCTGAACCTGATGATGGAATTGCAGGCCGATCTGGGGCTGTCCTACCTGTTCATCAGCCACGACATGGCCGTGGTCGAACGCGTGGCGCATCATGTGGGCGTCATGTATCTGGGCCGGATCGTGGAGATCGGGCCACGCCCATCGGTCTTAGACAACCCGCGCCATCCCTATACCCAACAGCTTTTGTCTGCCGTGCCTATTGCCGATCCGCGCAAGCGGAAGTTCAAGGACGATCTGAGTTTCAAGCCGATCACATCACCGATCTTTCCGCTGGGCCATGTTGCGGCGCCATCGACCTATACCGAGGTCGGGCCAGGGCATCTTGTCCTGAACGGATAGACGCAAGGGAGGAAGACCATGCCGATCAAGAACCGTCTGGCCGAGATGCAGGACGAGATTGCCGCCTGGCGGCGGGATATCCACGAGAACCCAGAGCTGATGTACGACACGCACCGCACGGCGGCGCTGGTGGCCGAGAAGTTGCGCGAGTTCGGCTGCGATGAGGTGGTTGAGGGGATTGGGCGCACGGGTGTTGTGGGCGTGATCAAAGGGAAGACCGACCGGCGCGGGCATGTCGTGGGGTTGCGGGCCGATATGGATGCGCTGCCGATCCTCGAGGCGACGGGCCTGCCCTATGCGTCCAAGACCCCCGGCAAGATGCATGCCTGCGGCCATGACGGGCATACGGCGATGCTGTTGGGAGCGGCCAAATACCTGGCCGAGACGCGGAATTTTGACGGGGCAGTCGCGGTCGTGTTCCAGCCCGCAGAAGAAGGCGGCGCCGGGGGCGAGGCAATGGTGAAAGACGGGCTGATCGAAAGGTTCCGGATCAAGGAGATCTACGGGATGCACAATGCGCCGGGTGTGCCTGTCGGGCATTTCACGATCAGGCCCGGGGCGTTCTATGCGGCGACCGACAACTTTACCATTCAGGTGATCGGCAAGGGCGGACATGCGGCACAGCCCCACGCCTCGGTCGATACGACGGTGATGGCGTCGCAGATCGTAGTGGCGTTGCAGACGATCGCCGCACGCAATGCCGACCCGGTTGGGTCTGTGGTTGTTTCGGTCACGTCGTTCCGAACCGAGAGCGAGGCGTGGAATGTGATCCCCGAGCGGGTGGAACTGCGGGGGACCGTACGGACCTTTGACCCTGCCCTGCGCAAGATGGCAGAGGAGCGGCTGAAAGCCATCGTCACGCTGACGGCGCAGGCTCTGGGCGGAAAGGCCGAGATTGACTGGAAACCGGGCTATCCCGCGATGGTCAATTCCGAGGCCGAAACCGCCTTTGCCGCCGAGATTGCGCGCAAGATTTCAGGGCCTGCTGCGGTGAACGACAATACCCCGCCGATCATGGGGGGCGAGGATTTCGCCTATATGCTGCAGGTCTGCCCGGGCGCTTATATCCAGATCGGCAACGGTGACACAGTGGATGTGCACCACCCGCGTTACAACTTCAACGACGACGCGATTCCGGCGGGGGCGTCCTACTGGGCGGAACTTGTCGAAACGCGGATGCCAGCTGCCTGAGGGGACTGTCATGGACTGGAGAGACTACCTGGCCGCACATCAGGCGCGGTTCACGCAGGAACTGATCGACTTTGTGCGTATCCCTTCGGTGTCTGCCGTGGACGCCTACAAGGATGACGTCGTGGCAGCGGGCAACTGGGTCATCGACCGCATGCAGGCAGCGGGGATCGAGAATGTGCGGATGATGCCGACCGAGGGGCATCCGGTCGTCTATGGCGATTGGCTGCACGCCGGGGCGGGCAAGCCCACGATCCTGATCTACGGCCATTTCGATGTGCAGCCGGCCGAGCCCTTTGACCTGTGGGACAGCCCGCCCTTCGATCCGGTCGAACGGGACGGCAAGATATTTGGCAGGGGTGCGTCGGACGACAAGGGGGGGATGTTCATCCCTATCGTTTCGGCCGAGGCGATGCTCAAGACGACGGGCAAGCTGCCCGTCAATGTGAAGTTCTTCTTTGAGGGACAGGAGGAGATCGGTTCGCCGCATCTGCCGCCGTTCATCACGGCGAACGGAGCGCTTTTGAAGGCCGACATGATCTTTTCAGCGGACGGGAGCCAGTGGAGCCCGGACCAGCCGAACCTTTTGACCGGGCTCAAGGGGCTGGTCGCGGCAGAGGTGACGGTCACGGGCGCAAAGGGGGATCAGCATTCGGGCCAGCAGGGCGGCGGGATTGCGAACCCGATTCAGGGGCTGTCGCAGATCATCGCGTCGATGAAGGGGCTGGATGGGAAGATCACGGTCGATGGCTTCTATGACGATGTGATCGACCTGACGGTCGAGGACCGGGCGGCGATTGCCCGCGTGCCGTTCGACGAAGCCGCATATGTGGAACAGATGGGCGTGCCTGAAGCGTTTGGCGAAGTAGGCTATTCGGTGCGGGAACGCCTTTGGGCACGGCCGACGTTTGAGTTGAACGGTATCTGGGGCGGCTGGCAGGGGAACGGGATCAAGACCGTGCTGCCCGCCGAGGCGAAGGCCAAGATCACCTGCCGCCTGGTTGCGAACCAGAAGCCGGATGCGATCTATGCTTTGCTCAAGGCGCATATCGAAAGCCATGTACCCAAGGGCCTTCGGGTCAAGGTGGAACGGCTGGCGGGCAGTGCGGACCCGTTCTTTGTGCCGTCAGGACATAACTCCAGCACCGTGGCGGGCGAGGTTCTGGCCGAGGTCTATGGCAAGACGCCGTTCCTTACCCGGTCCGGCGGGTCGATCCCGGTGATGACGATGCTGCTAAACGAACTGGGGGTGCATGCGACGGTGTTCGCCTTTGGCCTGCCAGATGAGAACCTGCATGCGCCAAACGAGTTCTTTCGCCTGTCCAGTTTTGCCAAAGGGCAGGAGGCCTATTGCAGGCTGATGGAGCGGTTGGGGTGAGTTCAAGCGGCCGCATCTGCTGTGTGCAAAGCCTTTGCGATCTTAAGTTGTTCGCAGGTCAACTTGAGTCTTTTTGCCTGACCGCGGCGTTGTGGCGTAACTCACGCCTGAGGCATGACGTCCCCTTTCCCCTTCGGGATCAGACACGCGGACGATCTCGGCCGTTCCGAGGGCTGAGAAGCGGTTCATGAGGGCGACGCGTATCTGGATTTCGGCCGTCTGGCGGTCGGGGTCTCTTGCGGCGATGCGCTCACCGAAGGCTTTGAGGCAGCGCATCTTCGCCTCGATCCGGCT
>JAPLPE010000016.1 GCA_026400355.1 Rhodobacterales bacterium | reverse complement strand
TTCTTCGACCGCGACGGCGATGGAGGTGCGGCAAAGATCCAGTTCGCGACAGTCGACGCGAACCTGACCTTGACGACGGCGGATTTCTTCGTGTTCTGATGAGCTTCAAGGGCGGGTGGCAGTCAACTCACTGCTGCCCGCTTCCCCCTGCTGCCACTGATGGTTCGCCCGAAGTCCCGTACCCTCCGCCAGGCAAACCGCAAGAAGATCTGTCTTCCATTTGCTTGCCGAGATAGGCGTAGATTCAGGCCCCGCCATATCCCCAGTTGGCTCTGGAATGGTGTGGAATGGAGCGTAACCGCCCTGTTTCTTGGTGCCTGTTTGTCACGACGATCCAGCAATAGCAGTTCGGTTGGTGATCAAGGATTAGATCACAAAGACCAAACACCGCCAACGCCTCGCTCGGCCGTGTCCAAGTAGGGCGCCGAAATAGGGGAATGGCCCGCGCAACTTCCGCTAGTTTGCGCTTTATCAAGTCATGGTCTCACGATGCGTTTGCGCTTTGCCGTGCGGCGCTGCTTCCCGACGACGCTGGCGGGGCTGAGAGCGGCTGAGTTGTGCCGCCGGCACGGGATCAGCGATGCGACGTTCTGAACCGGCGCCCCAAGTTTGGCGGCATGGAAATCAGTGAGGGCCACCATTGTTGCGCCATTGGTCCGAGAGACAATTGCGGCGCGGTTGAAACCGCTTGAGGATGAGAACGCCCGGCTGAAGTAGCTGCTGGCCGAGTAGATGATGGATGTCTCGACCTTGCGCGAGATGCTTGGAATGGAGGCAGGTGAACGCCACTGGTCCGAGTGAGCCCGCCGACGCTCCCGAAGCCCGGGGCCAAGGACGAATGCCGTGACCTGGGCCATGTCCAAGAAAGGTTATTCTCATCGCCGCGCCTGCCGTCTGGTGGGCATTGACCCGCGCGTCCATCGGTACCGATCCAGCCGACCGGACGACGCCGGGTTGCGACGCCGATTCCGCGAACTGTCGTCAGAGCGGCGCTGTTTCGGCTATCGCCGCCTGCACTTCCTGCTTGAGCGAGAGGCCATTTCGGCGGCTTCTTCTGCATGCCAAGCCTGACCCTTACCCTTACCCACAAGGGAGTCTTCACGGGATTGCCCGGCACCGACAAGCCCGCTGACATGCGGGTGATCTACATCTATCGCCGCGTCGGCAACAAGCCGGTAGAAAACTGGGTCATCATCGACATCCTGCACTGGCTGTTCATGCTGGGGAACGATGTGCTCGCTTGGGGCAATGTCCTTAGCGCAAGCACCTCATCATATGGCTGAAGCCATCTGGCCATCCGCACACAAACCGTAGAGGCGCCCGGAATCTGCTCAGACTAGCCCAACCACCTCCGCCTTTGCAGCTTCACTTCCTCAACACATCGATCCGCCGCCGGGTTACGGCATCAAACAGGCTTACCTTGCCTGAATCGGGCAGGAGATGCAGCATGGCTCCCGGCGTGTCGGCAATCCTTTCGCGGAATACGGCATTGATTTGTGTCCCCGCCAAGTCGACCAGAACATGCGTTTCCGACCCGGTCGGCTCCACCACGTTGATCCGCGCTGCAAGGCCAGAGGCAGAATCGGACAATATCATATGTTCCGGGCGCAAGCCGTAAATCACGCGAGTCCCATCAGAGGCTGCGTGATGCCGGTTGACAGGCAGGGGGGTCCCATCTGCTGTGACGACTTGTGCTGCATCCCCGACCCGACGCAGGACACCCTCGATCATGTTCATGGACGGTGACCCGATGAAGGCCGCCACAAAGGTATTGTCCGGCCGGTCATATAGGTCGAGCGGAGTTCCGATCTGTTCGACCCGACCGTCGTTCAGCACGACGATCTTGTCGGCCATCGTCATCGCCTCAACCTGATCATGCGTCACATAGATCGTCGTGGTCTTCAGGCGCTGGTGCAGGGCTTTGATTTCGGCCCGCATGGCCACGCGCAACTTGGCATCAAGATTGGACAGTGGCTCGTCGAACAGAAAGACTTTCGGATTGCGAACGATGGACCGGCCCATTGCAACTCGCTGCCTTTGCCCGCCCGAAAGCTGACGGGGATAACGGCCCAAAAGCGGGGTCAGGCCCAGAATCTCAGCGGCCCGTGCCACTTCTCGGGCCTTGTCGGCCTTTGTCGCCCCCGCAAGCGTCAGTGAAAATGCCATGTTCTCGGCGACCGTCATATGCGGATAAAGCGCGTAGTTCTGAAACACCATCGAGATATCGCGGTCCTTGGGCGGCAGGTCGTTCACGACCGTGCCACCAATCCGGATCGTGCCACCGCTGATCGGTTCAAGTCCGGCAATCATGCGCAGCAATGTGGACTTGCCGCAGCCGGACGGGCCGACCAACACCACAAACGCGCCGTCTGGAATATCGACCGACACGCCATGGAGGACCTGCTGTAGGCCATAGTTCTTGGTGACGCTTTCGATATCGACCGACGCCATCAGACCGGTCCGACCCGAACGGTTTCCGTAGACAGCGCACCTTCATGCACCAGAAGGCCGATCGCCCCGTTGGCAAATGTACCGTCATTTGCCGTGATCGTGGTGGTTCCTGCTGTCGCTGAGATCAAGTCCCCCTGAACGCTCACCGTCATGGCGACAGGTTGCTCCAGCACAACGTTGAACGGCGTCTCGGCCAGAACGGTTGTCACTTCGTCCCGGACCATGACGATCTCGAACGCACCCTTGCGGACCAGTCTTGCCGCATAGTACCGCCGCAATCCCTGTGCCCGCACCGCGATCCCGCCATAGGTGCCAAGGTTCAGCGTCACCTCGCTCGAAACCTGATAGTCCGTCCATTCCCGCGTGCCGTGCAGGATGATGCCCTCGCCCTTGTCCTGCGAGATGCGAAAATCCGGGGGGAAGCGTTTGGAAAAGATGCTCGCCCCATTCACCCAGGCCATGCGCCAGAAATCGGCTCCTTCGACTGCACGGTTGCGATGGTTCAGAATGCCGGTCGGCGGGCGGCGCAGGGTCATCTGCGGCGTGCCGTTCCAGCGCAGACAATCCACCCGCACCGTCCCTTCAGCCACGGCACCGGTGGCGGTCAGGGCAATCCCGATTTCTGCGATGGGCTGGCCGTCGAATTCGGGCAGCGTCCATTCAAGGACTTCGCTCTTTCCCGGTTCCAGCGTGAGCGCCGGGCCATCGACATCCGCCAACCGGTCCTGCGCATCATAAACGCGCAGGCGGATCGCGGCGGAAACGGCCCCTCGGTTGGCACCGTCTGCGGATACAGCGACCTGCACCCGTTGACCGGGATAGACCAGCGGACAGGCCATCAGGTCATAGGTCCGCATGTTCAGCATTTCAGGCGGCGAGAATGTCGGTGTCGTCACAACAGCTGCCTGACCTGGGGAAAGCCTTACGTAAGTCACAGTCAGTTGCTGGTCGGTGTTGCCGACAACCGGCACATTCAGCCCGCTTCCCTCGCTCGCCCGGAACCCCTGCCGCGAACCGGGCAGGGAAAAGTGGAATTGCGCCCCGTTCTTGGGCGCGGCCAATGCCTGACCACCGGCAAGCTGGCTGCCCAGCGAGGTGATGTAATAGGCCGTCCGCACCGCGTCATTGATCGACGACCCGCCATCGGCGGACGATATCAGCAGACGGTCCGCAATCGGCCCGCGGAAATCGGCCCCGGCGTCGATCCCTTCAAGCCCCAGCATGATCCCCATGAGGCAACCCACGTTGCCCGCGTTGCAGTCCGTGTCCCAGCCCGAGGTATTGACGATCATCTGGGCCTTCTGGAAATCGTCCGGCGCATAAAGCACCGACATCACCATCAACGCATGGTTCGGGACAACGTGGCAGTTCCCGGGAAATTTGTCGTAGCCATAGTTGTCTTCGATAAGTTGCCGTGTGGTCAGCCAGTTCGGGTTGGCTTTGTGCCAGGTGCGGATATCGGCGATCAGCTTTGCGATCAGCGACTCCTTGGGAATCTGCCTCAGCCCGACATCCAGCAGATGGTTGATATCGGCTGACCGAAACGCTTCAGCCTCCATCGCCGCCCAAAGCTGGGCGGCATACACGCTTTCCCCGTCATGGCTCACACTGCCCGCGCGGCCTGCAAGTTTGGCGGCAAGTTCCGGCTGGTTCGGCGCGACCATGGCCCAGCCGTCAATGAATATCTGCGCCCCGATCTGTTCGGCGACGGTTGTGCCATTGGCGGCAATGGACCCGCTTGCGGGTGCCGGAATACCCTTCTTCAGGTTCAGCCAGGCGGTATGCTCGGTCGAATTGCCGTTTCCGCCCCACCACAGGATCGTGCGCTCCTCGATGATGTAGTTCAGCCAGGCCTTGCCGATATCCTCGGCACTCAGGTCTGCGCTGATCCCGTAATCCTCAAGCGCGCGGATGAAGGTAAAGGTCCCAGCCACGTCGTCGTCAGTGACGACCAGAGGCTGGTTCAGCCGTTCGTGGACATAGTAGTTTATCGGCCCCAGTTCCTGAATGATCCGCTGATAAGTCCAGCCTTCGAACGGGCGGCCCAGATAGACCCCGATCAGCTTGCCCAGCACGCCGGCATAGACGCGGGTCAGATAGTCATTCGGCACGGCAGGGGAGATGGCAGCGGTAGTCATGATTTCAGCCTTTCACAGAGCCGCCCGCCATGCCTTCGATGAAGCGGCGTTGCAAGGCGACGAAGAGGACGACGACGGGCAGGACGATGATCAGGGCGGCGGCCATGATTTCCCCCCAGTCCGAGGAATACTGGCCCGAGAGCAGAAAGAACGAGACCACGGCGGTCATCTGGTCCTGTTGCTGGAGAAAGGTCGTGGCGATCAGGAATTCGTTCCACGAGTAGAGCCCGATGATGAGCGCCACCGTCAGGATACCGGGCGATGCCATCGGCAGCATCACCTTGGCAAAGACCTGCCAGGGGGTCGCACCATCCACGAGCGCCGCTTCTTCAAGCTCCCGGGGAATGGCAAGGAAGTAGGTCCGCAATAGCATGACCGCAAAGGGCGACCAGATCGCCGTATAGACCAGCGCCACCGCGAAGATGTTGTTGATGAGGCCGAGCCGGGCAAAGCCGAAGTAAAGCGGGAACAGGAACAACTGGATCGGCGCGGTCGTCGTGGCCAGAAGGTAGAAGGTCACGATCTTCCATGACGCCACCTTCTTCCGCGCGAGCACATAGGCGGTCAATGACCCGGTGGTACAGACAAGCAGGATGGTCAGGGCCGTCAGCTTCGCCGAATTCATCAGCGTCGTGGGAAACCGGGCATCGTCCCACGCCCGGGTGAAGTTGTCCCAGCGCAGGGACTCGGGCATCGCCAGCGGGTTCTGCACGATCTCGGGCGCGGATTTGACCGAGTTGAGGATCAGAAGAGCGATGGGAAACAGCGTGATGAAGGTCAGCACTCCCAGCACGATGTAAGTGATGGTCAGCGTCAGCCGGGATTCGATCAGGCTCATTGCTCGCCTTCCTTCGACTGCACGCGGATGTAGAAGTAGGTGGCGACCAGACCGAAAAGGCTGATGATGATCGACGCGGCAGCGGCCTGACCGACGTTCAGGTCATAGAATGCCTTGCGGTAGGCCAGCGTCGACAGAACCTCGCTTGAAAACGCGGGTCCGCCCTGCGTCAGGATGTAGACAAAGTCAAACACGAGGAACGACCAGATCACTGTCATGATCATCATCAGGATGATGGTCGGCCGGATGCCCGGCAAAAGGACATAGCGCATCATCTGCCAGAAGGTGGCGCCTTCGATCCGCGCGGCCTCGATCTGCTCCTGCGGCACCTGACGGAGGGCCGCGAAGAAGATGACGCAAAGAAAGCCCCACCAGTGCCAGAGGTCCACTGTCGCCACGCCATAAAGCGCCATGGAAGGCTTGGACAGCGGATTCACCAAGGGCAGGCCAAGGTTCTGGAGATAGCCGAACACCCCCGTCACCGGGCTGTAGATCATACCTTGCCAGATCCGCGCCGTTATGACGGTCGCGATCACCACCGGCAGGAAGTATATCACCTGAAAGAACGTCCCTCCGCGCCGCGCGACAAGCAACATGGTGGCGGCAAGAAGACCCATCGCAATCGGGATGGTCAGGAAAATCCCCGTCCAGATGATGTTGTTCTCAAGCGCCCGCCAGAAGATGCGGTCGTTCCAGAGCATCACGAAATTGCCAAACCCGATGAAATGCGGGGTCGACATGCCGTCCCAGTTGAAGAAGGCCAACGCAATCGTCAGGCAGGCCGGGATCAGGATGACGACCACATTGATCAGAAGGGTCGGCAAAAGGAACAGTCTGTGCAATGCCGCCTCCTGTACCGGTTGAAATCTGCATTGGGTCAGAGGTGACGGCGGGACAACCGCCACCCCCAAGGCGTGCGCACTACCCGCGTGGCGGGATTGTGGGCACCTTACCTTCGGATAGTTCCTGCTGGAACGTCGCATCAAGCTGCGTCAGGAAATCCTGCGTCGTGATCGAGCCAAGCCAGACTTCTTCGATCCCGCTCACGATATAGCTGTCCGTTGCAGGCGGAAAGAATGTCCAGGTCGTATAGCCATACTGGTTTGCGTTGACTGCCGAGGCTAGCGCACCCATCGCCTCGCCGTAGAGCGGCAGCACACCCTCGCCAAGCGTGACACCACTCAGGTCCCGCAGCGGCATGTTCCATTCGCCCTGCCAGACCGTATTCATCGCCCCGTAGAATTCGTTGCTGAATACATAGTCGATGACCGCTGCCGCGCCGTCAGGGTTCTCTGATGTGGCCGCAATCGAGAAGGTCGACCCAATCCCCAGCGCATAGATCGGGTTCGGCACGCCTTCACCGCTCGGGAACCCCACAAAGCCGGGTTCGGCATTGGCGGGCGGGAAGTAGGTGTTCACGTTCTCAAAGTTCCAGGTCCCCGTGGGCGCCATACCCGCAGCACCGGTCGCCAGCTGCGCAAAGGCCTGTTCGCCGGTCAGCGAGAAATAGTCAGGCCCGAAGTAACCCTTCTGCCACCAGGCATTGAGCGTATCGACCGCCTTCACAAAAGGTTCCGACGTCCAGGGAATCTCGCCCCTGAGCGCCTTGGCCACGTTGTCGGGGCCGGCGATGGAGTTCAGGATGATCGAGACATAGTGCTCGTTCGTCGGACGCCAGTCGGCATTTCCCGCAGCAAAGGGCACGATCCCTGCGGCCAGCATTTGATCGGCAAGCGCCTCAAGCTCCGGGATCGTCGTGGGCGGGGTCCAGCCATTCTCGGCAAAGAAGGTCTTGTTATAGAACAGACCGAGCGTCTCATAGGTCTTGGGCAGGGCATAAAGATGCCCGTCATAGGTGCCCAGATCGAGGAATACGGGCAAGAGCCGGTCTTTCCAGCCAAGGCTAGCCGCAAAGTCGTCAAGCGGCAGCAACTGTCCTGCGCCCGCCATAGCGGCCACATAGGCAGGCCCCGGCGTATAGACGACATCCGGCCCGTCCCCCGACAACATCGCCACGCGCAACTGCTTGTCAAGTTCCGATCCCCGGTAGTCGATGCTCAGTTCATCACCTGCATTGGCAGCGTTGAATGGGTCCACCAGAAGCGTCTGCAGGTTCGCCTGGTTCTCGGGCGAGGCCTGTTCGTACCACCATGTCACCGGCGCCTTGTCCTGCGCCATCGCAAGGGGGGCCATCAGGACCAGCGCCGTCGCCGTGCCTGACAATATCCACGCGGTCTTGTTCATTGACGTCTCTCCTCCAGTTGTTTCGTGTTGCCGACCCTTGTTCAGGTCGATTTCCGTTCGATCAGGCTGAATGGCATCTCAACAGCCGTCCCCTCTCCGGAGAACTTGCCCTTGAGCCGCGCCATCAGGGTCTCGGCTGCCCGGATCCCCACCTCGTGCTGAAACTGTGCGACCGTGGTCAGCGGCGGGCTGACCAGACGGGCGGCCGAAATGTCGTCGAAACCGGCAACGGCGATGTCTTCGGGCACTCGGACGCCGGCGTCGTTCAAGGCCTGAAGCGCACCGATGGCCATCAGGTCATTCGCCGCAAATATCGCCGTCGGCCGCTCTGTCCGTTGCAGGATCACCTGCGCCGCGCGATAGCCGCCCTCTTCGTTGAACTGATCGTCCAGAACCACATCGGGCATTCCGCCCGATCCTGTCAGCGCGGCAGAGTAGCCGTCGACCCGAACGCCCTGCGGCCCGCCGCGCCCGGCAATCATGCTGATACGGCGGTGACCCCGGCCGATGAGATACCGCACCATCGCAAAGGAACCTGCCCGGCTGTCGACATAGATGTTGTCAAGCGGGATTTCTCCGGTCCCCTTTCGCGCGGATTCGATCCTCACAACCGGCACGCCACCTTCAACCACGGACCGGAAATCTTCCGCCCGCAGCGTCCAGAACACACCGATGACGCCATCTACTCGGCCCTGAAGCGACCAGTTGAGGAAATGACGCTCGCGCTCGGGCGAACCATCGGTATTGACAGCAATCACGTCATAGCCCTGTGCCTCCGAGACCGATTGGATGCCGCGCATCAGGGCCGGATAGAACGGGTTGGTGATGTCAGGCACCATGCAGGCAATCGTCATCGTTCTGCTGGTCTTGAGCGCCTGCGCAAATCGGTTGGGCACGTAACCAAGCTGTCGTGCCGCCGCCGAAATCCGCTCGAAAGTCTCGGCCGGAATGGCCCCTCGCTCCCCGCTCAGCACCATGGAGACAGTCGCCTGCGATACGCCGGCGAGTTGGGCCACATCATTCTGGGTCGCGCGTCTGGCTTTCAAGGCGATTCCTTATACGTATTATTGATACGTATAAGCCTGTGATCCTCCAAGTCAACCAAGCCTTGCATCGGTCAGATGGCCAAGACGTTCAGCAATCCGATCATGCTTGTTTTCAGGCTGAGCGCGTGGCGCCATCGGTAAGCAGTGGACTACCTTTACCGGAGCGCTAACCAACGGTTTTCAATTGCGTTTCCCCAAAAACCATGTGATCGCCCTTGGCCGGGTGGAAATGGAGGGAACGGCCATGTTCAGCGATCAGGTCCGGAGCCCGTATCTGCGCGATTCCGTCCCGCCCCGTCCCTAAGCCTGCAATGTGGAACAGGGCGGCGTCATGACCCGGGCTAGACCCAATCCGCCCCAGACGACGACCAAATGATCAGCGCGACAGGGACGGACCTTGGTTGCAAAGGTCACCCCTTTGCTGTCATGCAAAGTCCACCTTATCCGCAAAAGGCAGGTCCCGCAGCCTTTGGCCGGTCAGCGCAAAGATGGCGTTGCCAAGCGCCGGTGCCGCAGGGGGTGTACCCGGTTCGCCGATCCCTCGGATGCGGTCGCCATTCTCCAGAACACGAACCTCGACCGGCGGGCACTGGTCAAGACGGAGGGGTTCATAGTCCCAAAAGTTCCATTCCTGCACCTGCCCGTCGGCAAAGCTGATCTTTCCCCGGATTGCCGCTGACAACCCGAACACCATCGCACCCGAGACCTGTGCAGCGATGTTGCCGGGGTCAAGAGCGATGCCTACATCCACCGCTGCCCAGGCGTTTGTCATCCTGATCCCACGGTCGGTCTGTTCAACCTCGATTACTTCGGCTGCAGGCACGCCAAAGGCCAGCATAAAGGCCACGCCGCGCGCGCGGCTTGCCGGCACGTTGCCCCAGTCGGACATTTCGGCTACCGCTTCGATCACCTTGCGGCTTGGCATGTCGGTCAACTGCGACAGGCGGAACTCGACCGGATCGACCCCGGCCAAATGCGCCAGTTCATCAATCGCCGTGTCATGGAAGAAGCCGTTGAACGACGCGCCCACGGACCGCCAGTTGCCCACAGGCACCATCGCCGGAACCCGGTAGGCCGTGACCCGGTAGTTCGGAAATCCATAGGGCTGTTCCCATCCGCCCTGCAGCAGCGTCCCGTCGGGTCCGGGAATGGAATAGCCCATCCGCCCTGCAAAGCTTTCCAGAACCGAAGGGGCCGCGACAGAATAGTCCAGCGCTGCCACCTTGCCCGCATCGACCTTGCCCCTGACACGTGCTTTGGCCATCGGGCGGAACATGCCATGCATCATGTCCTCCTCCCTGCTCCACGTCAGCAGGACGGGCGTGCCCTCCATCGCTTTGGCGACCGTGACGACCTGGGCGATCATGTCACTCTCCAGCCTGCGTCCAAAGCCGCCGCCCATCAGCATGGTTTCGACATGGATCGCCTCTTTCGGCAGTCCGGTCAGTTCCGCCCCCAGATCGCGCACGAGCGTGGGGATCTGGTTCCCCGCCCATATCGTCAGTTGCCCGTCCATGAGCAATGCTGCCGCCGTCATCGGCTCCATCGTCGCATGAGCGAGGAAAGGCACGCTGTACTCGGCCTCAAACGCATCGGCGGCAAGGACCGCTTCTACATCGCCCTCATTCCTTGGCCGTCCGTCCCTGCGGTCTGCCACAAAGGATGCAGCCACTTCGGCCTCCATCCTTTCGGTCGTCTGGGGATAGGTGGCGGGCGCCCATTCGAATGCAATCTCTTCAGCGGCCTGCATGGCGGCCCAAGTTGAACTTGCAACCACCGCCACACCGCGCGCCACAGACACAGTCCGGATGAAACCGGGCATCGCCGTGGCTGCGCTGTCCTCAAAGGACAGCATTTCGGCACCCAGATTGGGATTGGCCTTCACCGTGGCAAAGACCATGCCCGGCAGACGCAAGTCCGCCGTGAACATCGCCGTCCCGGTCACTTTGCCCGGCATGTCCACGCGTGGCTGCGTCTTGCCCAGAAGTGTCCATTCAGAGCGATCCTTCAGCGCAGGTTCGCCCGAAATCTTCACCAAGGCTGCCGCTGCGGCCAACTCCGTATAGGGGATCTCTGTGCCGTCCCGGGCGATGACTGCGCCCTCCCTGGTCGAGAGCGTCTCCGCTCCGACACCAAGCCGCTCTGCAGCTGCCGCGACCAGCGCAATACGCGCGGCTGCCCCGGCAAGCCGCATCTTCTCAAATGCGTCCGGCACCGACGAAGACCCGCCGGTCATCTGCAGCCCAAGAAACTTTGCCGGCACTTCGACAGCGGCGCGCGAGGTTTCGGCCAACCAACCCCGGTCGGTCGGCATGAAGGGAAGCCCTTCAGCCAGACCGGCGGCATTGAAGTAGGCATTCGAAGCCGGCCCGTGAACGACACGCACCTGATCAAGCGTCAGGTCCATCTCTTCGGCCACCATGGCGGCCAGCGTGGTGTGAACGCCCTGACCCATTTCCGCGCGTGGCGCGATGATCGTCACGCCAGCGGCATCGATGATGACATAGGGGTTCAGCGTCGTTTCCCCCTCGGTCAGGGTCGGGGTGAGCGGATTGCCATAGGGCGTCGCATAGCGCCACCAGCCAAAAGCAACCCCGCCAAGCACCGCGACCGAACCCAACAGAAACCCGCGCCGCGCAATCGTTCCGATACGGGACATCTCTCAGGCCTCCTGCAGACGGCGGGCCGCGTCATGCACGGCGGCGCGGATTCGCGGATATGTGCCGCAGCGACACAGAATTCCCGACATTGCCTCGTCAATATCGGCATCCGTCGGGGCAGGGTTCCCGGCCAGAAGGAAAGCCGCCTGCATGATCTGCCCGGACTGACAATAGCCGCATTGCGCGACCTGCGCGGCCAGCCAGGCCTCCTGAACCACATGCAGGTCTGTGGGCGTGCCCAGCCCTTCAATTGTCGTGACCACTGCACCGCCTGCGTCCCCGAGCGCAATCTGGCAAGACCGTACGGCCGTCCCGTCCAGATGGACCGTGCAGGCGCCACAGGCCGCCACGCCACAGCCGTACTTGGTCCCCGTCAGGTTCAATCCTTCGCGAATAGCCCAAAGCAGGGGGGTATCGTCCGGCATGTCGATACTCCGGCTTTCACCGTTCACAGTCAGGGTCGTTGCCATGCGGGAGTCCTCGTATCGATTCTGGAAACACCATGACACTATGGATGCATTTTGTCACGGCGTCAATTGACATCCGAGACAGTATATGTCATGCGGCCGACATGACCGAGACCGCTACAACCGCGCAGGCCTTGAACGAACGGCAGGATGCCATCCTGACGGCAGCCTACAGGGCCTTTGCGACCTATGGCTTCCGCAGAACGTCGATGGACGACATTGCGCGCGGCGCCGGTCTTTCCCGTACCGCGCTCTACCTCCACTACCGCAGCAAGGAAGGTATCTTCGTCCGTCTGGTCCAGCATTACTTTGATCAGGCCGAAGCCGACATGACCACGGCCCTCGCCCGCCCCGGCCAGACCGTTGAAGAGTCGCTGATGGCCGCCTTCATCGCCAAGGATGGCACGTTGATGGAAACCGTCCTGTCAACGCCGCATGGCGCAGAGCTCACGGAAGCGGGCCTCAGCGCCTCGGGCGACCTTGCCGCAACGGGCGAGGCGCGTCTGGCCAACGTCCTTGCCCGATGGTTTGCGGGACAGGCCATACCGCCGGGACTTGGATCCCCTGCCGAACTTGCCGCCACCGTCATGGCTGCGCTCAAGGGTCTCAAGGCCTCTGTGAAGGACATCAGCGAATATCGCGCAGGCGAAGTCCGCCTGGCCCGCCTCATCGCTCTGGCACTTCGCTGACGGTACAGGTTAGGCCCAATCTTCGCCGCGTGACGCCGGCGCAAGCGGATGGATCGAATGCCTGGGCGCAAATACTGGCGCTGGCACCTGGATGAGGTCTACGTGAAGATCAACGGGGTGACGCACAGCCTCTGGCGCGCTGCCCCTCACGAGGCAGAGGTGCCGGACGGTGCCACGAGCGATTCCCGCGCCAGCAGCCCGAGCGCGGCGGGGCATGCGCCTTCGGTCCGGATCGCGGGCGGGGACGGCAACGATACGATCCGCCGGCGGCGCGGGATGATCCCGGGCTGGCCGGGGCACCCGCGGGCGGGTGGCAAGCGGCACGTGCAGTGCGGGTCTGGACGTCCTCTCCCGGTTGCGGCGAAGCGTTGACACGGGTGGCGGGGGACGCTTTACTGCTCATTCTGGGATAAGACGACCGATGGGAAATCTGATCTTCACCTTTGGCTCACGGGCTGTGCGAGGCGCACGGATGGCGGCTGACGGTGCCTGAGGGTCGATGGCCAGAACAGGCGCAGGGCCGGAGCAAGCGGCGCGAGGTGAGGCTGATGGGCGGGGAGGCGATGGACAAAGGGCAAGACTGCGGAACGGATAGGAGGAGTTGATCCGATGACAGATAACCCTCGGGAATTGTCCGGGCATGATCATCAGCGCGAACAAACAGCTTCACCGGAAAGACTGCCGTTTCGATTGCATGCTGGGACTTTGCTTGCCTACTCCATCGGCCTGACAATTCCGTTTCTCTATCTTCTGCACCTCATTCCAGCCAAAGCCTGGCCCATCAGCCCGGCTGATCTGGCCAATGCAATACCGATCACGCGGAATCGTATTGAATTTCTCGAAACGCTCAACCCCTATGATCCGCATTCCTACATGGTCACGTTTCTTGGCAGCATCTTTGCTTCCGTGCTTTTCAGCATCGCCATGATTGCATCGTACAGGCGTCTGGTTCTTGTTGACGGGACAAGATATCCGGTCACGCAGGACCCAACGATGCCAGACATGATAAAGCGCAGTGCCATGGGAGTGGCATGTTTTTTCGCTGGTATGTGGATTTGCTTTATCTGGGTCCCATGGGGTTATGATATCCGCTATCCGGGAACAGCCGTCCTGCTTTTCTGGCCGGCTTTTCCTTTTCTTGCGGCGGTCGGAACTGGAATGTTTGCTTGCGCTCTGACCACGTTGATGGTTGTATTGTTCGAAATAATGTCGAGATCGCGGAAGAAATGATGGCGATTAAGATGGTGCAAGGGGGTTGGGCCGCTGCGGCGCGCTTCTTGCCTGCCAGGGGACCACGGCGCAATAACGACTCCCTGTATCTTGAGGATGGACGTAGCGGAATGGTCTTGCACCATAAGGGGCGTGGCGGTGCGCAAGGCACCCAGATAGAACCCCGGATCATGACCGCGATGGTCGACCGTCCGTTTCACGGAGGCCGGGATCTGTCCCAAGCGCGTCGATACCTTGAATGGGCGGCTCGACCACCCCTCGCACGGCTGTATCGGATGCGACGGAGACATGCTCTCGTCAACACGCATTTTATGCAAGTTTATGGCACTTACGTCCAATCGGACGTTGGGCCGATTGTTATTCGATACTGGTGGAAAAGATCGGAGTGCCATGCATGACAAACGCTCAAGTCAAGAAGAACTTCTGGATATCGATCTATCTCATTGTGTTCTGTGCTGCAATGTCTGCAATTATATACTTTGGTGTTACTTGGGGATTATTTCCAATTCGCTTCAAGGAGTTGTATCTTTACATAATGATGTTTCTATCATTAGCATTTGGAGTTGGGGTTTTGGTCTCGATGTTTGGTGTTTTTTTTCCTGTGGGGTCAACTTACATGTATAAGAATATCTTTAGTGAAAATCAGAGAAAACATTTTTCGGAAGGATTATTGGAGTATTTTCTTATCAAAGATGAGTTGTAAAGGAACGTCTGAAAAACCTGCCCCTTTCAGCGTGATGTGGTAGAGTTGGCGAACTCGTCGATGGAGCCCTTCCGATGCCCAAGCAGCCCGCCTTGCCCGGTCTTCGCGATGCGATGAAGAAGAAGCAGACGCGTCGCGAACTGTTCCTGTCAGAGATGGATGCGGTTGTGCCCTGGGGCCGTCTGCTGGCGTTCATCGCGCCACATTACCCGAAGTCCGGGCCGAAGGGCGGCCGTCCCCCGATGCCACCGGGGACGATCCTGCAGGTCTGCTTTGTGCAGAATTGATATGCGCTAAGCGACCTGATGGCGGAAAAGACCCTCACAGGGAGGCGATGCGGTGGTTTGCCGGTATCGAACCTGGCGACGGCCGCATTCCCGACGACACCACCATCCTCAACTTCCGTCACCTGATGGAACGGAACGGTCTCACGCAAGCGATCCTTGCAAGGGTGAGCGCGCATCTGACGGACAAGGGGGCGGGTCAGCCGGGGGGCAAGTGACGGTGTGGTGATGCGGATGAGCGACGTGGGTTTTGTAAGGCGGCATCAGGCATCAACAGTATCTGGGGATGGCACATGGATGACTGAATGGGTCGATTATTGGGGGAAGAGAGGGTTCTTGTTCATTGGGACGGGGATTTCCAGGGTCCTGCTGGCCGTAGCGGCTCTCGGGTTCTTTTGTGTTGCAGCCGCAAGCACCGCGCCAACAGGCCGGACAAATGACCGCAACCTGCAACGATCACCGACGCACAGGAAACCCCTTGCAAGCACGGAGCCCTGCACAAACGACGGCGCCGGTGCGCATGCATTGAAGAACAAGAATCCAGCCTGTCAGACCAAAGCGGAATAGCCGCCTCGCCCACTGACCCATGTTCTCAGCGTTGAGGGTGTCTCGCCATCGGGCCAATCCAGCAAGACAAGATCTGCGCGGAGGCCCGGAGCGATGCGACCACGGTCTCGCAATCCCATGGCCAGCGCGGGGTTGAATGACACAAGTTTCCAGAGCGAAGGGAGGGGGGCAACTTCGTCGGCCTGCAAGCGTGCCATCGCCCCCAGCATTGCCGGGTAGTAATAATCTGACGCAAGGATGTCGCAGAGGCCCCGAGCGATCATTTCGGCGGCACCGGGGCTGCCCAGATGGCTGCCACCACGCATGGCATTTGGCGCTCCGAGAACGATCGGATCCCCGGCATCGCGCGCCGCATGAAATACCCTTTCATGCATCGGAAACTCTGCCACCCTGGCGCCCATGTCCCGGTAGAAGGTTCGCGTCTCGATCTGGCTGTCATCGTGGCTCAACATTGGCGCGCCGCTGCTTCTTGCCAAACCGGCAATCCGTTCGATCCAGCCTTGTACTTCGGCCCTGCGCGACCAGACATCTGTCAATAGCGCTACATAGTCGGCTGGCGCGATCTTGGATCGCTTGGCCCGCTCTGACATCTTGGCCAGAAACGCGTCTGAAGTCAGGTCGGCCACCGGATAGTCTGGGACATGATCAAAGGGCCGGTCGTGCAGGGCGATCGCGGGATGCAAAACGGCTGCAGTCGTATGATCGTTGAAGGCCAGGGCGGGCCGGTCATGTCCGGACAGGACATGCGCGATCAGAGGCTCGGCCTCGGGGTAAAAGGTCTCCCAACGGAGTTGGATCCGATTGTCAGTAGTCAACCTGCCCTGGAGCGCTTCCAGTGCGGCAACAACTTGCCAGCCCACCTCGACTGACCGTAGGCCCGGTTCCCATGACAAGGAAAGGGCATGATAGGCGGTGGAAATGCCGTTGGCGGCCAGTTGGCGATCGGTTTCAAGCATGGCGATCCGGGTCGGAACGATCACGCCGGGGCGTGGCATGATCTGACGCTCGAAGGCATCGCCGTGGATGTCGACCAAAGCCGGCGCAAGAAACCGGCCACGACCCGGCACCACCTGTGCTCCGTCACTGGCCACATCGATGCCGGTGATCACACCGTTTTCAATCCGCACCGACGCTGTCTCGATCCGGTCGTCAAGAATGACGCGAGCGCCTTCTATCAGTTCCGCGCTCATGGCATCCGCTCGGCCAGGATATGCCAGTGCCAAGACCCTGGCTTGTCATGCGGTCGGTCGAACAAGGTCATGATCTCGAAACCCGGCATCAGCGCCAGAAGCTCGGTCGCGGTGCAGAAGTAATGCGGATGAACCTTGTCACCCGGGCCTTCAAAGACCCAGGTGTTGCGGCTGATCTCCTTCCCTGGACCCTTGCCCTGTTCTGCGGCAAGACGGCGGGCTGAAAGCATCGTCGCCATGAAGCTCCCACCTGGCCGTGTCACGCGGGCAATCTCGTCCAGTGTCCGACGCACAATTGTTTCGTCGCCATGATAAATGACATTCCAGGACAGCACATGGTCAAAGGCTCCCGTCGGAAAGGGCAGGTCGGTCATCGGTCCCCGATGTGTCCGGACGTCCAGCCCAAGCCTGGTACTCGATTCCGAAACCGCTGCGATCGAGGCCTCGGCGGCATCTAGCGCCACGACGTCATGCTTCATTTCTGCAAATGCCAGAGCATGCCTTCCGATCCCGGTGCCCAGATCCAGGATTCTGCTGCCTGGTGCCAGCGTGGTGGCGTGTTCAATGACCCATGGCTCAGCTTCGGTCCATTTGGTGTCGAAGACGTCCGATTGCCACTGGGCATTCCAGTAGTGATGCGCGGTATCTGTCATCATATCAGTTTCCGCCTGATCCAACCTGAACCCTGTTCGACCGCAATCACAAGAGCCAGCATCATCAGGATGATTGCAAGCGCCTCGTCATAATTGAAAAGGTCGAACGCAACCTTGAGTTCAACCCCGATCCCTCCCGCACCCACCAGTCCGAGCGCCGCCGATCCGCGGACAGACTTTTCCAGCGCAAACAGCGACGTGGCCGTAAACGACGGCAGGCATGCGGGAAACACCGCCGACACGATCATCCCCAGTTTGCTCGCTCCGATCGCACGCATGGCATCCTGCGGGCCGGGGTCGCTCTCTTCCATGGCTTCGGCGAAGAAACGTCCAGCAAAACCGATCTTGTCCACCATGATCGCCAAGACCCCGGCGGCCGGGCCAAGCCCCACGATGATGATGAAAATGATCGCCCAGACCAGATCAGGGACCGTGCGAAACAGCGCGATGATGGCGCGTGCGCCAAGGCGGACAACAGGATGCGGCGACAGCCGGTCAGTCGCCAGGATGGCAAAAGGCACTGCCAGGATGAGGCCCAGAAAACATCCGGCAACGGCCATCTGCAAGGTCTCAAGCAGTTTCCACGAAATGGGCACGATCCGGCTGAAATCGGGCGGAAACATTTGGGTAAACAGGCCCGATGGCGAAAAAAGACGCATGACGCCGCGCCACACCTTGTCGAGTGGCGGGGCAGTGGCTGCCAGCGACGAGATGATCAGACCCAGAACCAGGAGCAGGACCAGATAGTTGAGAAGCCTCAGAGGGCGAAAACGTGGCGGCGGCGGGATCGGCATAGCGGTCATGGCGTCTCCGGATGCTCAAAGAACCGTCGCAGATCTGTGACGTTTGCCAGAGCGGTTGGCTGGTCCAGCGTGATGCGACCCTGGGTCAGGCCCAGAATACGGTCTGAAAACCGCAACGTGTGCTCCAGTCGGTGTGAAATCATCAACAGCGACAGCCCGTCCTGCCTTACAAGACCAAGCAGGAGTGCCATCACCTCTTCGCCGGTCTGAGGATCGAGGCTTGCATCTGGTTCGTCTGCAAGGATGAAAGCCGGCCGCTGCATCAGCATCCGCGCGATGGCGACGCGTTGTTGTTGGCCGCCGGACAAGCTGTCGACACGGGTCATCGCCCGATCGGCCAGCCCGACCCGTTCCAGACAGGACATTGCCTCGGCCCGGACGGTGGCCGGCGCCAAAGCCTGAAACCAGGACCGGGGGCCCGACATCCGCGCCTGAACACCATGGACGACGTTGGACAGGGCCGAAATGCGCGGCACCAGGTTGTGCCGCTGCCAGACAATGCCGACTTGTGCCCGGAATCGTCGCAATTCGTTTGGACCCAGAGCGCGAACATCCTGACCCAGCATGTCGATCCGGCCAGCCGTAGGTTCTGTCAGGCGGACGAGACATTTGAGCAAGGTAGACTTGCCCGATCCGTTCGCGCCGATCAGGGCGGTTGATTGCCGTTCCGAAAGGGCGAAGGTCAGACTCTGAAGGATCACCCTGCCATCATAGGATTTCGCGAGGCCCGAAACCGAAAGGACAGGCGCCAAAGCCGTGACGCCTGCCTCCTCAACAGCATGTGCCAACGGTGTGTTCACCGGTCTTGATCCAGCGGCGCCGGGCTATTCGCCCACGAACTCCTGGAACTCGGTCACGCCGATATTGGCGAACATGTTGCGGACCAGATCATAGTCGGTATCGTCCACGTTGGTTGTGAACCCGCCACCGATGAACTTGGCATTCGCTTCGGTCGACGTGACCGCAGCAAGCAGATCGGGGCCATGATCGACGAATGTCTGTCGAACCAGGTTGACAACTTCGGGAGACACGGTCGGCGAAACCACCAGCAAGTCGCTTGGCAAGGGTTCACCGCTCGCAATAACCCGGAAGGACTGGTCAGGGAACTTTTCGGTGATGCTTTCGATATGCGTCCGGTTCAGGCCGATTGCCGCGATTTCACCAGAGATCAACGCCTCGACCGCAACGTTGCGGTTCAGAAAGACCGGCTCGTAGTCGACGCTATAAGTCAATCCCGCTTCAGCCAGGATCGTCACCGGCCCCAGATGCTGAGACGTCGAGCCAATCTCGCCAAACGAAATCTTCTGGCCCTTGAGGTCGGCGGGTGTTTGCACCGGGCTGGAATCCAGCACCACAAGGTTGGAGTAGTAGTCGGGCCGTTCCCAGACCACAACAGGCTGAGCATCCAGACGCGCGTTGAACACCACATATTCTGCCGGGCCGGTGAGCACGAAATCGACCTGATCGGCGGCCATCGCTTCTACAGCGACGGTGCGGCCCGACACGGGGAAGAACTCGACCTTCAGACCCGAGGCTGCTTCAAATGCATCCTTGAACGGACCCATGTTTTGCTGAAGCTCTTCGAGACCGTCGATGTCGGTCACGGCAAAGCGGATGGTATCCTGCGCCAGTACAGGCGCGGCAAAAGCGATCGTTGCGGCCAGCAGGCCGGTTGCCAGAAGCTGTTTCATTCCATTGATCCAAGAAGTTAAACGACTTGATCCTCTTAGGCGTCACTCATGACGATTGTGCGACAGCTAATCTTCAGTTTGGTAACAAGGCCTGCGTAGACTTGCCCATCCGGCCGAGTATCGCGCGGTGTGAATGGTGAGTTCATCTCGGCTCAGGTGGTTCTTGTGATCGCAAACATGGAGAGGCAAGAGGAGACGTTCGCCTTCGTTGAACAAGATCATCAGGGTCGTCAAATTGGTGGCAGAGTCAGCTGCGTCTTCATGGGTGAACGCATGGCGGAACAGGCGGACGTCGCTGACCTGCGACAGGGGGATCGCCTTGCGGGACTGGAATCCACCCACATAGCGACTGCGCAGCGTCAGGATGGACCCGTAGTTCCCGAGCGTTGTGCGGTGAGGCAAACTTGCCGGCAATGATCGGAAATGCACGGCCGATCCTATCGCGACGTCCTTGACGCAGGCCTTGCCTCTCGTGTTCGCCGTCAACCGACGCAGTGGCAGCTTTACCTTGGGTCCCTGATCTACAGTCCGGTTTCGGTCGACAGGCGCGGGCAAATCCATGTTGAAAACTGGATTTACGGGGGTCCGGAGACACAAGACGCGCTTCTGAGGCATCACAAGAAGGGGCCGATCCTTTTGGGCCGTGATCCGGACGATTTCAGCGCCCCGGCTATCGCATGGGATGCCGACGGCAATCTCATCTGCCAAGGCATCGCGCCTGTCCAGCGCGGGGCATATGGCGACGTCGACGGGGCGCGGATTGCGGCCCGCAACCGCAAGGCCGCACGGGATGCCGTGGCGGCGGCAGAGGCGGCGGCGGGCTTCTTGTCTGATGAAGCGATGCGGGCCGCACTGGCGGCGCTGGGGGATGACAGTGCGGAAGTGTCCCCGCCCGCACAAGGCGGGATTGTCGCCGGACAGTTCGGGGGTCGCCTGAAGCGGTCACGCCGCACCGTCGCCGCGCCGAGTTACGCCCCCTTGATCGAGAACACTGCGCCGCCAGTGCCGGAAGACATGCAGCGCAACATGGAACGGGCCATTGCCGAACGACTTAAGGCAAAGGGCATGAAAGTGGTCTGAAGGGCGTTGGCGCGCCCCTCAGACCGATGAACGCGGGCAAGCCCGCACCCAAAGCGAGGAAAGACATGGCAGAAATATTCAGACTTGCAAAGACCGATGCGCCAGCCCGCCCCGATCCGGGAGCATTCGTGAAGACCGCGACGGCGGGCGAGATCGCGACCACCCTTGGCCTGATCCAGTCGCTGAATAACGGCGGCGTATCCATGATCGCGGGCGCGCCCGGTATCGGGAAAACCCAGACACTGATGCACTTGGCGGACCAGCTCGGAGGGGGCGCGGTCTATCTCAGGATTGCGAAGGGCGAAGGGCGGCCGTGAAACATCGCCTACAGCATTCTGCGGGGTACCGGTGCAGGCAGTCACCGGGACAAGGATTTCCTCAGTGGTTGATTGACCCGCGCGCGCGAACGCCTTGCCGCCTATATCGGGCCGCGTTGCCTTGTCATGATAGACGAGGCGCAGAACCTGAATGAGTATGACGACAAAACCCGCCTGATGGGCGCCGGTTTCGAATGGCTTCGGGCCTGTCAGGAAGAGGGCGGTTTTGCCCTCGCCTTCTGTGGCGATTTGTCCCTGGTGAAGATCATGGCGGACAATCCGCAACTCGATAGCCGGATGCGCCGTCCCCTTGTGCTTAAAGGCGCATCGAAGGCTGACATTGCGGCCATCGCGGAAAGCTGGGGTGTGACTGACAGCCCGACCCTTGCCGTTCTGGGCAGCGCCGCGAAGCGCCGGGGCGGGTTGCGGAATGTCGTCAACGTCCTGTCCACCGCGATGGACTTCGGTGGGGGCAGGATCACGCCTGCCAGCGTCGTCGCAGCAATCACTGCGGAAGGCCTTGAGCCAAAAGGGGGCCTGTGATGCGGGACATTTCCATCAATCTAGCGGTCACTGATGAGGCAGACCTTGAATTCATCATCATGCCCGGCAGCGATATGCTGTTCGGGCAGATGGGCGCTGCATTGCGTGGTGTCGATCATACGCTGATAGTGACCTTGAAGGCCCTTCGCACACTCGCCGACCTTCAGGAAACCAAGGGGGCGCGTCCCGGTGACATCGCCAAGACTGTGGCATCCTTGCGCGAACCCAATCGACTGGCAAAAGAACAAATCGAATACCTGATCACCTTGTTTTCAAGGGCGGTCAGGGTGTCTGCCGGGCCTGCAACGAAAGGGCAAATCCAATGAGCGACGATCACGAAGACTATCGCTTAAAGAACGCGCGTCAGGGGAAGGCGGCTTATCTTCCCGGCAAGTCGGAAGAGGAAATCAAGGTGATTGCCGCAAAAGAAGAAGCTCAAAGGTCCGCACGTTTGCCCCGCACACTTTTATTGACCAATCAGCAATGGAGCGATCTGGATACGGCAATCCCTGACTTGATCGAGCTTCTGAATGATGTGGGCAATATGTGCTTTGATCTTTCCTACGAACAAGACCTTGATCAGCCGTGGGTCAATTCGGTACTGCGGCTCGCTGCACGGGCGATCCGCGGCATGGAAGAAAAGGAAATCGACGTTCTCGAAAAACTCGACAACGCCATTCGCACAGCTCCGGACAAGGTGCGTTGAAATGCCCATTTCAAGAAGTCAGAAAGCCATCCTACACGTCGCCAAGGCGCACTTAAAACTGACGGACGCACATTACCGGTCCGCACTGGTACAGATTGCCGGGGTCACTACTTCGACCGAACTGGACCAAGAGGGCTTTGACGCGGTCATGGGCTTTTTCGGCTATTGCGGTTTCAAGCCCTTGGAAAAGACCGGGCACGATTACGGGGAGCGGCCGGGCATGGCGTCCTTTGCGCAGATCGAACTGATCCGCGCACTGTGGCGGGAATGGTCCGGCCAAAGGGTCGCGGGCAAGGACGTTGACGCCACGGGCCTGAACACCTGGTTGAAGCGGACCTTCAAAGTGGACAGTCTCCGGTTTCTGTCGTCGGCTGATGGTCAGAAGGCCATTGCGGTCCTGAAGGCGATGAAAGCCCACAAGGCGCGGGCTGCATAGCGTTCCGGGCGCATTTGTTCGGCCTGGCATGGAAGGGCGGCGCGGTCTGACGGACGCGCCGCCCTTTGCTCATTCGTAGAGGCCCCATAGGAAGCCCGTGGAGCGGCCTTGGGCGGTCTGCGCCACTCCAACACCAATTCAGGCCGTACCCCGTTTAATTTCGCCTGAAACCCGTTTAATAATCGAAGCGGGCTTCGCGGGGTCGGTCGGAGGTGCGGTCGGAGCGGCGGAGGCGAGGATTTCTGACGTAAGGCCACCGGGCAGATCAGTACTGCGGCACCTTCAAGTCTGACCGCCCCAATGGGCCAACATCTTCACATCATCCGTCCCTGATGATATGCGTCAAGCCGCAGGCGTGACACGGTGCTATTCTCCCTGCCGTGGCACGATCTCAGGATCGGAGCGCCATGCGGGGTTTCCGGGAAACCGGCTGGGAGGCCCCGCCGTATGCAACTCTCAAACCGTTGTGCGTGGATCGGGTTTCCGCATTCTTCTACATTGTCCCGGAATGTTCCGCGCATCGCGCGCGGGCTGCATCCGCTCAAAGGGACACCGACCGATGCTTATCAACGAAAATGCGCTTGATCTGGTCTACAAAGGCTTTCAGGCCAAGTACCGGGACAGCTACGACAAAGCCCCGACCTTTGCCGACAAGATCGCCATGACAATGCAGAGCGCGGGCCGCGACGAAACCTATTCGTGGTTCGGCAATCTTCCGACCCTTCGCGAATGGATCGGCCCCCGCGTCGTCCAGAACATTTCGGCAAGCACCTTCACGATCCTGAACCGGAAATTCGAAAACACAATCGGCGTCGCGCGCGAAGACATTGCCGATGACTGGCTTGGCGTCTTTGCGCCCATGTTTGCTGAAATGGGGCTTTTGGCGAAACAGCATAAGGACGAACTGGTCTTCAGCTTGCTGGCCGCTGGCTTTACCACGAATGGCTATGACGGCACGCCCTTCTTTGGCACGACGCATCCCGTCCTGGACAGGGACGGCGTGACAATCGTGACCGTCAGCAACAGCGGCGGCGGTGCAGGCACAGGCTGGTATCTGATGGATACGACTCGGGCCGTGCGTCCGATTGTCTGGCAAGAGCGCGAAGGATACGAATTCCAGACGCAAGACAGATCAAGCGACGAAATGGTCTTCAACAATGACATTTACCTGTATGGCGTTCGGGCGCGGGTAAATGCCGGTTTCGGATTGTGGCAACTGGCCTATGGGTCCAGACAGACTTTGAACGTCGCGAACTATGCCGCAGCGCGTGCCGCAATGCGGGCCTTTCGGGCAGATGGGGGCCGTCCATTGGGTGTCATTCCCACGGTTCTTGTCGTGCCGCCTGCCCTCGAAGCGGCGGGGTTGGAAATCCTCAACAGCGAATACGCAACTGGCGGGGCCAGCAATCCCTGGGCACGCACTGCGGAATTGATCGTCGCACCCTATCTGCTGCCGTGATCGCCGTGAGCGTCAACCGGAGCGCCCCGAGCGCCACCTTGACCGCTGTCTGCGACCGCGACTTGGGAACCCCGTCCGGCACGGCCCCCGCATGGGTCCATCTGTTGCCAATGGGGGCCATGACCGGGCGCGACGGTCGGACCTTCGTCCTGGACGATCCGGGGGCCGTGGTGACCGCGTTCAATGCCGCCAAGGTCGATCTGCCGGTGGACTTTGAACATCAGACCGAACGGCCCGGCACGGTCGGACCTGTCCCGGCAGCAGGCTGGATCAAGGCGCTCAAGGTCACGGCAACTGGCCTGTGGGGGCGCGTCGAATGGACCGCGACGGCCCGGAACATGATCGCCGCGCGCGAATATCGCTACCTGTCGCCCGTCCTGGTCTATCGCACGACAGATCGCCGCATTGTCCGCCTGAAAGGGGCCGGACTTGTCCACGCCCCGAACCTTGAACTTGCAGCCCTTGCAGCACAAGAGGACAGCATGACGCCCGATCAGACACCTGACATGACCTTCATGGAACGTTTTGCGGTGGCCTTGGGTCTGCCCCCTGATGCCGATGCCGAAACGATCCTGATGGCGCTGGAAAAGCGCCTGACCGACAAGGCAACCCCGGACCCGGCCAAGTTCGCGCCAGTCGCGGCGATGGCTGAACTTCTGGCCGACAGGAACGCCCGGATTGCATCCATGGCGGAGGAAACCGCAACGCTTAAGGTCGATGAGGCGTTCCGCAAAGGGTATCTCACGTCAGCAATGCGGCCCTGGGCGGTGGACCTTTGCCGGTCTGATCCGGAGGCCTTCGACACCTTCCTGGAGACCAGCGCCCCGGCCTATGGGCACCTGTTGAAGGTGTCCGCGCATCTGAGCGCGCCACCGCCCCTCAATCGTGGCAATCGCCATGTCTCGCCCGAGGCGGACGCGATCTGCGCGCGGCTCGGCCTGCCACCGGGTAGCCTGAAAGACTGAGATCGGGCCGGGCGGGGCAGCCGCCCCGGTCTGAGGCTTGCAAGGTTTGTCCTGCCCACTGCAAGTCAGCCCCGCCCGGATGCCTCATTCCGGGCGGGGCCACCAACAGCGAAAGGTCAGGAACATGCAGGACGGGGGCGATGACATCGGAGCTGTGCAGCATGAGCTGCGCATTGCGACCGCTCTTGCATCCGAACTCACCGCGTCTTTGGACCGCGTTCACGCAGCCCTTCAAAGGGCCGTTCAAGACCCCCTTAAACGGGGTGTTCAAGACCCTGTTGAAGCCCTGTCTCCGATGGATGCGCACCGCGCCGCGCACCGGCGCGGTACCCTCTCGCCCCTTGACTGTGACCCTGAGCTGCAGGCCTTCGTCCGTGCCCGGCTTGACCGGATGACATTCAAGCAGCTTGCCACTGCCGTTGCGGATCACTTCCCGCCTGGACGGCGGACAAGCGTGAGCGCCTTGCATCGGTGGTACCGCCGTCAGCCGGAATTCTCTTCCAAGGGTGTCCTGACATGAGCCACAATGCCCTTGCCATCGCCTATCCCCGGCCCACCGCACAGGTGGAGCCTTTCGTGACCGTGATGGGCTTCGACCTCGCGATAGCCTTCCTGTTGCAGTTCGGCGGGGTTGAAACCTACTTTCGCAAGAACCCGCGCGAAGACAGCGACATTGTCCGCCTGAACGGTCTGGACAAGGCAAAGGTCATGGGCACCATCGGCGAAAGCCTGCCCCGTCGCATACCGTCCGCAAAACCGTGGATTGCCGCCTACCTCGCGGCGCGCGGTGCGGACGTCAAGTCCATCGCGTTGACGCTCAAGGTGTCAGATACGACCGTCCGGAAATACATGAAGGCGCGGGGCGGGTGACGGAGGGTCGGATGTTCCCCTCATTCGCGGTACCTTGCGGTAGCGTCCCGGACTCCGATTTTCCGATGTCATCACCCTGGCAACGGAGGGTCGTAGTACCCTCATTCGCGGTACCTTGCGGTAGCGTCACGGATTCCGTTTTCCGTGGTCGTTGCCAAGGACGGTCCATACCATCCTGACCATCGCAGCGCAATCGTCGACCCCGGCCGAAACGTCATTCGTGGGATATTGGCTTGCATCACCTGTTCCCGGAAATGCTGCCCACAAATCGGCTCCAACTGAGTGAAATAGGTAGATCAAACTGAGTGAAAGACTACATCTATCCATGATCTTCTCCTCGCTCGCGGCAGCATGCCGCTGTTGCGCGGAAGATCCACTTGTCCCGGCTGTAGGTTTCCGGAACCGCCTCAACCCGAGGCGTCTTGTTCAATCTGTGCGGGGCGGTCTGGCTTGTTCGCCCGCACCAAAGACATGCAGCTTTTCGACCTTCGCCGCCAGTTCCAGCAAGTCTCCACGCTTTGGCGCCATCTCGCCCGGCAGTTTCACGATGACTGTGCTGTCAGTCCCTGACTGGACATGGGCCAGCGTAACTTCTCCCAGACGTTCGACGACGATGACATTGCCCCGCACCAAAGGCGTGCGGCCATTGGCGAGCGCCAGGTCTTCCGGGCGGACGCCAAGGCTGACCGACGTACCGGCGGGGCCGGTGTCGCGCCGGGTCAGAGTGACGGTGCCGTCGGCCAGCACGACTGTACCCGGCGTTTCCCCGGCGCTGCCTGGCAGGATGTTCATGGCGGGTGAGCCGATGAAGCCTGCCACGAAAAGGTTGGCGGGGCGTTCATAAAGCTCCATCGGGCTGCCGATCTGTTCGATCCGGCCTGCCCGCATGACGACGATCCGGTCCGCAAGGGTCATCGCCTCGGTCTGGTCATGGGTCACATAGATCATCGTTGTGCTGGGCAGGGATTCCTTGAGCCGGGCGATCTCGACGCGTGTCGCCACGCGCAGGGCGGCGTCAAGGTTTGACAGGGGTTCATCAAACAGGAACAGACGCGGGTCGCGGGTGATGGCGCGACCGATGGCCACGCGCTGGCGCTGGCCGCCCGACAAGGCGCGCGGCAACCTGGCAAGGAGAGGTTCGATCTGAAGCATCCGGGCCGCGCGGGCGATACGGGTTTCGCGTTCCTCGCCCGGCGTGCGGGCGAGCTTGAGTCCAAAACCCAGGTTGTCCTTGACGCTCATGTGCGGGTAAAGGGCGTAGCTTTGGAACACCATCGCGATACCGCGCCGGGACGGGTCGTCATCCGTCACGTCGCGGCCATCGATCCAGATTTCGCCGTCCGACACGTCTTCGAGCCCGGCAATCAAGCGCAAAAGCGTGGATTTGCCACAGCCGGACGGGCCGACGAAGACCACGAATTCGCCCTTGTCGATGGCAAGGTCAATCCCGTGGACCACGTCGAGCGCGCCAAAGCTCTTGCGCACGGCCCGCAATTCAATCATCGATTCAGCGGCTGGTGTCATGCGTCGACAGCCCTTCGCACCCAGACCAGCATCTCGCCCGGCGTTCGGTTATCCCAGAGGTGATAGGGGATGAAGCGGCGCACGGCAGTTTCTGCCTTGGGCGGATTCGTTGCATAAATTGCCTTGCCCCAGGCGGCGTCGCTTTCCAGTGCGACGTCGAGATCGAGGGCAATCGCACCGCCAAGTTCGGCGACTGCCGCCGTTTTCACCCCCTTCGGTGCCAACCCCATAGTCATCAGGTCCAGATCGGCCCCGTTGTCTGCCGCCTCAGCGCAGTAGACGAGCGGGCCACGCATGAGCGCGACGCGGCCCGTGTCGGCGCGGATGCGCGGATGGGGATGGATCAGGCGGGCAGTCATCGGCAGATGCAGCGTGACACTGTCGCCATCGGCCCAGTCGCGGTCGATCGTCAGATAGCCTGAGTTGCCGGCCTTGGCGGCAACGACCGCTCCGTTGACCTTCAGCTCTGCCGTGGTGGCCCATTCAGGCACCCGCAGGTGCAGCACGAAACGGGCAGGCCGGTCAAGGGAGATCCCAAAGCTCACCGTCTCGGCCCACGGATAGTCTCCGCCCTGCTTGAGCGTCAGCGCCGCGCCTGCGACCTTGAGCCTGGCCGTGCTTTCCCCATAAAGGTGGACCGCGACGTCATGGTCGGACACGCCATACATGTAGGTGCCGATGGCCCCGATCATGCGCGCGATGTTCGGCGGGCAGCAGGGGCAATGATGCCAGACCCAGCGGTGGTGGTTGCCATGGCTTTCCAGCGGGTTTTCGTAGAAGAAGGTCGCCCCGTCCTGTGACAGCCCGGCCAGCGCCCCGTTATAGATCGCGCGTTCCATAATGTCGGCAAAGCGCCGGTTCGGACCGCGCCCAAGCATCCGCGAAGCCCAGAAGGCCAGCCCGATCGAGGCGCAGGTTTCGGCGTAGGCGGTGTCATTGGGAAGGTCATATGCCCCAGTGAAGCCTTCGTTCGAGGCCGCAGGCCCGATGCCGCCAGTTAGATACATCTGACGTCCGCAAAGGTCGTCCCAGAGGATTTCCAGCGCATCCGTCAGGCTGTCATCGCCATACTCGGCGGCAATATCGGCCATGCCGGAATAAAGGTACATCGCTCGAACCGCATGTCCCACCACGGTCTTCTGCTCCCGCACGGGCAGGTGGGACTGGTTGTATTCGTAGGTCTTGAAATGGAATGCCTTGGGATCGCGTCCGTCGCGGCGGGCCTCGTCGTCAAAGTAATGCGGCTGGGTGCCGCGGGCGTCGATAAAGAATTTGGCAAGGTCCATGTAATCGCGCCGCCCCGTTTCACGGCTGAGGCGCACCAGTGCCAGTTCGATTTCCTCGTGCCCGCAATAGCCGGGCAACTGTCCTTCGCCGGGGCCAAAGACGGTGCCGATATGGTCCACATAGCGGCACATCACGTCCAGCAGTGTACGCTTGCCCGTGGCCTGGACCCAGGCCACGGCAGCCTCGATCAGGTGGCCTGCACAGTAAAGTTCATGGCAGTCCCGCAGGTTGGTCCAGCGTCGGCCGGGTTGCATGCGGATGTACCAGCTATTGCAGTAGCCATCGGGCTGCTGAAGCCGCGCGAACATGTCGATCAAGGCGTCGATGTCGGCCTCGAGCGCGGGATCGCGCTGGCGGTAGACCGCATAGGCTGCGGCTTCGATCACCTTGGCCAGATCGCTGTCCCAGAACATTTGGGTGGTCACGGTGCCGGCGGTGAAGCCGTCCTTGATCATGAAGGGCAGGCGCAGTTCCGGCACGGGGCGCGCGGGGTCGACTTGATCCAGCATCCCGGCGGTGACGCAGCGGTCATACAGGATGCGGACGGTCCTTGACGACACGGCATCGATCCGTTCGCCCCAGAAGCCGCCAAGGTCGATGTCGGCAATCGAAGGCGGGCGAAAGCTGTCGGTACGAGTCACGGGCATGGGATTCTCCTTGGATGTCATTTGACCGCCCCGGCCGTCAGGCCGCGGACGTAATAGCGTTGCAGAAGCAGGAACAGGATCACGCAGGGGATCATCATCACTGTGACTCCCGACTGCACAGCGCCCCAGTCCACTGACCCGTAGCGGCCGGAACGGACCGCAACGATCAGCACGGGAAGCGTGTATTTCTCTTGATCAGTCAAAAAGATAAGGGCCGCAAGAAACTCGTTCCAGGCCGCAAGGAAGGCAAAGATCGCCACGGTCACGATCCCCGGCGCGACCAGCGGGAGCATGACGCGGGTCAGCACCGTAAACACCGACGCTCCGTCAACCCGCGCCGCCTCCTCAATCTCGATAGGCACGGCATCAAAGGCGTTTCGCATCATGAAGATCGAAAACGGCAGTTGCAGCGTTACATAGATGAGGACAAGCCCGAACAGGCTGTTCTGCAGCCCCGCCTTGGACAGGATCAGGAACAGCGGTGTCAAGATCGACTGGAACGGGATCATGATCGTCGAGATGATCATGATGAAGAACACGCTCTTGAACGGAAAGCGGAAGCGGGAAAAACCATAGCCGCCCAGGACGCTGATGATGACGGTCAGAACGACCGTCCCGATCGAGACGATGACGCTGTTGCTCGCATGGCTCCAGAACCCCACGCCATAGCCGTCAAGGGCCACATAGTTTTCAACCGTCACGGAACCTGTAGGCCATGGGGGCAGGGGAGGCAGGCGGGCCTCGGCCGCCGGCTTGAGGCTGGAGAGGAAGGCCCAGACGAGCGGCGCGATGAAAGTCAGCGCCAGCACTGTGCCGATCATGTGATAGGCGGCCCGCCCGAGCGGGTTCACACGGGCGCTCATTTCGCGTCTCCCGTCGGGCTGCGGAGCAGCCAGAGTTGCGCGATCGA
The DNA here is from genome assembly GCA_026400355.1 of Rhodobacterales bacterium. Lineage (GTDB taxonomy): Bacteria > Pseudomonadota > Alphaproteobacteria > Rhodobacterales > Rhodobacteraceae > JAPLPE01. Next base: position 51,402 of record JAPLPE010000016.1, on the reverse strand, counting down.
GATGATGACAAGGATGACGAGAAGGACCATCGACAGCGCAGCGCCGTAGCCCAGTTTGAAGGACACGAAGGACTGCGAGAAGATCCAGTAGACCGCCGTCAGCGTGCTGTTGCGCGGGCCGCCATTACTGATGATGTAGAACTGGTCAAAAGCCAGCATCGACCCTGCCACTGACAGGATCAGGGCAAGTGCCAGCGTCCGCCGCATGAGCGGCAACTTGATCCGCCAGAACCGCTGGAACCGGTTGGCGCCGTCGATATGGGCGGCCTCGATGATGTCATGGGGTACGGATTGAAGGCCGGTCATCAGAAGGATCATGCTGAACCCGGCGGTTTTCCACACCACAAGCACCATGATCGACCAGAAGACGCCGTCCGTCGTGGCCATGAGGTTGACGGGTTCATCGGTCAGTCCCATCGCCACAGCGGCAGGGGAAAAAAGACCCGAGTCAACGTTCATGAACCATGCCCAGAGAAGGCTCGCCGAACCGAAACCCACAACGACAGGCAGGAAGAACGCCGTGCGGTAGATGGCCGTTGTCCGGCCGGGGCGTTCGACGAACAGGGCCAGCGGAAAGGCCACGCCAAAGATCGCGATGGTGGCCACGATACTGTACCAGATGGTGAATTCCATCGCGCCCCAGAACCGGCGGTCCTTGAGCATGGCTGCATAGTTATCAAGACCTGTCCATTTGGGCGCGCCCATGAGGGGCCAGTTGTGAAAGGACATCCACACCGTCATGCACAAGGGGATCAGGAAGAAGACAAGGACCAGCGCCATCGCCGGCAGAACGAACAACAGCCCGGCCATCTCGCGGCGGCGCTGACTTCCCATCCGGCGACGGGTCTTTACGGCAAGGTCAGCCTGCGACATCGGCGGTTTTCCCGTTAAGGATCGGTCAGGGTGAGAGAGGGGGCAGGCCCTGGGCCCGCCCCCTCATGACAGACGCTTACTGCACGCCGTCGAGGATTGACTGCATGGTTTCCTGAGCAATCATGATCGAGCCATCGACGTCGTCGCCGTAGAACGATTCCTGCAGAAACTGCAGCCACGGCCCGGTCGCCGAGTTGTATATGTCGTTATACACCACGGTCGACGGTGTCCGGCCCTTGGCCATCGCGTCGGTCGCCACGCCATACCTGGTATCCAGCCCTTCAAGCGCCTGCGCTGCAACGTCCCCGCGGACCGGAAGGCTGCCGAACTCTGCCATCAGTTTCTGCATTTCGGGCGAATAGATGAAGTCGATAAATTCACCCACTGCCGTCATGTCTTCCATGCCTGCCGTGACGACAAAGTTGTCACCACCCCCGAACGAGGACGGCTGGCCGTCCGGACCGGGAATGTAGGTCACGCCATAGTTCATGTCGGCATATTGCGTGTTCAGGATGCCGATTGCGAAGGCACCCGAAGTCGCAATCCCGATGTTCCCGCCCGCAAAGGCTGAAAAGAAGCTCGACCCCGTATCCGTTTCCGCGCTTGGCGGCACGGCATCTGCAGCGATCAGGCGGCGGTAAAGATCGACGGCACCGCGCACTTCTGGCGTGTCGAGCGTTGCGGTCGTACCATCGGCAGAGACAATGTCGGCACCTTGGGACCAGATGTAGGGCAGGAAGGTGAACGCGTTGCAGCCCGCACAGGCACCCGAGAAGTAGTAGCCATAAACATCACCGCCCAAGGCGCGGACGGCCTTGGCCTGCTCCTCGATCTGCGCCCAGTTGCCGGGGCCGACCTCGGGGTCAAGTCCGGCCTTGGCATAGAGGTCCTTGTTCCACAGAAGAACCGAGCTGTCGGCTGAGAAGGGCACACCATAGATCCGGCCGTCATAGGTGCCGGCCTGAATATGTGCGGGCGACAACTGGTCGAAATAGGGCAGGGCCTTGGCAATATCAGTCAGATCCGCCAGTTGCCCCGCTGCCGCAAAGGCCGGCGTATAGATCAGGTCAAGCGAGAGCATGTCGGGCGCAGACCCGCCTGCCGCCGCCGTGGCAAATTTCTGCACAAGCTCTCCCGGCGGGATGAACTGCACTTCGACCTGCGTCGTGTGGCTGGCGTTGAAGGCCTCGACGACCTGCGGCAGAAAGTTCTGCACATCGGTCCGCGCCCACATCGTCAGCGTGTCCTGCGCGGCGGCCGCCGTGCCCATCCCGACTGCCAGCGCAAGCGCCGACACCCGTGTCAGTGTCCTCAGCATCTTTCCTCTCCTCCCGGGCGGACGATCCGCCCCTTCATTATTCGGCCCTTGCGGCGGGCCCGCCACTTGATTGCCGCACCCGCAATGTGCAGGGCAGCGCCTTGATCCCCGGCGCAACCTCCTCGCCGTTGATCACAGCCAACAGGGTCAGGCCTGCCTGACGCCCCATTTCCCTCAGGTTCATATCCACGCTGGACAGCGGCGGGCGGGTTTCGTTGGCGACAATCTCCCAGTTGTCGAACCCCACCACGGCCACATCCACTGGAACATTGACCCCTCTTTCCCGCAGCGCGTCAATCACACCGCGCGCAATCTGATCGTTTCCGCAAAAGACAGCGTCCGGTTGCGGCGCTTGCCGCGACCAAAGATCGGCTACGGCCTCGTGCCCCCAGGCTTCGGACCAGAGTCCGAACATCGGTCCGGGTGCCGGTGCAGGGAACCCCGCCTCGTCCAGAGCCTTTTGCCAGGTCGCAGCCCGTTCACGGGCGACGCGGAAACGTTCGGGTCCGGTCACATGGGCAATGCGGCTGCGCCCGTCTGCAATCAGATGGCGGACAGCCAGTTCGGCGCCCTGTGCCTCGTCAGGTCGAAAGCTGACCTGATCGGCCGGACCCTCGGACATGACATGCACGACGGGCACGGGCAGGCCCTGCAGATCGACCGGAAGAAGCTTGTCCACCCGCTTTCCCGTGACGATGATTCCGTCGACCTGTTTTTCCATCATCGCGTCCAGATGGCTTTGGGCCAGGTCGTGGTTGTCTTCGACGGTGCAGAGAAAGACCGAGACGCCGTGGTCGATGAGCCCCTCTGAGACGCCAGCCATGACCGGCAGTGCGAACCTCCCGTAGACGTCATCGGTCAGCAAACCGACAGTGAAGCTGCGCTTGCTGTGCAGACCGCGGGCCAAGGCATTGGGCCGGAAATTCAGTTCCTGCGCCGCGTCCAGCACCCGGCGCCGCGTTTCGGCCATCATGCGGCCGTTCCCGTTCAAAGCCTTGGAGACAGTGGCAATGCTGACCCCGGCACGGGCGGCTACGTCGTGTATCGTCGTACGGGCTTCATCGGAACCTGGTCGCCGCATCTCCGACTCCGTCATGGGTAAAGCTTTTCTCAACCCGAGAAAAGCTTTACCCAACTCCCATTCACATTCAAGTTCTATTTCGGCCGAGGCTTCGGCAAAGCCGACCCACCGCATCAGCCATGCGGGCGCTGTCAAAGGCCTGGGTCTCGAGACGGCTTCGCCGGTTGCCCAGATGTTACGGATGACCAAACGCAGCCCCATCGGTACTCCCATTGCCAGCTCCGCGATCGCCAACATGGAAGTGACCTGACACAATGCCAGGTAGAAAAGTCCGTCTCGGCGCGATGCCGCTGGTCTCCGCCTGCCGACCTCGGTCAGCCCGCTTGAAAGGCATGCCTCGGGCACTCTTGGTCATTGGACTGTCACCAATCCCGCGTGGTCCCGTTACAAGGGGGGAATAGGGGGCCCTGCCGTAGGTATCCGACTTGCCTTCAGACATGTCCAAGCGTCGCAAATCGGTCCTGAAAGGACGTGACAAGATCCTTTCCGGGTGGGCAAACTGGCTAGCCGAAAACCGCTATGCCTCCACCGCAGCAAACTACGCGGATTGCCTTGCGCAGTGCCACAATGACCTTCGTCTTCAACATGAAGGGCTCTTGCGTGCGGGCCTCCGGCTGAAATGCAGGAAGGCATACCCTTGATTTTTGAAGTCGCCCATATCCCTGTCTTCCGGGCCACCCAATTCCTCGAGAGTCTCATAAGAACCGGCGTTCCGTCCCGGGGCGAGGTGACTGATCCTGCGATGGCCGCGCATGCCGAAAGCGTGATGTTGAACAAAGGCCCGTTCATCTTCGAGGCTATCAACGAGCTTGACTTGCTTTTCGGCCGTATGGGCGATCACATCAGACCGAAGACCCATCAGCTGAAACCCTTGCGGAGCTGGCACAGATGACCATCCTGCGCATTCCGGAAGATTTTGCGCCCCGACATCTGCAATCCGGGGCCTTAACCTCTCGACGAACGATGTCGACTTCACTCTCGTCAGAAGGTAATCCCTGCAATGGCTTTCGGAAATCAGTTCCGGCCGGAAAGGCGCCTGTTTTGCGCTTGTTCGCTGGTACCGATTGCAAACGCGGTCGGAGAGGACCAAATACGCTTCTGTTTGCTTCTCAGAAGGAAAACCGCGAAGTGATCAGGAGTGTTTCGATGACATCATGTTGCCGGATACAGATCGTTTTTCGAAAGGGCCTGTCATGAAGATGAAATCAGGTGGTCTTTCCGGGTGGCTCATCGGAGCCGGGTTCTTGCTGGTCTTGGCGCTCTTTGCCGGTTTCAACCTTGGCGGGGGCAATGTGGACCAAACGGCATCTGGCCGTACCCTGACCATACTTTCCGGTTCAGAGAACAGGCCTCTCGTTCCGCTGATCCAGGCCTGGGGGCAGGAGAATGGTGTTGATGTCCGGATGACCTTTCAGGGTTCGGTCGACATCTCGCGCGCCTTGAATGACGGAACGGCGATTCCGTTCGATGCAGTTTGGCCAGCGCATTCTCTTTGGATCGGCCTTGGTGACACGCAAAAGGTGACGCGACACGCCGCCTCCATCATGCGAACCCCGGTCGTCCTCGGAATCCGATCTGAAACGGCGCAAAGGCTGGGCTGGGTCGGGCGAACAGATGTGACGGTTCAGGACATCGCGGCAGCTGCCGCTGCGGGCGATTTCCGCCTTGCGATGACCTCGGCCAGCCAGTCGAATTCCGGCGCTTCGGCCTATCTTGGGTTTCTTTACGCCTTCGCCGGGAACCCGGATGTGTTGACGCTGGACAATCTGAAAGATCCGGCCGTTCAAGAGAACGTGCGCGACATCCTTGGGCGGGTGGACAGATCATCGGGGTCTTCAGACTGGCTCAAGGAGAGTTTTCTTGCAAATCCGGAAGCCTATGATGCGATGTTCAACTATGAAGCTCTCGTCATCGAGGCCAATCGCGCGCTTGTTCCGGCCGGGCAGAACCCGTTGTATGTCGTCTATCCGGCAAACGGACTGATGGTCGCAGATTCTCCGCTTGCCTTCATCGACAAGGGTGATCCCGAGAAGGAAAAGGATTTCCTTGACCTCCAGAAGTTTCTGCTCTCGTCGGACACCCAATCACAACTCTCGGACTTGGGGCGTCGCACCGGGCTGATCGGTCTTGACCAGACGGGCGGTGATCCGGCCGTCTGGAACCCGGACTGGGGCGTCATACCTGCCCTGACCGTGGCGTCCGTTCCGACCCCGACGCCAGAAGTCGTGGCCGAGGCGCTGCGGCTCTATCAGACCGAACTGCGGAAACCCTCTCTGACGATCTGGCTGATCGACACATCCGGCTCCATGGAGGGTGCTCCGATGAACGAGGCGAAAGAGGCGCTGCGGATGATCCTTGATCCGGCCGAAGCTGCGACGTCATTGTTGCAGCCTTCGGAGAACGACATCACCGTCATCATCCCGTTTTCCTCCGCTCCGGGTACGCCGATGATGGCAGAAGGTAACGATCCCGCCGTCCTGAGCAGACTGCTGGATCAGGTCATGGCCCTGCAGGCGGATGGCGGGACGGACATGTATTCTGCGCTTGGCGTCGCGCTGAAGCAGATGCAGGGCTTTGCCTCCAAGGGGACTCTCGTCGACTATCTTCCGGCAGTTGTCGTTCTTACCGACGGTGCTTCCGACACGGGTTACCGCGATCGGGTCTTCTCGGCGATGGCGGCAAGCGGACTTGGCTTTCCGGTTCACGCGATCGCTTTCGGCGAGTCCGACCTCGAGCAACTCGACGCACTCGCGGCAGCGACAGTGGGCAAGGTCTTTGGCGTCGACAAGGGGCTTTCCACGGCACTCCGCGATGTAAGGGGTTATAACTGATGGAGTTTCGTGACGGACCGCGCAATCTCCTTGCCTTTGCCGTTGGCGCGGCAACGTTCCTTTTGTGCTTCTTCGGTCTTTCGCTGGTCGCCTGGTTGGCCTTTGCACTGGCCGTTGCGGCTTGGGGTGCAGTCTTTCTGATCGTCGTCCGGCGTCCGCCCGATGAAGAAATCATCGTGGCCGAACGTGTCAGCCTTGCCGAGATCGCGCAGGCAAAGGCCAAGCTGGATGCCGCGCACAATCGCATGACACGTCTGACCACACTGGCAAACGATCAAGACCGCGACATGGTCGCACATCTGGCAACGTCGCTCGACGTTCTTCGTTCGAACATCGCAGAGGATCCGGTGGACTACCGGCTTGGCCGCCGCTTCATCACATCCTATCTGGACCCGATGGTCGACTCGTTTGAATCCTATGTGAACCTGACCCGGAAAGGCGCAACGACTGATGACCCGCGCGTGTCCAAGCTGAGGGAGCGACTCACGGTCTGTGGTCCTGCGCTTGACCGGATCAACAAAGCCTACCTTGACAATGACCTTGACGAACTCGGACAGGAAATTGCGGCCCTGTCCTTTCAGATCTCGCGTGGATAAGGGGCAATAGGAATGAAACGCAGCCTGATCGGGCTTGTTGCCCTCGCAGTGGTCGCCCTGATCGCAGTCGCCGTCTCGACGCTCGACCTCGGCAATCTGCGCCGGTCGGTTGTGCCGACCGAAGCACAGGTGGTGACCCTCTATTACGGAGGGGAAAAGTCGGCTCTGCTGGATGATCCGGCGATCACGGACATACTGCGGGACCGGTACAACATCACGCTGGACGCCATTCGGGCCGGCTCGGTCGAAATGGCCAAAACGCTGGACGTGACGGGTAAGGATTGCCTCTGGCCGTCAAGCACCGTTGCAGTTGATCTTGCCCGCGCCAGAGGCCTCAGGCCGCTCTCAGTCGACACGATCTTCACCTCCCCGATCGTCTTCTATGCCTGGAACGAGGTCGCGGATGCGATGGTATCGGCAGGCCTCGTGCGCCGGGCTGACGACGGTTTCCTTTATGCAGATGTTCAGGCGGTCGCCGCAAAGATACAGGAAGGGGCAAAGTGGCGCGAGGACATTGGTATCAACCTCTATGGAAGCTTCGGCATCTTTTCGACTGATCCGGTGAAATCAAACTCGGGCCTCATCTGGGCAGGCCTGTTGGCAACCGCAATGAACGAAGGCAGCCTTCCTGTCGTCGCGGATCTGTCCGTGCTCCTCCCTCAACTCCAGAACACCTTTGCCAGCATGGGGTACATGGAGTCTTCATCTGGCGACATCTTCGAGAACTTCCTCAAGCAGGGCATGGGGGCCCGACCGATCATTGTGGGTTATGAGAACCAGATGGTCGAATTCATCAACGCAAACGCCGCCTCTGCGCCGATGATCCGTGATCGGATTACCATGATCTACCCGGAACCCACAGTCTTCGCCTCGCATCCTCTGATCAGCCTGACGCCGGCCTGTACCAAGCTGGCAGAGGCACTGCAGGACCCCGAGTTGCAAGGCCTCGCGTGGTCAGACCATGGCTTCCGGACCGGGCTCGCCGGAGTTGTCAACGACCATGAGTCGATGATGAACGCAACGCTCCCCGAAACCATCAATCAGGTCGTGCCGATGCCGACGGCTGCCACGGTGGAAGCGATGGTCGCGGGTCTGCAGTAAGGCAACCGATTCTTGTCTTGTATTTGTCGCGATCGGCAGGAATGATCGGTCCTGCTCTGAAACAGACAAAGCAGTTCTGTCGGCTTTGCAGTCTTCTTCCGGGTAAGGTGGCCGCCCTTCTGGTCGGGAAATTGCTCCTCCACAGCCATGCCCGGCGTCATCCCCGGTTCGGCGATAGAACAAACACGGCATCACGTTGACGTCGACTTTGATCTGCATTGACTTCGTGATCGGTCGCTGACTTAGTCATCGCGCCAGAGGATTAGGATCAGAATGTCACAGTTCTGTTTCGCGTTCACGCAATAAGAGTTGGGTCTGAAAGGGAGACTAACATGACAAGAACGTCCAACATCAACAGACGCTCCGTGCTCAAGGGTTCGGCTGTAACCCTTGGCGCACTTGCCGCGCCTGCAATCATTCCGCGTGCCGTACTTGCCCAGGCAGGGCAGCTTAACTTCACAGGCTGGGCCGGTTATCCCCGCCTTGCCGCCGAAGTGTTCCCGGCGTTTACTGCGGCCACCGGTATTGCCGTGAACTTCACCGAGCTTCCCGATCAGGATGCCATGTTCGCGGCGGCCAAGGTTGCGGTCGAAGCTGGTGGCATCGACGTGATCGAACCGACGATCGACCGTTGGGGTGGCTGGAACTCGAACGGGCTTCTGCAGGCCTGGGATCCGACCAAGCTCGCGCTTGACAACTACCTGCCCGGCCTTGCTGACGGGTCGGCGGGCGAACGTTCGCGTGATGCCTCGGGTGCGCTGTTCTATGTGCCCTCGAACTGGGGTACCGAAGCGCTGGTCGTTGCGACCGAAACCGCAACGATATCGGAACCCGGGTCGCTGGGCGACCTGTTCAACCCGGCCAATCAGGCCGTTCTGCGCCCCCATTCGACGCTTGCCGCGATGGGCCGCTGGCTCGACGCACAGGGCAAGCTGCCGCGCCCCTGGATCGACGGCTATTCCGACATGGCTGCCATGACCGAGCTTTGGGACATTGCGCTGGCTGAGGCGATCGCTGCCAAAGGCAACGTTGTTCAGTGGTGGTCGGGCGAGAACGAAGCCAACGCCGGCTTTACCGCCAACGGCGCGACGATCGGTCTGTGCTGGGATTCGACCGGCTTCAACCTGCGCAACGACGGCTTCCGCTACATCGCACCGGCTGAAGGCGCCTTTGCCTGGCATCAGGGTTTTGTGCTGATGAAGAACGCCGTGAACACCGCCGAAGCGCACGAATTCGCCAAGTACGTTTCGACCCCCGAAGGCGCTGCGGGCTGGGCTGCGGCCTTCTCGTCGAACCCGGTCGGCAAGGGCGCAGGCGACTTGCTGGATCCCGAAGTCTCGGCATATTATGCCGCGACCTTTGACGATGCGGCGCTTGCCAAGCTGTGGTGGTGGCCCGAGCAGTCGGCAGAGTTCATCGCCAAGCGCGGCGAGTATGCCGACAAGTACAAGGCAGCCTGATCATTCGTCACACCAAGTGATCTGCCTCCCGGAGCGCGACTTCGGGGGGCAGTTTATTGCATTCGGACGTCTGTTCCCTTCACCGCACGTTTGACTGCGGGTCACGGGACAGACGGGACACCAGATCCGCCGACACGGCTTGGGGGGCCGTTCAGGGACCGGAATGCGCAACGGACCAACAGGGCACAAGGGATTATCGGACAATGGGCGCCGGTATCGAACTAGAAGACGTCATCTGCGATTTCGGAAGCTTCCGGGCCGTTGATCGGGTGAATGTGACGGTCAAGGAAGGCGAGTTCTTTTCCTTTCTGGGCCCGTCCGGCTGTGGCAAGACCACGATTCTGCGCATGATTTCGGGCTTTACCGATCCGACGGGCGGCGTGATCCGCATTGGCGGGAAGGACATGAAGGGGACGCGGCCGAACCAACGCCCGACTGCCCTGATCTTTCAGAACCTCGCACTGTTTCCGCTGATGTCGGTGGCGGACAATATCGCCTTTGGCCTGTCAGTGCGCGGCGTAGACAAGTCGAAATGCCGTACGAGGGCCGATGAACTTCTTAAGCTGGTTGATCTTCCGGGTGCGGGTGACAAGCTGGTCAGCCAATTGTCGGGCGGGCAGAAACAGCGGGTGGCGATTGCGCGGGCCCTTGCGGTCGAGCCTGCGGTCATGCTGCTGGACGAGCCGCTGTCTGCGCTAGACCTCAAACTGCGGCAGCACATGCGCGCCGAACTTCGTTCGATCCAGAAGCGGACCGGCGTGACATTCATCTATATCACCCACGATCAGGGCGAGGCTTTGGCCATGTCAGACCGTGTGGGCGTGATGAGCCATGGTCAGTTGCAGCAGGTGGCCGACCCGCGCGAGATCTACAACCAACCGACGAACGGGTTTGTTGCGTCCTTTGTCGGAGAGAACAACATCTTTGCCGGCAAGCTGGGCGCGGTTTCGAACGGGATCGCGGCGTTCAGCACGCCACATGGTCAGTTCCGTGCGCGTCTTGCAGACGGCGTTGCGCGGGATGAAACGCTCAAGCTTTATGTCCGGCCAGAGTACACGATCCTGTCGCCCGACCCGGGCGCTGAAAACTCGCTGCCCGTCCGGGTGACGGAAGTGTCATTCGAGGGTAACTTCATCTCGGTCCATGCCATTTCCGACAGTGGCGCAAACGTCGCGGCCGAAATCCGCAATGACGGTGCGGTGACTGTGCCGGCCGTCGGGGCAACACTGCACGCCACCTTTGCCGCCGAGTCTGCCGCACTTTTGCCGGACGAGACGAGGGCGTGAGGCGATGAGCGAGCTTCTTCGCCGCTATGGCCCCGGTCTGACACTGATCTTTGTGCTGCTGACAGCCTTCTGGCTGCTCATGCTGGTGATCCTGCCGAACATCACGCTGTTCGAAGCCTCTTTCCGCCCGTATCTGCCCGTGACCGAGATCGGCGGGCCAAGGGATGTCTATTCGCTGAACAACTATGCGAAGTTCCTCAACAATGCGGTACCGGCAAGTTACTTTGGGATCGACGTGCAGATCCCCGTCCACCTCAAGACGTTTCTGGCGACTGTCACTTATTCCGGCGTGGTCACGATCGTCTGTTTCCTCCTGAGTTATCCGCTGGCCTATTATCTTGCGAAAGTGGTGAACCCAAAGTCGCTGCCGACGCTGATCCTGCTTCTGTCGATCCCGCTGTGGGTCTCTGAGGCCCTGCGCGCCTTTGCCTGGTACATCATCCTGACGTTCAACGGACCGCTTAATGCCGTGCTTGTGGGCCTTGGCGTGCTTGAGGCACCGGTGCGCTGGCAGAATGGCGTCATGACGCCCTATGACGGCATCATGATCGGGCTGACCTATACCTATGTGCTGTTCATGCTGTTCCCGATCTATGGTGCGATCCAGTCGCTGGACCGCAATCAGATCGAGGCGGCCGAAGACCTTGGCGCGCGGTGGTGGCAGATTCACTGGCGGGTTGTCCTGCCCCATTCGCGGCCGGGGATCGCTTCGGGATGCGTGATGGTCTTCATGCTGTCGGCTGGTTCTCTGCTGGTGCCGACGGTGCTGCCCTCCACCTCGTCGAACTGGTTTACCGAAACGATCCGACAGTGGATGCTCGAGAGTCAGGACTGGAACACAGGCGCGGCCTATTCGTTCCTCTACATCCTCTTGTGTTCAGTTGTCGTGATGGTCGTTATGTGGCTGTTCAGGGTAAAGCTGAACGAGATCGCAAAGTAGGGAGGCTGCCATGACACGATCCAGACACTTGCTGGGCCATCTCTATATGGCCGCTTTCCTGATCTACATGTTTGTGCCGCTGATCATCATGGCGGGTGCCGCGTTCAACGATAACCGTCTGCCATCGGTTTACCCATGGAAGGGCTTTACCTGGCGCTGGTTTCAGGAACTGTTTGCCGACACGACCCTCTGGGTATCCTTCGCCAACACACTCTGGGTTGCCGTGGCCGTGGTCGTTATTGCGGTCCCGATCGGAACCGCGGCGGCGATCCTGATCAACTCCATTGCGGGCAAAGTGCGTGGCTTCCTTTACGGAGTCATGGTCGCACCGATCCTGATGCCCGGGGTTGTCATCGGGATCTCGACCCTGCTGTTCTGGAACTCGATGGGGAATGTGACTGGGTCGGACTTCATTCTCTTCAATCCCGGTCTGCACCTGTCAGTTCTGGGGCAGGTAAGCTTTATCGCGTCCTTCGTCATGCTTCTGGTCTTGGCCCGCCTGCAAAGCTTTGACCCAGGCCTTGAAGAGGCGGCGATGGATCTTGGGGCTTCGAACAGTCAGGTTCTGCGCCGCATCCTGTTGCCGCATCTTTACCCGGCCATCGCGGCCGGGGCGGCTATTGCTTTCTTCCAGTCCATCGAGAACTTCAACACCACGCTGTTCACCCGGGGCACCCAGAACACGCTGACCGTTTATGTGTTTTCCAAGGTCCGGTCTGGGATCACGCCGACGATCAATGCCCTTGCCCTGCTGATGATCATTGCGACCCTGATTGCAGCCATCTGGTACGAAGTGGCGCGGCGCCGCAAGGAACGGCGTCTGGCGGCGCTGGAACGGGCTCAAGACTGACAGCAAAGTATTGGCCGGCTTTGTCGCGGACCACCCCTGTCTATTGAACATGCGCTAAACCCCCGGATCGGGGATATCTTCGCAGATGACCGGCTTGCGTCCCGCCCTGCGGGCGACCGCGTTGGCGGTGACGCACAGGATCTCGAACATGATCGAGACGCCGATCCACGCCGTCATGCCGGTCGCGTCGAAGGGTGGTGCAACCTCGACAAGGTCGGCTGCGACGATGTCGAGCCCGTCCAGAGCGCGGATCATGCACTGCGCCTCAAAAGGGGTGAAGCCGCCGATTTCCGGTGTTCCCGTGCCGGGGGCAAAGGCGGGGTCGATACCGTCAATGTCGAACGACAGATAAGTCGGCCGACTGCCGACGCGGGTCCGCACCTCTGCCATGACGTCTGCAAGGCTGCGCTGGCGGAACTCTTCGATCGTGATGATGCGGATGCCCTGCGCGGCGGCGAAGGCGCGGTCGCTCCCGTCTGCCGTCGTTCCCCGGATGCCGATCTGGATCATGCGCTGCGGGTCGATCAGACCCTCTTCGACAGCACGGCGGAATGGAGTGCCATGTGTAAGGCGCATACCGCCAAAATAGCTGTCGAACAGGTCCGTATGCGCGTCGAAATGGACAAAGCCCAGCGCGCCATCCTTGGCCATGGCACGCAACGCGGGCAGGCTGAGCAGGTGGTCACCTCCCATCATCAGCGGGGTCACGCCGGCTGTGCGCAGGGCCGAGAACTGGTCTTCGACGAGTGTCATCGTCTGGCCGACATCCGTCAGGTTGACCGTCGCATCACCAAAATCCGCGATGCGCGCGGTGTGGAACGGGGCGGCGCGGGTGGCCTGATTGACCATGCGGATCATCGTGGAAAGGTCGCGCAAGGCGCGCGGTCCGTGTCGGGCACCGGGCCGGTTCGTTGTCCCGCCATCCCACGGAACACCCAGGATCCCGATCTCCGCCCCTTGCGGATCAGCGACATTGCGCAAGGGCAGGCGCATCGTCGTCGCGATACCGGCGAAGCGTGGTACTTCCATGGCCGATGGTGGCAGGTAACGGGGATCGACCGGGATCATGCAGATGCTCCTTGCTGGTATGCCCCCCGATCTTCCGGGGCTGCGGACTGACTACAGCTATCATACCGCCCGGCCAGAGAGAATTGGAACTGGTTGGACTGATCTGGTTGACAGATTGTCAGGCTCGTCACGGAAACCAAAGCACGGTCGGGTCTCTATCCTGCACAGACCGGGCATGATGGTTGGGCAATGGTCGATGAATCGCGTTGACCAGAGGTCGCCTATGCTGAAACAGATGGTCGGCAACCGTCTTGCCGGGACATTGACAACGACTTCTTTCGCAGGAATTTCGGTATCCGCCGCACCGCCTTTGTCAGTCTCGGGCGCCATAGTCCAACCCGATTCCAGGATATCCGTGGCATCGTCCAACTGCGCCGCTCGCCATTCTCCTCGCGCCAATGCCCAGATCTTCCGCGATTCCCCGCCGCGTCCTGCCGCAGTTCAGCGCCAGCCGCTCTGCTTTACGCCGAAATTCCGGCGTAGGCCTGTTTTCGCTTCCCATAGAACACCCCCTCGTTCCCGACTTGGCGCTCGCCGCCTTCTCAGGCAAGTCCACTTCGGCCCAGGGAAGAACCCGAGGGCACGTATGGATTGACCGGGAAAATTGCAGGGAGACGGCCATGTCAGGCGAATGAACCGAACGATCAAGGCGGCCACCGTTAACCGCTTCCACCACGAAACCCGCGACAAGTTGCGCACCCAGCTCGCAGACTTCCGGTCAGTCTGGTATCTCGCCCGACCGCTTAGGACCGTCAGTTGCCCCACCTCCTGCGACTACATCTGCAAGGTCCCGCCTCAGCGCCGGATCGAGCCGTCGGATGAAAGGGACTGAAGACCTGCTGGCTTGTCCGAAACCCCTTGACGGTGGCAGCCGCTGTAATGAAGCCTGGTCCACAGGTTGTCCTTGATGGACTTCATCAGGAAAAACCGGCTAACCGGAAGGCAGCTTTCAACCCTCCTGTCCAGACGTATTCCATATTTTCCGCGTCATGCTGGCCAGGGTCGATACAGGACGAACGTGATGCGGTCCAAGACTTCCCCTGACAACGCTGCAGCGCCGCGGGCCGGGGCGCGTTTGCATCAATCTGATGTTTCCTGGATCACTGCCGCGCAAGTTCTGATCATCATCCTGATCATAACCGGGATGCAGGTCCTGAACATGACATCGGGGCGGTTGGTCATGCCCGCGCCTGCAGACATCTGGCGGCAGAGTATCGCCATGTGGGGGGACGGATCGATACCGCTGGCGCTGGGACAAACCTTGGGGGTGCTGCTTCTCGGGTTCGTCACGGCGGCGGTCTCAGGTGTTCTGGCAGGGATTGTGCTGGGCGGGATTCCCGTTCTGGGCCGTGTATTTGACCCGTTCGTCAATGCGCTGAACGCCACGCCCAGCGCGGCCTTCATTCCGCTCATCATCGTCTGGTTCGGGCTTTATACTGAGGCGAAGGTGGCTCTGGTCTGGAACGCGGCCTTCTTTCCGATCCTGATCAGCACGGCCTCGGGCGTGGCCAATGCCAACCGCGACCTGATCGAGATGGGGCAGTCCTTCGGCGCGGATCGGCGGCGGCTGTTCTGGCAGGTGATGGTGCCCGATGCCCTTCCTGCGATCCTGAGCGGGCTGCGGATCGGAGCGGCGATTGCGATTGTGGGAACGGTGATTGCCGAACTCACGATGGCGCAATCGGGGCTGGGCGGGCTGATGATCACGGCGGGGAACAGATTCCAGATGGACCGGTACTTTGCTGTCGTGATTGTCATGATGGCGCTTGGCACGGCGCTGACCGCAGGACTGCGCTGGGTCGAGCGGCGTTTTGGCCAGTGGCGCATTGCACAGGCCGGGGGGCGATAGGGTGGCACCACTGATCACGTTGCAAGGTATCGCCAAGAGCTTCACGGCGGCCCGGATCCCTGCGCTGGAGGACATTTCGTTCGATGTGGCCCCCGGCGAGTTCGTGAGCCTTGTCGGGCCAAGCGGCTGCGGCAAGACCACCCTCTTGCGATTGATCAACGGGCTGATCACGCCGGACCAGGGGGAGATTCTGGTCGGCGGCAAGCCACCTGCGCCGTCGTCCCGGCTTGCAATGGTGTTTCAGTCGGCGCGCCTTTTGCCGTGGCGGACGGTAGCAGGAAACATCGAATTCGTGCTGGCCCTGAAGGGAATGCCACGCGCTGCGGCGGCAGAACGGGCGCGGGCTATCCTGGGCGCGGTGGGGCTGCGCGACTATGCCGGGGCCTGGCCGCACGAACTGTCAGGCGGGATGCAGCAGCGGGTCGGTCTGGCCCGCGCTCTGGCGGTAGAGCCCGAAGTCCTCTTGATGGACGAGCCCTTTGCCGCACTTGATGCCATGACCCGGGAAACCCTGCGGCTTGGTCTGATGCAGATGTGGTCCGATCGGAAGATGGCGGTGGTCTTTGTCACCCATGACATCGACGAGGCGATCCTTCTGTCGCAGCGGGTGGTCCTGTTGCGACCCCGGCCGGGGCGGATCGACAGCATCGTCACAGTGGACCTGCCCGAACCGCGCTGGCAGAACGACCCGCGCGGCCTGCCGGCCTTTGGCACCCTGCGGCGGGAATTGTGGGACCGCATCCACGACATGGCGCGCGAAGGTGCCGCGCTTGAGGAACTGGCCGGGGTCTTCGGCGGTTCTGGGACCAAGGGGGCATAACCTCTTCCTATTTCAGCTATAATTCCGGCTCTGGCTATTCAGGCGGGCTGCGTGGTCCTAATGTTGACAACAACGATCACCGCAAGAACGGTGGCGGGAGGAGCAAGCCAATGGACGGGTCCGGAGCCAGGAGACTGGCCCAGATAGATATTGCCTTGTGGTCTGAAAAGGCTGCCGCGCATTTGCTGGAACGTGTCGGTTTTGGCGGCACGCCGGGCGTTATCCGGCGTCTTGCGGCCATGACCCCCGAGCAGGCTGTCGATCATGTGCTGCAGGGCGCGAGTGATGATGATTTGCCGGATTTCGAGGAATCGGGCTTCTGGGACCCGTCCCTGACCCATTTCCCGCCAAGCCGGCCGGCTGCGACCGAACTGGCCGAGCGAACCGGCGCCGCAATGGGGGTCCGGGTCAAACCGGGCGGCAACCGGCCGCTTCAGCCGGTCACCAACCGTTTCTTTTGCTGGCTTCGGGCCACAACCCTCGAAACCCGGCGGCTGTCCTACTGGTGGCTTGGCTGGATGCTGCAGACCCGCCATCCCCTGCGCGAAAAGATGGCGCTGTTCTGGCACGGCCACTTCGCGACGAGCGAGGAAAAGCTGCGCGACTACTGCAAGATCCGACAGCAGATCGACCTTTTGCGCAACGGCGCGTTGAGTAGTTTCCGTGAACTCCTGACGGCCGTATCCAAGGATTCCGCGATGCTGGTCTTTCTGGATGCGGCGCAGAACGTGAAGGGCGCCCCGAACGAGAATTTCGGCCGCGAAGTCATGGAACTGTTCACGATGGGCGTCGGCCAGTATTCAGAACACGACATCGGCGAGGCAGCGCGCGCCTTTACCGGCTGGACGAATGATGATCTGGCCTTCCGCTTTGACTCGGCCAAACACGACGCGGGGGAGAAGTCCTTCCTTGGCCGGACGGGTGCCTTTGACGGGGACGATATCCTGCGGATCATTCTGGAGCACGACCAGACTGCAGCCTATGTCGCGTCCAAGATCTGGCGCTTCTTTGCCGGCACCGCGATCAGCCCGGATCTGGCCCGGGATCTGGGTACACTTCTGCGGGACTGCGATTATGAGATCACGCCGTTTCTGCGCGCGCTGTTCCTGTCGCGGGTGTTTCACAGCAAGGCCGTGGTGGGGACACATATCAAGTCGCCGGTCGAACTCATCGTGTCCACCTATCGCAAACTTGGTCTGCGGATGATGCCGGGTGTGCCCGATCCTCATTCAGTGGGACAGACCTTGGGGCAGATCCTGCTCTACCCGCCCACGGTTGCAGGTTGGGGCGAAGGCAGGGCATGGATCACGCCCGGGCTGTTGTTCGAGAGGGGTAACTTTGCCCGCGAGGCTATGTTCCCCGACATGATCGGTTTCACCGACCCCAACCTTGACCCCGGGTCCAAGGTAAGGCGCGTGAATCGCAACACCAACGCAGGCATGGAGATCACTGCGGCCACGCTGGAAGAAGGCGCCGCCCCAAGTTCGGCCGCAGGGATTCAGGAGACGTTCAACACCCGCTATGCCAGCCTGATGGGCTGGCAGGAGGCGATGCGGCGGCTGAAACCGACCCCGCGTGCCCCGGCGCAGTTCAGCCTGTCGGAGTTGGTGATCGAGGATGGCGCGGCGACGGCGGCTGAAGCAGTCGATGCGCTGGCAGAACGCTTCCTGCAAGTGCCATTGGACGCAACAACGCGGGATGCGCTGGTGGCGATGCTGGCCGACGAATGGGGATCAGACAGTCTGACTGAGGCTGAAAGCTACATGGAATACGGGCTGCGACTGGTGGCGCATGGCATCATGTGCGCCCCGCAGTATCAGTTGGCCTGACAGGCGGAGCGGGGAACGGGACATGGTACGGACACCCGGACTGACAAGGGCAGACCACGAAGCACTCATTCAGGCGGGCTTTGGCGGCATGGTGTTGGAAGGGGCCGGGGGCATCGCCGCCTCACCCGTCTGGTCCAAGGTGACGGGGCAGGCCGCAGGCGAACGCATCCTTGTGATCGTGGAACTGTCGGGCGGGAATGACGGGCTGAACACGGTAATCCCCCATGCCGACGACGCCTGCTACGTGGCTCGCCCGCGACTTGGAATCCACAAATCCAACCTCCTCGGCATTGATGATCACTTCGGTTTTCAGCGCACGATGACCGGGTTTGAAAAGCTGTGGAAAGACGGGAAGATGGCGATTGTCCACGGCGTGGGTTACGACCAGCCGTCATTCTCGCATTTCTCCTCGATGGCCTTCTTGCAGACCGGCGCCCCGAACAGCGGAGAGGCCCATGGCTGGCTGGGGCGGCTGGCTGATGTGATTGATCCGCTGGGGCACAATGCGAACCCGCTGATCAACATCGACGACCATCAATCGCTGGCGGTGACAGCGATGAACCATGTGCCGCTCGTCTTTGACGATCCCGACCGCTTCACCCGCCGCATCTACGCGACCCTGATCCGGGGCTGGATGGGGCATCAGGGAACGGCGGCGATCCTGAACGACGACTTCACCCCGCTGCCGGTCTTTGACCGCGCAGCCTGATACCGGAAGGACGACTGAACATCATGAAGGCATTTCTCTTGCACCGCCTTGCCGCAACGACCACAGCCCTTGCCCTGTCTGCCGGGATGGCACTCGCGCAGACGGACGATGTCGTAGAACTGAGTGTGGCGCTGGCCGTCGATGACGCGGGTTTCAACGTCACCACGTCATCGGTGTTCCGGCTGGCACAGGACCTTGGGTTCTTTGAAAAGCATGGGGTGGCCGTAACCTATGTCGCGCTGGACGGCACGCCGCAGGCGGTGTCTGCGCTACTTGCTGGTGACGTGGATGCAGCGGATATCGCGCTGGATGCGGCGATCAGGCTGACGGCGACGGGTGATCTGGCGCTCAAGGGGATTGTGGCCACGGGCACAGGCAGTCCGTTCCTGATTGCCACCAAGGACGATATTGCCACCGTCGCCGATCTGGCCGGACGCAGCTATGCGATTGCGGATTACGGCAGCCTTGACCATTCGCTGACGCAGGCCGTGCTGCGCGGGATGGGCGTTGATCCGGCAAGCCCCGCCTATGTGCCGATCGGTGCGCCGGCAGTCCGGGTCCAGGCCTTGGCCGCCGGGCAGGTAGATGCGACGACAGTGTCCTTCGGGACTTTCGGGTCAATCGAGGGGACCCCGGGCATTCATGTCCTTGTACCCCCGGGCGATTTCTCGGACTTTGCTCCGGCGCTGACCAAGTTCGTGGCCGTCCGCGCCGATACGATCGAGGAGAATGCCGACGCACTTCAACGCTTTACCGAGGCGTTGATCGACACATCGCGCGAGATGGCGGCACATCCCGAAATCTGGGTCGAGGCCGCCGCTGCCGCGCGGACCGATATCCCCCGCCCAAGCCTCGAACGAACAGCGGGCTTTCTTGGCAACCGCTGGTGCGTCAACGGCTGCATTGATCCGACAGAACTCGATGCCTCCGTCGCCTTCGTCTATGCGAACCCCGATTTTGCGGATGTCCCGCAAATGGCCGCTGCCGATCTGGTGGATCTGAGCTTTACGACCCGTGCGCTTGAAACGTTAGGCGTCGATCCGTCCGAAGGGTTCGATTCCCGCAAGTAATCTGCGCGAAACAACAGGCGCATCGGGTCATCGCAAAACCCGATGCGCTGTATCGGGCCTGTTGATGCCGAAACCTGCTTCAGTCTGCCAAGGCGGGACAGGGGGCAGACATGGGCAAAGGCGAAGTGGTGATCGTCCCCGAATTTGACGGGGCGCGGCCACGAGAACCCGCCGAAGTGACCTTGCGCAAGTTGCAGGCCTTCTGGGCGGTGGCCCATGCCGGTTCGCTGACACGCGCTGCCCGTCTTATGGGGGTGACGCAACCGTCGCTGAGCCAACAGATGGCCGGGTTCGAGGCGCTGGCCGGCAGCCCGCTGTTGGACGGTCGGTCGAATGTGATGCACCTGACCGAGGTGGGACGGCGGTTACTGGACCGGGCCGAGCCGGTCTTGCGCGCGCTGCGCGATTTCGAAACCGAACTGGCATCCCTTCAGGGTGCCCCCCGGACCATGCTCCGCATTGCCGGGATCGGGTCGGCGATCACCATGCTTGTCCCCGGCGCGGCAGCGGTGCTGGCCGAAACGTGCGCCAGTCCGGAATATGATCTGGTTGAAGCCTCGCCTTCGGATGTGCTGGAACTTCTGAACGTGCGGCGGGCCGATCTGGGCCTCGTTGCTGCGAATTCGCTTGCTGAAAACGCCAAGGGATTCAAAGAGGTCGCGATCCTGTCGGACCAGCATTTCCTGGCCGCCACCTCTTCCCCGGCGACAATCACGGGAAACTGCGTCATGGCAGGGGTATGCCAGATCACCCGGCACATAGCCTCGACATTTTGCGGCGATGGTCGTGGCGGCAAGTGCCAGATGCAGGCCCATTGCGCGGGCACGATCGATCAGGGTCTGCACGCCGGGGCGCAATACAATGGACCCGTCTGACATCTGTCGAAGATAATGCGTGTTTGTGTGGTGCAGGCGCGCGATCTCATCTTCCGAAAGGCGCGGCAAGGCCGAGTTGACAGTCAGACAAGCGGCAATGCATTCCTTCCCGCCAGTGGTGCGCAAGAGGATGCGGTCGTCATCGACCGCCCAGGGCCCAGGGCAATCCCGCTTCGGCAAAGGCGGCGTTGAAGGCCGCACGGTGAGCCTCTTCGCTTTTCGCCAGCGTGCAGTCCCGATCGAGAATCAGGGCGCGGAGCGTGACGGGATCAGGCGGCGGGCCAGCGCGGGGAGTTCGGCGAAATGGTCGAACGGGATTGCGGCGGGCAGGGCACTGAGCGGGATGGCGCGGTAGCCGGGGATGTAGAGGGCGATGGGGACCCCTGCGGCCTCTGCTGTGGCATAGTCGATCTCGCTGTCACCGACAAAGAGTGGTGCGGTTGAGGAAAGGTCCGCAAAGGCGCGGAGAAGCGGCGCCGGGTGAGGCTTGCGTTCGGGCAGGCTGTCGCCGCCGATGATCGTGGCAAAGCGGTCGAGAAGGCCGAGATGGGCAAGGATCGCCTTGGTCGCCGTAAGGGGCTTGTTGGTGCAGATGCCGAGTGCGCAGCCGTCGTCGGCCAGCGCGGAAAGCGCTTCTGTGACTCCGGGGTAGAGCGTCGTCAGGTCCTTGGCGTCGTCGTAGTTCCTCAGGAACGCGGCAAGGAGCCGGGAATGGTCCGCCTCGGGCAGTCCGCGTGCCGTCATCATGCGGGTGACAAAGACCCCGGCGCCATTGCCGATGAAACTGCGGGTTTCGGCAAGCGTCAGGGGGGCCGCGCCTTCACCCGACAACACGGCGCTGCCCAGCGCGCAGATATCGGGCGCGCTGTCGATCAGGGTTCCGTCAAGGTCAAAGACAATGGCGCGCAAGGCTGTTTCCGTCTCAGGCCGCATTGCGCAGGGCGCTTTCCGCGGCCTGCCGGATCGCGCGGATATTGGCGCCATAAGGGGTGGGGTCGGCGACCGATCCGCCTTTGAACACGGCAGAGCCCGCGACCAGCACATCAGCCCCGGCGGACGTCACGAGCGGGGCGGTTTCGGGCGTGATGCCACCGTCAATCTCGATATGGATCGGACGATCGCCGATCATCGCCCGCAGCCGGCGAACCTTGTCGATCTGGCTGTGGATGAACTTCTGCCCGCCAAAGCCGGGGTTCACCGTCATCACGCAGATAAGGTCGGTCATGTCCAGAAGATGCTCCACCGCGTCAATGGGTGTTCCGGGGTTGAGCGCGAGGCCAGCACGGGCCCCGGCTGCACGGATGGCCTGCAGGGTTCGGTGGATGTGCGGTCCGGCCTCAAGATGCGCGGTGATGATGTCGGCCCCCGCATCGGCGAAGGCCGCGATGTAGGGATCGACGGGGGAGATCATCAGATGCACGTCCATGACGGTGCGGATATGCGGGCGGATCGCCTTGCACAGCTGCGGTCCGAAGGTGATGTTGGGCACGAAATGGCCGTCCATCACATCGACATGAACCCAGTCGGCCCCCTGCGCCTCGATCGCCTCGCATTCGGCACCAAAGGCCGCGAAATCAGCCGAGAGGATCGAGGGGGCGATCTTGATCGCGCGGGAATGGGTCATGGCGTCTCCTTGCGTTCGTGCACGAGGCCGCCCCGAAAGACATGGCTGGCACGGGTGTCTCCGGCAGTGATGGTCGAAAGGGCGTCGGCGTCAAGCGGGCCTTTGGCCGTGGCGACCAGCCGATCCGCCTGACGCAGGCGGGCATGGTCCAGCGCGTTGCATATCGAACGGGCCTTGGCGAAATGCGGCTGCGTCCGCCGATCCGCAATCCATTCGACCATCACCGTCTTGCCGCCCTCGTCTGGAACAATGGCCTGCCAGGCCAGCATGTTCGCGGTGATCCGTTCTATGTGTCCAACATGGGCACCGGACTCGATGACGAAGGATGGCGACGGCTTCATAGCCACCATGGACGCCTCTGGCGCCGTGCAGAACATGGCCTTCGCCACGAGGCTCGACGCGCCCATGGGGATGGCGGTACTCAACGGGATGCTCGACGTCTCCGACATCGACAGCGTCTGGGCGATTGACCTGTCAACAGGTCAAGTCACGGTGCCTTGCCGCGCCCCGCCCTCGCATCCGCCCAGATGCGAGGGCGCGCTTATCTGGGGGCTACTGTTTTGCGGCGCCCAGTTGTTCTACGTCGGGAAGCGCAGATTATGCACCTATTGCACCCGACATTCTGGATGCCCTTCGTCCGCCAGTCGACTTCGCTCAACTTGGCAAGAATCCAAGTTCGAACACCTGGGGGCGCAACTTCGCGGTCAGATCCGCGTAGGCGGCCTTGAAAGGCGAGAAGTCGATTAGAACTGTCTCGATGAAATCTTCGAGCGAGCGGCGCACCTGATGCCATCCGGCGTCTGCTCGGCCCAACTTGTATTCCTGCCTGATCTTGTTGGGAAAGCCCGTCGCATGAAAGTGCTGGAATAACTTCCGGCCCTCGTCCAACACAGCCTTCGCCTCGGACGAGAACTTCATCCCGGCCATGTACCGCACCATGAAATCGCTCTCAAACCTGGCCTTCGCGCCAACTTCGGCTTCGGTGTATGGGATGAAGTGATTGATGAGCGACCAGTCCCGATCGTTCCAGCGCAGCCCGTCTGCCCCGGCTGTCAGATTGCTGCCGTTGAACAGCATCCAGACAAGGCAATCGGACCTGAATTCGTCTGACAGCGGATGTGAGGGTTGCAGGAACTGGTCGCGGTCATTGAGCCATGTGGGTTTGATCAGGCGACGGACGGAAAAGACGACGGCGGCTTGCCAGAGGTTGTCTTCGGTTACGAAAAACGCGCCAGCGTTTCCATAGCCTGACGACAACAGGCCAGTCGTCGCTGCGTGTTGCAAATCATTTCCGAATGCAATCATACTTCCTATAGCACCATCCGCCCACGACCGTCCACGCACATCAATTGTGCTGGTTGTCGGCAATAGCGCGTTTTTTTGGTGGAACGGCTGGGGTTCGATTTGATCGCGGACGAATAATCCAGTCGGCCAGTGGCGGGCGCGGCGGTTCGCGGAAAAAGGTATGTTGCCCGACAACTTCGCCAAACTTATCCAGCGCGATCACACCGATAGATTGCGCAGGCAGGTCTACCGCCAAATCCCAAACCAAGAATCCAATCGGAAAATTTCCCTTCAGCCCATCAAATGCCTTGCTGTGAACAATAAAGCCATCCAGATATTGCGCTGTCCAGTCCCGCCGAAATTCGGTGAAATTCGGCGCATTCACATATTTTAGCGTACTGAACATGGCCAGTTTCGCGCGCGGCAGTTCGCGAACTATCCGATGCAAAAACTGCGCGAACAGTTCGCGCGCTGCATAGCCATGATCGCCCATTCCATGGCCGACACGGGTTTTGGCAACGCCCGTTTTCATGCCTGCCTTTTCGCCATCGTCTGTGATGTTATCGGCATTCATCGCCTCGGCATAGGGGGGATTGATCAGCAACAGTATCGGCTTAGCGCCCTGCTTCCCCTCTTTCGCATCGGCAATTGCCTGTCGCAGCGCCTGCGGCACCTTGCCCGATATATCGTAGTCTATCTGACCGAAATCGGTCACATCGTCGTTCAGATAATCATACTGAAAAATCTCGGCCCCCGCGAAGGCGGGGTTGCTGCGCATGATCGTCACGTCGGCCTGATCTAGCGTGGACATGAAGACATTGCGCAGGTTGCTGTGCTTGGCTTCCAGATTGCCCACACCCGCGCACATGTCCCAGACGATATATCTCTGCTGCCAGTCCGCCCCCAGCGTCGCGGCCAACTGGTCATAGGCTTTGTCGACGATATGCAACGGGGTATAGAACGCGCCCTTGAACTTCTGCTCGTCCAGCGGCAGCAGGCTGTCGCGCCGTTCCAAGAGATAGTGCCGATGCTTCTGTTCGGGCGGGCGGTGATAGATGTTCCAGAAATTGCGATAGCCGCGCTCGGTGGCCAGTTCGTATTGCTCGGCCCCCATGATGAACACCGGACGGTCGCCGTTGAACAAAAGCCGCGCGGGCAGGTTCGTCATCGCCGCGGATCGCCCGTCATCCATGATGTCGGCAAAGAATAGTACGGCGTAATCCGCCTCGCGCTTCACGCCGAGTTCGACGCCGACCATCGCCACCCATTTGTCAAATACCTGCCGCAGATTGTCGGGGGTAATCGGAGTGCGGATAATCCGGCCTTCGCGGACGGCATCCTTCGCGGCCTTGATGAACTCGGCCTCGTAGCCGTCTATCTGGTAGAGGATGAAGTGGGTTTCGATGGTCGGTGCTATCTGAGCAGCCAGCGACTTGTCGGCCGCAGATCCCGCTTTGGGCCAGACGATAGTCTTGTCATCCAGGAGGGGCATGGCGTGCTCGGTTGGCATCAGTGCCGCCTTCTCGCGGTCAATCACGCATAGAAAGCCGGGAATGGCCTCGCCGCGCTTGCGGGCGGCCCGAACATAGACCAGCAGTTGCGCAAACATCAGCAGTGGCGGAGAGGGTGCCTCTTTGGCCTCGAACCAGATCTCAGGCGTCTGAATGTCAATCAGCCCTTTGTTCACACCCTTGAGCCCGAGCGCCTTGATGAAGGCGTCCTTGACGTCCTCTTCCGTCTTGGCGCGGGTCAGCGCTTCGTGCAGGCTCATTCGTCACCCATTTGGAACACCTTCATGCTCTTCGGAAGATTGAGCCCATTTGCGCTGGGCATCGCAAGGATTCGATGATCTGCGGCGACCAGATGCGCGGCGCCCAACGCGAATCCGCCTCCCGCTCACTCACGCTGTCTTGCGATGGGACCCAAGCGGGCCAAACTGGGACCCACCTCGGGACCCAAGCGGACAGGGCTAGGGCGGCGTGGGTCCCAGCCTGCGCCTAATCACCTGATTTTCTTGGGATTTTTGGCTCCGACGGTAGGGATCGAACCTACGACCAATTGATTAACAGTCAACTGCTCTACCGCTGAGCTACGTCGGATCACGCGGTTGCGTATAGCAATGCCCCTTGGCAGCGTCCAGTGGGTTGGCAAAGAAAAATACCATTCCTTTCATATCAGCCGGTAGACTGCGTCATGGCGCAGATCCGGCAGAGCCTCGACGCGCTTTCTGCCTGCCAGATCAATCAGATGCGCCAGCACGTTGCGCCCCGCAGCCACGTGAAGAGCCACCGGCACATCGGCATAGACTCTGGCCGTCAGCCGCTCCACACCCGCGGGACCCTCTGCCAGCGCGTCAAGGATCTGCGCCTCGCGCGCTTTCCGGTGCGCGGTCAGCCAATCGATACGCCCCTCTGGATCGGTCACTGCGGCACCATGCCCTGGCAGCAGGATCCGCGCCCCGGCCTCACGCAGGCGGGCAAGCGACTGCATGAAATCGGTGAGATCTCCGTCGGGAGGCGAGACGAGCGACGTGGCCCAGCCCATCACATGATCGCCACTGAACACCACATCGCCCCACTGCAGGCTCAGATGGTTCCCGAAATGCCCTGGCGTATGGATGACCCGAACCAGCCCGGCTCCGGTCTCGATCACCTCGCCATGGGCCACCGTCACATCCGGCGTGAACGCCGCATCGACGCCTTCGCCCCCGCCAGCCAGCCCCTGCAGCGCCAGCGTCTCCATCACAGCCGACCGTCCGGCATGGCTGTCGCCAAATGCCAGAACCTGCGCGCCCGTGGCCCGCGACAGGGAAGGGGCAAGACCTGAATGGTCCAGATGGCTGTGGGTCACGATGATCTGTTCCACCGCCCGCCCGGCCAAAGCACGCAGAAGCGCCGCCAGATGCGTCTCGTCCAAGGGCCCCGGGTCAATCACAATCACCCGGTCCCGGCCCAGCAGATAGGTATTCGTCCCCCGCTCCGTCATCAGAGACGGGTTCGGCGCGATCACACGCAGGATGCCCGGCCAGACCTCTTCCAACGCTTCGTCCTTTCCCCGCTGCGCCTCTCGGGCTAACTCTAGCCCATGTTCTTTCAGTGGCTCAAACGCTACCTGCCGCGCAGCCTGTACGGGCGGGCGGCGCTTATCCTGCTGGTGCCGATCCTGACGCTCCAGATCGTCATCTCGGTCAGTTTCGTGCAGCGCTACTACGAAGACGTGACCCGGCAGATGACCCGGTCGGTCATCCTCGAACTGGAATACCTGCTCCAGATCGCCGATGCCGCCCCGGATGCCGTCACGGCATTCCGGCAGGCCGCAGCCGTAGGCACCCCCCTTGGCCTCACGATCACCCTTCCCGCGCCCGAAACGCGGGCAGACGACAGCCGCGATTTCTATGACCTCTCAGGCCGCGCCATGATCAAGACGCTGCACGACAGCATCCCCGCGATCGGCCCTGTTGACCTGTCGACCCCGCGCGAAGTCACACTCCGGATCGCCACCAGTCAGGGCGACATGCAGGTTTCCTTTGACCGGACCAGGGTCTCGGCCTCCAATCCACACCAACTTCTCGTGATGATCGCGGTGCTGGGCCTCCTCCTGATGCTCATCGCCTACATTTTTCTGCGCAACCAGTTGCGACCGATCCGCCAGCTTGCCCTCGCTGCAACCGAATACGGCAAGGGTCGTATCCAGCCTTACCGCCCTTCCGGGGCAGCCGAGGTCCGGACGGCAGGGGCGGCCTTTCTCGACATGCGCAACAGGATCGAACGCCAGGCCCAGACCCGGACCCTGATGCTCTCGGGGATCAGCCACGATCTCCGCACGCCGCTCACCCGCATGCGCCTGGGACTTTCCCTGATCGACGACCCCGAGGCCGAGCCTTTGCGCCGCGACCTTGACGACATGCAGCACATGCTCGACGCCTTCCTCGATTTCATCCGCGCCGATGCGTCTGACGCGCTGGAGCCGACCGACACCGTGGCCCTTGTCGAACAGGTGGTGTCAGACGCCCGCAGGGCAGGACAGGCCGCGACCCTTCTGGCTGTCGAAGGCAACAATCCCGGCCCCGTGCCGTTGCGCCCCTTGGCAATCCGCCGGGCGCTCGACAACCTGATCGGGAATGCACTGCGCTACGGCGGGCAGGCCGATCTGACGCTCTCTTTCAGCGAACGCACCATCCGCATCAGCGTCGAAGATGACGGCCCCGGCATCCCCCCTGACCAGCGCGAGGAAGCGCTGAAACCCTTCTCCCGACTCGACCCCGCGCGCAATCAGGACCTCGGCTCCGGTGTGGGGCTGGGGCTTGCCATCGTCGCCGACATCGCCCGCGCCCACGGCGGCGTCCTGCGCCTTGGTGACAGCGCAGCGCTGGGCGGTTTGCGCGCCGATCTGGTCCTTGCACGCTAGCTCAGTCGCAAAAGTGCAGGGCGGGGTTCACCTCGCCATCCCCGCCACAGGGTGCGCTTCCGCGCACCGCCCCGCGCACATCACACTGCCGCCCCCGGCGAGGTCGCGTAGCCCACGCGGACGACCGCCGCCAAAGCGGCTGAGCTACGCCAAACCGGCTATCCCCGCCCCGCCGCTTCCCAAACCGCAAACTCATCCGCACATCTCCGCCGGTAAAGCGCCTCAACCTCTGCCGACAACCCCACCGCCATCTTGGGCGAGACATTCATCCGCTGCAGATCGATCTTGACCTCCAGCCTTTCCTCCAGAAACGCAAACAGCCTGTCCTGCTGCTCATAGCGGAACAGATGCGTGACCCCGATCTCGCCGGCCTTGCCCTGCACAAACCGCGCTTGCGACCCCAGCGCTGCATAGGGCGCAGGCTTTCCCTTGGTGTATTCCGTCACGAAGTCATCAAAACTCACCCCTCGCGTGCTGTTGGGATGCCCCGCCAGATCATCCCGGTGCCGGTACCTGTACCAGGACGACAGCCATTCGACCGGTTGCCGAATGGCGGCCACCGTTTCGAATCCCTCGCCACCGGCCTGCCCGAACATCGGCTCCACGAACCGCTTGTAGCGATAGACCGGCGTGTGCTTCAGCGTCGGCGGATCGCGCATCACCATGGATGCTTTCGGCCCCAGCGCCCGCTGCAACGCCGTCGTGCCCGTCTTGGGCACTGCCAGCAACACCAGACGTTCCTTCCAGAATACCAGCAATTCTTACCCCGTTCTCACCTTTGCGTCCTTGTAAACTACTCCTTAACCCCTCGCGGAAAACAATGGGTCCAGAAGATTTAACTTGAAATGTTCCCGTTTTGGTCTCATTGAAATGAGAACAAGGCAAGAACATTAACCAGCGATTGCCGCCACGCAGGGGGTATGACAATAAGGATGGGAAACATGGCAACGGCAGATCTGATCACGATGATGGACAAGAAGACGTCGGACAAGGCTAAGGCATTGGAAAGCGCCCTGCAGCAGATCGAACGGCAGTTCGGCAAGGGCTCGATCATGCGCCTCGGCGGCCAGAATCAGATGCCCGAGATCGAGGCGATCTCCACCGGTTCCCTCGGCCTCGACATCGCACTTGGCATCGGCGGTCTGCCCAAGGGCCGGATCATCGAGATCTACGGGCCGGAATCCTCGGGCAAAACCACCCTCACGCTCCATGTCGTGGCCGAATGTCAGAAGATGGGCGGCGTCTGCGCCTTCGTCGACGCCGAACACGCGCTCGACCCCCAGTATGCCAAGAAGCTGGGTGTCAACCTCGATGAACTCCTGATCTCCCAGCCTGACACCGGCGAACAGGGCCTCGAAATCGTCGACACGCTCGTCCGCTCCGGTGCCGTCTCCTGCGTCGTGGTCGACTCAGTCGCAGCCCTTACGCCCAAGTCCGAGCTTGAAGGTGACATGGGCGACTCGTCCGTTGGCGTCCACGCCCGCCTCATGTCCCAGGCCATGCGCAAGCTTACCGGTTCGATCAGCCGCTCGAACTGCATGGTCATCTTCATCAACCAGATCCGGATGAAGATCGGCGTCATGTTCGGCTCGCCTGAAACCACTACCGGCGGCAACGCGCTGAAATTCTACGCCTCCGTCCGCCTCGACATCCGCCGCATCGGTGCGATCAAGGACCGCGAGGAAGTCGTGGGCAACACCACCCGTGTCAAGGTCGTCAAGAACAAGGTGGCCCCCCCGTTCAAGGAAGTCGAATTCGACATCATGTATGGCGAAGGCATCTCCAAGACCGGCGAGCTTCTCGACCTCGGCGTCAAGGCCGGCGTTGTCGAGAAATCGGGCTCATGGTTCTCCTACGGCGATGAACGGATCGGGCAGGGGCGAGAGAACGCCAAGACCTTCCTCAAGGAACATCCCGCCACCGCCATGTCGATCGAGGACAAGATCCGCGCCTCCCACGGGCTCGAGTTTGCCATGTCCGAACCTGTGACCGATGCAGGCGACGACATGGTCGAACCCTAGGCATCCGACCACCTGGCCAAGGGCCGCCCGGGCAACCGCCCGCGGCGGCCTTTTTCTTGCACGCGCCCCCGCGCAACTCGGCACTGGACGCCCCCTGCCCATGGGTCTATTCCATCGCAGCCCCAGACGTTTGCCCGAAGGACCGCCATGACGAGCCTTGCCGACATCCGCTCCACCTATCTCGATTTCTTCGCCCGCAACGGGCACGAAGTCGTGGCCTCCTCGCCCCTGGTCCCCCGCAACGATCCGACACTGATGTTCACCAACTCGGGCATGGTCCAGTTCAAGAACCTCTTCACCGGCGTCGAAACCCGCGACTACAAACGCGCCACCACCGCGCAGAAATGCGTCCGCGCCGGTGGCAAGCACAACGATCTGGACAATGTGGGATACACCGCCCGCCACCATACCTTCTTTGAAATGCTGGGCAATTTCAGCTTCGGCGACTATTTCAAGGATCAGGCCATCGCCTTTGCCTGGGAACTCCTGACCAAGGATTTCGGCCTGAACAAGGACAAGCTGACCGTCACCATCTACCACACCGATGACGAGGCGCACGCGATCTGGAAAAAGGTCGCGGGCCTTCCCGACGAACGCATCATCCGCATCCCCACGGACGACAACTTCTGGCGCATGGGTCCCACCGGCCCCTGCGGCCCCTGCACCGAAATCTTCTACGACCACGGCCCCTCGATCTGGGGCGGCCCGCCGGGTTCCGCCGAAGAGGACGGCGACCGCTACATCGAGATCTGGAACAACGTCTTCATGCAGAACGAACAGTTCGCTGACGGCACGTTGAAACCGCTCGACATGCAGTCGATCGACACCGGCATGGGGCTCGAACGCATCGGTGCGCTTCTGCAGGGCAAGCACGACAACTACGACACCGACCTCATGCGCGCCCTGATCGAGGCGTCGGCCCACGCGACCAGCAGCGACCCCGACGGTCCCGGCACGACGCATCACCGCGTGATCGCCGACCACCTCCGCTCGACCTCATTCCTGATCGCTGACGGCGTCATGCCCTCGAACGAAGGCCGCGGCTATGTCCTGCGTCGCATCATGCGCCGCGCCATGCGCCACGCGCACCTTCTGGGGGCCAAGGACCCGGTCATGCACCGCCTCGTCCCCGCGCTCGTCCATGAAATGGGCGCGGCCTATCCCGAACTCGGCCGCGCCAAGGCCCTGATCGAAGAAACGCTCCGCGCCGAGGAAACCCGCTTCAAGACCACGCTCGACCGGGGCCTGCGCCTCCTCGACGACGAACTCGGCCACCTGCCCGAAGGCGCCGACCTCCCCGGCACGACCGCCTTCCGCCTCTACGACACCTTTGGCTTCCCGCTCGACCTGACGCAGGATGCGCTCCGCGAAAAGGGCAGGGGCGTTGACCTCGCCGGTTTCGACGCCGCGATGGAAGAGCAAAAGGCCAAGGCCCGCGCCGCCTGGGCCGGTACGGGACAATCCGCCGACGCCGAAGTTTGGTTTGATTTGGCGGACCGCTTGGGAGCCACAGATTTCTTGGGCTACACGACCGAAAGTGCCGAAGGCCAAGTTCTGGCTATCGTGTCGGACGGGCAAGAAGTCGAAGCCATCGAAGAACTTGGAAGTGGTTGGGTTGTGTTTAACCAAACTCCTTTCTACGCAGAGTCTGGTGGCCAGGTGGCAGATCATGGCTGGCTTTCCGGGATCAAAAAGCATGACCTCAATGGCTTCATTTCGGACGTTCGAAAGTTTGGCGGCGGCCGGTTGATTGCCCATGAGTTCACACCAGACAATGGGCGGCTGGTTGCCGGCGACACCGTGCGCCTCGAAGTTGACCACACCCGCCGCAGCGCCATCCGCGCCAACCACTCGGCCACGCACCTCGTGAACGAGGCGCTCCGCCGCACGCTGGGCGACCATATCGCTCAGCGCGGCTCGCTGAACGCGCCCGATCGGCTGCGCTTTGACTTCAGCCACGGCAAGGCGCTGGAGAAAGCCGAACTCGCCACGGTCGAGGCCGAGGTGAACGCCATGATCCGCCAGAATGGCACCGTCGAAACCCGCCTGATGACCCCCGACGACGCCCGCGCCCTTGGCGCGCAGGCGCTGTTCGGCGAGAAATACGGTGACGAAGTCCGCGTCGTTTCGATGGGACGTCTGCCCGGTTCTGGCAAGGGCACCGATGGTGCCACCTATTCGCTCGAACTCTGCGGCGGGACACACGTCCGCCAACTCGGCGACATCGGCGCCTTCGTCCTTCTGGGCGACAGCGCCTCTTCCTCCGGCGTGCGCCGGATCGAGGCGCTTACCGGTCAGGCCGCGCTCGACCACCTCCGCGCCCAGGATGCCCGTCTGGCCGATATCGCCGCCACGCTCAAGGCACCCGTGAACGAAACGGTGGACCGCGTCCGCGTTCTCCTCACCGAACGTCGCGCGCTTGAAAACGAAGTGGCCCAGCTCCGCCGCGAACTCGCCATGTCCGGCGGGGCCAAGGCGCAGACAGATGCAAAGGTTATCAATGGCATATCGTTCAAAGCTCAGGTTCTTTCCGGCGTGACCGGCAAGGACCTCCCCGCACTGGTGGACGAACTGAAGGCCCAGATCGGTTCGGGCGCGATCCTCCTGATCGCAGACACCGACGGCAAGGCCGCTGTCGCCGCCGGCGTTACGTCCGACCTCACCGACCGCCTCTCGGCGGTCGACCTGCTTCGCGCCGCCGTTGCCGAACTCGGCGGCAAGGGCGGCGGCGGACGACCCGATATGGCTCAGGGCGGCGGCACTTCAGCCACGAATGCCGAAGCCGCCTTCAAGGCGGCCGAAGCCGTGATCGGAGCCGCCACATGACCGCCCTCTGGATCGCCCATGTCCGCATCACCGACCCCGAAGGATACGGCGAATATGCCAAACGCGCAGGCCCCGCGCTGGCCGCCTATGGCGGCGTGTTCCTGGCGCGCGGCGGCGCCTATGAACAACTCGAAGGCGCGGATTTCCCCCGCAACGTCGTGGCCCGCTTCCCCAGCCTGCAGGCGGCCCACGACTGCTACAACTCCCCCGCCTATCAGGAGGCGCTCCGCTACGGCTTGCCGTCCGCCGACCGCAGCCTTGTGATCGTCGAGGAAGTGGCTCCCGCCTGAGACCTTGGCAGGGCTGGGGTTCACCCACCCCAAGGATGACGGTTCAAGTAGGGTGGGTCAAACCCGGCACCTCCGCACGCCGAGTTAACCGTACCTCAACCCGCTCCTGCGACTTTAATCGCCTGTGCAAGTTAACCGCGTGTTACGCCATCGTCGAAAGAATACCGACGCAATACCGACGCGATACCGACGCATTACCGACGGCATACTGACGCGTATTATGTTATCAAATCAGGTGCTTGGACCCCAAATCCAAGGTCACCCCCCGCAGAACCGCCACCCGTCAACAAATGGTTAACGGGTTGCAGCCCGGATCAGGACGCCGCGCGCGACTGGCGCTTGCGTTCGTTCGCGTCAAGGAACCGCTTGCGCAGCCGGAACGCGCTCGGCGTGACCTCGACCAGTTCATCGTCGTCGATATAGGCAATCGCCTGCTCAAGGCTCATCAGCACCGGCGGCGTCAGCCGCACGGCTTCGTCCGTGCCCGAGGCCCGCACGTTGGTCAGCTTCTTGCCCTTCAGCGGATTGACCTCAAGGTCATTGTCCCGGCTGTGCTCGCCGATGATCATCCCCTCATAGACGGGGTCCTGCGGCACGACGAACATCTTGCCGCGCTCTTCCAGGTTCCACAGCGCATAGGCCACCGCCGTCCCCGCTTCCATCGAGATCAGCACACCCTGACGCCGCCCCTGAATCGGCCCCTTGTGCGGTGCCCAGGTATGGAAAATCCGGTTCAGAACGCCCGAACCCCTTGTATCGGTAAGGAATTCACCCTGATACCCGATCAGCCCACGCGACGGCACATGCGCGATGATCCGCGTCTTGCCGGCCCCGGCGGGCTTCATCTCGACCAGATCACCCTTGCGCGGCCCGGTCAGCTTTTCGACCACAGCGCCGGTATACTCGTCATCCACGTCGATCGTGACTTCCTCGATAGGCTCCAGCCTGACCCCGTCCTCTTCGCGGAAAATCACCCGGGGGCGAGAGATCGACAATTCGAACCCTTCCCGGCGCATGTTCTCGATCAGGACGCCCATCTGCAATTCGCCCCGGCCCGACACCTCAAAGGCATCGCCGCCCGGCGTGTCTGCGACCTTGATCGCGACGTTCAATTCCGCCTCTTTCATCAGGCGTTCGCGGATGACGCGGCTTTGCACCTTCTTGCCATCCCGGCCCGCCAGCGGAGAGTCATTGATGCCAAAGGTCACGGTGATGGTGGGCGGATCAATCGGCTGCGCAGGCAGGGGAATATCCATCGACAGATCGCACAGGGTATCGGCCACGGTCGCCTTTGTCATGCCGGCAATGGTTACGATGTCGCCCGCTTCGGCCACCTCGATGGCCTGCTGCGACAGACCGCGGAAGGCCAGCACCTTGCTCACGCGGAACTGTTCCAGCTTCTCGCCATTGCGCGAAAGCGCCTTGACCGTATCCCCCGCCTTGAGTTTTCCGCTCTCAACCCGGCCGGTCAGAATGCGCCCGATGAACGGGTCTGCAGACAGGGTGGTGGCCAGCATGCGGAACGGTTGATGCAGCGCCTCGCGCTGCCGCGGCGGCGGGACATGGGCGATGATCAGGTCAAAAAGCGCATTCAGATCCTTGCGCGGCCCGTCCAGCGTGGGGTCACACCACCCGTTCCGGCCAGACGCATAAAGATGCGGGAAATCAAGCTGTTCATCCGTCGCACCAAGGTTGGCGAACAGGTCAAAGCAGTCGTCCAGCGCCTTGTCGGGGTCGCCATCGGGGCGGTCCACCTTGTTCAGCACCACGATAGGGCGCAGGCCCAGCGCCAGCGCCTTGGAGGTCACGAACTTGGTCTGCGGCATCGGTCCTTCGGCCGCATCAACCAGCAGCACAACCCCGTCCACCATCGACAGGATCCGCTCGACCTCGCCACCAAAGTCGGCGTGGCCGGGGGTGTCGACGATATTGATCCGCACGCCGCCATGTTCGACGCTCGTGCACTTGGCAAGGATTGTGATCCCGCGTTCCCGTTCGATGTCATTGGAATCCATCGCACGTTCGGTCGTGGCCTGATTTTCGCGGTAGGTGCCCGACTGTTTCAGAAGTTCGTCCACCAGCGTGGTTTTGCCGTGGTCAACGTGTGCGATGATCGCGATATTGCGAATGTCCATGATGCTCTCTTGTCCGGGATTGCGCGGGCCATACCGTGCAATTGCAGCGAAAGCTAGGGGGAAAGGGCCACGGCTGTGTGACGGCCGCTATGTTGCAATGTACCAGTCACGCCGGTGGTTGATCGAAATCACCAGACGGACGACGATTGCGCCAAGGAAACTGATGGCGACCGTCCGCAGGTCCAGCACGAAGAGTGCTGCCGCAAACAGGCAGAGGTCAAAGATCAGTTGCGTCCGACCGGCCCGGAACCCGGGCTTGTCCTGCAGGATCAGAGCCAGAATCCCGATCCCCCTAGACTCGCCCCATGCCGGAAGATCGCGAGCAGCGCCGCACCAGAGACAAAGCCGAACAGCACCGCCCCGTACCATGGGTTGAGGTTTTCAAAACTGACTCAGCCCGGCATCAGGATAGACATGACGGACAAAAGGGCCACGGAAATGAAGGTCTTGACCGTGAATGCCAGACCACGCCGCCTGTATCCCAGAATCTGGAACGGCACGTTCAGCAGGAAGAAGATCGGCCCGAACCCAAACCCTGTCATGTAGGACCACAGCACCGCCAGCCCGGCCGTCTGCCCTGTGACAAGGCCCAGACAGGTCAGGATCACGATGCCAAAGGCCGCCATCGTTGCGCCAAAGGCAATGCCCTGCGCGTCCTCGATCAGCGTGTGCTGGGGCTGTGACATGACCGGAGACCCCGCGCTTACAAGGCGGACCGGGGGCTTTGCGCCCCCGGACCCCCGCAGGGTAACTGGAACCGGAACAACAGGGGACGAAAGGGCCTTAGCCCATCAGGGCCGTGTTGAGGTATTCGTCCACCTTTTCCAGATAGCCGATGGTCGTCAGCCACTTCTGATCGGGCCCGACGAGCAGAGCCAGATCCTTGGTCATCCAGCCGTCTTCGACCGCATCGACTGTGACCTTCTCCAGCGTCTCGGCAAAGCGCATCAACTGCGCATTGTTGTCAAGCTTGGCGCGGTGCTTGAGACCGCCCGTCCAGGCATAGATCGACGCCACCGAGTTGGTCGAGGTCTGCTGGCCTTTCTGGTGCTGGCGGTAGTGGCGCGTCACGGTGCCATGCGCAGCCTCGGCCTCGACCACCTTTCCATCGGGTGTCATCAGGACCGAGGTCATCAGACCAAGGCTGCCAAAGCCCTGCGCCACGGTGTCGGACTGCACGTCGCCGTCATAGTTCTTGCAGGCCCAGACATAGCCGCCCGACCATTTCAGCGCGGAGGCGACCATGTCGTCGATCAGTCGGTGTTCATAGGTGATCCCGGCCTTCTTGAACGCTTCCTCGAACTCTTCCTCATAGACCTGCTGAAAGATGTCCTTGAACCTTCCGTCATAGGCCTTGAGGATAGTGTTCTTGGTCGAGAGATACACCGGCCATTTTAGGTTGAGCCCGTAGTTGAGCGAGGCGCGGGCGAAATCGGTGATCGAATCATCCAGATTGTACATTCCCATGAACACGCCAGCGGAAGGCGCGGAATAGACGTCGCGCTCGATCGTCGTGCCATCCTCGCCCACGAACTTCATGGTGAGCTTGCCCTTGCCCGGAAAGCGGAAATCGGTCGCGCGGTACTGGTCGCCAAAGGCATGGCGGCCCACCACGATGGGCTTGGTCCAGCCGGGCACAAGGCGGGGCACGTTCTTGCAGATGATTGGCTGGCGAAAGATCACGCCGCCCAGAATGTTGCGGATCGTCCCGTTGGGCGATTTCCACATCTGCTTGAGATTGAATTCCTCGACCCGCTGTTCATCGGGGGTGATCGTCGCGCATTTCACGCCAACACCGAATTCCTTGATCGCCTCGGCCGCGTCGATGGTGATCTGGTCGTTCGTGCGGTCGCGTTCCTCGATCCCCAGGTCGTAGTACTTCAGGTCAACGTCGAGGTAAGGAAGGATCAACTTCTTCTTGATAAAATCCCAGATGATGCGGGTCATCTCGTCGCCGTCGAGTTCCACAACGGGGTTGGCTACCTTGATCTTGGTCATGCAGGGCCTCTTGTCCTGGGATTCGTGGGAATGATGCGCGGCATAGCGCAAAACACGTCACCGGGGAAGTCCTGTATACCTTTGTATACGGAAAATTTCACCCTTGCGGGTAACGGTCGATCCAGAGCCAAGGAGTCGGTGCCGCCCGCCATTCCCAAAGTGCCAGTAGACGGTCCAGATCAGACTGGTTTTCCATCCAGCCGGGCAGGGCCGTCGGGTCTACAGTACGGCCGATCTGCGTGACGCGATGCGTTCCGGCAAACCGGGCCGCCAGCCGCGCGGTCAGGCCCGGCACCATGCCTTCATGGACCTCGACAAGGATATCCGCGTCCAGCAGCCCCAGCGCCTTGGCCGGGTCGAGAAGCCCGTCTTCGGCCCCTTCGATATCGCAGATCACGACCGTCGGCTGAGCCGCAGTCACCGCAAAATCGGCATGGTCGAACAGCCCGCCCACCTGCACCCGGTCCGTGACGCCGTTCTTTGCCGCCAGTTTCGCGCACAGCGTCTGCGCCCCGTCATCCATGTCCCGGGCCAGCACGCGCGCGTCCGGCATCCGCAGGGCCAGTCCCACGGCATAATATCCCTCGGCACAGCCCACATCGACGATCAGCGGATAGTTCCTCGCGATGATCGTCTCGATCACCGGCACCAGCGACGCCTCGTAACAGCCCAGCCGCCGCGCCACATAGGCCCCTTCCGAGGCCGAGACGTCATAGTTCATGCCCTTGAACGGCCCGTGTGTGATCACCGGCCCGTCGCGGCCTGACAGAGTCTGCGCAATGACCTGCGACCGCCATTTCGCCAGATGACGCAGCGCCATGTTCAGCCGGTCCATGCTCGGCTCACCGGCCAGAATGCGCTCCAACCCCTTGGTCGCGGTAATGGTCAGGGTGCTTGGTTCCGCCATGGATCAGGACGCCCTGCCGAACCATGCATCAAGCCGCGTCCGCAGCCCGGCCCAAAGGGCAGGGGCCCCGAGCGCCACCTTGACGCCCACCCGTTCTTCAAGCTGGGCCGCCGTGACGTTGTAATCGTTCCAAGTCCCGCCGCCCGAGGCGAGGTTCTGCATCACCGGCTGCACCCGGTCGAGTGATTTTGCAAAGACCGCGTCGGGCGTCGCCGCCGCGTTGAACTCCTCCCAAAGCGCGCGGAAATCGGCCCCAATATCTGGCGGCAGAAGGCCAAAGATCCGGTCTGCCGCCCGCGTTTCTGCGGCTTGCGTTTCTGCGGACCCATGTGCTTGTCCGCCTTGCGAATGGATAGGGACATCGCCCGAATCGATTTCGACCAGATCATGCAGAATCAGCATCCTGATCACCCGGTCGATGTTCATACCCGGCGCTGCCTGATCGGCCAGCACCATCGCATAAAGCGCCAGATGCCAACTGTGTTCGCCCGAATTCTCGCGCCGGGATCCGTCGCAGATTGTCGTAGCCCGGAGCACCTGCTTAAGCCGGTCCGCCTCGTTCAGGAAGGCAAGCTGGGCATCAAGTCGGGCCGTAGCGGTCAATGTCCTCCCGCCCCTTCCTCGGGGGTGTTCAGGATCTGCCGACCACCCAGTTCGATGCGGCCGCGCGACGGATCGGCCGGTCCCTTGGCCAGCCGCGCCGCCAGATACTTCTCGGCTCGCTTCTGAGAGACACGGACGCGGTAGGCGGTCATGAACGCCTCCTGCGTCGTGGTGGACGAAGCCCCGATCACCTTGGAGACTTCGGCGACAAGGTTTTCGTCGCCCAGGATTTCCGCGGCTTCGATGGTGGCGAGCGCCAGCTTGTCGGCAATCTCTTCGGTAATCGTACTCATCGCGCGCCCCTAGCGGCTAGACTCGGTAAGTCGACGCCGGACATAATCCTTCACGCTGCCGATCATGCGGTCCATATGCGGGTCTTCAAAGAAGTGGCCCGCGCCTTCGACCACATCGTGGGTGATCTTGATACCCTTCTGCTCGTGCAGCTTGTTCACAAGGCTGACAGTATCGGCCGGCGGGGCCACACGGTCGGCCGATCCGTTGATGACCAGACCCGAAGACGGGCAGGGGGCCAGGAACGAGAAGTCGTACATGTTGGCCGGCGGCGAGACTGAGATGAAGCCCGTAATTTCGGGCCGCCGCATGAGAAGCTGCATCCCGATCCAGGCGCCAAAGGAAAAGCCCGCAACCCAGCAATGCTTGGAATTCGTGTTCATTGACTGCAGGTAATCCAGCGCCGATGCCGCGTCCGACAATTCGCCGATCCCCTGATCATATTCTCCTTGGCTGCGCCCCACGCCACGGAAGTTGAACCGCAGGACGGTGAATCCCAGTTCGTAGAAGGCATAATGCAGATTATAGACCACGCGATTGTTCATCGTGCCGCCGAACTGCGGATGCGGGTGAAGCACGATGGCGATGGGGGCGTCACGATCCTTTTGCGGGTGGTAGCGGCCTTCAAGCCGGCCTTCGGGGCCGGGGAAGATGACTTCGGGCATGCGCGTCCCTTGCAGTTGCGGGTCCGAGATGCTTTCTTGACGAAAACGCTCGGAGACCTTAGAACAATTCTAATCTCCGCTCCCGATAGGGTGGAGAAGCTTCGACGGAGTTAATCAGCCGGGGCCTCAACGTCAATGGAAGAACGGGCGCGACCTGCCCGACCCCGCCCGCGCTGCCCGGAGTGAACATGAAGCTGTCGACCAAAGGACGATATGCGATGGTGGCTCTGGCTGATCTGGCCCTTCAGCCGCCCGGGACGCTCGTCAATCTGGGTGAGATTTCCAAGCGGCAGGATATCTCGCTCCCGTATCTCGAACAGCTTTTCGTCAAGCTGCGCCGCGCCGATCTGGTTGATTCCGTGCGCGGCCCCGGTGGCGGCTATCGCCTTGGACGGCCAGCGTCCGAAATCCGGGTGGCCGACATTCTGGGGGCCGTCGACGAAACGGTCAGCGCCATGCACAAGGGGGCAGGGGCACACGGCGGGGCGTCCGGTTCCAAGGCGCAGTCGCTGACGAACCGCCTGTGGGAAGGGCTTTCGGCGCAGGTCTATGTTTTCTTGCACCAGACCCGCCTGTCCGACGTTGTCCAGAACCAGCTCGCCCCCTGTCCCGCTGTCCCCTCGCTGTTCGAGGTCGTGGACGAATGATGCGCGGCGCCGGATCACCTTTTGACCGGGATGCAACCGTGAGGACCCTGCCCACCAGCGGAACCGGGCAAGCCTGATGGACCGTATCTATCTTGACTACAACGCCACAGCCCCGCTGCGGCCCGAGGCACGGGCCGCGATGGCCGCTGCGATGGACAGTGCTGGCAACCCCTCCTCGGTCCATGCCGAAGGCCGTGCGGCCAAGGCCCTTGTCGAATCGTCCCGCGCCAGAATCGCGGCCGCCTTCGGCGCGACCGGGGCCGACATTGTCTTTACCTCCGGCGCTACCGAAGCCGCGGCACTCGCCCATGCCGGACGCGATCTACTCGCCGCCCCCATCGAACATGAGGCCGTGCTGGGCTGGGTCAGCGCCACCCTGCCTGTCGACACCTCGGGCCAGGTCACCGTCACCGACCCCGCCCGCAGCTCGCTCCAGTTTGCCAATTCTGAAACCGGCATCGTCCAGACTCTCCCCCAGGGGCTCGCCGTCAGCGACATCACGCAAGCAGCCGGCCGTCTCCCCTTCGCCTTCGACTGGTCTGGCATCACAATGGCCTTCCTTTCGGCCCACAAACTCGGCGGGCCGAAGGGCGTGGGTGCGCTCATCCTGAAGCAGGGTACCGACCTCGCCGCCCGCATCACCGGCGGCGGGCAGGAAATGGGCCGCCGCGCCGGGACCGAAAACATCATCGGCATCGCCGGTTTCGCCGCCGCCATCGAGGCGGCCGAACGTGATCTTGCGTCCGGGGCTTGGGACGGGGTTGCCCAGCTTAGAAATATTCTAGAAGAGGCCATTGAGGCTGGAAGTCCTGAAACTATTTTTGTCGGGAAAGGTGCCTGCCGTCTGCCCAACACGTCCTGCCTGCTCACTCCGGGCTGGAAGGGCGAGATGCAGGTGATGACGATGGACCTTGCGGGTTTTGCCATATCGGCCGGTTCCGCCTGTTCCAGCGGCAAGGTCCGCGCCAGCAAGGTCCTCCGGGCGATAGGCTTTGGCGACGCTCACGCGGCCAGTGCGATCCGCGTGTCGCTTGGCCCGGAAACGACGCGGGAACAGGTGCTGCGCTTTGCAGACGCCTGGACTGCAAGAAGAACGAAACAGCGCCAGCGTGCGGCGTAAGGAAAGGGTCAAACATGGCTGCTTTGGATGTGACTGAGGTCCGCGAGGGCGTCGATGAAGCCACTGTTGCGGCCGTGGCCAGGCTTTCTGGCAAGTACAAGTACGGCTGGAACACCGACATCGAGATGGACTACGCCCCCATCGGCGTGAACACCGATATCGTCCGACTCATCTCGGCCAAGAACGAAGAACCCCAATGGATGACCGACTGGCGGCTCGAGGCCTTTGCCCGATGGGAAAAGTTGGGAGAGCCGACCTGGGCCATGGTCAACTATCCCACCATCGACTATCAGTCGCAGTACTACTACGCTCGCCCGAAGAGCATGGCTGAAAGGCCCAAGTCGCTTGATGACGTGGATCCGAAGCTTCTGGAAACCTATAAGAAACTTGGGATTCCGCTAAAGGAGCAGTTGCTCCTCGCTGGCGTCGAAGTGGCTGAAGACGCGCCCGAACGCCGCGTCGCTGTCGATGCCGTGTTTGATTCCGTCTCGGTTGGGACAACCTTTCAGGCCGAACTGAAGAAGGCGGGGGTCATCTTTTGCTCGATCTCTGAAGCTATCCGGGAACATCCCGATCTCGTCCGCAAGTATCTGGGCTCGGTCGTGCCTCCGTCTGACAACTTCTTTGCCACGCTGAACACCGCCGTCTTCTCTGACGGTTCCTTCGTTTATGTCCCGCCCGGCGTGCGCTGTCCGATGGAACTGTCCACCTATTTCCGCATCAACGCCGAAAACACCGGACAATTCGAACGGACCCTCATCATCGCCGACAAGGGTTCCTACGTCAGCTACCTCGAAGGCTGCACCGCGCCCAAGCGCGACACCTCGCAACTCCACGCTGCCGTGGTGGAAATCATCGCCGAAGAAGACGCCGAGGTGAAATATTCTACGGTCCAGAACTGGTATCCCGGTGACGAACAGGGCAGGGGCGGGATCTACAACTTTGTGACCAAGCGCGCCGATTGCCGGGGCGACCGGTCCAAGGTCATGTGGACTCAGGTCGAAACTGGCTCGGCCATCACGTGGAAATACCCGTCCTGCATTCTGCGGGGCGATGATTCACAGGGTGAATTCTATTCGATCGCCATCGCCAACAACTTCCAGCAGGCCGATACCGGGACAAAGATGGTCCACCTTGGCAAGCGCACGAAAAGCCGGATCGTGTCAAAGGGTATTTCGGCCGGCCATGCCCAGAACACCTACCGCGGCCTCGTCTCGATGCACGCCAAGGCCAAGGACAGCCGCAACTATACCCAGTGCGACAGCTTGTTGATCGGTGACAAATGCGGGGCGCATACCGTGCCCTATATCGAGGTTCGCAACAACTCGTCCCGGGTGGAACATGAGGCGACGACGTCCAAGGTGGACGACGATCAATTGTTCTACTGCCGCTCGCGCGGCATGGACGAGGAAGAGGCCGTCGCCCTCGTCGTGAACGGTTTCTGCCGCGAGGTGCTGCAGGCGCTGCCCATGGAATTCGCCATGGAAGCCCAGCAACTTGTCGCCATTTCGCTTGAAGGGTCCGTGGGCTGATCGCCCTGCCAAAGTTTCGCCGCGCTGCGGTGTCAGGAGAACAAGATGCTTGAGATCAAGGGCCTGCAGGTCAAACTCGAAGCCGAGGACAAGCAGATACTCAAAGGCCTGTCCCTGTCCATCGGGGCAGGTGAGGTCCATGCGATCATGGGGCCGAACGGGTCGGGCAAATCCACATTGTCCTACGTACTCGCGGGCCGCGAAGGTTATGAGGTGACCTGCGGTACCGCCGAACTAAACGGCGCCGACCTTCTCGGGATGGAACCCGAAGATCGCGCCGCTGCCGGCCTGTTCCTCGCCTTCCAGTATCCCGTCGAGATTCCTGGTGTGGGCAACATGACCTTCCTTCGCACAGCGCTCAACGCGCAGCGCAAATCGCGCGGGGAAGAGGAACTTTCGGCCGCCGCCTTCCTGAAACAGGTCCGCGAGAAAGCCAAGACGCTCAAGATCGACGCCGAAATGCTCAAGCGGGCGGTCAACGTGGGCTTCTCGGGCGGAGAGAAGAAGC
This sequence comes from Rhodobacterales bacterium, assembly GCA_026400355.1. Lineage (GTDB taxonomy): Bacteria > Pseudomonadota > Alphaproteobacteria > Rhodobacterales > Rhodobacteraceae > JAPLPE01. The sequence continues at coordinate 7,988 of JAPLPE010000016.1, read as the reverse complement.
GCAACGAAATCCTGCAGATGGCCATGCTCGAACCCAGGATGTGCATCCTCGACGAAACGGATTCGGGCCTTGACGTGGACGCGATGAAACTCGTGGCCGAAGGCGTGAATGCCCTTCGTTCGGCGGGCCGGTCGTTCCTTGTCATCACCCACTACCAGCGCCTGCTCGATCACATTGCCCCCGATGTGGTCCACATCATGGCCGACGGCCGCATCATCAAGACGGGCGGGCCCGAACTCGCGCTCGAAATCGAGAACAATGGCTATGCCGACATTCTGGCCGAGGTTGCGTAATGGCCCTGCCAAAGCTAAAGGCTGACGCGACCTCGGCGCGTCTTGATGCGCTGACCTTGCCGAAAGGGGCCGCCTGGGCCGTCGAGGCGCGCAAGGCCGCGCTCGAGCGCGTAACCGCCATGGGGCTGCCCTCGCGGCGTGACGAATACTGGCGCTACACCGATCCTTCTGCCCTTGTTTCGGTCGAGGCTCCATCGGCCGCGCTTCTCACCGACGACGAAGCTCCGGTCTTCGGCACGGTTGACCGCATCCGGATCGTCTTTGTCGATGGCGTCTTTGATGCCGACCAGTCCGACCCAATGATCGGCACCGGGATCGAAATCGAACGCCTGTCCGACGCGACTGCCAAGGATATCCACTGGGCCCGCGACCTCTTCGGTGTCCTTGAGGCGCGCGCACAGAAACCAGTCGAACGCTCCCTTGCCGCCCTGAATACTGCTTTCGCTGCCGATGGCGTGGTGATCCGGGCTGTGGCCAAGGTCGAAAAGCCCGTCAACCTCATCTACCTGCACAAATCTGAAACCTCTGACGCGATGCTCCACAATCTCGTCCGGGTCGAGGCCGGTGCCGAGATGACCCTGCTGGAAAACGGTCCCGCCGCCGCCCGCTTCTCCAAACTGCTTGAGGTGGACGTGTCCGATGGCGCCGCATTCCACCATGTCCGCATTCAGGGCCGCGATCATCAGCGCCGCGCCGTGACCCATACCTTTGCCCGCCTAGGCCAGCAAAGCCGGTTCAAGTCCTTTACCCTGACCGCCAATGGCGTCCTGACCCGCAACGAATGCGTCATCGAACTTACGGGCGACGATGCCTCGGCCCATGTGGCCGGTGCCGCCGTGGGCGACGGCACGGATTTCCTGCACGACGATACGGTCTTCATCACCCATGATGCCGTCGGCTGTGAAAGCCGTCAGGTGTTCAAGAAGGTTCTGCGTAACGGCGCGACGGGTGTCTTCCAAGGCAAGATTCTTGTCAAACCCGGCGCGCAGAAAACCGACGGCTACCAGATCAGCCAGTCGCTGCTCTTGGACGACGACTGTCAGTTCCTCGCCAAGCCCGAGCTTGAGATCTACGCTGACGACGTCGCTTGCTCGCACGGCTCGACCTCTGGCGCGATCGACGAAACGGCGATGTTCTACCTCCAGTCGCGCGGTATTCCCAAACGCGAGGCGACCGACCTGCTGGTTCTGGCATTTCTCGCCGAAGCACTGGAAGAGGTCGAAGACCTGCGTCTCACCGAAGACCTGCGCGGCAGGCTAGAGGGTTGGCTCGCCCGGCGGCGGCGCTGATGGCCGTCACGACCGACATCCTGCGGACATGGCGCGGCCCTCGCATCGTGATACGCGACCTGCTCGCGATGGGACCTCGCGAAGACCGCTCCATCGCTTATCTGATGGTAGCCTGCCTTCTTGTTTTTGTCGCCCAATGGCCGCGCCTGGTGCGCACCGCCGAACTCACAGGGGTCGAATTCGACCGCCTGATCGCCTATGAATTCATGGCCTGGATGATGATCTGGCCGCTCCTGTTCTATGTGATGGCCGCGTCCATCGTCCTGATCATGCGCCTTTTTGGCTATAGGGTTCCCGGTCATGCTGCGCGCCTCGCTCTGTTCTGGTCTTTCCTCGCGGCGGCTCCCATGGGCCTGTTCTACGGCCTCCTGACGGGGCTGAACGGCGACAGCGCAGCCACTCAACTTATCGGATGCTTCTGGATCGCGGCATTCCTCTTTTTCCTGATCCAGAGCATATGTGAGGCCCTTTCAACCCCGGGCCTGCAATCGTGAATGAATCCTTCGCCCTTGTGCCATTCTTCGCCAAACTTGTCCTCCTGACCTTCCGGGCCCCAGCCCGCGCGGCCGAGGCGCTGATCGCTCTCAATCAACCGCGCGTTATTCTCTGGCAGGCTATGTTTCTGGTCATCGTGGTCAGCGTTCTGGCAGTTGCGATGACACAGGTCCCCATGCCCGAACTGGCCCCCGATGTGCCGCCACCGTTAGTAATCTCGCCCTTCAGCTATGCGCTGATCCTTGGCGCCGCCTTAGTGATGTTCGTCTTTGCCCTGCACTACACCGGTCAATCCATCGGTGGCAAAGGCACGTTCCAGGGCGCCCTGACCCTCGTCATCTGGATCGAGGTCATGTCTATCCTCGTGCGACTTGTCGAATTCGCTGTCCTGCAAGTCGTCCCGGCACTCGATACGCTGATGATGGTCCTCGGCATTGGCCTGATGATCTGGATCGTGGTCAATTTCGTCAATGTGCTGCACCGTTTCGACAATCTCGGCAAGGCGCTCCTGACCATAGTCCTCGCCGTCCTCGGGATCGGGCTTGGAACGGCGGTCATCCTCACCCTGATCGGCACCGCTGGAGGGCCGCTGAATGTATGACGTAAACGCCATCCGCGCTCAATTCCCGATCCTCGCCCGCGAGGTGAACGGCAAGCAGCTTGTTTATCTCGACAATGGCGCTTCGGCTCAAAAACCCCAGGTCGTCATAGACGCGATCAACCGCGCCTATTCCCATGAATATGCGAATGTCCACAGGGGCCTGCATTACCTGTCGAACCTTGCCACCGAACACTACGAAGCCGTCCGTGGCATCGTGCGGCGCTTCCTCAACGCCCGGTCCGAAGACGAGATCATCTTCAACTCGGGCACGACAGAGGGGATCAACATGGTGGCCTACGCTTGGGCCATGCCTCGGATGCAGGCAGGCGACGAAATTGTGCTGTCCATCATGGAGCATCACGCCAATATCGTCCCCTGGCATTTCCTGCGGGAACGGCAGGGCGTCGTCTTGAAATGGGTCGAGGTCGATGCCGACGGCAACCTCGACCCCGAGGCTGTCATTTCAGCCATCACGCCCAGTACGAAACTCGTCGCGGTCACGCACATGTCCAATGTCCTGGGCACCGTGGTAGACGTCAAGGCGATCACGGCGGGCGCCCATGTGCTTGGCGTTCCTGTGCTGGTCGACGGCTCGCAGGGCGCGGTCCACATGGCCGTGGATGTGCAGGACATCGGCTGCGATTTCTACGCGATCACAGGACACAAGCTTTATGGCCCGTCGGGTTCGGGCGCAATCTACGTCAGGGCGGCCCGTCAGGCCGAAATGCGCCCCTTCATGGGCGGCGGCGACATGATCCGCGAAGTCACCCGAGACACCGTCACCTGGAACGATCCGCCGATGAAGTTCGAGGCTGGAACACCGGGGATCGTTCAGACTATCGGCCTTGGTGTCGCGCTCGACTACATGATGGGACTCGGCATGGACAACATCGCTTCCCATGAACGTACCCTGCGCGACTATGTCAGCACCCGGTTAGCTGGCCTGAACTGGCTGAATGTGCAGGGAAATGCCCCGGACAAGGCTGCCATCTTCTCCTTCACGCTGAAAGGCGCGGCCCACGCCCATGACATTTCCACCATTCTGGACAAACGCGGCGTTGCTGTCCGCGCCGGAACGCATTGCGCCATGCCCCTCATGTCCCATCTCGGCGTCGGCGCCACCTGCCGGGCGTCCTTCGCGCTTTACAACACCACCCATGAGGTCGATGTTCTGATCGACGCCCTTGAGCTTTGCCACGATCTCTTGGCCTGAAACCCAAGCCATTCTGCACGGTCCCGATCGGTTGGATTTGGATTGCAGGGCCTCTGCGGGCCGTCTATATGACGAAGCAGGCGAGCACCCATAGCTCAGCTGGATAGAGTGCTGCCCTCCGAAGGCAGAGGTCGCACGTTCGAATCGTGCTGGGTGCGCCAAATTCCGACCATTCCGGAACAAAAGCGGGCACTTTGGGCCGCCATTGACGCAGGGCTTCCGCACGTTGTGGCCAGAGCCCGCCGAGAACTCTTGTGCGTCTTTCGTGTTGAGCGCGGCATTCGTCGAGATGGGCGGCTTCCGGGCCTTCGCCGCGGAACCTACGAAAGTCTGTCTTCGGCGGATGCGTTCGATAGAGGAGGCCTTTGGTGCGCCTGGATTGATAATCGGCCGCCGCCTCAGGGGTTCGCCGCCTCCGACGCCCGGTAGACGGACACGCCTTCCTTGATCGTTTCCAGAACCTTCACCTCGGTGAGCGTCAGCGGATCGATCTTGAGCGGGTTGCGATCCAACACGACGAGGTCGGCCAGCTTCCCCTCTTCGAGCGTACCTTTTGTTTCCTCCTCGAAGTTGCCCCAGGCGCCGGTGCGGGTAATCCCGGAAAGCGCCTCATAGACCGTGATCCTCTGACCAGGTCCCATGACGTAGTCGTCGGCAAAGGACTTGCGGGTGACGATCCCGAAGATGTCCCGAAACACATCTGGCTCTGACGGGCCCGACGGGCAGTCGGTGGAAACGGTCACGGACACGCCGTAGTCGAGAAGGGTCCGCGCAGGCATGATGAAGTCCGGCGCGTCCTTGCCCCAGTAGTATTCGCCGCTGCTCCCGAAGCCGGAAATCGCCGCCGAATTGAACACCGCGACCGTTCCCGTCGAGGCGAAGCGATCGGCGAGGTCGGGCGTGACCAGCCCGGCATGGTGCGCCATGGGACGCCGGTCCTTGCGACCATACTTCGCTTCCGCCGATTCAAGCGCGGTCAGGTAAAGATCGACGGCCCCGTCGCCCATCACATGCGCGTTCAGTTGAAGGCCGGTGTCGTAGTAGAGGTCGACGTATCTCATCACGTCCGCCGCCTGGACGTTCAGGAAGCCGCTGTAGTGACTATCGTAGCCTTCAGGCAGGTTGGGGTAGGGCTCGCGCATGTAGGCCGTGTAGCTGTTCGGCACCCCGTCGATCATCATCTTGATGCCGCCCAGCTTGACGCGTCCGACGTAGCCGTTGATCCAGTCCTCGTGTTCGAGGATCGTCTCTTCGCCCAATTGCGCATTGGCGTACAGGATCAGGTCGAGCGGCAGGAGGTCTTCCTCAGCCGCACGGCGCGCGATGGCGAAGTCGTCCGGCGAGAGGCCTGTCAGGATATCCCGCGCCGTCGTGAACCCGTACTTGAGCCAGAGGTTCGACACCTCGGCAAGCAAGGCCTCGATCTTGTCCTCGGGAATCGGCGGCAGCGCGTTGAAAGCCTGGATCACCGCGGCCTCGTCGAGAATTCCGTTTGGTTCGGTGCCGCCCGGGTAACGGCGGTAGGTGCCGCCCGTCGGATCGGGCGTATCGGCGGTGATCCCGAGTTTCCGGAGCGCGGCCGTGTTCACGGTCGCGATGTGGCCGGAGGCTTCCTGCGCCATGATAGGGACTTCCGTCGAGATCCTGTCGAGATCCTCCCGCGTCAGAAGCCGTCCGAGATCCTGCGGTTTCGGGACAAGATATCCCAGTGCCCAGTCGTCCGGGCCGAGACTACGCTCTTCGATGTAGGTCTTGAACCGGGCGATGACCTCGTCCGGCGTCGCCGCGCCGGTGAGGTCCAGTTTCAGAAGGTTGTGCATCTTGAGCAGCAGGTGGCCGTGGGTGTCCTGTAAGCCGGGCATCAGGGTATGCCCCTGAAGATCGACCATGGTCGTGGCGTCCGACGCCATCTCCATCGCCTCAGCACGGCTGCCGACGAAGGCAATCTTCCCGTCGTCCACCACGAGGGCCTCGACGTAGGACGGCGAAGGACCCGCCATCGTGAGGATGTCGCCTCCGAAGTAAATGAGGTCAGCGCCGCCGCTTTCGGCGGCCATCGTCGCGCAGGCGCCACGAACGAGAGCGCAAAAGGCAGTTGCCACTGTCACGGTGAAGACGCTCAGACGCATGGGGCAGACCCTTGGATCAAATGACGTTGACCGAGGCTACCACGCCGCTATAGAGACGTCCTGACGCTCTTCTGAGGCCCGTCTGACCCTCTTCTGACCATCCAGTTTCCGGATCGGAGTCCTCCAGTGGCCCACGCGCGACCCGCTCTCGATCCGGACCGCGTCTACGAGTTCGGTGGGTTCTCGTTCCACCTGGGAACGGGGTTGTCGAAGGAGGGCGCCCTCGTCTGCCTGTCGCCCAAGATGGAAGGCATTCTCGCGGTGCTGCTGCAGGCCGAGGGCGGGACCGTCGACAAGAACATGCTGATCGATGCTGTCTGGGGCTCTCCAGCCTCGGATGACAGCCTGTTTAGGGCCGTGGCTGGGCTGCGCTCGGCCCTTCATGACCACAAGCCTCACGGCATCGTCCAGAGCCGCCCGGGCCGCGGATATAGGATCGGCGTTACGGTCCGGTCCGACATTCACGGAATGCCAGTGTTGCCGCGCAACACCCATCCCGAGGATGCCCCTGCGCTGTGTCGTACGGCGTTCGGTTACCTGTCGGTTCATTCTGCGCGAAACGCCGCACGCGTGCGGGAACTGCTGGACAGGGCGATCGAGGCCGATCCGACATCGCGAGAGGCATTGGAACTGATGTGCAGCCTCGAGGTTGCGAACGGCCTCCGGTGGCTGCGGCCACCCGAACAGGCCTTCGAGGATGCGCGATCCGCAGCCCGGAAGCTGTTGGAATTCGATCGGGTGAATGCGATCGCTCTCGCCACGATGGGCTTCGTGCGCGGCGTTCTTGACCGCGACCTCGAGAGCGCGCTTGTCCTCTCGGACGCGGCATTCGCGAAAGCGCCGGCGTCCGTCGGACCCCTCTGCTTTACCCGGGCATGGTCTCTGGCCGCAAACGGCAAGCTGATGCTTACCATAGACGTCCTGGAGTCGGGCATCAAGACGAATGGCCATGACCGTGGTCTCTACGCCACACTCGGTCTCTTCCTCTACTTTGCGCACCGCTACCGCGAAGCACGGGAGGCGCTCGAAGACCATGTCATGAACGTGAGCCCTTTTTCGAGCTGTTGGGCCGTGCTGGCCCTTGTTCATTCGGCCGAAGGCAACTTTGAACGCGCGCTGAGCTGCGCTGAAAAGGCCGCGGCCAGCGATGACAGCTGTCCCACGATCGCATCGTCTCTGGCGTCGGTTCTCGCTGCATTGGGTCATTCTGCCGAGGCGGAGGCAAAGCTAACCGATCTCCTCCATGAACCAGTCCAGGCTGCGCCATCGCTGCTGGCCCCCATATTCGCGCTGCTCGGCCAGCGGGACCGGATGATGTCTGCCCTGACCCAAGCTGTTCGGCAAAAGTGCCCGTATCATCCTCTGATCGGAAAGGATCCCCGTCTGATGTAAGAGCATCCCACCAGATCGTCCGTAAGTCCTGGCGGATGTCAGGGCCAGCCAACGCGCAGATGATTCAAGCGTTAAGCGGCCAGAGGCGCCCTACCTCGTATCGTCACAGGGCGGCATCGCCAAATGACTTCGCGGAATGATCGAGGCTTTGCATCTGTTCAAGACGCTCGGCTAACCCCGACGCCACCGATCGGTATCGTGACCTTCGCTGCGACGGCCATCAACGACCGTGAAGGGCCGTTAGCTTCGCTTGTGGTCGGCGCAGGTAATGACTGGAATATCCACAACAGCCGCCCTTGATGAACCAAGCTGATCATGTCGCTTGTTGGCCCCCAGGGGGCTGCGCTGTAAGAATTACAAAGCACTTACAATGACATAACGGTGCCCAATTTAATCCTGTCCGGTGCGCCAATTAGATCAACCATTTACATCTTCTTTGCTAGAGCGTGTCGCGTTCATTCGGGTTTGTATCCTGCGGCGATGAAGTAGTTGAGGCATTCGTCCTCGGTGAAGAGGTTGCAGACGGCGCCTACGGCTTTCCAGAGCTCCTCGTAGGTGCGGGCGGCGGCTTTGCGG
>JAPLPE010000012.1 GCA_026400355.1 Rhodobacterales bacterium | reverse complement strand
GCTCGCTACCGGCGCTAGATATACAGACGTCGATCCATCGAAAAACAGACCAAACCGCCCACATATCCCTTCAGATATCATCAATGTCAAACAACGTAGAGACCAAACAAAAACAAGTGCGCCCTACCTTACCGGCGCGCCCCGCCCTGCTTGTCTCTGGTTCCATTCGTTTCGACCACTTCGTTTCCGTCGTTGTCGCACGATGGTGAAGGCAGTCTCTACATCCAGATTCGGGGGGCAGCAAGTGGATTCTGAAGTTTTTTTGCTGACATCGGGTCAATCTTAGCCCAGGGCCCTTGCCCTGCCGCGCAGACTATAGGTGAACAAGGACTACGTGACTTCAGGTTGTACACCCGATGCGCAGGCTCAAGCTGCCGGGTTGTTGGGGCGTCCCTCACGGTCGGCGGACAGAGTTTCCGCCATCAATGATCGCCTGGATCAGTTCTGCGACGGCCTTATGCATGGCCGCGCCCTTGTCGCCTGACGGCACGTTTTCATGCGTGGCTGCTGCATCCTTGAGAACACCGACAATCTCCTTCTCGGGCAAGATATCGCGGTCATTCAGTGCAAGCAGCAGGGCTTCGCATATCGTCAGAGCAGCCCGGCCATGGAGATCACGAGGTTCCGACATTGTGGCCCAACCTTCCGAATGCGCGATGGGTTGCGGCAGCGGCATCTGTCCGCCTGCTTCGGCTGAAATGATGAAGTGATTTCCACGCGTCCGACTGATCCATGTTAGCCGTGGTTCAAAGTCTTGCTCGTCACTGTCGGACAGGGTCGATGCCGCTGGTGGACCAGTTGGCAAGGAGGGGCTCTTGAAAGTTCTGGATAGTCCGTTCGCGCGCAAGCTGTCTGCTTTCGTCACCTTGTCTGAGGATGACCTGAGAGCCCTGTCTGATCTTTATGGACGTCGGCGCAAGTATCCGGCCGGTCGCGACATGTCGCACGAGGGCCAGAAGAATCCGGTGGCTTATATTCTGGCCGAGGGCTGGGTGTGTTCCTACAAGATCCTGCCGTCCGGCACGCGCCAGATTGTCGATTTCCAGATCCCCGGTGACTTCCTTGGGCTGCGGTCAGTTCTGTTCCGCACTTCTGACCACAGTGTCGAGCCGATCACGCGGGTCGAGGCGTCTGAAATCATTGCGAGCGACTTGCTGGAGGCATTTGCCAAGCGCCCGCGTCTGGCCGCCGCCGTTCTATGGGCCGCCTCCCGCGACGAGGCCATGGTGGTCGAACATCTCGTCGGTCTAGGCCGTCGCGATGCCCCGCAGCGCATGGGGCACTTCCTGCTGGAACTCGGTGCTCGGCTTCGCCTCATTGGGCGCGGCACAAAGGCAGGATTCGATTGTCCGCTGTCACAGTACCACCTGGCCGATGCCCTCGGGCTCAGCTCGGTGCACGTTAACCGGGTCCTGCGCCAGCTACGTGAGGATGGGCTTTGCACCTTTCGACGCGGCCAGGTGGAGTTTGACGACTACGATAAACTGGTGGAAATGGCCGAGTTCGATCGTTCCTATCTGGACCATGACGGGCCGCTGCTGAAGTAGCCGCCAAAAGCACCCAAGTGCCGCCCCGGAAATTTCCGGGACGGCTTCGTCATTTTCAGACCAAAGCGTGTGCTGCTGCGTCGAGTTCCTTGTTCACAGCAGCATCGTCATACGCGGTGTCGGCCTTCTCGGCAGCCTGGAAATGCTTGAGCGCCGCATCCTTCTTGGGGCCCGCAGGCGCCTTGTCCCATGCGGCCTTGACCGATCTCATCTTGTCCGCCGTGGTCGTTGCAGCGACAGGCAGAGTGCTATTGTGCATATCAGTCATCGTCAGTTCCTTCTTTGAAAGTCCCGAAACCGTGAAGCGCCATGAAACCGGGTCCAGGGAACACTGACCCGTCACGTGCCGCTTCACGCACAATCGGTAACCACACAGGCGGCCGGAAATCCGGTTACCTGTGTCAAAGCTAGGCGATGTCGACGGGGGCCGGACTGATACAGATTGGCTTTCCGGCCCGCTGCCGCAGAATTACCCCGGCAGGGCGACGATCAGCTGGCAGGGAAAGGGTCCGGCGTTCACCGAAGCCCTGCCAGGTCCGACTTGCGGACGTATCCGACCGTTGCAGCCCGTCCGCCCAAACATCGTCTTGTCAAGTCGCGCGATAATGATCTTGTTTTCCGCCCAAGCCAACCGTAAACGGGGCGTCGGAGACGTGGCCGAGTGGTCGAAGGCACACCCCTGCTAAGGGTGCAGACGGGAAATCGTCTCGAGGGTTCGAATCCCTTCGTCTCCGCCAATATCATGCATAACGCATTGATTTTGTTGATCGAAATTTCGAGTAAATTTCTATCCCACCAAAGCCCCTACCAAGCCCTGAGCGACTGATTGAGGTCGATCGAGACAAGGTGACAGTAGTGACGGGGCAATTGAGCTTGAGCATAGTCCCAGACATCGTTGCTGCCGCATTGTGACATAGACCCATCTAAGGGTCGAAACAGCTCGACCAGCACATGCGGTCGTGGCCTAGTATGCCGCCCCTAGCCAAGACCGTGCCCCGTAGGCCACACTAGAGCGCCTTCGCCGCAGCCCTCTCTGTGATCCGCTATAAGACATGGTGCGCGACTAACCGCGCTCAGTTGATCACAGAAGGAGCCGTCCATGGCCTCGATCACCATCTACCTCACCGTCCAGCAGGTTGCCGCTCGTCTCGGCATCTCCAAGGCCACCATCTGGCGCTGGAAGGCGGCAGGCACTTTCCCGGCCGCCTTCAAGCTCAGCGGCGGTAGCACCCGCTGGCGCCTGGCTGACATCGAAGCGTGGGAGAACACGCTTCAAGTCGGCCTTGTGTCCGACATTTCCGACCTGCCCGACAGCTATCAGCACAACCTGGCAGCATAAGGAAGGACGAAGGCGAAGGCACCGATCGTCGTGCTTGCACAGGTTCGCGACATAGCCGGCCAAGGTTGGGGGCGGCTGCGCGACAACATCGGCGACGGGGAGTTCGCCCAACACACCGGTCACGCGCTGCTGGGCAACTCCGTCGCCTTCTACTTCCGCTGCGTCGAGGACGCCTCGCGTTTCGTCGCCGCCCACCCGCAGATGGTGCTGGCCGACGGCACCATCACGGCCTCATATAGATCACCGCTGTTCCAGTTCGGACGTGAGGAAGTCGACATGTGCAATCTCTATGCGATGACAAGGACGCAGGACGAACTGCGCCGCCTCTTTGCGCCGCTGCCCCTGACTGACAGTCTCGGCAACATGCCGGCCATGGGCCAGATCTATCCTGACTACCCGGCGCCTATTGTGCGCAACGCTGATGGCAAGCGGGAACTGGCGATGGCGCGCTGGGGCATGCCGACGCCGCCACAGTTCCTTGTGGGCAAGAAGACCGACCGCGGCGTCACGAACATCCGCAATACGAAGTCCCCGCACTGGCGCCGCTGGCTCAGCCCAGAACATCGGTGTCTTGTGCCGATGACGAGCTTCGCTGAACCAGATCACCGCACGAAGGAGAACGTCTGGTTCTCGCTGCCCCAGGATCGACCTGCGTTCTTCGCGGGCCTCTGGACGACGTGGACCTCGGTCAGGAAGCTGAAGGACGGGGAGACCACGGATATCCTCTTCGGCTTCCTCACCTGCGAGCCGAACGCCGACGTGCGCGAGGTGCATCCGAAGGCTATGCCTGTGATCCTGACCGAGCCGGGGGAGTGGGAGGCATGGCTGACGGCACCATGGTCTGAGGCAGTGGCGCTCCAGCGGCCGCTTGGTGATGGCGTGCTGCGGAGGGGTGGGGAGCGACAGGTTCAAGCTGACTGAGAGGCGCCAAGCACAAAGCGGGCCCATTCTTCCATCATCAAGCGTCGCTTACCCATCATATCACCGCGCCGGTATGCCTGCTCGACCTGTGTGCCGACTTTGTGAGCCAGCGCAACTTCAGACATATCAGACGGGTAGTCTGTTCGGTCCGAAGCCCAGTCCTTGAACGAGGATCGTATTCCGTGGGGAACTGCCGGTTTGCCAGACCGAGGATCAAGCCAGCCCTTTTTGTCGGCTACGACATCCGTCTCATGCATACGCCGCATGACGGCCGACAATGTCATGTCGCTCATCTGCTTCCCGCGCACTGACGGAAATACGAAAGGGCAATCACTATATCTGTTGAGGCGATCGAGGATATTGATCGCTGCCGTCGTCAGCGGCACCCGGTGTTCTCGGTCGGCCTTCATCCTTGCGGCAGGAATGGTCCAGATCTTCTCGACCATGTCGATCTCGTTCCATGTCGCTCCTCGGATCTCACCAGAACGACCTGCAACAAGCACCAAGAACTCGAGCGCACGGGCACCCATGCCGTCACGCTGCCGGAGCCTCATGAACCAGGCCGGCACGTCGTCGATCGCCAGTGCAGGATGCCCCTCAACCTTTGTCGTCTTGCCGGGAGATGGTAGCATCTCCTTGAGGTTCCCGGCCCAGCGGGCTGGATTGTCGCCTGACCGATGGCCGCTCACTGTAGCCCATGACAAAACCGCTTCGATCCTCGCGCGCAGTCTTGAAGCCGTTTCGTTCTTCGTGCCCCAGATCGGTTTAAGGACGTCAAGGATGTCGGATAGCACTATCTGGTCGACTGCCTTGGCGCCGATGATAGGCGAGGCATAGGTCATTATCGTAGCCTGCCACTGCTTCGCGTGCTTCACGTTTCGAAACTCGGCCAGCTTCTTCGAGGTCATGAACTCATCGGCAGCCATGTCGAACGTCAGGACGGGCTTCTGTGATGCCAGAAGGGCCAGCCTTGCGAGTTTGCGTTCAACGATGGGGTCGACGCCCTGTTCGATCTTGGCGCGTGCGGCCTTGGCCTTGATGCGGGCGTCGGCCAGAGATACATCAGGATAACCTTTGTGTCGGGAGGTCGAGATCAAGCCGAACTGACAATTGTACGCAACCCGCTGTCTCGAACAGAGGCAATCAGAACAGCGAGGGAACTCGTGCTGGACAAAGTACCAGACCGTGAAGAATTTGACTTAATTCAGACAAGTCCAGCCGACCTGGTACTTCTTACACAAGAGCCCGTCGCGGAGGCAAATCCGGAGGTTGCATGGACTGAGGCATGAAACTGCATTGTGGTCGAGGGTTGGATAGGTTGGTTTGAACCCGGTTGATCTTGTTTCATCGGCGTCCTGGACACGGTTAGTTATTACAACCTACGCGCTGAGTCTGTCCTTTTTCGAAGTGGTTGTGGGATCCGATTGCCCTGTATGCTTTACTAGACAGGGGAAGCGATCACCGCTGAAAGATTGATATGGGGCGTGGAAAAGTAGTGCAGGAACAGAAGCAATGTTGGTCCGGCGAACGCCGATGCAAGGAAGTGAAATCTTGGCGACACGAAGCCCTGCACAGGTACTAAACCTCGCGAGCCTCGACGAGGGTCTCGTCATGTTGAGGTGGAACAAGGAGCTTCCCGCTGCCAGCTCGCAGGATCCACTCGGTCTAAACTTGCGGGTGTCCGCGCGCCTAGGGGCCGAGTTATTGCATTGCATTACCTCGATCACGCCGAGGGCGAGGTATTTCTCTTTCTTTCCTTGGGCCATTCAAGACTACAAGGACACGGAGGAAAACAAGCCCGGCGACCGAGGTTTTGTCGAAGGAGTCTTGGCTAGGGAGAAGGCCATGGTTCTGGGCGCCGTTTTCCACCACGGCGGGCATGCGTGCGAGGGAGGCGCCCTCGGTGGTTCTGACAAGGCCGTCGCGGTAGCAAACACGGAGCCCCAGGCGTCCTACGACTTATTGAGCTGGTCACATCTGGCGTCTCCGCGAGGTCAATTGAGCGCCGCGTACATTGCCTCTCTTGTCAATCTTGGTCTGTTCGAGGTCGCGCACGACGGGGTGAACGAGGAGGTTGACCCAGAAACAAACGCACTCCGCAAAGACCAAGAGAACGTGGACGTAACGATGCTGTCCGAACGCGGCAAGCGTCTGGCGCAAGCATTTTTTCGTTCCATTGAGCAAACTGACTACGCGACGAACCATTGGTCTGTGAAGTCAATCGTCGATCGTGGTGTCCTCACCAACTTTGGTGCTGCCGCCGGGTTGTGCGAGATTGGCACCCCATCCGCCGAAGATCGGCAAGTTCTGCGCGAGGTGTTCTTCTCGTGTGATAGGTCAGGCACGGAAAGCGGCCATCACCGGAGACGGATGACGCTCCTGCTTCTGCTAGAGTGCGCGCGCATTTGTGAGAGAAACGCTACATGGTTGGACGAAGAGAAATTCGCGGATCTCGTATTTTATCATGGAAATGCCTCCATGCTATCGCGATCAGTCGATCCATTTGATCAGGCTTTGAGGGACATAGCTCACCGGTGGCGCATCTTCTATTTTCACGGCCATTTCAGTTTAGCTCTCCAAGCTGCGCTCGTGGCCGTAGTGAGATCTTTGAGGAACAAGGACGGCGGCATCGAAAGATCCACAATCGTTGCGGTACACGATGGAGGGACGATCACCCGGCGTGTTGCTGAACTGCTCGGTTGTAACCTGAAAGGCGATTTCTTCGGGATTTCCGCAAGGGAGACACTTAAAGCGATTGGCGTTGGTGTCGACGACGACCTGGCTGATCCGGAGAAGGGGATTTCAATTGGCAAGATAGGTGGAATCCGCCTCGAGGAGCAGGTCGCCCGCCTTCTCTTGGACAAGAACGAGGCCAATGGACCTGGCGGTATCGGCCTCGCCACGATCCTGCTCTATGTCGCCACGTTGCGGTATTCGAACGACGTCGATGCACGGTATGATGATTGGTATCCGATAGGCTTCTTTGCGTGCTACGCCGCGCACCACCGCGCCGACGTCGAGGGACACAAGCCATCCCGCTTCCACCAGTATTCCGATTCGCGTTCGTCAATCTCTCGGCAGCCGTGAGCGAACTGAAAGAACCGTGGCGCCAGCGGTAGACCGTGTAGAACAGCGTCCGGGCCTGCGGCACGGTGACCATGCCGATGAGGAAGGCTTCGCTCTTGCCGACGTGCAATTCGATCGTGTGCCCACCCCCAGCTTCATGTTCGGCGAGGTCTTGGAGAGGATAGCCCCCGGCTGTGGAATGACCAAGGCCATCGCCTTGGTCATGTGGGGAGGGGGACGCTTTCCGGCCGGACGCCTGAGCGTTCGGCCAGCCCCTGCCCCCCCAAGGGCAGGGGCTTCGCCCCCAGAGGGCGCTGGCGCTGGCCTTTTGCGAGGTTGGGGGAACGGGGGCCGGTGGAGGCGGTGGGGTGTGAGCGGGGCGGCGGCTCCACTGGAGCCCCCGCTTGTCCCGCTCAGGGGGAATGCGGATCTAGTAAGGAAAGTAGGGCGGGATTTACCCCGCCATCGGTGGGGGGCGGGGTGAAACCCGCCCTAGGCGAGCGGGCTATTTCGAGTTTGGGATGCACGATTCGGATTTTGCCGAAGTTGGGCAGGAGGATTGGCGCGAAGAACATTCACACTGAGGGAAGCTCAAGAAATGATTTGCCGACTCCAGAAATTCGACAACCAGCCGTCAAAATGCTGCCCAATTCCGTGACTATGATTTTCCAAGATATAATGGCTGCGCAACAGGCTCATCTCCATGAAAACGGTTGAATTCGATGGCATTAGTCTTAATGTCGACTGGTCTATCGAAAAGTCTTCCGACCCAGATCGTTTTCCTGATGTGCCCGGGCTGTACGCAATTATCCATGCATACCAACTAGGGGTCCGAATCGGAGAAACTGGAAATAGCCTTAGAAGGCGGATCAAAAGGGAAATCAGTTGGCTCAACTCAATGAAAGCGCGCACTGCTTCGGTAGAGGACTTGCGGCGCACACTACCATATGGTTTGGCCGCTCAACTGACTGGTGCACCCGGATTTCGGTTCTTCGTAGTTAGCGGTAATCCACGATTGGTCGACAAGTCTTTCCGCCAAGACTGTGAAAGGTTCATGTTTGATTGGGTGAGGCAAAACCCAACATGGGTAGATTGGAACAGACAAAAGAGTTGGCACTAGCAAAGCTCAATCTTCGGTACCCCCTCATACCAACCTGCTCGTCTCCACCGCCGCCCGGACGAAATCCGCAAACAGCGGATGCGGCGCGAAGGGCTTGCTTTTCAACTCCGGGTGGAACTGGACCCCGATGAACCACGGGTGGTCTTTCCATTCGACGATTTCGGGCAAACGCCCGTCTGGACTCATCCCTGAAAACGCGAGGCCGCAGGTTTCGAGTTTGTCGCGGTATTTGATGTCCACCTCATAGCGGTGGCGGTGGCGTTCCTCGATGGCCAGCGTGCCATAGACCCCGGCCACGCGCGATCCGGGGGCCAGAGTCGCGGAATAGGCGCCAAGGCGCATCGTGCCGCCCTTGTCGTCGGTGGTCTTGCGGGTGACGGCGTGGTTGCCCTGGACCCACTCTTTCAGGTGATAGACGACGGGTTCAAAGCGTTTGACCCCGGCCTCGTGGTCGAACTCCTCGGACCCGGCACGGGACAGGCCTGCGACGTTGCGGGCGGCCTCGATCACGGCCATCTGCATGCCAAGGCAGATGCCCAGATAGGGGATGCGGCGGGTGCGGGCGAATTCGGCGGCCTTGATCTTGCCTTCGGTCCCGCGCTCGCCAAAGCCGCCGGGGACGAGGATGGCGTGGAAGTTTTCAAGGTAGGGGGCGGGGTCTTCGCGTTCGAAAATCTCGGCGTCGATCCATTCGGCGCGGACGCGGGTGCGGTTGGCCATGCCGCCGTGGGTCAGCGCCTCGGCAATCGATTTATAGGCGTCTTCCAACTGGGTGTATTTGCCGACAATGGCGACGCGGACCTCGCCCTCGGCATTGGTCAGGCGGTCCATCACATCTTCCCAGCGCGACAGGTTGGGCTTGGGTGCGGGCGAGATGTTGAAGGCGTCAAGGACGGCCTGATCGAGCCCCTCGCGGTGGTAGGCAAGCGGGGCTTCGTAGATGGTCGACAGGTCGTAGGCGGCGATCACGGCATCCTTGCGGACGTTGCAGAAGAGGGCGATCTTTTCACGCTCCTTTTCCGGGATCGGGTGTTCGGAGCGCAGGAGCAGGATGTCGGGCGCGATGCCGATGGCGCGGAGTTCCTTGACCGAGTGCTGGGTGGGTTTGGTTTTCAACTCACCGCTCGCGGCGAGATAGGGGAGCAGGGTAAGGTGCACGAAGATGCACTGGTTGCGTTTGCGGTCCTGCGCGAACTGGCGGATGGCTTCGAAGAAGGGGAGGCCTTCGATATCGCCGACGGTGCCGCCGATTTCGCAGAGCATGAAGTCGACCTCGTCTTCGCCGATGGCGATGAAGTCCTTGATTTCATTGGTGACGTGGGGGATGACCTGGATCGTTTTGCCGAGGTAGTCGCCACGGCGTTCCTTTTCGAGAACGGTGGAATAGATGCGGCCGGAGGAGACGCTGTCGGTCTTGCGGGCGCTGACGCCGGTGAAGCGTTCGTAGTGGCCAAGGTCGAGGTCGGTTTCGGCGCCGTCGTCGGTTACAAAGACCTCGCCATGTTCAAAAGGCGACATCGTGCCGGGGTCGACGTTGAGGTAGGGGTCAAGCTTGCGCAGGCGGACCGAGAAGCCACGGGCCTGCAGAAGCGCGCCAAGAGCGGCGGAGGCCAGGCCTTTGCCGAGCGAGGATACCACACCGCCGGTGATGAAGATGAATCGCGCCAAGGTGGAAACCCCCGTGAATTGTCCGAATTGGGTAGAGAGGCACATTCCGGGAACGCACCATCACGGGATTTAAGGATAGCCGGATTCGGGCATCCGTGGCAACCCGTGACGCTAGATCATGTGAGAAAGAAGAGGGCAGTGCCCACGGGTTGTAAGGTGGGGTGACAAGTACGCGCGGTCCCGAGACCGTTCTGCCGGCGACCCGGGTTCGAGCCGGCCTTAGGGGTTGGCGGGCACGAGAGGAGCGTCCGAAGTCGGCGGCAGAAGATCGCCGCCCAGATCGGGCGTGGCCGGGGTTTCGGCGGCGGGCACGTCAGAGATGCGGTCAACGACCGATGAGCCGGCCGAATTCTGCGCCGCGATGATAGTGAGGGCGACCGAGGTCACGATGAAGGCGGCCGCGATGCCCCAGGTCACCTTGCCCAGCGCGGTCGCAGCCGAACGGTTGGACATGACGCCCTGGCTGCCCATGCCGAGACCACCGCCTTCGGAGCGCTGCAGCAGGACCACGCCGATCAGCGACAGGGCAAGGATCAGGTGGATGACAAGGACAACGTTTTCCATGGGGCGGCCTCTGGACGGATGCACGACGACAGACGTACGACGTGGCGTATCTAGAAGCAGATTCGCAGACCCGCAAGCCCTGATGCCAGGGAGCGGGTGCACAATGGCCCCGTGTCGCATCGCCGATACCGGTTATGGACCGGGGGAGAAGGTCAGGCCGCCGCGGGCCAGATCTTCGCTGAGGTCGCGGGCGGCCTTGGGGCCCATGCCATGGAGAGCCATGAGATCCGCTTCGCGCCAGGAAGCGAGGGTGGCGCTGGAGGTGAACCCGGCACCGGCGAGTGCAGGCATTGCCGGAGTGCCGATCCGGGGCGGCCAGTCGTCCGCTTCAGGTTCAGGGCGCGGGCCGGGCATGGATCAGTTCGTGTCGACCTCGTCCACGTCGACCTGCCCGGAGATGCGGCGCCAGATGACAGACCAGTACATGCCGATGGCGAGAACGAGGGAGAGGGCAAGGATGAAGACCCAGGTGTTTAGGGTGTAATTGCCGAAAGTCAGCCAGCCCAGGCTGAACAGGACCCAGAGGATGGCGCCGACAAGAGCGAGGATCAGAACCATGCCGACGATGCCGATCGAGTTCAGCGTGGCGCGGAGATAAACGAGGTAGCCCGCAATCAGAACAAGTGCGCCGAGCACGGCGAGAGGAAGCTGGTCGGTGTAATGTTCGGTGAACCAGGTGGAATAGCTCCAGAACGAGGGATTATATGTCAGAACAAGGAGCAGCAGTGCGAAAATCCAGCGGATCAGAAAGCCCATCGGTTCCTCCGAAGTCCAATTGCCGCAAGGATGGCGGGCCAAAGGGGGGCTGTCCAGAGGACGGCACGGCCAAAATCGCGGTTTCCCCCCGGGGGCGTGGCGGCTATACGGGGCTCGGCTTTGGCAAGGGGACGTGCAATGGCGAATGTGGTCGTGGTCGGCACGCAGTGGGGCGACGAGGGCAAGGGCAAGATCGTGGATTGGCTGTCCGAACGGGCGGATGTCATCGTCCGGTTTCAGGGCGGGCACAATGCCGGGCATACGCTTGTCATCGACGGGGTGGTTTACAAGCTGTCGCTGCTGCCGTCAGGGATTCTGCGCGAAGGTAAGCTGGGGGTTATCGGCAACGGTGTGGTGCTTGACCCCTGGGCGCTCGTGGCCGAGATCGGGCGGATCGAGGGACAGGGGGTCAAGGTCGGCACCCATAACCTGATGATTGCCGAGAATACGCCGCTGATCTTGTCGCTGCATGGCGAGTTGGACCGGGCGCGGGAAAGCAGCAACGCCGTGGCCAAGATTGGCACGACGGGCCGTGGCATCGGCCCGGCCTATGAGGACAAGGTGGGCCGGCGGGCAATCCGGGTGGCCGATCTGGCCGATGAGCCGACGCTGGATGCACGGATCGAACGGTTGCTTACCCATCACAACGCGCTGCGGCGGGGTCTGGGGATGCCTGAGGTGGATGCTGCCGGGCTGAAGGCGCAACTGGTCGAGATTGCGCCGAAGATCCTGCCCTATGCTGCGCCGGTCTGGAAGGTGCTGAACGAACAGCGCAAGGCGGGCAAGCGCATCCTGTTCGAAGGTGCGCAGGGATCGCTGCTGGACGTGGATTTCGGGACGTATCCCTTTGTGACCTCGTCCACGACGCTCGCCGGGAGTGCGGCGAGCGGGTCGGGCATGGGGCCGGGGTCAGTGGGCTTTGTCCTTGGAATCGTGAAGGCCTACACGACGCGGGTGGGCGAAGGCCCTTTCCCCTGTGAATTGCTGGACGAGACGGGCGAGCATCTGCGCCGCGTGGGCCGCGAGCAGGGCACGGTCACGGGCCGCAACCGGCGCTGCGGCTGGTTCGATGCGGTGCTGGTGCGGCAGACCTGCGTCCTGTCGGGCGTGAAGGGAATCGCACTCACCAAGATGGACGTGCTGGACGGGACGCCCGAGCTGAAGATCTGCGTGGCCTATGAGGTGGACGGGGCGCGGTATGATTACCTGCCGACCGCTGCCGATCAGCAGGCGCGGGCCGTGCCCGTCTATGAGACGATAGAGGGCTGGAGCGGGTCCACAGCGGGGGCGCGGAGCTGGGCCGATCTGCCGGCGCAGGCGATCAAGTATGTGCGGCGGATCGAGGAATTGATCCAATGCCCCGTGGCGCTCGTTTCCACTTCGCCCGAGCGGGAGGACACGATCCTTGTGACCGATCCGTTCGCGGATTGAGGGGGTAAGGATGGCACTGAGTTACAAGGCAAGGCGGCGGTGGTCTTTGGTGATCCTGCTGGTAGGGCTGCCGATCTATATCATGGCGGCGGTCACGGTGATGAACATGCTCGACCGGCCGCCGATCTGGGTCGAGTTCCTGGTCTATGTCGCTTTGGGGGTGGTCTGGGCGCTGCCGTTCAAGGCGGTGTTCACGGGGATCGGGCAGCCGGACCCGGATGCAAAGCCGGAAGAGCGGGGGTAAGGCGGGGGTTGGGTAAAGCCCGCCCTACGTTCTTTGTCAGTGGTGCGGGTGGTGGGTCTCTCCCATCTTACGAAATTGACCAAGGCCATTGCCTTGGTCACGCGACTGGGGCGATCCTTTCCGGCCGGACGCCCCGAGGCAAGGGGCTTCGCCCCCGCCGGGGCAGGGACCAATCTTTTGCGAGGTTGGTGGGACGGGGGCCGGTGGAAACAGCTGGAGTAAGCGGGGCAGTGGCTCCTCGGGAGCAGGCGCTGATCCCGCTTAGGGGAGAGTTTCGTTTGGTTCGGGTCGGGGGCGGGTTGAACCCCGCCCTACGCGAACCAGGTGCGGTAGTCGCTGACGAGGAGGTGGGTCGGGGCTTCGTCCTCGTCGATGGCAGCAAAGCGGCCGATGGGGTCGCGGAAGATGTTGTCGGTTTCGTCGTCGTTGACGGTCGAAACCTCGCCCACCAGCACGTCGCCGCCTTCGCCCCAGAAGGCGTGCCAGTCGCCGGGCATCAGCGTCACGCTTTCGCCCGGCGCGAGCCGAAGCTTTTCGCCCGGGGCATAGTCGCGGCGGATGCCGTCGCAGAAGACCGTCCCGCCCTTGTCGCCGGCCCAGTGGCCCCGATCGTCGGAACCGTAGAGTTCGACGACCAAAGTCTTGCCGCCACGGTTGATGATGTCTTCGGCCTTGATGACATGGGTGTGCATCGGCGTCAGCTGATCCTGCTTTGAAATCAAAAGCTTTTCGGCATAGCACATGCCGCCGCCGCGCTGGAGGTCGGACAGGCGGCCGTTGCGGAGGGTGAAGAGGAAGAGGCCGATGGCGTCATACTCGCCCTTGCCGAAATCGGTGATGTCCCAGCCGCAGCGGGCGTCGATGACGTTGCGGGCTGCGTCCTTGCGGGCTTTGAACTCGTCCGGGGTCCATTGGGCGAAGGGGGGCAGGACAAAGCCATAGTGGCGGATCATGTGTTCCGCCTCGGCCATGATTTCGTTGATGCGCGACCGTTTCATCTGCAGCCCTCTCCGTTGTTCATTTCTGCCGCGTCATCAGTGCGGCCAAACCGGGTTCTTGGCAAGACTGGCCTCAGATCGTGCGGGCACGGAAGCGGAAGGTGAGGATCACCCCTGCGAGCACGAGGGCCACGAGGAATCCGGCCCAGATGCCGGAGGGGCCGAAGCCTGCGTGATGGGCCAGAACCCAGCCCAAGGGCAGCGCCAAGACCCAGTAGGCGACCATGGAGACGAGGGCGGGAACGGCGGTGTCGGACATGCCGCGCAGCGCACCGAGCATGGTGGATTGCACGCCGTCGGCCACCTGCATGGGGGCGAAGACAAGGAAGATGGCAGCGGCCACCGCGATGACCTGTGGGTCGTTGGTGATGAGGGCTGCAATTTCGGGACCTCGCAGGAAGAGGATTGCCGCCGCACAGCAGAGCCAGACCGAGGCAAGTCCGAGGGCGGCCCAGACGATGGGACGGAGGGCCGCGAGGTTGCCAGCACCTTTTTCCTGCGCGACGCGGATCGCCACCGCGCCCGCGACGCCGAGGGGGAGCATGTAGAGAAGGCTTCCCACCGATTGGGAGACCTGATTGGCGGCCAAAGCAATCGTGCCGAAGGTGCCGATCATGGCGACGGCTACGGCCATGGCCCCGGTTTCGGCGATGTAGAGGAGGCCGAGCGGTGCACCTTCCTTGGCGCTCGCCACGATTTCGGCAGCGTTGATGGCGCGGCGGAGGCGCAGGCGGCGCATGGAGGGGGCTGTCGCCCAATAGGTCGAGGCAGTGGCGAGGGCGAGGGCTTCGGCGGCAAGGCTCGCGATCCCGGCGCCGGTCAGGCCCAGTTCAGGGAAGGGGCCGATGCCCCAGATCAGGGCGTAGTTCAGAGGGACGTTGGTGACGACGGCAAGGAAGGCAAAGCCGGTGCCGAGCCACGGCCGCCCGACCGCCTCGAACGCGGATTTGAAGACGGTCAGGACGCTGAAAGGGATCATGAGGAGGCTGATGCAGGCCCAATAGGCTGGCAGGGATGCTATGACCTCGTTCGGTTGACCGAGCCATGGAAGGGCGAAATAGGCAAGGCCCATGAGCGCCGCGCCGCCGGTGCCCACGATGAACCCAAGGGCCAGACCGCTGCGGAGGATGACAGGGATCTGACGCCCCTGCCCTGCCCCGTAAGCCGCACCGATGCGGACCGAGAGGGCCGAGAGCATGCCGTAAATCGCAGCATAGAGGATCAGTGCCGCCGCCCCGGCGAGCCCCACGGCGGCGAGGGGCACCGGGCCGAGGGGGGCCAGCATGATCGAATCGGTGACGCCGAGGAGGGTCGAGGCCGAGAGGCTGGCCACGATGGGCAGGGCAAGAAAGAAGATTGCCGGAAACTCGCGCCGGACGTCGGCCAAGGCCATGGTGTCACCCGTCTTGAACCCGGCGGGAAGGGCCGGCGGGGCGTTACCTATGTGCGCGGTTTGCCGGGTCAACCGGGGCGGTGCAATTGAGGTTTGGGAGCAGTGCCTGAAGGTCAGGCGCTTAGGCGAACCGGTGCGCGTTTCCCCATCGCCCAGTCGCGGGCGGCGTCGCCGAACGCCTCGAACAGCGGACGGGAGACGGGGTCGTTTCCGGCGTTCCATTCCGGGTGCCACTGGACTGAGAGGGTGAAGCCGGGGGCGCCCCGGACATAGATCGCCTCGGGCGTGCCGTCGGGGGCGTAGCCGTCGATGACGATACGCTGGCCGGGCAGCTTGATCCCCTGCCCGTGGAGCGTGTTGGTCATCACCTCGGTCGCGCCAAACAGGCGGTGGAACGGGCCGCCTTCGGTCAGCGTCACCTTGTGGCGGAGGGCGAATTTCTCTTCGAGCGTGCCATCGGGGGGCATGCGGTGGTTGCTGCGGCCGGGCAGGTCGCGGATTTCGGGATAGAGCGTGCCGCCAAGGGCCACGTTCACCTCCTGAAATCCGCGGCAGACGCCAAGAATCGGCTGGCCGCGTTCGACGCAGGCGCGGATGAGCGGGAGGACGACGGCATCACGGCCCCGGTCAAAGGCACCGTGGGCGGGGGTTTCCTCTTCGCCGTATTCCTCGGGGTGGACGTTGGGACGGCCACCCGTCAGGAGGAAGCCGTCGCAGGTGTCGAGCAAGTCTTCGACAGAAACCAGCGCGGGGTCGGCGGGGATGATGAGGGGCAGGCATTTCGACACGTTGGACACCGCACAGGAATTCATGTGACCCCCTGCATGGGTCAGATACTGGTCATTGATCAGATGGCTGTTGCCGATGATGCCGATGACGGGGCGTGCCATGCCTGTCCTCTTATGATTTTCACCAACGATAGCGGGACAAGCCTGTCATGAAAAGGTTACCTTGGCGCAAAGCAGCCCTGCATGGGCGCACATGCCACATTTGCAGGCAATCCGGCCCGGCCAATGCCGCAGCGCGGTCAGTTGCCGGTCAGGATGGCGTGGAAAGCAGCGTCAAAAGCCGAGGGTTTTTCAAGGTAGGGGGAATGGCCGCAGTCGGCAAAAACCTCTTCTTTGTAGGTGCCACCCGCAGCCTTGTAAGCGTCGAGGGCGGCGCGGGTCTGGGCGATCATGGGTTGGGGCGGATAGATGTCGGCCCCCGGCCAGCCGGGGACTGCGCCGACGCTGCCAAGGAAGCCCAGATCGAAAAGGGATGTGTCCGAGACGACGGTATCATCGGCCCCACGGAGCCAAAGGACAGGCGGCTTTGCCCTGACCTTTGTAAAGGCAAGCGGGTCGGCCTGATGGTTGCGGGCCATGGCGTTGATGGGGCCGGATGTGCCTGCGGCAACCGTGGGCCAGTTGGCCGAGGGGACGATATCGCCGGGGTAATCCTGTGGGCCGGTGTGCTGGGCCAGCGCCGAGGTCAGGATATCCTCGAACCGGGCAGGCACGAAGGGCGGTTTCCAGACATAGGTGTTGAGGATGTTGCGCGGGTGAAAAGGCGTATCTTCGCCCCGGTCACCAGCAGCCAGAAGCCCGGCAAAGGCCGGGTTGACTGCAGAGGCGCCGCTGCCTGCGCCATCAGCAAAGCAGGGGGTGCCGTCGGCCTTGCTGCCGCCAAAGCCGTAAGGCGAGGAGGGGCAGACTTGGGTGAGCGAGAGCACGCGGGAAGGGTGGTCTGCGAGGAACTGCCAGAGTACGCCGCCGCCGAGGGAATGGCCGGCCATATGGGCGGCGGGGATGGAAAGCGCGTCCATCAGGGCCGCGATATCGTCCGAGAGATCGCCCATGCCGCGGGTGGCGTCCACCTTTGCGGCCGGATCGGATTCACCATAGCTGCGCAGGTCGGGCGCGATGGCCCGGTAGCCTGCGGGGAGGCGGAGCATCGTTTCTTCCCACCATGTGGCCGCCGACAGGTTGCCGTGGACGAAGATGACCGGCACGCCGTCACCGGGCCCGGAGAACAGGACGCGGGTTGTCAAGCGCGACGTTGTGATCGTGCGGGACTGCGTGATGACGGGAATGGACATGTGTCAGTTACCTTGGCTGGGGCGGACGGGTTCAAAGGGCGCGGGCGATCTGGGCCTTTCGTTCCAGCCGCCGCCTGTGCAAGACGGGTTCGGTATAGCCCGAGGGTTGAAAGCGGCCCTTGAAGATCAGGTCGCAGGCGGCCTGGAACGCCTCTCCATCGTAAGCGGGGGCCATCGGGCGATAAAGGACATCGCCCGCGTTCTGGCGGTCCACGACTGCGGCCATCTTGCGGAGCGCGGCCTGCACCTGCGCCTCGGTCACCACCCCATGGTGGAGCCAGTTGGCGAGTGCCTGCGCCGAGATGCGGCAGGTCGCGCGATCCTCCATCAGGGCCACGTCGTGGATATCAGGCACTTTGGAGCAGCCGACGCCCTGATCGATCCAGCGGACGACATAGCCGAGGATGCCTTGGGCATTGTTTTCGACCTCTTCGGTGACTTCGGTTTCCGAGAAATTGCGCCCGAGGGCGAGCGGGATGGTGAGCAGGTCTGCCAGCGTACCACGGGGGCCGCCGGCGGCGATTTCGGCCTGTCGGGCAGCGACATCAACGCGGTGGTAATGGGTCGCGTGAAGGACGGCAGCGGTGGGGGACGGTACCCAGGCGCAATTCGCCCCGGCGCGGGGGTGATTGATCTTGGTGGCCAGCATTTCGGCCATCCGGTCGGGCATGGCCCACATGCCCTTGCCGATCTGGGCACGGCCCTGCAGGCCGCAGGCCAGACCGATATCGACGTTGCGATCCTCGTAAGCCCCGATCCATGCGGTCGATTTCATCTCGCCCTTTGGCAGCATGGGGCCTGCTTCCATCGAGGTGTGAATCTCGTCCCCGGTGCGGTCAAGGAAGCCTGTGTTGATGAAGGCGAGGCGCGTGCGGGCGGCGCGGATGCATTCCTTGAGGTTGGCGCTGGTGCGGCGTTCCTCGTCCATGATGCCAAGCTTGACGGTGTCGCGGGGCAGGCCCAGCGCGTCTTCGACCCGGTCAAAGATCTCGCTGGCAAAGGCCACTTCCTCGGGGCCGTGCATCTTGGGTTTGACGACATAGACCGAGCCGGTTTCGGAATTGCGCGGGCCGGTTTGTTTCCGGAGGTCATGCATGGCGATGAGGGTCGTCAGCATCGCATCCATCAGCCCTTCGCCCGCCTCAACCCCGTCGCGGTCAAGGATGGCGGGGTTCGTCATCAGGAGGCCCACGTTGCGGACCAGCATGAGCGAGCGGCATTTGACGTGGAGCGTGCCGCCGGTGGCAGAACGGTAGGTTGCATCGGGGTTCAGGGTGCGGGTGATGGTCTTGCCGTTCTTGACGAAGGTATCGGCCAGATCGCCGCGCATGAGGCCGAGCCAGTTGCGCCAGGCGTCCACCTTGTCTTCGGCATCGACGGCGGCGACGGAATCCTCGCAGTCCATGATGGCCGACATGGCGGCCTCGACAAAGATGTCCGAGATCCCGGCGGCGTCGGCGCGGCCGGTTTCAGTGGTGGGATCGACGATTATCTCGATCAGGAGGCCATTGACGCGCAGAAGGATCTGCCAGTCGCCAAGATCGCTTTCATTCCAGCCCGCGAACTGGGCGGGGTCGAGGAGTGTGGCGCGGCCGCGTGCGGTGCCGACGTAGAGGTCGCTGTCCTTCACGAGGAGATGGGTGACCTCGGTCCAGCCAGCGTTCCGCAGCGGGGCCACGGCGTCGAGATGGGCGCGGGTCCATGCGACGACGCGCGCGCCACGGGCGGCGTCATAGGGGCCCTTGGGGGGCAAGTCGCCCAGCGCGTCGGTGCCGTAGAGCGCGTCATAGAGCGACCCCCAGCGGGCGTTTGCGGCGTTGAGCGCAAACCGGGCGTTCATGATGGGAACGACAAGCTGAGGGCCGGCGATCTGGGCGATTTCGGGGTCGACGCCACGGGTTTTGATGACAAAATCGGGGCCTTCGGGGACGATGTAGCCGATTTCCTGCAGGAAGGTCTGGTAATCCTCGGCATCGTGGGTCTGACCTGCGAGCGCGATGTGCCAGTCGTCGATCTGCCCCTGAAGCTGATCGCGGCGGGCCAGCAGGGCGCGGTTGCGAGGGCCGAATTCACGGATCAGGCCGGACAGCCCTTCCCAGAACTGCGCCGCTGTTACGGAAAGACCTGCCAGCGCCTCGGCTTCGACGAACTCAGCCAGAACTTGCGCAACCTGCAAACCGGCACGCTCGACCCGATCACCCATCGTCAAGTTTCCTTCTTGTCACGGCTTCCCATGGGACACCGTGTTGTAATGCGAAACAGGTAGACGATCAGGACAGGGCAGGCAATCAGCCGCTGATCATTTTGGTGCCGCACAGGTGATCGGCACAAACTTAGCCAATCACCTAAGCTTTTCCTTGCACGAATCGGGCAAGTCGTGGAACTTAGGCATATGGCTAACCAATCACTGGAACTCGATGCGCTTTTCCGGTCGCTGGCCGATCCGACCCGCCGCGCCATTCTGGCCCGGCTGGCCCATGGCCCGGCATCCGTCACGGAACTGGCCGAACCGTTTGACATGGCCCTGCCATCGTTCATGGGGCATCTGAAGAAGCTTGAGGATGGCGGATTGATCGACACGACGAAAGAGGGCCGCGTGCGGACCTGCACCCTGCGGACCGGGGCGCTGGCCCCGGCGCGGGACTGGATGACCGCGCAGCGCCTGCTGTGGGAAGGCCGGCTGGACCGGCTGGAAGAATACCTTGCAACACTGACCGAAGGACCGAAACCATGAATGAGAACCTGATCCTGCACCGGGTCCTGAAGGCACCGCGTGCGCTTATCTACGAATGCTGGACCAACCCGGAGCATATGGCCCACTGGTTCATGCCCAAGCCGCATCATCTCACCGACATCACGATCAACCTGCGCCCGGGCGGCAAGTTCGAAAGCACGATGCATGTGGATGGGAACGTCATTCCGAGCAGGGGCTGTGTGCTTGATGCGGTAAAGGATACAAAGTTCGCCTGGACCGACATGATGACGGAGGATTTCCAGCCCGTTGCAACCCCCGGCCTTGGCTTTACGGCCACGATCGAGTTATCTGATCATCCGGATGGCACGGTCTATCACGTCACGGCGCGGCACAAGACGGCCGAAGAGGCGGCCAAGCACGACGAAATGGGCTTTACCCACGGCTGGGGCATCGTTGCCGATCAGCTTGGCGCCTATGCGGCGGCGCTGGATGCCACACGCAAGACGGAACGGCAGATGATCCTGACGCGGCATTTTCGCGCCTCGCCTGAGCAGGTGTGGAAGGCCTGGACCGATCCTGCCGTTTTGCCACGCTGGTTCGGGCCTGAGGGGATCAAGTGCGTCACCAAGGAGATCGACCTGCGTGAAGGCGGCGTCTGGCGGTTTGACATGATCGGGCATGGGAAGGTCTGGCATAACCGGCACCGCTTCACCCTGCATGTGCCGCACGAACGGATCGAGTTCCTGATGGACGACGATTCAGACGCGGCCCCGCCGTTCGAGGTGGTGGTCACGATGACTCCTGAAGAGGGTGGCACGCGGCTGACTCAGGTAATGACCTTCCCAAGCGTAGAGAAGAAGAAAGAGGCCGAAGGCTATGACGCGGTCGAACTGGGCTACACGACGCTGGCCAAACTTGCTGCTGAACTGGGTGAGAGGTGACCGGGCACCGCGTGAGGGAAGAAATTCTCTCTACCCTGTCGCGGAGCATTTGGCTGTTCCTCAACGGAAGGACTGCCCGGATGGGCGGACCTGTGCCGCTTGGGCCGCGCCGGGTTGCAAACGAACGGATCGTGCTGTTAAAGCCTGCCTCTTGCGGATAAGGATGGTCTCACGTCGTCGTGACTATGCCAAGTACAGTGAAGCTCCATGAAAGACCGCATTGATCCGCTGATCGCCGAACGCGCGCCGTGGTTGTTTCGCTCTTCGGCAGTGGTGGGCGCGACCCGCAGCGTCCTGAACCGGACCCTTTCCTACGACAAGACCGTTAAGATTGCCGAAGGATTTGTGGATTCGCCCACCGCCGAGATCATGGGCGACATGGGAAAGATGCTGGCCAGGCATGTGACCGTAACCGGTTTGCAGAACATCCCGCGCCACGGACCTGCGATGATCGTGGCCAACCATCCGACGGGGATCGCGGACGGAATCATCCTCTGGCATCTGCTGGCGCCGATTCGCCCCGACCTGTATTTCTTTGCGAACCGCGACATTCTGCGCATCCTTCCCCAGATGGAAGACATGATCGCGCCGGTTGAATGGCGGACCGAAAAGCGCAGCCACAGCAAGACGCGCGAGACGATGGCCTTTACCCGCGACGCAGTGGAACAGGGGCGCATCGGGATCATCTTCCCCTCGGGCCGTCTGGCCAAGCGGCAGGGTCTGCGGCTTTATGAGCGGCCCTGGATGGCCTCGGCGGCGATGCTGGCGCGAAAGTTCGAGCTTCCGGTCATTCCGATCAACATTCAGGCGCGCAATTCGGCGCTGTTCTATATGTTCGACCTGATCCATCCCACCCTGCGCGACATCACCCTGTTCCATGAAACGATGAACAAGGCACGTCAGCCCTATGTCGTGACCGTTGGTGAAGAGATTTCGCCGGCCTCATTGCCTGCAACGTCCGAGGATGGAATCGAGATGCTGCGGCGGGCCACGCTGGCCCTTGGGGGCCGTGATGCGCCCACGGTCAGCATGTTGCGGGCGACGAGGCGGCCGCTACTCCGCTCCTGAGATGCCGGGAAGGCCGTCGGAGCGCATTTCGGCGGCGGTCAGCATCGCCAGTTCGATGACTTCGGGCGTCGGGTCGTCGGCCTGATACGCGGCAAGCACCCAGGGGCGTTCAGGCGGACGCAGGGATTTGCTGACGCCGATGGGCATGGCGCAGTAGCTTTGCGACCGCGTCCATTCCTGCATCTCTTCGCGCTTGCTGCTGTTGGTCATCGGGCCCCAGTCGGCGGCGACACCGCGCCAGCGGCCATCGTAGAAGGCAACGGCGTGGTCACGGGCGACGTTCACGCTCATGATCCTGATGGCGCAGGACAGATTCGCTTCGGGGTCGTGAAGTTCCTGTCCTGTGCGCGCGGAGCAGCCGTATTGCTCGGCCGTCGATGGCAGGATCTGGAACAGGCCGTGGTAGAGGCCGCCGCCGCCGACGGCCGATGGGTTGAAAGTGCTTTCGTGCCGGGCGAGCGTCGAGATCATGCCGACCCAGAAGGAATCGCGTCGGACCTCGTTGTTGCGGGTATAGGCGGGGCACCAGCGGTCGATGTCGATCGGGACGATATCGCTGAGGTCGTGGTTCTGTTCGTTGATGGCACTCATCGCGGCTTCGGTCCAGGCCAGCGTGCCGGCACGTTCGTCCCAACGGGCCTTTGGGAGGTAATCCTCGCGGGCGATGGGGCGGACGATTTCGCCCTTGCGGAAGACCGCGTTGATGCGGAGCGCTTCTTCGGAGCGGGCGGGCGGGCTGGGCAGGGCACCGCTGCGGTGGAGTGCCGCCAACTGAGCGGCAATCGAGGCGGCCTGACTGGCGAATTGAAGCCTCGGCACCGGAACCACCGGCAAGGACGCGGTGATGTAGACGGCGGGGGCGGACGGAACAAGGTTTTCCTCGGGCCGGGATGGCGTCTCGGAAGAAGCCGCCAGCCCCGTCAGCCCCAGCATCCCAGCCAGTATACCACCAAGGATCCAGTTTGGCGCAATCATGAGTGTCAGGATGCCCTAATCATCCAAGGTCCGGCAACAAGAATCTTTCATGCAATATTAGATGGTTAGAAGAGCCATCTCATGCGACGCATGAGGTTGGCCCACGAGAGTACCATTTGCGTCAGCCCTGACAGTAGCTTTGCGAAGAGACCCAAGCGGCCATGGCCTGACGCTTTTCCGCGCTGGCAAAGGGGCCCCAGTCAGCAGCAAGACCGCCCCGGTTGGCGGCGACAACGCCGTCGCGGGTGACCGTTTCTGCGGCGATCCGGACCGCACATTGCAGGTTTGCCGATCCGTTGGTCAGTTCCGATCCCGAATCCGCGGCGCAATCGTACAGTCGGGCGGTGCTGGGCGAGATCTGGACCAGACCGAACCAGCGGCCACCGCCGCCGACGGCGGCAGGGTTCCAGGTGCTTTCGAACCGGGCAAGAGCAGAGAGGAGGCCGGCCCAGAAGGCGGCGCGTTCTTCGTGGTCGGCTTCGAGGTAGCCGGGGCACCAGGTGCCGATGTCACCGGGGACTTCGCTGAGGAGCGCCACGCCTTCGGTTTGCAGCGCTGCCAGGGTCGCTTCGGTCCATTGTTCGCCTTCGGGGCGGTGATCCCACTGCATGACGGGAAGAACGTCAGGCGGCGGGGGTTCCGGGGTTGCGCAGGCAATCAGCGGAAACATCAGGCCAAGGGCGGAAAGGCGACCGAACGATCGGCAGGTGTCAAGAAGGGTCAATAGTCGGACTCCAGCAGTTTCAACCCGGGCGTCGTAGGACACGGATCGCAACAGCGTCGAGTCGACCCGCCCGGCAAAGATGATTTTCGGCAGATTCACGCTGACCACGACTTCAATCCGCCGATGGGCCTACATGTGCCCGGTGGCTTGATGAACGGCGCATCTGGCCCTAGAGAGTGCGAAACGTCAAAGGATGCGGCCATGCTGGACCTGACCTATTCTGCACCGAAACCCAAGGTGATCGCGGGCGCCAAAGGCGACTGGGAACTGGTCATCGGCCTTGAGGTGCATGCGCAGGTTGCAACGAACGCCAAGCTGTTTTCGGGCGCGTCGACCCTGTTCGGGGCAGAGCCCAACTCCAACGTTGCGTTCGTGGATGCGGGCATGCCGGGGATGCTGCCCGTCATCAACGAAGGCTGCGTGGCGCAGGCGGTGCGGACGGGGCTGGGCCTGAAGGCGCAGATAAACCTGTGGTCGGCCTTTGACCGGAAGAATTATTTCTACCCTGACCTTCCGCAGGGCTATCAGATCAGCCAGTTGTATCACCCGATCGTGAGTGAGGGCGAAGTCATCGTGGAAATGGGCCCCGGCATGGCCCGCCGCGTGCGGATCGAGCGTATTCATCTGGAACAGGACGCGGGCAAGTCGATCCATGACATGGATCCTGCGATGTCTTTCGTGGACCTCAACCGGACGGGCGTGGCGCTGATGGAGATCGTCAGCCGTCCTGATATCCGGGGGCCGGAGGAGGCCGCGGCCTATGTCGGCAAGCTGCGCCAGATCATGCGGTATCTGGGCACCTGCGATGGCAACATGCAGAACGGCAATCTGCGGGCGGACGTCAACGTGTCGGTCTGCCGGCCGGGCGACTATGAGCGGTATCAGGAATCGCAGGACTTTTCGCATCTGGGCACGCGGTGCGAGATCAAGAACATGAACTCCATGCGGTTCATCCAGATGGCGATTGAGTATGAGGCGCGGCGCCAGATCGCGATCATCGAGGATGGCGCCAAGGTCGTGCAGGAAACGCGGCTTTACGACGTGGACAAGGGCGAGACGCGGTCGATGCGGTCCAAGGAAGAGGCGCATGATTACCGCTACTTCCCCGATCCCGATCTGCTGCCTTTGGAGATCGAGCAGGTTTGGGTTGACGGGATCAAGGAAAGCCTGCCGGAACTGCCTGATGCAAAGAAAGCGCGGTTTGTCCTGTCAATCGGCCTGTCGGAGTATGACGCGAGCGTCCTGACCGCCGAGGCCGAAGATGCGGCCTATTTTGAGGCTGTTGCGGAAGGCCGGGACGGCAAGATGGCCGCGAACTGGGTTATCAACGAGCTGTTCGGTCGCTTGAAGAAGGACGGCAAGGGGATCAGTGACTGCCCCGTCAGCCCGGCGCAACTGGGCGGGATCATCGATCTGATCGCCAAGGGGGACATTTCGGGCAAGATAGCCAAAGACCTGTTCGAAATCGTCTATTGCGAGGGCGGCGACCCCGCGCAGATCGTGGAAACGCGCGGGATGCGGCAGGTCACAGACACTGGCGCCATCGAGACCGCCGTGAACCAGATCATCACGGACAACCCGGCGCAGGTGGAAAAGGCCAAGGCCAATCCCAAGCTGGCCGGCTGGTTCGTGGGTCAGGTGATGAAGGCCACGGGCGGCAAGGCGAATCCGGCGATGGTGGACGAACTCGTCAAAGCCAAGCTGGGCCTGTAGCCACGAGATATGGCGGGCGGCCGGATGTGGGACACCACATCTGGCGCTGCCGGATTATCGTGGAAATCCTTGGCCTTGGCGGCCTCAGTTGATATGATCCGCCCCAATAAAGGGAGTGTCTGATGCCCAAGTATGAATACCGCGTCCTGCCTGCGCCCAAACGTGGCATTAAGGCCAACGGGGCCAAGACGACCGAGGAACGGTTTGCGCAGGCGCTTCAGGTCATCATGAATGAACTTGGTGCGGATGGCTGGGAATATGTGCGGTCCGACATGCTTCCCTGCGAGGAACGTCAGGGCCTGACGGGAAAGACGACCACATACCAGACGATGCTCGTGTTCCGCCACACGACCGAGGTCGCCGCTGCCGTCACGCCGGGCGTGACGCAGGAACAGGCCGCACTGCCCGCGCTTGTCCTGCGGGCGGGTGAGGAGCCTTTGGGCACCGCGCCGCGCCTTGGCCCGGCCGTGGCCGCTGCCGAATAATCACGACACGTTCAGCGCCAGCGCGTGAAGGCGGCCCATGATCTCGGGACCGAGTGCGGTGTGAATCGCCCTGTGACGAGCGACACGGGTCATCGGGGCAAAGGCCGGGGCGGCGATTGTGACGGTCCAATGACTCTCTCCCGACCCGTCATCGCCGGAATGTCCCGCGTGATTGTGGCTGTCATTGACCACTTCAAGCGCAGTCGGCTGAAACGCAGCCTCCAATTTCGCCCGAATCTCCTGCGCAAGTCCCATTATTTTTCCCAAACCCCTTCTCTCTGACGACACACGGCTTAAACTCGCTCGTCCGAGTCGGAAAGGTAAGCCAGACCCAATGGAAAAGAAGGATCCCTTCGGTTTCGACATTTCGGTGTCGGGCGCCAAGAAGAAGAACCCGCGTGGACGCCGTGGCATGTCCGGGGCGTTCGAGACGTCTGTGCGGCGCTGCGATCACGCGGGCTGCCCCGAAGACGGGAAGTACCGTGCGCCGAAATCGCCCGATGTGCTGGATGACTACTTCTGGTTCTGCAAGGACCATGTCCGCGAGTATAACCTGAAGTGGAACTTCTTCGACGGCGCGTCGGAGCAGGATTATCTGGATCAGGTCGAGAAGGACCGCGTCTGGGAACGCGAGACCAAACCCTTTGGCAAGCGGAGCGAGGAGCAGCGTGCCTGGGCGCGCCTGGGCGTGGATGACCCGCATCAGGTGCTGGGGGCCAATGCCACGCGCAACCCGGGCCGGGCTGCGGCGGGGTCACGCAAGCTGCCGCCGACGGAGCGCAAGGCGGTCGAGATCCTGGAAGTCAGAGATACGATGACCAAGGCAGAAATACGAAAGGCTTACAAGGCGTTGATAAAGGTTCTTCATCCTGACATGAACGGTGGCGACCGCAGTCAGGAAGAACAGTTGGCCGAGGTTGTCTGGGCCTGGGATCAGATCAAGGCCAGCCGGAACTTCAAGGACGAGGAGTGATCCGGCCGGGGCGGGTCATGGGAAGGGGCGTCGGGGTGATCTGTGCGTGGAAGATACTGTCCCGCTCGGCCCGCCAGTGTCCCATCATCTTGTGGGCAACGTAGAGGTTGGCGATCCAGAGGAGCGCCAGAAGCGGCGAGCTGGCGAGTAGCACGCCAAGGCTGAAGGGGCCGAACATCGTGCCGTAAAGCGGCAAGGCCAGGGTGCCTGCGATGAGCGAACCCGAGAAGCAGACCATCAGCATCCCGCCAAAGGCACGTCCGATACCGGCGATGCCGGGCAGACCGAAGTGGTGACGGGAGAGGAAGAGCCCTGTTCCGGCGCCGGCGGCGCCTGCGATGCAGGTCCACAACTCGTAGCCGGTCATCGGGCGAAACATGATGCCGCCATAGCCCAGCCGCATGACGACGCAGAAGGCCAGCAGCGCGCCGAACAGCGAGACTGACACATAGGCAAGCAGAAGGCGTTTTTCGCCCTCCGACAAACCGATTTGACGCCAGAGTTTGGCGCTCATCACTTCCCCTGTACGCTGACTCGTTGCTTCTTGTTTCATCCTAGCATGGCGATGCTGTGGCGGGGCGCCCTGCAGGGTGAAACGGACTGTTTCCGGTTCTGCCTGCGTCAAAGCGCCGTGAGCGACCCGACGGCGAGGACATCACCCGTGGGTGCGCCGGCAGGTGATCCGCCCGGGGGTTCGTCGCTGATGGCCAGCACGCCCCCGTCGAGTGACGCCATGAGAGCGGCGGGGACGACGACGGTTGTACGGCGGCCGATGTCGAGCAGGCCCAGTGAGACCGGCGGGTTTTCCCCGGCGATGAGCCAGAGTTCAAGGACGCGGCCGGCCCGTTGCTCGCCCGCGGTACGGTCGACCTCGATCACGCCGCTGGCGGCGCTGTAGGTGGCCTGGACGACAAGGCTTTGATCCTGAGCCGCGATTTCGGCGCGGTAGTTGGGGCCAAGGGCGGGGTCGGTGCCGAGAATGCCCTGCTGGGTGGCCCAGACAACCAGAAGCGCGGCGACAAGGCCGCCAATGAGCGAGGGGATAAGGCCCAGACGGCGGACCCAGCTTTGCCGCGCTTCGGGGAAGAGGCGCTGTTCGATGGCAAGCTGGACGGATTTCGGCGGGGTCACGGGTGCGATGCCATCGGTCAGGGTGACGAGGTCTTCGGTCCAGACGGCGACCATCGCGCGGAATTCAGGGTCCACGGCGAGGCGGGACTCGAACGCGCGGGTTTCGGCCTCGGACAGAAGACCGACGGCGTATTCGGCGGCGAGTGCCGGGTCGTCGTCGCGGTCGGGATCGGTTGTCATGATGACATGCACTCCCGCAGTTTGAGAAGGCTGCGCCGCAACGAAGTCCGGATCGTGTTCAGCGGCACAGCGTAGCGGTAGGCGAGATCAGCATAGGTTTCGCCGTCGAGATAGGCGCGGCGAATGGCATCGGCGCGGTCAGGTTCAAGGGTGCCAAGGCAACGCGCAATGCGGCCGCGTTCGGAGGCTGCAATCAGCTGCGCCTCGGGGCCGGGGGTGA
This sequence comes from Rhodobacterales bacterium, assembly GCA_026400355.1. GTDB lineage: Bacteria > Pseudomonadota > Alphaproteobacteria > Rhodobacterales > Rhodobacteraceae > JAPLPE01. The sequence goes on along the minus strand of JAPLPE010000012.1, from coordinate 73,187 downwards.
GGTCGGCAAGTTCGGCAAGTTCGTCCATGTCGCCGGGGGCCGCGCGGCGGGCGCGGAGGCGGTCGATGGCGTGATTGCGGGCCACGGTGATCATCCATGTCATGGGCGAGAGCCCGTTGACCTGATAGCGCTCCGCGCTGTGCCACAGCTTCACGAAAACCTCCTGCAGTGCGTCCTCGGACTCGGACCGGTTGTCCAAGACACGCATGCAGATGCCGAATAGTTTCGCCGATGTCGCTGCATAAAGCGCGGCAAAGGCTGTCCTGTCGCCCAGGGCCATCCGGGCGATCATCGCTTCCAGCTCGGGCGGGGTGGTCATCGGGCGGGGCCTTTGAAAGATCTTCCGGCAATCTGCGCCTTTAGCCGGGAAAGGCAACCTTTGGCCGCAGTCCGAAGCCATCTTGCGGCCCCTCCCGCCCTTGAACCTCCAAACGAGATAGGCCATTGGTGGCAAGCTGGACATGAGGACACGACATGGCTGACCGGATCAACGACACGACCTCGAAACCGACCGAAGACATCTCGGTCCGCGATGTGTTCGGGATCGACACGGACATGCGCGTGAAAGGCTTTCCAAACCGGGGCGACCGCGTTCCCGACATCGACCCGACCTACAAGTTCGACCCAGATACGACGCTCGCGATTCTGGCTGGCTTTGCCTACAATCGGCGTGTGATGATCCAAGGATATCACGGCACAGGTAAATCGACCCATATCGAACAGGTCGCGGCGCGTCTGAACTGGCCTACCGTGCGGGTCAACCTTGACAGCCACATCAGCCGGATCGACCTGATCGGCAAGGATGCGATCAAGCTGCGCGACGGGATGCAGGTGACCGAGTTCCACGAGGGCATCCTGCCGTGGTCGCTGCGCAATCCTGTGGCGATTGTATTTGACGAGTACGACGCGGGCCGGGCTGACGTGATGTTCGTTATCCAGCGCGTGCTGGAGCATGATGGCAAGCTGACGCTGATGGATCAGAACGAGATCATCACGCCGAACCCCTATTTCCGCCTGTTCGCAACGGCGAACACGGTCGGTCTGGGGGATACGACGGGTCTTTATCACGGCACCCAGCAGATCAACCAGGCGCAGATGGACCGCTGGTCCCTTGTGGCGACGCTGAACTATCTGAGCCACGATGCCGAGGCGGCGATCGTTCTGGCCAAGAACCCGCATTACAACACCGAAAAGGGCCGCAAGACGGTGGGCCAGATGGTCACCGTTGCCGATCTGACCCGGACGGCGTTCATGAACGGCGATCTGTCAACGGTGATGAGCCCGCGGACGGTCATCAACTGGGCGCAGAACGCCGAGATCTTCCGCAATGTGGGCTATGCGTTCCGCCTGTCTTTCCTGAACAAGTGCGATGAGCTTGAGCGGCAGACGGTGGCGGAGTTCTATCAGCGGTGCTTTGCGGAAGAGTTGCCGGAAAGCGCTGCCAGCATGGCGATGCGGTGAGGCTGGAGGGGGTGGCGGGGCGAACACCGCCCTACACCGAGCGGCAATGCGAGCGGGCACAGACCCTACGAAGAAAAAAGACCGGGCGATGGCCCGGTCTTCTTGTTTGGGTCATGGGGAAGAACAGACTTGGCGTCACTGAGCGGGATCAGCCGGGGCTCCAGTGGATCCACGGCCCCGCTCACGTCCGGCATTTCCGCCTGACCCGGTCAGCACACCCCGCCAGTGGGCGGCGTCTGCCCCGGCGGGCGCGGAGCGCCTGCCTGCCCGGGGGCAGTCGCTGCCCGGAACGCAAAGGCGTCCCGGGCGGAAAGCTTCACTTTGGTCGTGTGACCAAGGCGATGGCCTTGGTCAGGTCGGCGAAGGTGGGTTCGCCGCCCCCTGCTCCATCACACCGCGCGGGCTGCCATCGTGGCCTTGGCCCACCAGGTCACGTCGTCCAGCATTGCCTTGGCCGACGGTGCGATCACGGCTTCGAGGTCGCCCAGATTGCCCGACCCGCCAAAGCCCGGATGCACCCGGAAGAAATCCGACCCACCGATGCGGACGTTGTTGCGCACCGGGACCATCTGAAGTTCGACACCGATGTTTTGCAGGTGGCCCAGCGCATTGGCGCCGCCCATCGAACCATAGGAGATGGCACCAAAGGGCTTGTGCGCCCATTCCACATAGGCCTGATCAAGCGCGTTCTTGAGTGCGGCCGTGATCGAACGGTTGTATTCGGCCAGAACGAAGATGTAGCCGTCAAAACCTGCGATCTTTTCTTGCCACGCCACGGCTTCGGGGCTCTGGCTCGGCACCCAGGCGTTCGAGGCCATCTCGTTGAAGAAGGGCAGGTTGAAATCGCGCAGATCGACGATTTCGGTATCAAGCGCGCCATGGGCATCGGCCTGCGCCTTGATCCACTTTGTCGGAATATCGGCAAAGCGGGTGGCGCGGGTCGAACTGATGATGAGAGCGATCTTGGGTTTGGACATGTTAAGCTCCGTTCAAGCCTGAGTTGCGTAATGATGAGCGTAGATGGGGCGAAGCGGGCGCAGGACAAGGGAATGGACGGTGCACCAATGCACAGCAGGTCTTTGATCCTGCGTGTCACCAACCGTTGTCGCACAGCAATTTCCGATGACCAAAGGGCCTGCAGCCCTTGCTCCCAGAGGCCTCGGGTGATTTATCTGGCCCCATGATCAAGCCATCCGACAACCCTGCAGACCCGTTCAAGAAGGCCCTCGCCGAGGCGACCAAGGTCATGGCCGATGACCCTGACCTGACGGTCAGTTTCTCGGTCGATCCGCCGGGCCTGACGGCTGACTCCGTGCGCCTGCCGCAGATCAGCCGCCGGATGACGCGGGACGAAGTGCTTCTGGCGCGCGGGACGGCCGATGCTTTTGCGCTGCGCCACAAGTTCCACGATCCCAAGGTGGCCGCCCGTTACATGCCGCAGGGCGCCATGGCGCGGGATATCTATGACGCGATGGAAACGGCCCGGGTCGAGGCGGTGGGCGCGGTCCACATGCCGGGGACGGCGGGCAACATCGACGCCAAGATCGGATCGGACGCACGGCGCAAGGGCTATGACCAGATCCGAACGGCCGCGGATGCACCGCTGTCGGTGGCGGCGGGGTATCTGATCCGGCATCTGGCCACGGGGCGCGATCTGCCTGCAGGGGCGGACAATGTCATGAACCTCTGGCGCGGGTTCATCGAAAATCAGGCAGGCAGCCGGCTGGATGACATTCAAGAGGTCCTGTCGGACCAGAAGACGTTCGCCAAATTCGCCCGGTCGCTGATTCAGGATCTGGGCTATGGCGACCAACTGGGCGACGATCCCGATCAGGCGGACGAGGATCAGGAGAACGAGGCCGAGGAAGGGTCGGACGATCAGGATGATCCCGACAGCCAGGGCGAGGATCAGAGCGACAGCGACGATGCCGAGGCGAGCCCCGAGCAGGCGCAGGACGATGAACAGGACGCGTCGCAGGCGCAGGTATCAATGGATGCCGATGCGGATGCCGAGCAGTCCGAAGAAACCGAGATGCCTGACGGCGAGGCCCCGCACGAGCCACCCTCCCCTGCGCCCTATTCGGCGGCCGACCCGAACTACAAGGTTTACAAGACCGATTTCGACGAGGAAATCCCGGCAGAGCAACTTGCCGAACCGGCAGAGCTGGAACGCCTGCGGGCCTATCTGGATCAGCAGCTTGAGCCACTTAAGGGTGCTGTGTCGCGGCTGGCCAACAAGCTGCAACGGCGGCTTCAGGCGCAGCAGTCGCGGTCGTGGGAGTTTGACCGCGAGGAAGGCATCCTTGACGCCGGCCGTCTGGCGCGTGTCGTGGCCAACCCGACGACGCCTTTGTCCTTCAAGGTCGAGAAGGATACCGAATTCCGCGATACCTGCGTGACGCTCTTGCTCGACAATTCAGGCTCAATGCGGGGACGGCCGATTTCGATTGCGGCGATCTGTGCGGATGTTCTGGCGCGGACTCTGGAACGCTGTGCGGTCAAGGTCGAGATTCTGGGGTTCACCACCCGCGCCTGGAAAGGCGGGATGAGCCGCGAGAAATGGCTGGGCGAAGGCCGCCCGGCCCAGCCCGGCCGTCTGAACGACCTGCGCCACATCATCTACAAATCCGCCGACGCGCCCTGGCGGCGCACGCGCGAGAACCTTGGGCTGATGATGAAAGAGGGGCTGCTGAAGGAAAACATCGACGGCGAGGCGCTGGAATGGGCGCACCGCCGGATGGTGAACAGGCCCGAACAACGCAAGGTCCTGATGGTGATTTCGGACGGGGCGCCGGTGGATGACAGCACCCTGTCCGTCAACCCCGCGAATTACCTTGAAAAACATCTGCGCGACGTGATCGCCATGGTGGAAAAGCGCAAGGCCGTGGAGCTGATCGCGATCGGCATCGGCCATGATGTGACCCGGTATTATGACCGCGCCGTCACGATCACCGATGTCGAACAACTCGCCGGGGCCATGACCGAACAACTCGCCGCCCTGTTCGACACCGACCCGCGCAAACGGGCCCGGATGCTCGGAATGAACAAGGTGATGCGCTAGGGTCTTCGCCCCGGACTGCGGGGGTGACTGCAGAAAGGACTGCCCATGTTCCAGACATTCGATGTGGCTTCGCGTCCCGAACAGGGGCCGCCGCGGCTTGGACTACTCCGGGAGGAGATGGCGCGGGCGGGATTGGATGCCGTGCTGGTACCGCGGAGTGACGCCTATCAGGGTGAATATGTGGCTCCGTCGGATGAACGGCTGGCCTGGCTGACCGGGTTTACGGGGTCGGCGGGGTTCTGTGCGGTGACGCCGTCTTTGGCCGGCGTGTTCATCGACGGTCGGTATCGCGTGCAGGTGGGTGCGCAGGTGGCCGAAGTGTTCACCCCGGTCCACTGGCCCGAAGTGAAGCTGGCGGACTGGCTGATCGAGCATCTGGCTGAGGGGACGGTGGTCGGCTTTGACCCCTGGCTGCATTCGGTCGAGGAGATCGAGGGGCTGACGGCAAAGTTGTCGAACAAGGGGATCACCCTGCGGCCCGGCGAGAACCTGATCGATCGGATCTGGACTGACCGCCCTGCCCCGCCGATGGGCTGCTTCACGGCCTATCCGCTGGAACACGCGGGCGAATCCCACGAGGGCAAGCGCGCACGGCTGGCCGATGCCATGCGCAAGGCGGGACAGACGGCCGCGATCCTGACGCTGCCGGACAGCATCGCGTGGCTTCTGAACATCCGGGGGCGGGATACCGAACGGAATCCGGTGCCGCAGGCCTTTGCGATCCTGTTTGATGATGCGACCTGCGAGCTTTACTGCCGAGAAGGCAAGGTAGCTGATCTGCACGATCATCTTGGCCCTGCCGTGACGGTCCATGACGAGGCAGATTTTCTGGGCCGTCTGCCGGATCTGACCGGGCCGGTGCGGATTGATCCGAAATCACTGCCCGAGAAGGTGCGCACTGTCCTTGCCGGGGCCGGTGTGGCTCTGGCCCGCGATGCTGACCCCTGCCTGCTGCCCAAGGCGCGCAAGAACGCGACCGAGATCGCAGGCACCCGCACCGCCCATCTGCGGGATGCGGCGGCGATGGTGAACTTTCTGGCCTGGCTTGATGCCGAAGCGCCCAAGGGAGCGCTGACCGAGATTGACGTGGTGCGGTCCTTGGAAGGGTTCCGTCGGGCGACCAACGCATTGCTCGACATCAGTTTCGAGACGATTTCCGGCGCAGGCCCGCATGGAGCCATCGTGCATTACCGGGTGAGCGAGGAATCCAACCGCCCGGTGAACGCGGGCGAGTTGCTCTTGGTCGACTCGGGCGGTCAATATCTGGACGGTACGACCGACATTACCCGCACGGTTACGGTAGGCGCGCCGCCAGCCGATGCGGTGGCCTGCTATACCCGCGTTCTGCAAGGGATGGTCGCGATCAGCCGGGCGCGGTTCCCCAAGGGGGTCGCGGGGCAGCATCTGGATGCACTGGCGCGGTTTCCGCTCTGGACCGCCGGCCTCGACTATGACCACGGGACGGGGCATGGCGTGGGGGTCTATCTGTCGGTGCATGAAGGGCCGCAGCGGATTTCGCGGATATCGGATGTGGCGCTGGAGCCCGGCATGATCCTGTCGAATGAACCGGGTTACTACCGCGAAGGCGCATTCGGCATCCGTATCGAGAATCTGATCGTCGTGACCCCTGCCCTCGCCCTGCCGGGAGGAGACGCCCATCGCCAGATGCTGGGGTTCGAGACGCTGACCTGGGTTCCGTTTGACCGCCGCCTGATCGACCCGTCGCTGCTGTCACAGGCCGAGCGGGACTGGATCGACGGCTACCATGCCGAGGTGCTGGTCCGGATCGGCCCGCGTGTGGAGGGGACGGCCCGCGAATGGCTCATTTCAGCGACAGCGCCCCTTTGACAAGGCCCCGGCGCAGGCGCAGGGTATCCGCGCTTGCAGCGGGACGGGGGATGCAGATGGCCGACCATATCACGATCAGACCAGCCGAAGGTGACTGGGTCATCCGCGCCGGAGGGGCGGTCATCGGTGAGACGAGCAGGGCGCTGGAACTGATCGAAGGGCACTATCCCCCGGTGATCTATTTTCCGAGGGAAGACCTTGCCATGGCATTCATGGACCGGAGCGCAACCCATTCCACCTGCCCCTACAAGGGCGAGGCAAGCTATTACTCCATCGTCGGCGAAAGCGGTACGATCCGGGATGCCGCATGGTCCTATGAGACACCCAAGGCGGGGGTCGAGGCGATTGCGGGCTATCTGGCGTTCTACACAAACAAGGTCGCCGTCGAGCAGGTCTGACCCGCTCAAGGCAAGGGCGGCGCCAGGGCCGATACACCTTCATGCAGTTCTGACCGGATGCGCAGGATTTCCCCCGCGATTTGCGCGTCCAGAGCCCCGGCTTGGGGCACGGTCCGGCCACGGGACAGGTCAAGGATGATTTCCGATGTGACCGCCCCCAGTGCCGCGACTGCCCGTTCCAGCCGCAGGTAACTGTCTTCCACACGCCGGGCGAGACCGTCCACGGCTCGTACATGGGATGACAGCCCGTTGGCGGCGTCCTGCAGCCGCCGCGCATGGGCGGGGTCGTGCGCGGTGGTGACCTGTGATTCGATCTGGCTTAGGCGCTGGCCGCTCCGCGAGGACAGGCCGGTCTGGAACCGCGACTCGCCGCGTTCGATGGCGGTCTGACGGGCAAGATCAACGATGCAATCCATGAAATGGTCAATGCGCAGCATCAGGAGGTTGACCGAATGGCGCGCGGTGCGGCCCGCCTTTGCCTCGGCTGCGGCAAGTCTTGTGCGGAATTCGATGGCCAGACGCGCCTGACGGGCAACGTCGCCGTCACTGCGCATGTCGTCACCAAAGGCCTGGGTCAGCACATGGCGCCAGAGGTCTGCATCATCGTCACGGTCAAGCAGATCGAGCGCGGCCTTGATGGCCAGAACCACTGCGCCGCCACCGAGCGCGAGTGGCCAAGTCTCGGGCTGAAGCATGCCGCGCCCCTCTGCCAGCCAGGTCAGAAGCGCGGCAAGGCCCACACCTGCACCGATCAGGGCCGTGCCGGTCCCGGTCAGGGCCGCCTCGGTCCGAGCGGCGCGGAAACGGGCCCGGACAACCGAGGGCGATGTTGCGGCCATTCCTGTCGTCATGTCACTGTTCGGCCGAGATCTTCAGATAGGCCGCGTCGATCGAGGCCGGGGTTGCCGTGAAGAGAGTGCCTTGCGTCTCTTGCGTAAGGCGCTGCAGCACCTCCTGATCGGCGCCATTGCCAAAGGCGATGGCAAAGACGCGGGCGCCTTCGCCTTCGGTGCCGGTCCGCAGGCAGGTCTGAAACATCCGCGTTTCCGAAACTTCGCCCGCCGTATCCTCTCCATCAGAGAGAAGGACGATCCCGTAAAGGCGGTTTTCGCCTGCTTCGCGGTCGGGCTGCATCTGTTCGTCAATAATCTCGGTCGCGCGGCAGACCGCGCCGTTCATGTTGGTTCCACCGTCGGCGATGAGGCCAAGCACTTGGGATTGCGCCCGTTCTCCGATCACCGAAACCTCCTGCACGGCCGAAACCTCGTTGACCTTGTCGCTGAACATCAGGACGCCGACCCTGTCACGCGGGTCAAGCCGGTCGAGAAAGGCCGCGGTCGCCCGGGTCGCTGTATTGATCGGCTCGCCCTGCATGCTGCCTGAGACGTCAAGGACAAGGATGACGGTCGCCTTGCGCTTGGTTGCCATGAACTGATCGATGATCGCCTCGGAGACTTCAGGCGAGGGAATGGCAAAGTCTGGCACGGTGGCGGCCCGCGCTCGAATACTGGGGATGGGTGTGGCCAAGGCGCAGGCGGCCCCATTCGGGGTGGCCTTAGGTGGCCCAGCCTTCGGGGTCATTGGCAAGGTCGATCAGCTTTTTCAAACTGATCGGTGTGTCGGGCCATCCCAGTGCCTCGGCCATGGGTTGCCAGATCGCAAGGCCAACGGGGGTCAGCACGGTGGGCGCGCATTCGGCCGAGGTGATCGCTGTCGGATGCGCGCGGTTCCAGCGTTCGTTCAACTGGTCCACCCAGGCGGTTTCGCCGGGGCTCCAGACCGTGGGTTGCAGGGAGCCGTCGGCGATTTGCAGCATCGAGTCACCCGACAGGACGCTCGAGGTAGTGATCGTGATGCGCTGACCCGAGTCGGTGCGGATATCGGCTTCGGTGAACCGCGCGACGGCCTCGGCAAGCCATTTCGACTTGGTCACCGAACTGGCCACAGTGATTTCGACGGGGGTCGATCCGGGCAGCGCAAGCCCGCCGGGCAAGGAAAGCTGGCCGTCCATGCCAACCCCGTAAATCACCCCGCCGACAACGGCCGCCGCCGTCACGATCGCCAGAAATGTCCGCCGCGATCTATTCATGTGCTTCGCCCTTTCAATGGGGACAGAAACGGAATTCAGACGTCAAATCAGACGAGGCCGGAAAAACAGGGCTTCCGGCCAATCATGGTGCTGGTCAGAAAATAGCATCGGGAGTGCCGTTGCGGCAATTTTTCTTTTGGGGAGGGGCTTACGGCCGTTTTTCCGCAGGAATATCCTACACTTGTTCAAACGGGACATAGTCCCGGTCGTATTTGAAGTAGCGGGGGCCGACGAGTTCGATGCCGCCGGGGGTGCGCCAGAGCGGGTTGCAGGGCCAGGCCAGCGCCATGAGCCTTTGGCCATATTTGAGGCTGTCGGTGGTGACGGGGGCGCCGCTGTCAGCCTCGACCACGGCGATAAGGTCCGGCGTGGTGGCAAGGACGGTGCCGTCGCGTTCGGCGATCAGGAATTCGTTCTGGAAATCAAGGCGCAGGGTCTGGCCTTTCCAGGTGTCGACGCCGGTGAGGGTTGCCTTGCCGCGCGCGAAACCGCCTTCGGTGCGGCGTTCGATATCCATGATGCGGCCGTGGAACAGGGTCTTGGCGCCAAGAAGGTCGGTCAGGGCGCGGACCGGGTCGGCGTGTTCCGTGCGGGCAGCGCGGAGCGTTTCGCCGATCCTGGCACAGAGCGAGAGTGTGCCTGCGACGACGGCCATTTTCGCGACTGCGCCCGACATGGGGTAGAAGGCCAGAAGGGCCGAGCCGCCCATTTCGATCGTCGCGGCGCGGGCGAGGCGTTCTGTCCAGGCGTTCGACACGGTGTCGAGGACGAGCGAATTTCCTTTGTCGTCGCAGAGGACCATCGGCGTGGCCGATACGCCGTGGAGCGTGAAGGTCACCATCTGCAATTCAGGATAGGCCCGGCCCATGCCGTCGCCGTCGATCAGCGGCAGGCCCGAGGCTGCGGCGACAACAAATGGGGTGGTGGAGTTCACGCCGCCCGCCTCTCCGCACAGGACGGCGTCGATCTTGCGGCCCATCACGGCCTCAAGCGCGCGGAAGGCGTTCATGAGTTCGTCGCCCTGCGGCAGCTTTTCCGTCATCACGGTGGGCGCACCCATCATGCAGACAGGGACGACCAGCGCGTCATCGGCCAGTTCCATCACGTCCATCAGCTTGACCGGGCCGTACTTCCGGATCGCTTGCTGCGCCATGAGTTTGCCGACATAGGGATCGCCGCCGCCCCCGGTGCCGAGCACCGCGCCGCCGATGGCGATATCCTCCATGTCGTTCACGTCAACCATGCGGATGATGTTCATTGTCGCGTCCTTTCAGGCGCTTACCGGGCCAAAGGCCAGCGGCGTAAAGGTCAGTTCGGGATAGCCAAAGGCCTGCGGTCCGACGACCGCCATCGCCTCGGGCGTTTTCATGAGGTCATGCACGGGCAGGCCGATCACGGCGACGCGCTGCCCATAGCGCAGGATTTCGGTCGTGATCGGTTCGCCGGTTTCAAGGTCGAGGTTGATGATAAGGTCGGGGACCATGATGACGGGTTCGCCATCGACCCAAAGGACGAGGTTTTCGTTCTGGATTGCGATGCGGCCTTCGGACCCCTGCCAGTCGCCCAGACCCACGATCTTGGCCTCGCCCCGGGCAAAGCCGCCTTTCAACTCGCGGCGGATGTCGGTGATCTTGCCGGTGAAGAAGAGGGTCGCGCCGGTGGCGGCGCAGACTCGTTCGACGACATTCTGCCGTTTTGCCCGAGCGTCCTGCACGGCGCGTCCAATGGTCAGGGCCTGCGTCACTGTGCCGGGCACGGCGGTGCGGCGCACGAAATCCATACGCATCGGCGCGATGGCAAGCCCCGCCGCTGCGCCCATGGCGACCGAGGTGTCGCGGGCGAAGCGTTCGAGCCAGTACATGTCAACCACGTCCCTGAACACAACGACATTGCCCTTGTCATCTGCAATCGCAGCGGGCGATGCCTTGGCTCCGTAGATGAAAAACGTGGTCATCTGCACTTCGGGAAAGGCGCGGCCCATGCCGTCTCCATCGATGACGGGCAGGCCAGCCATGGCCGCCGCGATCACGGGCTCCATCGAATTGGCCCCGCCGATTTCAGCGCTGATCAGGGCAGCCATGCGGATGCCCAAGGTCTCTTCGACCGCCCGCATGGCACGGTAGCATTCGCCTCCCTCCTCGATCTTTTCGACGCCCACGACGGGGGCACCTATGCCCCCGACTTCGCCGATCAGGGCATCATCGGGCAAAGCCTTCAAGGGCAGGACGCGGACCGTTGCGCCCTTGCGCAGGAGTTCGCGGGACCGGAGCATGCCGACATAGGGGTTGCCGCCGCCCCCTGTGCCAAGGAGTGCCGCCCCGATGGAGAGGGGCAGCAGATCCGCCTCGACCAGCGGCCAGCTTCCGTCATCCGACATGAAGTTCACCCACGGCCTTGACCCGCACCCGGGTCGCATTGCCGGGCAGGTAGGCGAGCGGCACGTCTTCGACATCCACAATCTCGACCGTGTCACGGCGGGCACCTGCGGCGACGGCGGCGTCGATGGCCTGCCGTTTGGCATCGTCAAGTGCCGCATCTCGGGTCATTTCGGCCAGGGCATAGACGCGGTCAACTTCGCCCGACACCTGCGCGATGGCGGCACCGACGGCGTTTGCCACCGCGAAGTGGTTGGGCAGGATAAGTTCGAGGCCTGCAATCGGCCCTTCGACAAGTATCGACCCACCGCCCACGACGATCACCGGCAGGGGTTCGGCGCTGATGCGGGCGCGTTCGACGCAGTCTTCGAGCATGAAGGCGATCCGGTCGCGGGCGCGTCGGATCAGAGCCTTGTCAAGATGGGCGACCCGTGCCCTGTCGCCAAGGTCTGCGCCGCCATCGGCCACGATGATATCCGAGGTCGTGAGGGTGGATCCGCCAAAGAGGAGCGCCTCGGTCACGATGCGGTAGCCGACGGAGCGGGGGCCGACGGTGACACCGTCCGGGCCGTCCACGACGAGCGAGCCGCCGCCAAGGCCGATGGAGAAGACGTCGGGCATCCGGAAGTTGGTGCGGACGCCGCCAACCTCGACCGCGACTGTCGCCTGCCGGGGGAAGCCTTTTTGCAGCGAACCGACGTCCGAAGTCGTGCCGCCGATATCAACCACGATGGCATCGGCCACGCCCGACAGGAACGCAGCACCCCGCATCGAGTTGGTGGGACCGGAGGCAAAGGTCAGGACAGGGAAGCGTTCGGCAAAGGCCGCGTCCATCAGCGTGCCGTCGTTCTGGGTCAGGTAGAACCGCCCGGTAAAGCCCACGTCGGCCAGTGCGCCCCGGAACGCCTCGACCACATGGCGCGACAGGTCCCGCAGGCAGGCATTCATGATCGCTGCGTTTTCGCGCTCCAGCAGGCCGATGCGGCCGATATCTGCGGAGAGCGTGATGTGGGTGTCCGGCAGGGCCTTGGCCATGATCTCGCCCGCCTGCTTTTCAAACTCGGACGAGACCGGTGAAAAGACCGAGGTGATGGCGATGGACTTGATCCCCTTGGCGCGGATATCGGCTGCGATGCCAAGGAGTTCGGCCTCGTCCAGCCTGGAGATCACACGACCGTCAAATTCGTTGCCCCCGTGGGCAAGATACCAGTGATTGCCCAGCACATCGCGCAGATCCTCGGGCCAGTCCACCATCGGCGGCAGGCTGGCCGTGGCGGGCAGGCAGAGGCGGACGGCGGCCACCGGGGCCAGATCGCGGCGCTGGACCACGGCGTTGGTGAAATGGGTGGTCCCTATCATGACCACGTCGACCTTGTCCGCCGTCGTCTTGGCCGCCGCCAGCACGTCGCGCAGCGCCTGCACCACGCCAGTCATGACATCCGCCGATGTGGGCGCCTTGACCCCGGCCATGACCGTCTTGCCATCCATCAACACGGCATCGGTATTGGTGCCGCCGACATCGATTCCGATACGGATCATCTTGCAGTTTCCTTTGGGTTCAGCCCTGCACGCAGGGCCATCAAATCTTCGGCTGTGGGCATTTCGCCGTTTATCAGGGGAATCACGGGCCGCATCGCCGCTTCCTCGGTCGAAATCACGGGGACCGAGGCGAGGAGGAGGCGGGTGTAATCGTGTCCGGGCCGTTCAAAGACGCGGGCCACGGGGCCGGTCTCGACGATCTTGCCAAGGTAGAGGACGCCTACCGTCTGCGCGAAGTTGCGCATGAGCGAGAGGTCGTGGCTGATGAAGAGGTAGGTGAGGCCGAGTTGCCGCCCGAGTTCTTCAAGAAGGTCGATGACCTTGGCCTGCACCGACACGTCGAGGGCGGAGGTGGGTTCGTCGAGCACCAGAAGCCGGGGGCTGACGGCCAGCGCCCGTGCGATGGCCACGCGCTGTTTCTGCCCGCCCGAGAGTTCGTGCGGATAGCGGTCGGCGAAATGGCGGGGAAGCTGGACCATATCAAGCAGGTCACCGATACGCCCCTTGCGGTCACCCTGATAGGTATGTGCGACGAGCGGCACCTTGATCGACTGGCCGACCGTGCGGCGGGGGTTGAGCGAGGCGCCGGGGTTCTGGAACACCATCTGCACCTTGGCGCGTTCGCCTTGGCCAAGGACCGAGACGCCGTCGATCAGGATGTCGCCCTCATCCGGTTCGGTCAGGCCCATGATCATCCGCGCGATGGTGGATTTGCCCGACCCGGATTCGCCCGCAAGCCCGTAAACCCCGCCCGAGGGGATGGTGAAGGACACGCCATCCACCGCCCGGACAGCGCCCGAGACCCGGCCAAAGGCGTTGCGGACCGGATAGGTCTTCACCAGATCGCGAATTTCGAGCGCGGCGGTCACAGGGCCACCCGTCCGGTGAGCCGGGGCACGGCGGCGATCAGGTCGCGGGTGTATTGCTGGCGGGGTTCGGCGAAAAGGCCCGCTGTTGGCCCCTCTTCCACAATCTCGCCCTTGTTCATCACATACACGTAGTTCGACGTTTCCCGCACGACGCCAAGGTTGTGGGTGATCATGAGGAGCGCCAGCCCCTGCGCCTCGACAAGATCACGCAGCAGTTTCAGGATCTGCGCCTGCGTCGTCACGTCGAGTGCAGTGCCGGGTTCGTCAGCGATGAGGAGGCGCGGTTCGGAAAGGAGCGCCATCGCGATCAGCACGCGCTGGCGCATCCCGCCCGAGAGCATAATGGGAAAGCTTTGCGCTACGCGTTCGGGGTCGCGCATGCGGACCTGCGACAGCACCTCGATCACGCGCGCCCGCCGCCCGCGCCGGTCGCGATCACGGCCAAGGCGGCGGTCGGCATATTTCAGGATCGTGGTGAGCTGATCCTCGATCGTCCAGACGGGGTTGAGCGAAGACATGGGGTCTTGAAACACCATGCTCATCGCCGTGCCGCGCAGGGCCACGCGTTCGCGTTCGGGCAGGGTCAGAAGATCGCGCCCGTCGAACATGATCTTGCCCGCGTGGATGCGCGCAGGGGGTTGCGGCAGCAGGCCCATGATCGCTTTCATCGTGACCGACTTGCCTGATCCGCTTTCCCCCACCAGCGCAACCTGAGCACCTTGCGGGACGTCAAGGCTCACGCCTTTCAGCACCTCGGCCGTGCGTCCGTAAGTGGAGAAGCTGACCGAGAGGCCCTGGACGGAAAGGAGGGCGGTCATCGCACATCCTCCACGTCAAACAGGTCGCGGAGACCATCGCCCAGTAGGTTGAAACCCAGTGCCACAAAAAGGATCGACACGCCCGGCAGCATGGATTCCCACCAGTAGTCCGGCAGGCCCTGCGCCCCGTCAGCCACCATCGTGCCAAGGTCGGGCGTGGGGGGCTGGATGCCAAGACCAAGGAAGGAGAGGGACGCGCCCACGAGGATGACGAAACCTGCGTCGAGCGAGGTCTTGACCGCGATGGCCGAGACACAGTTGGGCAGGATTTCGCGGAAGAGGATGTGAAATTTCGATGCGCCCAGCGTCTCGGCTGCCTCGACATATTCCAGCGCCCGGATCTGGCGGACCATCGAATAGACAAGCCGCGTGTGCCATGTCCACCAGAGCGAGGCGATGGCCAGCATCGCGTTCATGAGCGAGGGTTCGAGCACGGCAGCCACGGCCAAAGCCATGATGAGCGGCGGGAGGGCCAGCGCGATATCGGTCAGGCGCATGATGACGATCTCGGTCCAGCCGCCGAAGTAGCCGGCGAGGAGGCCCATGATGGTGCCGAAAGGCACGGCGATGATGAGCACGACAAAGGCCAAGAGGAGCGAGACCCGCAGGCCGAAGATCACCCGCGTCAGGATATCCCGACCTACATTGTCGGTGCCGAACCAGTGGTCCCAGCTGGGCGGCTGGTGGCGGTTGCGGAAATCGACAAAGGCACCGGCATGGTCGGGATAGGGGGTGATATGGGGCGCCAGGATCGCGGCGAGGATGGAGACCACGACGATGATCAGACCGATCACTGCCGTCGGGTTGCGGCTGAACCGGTACCAGTTCTGGTAACTGTTCGAGAGCGCTGTCAGATCGCTCATGCCCGGCGCCCCCGGATGCGGATGCGAGGATCGACAAGGCCCACGAGGACGTCGATCAGCAGGTTGACCAGCACAAAGAACACGCCCGAGACCATGACGACACCCATGATGGCGTTCAGGTCCTTTTGTGTGATGGCGCGGATGCCGTAGGCGGCCATGCCGGGCCAGGAGAAGATGAGTTCCACCACAAAGGCCCCGCCGATGAGCGAGGCGAATTCAAGGCCCATGATGGTGAGGGGCGGCACGAAGGCGGGGCGCAACTGGTACTTGAAGAGACGGATGCGGTCCGGCACGCCAAAGGCGCGGGCGGCCTCCATATAGTCCTGCCGCGACACGTCGATCATCGAGGCGCGGGTGATGCGGGCCATCTGGCCCATCGTGGCCAGAGACAGGGCGAGCGCGGGGAGGAGGAGGTGGCGCATGGCCTCGAACACGATATTGAACTGCCCCTTGAGGAGGCCGTCCACAATCAGGAGGCCGGTGATGTTGGCTTCAAAATCAGTGCCTGTCGGCAGCCGCCCAGTGGTGGGCAGGATCTGGAGGACATAGCCCGCCAGAACCTGCAAGAGGAGCGCTATGAAGAAGGTGGGCATCACCGCCGCCACGATAGCAAAGGCGCGGACAAGGTTGTCGGGCCAGCTGTCCTTCCAGCGCGCTGCAGCCACGCCCAAGGGGACGCCGAACAGGAAGGCGATGAACACGGTTGTCAGCACGAGTTCCAGCGTGGCGGGGAAGGTTGTCCGGATATCTTCGTTCACCGACCGTTCGGTCAGAAGCGACTGGCCGAGTTCGCCCCGCGCAAGACCGCCGATGAAAAGCCCGTATTGCTGATAAAGCGGCAGGTTGAGCCCGAGCTTTTCCTGAAGTTCGGTCACCTGTTCAGCGCTTGCCCTTGGCCCCAAAGCCATGCGCGCCGGGTCCCCCGGGACCACCCGGGCGATCACGAAGATCACCACGGACAGCCCTACAAGGACCAGAAGCGACCAGGCCAGCCGCCGCGCAAGGAAGGCAAGAAACTCCATGAGTGCCGATCCTTCAGACAGGCAAGCGGGTCAAGTGACCCCTGCCCTCCCCGCCGTTGTCATCCTCGCAATTACACTCTGGTGGGGGGCGTGGCCGGAGGGCAAAGCCGCCCGGCCACGTATCATCCCGAAGGCCAGATCAGGGGCAGGACCAGTTGTAGCGGGTCATGTCATAGTCGAAGGACTGCATCGGCACGGCGTTGAAGCCCTGCAGGCAGTTGTCCATCGCGTGCTGCACCGTCTGCGCGAGAAGCGGCACGGCGACCATCTGATCGGCCAGAGTGGCCTGGACTTCCTTGTAGAGCCGGGCCTGTTCGGCCACGTCGCCAGTTGCGCGGGCCGCGTCGATGAGTGCATCGACCGCCGGATCCTGCACCCATTCCATCGAAGCCCATGTGCCTGCCGCCGCCGAATGGAACTGGGTGAAGAACATCGAATCCGGACTCGGATAGGTCGGCCCGAAGAAGATCTGGTTCACGTTTGGCGTTGTGGCTACATCGGCCGCGATTTCGGTGATGCGGTTCCAAGGGTCGGGCTGCTGGGTCACCTTGAAGCCAAGGGATTCAAGGTTGGCCTGCATGAGAAGGCTGATCTCTTCCTCGAACTGCGTGCCTGCGACCCAGCCAAGCGTGATCGGGATTTCCTGACCGGCATAGGCGGACAGGGCGATCTCTTCCTGTGCCTTGGCAAGGTCATAGACCGGTGCTGCGACATCCGGGTTCCAGAAATCGGCAAAGCCTGCGGGAAGGACCGTCGTCATCGGTTCGCCCGGGAAGATCACTTCGCGGATCGTGGCGTAGTCGGTCGCATAGGCGATGGCGCGGCGGATGTGGATGTCATCGGTCGGCGCGGCCTTGGTGTTGAGCTTGAGGTAGAAGGCCGTCGTCGTGGGCTGGCTTTCGAGCCGGAAGCGACCCATGTCGACCAGTGCCTGGTAGGTATCGGGCGACTGGAACTGCGAGGACATGGTGAGTTCGCCCGAAGCGGCAAGCGCCTTGACCGTCGCTTCGTCGTTCGTGATGATCCACCGGACTTCGTCAATCGGGTTGTCAAGGAAGCCGCCGTAGTAATCGGCATAACGCTTGATCACCATCTGGCTGCCGCGATCCCAGCTGTCGAGGAGATAGGCACCCGAGCCTGCAACGTTGTCGGCGAGCCACGTCTGGCCGTCATCCTCGCCCTTGTTGGCCTCGACGAGGTCTGCGTTGACAATCATCAGCGCGGGCACGGTGGCCATGAAGGGGGCAAAGGTCTTGGACAGCTTGAAGCTGACGGTGGTGTCATCAACGGCGGTCACTGCGCCGGATTCGACGACGCCCGCGAAAAGGTTCGCCGGGCCCTGGTTGATCCGCAGGAGACGTTCGAAGGAATAGACCACGTCCGAGGCGAGGATCGGGGTGCCGTCGGTGAAGGTTGCGTCCGAGCGCAGCTTGAAGGTGACTTCGGTCGCATCCGGGGAGACGACCCAGCTTTCTGCGATCTGCGGGACGAGATTGCCCGAACTGTCCACCGTGACAAGGCTGTCATAGAGGTTCACGGCGGCCATGTAGTCAGTATAGTCGCTGATCTTGGCCGGATCGATCGTGCCGAAGATCTGCACGGTGTTCATCGTCACGACGGTCTGGGCCGCCGCTGCCCCGGCAACAAGGGCAGAGGCAAGGGCCAGAGAGGCCGTGGTCGCGAGAAGGCGTTTGGTCATCATCATCCCCATGTGGACTGTCCAAGACAGGCGGAGGCTTCTTGCCCCTTGTCTGAGGGTCAGCATGGGTCTGCATCTGCCCTAGCGGCAATGGGTGGGGCGGATAGGTTTTAGCGCAAAACGGCTAGGTTTCGGCCTGGGCTTGAGGGTGGAGGGGGCTCTGCCCCGCCTGCGGCTCCCCCGAGGTCTATTAGCAACAAAGAAACCAGGGGTCAGGAGACAAGCCGGAGAGCGGAGGCGGCCTTGACCGCGTCTCGGCGGGAGGAGCAGCCGAGTTTGCGGTAGAGATTGCCGAGGTGGAATTTGACGGTGGCCTCGGACAGGCCCAGCATGTTGGCGATGGCCTTGTTGGCCGCACCTTCGGAGAGGGCGTCGAGGATCCGGGTTTCCTGACGGGTGAGGCCCGCGGCCTGCCCCCGCGTGGGGCGGCCCGGCCCTGCCTCGGCCACCTGTTTCAGGACGCGGCGGACGGGTTCGATGCGGTCGAGCGTGTCGCGCAGGCGGCGCGTGGCGGTCAGGTCGGTGAGAAAGGCGCGCTCCTCGCTCAGGATCGCAACAGACCCGGCTTGGGCAGCCTGGGCGAGAGTGCGGGCGAGTTGGGTTTGGGCCCCGGCACCAAGGCGCTGGCGGCGCATGACATGGGCGCGCCAGATTTCCGCTCCGGTTCTTTGGCGGGCGGTGAGGTGGGGGTTGTCAAGGATTTGGTCGATCAGCGGCACGAGGCCGGGGCGCGTGGGTGTGACTTGCGCCATATGGCGGAGCCAGACGAGGGCGAGGGCCGTTTCGTCGCGGTCGTGGAGGTCGGCCAGCCCCTCTCCCGTCTGGACGAAGGCGAGGGTGATGCGGGAGGGCAGGCTTGCCGCCTTTTGCGCGGCTTCGGCCCAGCGGCTGCCGTTCTGGAGCACTGTGACCTCGCGGATGTCGATCAGTGTGCGGAACTGTGACGAGCGTTCCTGTGTAACCCTCCAGCGGTCAAGGAAGGAACGGGCGGATATGGTGGAATAGTGTTCGCCGAGCGCCTGTGAGCCATAGATGAGCGAGAGTTCCACGAGAGAAGGCCAGATTTCGCCCTGCGCGAAGGCGTCGAGTTCGAGGGAGAGGAAGCGCGTCAGCGCCTCGGCATGGCCGGATTCGTACTCGATGCAGGCGTCGAGAAGAGTGAGGAGGCGCGCATCGCCGGGGCTGTCATGGCGGGCGGCCCGCAGATGGGCGCGGGCGGCGGCGCTGTGATGGCGGGCCACCGAGGGTTCGCCCATGAAGAGGCGGATGATTGCGCGATGCAGGTCGATGTAGAAAGCCAGGATCGGGATTTTCGCGCGGGCGTAATGGGTTGCGGCGCGGCTGGCAGCATGGTCGGCCTCGGGGAAACGCCTTGCGCGGATGTAGAACTCGAGGACGGCGTTGTAGAAGGAGCCGCGGTGCAGGTCATCTTCCGCCGGGAGTTCGGCGAGAAGCGCATAGGCGTCGTCAAGGAAACGCAGGTCGAGGTCGAAATCCTCCCATGTGCGGAGGAGAAGGCGGAAGAAGCGGAATTCGAGCGAGTGGCGGGTCCGGTCGGAGAGCACGGCATGCGCATCGGCGGCGACGGGGCCGTAACGGTCGATCAGGATGCGGCGGGTCAGTGGCACCTCGCCACGTTTGACGGCCTGAATGGCGCGGCAGAGGACGAGCGTTTCTTCGGTCAGGGCCATCTCGGGGGGGAAGCCTGAAAGCATGCGGTCAAAGGCATCCGCGCCGAAGCGGTGGATGAAGAAGGGGCCGCCGGCGGCGTCGAGCGTCTGGAGCGCGGAGGACCATGCGCCGAGGGATTGGAAAATGGTGATGGCCTCGGGCGTCTGGCCCAGCGCCACCTGCGCCACGGCGATGGCGCGGGCCTCTTGCGGGTTGGTGACCCGGGCGGCGAGCAGGGCGCGGATCGCGCGGAGCATGGGCTGTCGGACGGCGGCCAAGGCCGGGTGGAGGACTTTGCCGCCAACGAAGGGTAGGCCGGTCAGGAGGCCTGCGTCATGGGTGGCCGTGGGATCGGTCAGGTAGACCTGAAAGGCCACGAGACGGGCCGAGGGGATACCCTTGAGCAGGTCGTCCTGCAGAAAGACCGTCAGCGCGTCGGACCCGGCCCCGCCCAACAGGGCTGCGGGCAGGAGGCAGGGCCAGCCGCCGGTGCGGGACATCAGGGTTTCGGCCTCGGGCAAGGCCACGAGATCGGATTGGGTGAAGAGGAGGTCCGCTGGGCCATAGCGGCTGACGCGGCCATAGACCTCGGCCCGGGCGAGTTCGGGGATGGCTGTGTCGGGGCGTTTGGCGAGGATGAGCCTCTGTTCGGGCAGATCGGCCGCAAGGGGGATGTTGGGCACGTCCCAGAAGAGCGCACCGTCGAAGGGGGTTTCGCCGGTGGCGATGGGCTGGTCGTGGGCCAGATCGGCAAGAAGCCAGCTTTTACCCATGCCCGCCGGGGCCTCGATCACGATGACGGGGGCGGGGTCGGCACGGATGCGGGCCAGAAGGGCGGCGCGGTTCAGGCGGGGAATGACTTCCCCGCCTGCGGGGACCTGCGGGGATGAGGCAGGCCCTTCGTCTGTCACATTGCGGCCTGAAACAGGGCGCGGGTGTTTTCCTTGGTCATCGCGACCGGATTGCCGCCGACGCTCGGGTCCTGAAGGGCCATGTCGGTGAGTTCATCCAGACGCGATCCCTGCACGCCCATGGCGGCCAGGCCCTTGGGAATGTTGAACATCGCGTTCAGCTCGTCCACGCGTCCGGCAAAGCCGTCAAAGCCGCCCTCGATGCCCAGATAGGCTGCGGCCTGCGCGAGCTTGTCTTCGACGGCGGGGCGGTTGAATTGCAGGCAGGCGGGCATGACGACGGCGTTCGTGGTGCCGTGGTGCGTGTTGTAGACCGCGCCGATCGGGTGACTGAGCGCGTGGATGGCACCCAGACCCTTTTGAAACGCCACGGCACCCATGGCGGCAGCGGCCATCATGTTGCCCCGCGCCTCGAGATCCGTGCCGTCGGCGTAAGCGCGCGGCAGGTATTCGTTGACCAGCCGCAGCCCTTCGAGCGCGATGCCCTGCGACATCGGATGGAAGAAGGGCGAAGAGTACGCCTCAAGGCAATGGGCGAAGGCGTCCATCCCGGTTCCGGCGGTGATGTGTTTGGGCATGCCCACGGTCAGTTCGGGGTCAGAGATTACGACCGTTGGCAGCACCTTGGGATGGAAGATGATCTTCTTCACATGGGTTTCTGAATTGGTGATGACCGAGGCGCGGCCCACCTCGGACCCCGTCCCTGCCGTCGTGGGGACGGCCACGATGGGGGCGATCCCGGCGGGGTCGGCGCGCGTGTACCAGTCGCCGATATCCTCGAAATCCCAGAGGGGCCGGGTCTGGCCCGACATGAAGGCCACCATCTTGGCCAGATCGAGGCCCGAGCCGCCGCCGAAGGCGATCACGCCGTCATGCCCGCCCGCCTTGTAGACGGCGAGGCCAGCGGCGAGGTTCTTTTCATTGGGGTTCGGATCCACGTCCGAGAACATGGCGCGTCCAAGGCCCGCCTGTTCCAGAAGGTCGAGCGTGGATTGCGTGATGGTCATCGAGGCCAGACCCTTGTCCGTCACCAGCAGGGGCCGCTTGATCCCCGCCTGCGCGCAGGCTGCAGCGATTTCCCTGATCCGGCCGGGGCCGAATTTGATGGCGGTCGGATAGGACCAGTTGGCTGTGGGTGCGCCGCTCATGCTTTTGCCTTTCTCAGGTGGTAGGACCGGGGCCGGGTGACGGCCTGATAGCCCAGAACGGACATGGCCCCGCCACGACCGGTATCCTTGCAGCCCGTCCAGCAGATCGACGGGTCAACGTAATCGGCGCGGTTCAGGAAGACCGTTCCAGTCTCGATCCTGCGGCCGAGTGCCAGCGCCCGTTCCGGGTTGGCCGTCCAGAGCGAGGCGGTCAGGCCGTAGGGGCTGTCGTTCATGAGGGCCAGTGCTTCTTCATCGTCCTTGACGGACATGATGCCTACGACCGGGCCAAAGCTTTCCTCCATCATCACCTGCATGGAGTGGTTGACGTTCACGAGGATCTGCGGGGCAAGATAGGCGCCGCCGTCATCTGCGGGGAAATGGGCGGGGTCGACCAGAGGCTTGGCCCCGGCGGCGATCGCCTCGGCGATCTGGGCGCGCACGGTCTGGGCAAACCGGACATTGGCCATGGGGCCAAGCGTCGTTTCGGGGTCAAACGGGTTGCCGAGTTTCAGGGCGTTGACCCAGGCGACGGCCTTTTCGACAAAGGCGTCATAGAGGGTGTGGTGGACATAGATCCGCTCGATCCCGCAGCAGCACTGGCCGGCATTGTACATCGCGCCGTCCATGAGCACATCGACGGCCCAGTCGAGATCGGCATCCTCCATCACATAGCCGGGGTCCTTGCCGCCAAGCTCGAGGCCAAGGCCAGTGAATGTGCCCGCCGCCGCGCGTTCGATAGCGGCGCCACCGGCGACCGAACCGGTGAAATTGATGAAGCCGAAGGACCGCGCGCCGATCAGCGCTTCGGTGCCAGCGTGATCCAGCACGACGTTCTGGAAGATGTCTTCAGGCACGCCGCCCTTGTGGATCGCCTCGGCCAGACGTTCGCCGACAAGGATCGTCTGGCTTGCGTGCTTCAGCATCACCGCATTGCCCGCGATCAGGGCGGGGACGATGGTGTTGAGCGCAGTGAGGTAGGGATAGTTCCACGGCGCGATGACAAAGACGACGCCCACGGGTTCGCGTTCGATCATCCGGGTGAATTGTGCGTCATCGGCGGAAACGAGCGGGGCCAGCGCCTTTTCGGCAATGCTCGCCATATAGTTGGCGCGTTCGTTCACGCCGCCGAATTCACCGCCGAACCGGGTCGGGCGGCCCATCTGCCAGGCGAGTTCCTCGACAATACGGGTCTTGTCGTCGTTAAGCGCGGCGATACCGGCCAGCACTTTCTTGCGGCGTTCGTCGAGGGTGAGCGCGGCCCAAGCCTTCTGCGCGGCCTTGGCGCGGGCGACGGCAGCACTGGCCGCCTCGGGCGATAGGATGGGCCGTTCGGCCCAGACCCGCCCGTCGACGGGCGAGATACACTTGATCGTTTGCGTCATTGTCTTTCCTCCGGGCCATCAGGCCCATGTCATCACGGGATCAGGCGCGTTCAAAGCCGCGCATCAGTTCCCAGTCCATCACCACGCGGTCCTGTTCCGATATCTCCCATTGCGCGGCGTGATGGTAGTGGTCGATCACATCGTCCCCCATCGCCGCGCGGAGCATGGCCGATTCATTGAGCGCCACCGCCGCCTCACGCAGGTTGCGGGGGATGGCGCGGACGTCAGCCTGATACATGTCGCCCGACATTTCTGGCTCAAGCTCCAGTTTGCGTTCGATCCCGTCAAGGCCCGCAGCCAGCTGTGCGGCCAATGCAAGGTAGGGGTTCAGGTCGGCCCCGCCAACGCGGCATTCCACACGAACGGCACGGGTGTTGGCGCCGCAGACGCGGTAGCCTGCGGTGCGGTTATCGGTCGACCAGACGGCCTTGGTGGGCGCGAACATGCCGACGGTGAAGCGCTTGTAACTGTTGATGTAGGGGGCGAGGAAACAGGTCACCTCGGAGGCATGGGCGAGAAGGCCCGCGAGGTAGTGTTTCATCACCGCGCTCATCCCGTGAGGATCGTGTTCATCCATGAAGGCGGGTTTGCCGTTCGACCAGAGCGACTGGTGGATGTGACTGGACGATCCGGCGCGGTCGGTGGCGTATTTGGCCATGAACGTGACCGACTTGCCCGCCAGATGGGCGATTTCCTTGGTCGCATTCTTGGTGATCGTGTGCATATCGGCGGTGTCGAGCGCGTCTGAATAGCGGATGTTGATCTCTTCCTGACCCGCCTCTGCCTCGCCCTTGGAGTTTTCGACGGGGATGCCTGCGCCGTAGAGGCCGTTCCGAAGCGCGCGCATGACCTCTTCTTCCTTGGTCGAACCAAAGATGCCGTAGTCGTTGTTGTAGCGCACGACCGGCGTCATCCGGTCATAGCGGGCGTCGCGGAGGGCGTCAAAGTTCTGCTCGAAGAGGTAGAATTCAAGCTCGGTCGCCATCATCGCGTCATAGCCCATCGCCTTTGCGCGGGCCACCTGACGTTTCAGGATGGCACGGGGGGAGTGAGGTACTTCCTCGTGGGTGTGGTGGTCAAGAAGGTCGCACATGACCATCGCCGTGCCGGGCAGCCAGGGGACAAGGCGCAGCGTGGCCAGGTCGGGCTTGTGGACATAGTCGCCATAGCCCTGCGCCCAGTTCGAGGATTTGTAGCCGGGGACGGTCGTCATATCCATGTCGACGGCCAGCAGGTAGTTGCATCCATGGGTTTCGTGATGGCCGCCA
The DNA here is from genome assembly GCA_026400355.1 of Rhodobacterales bacterium. Taxonomy (GTDB): domain Bacteria; phylum Pseudomonadota; class Alphaproteobacteria; order Rhodobacterales; family Rhodobacteraceae; genus JAPLPE01. Next base: position 48,762 of record JAPLPE010000012.1, on the reverse strand, counting down.
TTTACGAAATGGGCGGCGTGGAACCGTTTGCCCATCAGGCGGCCCTGCATGTCGACGATACAGGTCAGGACCGTGTCGATCACGCCTTCGGAAACAAGGGCGGAAAGCTTGTCGAATGTCAGATTGGCGGGCATGGGTTTATCTTTCTTCAACCTTGCTGGAGTCTGGCGCCACATTTTCGGTGCCATCATTATACTCTTCGAACATCGCGGCGTTTCGAGCTCGTTTCACCTGACCTCGACCCCGGCCGCGTCGAGTGCGGCGCGGAAGGCATCGCCGGGAACGTCGTCGCAGACCAGAACATCGATTTCCTGAAGCATGCAGATGCGGAAGGCGGCCTTGCGGCCAAGCTTGGCGGCCTGCGCCACGACGATGGTATCGGTCGCATTGGCCATCATCGCGCGTGCCGTCTGCGCCTCGTCTAGATCGGAATCCATGGCGCCGGAAACCGCGTCGATGGCGGCGACGGCCAGCACCGCGTGATCGGCCTGAAACCGGGCGACCTGTTCCAGCACCATCGGCCCGGCCGTTTCGGCATTGTCGGAGGAATAGGCGCCACCCAGCAGGAACACCCGCGCGGGATGTTCGCCACGTGCCATGACCTGCGCAATGCGGACGGAATTGGTGATGACGGTCAGTTGCGGGACGTTGACCAGCGCGTCGGCACAGAAAAGGGTCGTGGTGCCCGTGTCCATGAACAGCGTGTCGCCCGGGGCGATCATCTTCGCCAGTTTCTGCGCAATCATGCGCTTGGCGTCGGCATCTTCGGACAGACGTTCCTGAAAGCTGGCATCGGCATGCAAGCGCAACCGCCGTGCGCCGCCATGGACCTTTTGCAGCGCGCCGCTGGTGGCCAGTTGCGCCAGATCGCGGCGGATCGTTTCGGCGGACACCTCAAACGCGGCGGCAAGCGATTCCACCGTCGCCTCGCCATCACGGGCGACGACGTCAAGGATGCGGGTCTGGCGCTGGCGGGGTTTCATCAGAGGTCCTATGTCGGCCATAGATAAGGGCGCAGCGGTTGCACGTGTCAACACGATACACACCAAAGACCACAAAGGCGGTGGTGCGTGAGCCTTTGTCTTGACCGTTTGGTCAATCATCCGGGGGCACGCGCGCGTCGCGGCCTCCGGAGTGTTTGAACCGGCTTGAGGATCAGTGAGCGATCATCACGTGACGGACGGCCGTGTAATCCTCGAGCGCATACATCGACATGTCCTTGCCATAGCCCGACTGCTTCAGCCCGCCGTGGGGCATTTCGTTGACCAGCATGAAATGCGTGTTCACCCAGGTGCAGCCGTATTGCAGGCGGCTGGCCACATCCATCGCCCGGCCCACATCGCGCGTCCAGACTGAAGAGGCAAGCCCGTACTGGCTGTCATTGGCCCAGGCCACGGCCTCGTCGGCCTCGGTGAAACGGGTGACCGAGACAACGGGGCCGAACACCTCGCGCTGGACGATCTCGTCGGCCTGCATGGCCCCGGCGATGACGGTGGGCTTGTAGAAGAAGCCGGGACCGTCGCCGGCGCTGCCACCGGTCGTGACTTCGATATGGTTCAGTTCCGAGGCACGCTGGACAAAGCTTGCCACCCTGTCGCGCTGGCGGAGCGAAATGAGCGGGGGCATTTCGTTAACCGTGTCATCTTCGTTGCCAAAACTGATCGAGGCGGCGGCGGACGAAAGATCGGCGACAAGATTGTCGTATATCCTGGGCGCGGCATAGATCCGGCAGGCGGCGGTGCAATCCTGCCCGGCATTATAGAACGAAAAGGCGCGCATGCCGCCGACGACAGCATTCAGATCGGCATCGTCGAACACGATGACCGGGGCCTTGCCGCCGAGTTCCAGATGCGTCCGCTTGACCGTTTTGGAGGCGGCCTGCAGCACCTTTTTGCCGGTTGCGATATCGCCGGTGATCGAGACCATGTCGACGCCCGGGTGGTTGATCAGGGTGTTGCCCACCGAACCGCCCTGCCCCACGATGATGTTCACGACACCCTCGGGCAGGATATCGGCCAGCACGGACGCCATCTTGAGCGCCGTCAGCGGGGTCTGTTCGGACGGCTTAAGCACCACAGTATTGCCCCCCGCCAGGGCCGGGGCGAGTTTCCAGGCCAGCATCATCAGCGGATAGTTCCAGGGCGCGATCGAGGCCACGACACCAACCGCATCGCGGCGGATCATCGAGGTGTGGCCGGGCAGGTATTCACCTGCGACGGCCCCGTGCATGTTGCGGACAGCGCCGGCGAAGTAGCGGAAGCAGTCCACGATGGCGGGGATTTCGTCGTTGCGGGCGGCATAGATCGGTTTGCCGCAGTTCATCGCCTCGAGTGCGGCGAATGCGTCCGCTTCGGATTCGATGCGGTCGGCAATCTTGAGGAGGAGGTTTGACCGATGCTGCGGGGTCGTGCGGGACCATGCCGGAAAGGCGGCGCGGGCGGCGGCGACGGCGCGGTCGATCTGGGCATTGCTCGCCTCGGGCATCTTGAGGATCACGGCCCCGGTGCGGGGATTCAGGATCGTCTCCTCGGTCTCGGTCCCGGCCTCGAAGGAATTGCCGATCAGCATCTTGGTCTGCATGGTTTTCTCCTACTTTCAGTCGCATTTCGGGCGGAAAAGCCGGTGTCCATCTTTTCCTGAAATGCTTTCATCATTTTCCGCTTCCCGCGACCGTGTCGGTCCCGCGGGTCAGGTAATAGGCGCCCAGAATGGGCAGGAAGGTGACAAGGACGACGACCATCGCCACCACGTTCGTCACCGGCCGTTCGCGGGGCCGGACGAGTTCTTCGAGCATCCAGATCGGCAAGGTGGCCTGTTGACCAGCGGTGAAGGTGGTCACGATCACCTCGTCAAAGGACAGGGCAAAGGCCAGCATCCCGCCTGCCAGAAGCGCCGTCGCGATATTTGGCAGGATCACATGGCGGAAGGTCTGAAAGCTGTTGGCGCCAAGGTCCATCGACGCCTCGACCAGTGAACCGGAGGTGCGGCGGAACCGGGCCACGGCGTTGTTATAGACAACGACAACGCAGAACGTCGCGTGGCCCAGAACGATGGTCCAGAAACTGAACGGAATGTCAGCGAGGTTGAAGGCCGAGCGGAGCGAGATGCCTGTGATGATCCCCGGGAGAGCGATGGGGAGAATGACGAGAAGCGAAATCACCTCGCGGCCAAAGAACCTGGACCGGCTGACAGCGGCGGCGCAGAGCGTGCCAAGAACCAGCGCGATCAGCGTAGCGATCGTGGCCACACGGAGCGAGAGCGATAGCGCCTCCCAGATATCGGGGCGTTCCCATGCGGCGGCGAACCATTTCAGCGTGAAGCCGGGCGGCGGCCACTGGAACGATTTGTCCTCGGTGGTGAAGGCATAGACGAAGATGAGGAGAAGCGGCACATGCAGAAACAACAGCCCGCCCATGGCCGCAACCCGCAGGAATAAGGGGGCCTGTTCAGAGCGCATCGAAGGCCCCCCGCCGTTTGGCCCACCACAGGTAGAAGCCCATGATGACAATCGGGACCACGGCAAAGGCCGCAGCAAGCGGAATGTTCCCCGCCGTCCCCTGATACTGATAGACGGCAAGTCCGATAAACCGGGCCGAGGTGCCGACGATCTGCGGGATGATGTAATCGCCCAGCGTCAGCGAGAAGGTAAAGATCGATCCTGCAATGACGCCCGGCAGGGCCAACGGCAGAAGCACATGACGAAACGTCTGGCCCGGGGCCGCGCCCAGATCGCCTGACGCCTCGATCATCGACGTCGGCACACGTTCGAGTGCCGCCTGGATCGGCAGGATCATGAATGGCAGCCAGACATAGACGAAGACGATGAACGTGCCCGTGGGGCTGACCGAGAGGGAGTTGCCGCCGATGACCGGGATCGCAAGAAAGGCGTCGAGCAGCCACGTCAGGTGCAGGACTTCAAAGAACCAGCTGATGATGCCTTCCTTTGCGAGGATCAGCTTCCAGGAATAGACCTTGACCAGATAGCTGGACCACAGGGGAAGCATGATGCCGAGGTAGAATACGGCTTTCCAGCGGCCCTTGGCATAGCGGGCGGCGTAGTAGGCGATGGGAAAGGCGATGATGGCGCTGGCAATCGTGACCAGTGTCGCCATGACAACTGTCCGCAGAATGATATCCAGATTGGTTGGCGTGAACAGTTCGGCATAGGTTTTCAGCGTGAATTCGCGGTTCACCATCCCCGAAAATTCGTCGATGGAGAAGAACGATTGCGCCAGCAGCGCAAAGAGCGAGCCAAGATAGATCACGCCCAGCCACAGGGCGGGCGGTGTCAGCAGAAGAAAGACCACAAGCCCCGGACTTCGCCAGAGCCGGTCTGAAATCCGCCCGCCAAGGCCCGGTGCGGTGGTCATGCCCCGCCTTTCATCTGATGCAGATCGGCAGCGTCCCAGGAAACCTTCACGCTGGCGCCGACGGTCGGGCGCACGGCCCCCTTGGGCAGCAGCGCCGTCATCCGCGAGCCGTTGGCGTCCAGCGCTACCCGCGTGGCGGCCCCCAGAAAGTTGACCGCCGTCACAGTCGCGGGCGTGCCCGTATCGGTCAACCGCAGCGCCTCGGGCCGGATTGCGGCGAGTGCGGACAGGCCCGTCAGGATGGGCGGAAGGATGTTTGACGAGCCTACGAAATCGGCGACGAAGGGCACTTCGGGCCGGTAGTAGATGTCCTCGGGCGAGCCCACCTGCACGATCCGGCCCTGATTGAAGACCGCGACCCTGTCGGCCATCGACAGCGCCTCGCCCTGATCATGGGTCACAAAGACAAAGGTGATGCAAAGCTGGCGCTGCAGGGACTTGAGTTCTTCCTGCATCTGTTCGCGCAGCTTGAGATCCAGTGCGCCCAGAGGTTCATCAAGCAGAAGGACGCGCGGTTTGTTCACAAGCGCCCGGGCGAGAGCCACCCGCTGCCTTTGGCCGCCCGAAAGCTCGGACGGCTTGCGGCCGCCATAGCCCGGCAAGGCCACCAGATCGAGAGCGGCTTCGGATTCGCGGTAGCGTTCCGTCTTGCCCTTGCCAGCGATCATCAGGCCATAGGCCACGTTGTCGAGAACGTTGAGATGCGGGAACAGGGCATAGTCCTGAAACACGGTATTCACGGCCCGCCGGTAAGGAGGCACATCGCGCACCGACTGGCCAAACAGGCGGATATCCCCGCCGGTCGGCTGTTCAAACCCCGCGATCAGCCGCAGACAGGTTGTCTTGCCCGAACCGGACGGCCCAAGCATGGCAAAGAATTCGCCCTCGGCAATGTCAAGGTCGACCCCATCCACGGCGCGGACAGTTCCGAAATGGCGTGTGACGCCGGAAAAGGAAACGGCAACGGTCATGGGACCCGGGGGATTTGGGGAAAGGGAAACATCCAGGTCTCACCCGCCCTGAACCGGGCGGGTGAAACCTGCGCAAGTCGGAAGCTTACCGCCCGCCGATCACGCCGACATAGTCAGACACCCAGCGGTAGTAGGGGATGCAGGTGTCATCGCCCTGCGAACAATCCGCAACGGGGGTCGTCCAGAAACGGATCTTGTCGAAATCGTCAAGTCCGTTGGCCGTGCAGCCTTCGGCCGTCTGCATCCCGCGCCCGTCAGTGCATGCGGCAGGAACCGAGGGGTTGGCCCCGAACCAGACTGACAGGTCGGCCTGCAGGTTCGACGACAGTTGATGTTCGAACCACATGTAGGCGCAGTTGGGGTGTTCGCTGTCAACGTGCAGCATCGTTGTATCGGCCCAGCCCGTGGCGCCTTCCTGCGGAATGGTCGAGGCGACGGGAACGCCTGCGGCCTTGAGCAGGTTCACCTGGAACGGCCATGACCCGGAGGCCACCACACCTTCGTTGGTGAAGTCATCGATCTGGATGAAGGCATCGTGCCAATAGCGGCTGACGATAGTCCGCTGCCCGCGCAGCAGTTCCAGTGCGGCGGCATACTGTTCCTCGTTCAGTTCGTAGGGCGAGGTGATGCCGAGTTCCGGCTTGTGGAACATCAGGTATTGCGCGGCATCGGCGACATGGATCGGGCCGTCATAGGCCTGAACGCGGCCCTTGTTCGACTGGCCATCGGGCAGGGTCTGTTCTTCGAACACGACGTTCCACGAGGTGGGCGCTTCGGGGAAGACTTCGGTGTTGTACATCAGCACGTTCGGCCCCCACATGTAGGGCACGCCGTAGTGGACGCCATCGACCGTGTGCCAACCGGCGGACTTGAGACGGTCATCGACGGTGCCCCAGGACGGGATCAGATCGACGTTTATCGGCTGCACGCGGCCACCGGCGATCAGACGCAGCGAAGCGTCGCCCGATGCGGTTACAAGGTCAAAGCCGCCTTCGTTCATCAGGGCCACCATCTCGTCCGAGGTGTTGGCTGTCTTGACCGAAACCATGCAGCCAGTCGCCGCTTCGAACTTGGTCACCCAGTCAAAGGCGGGGTCGGTTTCGCCGCGTTCGACATAGCCGGCCCAGGCCACGATCGAAAGTTCCCCTTCGCCTGCGCCGATTTCCGTCATTTGCGCAGAGGCCGCCGTAGCCCCCAGCATCGAAATTATCCCCAGCAACGAGGCAGTATGTTTCAGGCAAGTCATGTTACGTCTCTCCCATGTTCGGAATGATGGCGCTGGCCGCCGTTTTTATTCAACTCACCGTGACGGGGACTGCTACAATTCGCAAATTCAATCGACAGAAGGGAGCTATCGGTTTCTCCGATACACGCCATGATTGCAGCTGCGGAGCAAAATTCCTCGAGGCAATCTGCCAAGACTTCTGGAAAAGTCCTTGTGTTCCCGTGTTTGATCCGGTGCCCGCTACCGGGGCCTCAACCCCTGCTGAGCCTGCGAAATGGCGATGAAATCTTGTGCAGCGGGTGTCAGCGGTGCGCCCTTGCGCCAGACGACGCCCACCCGCACAACCGGCAGCGCGCCCGACACATCGCGCGATTCGATGCGGTCCCCTTCCAGCGACCAGGGCCGGTAGACGAGGTCCGGGAGCAGAGCGACCCCCGCACCCGTGGCCACCAGACTGCGCACGGCCTCGACCGACCTTGTGCGGAACGCCACCCTCGGCCGCGTGCCCAGCGCAGAAAGGAGGTTTGTGGCCTCCTCCTCCATTTCATCGATGTTGAGCATGATGAGCGGTTCCGCCGTCACATCGGCGAGCGATATCCCGTCCTTTGCGGCCAGACGGTGCCCCAGCGGCAGCCAGAGCCTGAAAGGCGAGACGTCAAGAATCTCGGTTTGCAGCGCCGTGCTGTTGCGCTGGTTCGAGATGACCATGACAGCCACGTCAAGTTCGCCCCCGATCAGCAGATGTTCGAGATATTCCCCCGAATCCTCAAATGCCGTGACCTGAACCTGCGGATTTGCCCGCCGGTATTTGGCGAGCAGGTCCGACATGACGTAACCCGCCATGAGCGAGGTCACCCCGATCTGCAGCGTCCCCGCCACCGCCTGACGGTCGCTTTCCAGCGCCCGTCGCGCGCCCGACACCTCGGTCAGGATCGACTTGGCATGGCGCAGGAACTGATGGCCGCGATGCGTGATGGCCAGCCCCCTCGCATGGCGTTCGAACAACTGCACGCCAAGGTCGGCCTCGAGATCCTTGACTGCTTCGGTCACTGCGGACTGCGAGATCGACAGTTTCTGCGCAGCCAGACTGACCGAGCCATGTTCGGCAACGGCGACGAAATACTGTAGCTGGCGCAGGGTGAAGGACAGGGGCTGTGACCTTGGTTGGCGGACCCCTTACCCAATCACGGCAAAGGCCCGACCGGCAAGTCTATCGTAGGGTGCGCTTCAACGCACGATCCTCAAGACTTGCGCCTTTCGCGCCACCAGCGCCGCCAGATGGCAATCCGCCTGCGGCTGCGGATCACGATGGCGTTCACCGTGGGTTGCAGGAACGGCAGATCAATGGCCAGCAGCAGAAAGCCCAGCGGCAACATCCAGATCCCGAGGAACGGCAGGATCGAAAGAACACCGCCGAGAATAAACAGAATTCCCAGAGGGATACGCACCAGCCGCCAGCGGTTGTTCTGCAACGACCGCACCGGGCCCTGCAGCGACGGGTGCAGCTTTTCGATCGATTCGAACTGCCGTTTGAGACGTCGCTGTTCGCGGGTCATCTTGCTGCGCCTCCCGGCCCTTTGCAGGATAGCACGTAGTGCCAGATCGTCGCATCTTCAATCCATCCCAAAGGGGGAGACAAAGGCCCCCATTCGGCTATTGTCAATCCGACACGACCGGACGGAGGATGATGTGGCAGACGGCACGACAGGCGCCCAGATGACCGCCCTTGCCGCCCGGATTGCGGCCAAGCGTGACGATCTGGTCGCGCTGACGCAGGACCTGATCCGCATCCCGACGCTGAACCCGCCCGGCGAGAATTACCGCGAGATCTGCGACTACCTTGACCGTCGCCTGCGCGCGCATGGGTTTGCCACGCAGTTAATTCGCGCCGAAGGGGCCCCCGGCGACAGTGACCGCTATCCCCGCTGGAACATCATCGCCCGCTGCGACGGGGCCCGGACCGGCGATTGCGTCCATTTCAACAGCCATACCGATGTGGTCGATGCGGGTCACGGCTGGACCCTTGACCCCTTTGGCGGGACTTTGCAGGACGGAAAGATTTATGGCCGGGGCGCCTGCGACATGAAGGGCGGCCTTGCGGCGTCGATCATCGCGGCCGAGGCCTTTATCGAGGCCTTTCCGAACCATTCCGGTGCAATCGAGATTTCCGGTACGGCAGATGAGGAATCGGGCGGCTATGGCGGGGTGGCGCATCTGGCGCAGATGGGGTATTTCAACCCGTCCCGGGTGCAGCACGTCATTATCCCCGAACCCCTGAACAAGGACCGCGTCTGCCTTGGCCACCGCGGCGGCTGGTGGGCCGAGATCGAGACCTTCGGCCAGATCGCCCATGGCTCCATGCCCTTCCTTGGCGACAGCGCGATCCGCCATATGGGCGCGGTGCTTGAACGGTTCGAGGATACGCTTTTTCCCGCGATGGCCGCGCGCCGCACCGACATGCCGGTCGTGCCGGAAGGGGCGCGGTCCTCAACCATGAACATCAACTCGATCCACGGCGGGCAGGCGGAACAGCCGTCCGGGTCCACCGCGCTGCCCTCGCATCTGGTGCCAGACTCCTGCCGCATCGTCATCGACCGCCGTTTCCTGATCGAGGAACGGATCGAGGATGTCCGGGGCGAGGTGGAAGCAATTCTTGACGGTCTGCGCGATAGCCGGCCAAAGTTCGACTATGCCCTGCGCGAACTGAACTACGTCCTTCCGTCGATGACGGACCGTGATGCGCCGGTCGCGCGGACCGTGGCACAGGCTGTGCGTGCGGTCATGGGAAAAGAGGCTGAATTCGTCGCCTCACCCGGATCCTACGACCAGAAGCATATCGATCGCATCGGAAAACTGCGGAACTGCGTGGCCTATGGCCCCGGAATCCTTGAACTGGCGCACAAGCCGGATGAATATGTCGGTGTGGACGACATGCTGCAAAGCGCCGAGGTGATGGCGCGTTCGCTCGCGACGCTTCTGCTGCCAGATTCTGGGCCAGAGGCGGAATGACAACCAACAGGGGAGAAGACCCACGTGACTCACTTCAGCAGGAACCTGATCTCGGCCAGCATCATAGCCCTGTTTGCGGGCATGGGCGCGGCACAGGCGCAGACCGACATCAAGATCGCGATGCAGCTTGAGCCGCCCAACCTTGATCCCACCGGGGGCGCGGCAGAGGCCATCGACTCGGTCGTCTATCTCAACATCTTCGAAGGGCTGACCCGCTTTGCCTCGGACGGCTCGATCGAGCCGGAACTGGCCGAAAGCTGGACGATCTCCGACGATGGTCTGGTCTATACGTTCAAGCTGCATGACGGGGTCAGGTTCCACGACGGCACGACATTCGATGCCGAGGACGTCAAGTTCTCGCTCGACCGGGCGCGCGCCGAGGATTCGACCAATGCGCAGAAGCAGCTCTTCGCCCAGATCGCCGATGTGACGGTGGTCGATCCGCTGACCGTGCAGATCACCCTCAGCCAGCCCAATGGCGCGCTGCTGTTCAACCTGGCCTGGGGTGACGCGGTGATCGTGGGACCCGAAACGGCCGCGACCAATGCGACCGCCCCTGTCGGTACCGGCCCGTTCAGGTTCGTGAACTGGGTGCAGGGCGACCGCGTCGATCTGGCCCGCAATCCGGATTACTGGGGCCCGGCCCCCGCGCTTGAAACCGCGACCTTCCGTTTCATCCCGGACCCGACCGCAGCCTTCTCGGCCATGATGGCGGGCGATATCAACGTCTTCTCGGGCTTCCCCGCCCCCGAAAACCTGCCGCAGTTCGAAGCCGACCCGCGCTTTCAGGTGCTTGTCGGATCGACCGAAGGCGAAACCATCCTCGCGATGAACAACAAGCAGGCTCCGTTTGACAATGTGCTGGTCCGGCAGGCCGTGGCCCATGCCATCGACCGGCAGGCGATCATCGACGGGGCCATGTTCGGCTATGGCACGCCCATCGGCACGCATTTCGCGCCCCATAACCCCGACTATATCGACCTGACGGCGCAGTCGAACTACGACCCCGAACTGTCCAAGCAGCTTCTGGCCGAGGCCGGCCTCCCTGACGGGTTCACCACCACGATGAAACTCCCCCCGCCCTCTTACGCCCGGCGCGGGGGCGAGATCATCGCGGCGCAACTGCGCGCCGTGGGGATCCAGACCGAGATCACCAACGTCGAATGGGCGCAGTGGCTGGAAGAGGTCTTCGGGTCCAAGAACTATGGCCTGACCATCGTAAGCCACACTGAGCCGTTCGACATCGGGATATATGCCAACCCGGAATACTACTTCCAGTATGACAGCCAGCCGTTCCGCGACATCATGACGGAACTGACTGCAACGACCGATCCGGTCAAGCGGACGGAACTCGTTCAGGCGGCCCAGCGCATGATCGCGGATGACTATGTCAACGGCTACCTGTTTCAGCTGGCCGCCCTGACGGTCGCTAAGGCCGAAGTGCAGGGGCTCTGGGCAAACGCGCCCGTCGCCGCCAACGATCTGTCTGCCATCAGCTGGAAGCAGTAAAGACAATGACCCCGGCCACACCCATTTGGCCGGGGGCCCAAAACCCATGATCGCCTATATTCTAGGGCGTATCGCTTCGCTTTTCATCAGCCTGATCGTGGCGAGTCTGGTGATCTTCATGGTGGTCGAGGTCGCCCCGGGCGATCCTGCAGCCTTCATGCTGGGCGTGAATGCCAAGCCCGATACCGTGGCCGCCCTCCGCGCCGAACTCGGCCTCGACGTGCCCAAGGCGGAACGCTACCTCAACTGGGTGACGGGCATGGTGCAGGGCGATTTCGGCACCTCCTATACCTACCGCTCTCCGATCTCCAAAATGGTGGCCGAACGCCTTTGGGTCTCCTTGCCGCTCGCGATCTACGCCCTGATCCTATCCACCCTCATCGCCTTCCCGGCAGGGATCTATGCGGCCAGCCGCCGGGGCCGGATCGGTGATCTGGGGGTCATGGCCGCCACGCAGCTTGGCGTGGCCGTCCCCAACTTCTGGTTTGCGATGATCCTTGTGCTGATCTTCGCCATCAACCTCGGCTGGGTCTCGGCCGGGGGGTTTCCCGGCTGGGACAAGGGCTTCTGGGCCTGCATGGCAGCGCTGACTCTTCCCGCCATCGCGCTTGCCCTGCCCCAGGCCGCCATCCTCGCCCGCGTGATGCGGTCTTCGCTTCTCGACATGCTGGACGAGGATTTCATCCGCACCGCCCGCGCCAAGGGACTGACCGAAGGGCAGGCGCTCTGGCGCCACGCGCTGAAAAACGCGCTGATCCCGGTCCTGACCATCCTCGGCCTGCAATTCTCCTTCCTGCTCGCAGGCAGCATCATCATCGAACAGGTCTTCTACCTCCCCGGCCTTGGCCGGCTCGTCTTTCAGGCGATCACACAGCGCGATCTGATCACGGTGGAAAGCGTGGTGATGCTGCTTGTCTTCGCGGTCATCGTTGTGAACTTCCTCGTCGACCTTACCTATGCCGTCGTGGACCCAAGGTTGAGGGCACGGCATTGACCCACGCCCCTGCCCCTTTCTTTCTTCCAGCTTCATCTGGCCCCAGATATCCCGGGGGGAGTCGCAGCCCGGGAGCAGAGCCCACCTTGACGCTCTCGACATACCCAAACCGGGAAGCCAAATGACCCGCCCCTGGCGCAGCATTCTCATCGGCGGGGCACTCGCCGCGGTCTTCGTCCTCAGTGCTCTGATCAGCTATGTGTGGACCCCCTTCCCCATCGACGGCGTCGACATCCCGAACAAGCTCAGGCCGCCTGGCGCGACGCACTGGCTCGGCACCGACCATTACGGCCGCGACATCCTGTCCATGGTCATTGTGGGTGGCCGCACCTCGCTTGCCGTGGCCGTTGTCGCGGTCGGCATCGGCATGGTGATCGGTGTGCCGCTCGGCCTCTGGGCGGCGGCGCGGCGGGGGTCGTGGGTCGACGAGGTCATCATGCGCGGCAATGACCTGATCTTCGCGTTCCCCTCGCTCGTCATTGCGATCCTGATCACGGGGATCTTCGGCGCAGGCGCGGTCAATGCGATCATCGCCATCGGCATCTTCAACATCCCCGTCTTTGCCCGCCTCACGCGCGGCGCGGCCCTCTCTCTGTGGTCGCGCGATTTCGTGCTGGCCGCGCGGGTAGCGGGGAAATCCTCGCTCCGCATCAGCGCCGAGCATATCCTGCCCAACATCACGAGCCTTCTGATCGTGCAGGGCACGATCCAATTCTCTCTGGGGATTCTTGCCGAGGCCGGGCTGTCCTATGTGGGCCTCGGTGCACAGCCGCCGACACCCAGCTGGGGCCGTATGCTGGCCGATGCGCAGACGATGGTGGCGCTCGCCCCGCATATGGCGCTCATCCCCGGCCTTGCCATCGTGCTGACGGTGATGGGCCTCAACCTCATGGGCGATGGCCTGCGCGACCTGACGGACCCGCGCATCCGGATGCAGCGGACATGACGCTTCTCACCATCGACAACCTGTCCGTGACCATCCACGGCACCCCGGTTCTGGAAGGGATCAGCCTGACCCTTGCCAAGGGCGAAATCCTGGCCCTCACCGGCGAAAGCGGCTCGGGTAAGTCGATGACCGCGCTCGCGCTCATGTGTCTCCTGCCACGCGGCGCGCAGGCCACCGGCAGGATCACGCTCGACGGGACTGACCTGTTGACGCAGACCGAAGCGCAGCTTTGCACCCTGCGGGGTCGTGCAATGGGCATGATCTTTCAGGAACCCATGACCGCCCTGAACCCGGTCAAGACCATCGGCGATCAGGTGGCCGAAACGATCCTGATCCACGAACAGACATCACGGCCCGAGGCACTGACCCGCGCCGCCGAGATGCTGACCCGCGTGGGCCTGCCCTATGACCGCTTTCCGTTGTCCCGCTATCCCCACGAACTGTCGGGCGGGCAGCGCCAGCGCGTGGGCCTTGCCATGGCTGTGGCCCTGCGGCCGAAACTGCTGATCGCGGACGAACCGACCACAGCCCTTGATGTCACCACACAGGCCCAGATCATCGACCTGCTGGAGGGGCTGGTGGACGATTTCGGCATGGGCCTTCTGATGATCACCCATGACCTTGCCGTGGTCAGCCAGATGGCCGACCGCATCGCCGTCATGCAGAAGGGCCGTGTCGTTGAAACCGGCCCGACAGCGCCACTTCTGGCCAACCCGGAGCACCCCTACACAAGGATGCTCTTCACCGCCGCCCGGCATCATGTGACCCTGCCTGAAGCCCCCCCGCCGCAACCACTGCTGCAGGTGACAAACGCCGTCCGCGACTACCGCACCGGGACGGGCATCTTTGGTCGCAAGGGCCATACCCGCGCCGTGGATCACGTGAGCTTCACGCTCCATCGGGGCGAACGGCTTGGTCTTGTGGGCGAATCCGGCTGCGGCAAGTCCACCCTGACCCGCGCCATCCTCGGGCTCGAGGAACTCCAGTCCGGCTCCATCACCTTCGACGGCGCACCCGTCTTTACCGGTCACCGGGCCAACCTTGCCGTGCGCCGCCGGATGCAGGTGGTGTTTCAGGACCCCTACGGTTCTTTCAACCCCCGCCACCGGGTTGACAGGCTGATCACCGAACCCTTCCACCTGCTCGAAGCTTCCCCGACCGGCGCGCTGCGCGAGAAAGCCATTGCCGACGCGCTGACGGCTGTAGGCCTGCAACCCTCTGACGCGGCCAAGTTCATCCATGAATTCTCTGGCGGCCAGCGCCAGCGCATCGCCATCGCCCGGGCGCTGATCATCAAGCCCGACCTCATCGTCTTTGACGAACCCGTCTCGGCCCTCGACGTCTCGGTCCGCGCGCAAGTGCTTGATCTTCTGGCCGACCTCTGTCGCCAAATGCCACTCACCTATCTCTTCATCTCGCATGACCTGACTGTCGTGCGCGGCGTCACCGACCGGGTGATGGTCATGCAGGCCGGCAAGATCGTCGAGGACGGACCGACCGCCACGCTGTTTGCCAATCCGCAGCACCCCTATACAAGGGCTCTGATCGCTGCCGCCCCTGTGCTGCCCGACCTCGCAGAAAGCCTGACCGATGCATGACATCCTCCGCCTTGATCCGTCGCTTTGCCTGATCGGCCCGAACTGGACGGCCCCCGCGTCAGGCCAGACGCTGCAACTGACCAACCCCTCGACCGGCGCCCCTCTGGCCCGCATCGCAAGGGGCCAGCAGGCCGATATCGACGCCGCCGTCACCGCCGCATATGCCGCCCGCGCAGGCGCATGGGGCGGGATGACCGCCACCGAACGCGGCCGCATCCTGACCCGGATCGGCCAGATCGTCTTGACCCGCGTCGATGATCTGGCGCGGCTTGAGGCGCTTGACGTGGGCAAGCCGCTCTCCCAGGGGCGCGCCGACGCCATCGCGCTGGCCCGCTACATGGAATTCTACGGCGGTGCCGCTGACAAGGTGATGGGCGAGACGATCCCCTATCTCGACGGCTACACGGTCTATACGCTGCGCGAACCTCACGGGGTCACCGGCCATATCGTGCCGTGGAACTATCCGATGCAGATCATTGGCCGTTCGGTCGGCGCAGCTCTTGCCATGGGCAATGCCTGCGTCCTGAAACCGGCCGAGGAAGCCTGCCTCACGGCCCTCGCCTTTTCGGCCATCGCCATGGAGGCAGGCCTGCCACCGGGCGCGCTGAACATCGTGCCCGGCATAGGCGCAGAGGCCGGGGCGGCGCTGTCCGCCCATCCCGGCATTCAGCACTTGTCCTTCACCGGGTCCGTCGCCACGGGCCGCCTGATCCAGACGGCAGCCGCCCAAAACCTCGTCCCCGTCACGCTGGAACTCGGAGGCAAATCCCCGCAACTGGTGTTCGACGATGCCGATCTCGACCGCGCCCTTCCCTTCCTCGTCAATGCGGGCATCCAGAACGCTGGCCAGACCTGCTCCGCTGCAAGCCGTATCCTTGTCCAGCGCGGCGTCTATGCACAGGTCCGCGACCTCATGGCGGCCCGTTACGCCGCCCTCCGCGTGGGCCCGGCCGAGGCTGACCTGAACCTCGGTCCCCTGATCTCGGCGCGCCAGAAATCCATTGTCGAAAGCTTCCTCGCCCAAGGCTACGACCTCCCCATAGCGGCCCAAGGGAAGATCGCCCCCGACGCCCCGACTGGCGGCCACTATATCGCCCCCACCCTCTTTGCCGACGTCCCGCCCAGCCACCCTCTCGCCCAGAAGGAAATCTTCGGCCCCGTCCAGGTCCTCATCCCTTTCACCGACGAAGCCGAGGCGCTTGCCATCGCCAACGGCACGCCCTACGGCCTCGTCGCGTCGGTCTGGACCCGCGACGGCGGTCGCCAGATGCGCCTCGCCCGCGCCGTCCGATCGGGGCAGGTCTTTGTCAACAACTATGGTGCAGGCGGAGGCGTCGAACTGCCCTTCGGCGGCACCGGCCATTCCGGCCACGGCCGCGAAAAAGGGCTCGAGTCGCTCTACGGCTTTTCCCAACTCAAGACCGTGGCGGCATGGCATGGCTGACCATGTCTGAACTCAGAAAGACCTTCATGTTTCTTTTTTGCTCAAATACCTCGCGGTCCGGGGCAGCGCCCCGGGGCATGCAAAAAGCTCCCCGCCCGATATGAAAACGCAATCCACAAAGGCCAGCCCATGAGACTCCGCGACAAGACTGCCATCATCACCGGCGCAGGCTCGGGCTTTGGCGCAGGTATCGCGCGAAAATTCGCCGCTGAAGGTGCCCGCGTCATTGTGGCCGATATCAATGGCTCTGCCGCCGGGACGGTCGCGGCCGAGATCGGCGCGACGCCAGTCACCGTGGATGTCGGCGACCGCGCCTCGGTCGAGACCATGATCGCCACGGCCAGCGACATGCTCGGCCCGATCGACATCCTCGTGAACAACGCGGGCGTCACGCATCTGCCCGCCTTCATGGAGGACGTCTCCGAGGACGATTTCGACCGCGTCTTCCGCATCAACATGAAGTCCGTCTACCTCACCGCGCGCGCGCTCGTCCCCGCATTCAAGGCGCGACAGATGGGCGTTATCCTCAACATTGCCTCCACTGCGGGCGTCTCGCCCCGGCCAAGGCTGAACTGGTACAACGCCTCCAAGGGCTGGATGATCACCGCAACCAGGGCGATGGCCATCGAACTGGCACCCTTCGGCATCCGGGTGAACGCGCTGAACCCGGTTGCGGGGGAAACACCACTCCTCAAATCCTTCATGGGTGGCGAGGACACGCCCGAGATCCGCGCGAAATTCCTTGCCACCATCCCCATCGGTCGCTTTTCCACACCCGAGGATATGGGCAATGCGGCCTGTTTCCTCTGCTCGGACGAGGCCGGCATGATTACCGGCGTCGCGATGGAAGTGGATGGAGGCCGCTGCATATGATCCCGGGGCCGCGCAATCTGATCACGGATGTGCCGGGGCTTCTGGTCGGAAATGCGCAGGATCATGTCCTGAAATCAGGGTCTACGGTCCTGACCGCCGATGCCCCGTTCACCGCGTCCGTCCATGTCATGGGCGGCGCCCCCGGCACGCGCGAGACGGATCTGCTCGCCCCGGACAAATCGGTCGGCGCGGTTGATGCGCTGGTCCTGTCGGGCGGTTCGGCCTTTGGTCTTGATGCCTGTTCAGGGGTGACGGACGGGTTGCGTGCGGCGGGCCGGGGGTTCCGGGTAGGCCCGGCCACGATCCCGCTTGTCCCCGGGGCGATCCTGTTTGACCTTCTGAACGGCGGCAAGAAGGACTGGACCGACAACCCCTATCGCGCGCTGGGCCGCGCCACGTTCGACAGCGCGACCTCCGATTTCCCGCTGGGCACCGTGGGCGCGGGCACGGGCGCGCTGACGGCCATGCACAAGGGCGGGCTCGGTTCGGCCTCTTTCGTGCTCGACTCCGGCATCACAGTGGGTGCCCTTGTCGCCGCCAACCCCGTCGGCAGCGTCACCACGCCGGGCGAGAGGCATTTCTGGGCCGCTCCCTTTGAAATTGAAGGCGAATTCGGTGGTCTGGGCCCCGATCCGGCGATGGGCCTGACCGGTCCATACCGCAGCCGCAAGGCCGAGCTTCTGGTCCCCCGCGCGAACACGACCATCGCCATCGTGGCAACCGACGCCACCCTGACCAAGGCCCAGTGCCACCGCCTTGCCATCGCCGCCCATGACGGGATCGCCCGTGCGGTGGTACCGGCTCATACCCATCACGACGGCGACCTTGTCTTTGCCGTCTCGACAGGTGCCCGCCCGGCAACCGACCTTGACCTTTTCCTCATCGGCTCTGCCGCCGCCCACTGCCTGAGCCGCGCCATCGCGCGGGCGGTTTATCACGCAACTCCGATGATAGGTGATCTGCTGCCGGCCTGGAGTGCAGGCTGAAGCGTCTCCCTCGACACTTGCCAGAGCGGGATCTGCGGGGCTTCCAGTGGAAGCACCGCTCCGATCACGCCTGACGGGGTCCGCCGACCCCCATACCGCAGACCTCGCAAGAGGCTGGTTCCTGCCCCGGCGAGGACCGGAAAGCCTCACCTTCGCCGCGTGACCAAGGCAATGGCCAGGGTCAATCCAGCGTAGCGTGCGTGCTCGCACGCACAGTTAGCTACCCCCACGCGCTGGGGGCTCAGGCCATGCGACAGCCGGTCAAGGCCATGCAGCAGATCGCCGCCGACAAGTTCCTCACCGATCCGGCCCCGCCGAGGCTTGCAATTCTTGCCGCCGATGACCTGCTCTTCACGCTTGACCTTGCAGGCGCATCCGTGAACACGATCCCCGGCGCGGGCCATTTTGTACAGTGCGACGCGCCCGAGGCCGTCCTGGCCGAGATGATTGCGCATCTGGCTATGCATGCAGGGACATGGATTAATGACGACTGATTACCTTGGCAACCCTGTCACGGACGCCTCCCCGGCCACGCTGCAGGGGGTCGATGACTTTATCCACGGTTTCTTGTCCTACCAGAACAAGGCCGTGAACGTGCTGGCAGCGGCCGAAGCCGATCCCGGCAACTGCATGGCCAATGCCTATGCAGCGATGATCTGGATGTTTCTTGAAGCGCCCGAGGCGCCGGACCACGCCGCCCCCTTCATTGCCCGCGCCCGCGCTGCTGCGGCGACCGCCACGACGCGGGAAAAGCTGAATTCCGACATGGTCGCCGCCTGGGCCAAAGGCGACATTCCCGGTGCCATCGGCCTGTGTGAACGGATCGCTGACAACTTTCCCACCGACCTCGGCATCATCAAGCTGGGGCAGTACCACCTGTTCAATCTGGGTGACATGCCAGGAATGCTGCGCATGGGTCTCGCCGCGCTGAACGGGCCCGAGGATCAGCCCTACGTCCACGGCATGATCGCCTTTGGCTATGAGCAGTGCCACCTGCTGACCGAAGCTGAGGCGCACGCACGCCGCGCGCTGGAGATCGAGCCGACCGACCCTTGGGCGCATCATGCGCTGGCCCATGTCATGCTGACGCAGTCCCGTGCCGATGAAGGCATCGCTTTCCTTGAATCCGTGGCGCCCACATGGGCCGAGCTCAATTCTTTCATGCGGTCGCATAACTGGTGGCATCTGGCGCTGTTCTACATCAGCCGGGGCCGGACGGCGGATGTGCTGAAAAGCTATGACGCCCATGTCTGGGGCATTTCAAGAACCTACAGTCAGGATCAGGTCGGCGCGACATCGCTGCTGGCACGGATGGAGTTTGCAGGGATAGACCCCGGTGACCGCTGGCAGGATGTGGCGGACCACGTCGCCCGGCGCGGAGCCGATACGGTCAACCCGTTCCTGACGCTGCAATACCTGTACGCGCTGGCCCGCATGGACCGGCCCGAGACCGCCGCCCTGATGACGGCGATCGAAACACGTGCCGAAACGCCGACCCATGACCAGACCGCATGGGCCGAGGTCGCCCTGCCCGCCGCCCGCGCCATTCTTGCCCATGCCAGGGGCGATCATGCGACGGCCATCCGCCTGATGGGGCAGGCCCTGCCCCGCATGGCCGAAACCGGGGGCAGCCATGCCCAGCGCGATCTGTTCGAACAGATCCATCTCGACTCGCTCCTGCGCGCGGGCCGCACCTCGACCGCGCAGCAGGTGCTTGAAATGCGCCGCACCTTTGACCATGATGGCGTCCCGGTGAACATCGCGCTGGCCCAGGTCTATGCCCAGGCGGGCCTGCCTTTCGAGGCCGCAAAGGCCCGCGCCCGGGCCCAGGCCACCCTACAACGCGCCACCGGAGCCTGACGGCAGAATGCTTGGAAGTTTCTTCAACCGTCTCCTGAACCGCAGCGAACCTGCGACGGAGTTCACCCCGCCCCCGCTCGCCCCTGCGGAATCCTTTGCGGCCATCGGCGACGTGCACGGTTGCGCCGAACTGCTGGACGCCCTGTTCATCCGCATCGGCAGCGAGTTGCCCGCCGCGCCGGTGATCACCGTGGGCGACTACATCGACCGGGGTGAGAACAGCGCCGAGGTGCTGAAGCGCCTTTACGCAGAAAACACCAGGCCTGGCAGCACGCTGATCTGCCTGACGGGCAACCACGAGGATATGCTGATCAAGTTCCTTGACGACCCCGAGAAATCCGGCCCCATGTGGCTGCGCAACGGCGGCCTGCAGACGTTGGCGAGTTTTGGTGTAGACGGCGTCAGGCCCTCGACGATCGGCGCGCCGTTGATCAAGGTGCGGGATGCACTGGCGCTGAAGATGGGTGACGACCTGATAAGCTGGCTCCGCCGCCTGCCTGCGACATGGACCACGGGCAATGTCACGGTCCTGCATGCTGCTGCCGATCCGGCGGTGGCGCTGGCCGAACAGAAGCGCCACACGCTCCTCTGGGGTCACAGGGATTTCGCCGCCCGCCCGCGCAGTGATGGCCAGTGGATCGTGCACGGCCACACCATCGTCCCACAGCCCGAATCTGCCGGTGGGCGCATCGCCATTGACACGGGCGCCTTTGCCACCGGTCGCCTGACAGCTGCCATTGTCACACCGGGCGAGGTGCGTTTCCTGACCGCCTGATCCGGACAGGAAACACCTTCCGGCCTTTGCTGCCGCCTCTGGCGCAAAGCCGCCCGCAGTTTGGTGCCGAAATCACGGTGGATACGCAAATTTCCCACACATACTCAGCCTTTTTGTTCCATCCTGACCGAAGGGAGAATTCAGGGAGGAACCCCATGCTCGACACGACCCCGACCGCGCAGGTCGCGGCATTCCTTGCCGATTTCGGCGATGCCCTTGCCGCAGGCGACATCGACCGCGCCACCGCAATGTTTCAGGACGACTGCTACTGGCGTGACCTTGTGACCTTTACCTGGAACATCAAGACCGTCGAAGGCCATGCCGAAGTGGCGGACATGCTGCGCCACCAGTTGGCCACGACCAACCCGTCTAACTGGCAGATCGCCGAAGGCGAGGTCGCCACGGAGGATGGCGGCGTCACAACGGCATGGATCACCTTTGAAACTGCCGTCGCGCGCGGCTATGGCATGATCCGGCTCAAGGATGGCAAGATCTGGACGCTGCTCACTTCGATGGTCGAACTCAAGGGCCACGAAGAGCCAATGGGCTTTGACCGCCCCCTTGGGGCCAAGCACGGCGAAGGCAAGAATCGCACAACATGGCTTGAGGAACGCGAGGCTGAGGCGCGTGAACTGGGCTATACGAAACAGCCATATGTGCTCATCATCGGCGGCGGTCAGGGCGGCATCGCGCTGGGCGCGCGTTTGCGGCAGTTGGGCGTGCCCACGATCATCGTGGAAAAGAACCCTCGTGCGGGCGACAGCTGGCGCAACCGGTACAAGTCGCTCTGCCTGCATGACCCGGTCTGGTACGACCACCTGCCCTATCTCCCCTTCCCGGCGAACTGGCCCATCTTTTCGCCCAAGGACAAGATCGGCGACTGGCTGGAGATGTACACCAAGGTCATGGAGCTGAACTACTGGACCAAGACGACCTGCAAGAACGCCTCGTACGACGAGAAGACCAAGGAATGGACCGTCACCGTGGACCGGGACGGCCAGGAAGTTGTCCTGAAGCCCAAGCAGCTTGTTCTGGCGACGGGCATGTCGGGAAAGGCCAACATGCCCAGCTATCCGGGCATGGAAACGTTCAAGGGCGATCAGCACCATTCCTCCAAACACCCCGGCCCGGATGCCTACAAGGGCAAGCGCGCCGTAGTGATCGGGTCCAACAACTCGGCCCATGACATTTGCGCGGCGCTTTGGGAAAACGATGTAGACGTAACGATGGTCCAGCGGTCGACGACCCATATCGTGAAGTCCGACTCGCTGATGGAAGTCACCATGGCAGGGCTTTATTCAGAACAGGCCGTCCGGGACGGTATGACGACGAACAAGGCCGACATGGTGTTTGCGAGCCTGCCCTACCGCATCATGCACACGTTCCAGACCCCGCTTTACAACGAGATCCGCGAACGTGACGCCGATTTCTATGCCGGGCTGGAAAAGGCCGGATTCCAGCTGGATTGGGGCGATGACAACTCCGGGTTGTTCATGAAATACCTGCGCCGCGGCTCGGGCTATTACATCGATATAGGGGCAAGCCAGTTGATCATCGACGGCAAGATCAAGCTTGCCCATGGCAAGGTGAAGGAAATCACCGAGGATGCAGTGATCCTTGAGGACGGCACCCGCCTGCCTGCCGATGTGATCGTCTATGCGACAGGCTACGGGTCGATGAACGGCTGGGCGGCGGACCTGATCGGCAAGGATGTGGCCGACAAGGTCGGCAAATGCTGGGGTATCGGGTCAGCCACGACCAAGGACCCAGGCCCCTGGGTTGGCGAGCAGCGAAACATGTGGAAACCGACCAGGCAAGAGGCGCTCTGGTTCCACGGCGGCAACCTGCACCAGTCCCGCCATTATTCGCAGTTCCTGTCGCTCCAGCTCAAGGCGCGGATGGAGGGGATCGACACGCCGGTCTATGGCATCCCCGAGACCTATCTTCTCGAGTGAAGTTCGGTCCGAAGGGCGGCCCTCCGGGGCTGCCTTTCTTCGTCTGTGCTGACAGGGGCCGACGAGACGCAAAGCGAGAATCAGTGGCTGTCGTTCACGTAACGGGCACCACCGAAAGGCTTTGCTTTCGTTGTGCCTCTGCCCGAATGTCCCTCTTGGGAAAACGACCGGCGGAATACAGGAGAGGGTGATGACAGAGGGTTCTGACGGCAGTTCCGGCCAATCAAGCCACCTTCCCTCAGGCAGACGGGGGCCGATGACCGACCAGCCGACCACCTCCTTTACCCTGCCCAGCCGCTACTACACCGACCCCGCGATCCAGCAGCAGGAACAGACCAGGGTCTTTCAGCGCACATGGATCTATGTCGGGCATATCAGCGACCTGCCCGAGCCCGGGTCCTACCTGACCGACAAAATTTGCAGCCAGCCGATCGCCGTGCTGCGCGACAGGGACGGCGGTCTGCGCGCCATGTACAATGTCTGCCAGCATCGCGGGCATATTCTTCTGAAAGGGCGCGGGCGGATCAGCGGCAAGATCGTCTGCCCTTATCACGCCTGGAACTATGGTCTGGACGGCGCGCTTCTCGCTGCTCCCATGACTCAGGACATGGAGGATTTCGACCGGTCCCACTTCAGCCTGCCCACCTTCCCGGTGGCAGTTGCAGCCGGCCTGATCTTCGTCAATCTCGACCCCGACTGCCGCGCCTTTGACAAGGAGTTGCCGGGCTTCGACAAGACGATCCTTGGTCATCTGCCCGGCATGGCGGACTTCGTGGCGACTGACCGGATGGAATTCGACATCGCCGCCAACTGGAAGGTGGTCTACGAGAATTTCTCGGAAGGCTACCACATCCCGGTGGCCCACCCTGCCCTGTCAAAGCTGCACGGACGGCGCACCACGGCGTCTGTGGTCGAAGAGAAATTCCAGTTCTATCAGGGCGTCGGCCGCGACACATTTGACGGCTTTGAAGTGCAAAAAGACGAACCCTACCTGTCCTGGCAGCTTTGGCCCAACCATTGCATGCTGAGCCTGCCGGGCAGCCAGCATTTCATCATCCTGCGCATGCTGCCCGTCACGCCCGGCACCTGCCACGAACGGGCCGATATCTACGCCCCGCCGGGAGATCAGCCACCCAATCTGGCTTTGGTCAAACGCCTGTTTGCCGAGATGTTCAACCGCGAGGATGTCGCCATCGTGGAAAGCGTCCAGCGCGGGCTGGCAAGCCTGGGCTTCGATCAGGGCCGCTATGTCGCCGACAAGGCCGATGGCTGGTACAGCGAAAGCGCAATTCACCGGTTCCACATGCTCTTGCTGCGGGAGCTTGAGCGGGGCTTAACGGCGAACTGAACGGCACTTTCCCGAGGTGGGCAGGATGGTCTTTGTCCGGGTCAGGATAAAGCCGACTTTCGTCAGGTCGATATCAGCGTTCAGCGTTGCGACCCCGGCCTTTGCTGCCCTCCCTACGCTTTCCTTGTCAAAGCAGGCCGATCTGCAACGGGTTCTTCACCAAGTGGCCGCTGCAGAGGCTGTCGGTCGTTTCGCGGTCCTTGGGC
Source organism: Rhodobacterales bacterium (assembly GCA_026400355.1). Taxonomy (GTDB): domain Bacteria; phylum Pseudomonadota; class Alphaproteobacteria; order Rhodobacterales; family Rhodobacteraceae; genus JAPLPE01. The sequence goes on along the minus strand of JAPLPE010000012.1, from coordinate 24,693 downwards.
TTTCTGACCGGGGTCCAAGTCCTTCTGACTGGCGCCAACCGGAGTCTTCGACCGGATGAGAATTCCATGATCTGGCGACCTTCACCCAGCCAAGCCCGCAGGCTGGCATGACCGTGACCTTCGGTCAGCATCAGAACGCCCGCCGCCAGCAGTTCGGCGGCAAAGCCGAAGGCGCGATAGGCGCGGCTCTGGGCTTCGGTCGTGACATTGGAATAGATCACGATGGCGAACTTGTGGGTGACACGGCAAGAAGCTTCGATGACTTCGGTCTGGTCCTTGGCGGTGAAGGTAATCGGGCCGCCGATGCCGTTGTTGATCGTGACAAGCAGGACACCCTTGGTGTCGCTCTCCAGCCCTGCTTGAAGGATGGGGCTTGGCGGTCTGTCCGACCTGGCTGTTCACGGTCGTGATCGAAGCGGATGTCATCGAACAAGTCCTCGAAGACTCTGAACCCGCAGCCAAGCAGATCCGGGCCAACTATCCAAGCCACCGTCTCGAGCCGCCGCGCGTCGGGGCGTTTGTGGATCGTCTTGTCGATGAGGCTCGCAATGACCCTCGACTGACGAAAACAAAGTGAGCCCATAGCAATCAGGGTGATCAGGGCAAACACGCCGATTTCTTCGGTGCAGGCTGAGTTGGCCAACTCTGGCAGATCCCGGAGCAACGCAATCTGTGCGGGATCACGTGCTTGACGAGACCAGCAGTCCGACAACCACCTGAACCAAATCAGGACCTCATGCCGGCCTGATCCTCGAACAATCTGGCCACGCCTTCTGCCCCCGGATCGTTGTGCCCGACAAGCTTGTCCGCAGCCAGATAGGCCGACCGGCCCGCCCGGGCCCGGGTCATCCCGGCCGTCAGGTCGGCGCCGTTCCGCGCCGCGGCGGCTGCAGCGGCAACACCTTTGGGCAGGGCAGCCAAGGCAGGGGCGAGGGCGTCGATGAAGGTCCGGTCCCCCGGAGCCGCACCACCGACCTGACAGACCCGATCAAGACCGGCCTCAAGTGACCCGATCCAGTCCTTCCCGCTTGCCGAAGCGTCGCCTGCCGCAGCAAAGAAGATCGCAAGAAGAACACCCGAGGACCCACCCATCGTCTGGCTGAGTTCCATTCCGACGGAACGGAAGAGCTGGGTCGTGTCAGCAAGGGGAAGCCGGTCCAGAGCGCCAATCAAGGACCGGGCTGCGGCGGCAAGCGTAGATCCTGTATCCCCATCGCCGGATTTAGCGTCCAGTGCATTGAGATCCTTCTCGGCAGCAATCATGGCGACACAGCATTGCTCAATCAGTGCCCGCCGTGCCGGATGAGCCGAAGGCAAAGGCAGAATCGGGGTCAGTCCGTCCGGAAGCGGACGCACCATGACCTCGCCCAGCGGATTGAGCCCGGGCCAGGCCGACAAGTTGACCGGGGCAGCGAGAGCCTGAACTTCGGCATCGGAAACCGGCAAGAGCGAGATGGAAAAGCCCTGCATGTCCAGTGACGTCATCATTTCGGCCGGCCCGATGACCCACTTTACCCTGTCCGCAAGGGACGACCGCGCCAGTTCTTCGGCCAGAACACTCATTTCTAGCGGCGTTGCCCCGCCAAGGTTGTTGAGAAGGGCCACATGCGGGCCTTCGCTGGTATGTGGCAGCAACCGTTCGGCGACCATCGCCATCGCCGCCTTCGCACCAGCGAAATCGACCACTTCGATGCCGGCCTCGCCGTGGATCCCCAATCCAAGCTCAGCCTTGCCAAAAGCAAGCCTGTCTTCTTTGGGTGACCCGGGCACAGTGCAGGTGTCAAGCGACATGCCGATGGAAATGGCGCCCTTGATGACACGCTGCGCGGCAGCGGTAACCGTCTCAAGATCGGCTCCGGCTTCGGCAAGTGCGCCGGCGATCTTGTGGACGAACAAAGTGCCGGCCACCCCGCGCGCCTGTGGCAGGTGTGGCAGCGCAATGTCATCATCGACAATGACCATCGACACGCGGCGACCAAAGGTCCGGGCGCGTTCTGCCGCCAGGCCAAAGTTCAGCCGGTCTCCGGTATAGTTCTTGACGATGAGGAGGCAGCCCGCGTCCCCGGTGACCGCCAGGATTCCGGCCAGAACGGCATCCACCGAAGGCGAAGCGAACACGTCGCCGCAGACCGCGGCCGTCAGCATCCCCTGGCCGACAAAACCCGCATGGCTTGGCTCATGTCCTGCCCCGCCACCCGAGATGAGCGCAACCTTGGAGCGGTCAAAATCCGTTCTTATCACTACCTTGATATGCGGGTATCCGTCGAGCCGGGCCAGCTTGCCCCCCGAAACCCGCAGAAGACCGTCAATGGCTTCCGTGACCAGCGTGTCCTTGCTGTTCATGAACTGTTTCATGTCCGTCTCCTCTTATGGCAGTCGATTGCCGCTGGCGTCGAACCAGAGCGGGTCTTCGGGGCGGATGGCGAGCAGATCGCCGGGTTTCAAAGTCGTGTGCGGGTCTGACAGGGTGATGAGATCATTTCCCGCCAGATGCAGATGGAGGCGGGTCTGATCGCCAAGGTGTTCGACACGGATGACACGGGCCTCTGGCCCTTCGCCTTGAAGGATATGTTCCGGACGAAGGCCAATCTGCGTTGCACCTGCCCGGGCGGGCCCGAACAGGTCGGCAGGTAGAAAGTTGATGCGCGGCTGCCCAAGACGTGTCGCTACATATGTGCTGACCGGATTCTCGTAAATCTCGCGTGGGGTGCCGAACTGCACAAGCCTTCCATGATCGAGAACGCCGACATGGGTCGCCATCGTCATGGCTTCGACCTGATCATGCGTTACATAAAGGAAGGTGGCACCAAGATCCTGATGGATCCGCTTCAGTTCGATCCGGAGTTCTGCCCGCAGGGCGGCATCAAGAGACGAAAGTGGCTCGTCCATGAGATAGATGCGCGGGGCGCGGACAAGGGCGCGGCCGATCGAGACGCGCTGCATTTCCCCGCCGGAAAGCTGGGTCGCCTTGTTATCAAGCTTATGGGCAATACGCAGGACCGATGCGACCTCGGCCACACGTTTCCTAATCTCGTCTTCCGGCCGGTTGAGGATCGGAGAACGCAGCGGAAAGGCAAGATTGTCCCGCACGGTCATGTGGGGATAGAGCGAGTATTGCTGAAACACCATCGCCACATCCCGTTGGGCCGGCATGTCTCCGACGACGGACGAACCAGCGATGCGTACGTCACCCGAGTCAGGCTTGTCGAGACCTGCAATCAGGCGAAGCGTTGTCGACTTGCCAGCGCCGGTAGGCCCCAGAAGGACGACAAATGACCCGTCAGGTATCGTCATCGAGACATCAGACAACGCCTTGGTCGCGCCAAAGGACTTTGTCAGGGCAGACAGAACGACCTCAGCCATTGTGAACCTCTGCATTGACAGACGTTCGAAGGGCCCGCCCAGAGGCCTTGTCGAACAAGGCCAGCGTGGATGCCGTGAAAGTCAGTCCGATTGTATCGCCTGTCCGGACATTGCGCGCCGAAGGAATGCGGGCCTTGATCTGTCCGTTCGGGGCCGAAAGTGTAACAATCTGGCTGGTGCCAAGGTATTCCGTCGCAAGGATACGGCCGCGATATGTTGAAGCATCGTCCAGCCAGACGTGCTCGGGACGAACGCCAAGAACAAGATCGGGGCCGGGGGCCGTCTCTTGCAGTTGCGGCGTCTCGATCCTTGTATCGCCAAGGGTCACCTCAGAGGCTCCGCGGGCCATATGCCCCTGAAATGGAAGAAAATTCATCGCGGGCGAACCGATGAAGTTGGCCACGAACATCGTCGCAGGATGGTCGTACACCTGCTGCGGTGTACCGAACTGTTCGACGACGCCATGATTCATGACCACGATCTTGTCACCCATCTGCATGGCCTCAAGCTGGTCATGAGTCACATACACGGTCGTTGCCCGCATCCGGTCGTGCAGGGCCCGCAGTTCCTCGGCCATGTGTTCACGGAATTCGGCATCAAGCGCCCCCAGGGGTTCGTCCATCATGAAGGCCTTTGGGCGGCGCACGATAGCGCGGCCCAGGGCCACGCGCTGACGGTCCCCGCCAGAAAGGCCGCCGACAGGGCGGTCCAGAATGCCTTCGATACCCAGAATCTTTGCGACCTCGGCGACTTTCTCTTTCACCAACGCTTTCGGCATGCCTTGGGAAACCAGCGGATAGGAGATGTTTCGGCGCACGTTGAGGTGCGGGTACAGGGCGAACATCTGGAAGACGAAGGCGATGTCGCGCTGGCTTGCCGGTTTCTGCGCGACTTCCTCTCCATCGATCCAGATTTCGCCGGATGTCGGAAGTTCAAGACCGGCGATCATGCGCAGCGTTGTGGTCTTGCCGCAGCCGGACGGGCCGAGCAGCATGAAGAATTCACCGTCCTTGACAGTGAAAGTCGAGGACTGAACGGCCGTGAAGCTGCCGAACTCTTTCCTCAGACCCTTGATGACGATTTCGGCCAAGGGGTTACTCCGGAAACTTGCTGACGATGATGAACATCACCGTGCCGAGAAGAGTGACGGGAAAGGACCACGTGAACAGGACCAGAGCGAAGGGCTGCATCAGCATGAACACGCCAATTGCGATCAGGATGGTGGCCAGCATTTCCCAGGCTCCACGACGCAAGCGCATCAGGCCGTTGAAGAATTTGCTCATTTCCTGACCGCCCCGAAAGTGATCCCGCGCAGGAGGTGTTTGCGCAGAAGGATCGTGAAGATCATGACAGGAAGGAGGAAGATCGTCGCGCCTGCGGCCACCGCGGGCCAGTCCTGACCACCGACGCCGATGATTGTGGGAATGAACGGCGGCGCTGTCTGGGCGGTGCCCGAGGTCAGAAGGACCGCGAAGGCATATTCGTTCCAGGCAAAGATCAGACAGAAGATCGCAGTCGAGGCGATGCCCGTGGCGGCTTGTGGCAGCACGACTTTGCGGAACGCCTGAAAGCGGGTGTAGCCGTCGATGAGTGCCGCTTCTTCGTATTCGCGGGGTATCTCGTCGATAAAGCCCTTGAGCAGCCAGACCGCGAGGGAGATGTTCACCCCGGTATAAAGCAGGATCATGCCCAGATGGGTGTCCGACAGTCCGAGTGAGCGGAACATCAGGAAGATCGGGATGGCGACCGCGATGGGGGGCATCATCCGGGTCGAAAGGATGAAGAACATCAGGTCGTCCTTGAGCGGTACGCGGAACCGGCTGAAGGCATAGGCTGCAAGCGTACCAAGGAAGATCGACAGGAAGGTTGATCCGAAACCGATGATGACCGAGTTCAGGAACCTTTCGCCAAAGCGCGACGGACCAGTGATGACCATGTCCCGTTCGCGGACAATCGCCTCGGCAAAGTTGGCAGGAGGAGAAAGGGTCGCCCGATCCTCTTCGTTTATGCGGGTGCGGCTGGTGAACAGGTTCACATAGCCTTCGATTGACGGGGTGAAGATGACTTTCGGCGGATAGCTGATCGAGTCCGGGCCCGTCTTGAAGCCGGTCGAGATGATCCAGAGCAGCGGCAAAAGCGTGATGAAGGCGTAGAGGAACACGAGGACCGCAGCGATGCCCTTGGACCGGGCAGAGGGTTCTGTCACGGAAAAGGCGCTCATCTTTCTTTGACCTTGTTCAGGGCCTTCACGTAGATCGACGCAAGGCCAAACACAGTGACGAACAGGATGATCGCATAGGCCGAACTGTAGCCGGTCCGCCATTTCTCGAACGCTTCACGCTTGAGCTCGATCGAGGTGAGAAGGGTCGTGTCGCCCGGGCCACCACCTGTCAGTTGCACGACAAGGTCGAACATCTTGAAGTTTTCGATGCCGCGGAAAAGAACTGCGAGCATCAGGAAAGGCAGGACCATCGGAATGGTCATGGTCCAGAACTGCCGCCATTTTGACGCGCGATCAACCTCTGCCGCCTCATAGATGTAGTCGGGGATAGACCGCAGCCCGGCGAGGCAGATCAGCATGACGAAAGGCGTCCACATCCAGGTATCCACGATCACGATGGCCCAAGGTGCGAGTGCGACGGAACCGAGCATGGAGAAGCTGGAGGCGGGAATGCCTGTCAGGAACTCGACCGCATAGTTGAAAAGGCCGATCTGGGGTTGGTAGAGGAACGTCCAGAAATTGCCGACGACAGCAGGTGACAGCATCATGGGAAGAACGATGAGCGTCGTGACAAAGTCGTTCCCGCGGAACTTCCTGTTGATCAGCCAGGCAAGCGTGAACCCGATCACAACTTGAAAGAACAGGCTCCAGAACAGGAAATGCGCCGTGGCCTGCATGGTCTGCCAGATGTCCGGATCTGTCAGAATGCGTTCATAGTTTCGCAGGCCAACCCACTTCACCTCGGCATTCGGCTTGTTTGCGGCAAAGTTCGTGAAGCTTAACCGGATCGTCCAGATCAACGGAAAGATGTTGATGGCGAGCAGGAGCAGGATCGTCGGCGACACGAACAACCATGCGATCGAGCGGTCTGACAGGCCACGGATTCGACCGGCCAAAGCTGGAGGTGTGGCGCGGGCAAGGCTGTCGATGGGTGACTCAGACATGGGAACGGCCTTCAGGATCGGTCTCTGCTTGTCAGCAAAGAAACGGCACGGTCGCTTGAGGTTGCACCGGGGAATGGGCCAGGATCAAGTCCTGGGATCAGGGTAGCGGGCGGGGTTGCCCCCGCCCGCGGGTCGGCTGTTTACAGCTTTCCGTCGTCCTCGAACGTGACGGTCCAGTCTTCGACCAGCCCGTCAAGCGCTTCTTGTGCGGTGCCGTTGCCGGCTACGACAAAGTCATGGAACCGCTTCTGCGAGTCCTGCAGCAGGGTCGCATAGCTGGGATCGGCCCAGAAGTCTTTCACGATAGCCATCGAATCCAGATAGGTCTGGGCGTAGGGCTGGCTTGCCGCAAAACCCGGATCCTCGACAACCGACCGCAGGGCAGAGTAGCCGCCCATGGACCACCACTTCTGCTGCACTTCCTGCTGGGCGAACCACTTTATGTATTCAAGCGCGAGGTCCTGCTTTTCGGAGTAGGACACGACCGAGATGCCCTGGCCGCCAAGCTGGGCGAATTGAAGCCCGTCCGGGCCTGCGGGGTTGACCAGATAGCCGGTCTTGCCACCGCCGACGTTCGGATCAACCTCGAAACCGGGCCAGGTGAAGGCAAAGTTCATCTGCATTGCAACCTGACCGGATTTGTAGGCGTCGATGCCTTCGCCCATGTAGGCATTGGACATGCCCGGCGGAGTGCAGCAGTCGTAAAGCTCCTTGTAGAACTCGAGACCGGCAACGGCGCCGGGCGAGTTGACAAAGCCCTGCATGTCATAGGGTTGATCAGGGTTCTGGTAGTTGAAGCCAAAGCTGTAGAGGACGTCCATCACGCCCATGGTGATGCCTTCCGAGCCACGCTCGGTATAGATCGAGGCACCATAGACGGTCTTTCCATCAATCTCGCGGCCCTGGAAGAACTGCGCGATGTCCTTGAGTTCGGCAAAGGTCGCCGGCGGGGCCAGATCGCGGCCATAGGTTTCCTTGAATTCCGCCATGAGTTCGGGGCGTTCGAACCAATCCTTGCGATAGGTCCAGCCGACCACGTCACCGAACGCCGGAAGAGCCCAGTAGTTTGGAGTGCCCTTGGGCCATTCGGAGTAGCCGGTCACGGTCGCAGGCACGAAGTCGTCCATGCTGATACCGTTGGCATCAAAGAAATCGTTCAGCTTGACGTAGTGACCGCTTTCGGCGCCGGCACCGATCCACTGGCTGTCCCCGATCATCAGGTCGCACAACTGGCCACCCGAGTTCAGTTCGTTCAGCATCCGGTCTGCAAAGTTGGTCCAGGGGACAAACTCGAAATGCATGGTGACACCGCTTTGCGCTTCGAAGTCCTTGGACAGTTCGACGAGCGCGTTCGCAGGGTCCCAAGCGGCCCAGCAGAGCGTCAGGTCTTCGGCCTTTGCAGCCGACGCGGCCCCGAGGGCCAGTGCCAGGGCAGACGCCGTGGCAGTGTAGTGCAGTTTCATTCCTCACTCCTCCCAGGTTGAACATGGAACGGTCTGACTGGCCGCCCGCTTTATCCACGCTCACGTTAATCCTGCACTGCCGAGGCTGTCCAGTCATTTCTGAGGTACGTTCCTCATGATCTTGAAAAAAACTAAAACTGGCCGAATGAGCCTTTGATCAGAGGTCAGACTGGGACTCTGTCCTTGCCGGAAGATTCTCTCGGATCACGATCTCTATGCGGATCTGTTCCTGTCCCTCGTCGATCGGCACCCGGTCCGTCCGGGCACGCAGCACCCGCAATGCGGACCGGACGAGATGCCCGACGTTCTGTGTGATCACGGCATCCATTCTTCCCGTTTCAAGCGCCGCACGTGCATGTGGAGTAAGTTCATGGCCGATCACGACCATTCGCTGTCCCAGATCCAGTTCCGACAATGCTTCGGACAATGCACGGTGCCCCACCCCAAGCAGATAGATGCCCTTGACGTTCGAGCCATGCGAAAGAGTTTCGGCCACAATCTGGCGCAGCACCTGCGGCCTGCCATGGCTTTCGACGGTCTGCAGCACCTCAACCTGCGGAAAGTCACGCATCATCACCTGATCAAAGCCGAACCGGCGTTCAATGCTTTCACGCAGCAGCATCGACTGACCGACGACAATGACCTGCCCCGGCCCGGCAAGGAATCGTCCCATCAGAACAGCCGCCGTCCTTCCGGCCGCAACATTGTCTATGCCAACGAAATGGTCCCGTTCGGTGTTCGGCAGGTCCGATACCAAAGCGACAATGGCCATGCCCTGTTGGTGAAGGCTGCGGATCGCATCCCGGACAATTGGCGTTTCGGGTGCCATCAATGCGACCCCGGCAATATCATCTGCTGCCAGCCGCGACAGAATCGCGGCGAGCGCGTGCGGGTCCTCGGCTGGAAACCGGCGCAAGATGATTTCCGTTCGGGCCGAAGCCGCCATGCGCCCCGCCAGATCCAGCGCCTCAAGCAGCGTCTGCACAAACTGGCTCTCTGTGTCCGGCAGGACAAAAGCCATGCGGTATGTACGGCTTCGGGCAAGATTTGCTGCCGCAACGTCCCGGACATATCCGAGGCGGATTATTGCGTCCTGGACGGCCTGTACAGTCTTGGCCCGCACGCCCGGTCTTTCGTTCAAGACCCGGTCAACCGTGGCCAGACTGACGCCTGCCTCCTTGGCAATGTCGATCACTGTTGGCCGCATAGAGGTTATTGCCCGGATCGTTGACGCAGTTCTCGGTGAGGTACGTCAATCAGCCGCATTTGGCAACCTGAGGTCGTTCAACAGAGGCGCGGCAAGCGACTACTGCTGAATACTTTCCAGATAGTCCGCAAGGGCAAGCAATTTCTCTGGCACCGGGGTGCCAGTCCCATCCGGGTTCTCGACAATGACCGTCGCGCCCATGTCGCCGTCACCAAAGACCGGCATTGCATCGCTGAAATGAACCCCACGGACATATCCATCGATGGTCGTCATCACGTAGTTCCGGGGAAAGGTCCCACCGTTTCGCGCTGAAAGCGTTGTGAGATCGGCAGGCTTGGGATCAAGACCGGCTGCTGCAGGACCATCCCCGGTGCCACCCGCACCATGACAGGCCGCGCAATTCTCCATGAATGACATTTTCGGAGATACTTCGGGCTCCTCGACACAGGCAGCCAGCGAAAACAGACACATCACCACCAAAAGACCCGTACGCATCATGAAACTGCCTCCTGTTCTTCTACGCCATGATGCTGTGATGCGCTGCCAAGGTCCACCTTGATCTGCATCAGGGCTAACCAGTCCCGGCTGCTGGTGGCCGACTGGCTGCCGACCAAGTGGGACTGGGTCGATCCGCCAGAGGCTTCCAATGCCGAAATCGCCCGGATCGAGGCGGGCAGATTCAAACAGATACAAGTCATTACAAATGACAACAAGCGGTTGCAAACAAGAGAAGAACGAAGCTTCGCTGCCACAAAAGCCTTAACCGTAAGATTTTATTAAGTTTTATTGTGGTGCCCGGGGGCGGAATCGAACCACCGACACGAGGATTTTCAATCCTCAAATACAATTTCAGAACGCGGGCCTAAGGACAGCGATAACTATAGCTTCAGAACATCAAAGTCGAAGGTTACGTTATACTTATCAATTATTTCTGCTATCTTGCATTAAGACGCCTCGTCTCAGCCTGTCGCAGTGGATTGCAACCGAGCTCACGCTATCGCACGTAAAATGTTACCCCAGTGTTATCCCGCACTAGGCACTCTGGAGGCCAGCATGGCAGCGTCGACTATCAGACTGACCGACACATTTGTCTCAAAGCTAAGAGCGACGGGTGAACGACAGCAGTTCAGCGATGCAGTCGAACGCGGCCTAAGGGTCCGTGTGTAAAAAACGGGCGTCGTTGTGTTCATCCTTCACACTCGAAATGCGTCGGCGAAATTGACTACGGTCACTCTTGGTCGCTACCCTGACATTTCACTCAAGACCGCTCGTGACCTTGCAGCACATCAGCGGCTGGCTCTGAAAAGTGGAGCGGATATCAATCGCGATAAACGTGAACTTAGAGCACCGGCAGAGGTTGAAGAGTCGGTTCCGACCCTCGGTGAAATCCTCACTGAGTATGAGAATTTCGCCGGTCTGAAGCGCACCTCATGGCGCGCCAAGGGTCCCAAGAGTGTTCGAAGCGTTGCCAGAAGGTGCGTCGAAATCGTCTTCGCTGGTTTATTGTCCCGCCATGTCGACGACGTGACTCCTGAAGACATCGCGTCTGCGATGCAGTCTTACGTGCCTGCTCGCAAAGGAAAATCGACTGCGAACGGACAAGTGTCACGTGCAAGATCATATCTCGGCCCTGCTCTAGATTGGACTTCCGGTAGAGGAAGATTCAGTAGGCTCGGTTCTGCACGGCTTGAGCAGATTCCGGTTGTCGATACACGAACAACATTTGACCCTGCACGCGAGGACCCGCAAATCACCGGCGAGCGAGACAGGATTCTAAGCGAAGACGAATTGCGCAGGGTTCTGCCCTTTCTGAAGTATCCACCGCCGCCGGCCGTCTGTGGTAATCTCGATCCAGAGGTGGACTTCAGAGCGATTGCATATCGCTTTCTTCTCTTGACCGCGGCAAGGCGCGAAGAGCTTGAAACGATGCGACGTCGCGATGTCGACCTTCCCAATGGTGCTTGGAATAAGCCCTCTGTGAAATCGACGACGGGAAGCGCGCGAAAGCAGACCTTACCACTGTCGACTGCCGCCATCTCATTGCTGAATTCACTCCCGCACTTTTCAACGAGCTCGCCGGATGACCTTGTTTTCCCGAACTCAAATGGAGGCGTTTTGGGCAACTGGCCACGAATTCAGGCCAAGATAGATCTGGCCTCGGCGACAACCGGCTGGCACCGCCACGATCTGCGTCGAACCGCTGCGTCGCTCATGATGGCTCTGGATGTTCCAGTGTCGACCATTGACAGAATTCTTGGCCATGCTGACCCCCTCAAGAGGGAGAATGTCAGCGGTGCGGCCGGAACCTATATGCGTTTATCGAGCGTTCTGAAAGGAAGGGTCAATCCTCAAGCCACAGCCCTGAATACATTGGCAGAAGCGCTTGATCATATCGAGCTTCAGGCCATCTAGTTGCTTCAGCCGACGCCAAAGCAGGGAAGATGCGTGCGTATGGTTCGTGGCGCATCTTTGTCTAATTGCACCTCACACTGATGTTTCGGAAAACGCAATCAATCAGCTTGACCCTGCACTTGCCCACCGCGCCGCAGCACGCCATCACCCAGGGGCCGCTGGAGCGCTACAGCCTCTGATCTCGGCGGATTGATCTGTCTCGCCTAACAAGGTGGGGTAGCCCGGCACCCTAGTGTTCTCCATCTGACATAAGGTTCCCTGTCCGCCTATAGTGCACCCTCGGTTGCTCGGACGAAACTCCGGGTGGGCAGCTATGCGGACAGAGTTACCATTTACAGATACTGTGTCTACCCTACGAGCGGTCGGCATGTGCCTGGACGCTATCAGCTTTGGTTCTTATTACTGCCGCTTCATCTGAGAGTGGTGCATGCACTTCACATGATGCCGCCGTATGGTGGCAGGCGTTCGGCTTCCTGCAGTGTAATGGAGGTTCCAATGGAAATACCTTCTCTCCCCCTCCAGACGACATTCGGGCAGGTTCGCGAGGCACATGCGTCAGATGCGGATGCCGCGGTGGCGATGGCGCTCAAGCTAGCGGTGCATCATGGAGATACGGCTTCGCTGTCCCGCCTAGATCTCCTGCGGGAAGCGTTCTCTGACCCGCCCGGGATCTATCTCATCATTGCGGAAGCGGACGGTTTTCCTGTCGGCTACGCTTTATGTGGACTGCTTCAGCCACATTTTGGCGCGCGCAGTTTCGACATGCACCACTTGTTCGCCGAGACCGCGTTTCGATGTCGAGGGGTCGGCACCAGCCTAGTCGAGGCGTGCAAGCTGAAAGCTAAACAGTTGTCCTGCACTTACCTAACCGTCAGCACCCATCCTGACAACCTCGCGGCTCAGAAGTTCTACGAGACCAAGGGCTTCCTTCGACGCAACGACGATGGCAATGGCCCGAGGTTTGGCATGCGAATAGGCGAATGACGGCTCTGGGCTCGAAGCCGTCATTTGACGGTTTCACTCAGGGATGTTGGTGCCGCGCCCGATACCCTGCTTCCGTCGGGAACCAGCTGTCAGGTGGCGAACACTAGCTCAAGTTGGTGTGCCAAAGTTCGTCATCCACTCCTTGCGGCGGCCTATGCGAATACTCTAGCTCGAAGCACTCAATCTGAATTTTGAAAGAGACTGGCTATTGCCTAGCAGAATTTCCTTAATCAGAAAGTCCAAGGCCGCTTCTGGTTCTTTTACAAGCCTATTCTGCTCTCCATCGGGAACAATAAATTTTCCGCCTTTATAGGGTAGCAAGTATCCCGCAAAAATCAGTGCGACTTTGTCGGATATCTCGAAGCCCAAAGCTCTCAGCTCTCTTTCCAGTTCTCGCTCAACGCCGGTCTTTGCAGATATAAGATTCGGATAAAAATTCCCACCAGTGCAATAGCCGCGAAACTCTGACTCGAATATCATCTTATCTTTGTATAACTCAACAAATCTCATCCCCAGAGCACCAGCGGAAGTTGCAATCTGAATCCTCATTAATTCTTCGCTTACGGGAGGCTTTGGCTTCTTTATCTCGTCAAGTATTGAAGCAGCATTGATCAAGAGAGAACTTGAATTGTTCGCGGCATCTAGTGTTGCTATCCCAAGTTGACTTGAAACTATAAAGAGAACACCCTGCGCCGCAAGTGCTGCACCAAAGAAATTCATTGTTAAATTACTATTATCGATCGAACCGAGGGAAACAAGAAGACTTGCTGCGAGAACCAATATTAGCCACCCTAAAACTAATGCAATGGTTAAGACTAGATACCCAAAGCCGTATTTCTTTTTCATGGCCGTCCCCTATACATTTCAAAAGTTATCTATCAACAAGTCCTGCGACGACTTCAGCTATTTTATTGAAACTCCCAGCGGATCTAGTGTCTCGCGGGAATACAGATCTGCATTCTCCAAGTTGTCGACGGCTTGACAGCAAGTTCGCCTGAATATTCCGGCTTATCAAGTTTATTGCGCTCCATGCTTCGTCTGCTTTCACCGGAACGCTTGGAGTTTGGCCTGTCAAGTCGCGAAGCCGAAGCAGCCCGGCCCGACAACGCAGTCTATCAGCGCGTCGGACGAAGCTGTCCTGCCACTCTCGTTCGGTTTGCCGAACTATCGACCCCGCCGCAGGACACCATCACCGAGAGGCCGCTGGAGCACGACAGCCTCTGACCATGGTGCTGTCAGCCAGGTCTCCCACTCCACCGGCTCGGTCAGGATGACAGGCATCGCCTTCGGATGCACGTCACGCACGTCGGCGTTCGGCTCGCAGGTGAGGAAGCCGAAGAGGTCGTCTGTCGTTTCGCCGTCCTTGAGCTTCCTGACCGAGGTCCAGGTCGTCCAGAGGCCTGCGAAGAACGCTGGTCGATCCTGGGGCAGCGAGAGCCAGACGTTCTCTTTCGTGCGGTGATCGGGCTCTGCGAAGCTCGTCATCGGCACCAGGCAGCGATGCTCTGGGCCGAGCCAGCGCCGCCAGTGCGGTGATTTCGTATTGCGGATGTTCGTGACGCCGCGGTCGGTCTTCTTGCCGATCAGAAACTGCGGCGGCGTCGGCATACCCCAGCGCGCCATGACAAGTTCACGCTGACCGTCGGCCTGGCGCACGATCGGCGCCGGGTAGTCAGGATAGATCTGGTCCATGGCCGGCATGTTGCCGAGACTGTCAGTCAGGGGCAGTGGCGCAAAGAGACGGCGCAGCTCGTCCTGCGGCGGGGCCAAGGTAAAGGCAGATGTCGGAGCGTCTCATCCACCGATCATGACACGGCAGAGCAGCATTGGGAATCCTACGTCAGGTGCGGAACACTAGCCTGGATTCGAAGCCCAAGAGTTGCTTCGCCGTGAAAATTCGAAATCTGCTCCAAGAGGCGTGCGAAAGTTCTTGATCAGTGGCGAGCCATGTGTTTTCGTAAGACAAAATGTGGGACTATGTCGGCCGTCGGATGATCGAGAGTTAGAGATGACAGTTCAAAACGTATTTGTCTACAATTTTTATAATTCTAACATGCACCTTCATACTCATGTTATTCGAAACGACCGCACCGTTGTTATCCCTCAAAAGGGGTAGCCATTTAAGCTTCATTGGGCGGACTCCAACGGAGCGCTCTGGGAGATTGAGGGTGATGTGTCTCGTGTGAAAATCGAGAACGCCCGAAACGAATTGAACGACTTTACCCAAGTTATGGTTCTGATCGATTTGGAGAACTCATGGATGAGCGTGAATGGTGTGGTGTCCAGGGCCGTCGCAGGTTCAACGAAGGATGTATCCATCGATTGGTTTGCTCGATCTGATACGTTGACCGATATCGGTGACAAGTCTTACGGCCAGTGGGTTAAGGAAATCCGGATGTGTTGCGAAGATAACAAGATTTCCCACCTAAATACAGTCGGACTATTGAAGGAAGAGCTAGACTACGAATGCTCAGGAAAGAAAATTAACGTTAGGAAGTATAGTCGAGTGGTCTGAGTCTGACGCATGCTACCGATTTCATCGAGGGCATCAAGCGCACGGCGTTCGCGGGCGATGATGTCTTCAGCGGTCTTACTCCAGATAAAGGGCCTCGGCTTTGCGTTGTGCAGCAGGAGGTAGTCGGAGATGGCGCCCTCGAGATCGTCGACGCTGGTGTAACTGCCCCTGCGGATGCGCCTTGTCTTGATCTCGGCAAAGAAACGCTCGACCAGGTTCAGCCATGACGCGCTGGTGGGCGTGAAGTGCAGCTTGTAGCGCGGGTGCTTCTCCAACCATGCCTTGACCTCGGGCGTCTTGTGGGTGGCATAGTTGTCGAGGACGATGTGAATGTCGCGCGGCTTTTGGACGGCGCGGTCGATGCGGCGCAGGAATGTCAGGAACTCCTTGGCCCGATGGCGTGGCATGCAGTCGCCGATATCATGACTGCCCTCTGGTCTTTCCGTCAGTGCAGGGAAAGGTCATGAGCGATATGACATTGTCTGCTGTCATGCGCCGTATGCAGGAGTCTGAGATTGCGGCAGAGCGCAAGGGCTGGCTCGACCCACGATCTGGGTCACCGGCAGTTCCTCATGGCATCCGGTCGACGTTCAAGGACTGGGCTTCGGACAGAACAGACTACCCGTCTGATATGTCTGAAGTTGCGCTGGCTCACAAAGTCGGCACACAGGTCGAGCAGGCTTACCGGCGCGGCGACATGATGGAGAAGCGGCGCCTGATGATGGACGACTGGGCACGCTTTGTCCTTGGCCAGTCTCATTCCGCTTGATGCAGATTATGGTCGTCGATGAACCGTGACGCATCCTCGACTCAGCGGAAAGAAAGGGCGATCGTGACGGCGTAGGCGGCCGCCGGGCCACGGTTGATGAGTCAAGAGCACTACCGCCGCCAGTGAGGCTTCTAGGTGCTCTGTCAGCGTGTGCTGGCGGCCCCGTGGCCCGAGATCTCGCGCCCGGTTTCGGGGCTTAGGCGGAGGAAGGCCAGCGCTGCGATAGTTCCGATGCAGGCCATCGCCAGAAAGGCGAACCGGAAGTCGCTCAGTCCGCCGTCCGGGTTGCCTTGCAGTGTTTGGCTCAACCGGATCATCACCACGGGGATCGCAACGCCCAAGAGCATGGCAACCTGCTGCGTCATTGCGGCAAGGGTCGCCGACGTAGCGCGCTGGCTTTCAGTTATGTCAGCAAAGGCCAGGGTGTTCAGCGCCGTGAACTGCATCGACCGCGTGGCCCCGGCGCCAAAAAGGATCAGCCAGAACAGCAAGGTGTTGATGTCGGCGGGGACGAAGGCAAAGACACCGACCGACCCAGCAGCGATCAGGCCGTTGATCACGAGGACCTGCCGGAAGCCAAAGCGTCGCATGACGGGCGACGTGATGCTTTTCATCGCGAGGTTGCCGAGGAAGTAGACCAGCACGAACTGGCCCGCTGCCATCGCAGAAAGGTCGAAGCCCACCTGAAGCAACAGGGGCAGCAGGAACGGCGTGGCGTTGATGGTGACGCGTCCAAAGGTTCCGGCTGTCATCGTGGCCATGCGGAAGGACGGCACGCGGCAGACGCCGAGGTCGAACAGGGGAGACGAATGTGACGACAAATGCGAAACAGCCCACCATCCGAGTCCAAGGCCAAGTGCAGCCGTGACGCCCGCAAGGAGCGGGTTGAGTTGATTCACGAAAAGCTCGAGCCCGCCCAGAAGGAAGAGGAGCGCGGCAGAAGACAGAACAAAGCCGCGTCCGTCAAAGGGGCGCGTCGTGGTGCTTTCCGCGCCGCGCACAAGAAACAGGAACAATCCGATGGCGATAAGGCCCAGCGGAATGTTGATGAAGAAATTCCATTCCCAGCCAAAGTCTTGCGTGATCCAGCCGCCCAGAACCGGGCCGATCACGGGTGCGAACAACGCGGGCCAGGTGATCGTGGAGATCGCCGCCATCAGTTCTGACTTGGGCGCATGTCGCAGCACCAACAACCGCCCGACCGGCGACATAAGCGCCGCCGCCGCCCCCTGCAGGATGCGCGCCGCGACAAACACTTCGAGCCGTTGCGACAGGCCGCAGGCGAGTGAGGCCAAGAGGAACATTGAGACCGAGAAGATCAGGACGCGCCTTGCGCCAAAGCGTTCCCCGATCCAGCCCGCCGCCGGGATGACTATCGCCATGGCCAGCATATAGGCGGTGAGGCCGATGCTCATCGACACGGGGTCAACGCCGAACGCTGCTGCCATCTGTGGCAAAGAGGTCGCGATGATGGTGCTGTCCAGAAGCTGAATAAAGAAGACCAGCGCCACGAGACGCGAGATCAGTCGTGAATTGCCCGGCCGTTCGGCGGTATCAGTCATCGTCATCCTGTATCGTCAGTCGAAACGGAAAGGGAAGGCCGGTGTGCCCGGCCCTCCCCTTAAGGCACCGTATGGCGACTTAGTTCGTGGTTGCAGGAAGAAGGGCGAGTGCGGCCTGATAGTAGCTCTGATCGACCCACTTGTCATAGTCCACAGTGCCTTCAAGCAGCGCATTGGCCGCCATGAACGCCTCTTCCTCTTTGAGCGAGTCGACTGCGGCCGGGGTCAGTTCCGTGGCCTGATAGAATTTGTTGTCGGGATAGGTCGCCTGCACGGCTTCAACCGAACGCCCGGTTTCTTCCGAGAAGATGCGGATCGTCTCTTCGGGGTTGGCATCGGCCCAGGCGGCGGTCTGGATATCGACCTTGAGGATGCGGGCCAGAACCTCGGGGTAGGTGCGGGCGAATTCGCCGTTGACCGAGATCGGGAAGGGGCTGACCCATTCCGGATGGGTGGAGGCGTCAAAGATGATCTTGGCAAAGCCCTGATCGATCAGGTCCTGCACGGTGGATTTGCTTTCGACAATCGCATCCACATCGCCCCGGTCCAGCGACGGGCCGGCCACGTCGATCCCGAAGTTGAAGGATTCCACGTCGTCCGTCGTCAGGCCAACGGTGGCCAGCGCCTTGGAAAAGTTGGAATGGCGAACGGTGCCTGCAAGATAGGCCACGTTCTTGCCCTTGAGGTCTTCGAGCGAGGCGATGTCGCTGTCGGCCCGGACGATGATGACGGTTTCGTTCAGCGGGTTCCAGCTTGACAGACCCACGGCGACGACATCGGCCCCCGAGGCGGCGAGGCGCAGTGCCGGGTTGTTGCCGGTATACATGATGTCGAGTTCGCCCGAGCCGAGCGCGACCGAGGCCGCCGAACCGCCGTCAAAGGTGACGAGTTCGACGGGGATGCCTTCGGCGGCGAATTCCTTTTCGATCAGGCCCTGATTGCGGAACAGGATGAACTTGAGGTGGCCGGGGGCCGTCGATCCGATGCGGATGGCGGGGGGCAAGGCGGCCGTCTGGGCGCGGGCGGCGAAGGGGATCGCTGCGGCCCCTGCGGCGGCAAGTGCAGCAAGGCCGAAGGTGCGGCGGGTGATGGTCATGGTCGTGCTCCTTGGAAAGGTAGGGCTTGCATCATGGCAAGCCGGGGGTGAGGCGCGTCCGCGGCAAGGATGCTGCGGACGCGGGAGAGGGAAAAAAGGGAGAGAGGGTCAGATCAGGTCGGGTTGCCGTCGCTGGCCCGCCAGTGGGTCGCGCGCTTTTCCATCCAGACGAGGCCGTAGTTCAGTAGCAGCCCCACAATCGTCAGAGTGATGATCCCGGCATACATGTCTGCCGATTTGAGCATGAGTTGCGAATTCTGGATCAGGTAACCGATCCCGGACCGCGCGGCGAGCATCTCGGCCGCGATGACCGAGAAGAGCGAAGCCTTCACGCCCAGCCGCGCACCCGCAACGATAAAAGGGATGGCCCAGGGAAAGATCACCTTGCGGAACAAATCCCAGTCCGACGTGCCCATCGACCGCGCCGCCTTGAGCAGCAGCGGATCGACCGACTTCACCCCGACGATGGTATTGACGAGAAGGAAGAACACGGCGGCATAGAAGGTGATGGCGATCTTGGACGCCTCGCCGATCCCCAGAAGCAGCACGAACACCGGCAGAAGCGCGAATTGCGAAGTGTTGCGCAGGGTCTGGACGAGCAGGTCGGTTGCCTTTTCAAACGGGGTATAGCGCCCCATCAGGAAACCGAGCGGAATGGCCACGGCGACGGCGAGCCCGAACCCGAGTGCGGCGCGTTGCAGGCTGATCCCGATATGCTTGCCCATTGTGCCCGACGCGATCAGATCCAAGAGCGCCGCCAGAACTGACGACAGCGGCGGAAAGAAGATCGGGTTCATCCATCCCAGACGCGGCGCAATCTCCCACAGCGCGCAGAACGCGATCAGAAGTGGCAGGCCCGCGACAAAGGTGCTTGTCGGCCGCCCGGTGGGCCGGGAAACCGAAGCCCGCTTGCGCCAGAAGTCGAAGGCAGAGGATTCGCTGGCCGGTTTCTCAAGAACAAAGGTCATGTGAATGTCTCTTTCTCAATGGGCGGTTGCGGATGCGAGGGCCCAGTCTTTCTGGGCCTTCTGAACTTCGTCACGAAGCAC
The DNA here is from genome assembly GCA_026400355.1 of Rhodobacterales bacterium. Lineage (GTDB taxonomy): Bacteria > Pseudomonadota > Alphaproteobacteria > Rhodobacterales > Rhodobacteraceae > JAPLPE01. The sequence continues at coordinate 5,108 of JAPLPE010000012.1, read as the reverse complement.
GTTCCACACCCGGCCGCGCAGTTCGGCAAATTCGGGCGTGTTGCGGATTTCCGTGTCGCGGGGGCGGGGTAGATCGATATCTATGATCTCTTTCACGATGCCAGGACGGGCGGTCATTGCGACAACGCGATCGGCCAGAAACACTGCCTCGTCGATGGAATGGGTGACAAAGATCACGGTGCAGCCGATGCGTTCCCAAATCCGAAGAAGCTCGGATTGCAGGATGTCCCGCGTCTGCGCATCAAGCGCGGCAAAGGGCTCGTCCATTAGCAGAACCTCGGGGTCTGTCGTCAGCGACCGGGCAATCGCCACGCGCTGCTGCATCCCGCCCGACAGTTGGGACGGATAGCGGTCCTCGAACCCACCCAGTCCGAACAGGCTCAGGAAATGCCGCGCCTTCTGCCGCCGTTCGGCCTTGGACACGCCGCGCACCTCCAGCGCGTATTCGACGTTTTCCAGTGCGGTGCGCCAAGGGAACAGCGCGTATTGCTGGAACACATAAGCCATGCGCGGATCGGGTTTGACGATGCGTTCGCCGTCGATATAGGCCGCACCGCTGGTGGCCTGCGTCAGACCGCCGACGATGTCCAGAAACACCGATTTGCCGCTGCCGGATGGCCCGACAAGGGTAATGAACTCGCCCCGCCGGATCGTCAGGTCCAGCCCGTTGAGAACGGTGATGGCGTTGGTGTCGATCCCATCCACCCGCACGGTCTGACCGGGCTTGAGTTGGAAGGTCTTGGTCAGTTCGGTCGCAATGATACGATCCATGATGATCCCTGTCAGACCTGCGCCACGCGCAGGTAATGTGTGGTGTCGAACTGCGCGCCATTCGCGCGCCCCTTGGACCAGCCCAGGCCCCTCGCATAGACGCCGAACAGGCCACGATCCTCGACCTCGGCCTCGGTGATGCCGATGGGCCCGTCAGCGGCTTCGGCCACGAACAGCGCATCGGTCGGGCAGTAGATTTCGCAGAGGAAACAGGTCTGGCAGTCATCCTGCCGGGCGATAATGGGCAGGCCCTGATCGTCTTTGGCGAACACGTTCGCGGGGCAGACCCGCACGCAGATATCGCAGCGGATGCAGCGGCTGTCGGAGATGACTTCGATCATGATGCCTTCTCCTGAAGTTGGTCAGCCTCCGACTGCACCTCGACCCGGATCGCATCGGGGCCGGTCAGCGCATAGCGGCGGACCGGACCCTCGGCCTCGCCCGGATGGTCCGTGCGGCGATGCATCCCCCGGCTTTCGGTCCGCGCCAAAGCGGCCGTCAGCGAGAAGCGGGCAGAGGCGAGCACCGATGCCGCCTCGCGCGTTTTGAGCCTGTCCGGCCCTTCGGCACCCAGTTCGCGGGTTACCGCGTTCCAGAGAACGTCCAGCCGTTGCAGGCTTTCCGCCAGCGCCGGACCCGACCGGAAATAGTTGCGCGAGAGGGGGGCAACCTCGGCCCGGACGGCTTCGGCAATGGCCTTTCTGTCCACGGCAAACACAGTTTCCCGAGGCCGCAAGCCGGCCTGTCCGATGGGGGCGGAGTGATTGCGGAACACGCCGGGCGCCCCGCGCCGACGGGAAAAGGCGGATGCGCCCTGACCCGACCACCAGCCAGAGGCGATTGCCCAGGAGGAGTTAATCGCGCCGCCGCCCGATGTTCCGCCTGCCACATCCTCGCGGCTGGCCGCGTCACCGGCGACGTAAAGCCCGGGAATACCCGTGCCGCAGTCATGTGTGGAAACCCGGATGCCGCCCGTGCCGCGCACGGTGCCTTCGGGCTTCAACTCGACCCGGAACAGATCGGTGAACGGGTTGATCCCGCGCCGCTCATAAGGCTGCATCACATTGGGCTGCCCTTGCCGGAGCCAGTCCTGAAGCGCGCCTTCGGCCAGATCAAGCCGGGCATAGACAGGCCCCGCGATCAGCGCTTTGACGATATCCTTTTCCGAAGGCCCGCCGATCCCGTTGGTCAGATGCTGGCCCTTGGAATCGAGCTGCGGATTGCCCTGTTCGTCATAGAAAGACGCCCAGCGGAACGGGAGGCCCTTGTTCAGCGACGTGCCATAGGGGGCGAGCGTGTATTTGCCCGTAAACTCCATCCCTGACAGCGCCGCCCCGGCCTCGGCCGCCATGAGAAGCCCGTCACCGGTCAGCCCCGCCGCGCCGGAGGTCCGTTCAAAGAAGGCGCAGCCTCCGGTCGCCAGAACGACCGCGCCTGCCTTGACCTGCCAGTCGGTGCCGTCGGGCCGCGTGATTCCGGCGGCACCCGTGACCGTCTCGCCGTCCGACAAAAGTTCGAGCACCGGATGATGGTCCAGCACCGTCACACCAGCGGCCAGAACCCGCGTCCGCATGAAGCGCATGTAGTCAGGGCCGCGCAGGTTGGCGATGTAGACATCGCCCTTTTCGTCCTTGGGGAAGGGATAGCCCCATTCGAAAAGCCGCAAGAGGCCGCGATAAGACTGGTCCACCGTCCGCAGCATCCACCGCTGATCGGCCACGCCCGCGGTGCGCTGCCAGCGCCGTTCGACAACCTGCGGGCGGTCCTCGCCGGGGGCCACGCACCAGGTGCCTGTGTTCGACGGGGCCGTTGCACCCGACGTGCCGAAGTAGCCTTTGTCGGCCAGAACGACCCTTGCGCCAGCCTCGGACGCCGAAACAGCAGCCCAGGCGGCAGATGGACCACCGCCCACCACCAGCACATCGCCCTCAAGAAAGCGCACTCCGTTCGCCGGAGTCGTTTGACCCGTCGTCATGTCACATCTTTCGTCTGGTTTTCAGAAAGGGCTGGTTGGAATCCCGTCAGGACGCCAACCAGCCAAGGATCACTCGGCTGCGACCGCCGTCGTTACAGGGGCGATCACCTCGGCCTCGGGCCTCCACTTGATGTTGCAGCCGATCGACGGTGTCTGCGCCGCCAGCGGCGCTGCGCCGGACAGGAGTGCGTCGAACGCCGCCTGGATGTCTTTCCCGGTCACCGGCACGTCATTGCCGGGCCGGAACTCGTCGAACTGCCCGTGGTAGACCAACTTACGATCCTGATCGAACAGGTAGAGGTCAGGCGTGCAGGCGGCGTCATAGGCCGCAGCGACCGACTGATCCCAGTCCTTGAGATAGGGGAAGGTATAGCCCTGCTCCTCAACTTCCTGTCCGATCCGTGCAAGCGTCTCTTCCGGATGTGCGTCGGGATCATTCGAGTTGATCGCGATGATCTGCAGTCCACGGGGCGCGGTGCGGCGCGCGAATGCAGCAAGTTCCGACCGGATACCAATCACGAACGGGCAACGGTTCGAGATAAAGGCAACCAGGAGGGCCGGCGCGGAACCGAAATCTCCAGGGCCGACAAGGCGACCTTGTGCGTCGGGCAGGCGAAACTCCGGTGCGGTCGTTCCCAGTTCAACGGGTCTGGATTCCGTCTTTGGCATGGCATTCTCCTTTGCGGCCAACATTCGACTTACCCCGCCAAACAACGAAAGCCAGCGAGCAATCTTAATTGAATCAGTGCCTTAGAATCACGACTGATACTATAGAGATTACTGAGTTTAACGATGTGGCTCAAGAGAACAGGCATGGCGTTCTTGGTGTCGTTTTTGGAAGAACAGAATACGAAACGGGCACCGGACAGTGTGGATGGCGCCGTGAACCCGGTCGAATGACACCTGATGTCACTCGGCTTCCGCCCTCTTTCACAACTACGAAATGTCCATTCTGAAAGCCATTTTTTGGGGCCCTCTTTTGGCGCCAATCGAAGCTCGATGGCCGCTCTAGCCTGTGAACGTCACTCGTAGAACAAATGTCTCTTGGAAGACCGCAGTTTGGAATGGATTAGACGACTATATTGGTGGATATTATAATGTATATTTCGCCCAGAGGGTGACCTTGGTGGTGGAGCCGATCTGCACGACGTGACCGACTGGAGATGACCATGCTGGATGGACGTTTCGACCTCGAATACTACCGGATACTTGCAGGAAAGGAGATCCCGGACAGTGAACAAGTCCGAGATTTTCAAGATGTCGCCGTCCACCCCATCGTGGTGCGCCCCTGGATGGCCGCACTCGTGGCTGTCATTCTACTCTGTATCGTGATGCTTACATGAACGACCTAAGCCCTGAGTTGGCCAACGGAACGGCTGGCACGCGGCCCAATGGGACGCACATGTCCTGATCATCGGTGGTGGCGCGAGTGGGGTCCTGATGGCAGCGCATCTCCTTTCGCGACCCGAGCGCACGTTCCGGGTCACGATCGTTGAAGGCCGCAATATGCTGGGCTGCGGTGTGGCATACTCGACAAGCGATCCGGCCCATTTGCTGAATACCCGAGTGAGCAATATGTCGGCCTACCGCCATGACCAGGACCATTTCCTGAACTGGCTCGCAGCCAACGGCAAACCGGCAGACCGCTTCGGCTTTGTCAGCAGGGCCACTTACGGGGAATACATGTCCGGCCTTCTTGCCCCTTGGCAGGGAACAAACCAGCTTAGTTGTATCCGCTCCGAATGTGTCCGTCTTTCCGAACTCCCCGATGGCGTCGTGGCAAGACTCGACGATGGACGGATCGTAGTCGGTGACAGCGCCATTCTAGCTACCGGACATTCGCTCCCTGCCGGCGACCAGACGTCACTTCTGTCCCAGCCATGGGCCGCGACGCCTCCGGATCAGGGCGATGGCAAAGTGCTGATCATCGGCTCGGGACTGACGATGGTGGATCAAGTCCTTTCTCTCCTGAACAACGGACATCGAGGCAGGATCACCGCAATCTCGCGGCGCGGACTCTTACCGCAGGTCCATGCTCCGACTGATCCGGTCTGCATTCCGCGGATTCAGGTTCCGATGGGCAGCATTGCAGATTTGCTCCGCTGGCTCAGGGCGCGGGTCGCTTTTGCTCCACGGCTTGCAGGTCTTTTTTTGTGCGTCAGCCCGAGGTCCCGCAACAGCCGCCAGACCGAGCCGCGATGCACCGCCATGCCATGCGTCGCGGCGATCTCGCCGGCCAATCCGGCTGCCGTCAGATCCCGCTTCTCCGCGATCCGGCGGGCCACCCAGTCCTTCAGGGAGGACAGCTTGCCATGCCCGCCGCCATTGCCCTGAGCCTTTGGCGCGAGGCCCCCGGTTTCTT
>JAPLPE010000021.1 GCA_026400355.1 Rhodobacterales bacterium | reverse complement strand
CTGAAAACGCCCTTCTATGGTGTCCGGCAAATGACGTGGCACCTGCAGAACGAGGGCCATGCCGTGAACGAAAAGCACATCCGGCGGCTGATGCGCCTTATGCGATTGATGCCGATCTACCAGAAACCCAATACCAGCAAGCCCGCGAAGGGGCACAAGAGTTACCCCTATCTGCTGGGCGGGTTGCAGATCGACAGGACAAACAGGTCTGGTGCGCTGACATCACCTACCTGCCGATGCGGAAAGGCTTCCTCTACTTGGTGGCCGTCATGGACTGGTTCACCCGCAAGGTGCTGGCCTGGCGGATCTCGAACACGCTGGAGGCCGAGTTCTGCCTCGAGGCACTGAACGAGGCGATCCACAAGTTCGGCGTGCCTGAAATCATGAAGACCGACCAAGGCAGCCAGTTCACGTCCTTCGACTGGACGGACCGATTGAAGCGGGCAAAGACAAAATCTCGATGGACGGCAAAGCGCGGTACCTGGACAACATCTTCATCGAACGTCTCTGGCGGTCGCTGAAGTATGAATGCATCTACCTGCACGCTTGGGAAACCGGGTCACAGGCCAAGGCTGACGTCGGACGATGGATCACCCATTACAACCATCTGCGGCCCCACGCCGCCCAAGGCGGACAACCGCCCGTCGTGGTCCACTTCAACAGCATCGAAACCGATCAGCAGGTCCAGGCAGTAGCTTAAATCACCCGGAAATCTGTCCAAACATCGGGAAGTAGCTCAGAATCCGGTGGGGTAGCGTTTGAACTTCTGCCGCTTCGGCTTGTCGCCTTCGACATCCGGCAGGCGAGATATGCCATGACGCTGAAGGCACCGATGCAGCGCTGACCGTGTCAGGTGTGGGATCGAGGGCTGCAGGGCGTAGAGGCAGTCGTCCAGTGGCAGGAGCGTGTGACGCCGGAAGGCGACGACCATCGCCTCCTAGGCCTCGGTCAGCACCGTGGACCGCGGTTCCGACGGCCCTGGGTTCATGTCCTCGACCGTCGCCCGCTTCCGCCACTTCGCCACTGTCTTCGGATTGATGCCGAGTTCCCGGCTCAACTGCGCGAGCGAAGCTTGCGATCGCTGTATTGCTGCTCTGACGGCGTGCCCTCGCCAGCGGGCTTGAACCGGTGGCGCCACGCTGGCTCGATCGTGGCGCTCCCGTGACGAACCTGTCCCATAGGGCTTCCTTCCATTCCTGAGAAAGGATCGCACCATCAAACCATGGGTTCAAACAGCTAGGGCAGCATATAGGCCATCACATAGTCGCCCGGCTTGGTCCCCACCGACCCGTGCCCGCCCGCTACGATGACCACGTACTGCTTGCCATCCACCGCATAGGTCATCGGCGTCGACTGCCCGCCTGCGGGCAGCCGCGCCCGCCACAGCTCGGCGCCAGTCGTCACGTCATAGCCGCGCAGGTAATCGTCCACCGCCGCGCCAAGGAAAGCCACCCCGCCCGCCGTGATGATCGGCCCGCCGATTCCCGGCACACCCACCTTGAACGGCAGCGGGAGGGGCGTCATGTCCTCGACCGTCCCGTTCGGATGCCGGTAAACCTCAGCCCCTGTCCGCAGATCAGCGCCCGCGACATACCCCCAGGGTGGCGCCATGCAGGGAATGCCCAGCGGCCCCAGGAACGGTCCCAGCACAACCCCGTAAGGCGCCCCGTCATTCCGGTTCAGCCCCTGTTCGCTGGCCGTGGCCCCCGCCTCCTTCGGTGGAATATCTGCCGCCGGCACCAGCCGCGACACGAAGGGCAGGAAGGTCGGCATCCCGAACATCACCTGCCGCACCGGGTCCACCGCCACGGACCCCCAGTTGAACACGCCGAAATTGCCCGGATAGATGAGGCTCCCTTCCAGCGACGGCGGCGTGTAGCGCCCCTCATACCGCAACTGGTGGAACCTGATCCGGCACAGCGCCTGATCGAACAGAGTGACGCCCCACATGTTCCGCTCTTCCAGCGGCGGCGGGTTGAACGTCAACTGCGTCGTGGGCTGCGTCGGCGCGGTGAAATCCCCCTCGATCGCCCCACCCGGCGCAGGCACTTCGGTCACCGTCTGGATCGGCTCCCCCGTCTCGCGGTTCAGAACCCAGATGTCGCCCTGCTTGGTCGGACCGATCAGTGCCGGAATCACCGTCCCGTCAGGCTGCGTGAGGTCCATCAGCACCGGCTGCGCGGGCACATCCATATCCCACAGATCGTGATGCACCGTCTGCTGCACCCACCGGTCCGCCCCGGTCGCAATGTCCAGCGCCACGATCGAAGTCGCATATTTCTCGACGTTCTCGGACCGGTTCATGCCCAGCTGATCCGGCGTCTGGTTCCCCATCGGGATATAGACCAGCCCCAGCGCCTCATCATAGGAAAACACTGACCAGCTGTTGGGCGAATTGGCAGTATAGGTCTCGCCCCCCGCAATATCGATGGGCGCGGTCGATTCCGGATTCCCGGAATCCCAGTTCCAGATCAACGCGCCCGTATCGACATCAAACGCCCGGATCACCCCCGACGGCTCATAGATCGAAAAGTTGTCGTTCACCGCCCCGCCGATGATGACCTTTCCGGCCACCGCAACCGGGGGCGAGGTCGAATAGTAATACCCCGCCGGGTTGTAAGGCATCCCGGCCTCCAGATGCAGCGAGCCGCCCTCGCCAAAGCCCGGACAGACCTGCCCGTTTGCCGCATCGAGCGCGATCAGCCGTGCATCCGCCGTCGGCAGATAGATGCGCTCGGCACAGGCCGCGCCATCAGCCGCGCCCGGATCGCGCCAATAGGTCACCCCCCGGCAGGTCTGATGCTGACGGTCGGGCTCCAGCCCGGAATTGGCATCGAACCGCCATTTCTCGGCCCCCGTCGCCGCATCAAGCGCAATCGCGATGTTATGCGGCGTGCAGATGTAAAGCGTATTGCCCACCTTGATCGGCGTCACCTGATAGGTCGTCTCGCCGATATCCTCGGGCTGTTTCACGTCGCCCGTCTGGTACTGCCAGGCCGGAACAAGGCCCGCCACATTGGCCGGCGTGATCTGATCCAGCGGCGAATACCGCTGCCCATAGGCCGTCCGCCCGTACTGATGCCAGTCCTCGGGCGGCACATTGCCACCCAGCGCCGCCCCGGGCGTCACCGCCTCGGCACTCAGGATGCCGTTGATGTCATGCGGCTTCTGGAACATCGAAAACACCGCGAGCCCGATGCACAGCACATTAGCCGCCCCGATGGTGACCCAGCTTCCCGGCTTGCCAGTGGGGGATTTCAGCCCCCGCCGCACCGCAGGCAGCCACAGCAGCAGGCCGATGATGACAATCAGACCGCCCCTCGGCCCCAACTGCCACCAGTCGAACCCAACCTCCCAGACCGCCCAGCCCAGCGCCAGAACCATCAGCGCCGCATAGATCGTCAGCGCCAACTCCTTGCCGCGCATGATGTACCAGGCCGTGACCAGCATCCCAAGGCCCAGCGCCGCATAGGCCACACTCCCGCCCAGCGCAGCCAGCCAACCGCCAAGCCCCAGAAGGCCGATCCCAATGAGTGCAACAACAAGGCCTATGAGCTTGGCGAGCATTCAAATCCTCCATTTCTGGTCAGTTAGGACCGGCGTGCGGAATGTAGCACTCCGGACAACACAGAATTGTGACGTGGTCCGATGCCCGGAATCCGTCGGGTTACCACTTGGTGAAAGATGAAACTGCAACCCCGGCACCGCGCCGGGGCCTTGCGATCAGACCGGCGGCAACATCCCGCCAGCCAGCCCTCTCTCGATCAGCGCAATACTCTCACTGACCCCGTAAAGCGCAACGAACCCGCCAAAACGCGGCCCGTCCGACGCCCCCAGCAGCACCTCGTACAGCGCCTTGAACCAGTCGCGCAGCGGTTCGAACCCATGCTCCTTGCCCACGGCAAAGACCATGCCCTGCAACTCCTCGGCATCCGCCCCGCCCGTCCATGCCTTCAGACGCGCCAGCAGATCCTCCATCGCCGCCCGTTCCTTAGCGTCAGGCAGGCGATAGACCTTTGTGGGCTTCACCTTGTCATTGTAATACCGCACGGCATAACCCGCCGCCGCATCCAGATCGGCATGGGTTGCGGGGTCCGCCCCCGGCGCATAGCGCCGGATAAAGGCCCACAGCACATCCTTGTCCTCGGCCCCCGCGACACTCGCCAGATTCAGCAGCATCGCAAACGACACCACCATGTTCGACGCAGGCACATCATGCCCGTGGATATGGAACACCGGGTTGTTCACCCGGTGGGCCGCATCCTGATCGGCATAGGCCCGCAACTGCTGATGATACTCGTCCACCGCCTTGGGGATCACGTCGAAATGCATCCGCTTGGCCGTCTTTGGCTTCAGATACATGAAATACGACAGGCTCTCGGTCGCGGCATAGGTCAGCCATTCGTCAATGGTCAGCCCGTTGCCCTTGGACTTGGAAATCTTCTGCCCGAACTCGTCCAGGAAAAGCTCATAGCTGAAATGGTTGGGCTTCCGCCCGCCCAGCACTTCGCAGATCCCGTCATAGATCGGCGTATTGGTGGAATGGTCCTTGCCATACATCTCGAAATCGACGCCCAGCGCCGCCCAGCGTGCGCCGAAATCAGGCTTCCACTGCAGCTTCACATGCCCGCCCGTGACCGGAAGCGTCCATTCCTTCCCGTCCTCGTCATCAAAGGTGATCGTGTGATCCTTCGCATTCACCTGTTTCATAGGAACATACACCACCCGCCCCGTCACCGGATGGATCGGCAGGAAACAGGAATAGGTCTGCTGCCGCTCCTCGCGCAGGGACGCAAGCATGATCGCCATGATCGCGTCATACCGCTCCACCGCCAGCCGCAGCGTATCGTCAAACCGCCCAGACCGATAGAATTCGGTCGCCGAAATGAACTCGTACTGGAACCCGAAGGTATCCAGAAACCGCCGCAGCATTGCATTGTTATGATCGCCGAAACTGGGATAGAGGCCGAACGGGTCCGGCACGCTGGTCAACGGCCGCTGCAGATGCTCTCGCAGCATCTCAGGTTGGGGCACGTTGTCAGGAATCTTCCGCATCCCGTCCACATCGTCCGAAAAACAGATAAGCCGCGTCGGAATGTCCGAAATCACCTCGAACGCCCGCCGGATCATCGTCGTGCGGCTTACCTCGCCGAACGTCCCTATATGAGGCAGGCCCGACGGCCCATATCCTGTTTCAAACAGGACATAACCCTTCTCTGGCGGCGCTTTCTCATAGCGTTTGAGCAGCGCGCGCGCTTCTTCAAAGGGCCAGGCCGTCGACTGCATCGCGACGTCACGCAAACCTGCCATGTCTCTCATCCACCTCATGCGGCATGATGGCCCCCATGGCCCGGCCGCGCGGCATCCCTATTGCGACAGCGGGGGGGCGTCAATAAAACAGCGCCAACCCGCAGGAGACCGAAGATGAGCGAAACACCCTCCCTCACCGCCCAGGACAGCCTCGTCGCCCTGATGATCTCCGTCTCGGCCGCTGATGAAAACATCCGCACGGCCGAATTGGTGCAGATCACCAACATCGTGAATAACCTGCCGATCTTTGCGGCCTATGACGCTGACATGCTGCCCCTGATCAGCCGCACCGTTTTCGACCTGCTCGAACAAGAGGACGGCCTTGACGCCCTCTTCGGGCTGATCCGCGACAGCCTGCCCGAACGCCTGTTTGAAACCGCCTACGCCATGGCCTGCGACGTTGCCGCCGCCGACGGCAAGATCACCGGGCCCGAGGCCCGCATGCTCGAAGAAATCCGCGAGGAACTCGACATCGACCGCCTCCACGCAGCCGCCATCGAACGCGGCGCCCGCGCCCGCCACATGACGCTGTAAAACGCGCGCAGTGTGGGTGAAACCCACCTAGGAAACCCATACCACCCGCAAGCAAGATCGCGGGTCGCGCGGACGAGCGGTGCGGCAAACCTCGTCACTCCCCCCGCCGCCGCTGCACCTCCTCCCCGATGAACCGCGCCAAAGCCGCGACAGCCGGCGCTGGTCGCGCTGCGGCCAGCATGCACAACTCCGCCTCCGCCAGATCCGGCCAACCCAGCCCCTCCAGCGCTACCAGCCCAGCCGGCACCATCGCCCGCGGCATCACGGCAAACCCCAGCCCCGCCCTCACGGCCGCCGCACAGCCCGCAAAACTCGGACTCGTGAACACCCCGGTCCAGGCCACATGCGCCCGATCCAGCGCAAGCGTGGCCCTGCTTCGGTAAACGCAAGGCGCGGGCGACAGCACCAATGGCAAGGGCCGCCCCCGCCCCGCCGCCTCTCCAAGGGCGAGGGCCAGCGCTGGCGCTGCGACCCAGACCAGCCGCTCCCGCCAGAGAGGCACCGCGCCCGCCATGCGCGCCGCCGGGTCCTGCTTGATGATGATCAGATCGAGCGCCCCCTCACCAAACGCCGCAATCAGCGGCAGCGTCAGATCGCAGGACACATGCAGTTCCACCCGCTCATGCGCCGTGGCAAAAGCCCCAAGGATCTCGGGCAGATAGGCCGAGGTGAAATCCTCCGGACTGCCAAACCGCACCTCACCCTCAACCTCCTCTGCCTGAAACCGCGCCAGCATCGCATCCGCCGCCGCGATCATCTGGCGCGCATGCACCAGCAGCCGCTCCCCCTCAACCGTCAGCGCCACATTCCGCGTATCCCGGTCGATCAGCCGGCGCCCGAACAGCCCCTCAAGCTTGGCCACCTGCCCCGAAACCGCCGACTGTGACCGCCCGATCAAACCCCCGGTCCGCGAAAAACTCCCCGTCTCGGCCAGCGTGACAAAGGTCCGCAACAGCGCCGTATCCACATCATGCCGCATCTCAATTCATCCGCCATACCGATAAATCTGATCGAAGCTTCGCGTTTTACTTATCAAATATCCTCTGGCACCTGTCCACCCCACACCGCAACCAACGGCAAGGGCCTCCCATGGACACCGCGATCCTCCTCGAAAACCTGATCTCCCCCATCACGCTCGCCTTCCTCCTCGGCGTCGTGGCCACCCTCATCCGCTCCGATCTCGAAATCCCCGAACCTGTGATCCGGATTTTCGCGATCTTCCTCCTGCTCTCGATCGGCCTGCAGGGCGGCCGCGAACTCGCCACCGCCGACCTCGGCAACCTCGCGGGCGCCGTTGGCGTCGTAGGCCTCCTGCTCGTGCTGATCCCAGGTCTGGCCTTCCTCGTCGCCCGCTACATCCTGAAACTCGACATCCGCAACGCCGCAGGTGTGGCCGCCCTCTACGGCTCTGTCTCCTCCGTCACCTTCATCGTCGCCCGCAACTATGCCGATGGCGCAGGCACCCCGATGGAAGGCTATGTGACAGGCCTCGTCGCCCTCATGGAACTCGGCATCCTTGTGGCCCTCTTTTACGGCAGACTGGCCCTCGCCCGGGCCGAAGGCGGCACCAAGGCCCCGCTCCGCACGATACTCTCCGAAACCCTGCGAGGCCGGGGCCTCCTCCTCCTCGGCGGCGGGCTCATCATCGGCGCAGCCGTGGGCGAATCCAACTTTTCCAAAGTCGAGCCCTTCTTTGTCGATCTCTTCCGGGGCGTCCTCGTCCTCTTCCTTCTGGAAATGGGCATGACCGCCGCCCGGCAACTGCGCGAATTCGCCAAGGTCGGACCAAAGATGCTGGCCTTCGGCATCACCATGCCGCTAATCCACGGCACCATCGCATCGGGCCTCGCCACCGCCGCAGGTCTGCCCATGGGCTCGGCCTTCGTCCTCGGCGCCGTTGCAGCCTCGGCAAGCTACATCGACGCCCCCGCCGCCGTCCGCGCCACCTTCCCCGAGGCAAACCCGTCGATCTACCTGACCTCCTCCCTCGGGATCACCTTCCCCTTCATGCTGATCCTTGGCATCCCGCTGATCTACCAGATCACGCTCTTCTGGCAGTCACTCTGACGGTCCAGGTCAAGAACGCAGCCTACCCCATTCTTTTGGTTTCAGATATCCTTGGGGGGGGCGAAGCGGGATCAGAAATGGTCCAACGGACCATTTCCCGGCGAAGCGCCCTGCCCGTGGCAGGGCCGCATGCCGGGGGGCAGCGCCCCCCAATTGCCGCGACGATAGCCGCCCACTAAAGCGAAGTCGCGTGCCGCGCGGACGGGTGCCCCCCCGCAAGGACCTAAACCACCCCCGCCAACCCGCCCGCCACTTCTGCGCAGGCCAGCCAATACCCCTGATCCGGTGCGGCCAGACTCCAGGCCGCACATTGCGCCCCATGAACAAAGGTCCAGCGCAGCAACACCTGCCGCTCTACCCCCGCCCGCTCGGCCATGATCGCCGCCGCCCGCGCCATCCGCACCGAGTCCGCAACGATCCCCGTCTCCATATACGGATTGCACAGCGCATTGGCATAGTCATAGACGGCCGGCCCCCGGATGCCCTTGGGATCAATTGCAAGCCACCCGCGCGCCGACTGCAGGATGTTGAAATGGTGGATATCCCCGTGCAACAGCCGCCACTCTCCCCGGCTGTCCGTACACATCTCGTCCGCCACCGCCGCCGCCCGCGCCATCAGCGGGAGGTCTGCCGCCCCCACCCGCCCTTCGGCCAGGTGCCGGCGCAGATCATCCGTCCTGCGCGGGATCGGGATCAGTTCCGGCCAGTCGCAGTCCACCTCATGCAACTGCCCGACCACATCGCAAATGATCGCCGTCGCCTGATCATCCTGCCCGGCCAGCACCATCGCGGCCAGATCCGGCCCCGCCGCCCGCTCCATCAGGCTGACAGCACCCGCACTCTCGACCAAAGACACCGCCCCCCAGCCCCCATAGGCCCGCAGCACCAGCGCCCCGTGCGCCTCATCATCCCCCGCATCTGCGGCCTTGAGCATCAGCGGCACCCCGCCCCGCCGCACCGGCCAAAGCAGACTCGCATGGGTAAAGAAGCAATCGCCGTCGGGTTCCAGCCCCCAGACATTCAGCCAGCCATCGGCTTCGGCCTTCAGCGCATCACGCAGAATAGGCCGTCCCCCAGCGCCGGAGCAATTCCTGCTGCAGATGCCGCGCCCGACCGTTCCAGGCCTGCGCCCCGTCGGGGATCTCCTCCTCCGAGGCCAGCGCTTGCGCCCGCCCCTCGGGCGACACCGCAAAGATCGCAAAGGCCAGATCCGCCCCGCCTGCCGTCCGCGCATAGCCCGCGAGCGTCGTGACAAAGTTCAGCGTCCCCGTCTTGGCCACGACCAAGGCAGGCGGATTGACCAGCGCCTCCCCCTCATCGTCCACCAACTGGGTTTCCTTGAGCAAGGGCCGCAACTGCCCCGCCCCGTTGGCCGCCACGAGCGCCGCCACCATCTCCCGGGCCGAGATACGTGACGCATCCTCCAGCCCCGAATGGTCAATGAACATCAGGTCCACATCCAGATGGGTCTTGGCCCAGGTCGACATGATCGCCGCCGAATCCGCCAGCGTCTCCACCCGGATGCCCCGCGCCGCCGTCGCCGTGAGCCCCATCGCCTCGGCCGTCACATTGGTCGAATAGAGCAGCATGTCCTTCAGCAACACTTCAAGCGTATCGCTCTCATGCGTCACCAGCACCTCACCCTCAGGCAGGGCCGTGACCTCCACTGCCTCCGGCAGATCAACCCCATAGGCCGCCGCCAAGGTCCGGAACACGTCCCCCGCATAGCGTGCCGGATACCGCACCGGCAGCCAGCGCGACCCGCCCTCATTGCCCAACGCGACCGAGGATACCGTCCAGGCGTCCACCCCGTCCTTGTCGGCATAAGTGTAAACCGGCAGGTCACGCGCCACGACCTCTATCGTGGCGGTCTTCACATCGGGCCGCAGCGAATCCGACCGCGCATCCATCGACACCCGGTAATCGCCCCCGTCCGGCACCCATTCGAAATAGACCCGGTTGAAGTTCAGGTTAAGCCCGCCCACGGCCGGGTTGTACCCCAGTTGCGGCAATTGCGTAGGGTCGATCGCCCTGATCGCGGGCAGCGCCCCGCCCCAGACCTGAAACGCCCCCGTTACCCCGCGCACACCCTGCGCCCCCAAAGCCTGCGCCATCGCGGCCAGATGATCCGTCGTCAGCACCGGATCGCCGCCGCCCGCAAGGATCAGATCCCCCTGCACCTTGCCCTCGACCACCGGCCCCGTCGCAATAATCCGCGTGGCAAAGCGATACGCCGGCCCCGGGTCCTCCAGCGCATAAAGCGCCGTGATCGCCTTGGCGACGCTCGCAGGCGGCAACGGCTTGCCACCCTCATAGGCTTCCAGAACCCGGCCCGTCACCGTATCGGCCACGACGATCCCGACCTCGCCACTCAGTTCTGCCGCCGCAATCAGGTCCCGCAGCGGCGTCACTACGGACAAGGGCACTACTTCAGGCACAGCCCCCGGCCGCACGACAGGCCGCAACGACGTCAGCGGCGCATCGGCCCATGCCGCCCCCGCAACCGCCGTCAAACCACCAACCAACAGGCTTCGCCGTGAAATCTTCCCGTTCATGCGCAACCTTTTAGCCGCCCCGCCCCGGCACGCCAAGTCCTTGACGTACAGGTCGTGTGGAGTCGCGCCAGACCCGTGCCGTTACAACACGCCGCGAAAGGCGCGCCGCAATTCAGCGGTCCCGTCCCGGTCATGCCATCGCCCATGCGCAAGGATCACGCGCTCCGGGTCCCAGCCGATCATCGTCTCGACCACGTTACGCAGATGCCCGGGCCTAGACCGGAAACTGGCCGCCATATCGCGCGGCATCCGCCCGTCAGGGTCACAAACCTGCCCCAGCCGCAACAGCGGCCGCGTCCACCATGGCACCCTGGCCCGCTCGAAGTTTTCGATCAGATCGGCAAGAATCAGGGTACGGCTGGCCCGATGAAAAAAGACCACCTCCCGGTGATAGCCCGAATCCGCCAGCCTCTGCTCGATCTCTCCCGTCCAGGCATGTGGCGCTGCATCGCCCAGTTCGTGGTCAAACGTAAGCGTGACGCCCCGGCTCCCCGAACGCGCCACAACACCCGGACTCCCCCAAGTCTCGGCCTCCGGAAACCGGCGCTGCCAATCGGGAAGCCATGCATAGTGAATCCAGTTCGGCGCAATTAGATGCCGCACCGGGCCCAGGCACTCTACCTGTTCCGCCAGACCGCCCTGATCCGCTATCGGCGAATGGACCCAAACCCCGCCGTCCACCATCCGGACAACCGTCATCCGGGTGGGAAAGGGCAGCCCATAGAACCGGATCCATCCCCCGTCCGCAATCCAGACATCCGGGGCGACGGGCTTGAGCGTGTAAAGCGGCTCGTATCCGGTCGGACGGTTCATGGCAGCCAGGCTAACGATCACTTCCGCAACGGACAAGGTGCCGCCCGACTGACTCCCAGCTCACCCCCGGCATGTCCCGCTACTCCTCCCGCGGGCCAGACCGCTGAAATTCCACCATCGGCACCGAATGGAATTTCCTGATGGTGGCCGGAATACTCCCCCACAACGCGGACGGCACGGCCCCGCTCCCGGTCCTTATTCACAACTTCACCAAGGAAACATGCCACCGACCAGAATGGCAGCAAGATCCGAAAGATCATCCCGCCGTCTGAACCCGACACACTTTCGCCGGGCATGTCATCTCTCAAATGCCTGTCACCCATAGGTCATCCTCCGCAGCACAAGTTCCATCGGGGCCTGCCCGAACCGCCGCGCCAAAGCGGCCACGATCGCCATCGAAACGACGGCGATGCCGATCGACAAGAGCAAAAGCGCCATCTGGCCGATCTTGCCGAAAAGGTCCGGCCCGTATCCACCAAAGATCAGTCCGGCCAGGACCCCATGCAGCAGATGCCCATGTCGAAGCCGTGCTGATCGAACACGACTGGCTCGGGGCCGACCGCTTTACCGTGGCCGACCTTCCGACGGCTGATAGCCTTGCGCACCCCACGCGTCCGCGCTTATGGCCAAAGGCCCGCGGCCGAGGCCTATGTCGAACGCCTCAGCACCCACCCTGCGTTCCAGAAGGCCCATGCCGATCAGCTGGCCGATTTTGCGGCGGCAGATCAAAGCCGCAACGCAGGCTGATCAACCCCATTCCCCCGCCGCCCGGATCGCGGATGAAGACTGCGCCATCAGCGGCAGGTTCACGAAACACCAGGCGGGCGGCTGGCAGTACCCCAGATATTGCGCCTGCGCCGCAGGCAGCCGCGCATTGCGATAGACCCGCGCCGCCTTGGACAGTTGCGCCCCCATCTGCTCTCCCGGCCGCGCTAGCACGCCGAGTGGCACCATCTCCATGATCCGTCGCCATTCCTGCCAGCGGTGAAACTGCGCAAGGTTATCGGCCCCCATCAACCAGACAAACCGCACCCCCGGATAATGCGACGTCAGCCAGGCCAAAGTCTCGGCCGTATAGCGCGTCCCGATCCGCGCCTCGATATCCGTCACCGTCACCCGAGGATGCCGCATGATCGCGCGGGCCGCCGCCATCCGCTGTTCGACCGGCGCAGGCCCATGCGCTTTCAGTGGATTGCCCGGGCTCACCAGCCACCACACCCTGTCAAGCTGGAACCGCACCAGAGCCGCCCTGGTGATATGCACATGCCCCTCATGCGGCGGATCAAACGATCCGCCCAAAAGGCCCACGGTCATGCCCGCAGGCGCAAATGGCAAAGGTGCGGCGATGACGGTCCCTCCCGCCGGGATTTGACCCAGCCTCAGGGAATGTAACCAAGACCGCCCGCCGCGCAAGGTCACAGGCCGGACTCTGTCAGGATAGGAGCGGCCTGCCCGCCCGTCCGGCTGACGCGGGCCATCGCCTGCGTCACGTGGCGCGACGGTCCCGTTCCAACCGGAACGCCAAAGCGTTCCGGTCGGCCCCCGCCCGCCCCGAGGCGGGGGCTAGTGTCCGGCGCCTGACACAAGATACCCGATGACGGCGTCGACCCCGAAGCGGCATTCTTGCATCCCGCAGCGAGGCGAAACCATTTGCAGATGTAGCAACGTACTTAGCCCAATGCTGCCATTGGCCTTGAGATGACGATGCTGCCGCCCGTGCAATCGGCACAACGAGCTAGCATTGGAACCTTGGGTCCCCTATTGACTGGTTGGCGACTCTGAGAAAAGGAGTATCGTGGCAGCATTCGACCAAGACCTGGTGCAGGCCCACCGGCGGGCTGAGGCGGCAGACGGCTGGCCGCTCTTGCGGTCCTGTCCCAACACCTCCGCCGTTCACCTCCTGCGGTATCTCGACAGCCTGACGGAAGCGGAAAACGCAGCCCTGCTTGATCAGTGGGAAGCGAACGACGCCCTGCCAAAAGTGGACTTTGCAACCATAGATGAGGCGGCGGCGGCGTTAGAACGTTTCCCGGCTCTCGTTTCCTACCGCAACGCAATCACACAACCGGGCCGCAGCATCATGACGTTACCGATCAAGACGGTGGCGGGCAGTCTTGCCGATATGGGTGGCTCGCTGCAGGACTGGGCGCGCAGGTTCGATTTGGGCCCGGAGGGTATTCGGCTGCATCCGCCGCTGGTCCGGGATCTCACCGACCTCGTGCCCGTGCCGCCCCGTGTCCTGCGCAAGGTGCTGGAAGAGGCCGCGAAGCTTGGCTTCGACGCACGGGCGCAAAAGGTCGACGCTGAAGAAAGCTGGTATATCAGCAGGATCAACGGTTGGGATGTTGCGCTCGACGTCGTGTTCGTCTCCAGCAAGGGATGGAGAAGAACCCACCAGCTGGACTATGGCCTGTGGGTCAAGTCGCCCGCCGGAAACCGGGTACGCCTCAATGGCTACGAATCCCTTTGGAGGATTCCGTCGACATGGAACTTCATCACCGTCGAAAACGTGGACCGCTCGGCCAGTCACCTGATGCGCCTGGTCAGGCTGATGCTGAACCTGGTGCGGGACGAGGACATATCGGGCATCTCGCCAGACCTAGCGTCGCTGCAATAGCCTCGACGTTGATGTGAAGGGCGTCGTAGCTCCTGCACTTGAACCGCTCCATCGAGCGTCACTCGCAGCACAGGGCTATTCATTCTTTCCAGCCACAGTGAATGTCCGATCTCTCTGCCATCCAAGTCGTCGATGCCGCAATCGCGAGAAATATCTGCACGCATGCAAGCGAACGGAACAAAGGTCCGCATCGCGGACACTCGCTATACCGTCCTTGCAGATGCAACCAAGCCAGAAGAGGGAACTTTTCGTCAGGTGCTGAACACGAGCCTCTGGCGTCTTTCGCGTCAGCGGTCCTCGGACGACAGGCCAAAGGCCAGGCGGGGGAAACGCTGGCGCGTTTCCCCCGCCTGGCCCGCGATCTTGCCCCTCGCCCGGACTCAGTCCCGGAACCGCATGAAGGCAAAGGCGTTCCCGTCCGGCGCCCAGGACGGTACGTTGATCGTCCCCTGCCCGCCATGCAGCTTCACGATCTCCCGCGAAGCACCCCCCGACTGCGGCATCAGGCACAGCGCCACGTCAAGGCCCCCAGGATGCCCCGTCGTCCCGGCAGGATAGGCCAGATAGACCACATGCCGCCCGCATGGCGACGGATGCGGGAACCAGTTGACGAACACATCCTCGGTCATCTGCTCCAGATCCGTCCCGTCTGGCCTGACCCGCCAGATCTCAACAACCCCGTCACGCTCGCCGTTGAACCAAAGCCACTGCCCGTCAGCACTATAGTCCGGCCCGTCCACATGATCGAAATCCTCGGTCACACAGACCTCCGCCCCGCCGTCCATCGGCTTGGTGTATAGCGAAATCTTCCGCTTGCCCCCGCGCGCTGCCGGATAACAGATCGTAGTCCCGTCGGGCGACCAGCCATGCCACCACGACGGCACATTCTCCGTGACCCGCACCGGTTCCCCGCCTTCAATCGGCAATATGTAGATGCAGGACCCCTCCGTCCGCGTCTTGTCCGAAATAGCGAGGGTCCTGCCATCCGGCGAAAAGCCGTGGTCGTTGTTCAGTTTCACCGCAAAGCCGGTATCAATCTGCTCGATCAGCGGCGCAACCAGCGGCACCCGATACAGAAGCCCCCCGCCATTGACGATGAGATAGCCGTCCTGATGCCAGTTCGGCGCCTCGATATGTCCATGATACTCCATCACAACCCGCACGGCGCCGGTCGCTACGTCATAAATGCACAGTTCACTGATCAACTGCCTGCCCCTTGGTCTTGTGTGGTAAAGCCACCCTGACCCCATGCCATGTCATCCGACATCCCTGAGAGGGATCAGCGGGACTTCGAGTGGGAGTATCGCCCCGCTCACTCCACCCGTCTCCACCAGCCACCGTCCCACCAACCTCGCCGGGAGTCAGCACCTGCACTTCATGGGGCAGGGGCTGGCCGAACACCAAGGCGTCCGACCCGAAAGCGTCATCCTCATCGCGTGAGCAAGGCAATGGCCTTGGTCATATCACCCCCGCCAACCAACCCAAAGCGCGGCAGCGGGACCGCGCGAAACGAGCGCCCCCACACCCCTCACCCCGGCCGGTAGCCAAATCTCCCGAACCGCGCCTCCTTGGCGCCGCCGGTCACATCAAACGCCACCATCCCACAACGGCCCCGGTAAAGGACGCATGCTCCCCCTGACCGCCCTCGTCCGAAATCACCGACGCGTCCGGCACCGTCACCACCCGCCCCAGCACGTCAACATGCGTCACCCGCGCTGCATGAAACTTGTGCCTGTTGTAATGGGTCGTCAACCCCGCCGCCTGCTGATTGATCACCGGGTCAAGCGCGACCACCGTCTCCGCCCGATAGACGTGATGCTCCTGCCGCCGCGCGCCCAGGGCCTGCTCGAACCAACTCCCCATCGACTCCCGCCCGATCATGACCAGCGCATCCTCCTCCTTCCGGAAGATAAGATCATGGAGTGGCGTCCGCAGCCACTGGAACTCCTCGGGCAACGCGCCACCAAACTCCCGCACCACTGGCACCGCCGCCAAGGGCTCCACCACCACGGGCGAAGGTACCACCTTCCGCGCCACCATCCCCCCGGCCTCAAGCCACAGCCACCCGTCCCGCCAGATGACCTTCTCCAGCCCCGTCTCGCGCCCCATGGGACAACACCGCCCCGTCCCCTTCAGCCTCGCAATCGGCCGCCCCATCAGGAAAGATTGGTAATGATCGCCCCAATGAGTCTCCACATACTGCCCATGCCAAGTCCGCTGCACCGGCCCGGCTGTCCCGCCGCCGATATCAGATGCTTGGCCGGGTGCGTATCATAGGGCCTCGTGATCTCCTTCGACCGCGCCAGCGTCACCGCATGGTCATGCCCCGTCCCCCCTCGGCGGTGGTCAGTTAACAGTACCCCTCCGCCAGAACAGATGCGGCGCCTCAGTCAGCCCCCGGCCCGTCCCGTCATAGATATTCGTGACCGGCCCTGTCAGCCCCGCCTCGGGCGACCTTTCCTGCAGCAGGATCCCGTCAAACGACGCCCCTGCCGCACCCCGGCGGACCTTCTCCAGCTTCATCTCGCGCCGCCCCTCACAGGATCCCTTGGCATTCCGCTCCGCATGAAACCCAAGGCACCAGCACCCGCCGAGGATCCCGCGATGCGCCACTCTCAGCGCCGACGAATTCACGCCGCCTCTACAGCCCAGGCGGCGAACTGCTTTTCATCCGCGATCCGATCAATCGCGGCCAGTTCGTCGCCCGTGAACTCCAGATTGTCGATCGCCCCCACGCAATCCACGACCTGGCTTGCCCGCGACGCCCCGATCAGCGCCGTCGTGATCCCGCCCTCGCGCAGCACCCAGGCCAGCGCCATCTGCGCCAGCGTCTGCCCCCGCGCTTCGGCAATGTCATTCAGCGCATTCAGCGCCGCCACCGACTTGGCATTGACCATCGACTGCTTCAGGAACCCGCCCTGCGTGGCCCGACTCCCCTCGGCCAGCCCCTTCAGATACCGCCCCGTCAGCAAACCCTGCGCCAGCGGCGAAAAGGCAATCGACCCCACGCCAAGCTCGGCCAGAGTCGCCTTCAGCCCATCCCGCTCCACCCAGCGGTTGATCATGGAATAGCTCGGCTGATGGATCAGGCAAGGCGTTCCCAGATCCTTCAGGATCGCCACCGCCGCCCGCGTCTGATCCGACGTATAGGACGAGATGCCCACATAGAGCGCCCGGCCCGACCGCACGATATAGTCGAGCGCCCCCATCGTCTCTTCCAGCGGCGTGTTCGGATCGAACCGGTGCGAATAGAAGATATCGACGTAATCGAGCCCCATCCGCTTCAGCGACTGGTCACAGGACGCCACCAGATATTTCCGGCTTCCCCATTCGCCATAGGGCCCGTCCCACATGAGATATCCCGCCTTGGAGGAAATGATCATCTCGTCCCGGTATGGCCGGAAATCCTCGGCAAAGATCGACCCGAACGCAAACTCCGCCGCCCCTGCGGGCGGGCCATAGTTATTGGCCAGATCGAAATGCGTGATCCCCAGATCAAACGCTGTCCGGCAGATCGCCTTCTTCGTTTCATGCGGCGTCTCGTGCCCGAAATTGTGCCAGAGCCCTAAGGATATCGCCGGCAACATCATCCCCGACCGCCCACACCGCCGATAGGGCATAATCTTATACCGGTCCGCCGCCGCCATATAGGTCATCGTATCACTCCCCAGGGGCACTCCGCCCCAAATGAATCGCTTCTTTCTTGCTTCCCCCGTTCTACTGGCTCCGGATATCCCGGGGGGGCCACGGGCAGGGGGCAGAGCCCCCTTCGCCAACTCGAACCAGCGCTACTGCAGATCGGCCGCCAACAGCCCAACCGGCATGTTCTGGAACGCCACCGGCCGCAGCCACCGGCGGATCGACAGTGTGCCCACCGACGTCGCGCCAAAGTTGGTCGACGCCGGATATGGCCCGCCATGTACCATCGCCTCCGACACCTCGACACCGGTCGGGAACCCGTTGGCCAGCAAACGCCCCGCCTTCCGCTCCAGCACTGGCAAAAGCCCGGCCGCCACCGCATGATCATCCGCATCCAGATGCAGCGTGCAGGTCAACTGCCCCTGCAGACTCTCCGCCACCGCCTTCATCTGCGCCTGATCCCGCACCCGCACGATCAGCCCCAGCGGGCCAAAGACCTCCTCGGCCAAGGCATGATTGCCCAGCCAGTCATCACCCGAGATCTCGAACAGACAGGGCGTGGCATTGCGCATGTCGCACACCGTGGTCAACACCGCCTGAACACCGGCCCCCGCCGCCACGCGATCGCGCCCGGCCCGGTAGGCCGCCGCAATCCCGTCGGTCAGCATGGTCTGCGCACCGACAGCCCCCAAGGCGAACTTGGCCGCACCGATGAACGCTTCCGCCTCCGGCCCGTCGATCACCACCGCGATGCCGGGGTTGGTGCAGAACTGCCCCGCCCCCATGGTCAGCGACCCCGCCCAGCCCTTGGCAATCGCCTCGCCCCGTGCGGAAAGCGCTGCCGGCAGCAGGAACATCGGGTTGACCGATCCCAGCTCACCAAAGAACGGGATCGGATCTGGTCGCCGCGCACACAGATCGAAAAGTGCCCGCCCACCGCCTAGCGACCCGGTGAACCCCACTGCCCGGATCAGCGGATTGGTCACCAAAGCCTCGCCCACTGCCCGGTTCCCACCCTGCACAAGGCTGAACACCCCCGGATGCAACCCGCAGGCAATCCGCGCCGCGTCCACCGCCTGCGCGACCAGCTCGGCCGTGCCGGGATGAGCCGAATGGCCCTTCACCACTACCGGACAGCCAGCAGCAAGGGCCGAGACCGTATCCCCGCCCGCCGTCGAGAATGCCAAGGGAAAGTTCGACGCCCCGAACACCGCCACCGGCCCGACAGGCCGCTGGATCATCCGGATTTCCGGCCGCGGCAAAGGTTGCCGGTTGGGCAGTGCCACATCCGTCCGCCGGTCCAGATAATCGCCCTTGCGGATATGGCTGGCAAACAGCTTCAACTGCCCCGTCGTCCGCCCCCGCTCGCCTTCCAGCCGCGCCGTGGGCAGCCCCGTCTCTGCCGACCCGATCGCCGTGATCTCGGCCCCGCGCGCGTCAATCTCCGCCGCGATCCGCTCCAGAAACACCGCCCGCTCTTCCCGCGTGGTGGCCGCATAGGACGGGAACGCCGCCTCGGCCCCTTCGCAGGCCGCGACCACATCCTCCACTGTCCCGGCGGAAAAGACATGTGCCTCGCCACTCGCCGGCTGCGAGGTGAACGTCTTGGCCCCGCCGACCCAGTTCCCCGCGATAAGGTGTTTTCCCGTCAGCATGTCTCTCTCCTTCACAACAATTCCCGGCCCGCCAGATTGCGCATCAGCGCAGCGGTGCCGAATGTCCATTCCGGGGCCTCGGTCGCAAGCCCCACCACATTGACCAGCGCCCCCAGTTCCGGCGCCGAAATCGTCACCACATCCCCGATGTGATGCGTGAACCCCTGCCCGGCCCCATCGCGGTCCTTCACCGGCGCAAACATCGTCCCGCAATACAGCATCAGCCCATCCGGATACTGATGATGCCGCCCGACCGTCTGGCTCACAAGGTCCGCCGGGTCACGGCTGATCTCGGCCATGCTTGACGACCCGTCCAGCACAAACCCGTCTGTCCCTTCGACGCGCAGCCCGATCACCAGCCGCCGCGCATCGTCCAGCCCGAAACTCCCATCAAACAGCCGGATAAACGGCCCGATACTCGCCGCTGCATTGTTGTCCTTGGCCTTGCCAAGGAGGAGCGCCGACCGCCCCTCCACATCGCGCAGGTTCACGTCATTACCAAGCGCCACCCCCACGATCCGCCCGGTGGAAGCCACCGCCAGAACCACCTCCGGCTCGGGATTGTTCCACTTCGAAATCGGGTGCAGCCCGACCATGGCCCCAAAGCCCACGGCACTCATCGCCTGCGCTTTGGTGAACACCTCCGCATCGGGCCCGATGCCCACCTCAAGGTATTGCGACCACAGCCCCTCGGCCTGCAGCAACCGCTTCACCTCCGCGGCCTCCGCCGACCCCGGCTTCAGGTTGCGCAAGCTCTCGCCAATGACCGCGCCCACCCGCGCCCGGATCGCCTCGGCCCGGCCCGGATCACCCGCTGCCCGCTCCTCGATCACCCGCTCGACCATCGACCGCGCAAAGGTCACGCCACAAGCCTTGACCGCCTGCAGGTCGCAAGGAGCGAGCATCCGCAAACCACCGGACTCAAGATCACCCACCGCCCCGATGTCCACGCCCGCGACCGAAGCCACAAACCCCGGCGGGTCCGCCATCTCCAACAGATCGCGCATCGTGGGCGCGTCCCGGGTCGTCACATCAACAACACGCCCCCCGCGCAGCGTCACAACCGCCGGCCCGACCCCCTCACGCCAGACCCGCCCCACAAAGCATCCCGTCTCCGGCAGCCCTAGCATCCCGCCCGTCCCCCGATGATCGCCTATGGCCCCCGACATCCAGACGGCCCCTCCGGCGCGCGCACTTTGGGATCATGCAGGTCCCAAAGACAAGGCCCGATCACCGCGAAAACCATTCCCAGTCCCCGATTGCCCCTCGGCCCCAGCATCGCTATCTAGAGCCCAAACTTCCGATCAGGAGCACCCCCATGGCCAGCTATCAGTTCGTCTACCACATGGACGGCGTGTCCAAGACCTATCCAGGCGGCAAGAAGGTCTTTGAAAACATCCGCCTGAACTTCCTTCCGGGCGTCAAGATCGGCGTCGTCGGCGTCAACGGCTCGGGCAAATCCACCCTCCTGAAGCTCATGGCCGGTCAGGACAAGGATTTCCAGGGCGAGGCCTGGGCCGCCGAAGGCATCCGCGTGGGCTACCTGCCCCAAGAACCCTGGCTCGACCCCGCCCTCACAGTGCGCGGCAACGTCATGTTGGGCGTGGCCCCCAAACAGGCCATCCTCGACCGCTACAACGAACTCGCCATGAACTACGCGGACGAGACGGCGGACGAAATGGCGGCCCTGCAGGACCAGATCGACGCCCAGAACCTCTGGGATCTCGACGCCCAGATCGACATCTCGATGGAGGCCCTCCGCTGCCCCCCCGATGACGCCGATGTCACGACCCTCTCAGGCGGCGAGGCGCGCCGCGTCGCGCTCTGCAAGCTTCTCCTCGAAGCGCCGGACATGCTGCTGCTTGACGAGCCCACCAACCACCTCGATGCCGAAACCATTGCCTGGCTCCAGAACCACCTGATTGCCTACAAGGGCACGATCCTGATCGTCACCCACGACCGCTACTTCCTCGACGACATCACCGGCTGGATTCTCGAACTCGACCGCGGCACCTCCTGGCCCTACGAAGGCAACTACTCCGACTGGCTGGAACAGAAGGTCAAACGCCTCGATCAGGAAGCCCGTGAAGACCGGTCCAAGCAGAAGACCCTCGAACGCGAGCTTGAGTGGATGCGGCAGGGCGCCAAGGCGCGTCAGGCCAAATCCAAGGCGCGGATCCAGCGCTACAATGAACTCGCCAACGAATCCGAACGCGAACGTCAGGGCAAGGCCCAGATCATCATCCCCAACGGCCCCCGCCTCGGTGGCCGCGTGATCGAGGTCGAGGGTCTGAAGAAGCACATGGGTGACAAGCTCCTGATCGAAGACCTGTCCTTCTCGCTCCCCCCAGGTGGCATCGTCGGCGTGATCGGCCCGAACGGCGCGGGGAAAACCACCCTCTTCCGCATGCTCACCGGGCAGGAACAGCCCGACGAAGGCAAGGTCCTTTACGGAGACACCGTCAAGCTTGCCTATGTCGACCAGAGCCGCGACCAGCTCACCCCCTCCGCCACGGTGTGGGAGGAAATCTCCGGCGGGGCCGAAGTGATCGTGCTGGGCGAGGCCCAGATGAACTCCCGCGCCTATTGCGGCGCCTTCAACTTCAAGGGCACCGACCAGCAGAAGAAGGTGGGCCTGCTCTCCGGCGGTGAACGCAACCGCGTCCACATGGCCAAACTGCTGAAAACCGGCGGCAACGTGTTGCTGCTTGACGAACCGACCAACGACCTCGACGTCGAAACGCTGCGCGCGCTCGAAGACGCCCTCGTCGATTTCGCCGGCTGCGCCGTCGTCATCTCTCACGACCGTTTTTTCCTCGACCGCATCTGCACCCACATCCTCGCGTTTGAAGGGGATGCCCATGTCGAATACTTCCCCGGCAACTTTGCCGATTACGAGGAAGACAAGAAACGGCGGCTGGGGGCCGATGCGGTGGAGCCCAAGCGGGTCCGGTTCAAGAAGTTTGAAAGGTAAGGCGAACGTCGGCGAGACCGCATAGCTGGCCGGGCGTCACCTCGACTCAACAGTCGAATCCGAAAGCTAGTCGCCGGGGCAGCGGGGTGAACCCCGCCCTGCGCAAATCCGTCGAAAACCGCGCCTTGATCGCGCCCCATCGCACTGGAAAAGATGCACTGCGTGAAACTGGTCGGCCAGTGACTGGCCGCAAGGAACTTTGATCGCCAGGTCGCGGAGTTCCAGGTCCGTGTGGCCGTCCTGAACGGCTACACCGCGCTCGGCATCCCAGTCACGAAGGTCGCAGGAATGGTCTGTCCGGAGAAAAGGGGAAGTCCGACCGTCTGTCGATTTGTTCAAAAGAGCCGAAAACATCATGAACATTGGCCCGACTGCACCTTGCTGAAGCCTGTCCTGTCAAGCGTCCCCTATGGAAAGACGCAATCGCAATCGCTAGGTATGTTCCATGACGTGGACACTGCCCAATACACTGACCGTCCTCCGCCTCCTCGCCGCGCCCGGCGTGGCGGTCATGTTCCTCTACTTCAACCGCCCCTGGGCAGACTGGCTGGCACTCACCCTCTTTGTCGGTGCAGCGATCACAGACTGGTTCGACGGCTACCTTGCCCGCCTCTGGAAACAGGAATCCCGCTTTGGCGCGATGCTTGATCCGATAGCCGACAAGGCGATGGTCGTCATCGCGATCATGGTCATCACCGGCTATTCCGGTATGAACCCCTGGCTGATCCTGCCCGCCACCTTCATCCTCTTCCGCGAGGTCTTTGTCTCTGGCCTGCGCGAATTCCTCGGTGCCAAGGCAGGCCTCCTCCAGGTCACCAAACTCGCCAAATGGAAGACGACAGCCCAGATGGTTGCCATTGCCATCCTCTTCCTCGGCACCGGTCTCACCTATCTTGAAGCCGGCAAACCGCCACGCGTCGGCGAAGGCATGTTGCCAGCAGGTTACACCTGGGCCGCCATGGCCACGATGATCGGCCTCGTCATGATCTGGATCGCCGCTGCCCTGACCGCCATCACCGGGTTCGAGTATTTCACCAAGGCGCTCCCCTACCTCAAGGACGAGGTGCACAAGTGACCGCGCAGCGCATCGACGTGCTGTATTTCGCCTGGGTCCGCGAACGCATCGGCCTGCCGCGCGAACGGATCGAAACGGCGGCAGCGACTGTCAGCGATCTCATCGCCGAACTCTGCCAGCGCGAAGAACGCTACGCTGCAGCCTTCGCCGATACCAAGGCGCTCCGCGTAGCGCTCGATCAGGAACTCAGCGAATTCACGGCACCCCTCGCAGGTGTCCGGGAGGTCGCCTTCTTTCCCCCGATGACCGGCGGCTGACATGCCAGTCCGCGTCCAGCCCGACCCCTTCGACGCGGGTGGCGAACTCAACGCCTTTGCCGCCACCGTCCCCGGTGCCGGTGCCGTGGTAAGCTTCACCGGCATCGTCCGCGATGTGGCGGGAGGTCTCTCTGTGATGGAGATCGAGCACTACCCCGGTATGACCGAGAAGGCGATCACCGCCATCGCGGACGCGGCCCTTGCCCGATGGTCTCTCACCGGCGCCCAAGTGATCCACCGCTACGGCCGCCTGCAAGCCGACGAAGACATCATGATGGTCCTGACCGCCGCCCCTCACCGCGCTGACGCGTTTGCCGCAGCGGAATTCCTGATGGACTACCTCAAGTCCCGCGCCCCCTTCTGGAAGAAGGAAGTCACCGCGCAGGGCGCAGACTGGGTCGCCGCCAAGGAAGACGACGAGGCCGCACTCCGTCGGTGGTGAGGGCGACCGCCCCAACCATCCTGCGTTGGGCAGGGTTTACCCCTCCACCCCCAACCGATCACGTCCGCGCGGCCACCCCATACCGGTGACAGGTCACCACATGGTCATTCACCATGCCCACCGCCTGCATGAATGCATAGACAATCGTCGGCCCGCAGAACCGGAACCCTTCTTTCTTCAGGTCCTTCGAAATCCGCTCTGACAACGGCGTCGACGCCGGAACGTCGGCAAGGTTCGGCCAGTGGCTGACCATGGGAACGCCGCCCATGTAATCCCACAGGAACCGGTCAAACCCCTGCCGCGCTTCGATCCTTTGCCAGGCCTGAGCATTGACGATCGTGGCCTCGATCTTGCGCCGGTGCCGGATGATCCCCGGATCGGCCAGAAGCCGCACCACCTCGGCCTCGCCCCAGCCCGCTACAACATGCGGATCAAACCCCGCAAAGGCCGCACGAAAGTTGTCCCGCTTCCTCAGGATCGTGATCCAGCTCAGCCCCGCCTGAAACCCGTCCAGGACAAGCTTTTCCCACAGGGCCCGGCTGTCATACTCCGGCACGCCCCATTCCTCATCGTGATAGGCTTCATAGATCGGGTCCGCGCTGACCCAGCCACACCGCTCCACCATCCGCACCCCTCCTGAAGACACCGCCAATTCATTGCAAATCCGCGCCCTTCACACAATCTTAGCCCACCGCGTCCCATTCTCGCCCAAGGTCTTCGGTCAACCCGGCAGGACGGCGCATGCGTGGACTCGATTCAACGGCTACCGAACAGGGCCCGCCCCTCAACCCGTTTGAGGCGGCTTTGGCCAGCCGTGACATGGACGTGCCCGCCATGGTGCGTGCGGCGCTGGCCCGCAACCGGGGCCAGCTTGCCTTTCAGCCCATCGTCACCGCCTGCAACACCCGCAAGATCGCCTACTACGAAGGGCTGATCCGCCTTTTGGACGACGGCAACCGCATCATCCCCGCCGGTCAGTTCATCGCTTCAGTCGAAGAAACAACAATGGGCCGCGATGTCGACTGCGTGGCACTGGCCCTCGGCCTCGAAAAGCTCCGCGTCAATCCGGCGCTGCGCCTGTCGGTCAACATGTCGGCCCGGTCCATCGGGGACGGCAAATGGCGACGGACGCTCGACACCGTTCTCAACAAACACCCCGCCCTCGGCCCCCGCCTCATCCTCGAGATGAGCGAAAGCTCGGCCATGATGCTGCCCGAAGTTGTGATCCGCTTCATGGCCGAATTGCAGCCGCGCGGCGTCTCCTTTGCGCTGGACGACTTTGGCGCAGGCCAGATAGCCTTCCGCTATCTCAAGGATTTCTTCTTCGACATGGTCAAGATCGACCGCCATTTCATCCGCAACATCGACTCCTCGCCCGACAATCAGGTCATCGCAGAGGCGCTGATCACCGTCGCCCACCAGTTCGAAATGTTCACGGTCGCCGAAGGGGTCGAGACCGAGGCCGAGGCCGCCCTCCTCACCCGCCTTGGCATCGACTGCCTTCAGGGCTACCTCTTCGGCGTTCCGAAAGCGACGCTTTGACCCATGGTCAATCCCGGTATGCCGTTGCATATCCTTTACACAATTCGCATTGCCCGCTGCCCTGCACCCGCCTAAAGAAGCGCTGACCGCCGGGAGGGCCCGTCGCATTCTGGTGCCCTTGCCTCCTTGGGCTGTCTGCAAACGATGGGAGCTTTTTGCATGACCAATGTCGTTATTGCCTCTGCCGCGCGAACCGCCGTCGGCAGCTTTGGCGGTGCCTTCGCCAACACACCTGCCCACGAACTCGGTGCGGCCGTCATTTCCGAAATCGTCACGCGTGCCGGTATCGACAAATCCGAAGTCTCCGAAACCATCATGGGTCAGGTGCTGACTGCAGCACAGGGCCAGAACCCGGCCCGCCAGGCCCATATCCTTGCCGGACTTTCCAAGGAAAGCGCGGCCTGGGGCCTCAATCAGGTCTGCGGCTCTGGCCTGCGCGCCGTAGCGCTGGGTGCCCAGCACATCATGCTTGGCGATGCGTCGATCGTCGTGGCTGGTGGTCAGGAAAACATGTCGCTCTCGGTCCATGGCGCGAACATGCGTCAGGGCACCAAGATGGGCGATGTGGCCTTCATCGACACGATGATCCGCGACGGTCTCTGGGACGCGTTCAACGGCTATCACATGGGCCAGACTGCCGAAAACGTAGCGGCCCAGTGGCAGATCACCCGCGAAATGCAGGACATCTTCGCCGTCGGTTCCCAGAACAAGGCTGAAGCCGCCCAGAAGGCCGGCCGATTCGCCGATGAAATCGTCCCCTTCATCATCAAGACCCGCAAGGGCGACGTGACCGTGGACAGCGACGAATACATCCGCCACGGGGCGACCATTGACGCGATGGCGAAACTCCGCCCTGCCTTCATCAAGGACGGCACGGTTACTGCCGCCAATGCTTCGGGCCTGAACGACGGCGCAGCGGCAACGCTGCTGATGTCTGCGGAAGATGCCGAACGCCGCGGCATCGAACCACTGGCCCGCATCGCCTCTTACGCGACCGCGGGGCTTGACCCGTCGATCATGGGCGTGGGTCCGATTTATGCCAGCCGCAAGGCGCTTGCCAAGGCAGGCTGGAAAGTCGAAGACCTCGACCTTGTCGAAGCGAACGAAGCCTTCGCTGCCCAAGCCTGCGCCGTGAACAAGGACATGGGCTGGGACCCGGCCATCGTCAACGTGAACGGCGGTGCCATCGCCATCGGCCACCCGATCGGCGCCTCGGGCGCCCGCGTGCTCAACACGCTTCTCTTCGAAATGAAGCGGCGTGGCGCGAAAAAGGGTCTGGCGACCCTCTGCATCGGCGGCGGTATGGGCGTGGCGATGTGCGTCGAACGCCCTTAGCATCACGTGGGTTGCACTCACCCTACACGCGTAGGATGAGTGTAGCCCACCACTCTACGCAATAATATTGCGCTAGTGGGCGCCGCCATATAACAACACGAAAAGACTGCATTCCAGAGGATCATCCCCATGTCTCGCATCGCCCTCGTCACCGGCGGCTCACGCGGTATCGGTGCCGCCATTTCCAAGGCGCTTCAGGCCGCAGGTTATACCGTTGCCGCCACCTATGCCGGCAATGCAGAAGCCGCCGCCGCCTTCTCCGCGGCAACCGGCATCAAGACCTACAAATGGGATGTCGCTGATTACGAGGCCTGCAAGGCCGGGATCGACCAGGTCATGGCCGAAGTCGGCCCGATCGACGTGCTCGTCAACAACGCGGGCATCACCCGCGACGCGCCCTTCCACAAGATGACGCCGCAACAGTGGCACGAGGTCATCAACACCAATCTCACAGGCCAGTTCAACATGACCCACAACGTCTGGTCCGTCATGCGCGACCGCAAGTTCGGTCGCGTCATCAACATCTCGTCCATCAACGGACAAAAGGGCCAGTTCGCCCAGGCCAACTATGCAGCCGCCAAGGCCGGTGACATCGGCTTTGCCAAGGCACTCGCCCAGGAGGGCGCCCGCGCCGGCATCACCGTAAACGTCATCGCCCCGGGCTACATCAATACCGAGATGATGAGCACGATCCCCGAAAAGGTGATGAACGAAGTCATCCTGCCGCAGATCCCCGTCGGCCGCCTTGGCGAGCCAGACGAAATCGCTCGCGCCGTGGTGTTCCTCGCCTCGGATCAGGCCGGGTTCATCACAGGTTCAACCCTGTCGGCCAATGGCGGCCAATACATGGTCTGATCAACCCAACGACACAAGCAGCGGGCCGGTCCTTGCAACTGGCCCTTCTTGTTGGCATCACGCGGGTCATGTCGAAATCCACCGCCACTTTGACCGGCTTCGGCGCGGTCCTGCTCTGGTCGCTGCTGGCGCTTCTTACTGTGCGCACGGCCCCCGTGCCGCCATTCCTTCTGAACGCCCTCACCTTTGCCATCGGTGGCGCGGTGGGCCTTGTCTGGGTCAGCCTGTCGGGCGGCTTCGGGCAACTGGCCCGCATCCCGCTCCACGTCTATCTCTTTGGGACAGCAGGGCTTTTCGGCTACCACTTGCTCTATTTCACTGCCCTCCGCATGGCCCCCGCAGCCGAGGCGGGGCTGATCGCCTACCTCTGGCCCCTCCTCATCGTGCTCTTCTCGGGCCTCTTGCCAGGCGAAAAACTCCTCGCCGGCCACCTTCTGGGCGGGCTGATCGCCTTCGCAGGCGCTGCGCTCATCGTCACCTCTGGCGGCACGGGATTCAATGCCGAGAACCTGCCCGGCTACGGCCTGGCCTTCCTTTGCGCGCTGACCTGGGCCACCTACTCAGTGGTCTCGCGCAGTTTCGGCACCATTCCAACCGCCAGCGTAACCATCTTCTGCCTCGCAACGGCCATCCTGTCCATTGTCGCCCATCTCACGCTCGAAGAAACGGTCTGGCCCGCCACCACTTCCGGCTGGCTGGCCGTGATCGGGCTTGGCCTCGGCCCCGTAGGCCTGGCTTTCTTCATCTGGGATGTAGGCGTCAAACGCGGCGATATTCAAGTTCTCGGCGTGGCCTCCTATGCCGCGCCGCTCTTGTCCACATTCGCGCTCGTCCTCGGGGGCGTCGCCACCCTGACATGGACGCTCGGTCTGGCCGCCGTTCTGATTGCCGGGGGGGCTGGGCTGGCGGCAACCGCCAGCGCCCGCCGTAGGCCCGTCAGTGCGTCGAAAGACGCGTGATTTCCTCTTTCAGATACAGTTTCTGCTTCTTGAGTTTGGCAATCTCAAGATCATTTGCCCCGGGGGTGCGCTGGGCCACTTCCACAGCCTCTGACAGCGACTGATGCTTCTTCTTCAATTCCTGCAGGTGTGAACTCAGAGACACGTCGTTCCTCCTTTGCTTGAACTAGCGTAATTCGAATTGCAGCACACTTTTACAATTCTGTCACGCGACACGAGAGCGCATCCCCCGTCAGACCAAGTTTCGCCGCAACACCTTGCCGAAACCCTAATCGCCCCAGTCCAAAGCGGCCCCATCCCGCAAGATCGCCTTCACGGACGCGGCAAAATCATCCCCGTCCCGCAGATGCCTGTCACCGTCATGCAGGACCAGGGGTGCCAGCAACCGGAACGGCGCCCTGCCCCCCTTGCGCCCCCGCAACAGAAACAGGTCCGCCCTTCGCCCGGCCCGCGCCGCCAGTGGCAGCACCACAACCGACCCAAGCCGCCCTTTCAGCGCGCCCAGCACTTCCGGCAACCGCGCCGCCCGCTGAATGACGGTCATCCATCCGCCCGACCGCAAACGCCGCGTCCCCGCGTCAATCCAGACGGCCAGCGGAGTATCACCACCCAGCGCCACATCCCGCCCGGCATCCGCCGACTCCGTCCCCAAGGCCCTGTCGAAATAGGGCGGGTTCATCATCAGATGGTCGAAGGCCTGCGCCCGCAGCCCCGCAGGCAACGCGCCCACATCTGCCTCGACCACATCAAACGAGATCCCGTTCTCCGCCCCATTCCGCCGCGCCAGCGCCGCATACTCGGCCTGTATCTCAACCCCGGTCACAGTCACCCCCGGCACCCGCGCCCCAAGGCACAGTGCCGCGACCCCCGCACCGCATCCTAGTTCCAGCACCGCCTGCCCCGGCACAGCCGCCACCGCTGCCGCCAGCATCACCGGATCAATCCCCGCCCTGTATCCCTGCACCGGTTGCCAGACCTGCACCCGCCCGCCCAGAAAGGCGTCCCGCGTCAGGCTCTCATCGCCCAAGGTCGATGTCATTGTCCCGCATCGCCCGTTCCGCTGCAATCAGGTCGTGGTCCAGCACCATCAGTCGGCGCGGCAATATGCCAAGGGACCCGTCCAGAATGCTCATGTTTACGTCCAGTTCAAACCAGTCTATATCCTCGCCGTCCAGAAGGGCGGTGGCAAAGGCGATGACCGTCGGGTCGTTGGTGCGCAGAAGCTCTTTCATATCTTCCCAGTTAAGGTGCCATTCGGCACTTGTCGAGGAGACGGAATCCAGATGAGCCTCGATAACGCTGTGACCAAGCCGCATGAACGTCTGGCCGAGCGTCTGGCTGACGATCTCGACCGCGTGAACGCGATGATCCGCGAACGGATGGCCTCGGAACACGCCCCCCGCATCCCGCAAGTCACCGCTCATCTGATCGAAGCCGGGGGCAAACGCCTGCGCCCGATGCTGACCCTCGCCACGGCGCGGATGTGCGGCTACGACGGGCCCCACCACATCCACCTCGCTGCGACGGTCGAATTCATCCATACCGCGACCCTCCTCCATGATGATGTCGTGGACGAAAGCGAACAGCGGCGCGGGCGGCCCACGGCCAACCTCCTGTGGGACAATACATCTTCCGTGCTTGTGGGCGACTACCTTTTTGCCCGGTCCTTCCAGCTTATGGTCGAAACCGGGTCGATCCGCGTTCTTGACATCCTTGCCAATGCCGCCGCGACAATTGCAGAAGGCGAAGTGCTGCAACTGACCGCATCGCGCAATCTCGCCAC
Source organism: Rhodobacterales bacterium (assembly GCA_026400355.1). Lineage (GTDB taxonomy): Bacteria > Pseudomonadota > Alphaproteobacteria > Rhodobacterales > Rhodobacteraceae > JAPLPE01. The sequence continues at coordinate 160,474 of JAPLPE010000021.1, read as the reverse complement.
GACCGAGGACACCTATATCCAGGTCGTCCGGGGCAAGACCGCCGCCCTGTTTTCCGCCGCGACCCAGGTCGGCGGCGTCATCGCCGAGATGGATGCCGACATCGAAAAGGCGCTCTACGTTTACGGTGATGCGCTCGGCATCGCCTTCCAGATCGTCGATGACCTGCTCGACTACACCGGGTCCGATGCGATCGGCAAAAACATCGGTGACGATTTCCGGGAAGGCAAGCTGACCCTTCCGGTCATCCGCGCCCTCGCCGCCGCCGATGAGACAGAGCGCACCTTCTGGCAGCGCACAATTGCAAAGCGCCGGATCGAAGAAGGCGACCTCGCCACCGCACTTTCCCTGTTCGAGAAGCACGGCACGCTCTCCTCTACGCGCGCCGACGCGCTCCTCTGGGCCGAGCGCGCCAAGGCGGCGCTTTTGACGGTCCCCGCAGACCCGATCCGCGAAATGCTGGCCGATCTGACTGATTACGTGGTCGCCCGGATCACCTGATCCTGCGTCGGCTAAGGTGGGTTGCACCTACCTACCCTGCGTTCCGAGCATCGCCGCCGGAACGACCCACCAACCCATCTCGTTCAACTGGATCGCCCGCGCCGCGCTGCGCGCCGCTGCCATATCCTTCGTGATCCCCACGCAGGTCGCTCCTGATCCTGACATCACCGCAAACAACACCCCCGGCGTCCGCCGCAACCGGGCGAGGACGGCAGTGACCTCGGGCGCAATGCTTTCCGCCGGCGGCCCCAGATCGTTCCGCGTCTGCCCCATCCACTCCACGAACTGGGGCAAAGTCAGGTCCGACGGCATATCCGGCATCGGTGGGTTCACCTTCCCAATCAATGCCTTGAACACCGCAGGCGTCGCCACCTCGACCTTCGGATTGACCAGAATCATCCCGCAGGACGGCAAGGCAGGCAGCGGGCGCAACACCTCGCCCACGCCCTGCATCCGCACTGGCACAGGCGCTTCCATGCAGACCGGAACGTCAGCACCCAAAGCGCGCACCACCGAATGCGCCCCGCGCAGCGGCTTCACGCCCCACAGGTCCGCCAGCACCCTCAACGTCGCCGCCGCGTCCGATGATCCGCCACCCAGCCCCGCCGCATGCGGCAGGTTCTTGACCAGCTTAAGCGCCGCACCCGCCGTGACGCCCCGCGCCTCGCGCAGCGCCCGCGCCGCGCGAATGACAAGGTTGCGTTCGTCCACCGGCACGCCCTGCGCAAACGGACCGCTCACCTGCAGCGTCAACTCGCTCGCAGGCGTCGCCGTGATCTCGTCACCGACATCTGCAAAGACCACCACACTGTCCAGCAGGTGATACCCGTCGTTCCTCATCCCCGTCACATGCAGCGACAGGTTCGCCTTGGCCGGGGCAAAGCCCTTATCCACCGTCATTGGCCACGGCCACTGGCGCCGCGCCTTCCTCGGCCAGAACAGCATCGAGCCCGATGTCGAGCTTGCGACGGATCCGCGCCGCCTCTTCATCTTCCGGATCAAACGACATCGCCCGGTTCCACTGGAACTGCGCCTCAAGCGTCCGACCCACCATCCAGTAGGCATCCCCAAGATGGTCGTTCACCACCGGATCCACCGGTTCCAGTCCGGCCGCCCGCTCAAGCTGCGCTACCGCCTCGTCGTATCGGCCAAGCTGGAAATAGACCCAGCCCAGACTGTCCACGATGGCCCCGTTCTGCGGATCGCCGGCCACCGCCGACTCGATCATCGCCAACGCCTCGTCGAGCTTTTCGCCCCGCTCGACCAGCGAGTAGCCCAGGTAGTTCAGCACCTGCGGCTGATTGGGGTTCAATTCCAGCGCCTTGCGCAGATCGGCCTCGGCCTCGGGCCACTGGTCCATCTGATGCTCGGTGACGCCGCGCGCGTAATAGACAAGCCACGCCCCCTGCGACTCCGGCCCCAAAAGCTCGATGGCGCGCGTATAGGCAGCCTTGGCCTCTTCATTGCGGTCTGTCCGGCGCAGGAAATCGCCCAGCTTGGCCTGCACCTGCGGCTGATCCGGATGACTCCGCGCCAGTTGCATCAGCACTTCGGTGGCCCTGTCCATCTGGCCCGCCTGCCGCAGCACCTCGGCACGTCCGATCTCGGCCGAATCAAAGGCCGGGTCATCCGCAGGCACCATCGCATAGGCGACGTTGGCCAGATCGTACTGCTTCATCTTTTGCAGCATGTCCGCAGTGATCAGCATCGAATCCACATGGCCCGGATTCAGCGCCAGCGCCATACGTGCATAAATCAGCACGATTGTCGGGTCGGCCTCCTCCAGCAGCGACCCCGCGACCGAGAAATAGACCTCGGCCAGCCCCTCTTCCGCATCCGCAATAAAGGTGAACGGCAACGGCTCGCTGGCCTCAAGCTGCACCCGCAGATCGGCAATCGCCTGCTCCGGTTCGGCACCAAAGGCCCGATCCAGCAACGCAATCGCATCTGCATTGCGGTCAAGCTGGCTCAACACCTCGATCTGGGCCAGCACAGACCGGCGCGTCCGCTGAAAGCCGTCCTGCGGCGGCAGCGACATGATCGCATCTGCCGCCTCGAAATCCCCCGCGACGGCAAGCGCCAGCGCCTTGTGATAAAGACCAAAGGCCCGCAGGCCCGGTGCGGCGATCACTTCGTCAAAGGCCGCCAGCGCCTCGGTCATCTGCCCCTGCCCAACGCGGCCCCAGGCCCGCGTCAGACCATCCACCAGCGGCCCGACATTCTGCCCCGCCTCCAGATCGGCAAAGATCGCCGCCCAATCGCCGTTCTGCGCGTTCACGGCAACGCGGACCATATGGGCCAGCTGACTGCGCGCACCAGCAGCGACAAGCTGATCTGCCTGCACTCCGGCCTGATCAAACAGGCCCAGCGCCACCAGCGCCGTAAGGTTCTTGTCCATCAGCGATGTGTTCGTCGGATCGCCTTCCAGAGCCGCCGCAAACCACTGCGCCGCCGCCGCAAAATCATCCGCGACCCCTGCCGTCCGCGCAGCAAGATACGCCCCCGGATCGCTCTGCGCGAACAGAGGCCCCGCAGCCACGCCGACCGACAACAGGAACGCCAGCCTGCGAATCCCAGCAAATCTCACGCGCGGTCCTCCGTTCGAATTCATAGTCTTCAGTTAAGCCTGCCCGCGGACCCACGCAATCCAACCCGACAGCAAGAACCCGCCACATGGCGAAATCCCGCGTCCCAGCCGATCACTCGTTTGCGCGCAAGGAGGGTTCTTCCGCCAAAAGCGCTCCAGATCGACCCCGTACGAACCGACCTGACTCTTCACAATAAGCAGCAGCGGAATGAAGACCATCGCGACGGCAGCGGCCAAAAAATACCAGCCCCTGTCGTGAACGCGGTGGGGCGGATAGGTGATGGGCCAGACCCCTGTTTGGGCTGCAGCCAGCAAGGTATCCACAGAAACTGGAACCATGGGCAATACCTTCCCATCCACAGCGACCGGGACCACCCGCCTTCCCATGGGTGGCTCGTCGTGCTGGTGGAAATACCAATAATACCCCTCCAACTGAACGCCAGCCCGCGCCTCAATAACTTCAAGAAGCTCACATGCGTCGTGGCCGTCGATTCCGAAAAGGCCGAAAAGATCTTGCTCCTCGGCTTCCGAAGGAAGTTTGCCTCTGATCTGGCTGACCAGATCAAGAATGACATCCCGGCTGACCGCCATCACATATTCGGATAGTTCGGCCCGTCACCGCCCTGCGGGACTTTCCAGACGATGTTCTGGCTCGGGTCCTTGATGTCGCAGGTCTTGCAATGGACGCAGTTCTGGAAGTTGATCTGGAACTTTGCGTCCGCCCCTTCGCCCACGATCTCATAGACACCCGCCGGGCAATACCGCTGCGCGGGTTCGGCATACTTCGGCAGGTTCACCCCGATCGGCACCGACGCGTCCTTGAGCGTCAGGTGACAGGGCTGATCCGGGTCGTGGTTTGTCCCTGAAAACGCGATGTTGGTCAGCCGGTCGAACGACAGCTTTCCGTCCGGCTTGGGATAGTCGATGGGCTTGTGCCGCTTTGCAGGCTCGGTCGCCGCCGCATCGGTCTTGCCATGTTTCAGCGTGCCCAACAGCGACAGGCCGAACAGGTTGTTCGTCCACATATCAAACCCGCCCAGCCCCAGCGAGGCGAGCAGCCCATAGCGCGACCACAGCGGCTTCACATTGCGGACGCGCTTCAGGTCCTTGCCGATCTCGCCCTCATGGATGGCAAGATCATAGGCCGCCAGCACATCACCCGACCGGCCCGCCTTGATCGCCTCCACCGCAGCCTCGGCCGCATGGATGCCCGACAGCATGGCATTATGGTTGCCTTTGATCCGCGGCACATTGACGAGGCCCGCCGAACAGCCCAGCAGCGCGCCGCCCGGGAACGCCGTCTGCGGGATCGACTGATAGCCGCCTTCGGTGATCGCCCGCGCGCCATAAGTTACGCGCTTGCCGCCTTTCAGAAGCTCCGCCACCATCGGATGATGCTTGAACCGCTGGAACTCCATATAGGGGAACAGATACGGGTTCTTGTAATTCAGGTGAACCACAAACCCTACATAAACCTGATTCTTATCAAGGTGATAGATGAAGGATCCGCCGCCTGCATTGCCTTCCAGCGGCCAGCCCATCGTATGGGTGACCTTGCCCGCCTGATGCTTGGCCGGGTCGATCTCCCAGATCTCCTTCATGCCAAGACCGTATTTCTGCGGTTCGCGCCCCTTGGCCAAGTCGTATTTCGCGATCACCTGCTTGGACAGCGACCCGCGCACACCTTCGCCCAGCAGCACATACTTGCCGTGCAACTCCATCCCGGGTTCATAATTGGGCCCCGGCGTGCCATCTGCCTGCTTGCCGAACTCGCCCGCGACCACGCCCTTGACCGATCCGTCCCCAGCATAGACCAGTTCCGAACAGGACATGCCGGGGAAGATTTCCACGCCCAGCGCCTCGGCCTGCCCTGCCATCCAGCGGCAGACATTGGCCATCGACACCACGTAATTCCCGTGGTTGTCCATCAGCGGCGGCATGATCGCGTTCGGGATGCGGATCTGGCCCGCAGCGCCGAGCATGTAGAAATTGTCCCCTATCACCGGCACGTTCAGCGGCGCGCCGCGTTCCTTCCAGTCGGGGATCAGACGGTTCAGCCCAATCGGGTCCAGCACCGCCCCCGACAGGATATGCGCCCCCACCTCGGACCCCTTTTCCAGCACGACGACCGACAGATCGGCGTCCAGCTGTTTCAGCCGGATCGCTGCCGACAGGCCCGCAGGCCCCGCGCCGACGATCACAACGTCATATTCCATGGCTTCGCGTTCAATATGGGTCATGGGGCCGCCTTGGTCCGGATGTCTCAGGTCGGGTCCAGCTGATAGTGGACCCCGCCGCAAGGGGCAATCAGGACACGACGTCAAATTGGCCGCAAACATCCTTTGCGCCGGATGATTCAGTCCCTCAAACCCCTTGCGCCACCCGCACGCACAACCCAGATCGACACGAAAACCCAGCGCCGGGCCCACGGACACTTGACTTCCAGCCGTCGACGCGGGTTATGAACGTCCGATGACCGCAAGACAGCCCCCGAGGAGGGAGCCAAGACCCATGGAAAAGATCCCGCTGACCCGTGCCGGTTTCGACAAGCTCGATGCCGAACTCAAGCACCTGAAATCCGTGGAACGCCCGTCCATCATTCAGGCGATTTCCGAGGCGCGCGAACACGGGGATCTGTCCGAGAATGCCGAATACCATTCGGCCAAGGAAAAGCAGTCCTTCATTGAAGGCCGCATCAAGGAACTCGAAGGCGTGATCTCCTTGGCTGAGGTCATCGACACCAGCCGCCTGTCCGGCCCGATCAAGTTCGGGGCAACCGTGGCGCTGGTCGACGAAGATACGGACGAGGAAAAGACCTACCAGATCGTTGGCGAATACGAGGCCGACATAGAAAAGGGCCGCCTGAACATGAAATCCCCGCTCGCCCGCGCCCTCATTGGCAAGACCGTCGGGGATTCGGTCGAAGTCCGGACGCCCGGCGGCGAACGGGCCTACGAGATTCTGCGCGTGTCCTATAGCTGAACCGCAGGGTGCGCGCCCCCGCAGTCTCCCGGGATCAGATCATGGCTGACAGCCCGACCAAATCCGACATTGCCCCAAGCCCCATCCCCCCGCTGCCGCCTGAAGGCGTTACCACGACCGATCTCATCGCTGCCGGTCTCAGCCTGTTCTGGCTTACGCTGGCGGGCGGCTTCTTCCTCTTCCTGCCCTCGGGTGGTGACGGCAGTTTTGACAGCCTGCGTTTCGTGATGATGCTGGTCGCCCTCATCCTGCCCATCGCGATGATCTGGGTCGCCGCCACCGCTGCCCGCTCGGCCCGCGTCATGCGCGAAGAATCGCGGCGGCTTCAGATCGCCATCGACAACATGCGCCAGACCATCATCGCCGAACGCAAACAGCGCTCCGAACTCCCCCCTGCCGTGGCACTTGACCTCGGGCCGAGCGAAACTGCACAGCCCGCCCCGAGCGCAGACGCCGCAGTTGCCACCTTCACAACTACCCGCGACCCATCCCGTCGCCCGACCGCCCCCCGTCAGGTCCAGCGCCCCGCCGACGATCAGCCCACTCTCGCCCTTGGCAATCTGGCCGAAGATATCGGGCCGGAACTGACCCGCGACGACATGATCCGCGCGCTCAACTTCCCTGACAATGAGAAGGACGAGGCCGGATTTGCCGCCCTCCGCCGTGCGCTCAAGGAACGCCAGGCCAGGCAACTGATCCAGGCCAGCCAGGACGTGCTCACCCTGCTCAGCCAGGACGGCATCTACATGGACGACCTTCGCCCCGACCGGGCCAAGCCCGAGGTATGGCGTCGCTTCGCCAGCGGCGAACGCGGTCGCGCCGTGGCAGCACTCGGTGGCATCCGTGACCGCTCCTGCCTTGCACTGACAATGGGTCGGATGCGCGAAGACACGATCTTCCGCGATGCCGCCCACCATTTCCTGCGCCTCTTCGACCGCATGCTGATCGATTTCGAACCCGATTGCACGGACGAGGAAATCGCTGACCTGTCCGAAACCCGCACCGCCCGCGCCTTCATGCTCTTGGGCCGTGTCACCGGGGCCTTCGATTGACCGCCCCCAGTTGGTGCTGTCATTTCCCGCCTTTCTGGCGCATGATCCGCCTTCAGCCTTTGCTGGCAGGCCATATGCCCGCCGCAGGCCCCTCAAGGGATACGCTCATGGACCGCACGAAACTCAAGGCCGCCTGCACGGAACGGCTCGACGCGCTCGCCGCCACCCACAAGATCGGCCATCAGTCGAATTACGCCAACCGCTACGTCCTGCGGTCCGCCAAGGGCACCTCGGTCGAAATCATGTTTGAAAAGGGCGGCACCGGGAACGCGAACCTCTGGGTCCGCTCCGACTTTGCCCCCGGCATTTCGACAGACCGCATCGAACAGCGCGCTTATCCCGGCCGTTCGGTCAACACGCTGACCAACAACAAGGGCAAAAAGGTCTATGGCCGCCATTCCGGCCTGCGCCCGATGGAACAGCTCGCGACCGCCGACCTGACCCGCTTCACGCTGTCAACCGTGGCTGACCTCGACCAGATCATCTCGGTCCTCCGCGCCGCCTGACCCGGCGACTTCGGGCGTCCTGCCGGCCAGATCAGGACCGGCGGGTGCCAAGGGTCCCGAAACTGCCGAGATGGCGATCCGTGCGGCCCAGGTGGGGCGGCTGGTGCTGTCGACGCTGCACACCAACGGGGCGGGGGCAGCGGTCAGCCGGCTGGCGGACCTGGGCGTGCCGCGTTTCCTGCTCGACGATGTGCTGCACGGGGTCTTGGGGCAGGAATTGCGGCATGTGGCTTGCGAGGGCTGCGGCTGGACGGGGGTCGCCCGGCGGGAGCTGCGGGTGGAGCGCTGGCCGCCGTGAGCGCCCGGGGGGCGGGCTCAACTGGGGTTAACGGGCTGATTTGGCTGGAACCGGGGGTTTGGTATCACGTCGGTATCACGTCGGTATTGCGTCGGTATCGATGCGCTGGTGATGCCGCCCGGCCGGGGATGAAGGCACCGCACGGTGGGTGTTGCGGGGAGTGGTGCAGGATGACCGGGGAGGGGGCAGGGTGCCTCCGGCGGGGAGGGGGGCGGCGGTGGCGCGCCGGGACCCGGGGCGGGGTGATGAGCGCTGTCGCGCGCCGGGGCGCAGGCCCTGCCGCTGGCCGCCTCGGGGCTTGCATAGGTCAACCGGTCGAAACGAAGCGCGAGAAGCGTTCAACTAGGTCCGGATCACATGACGTTCGTTGGCGTCTGATTCCCAACCGCTTGACGTGAAATGCCCGACTTCATGTGTCACGATCTGCCCCAGACTCATGGACGAACGCCCACCGGATGCGTTGATATACGGCTTCCCACCCGCGTCCAGGTTGATCCAGATCGAGTTCCGTTCGCCACGACCACTGGCGAACCCGGCGATGAATTTGTTCGGATCGCTGGGATCCACCAACGTCGGAAAGACGTTGATCGCCGCGCCGCCGCTGCCGTGAATGTCAGCGATCTGTTCCTTGCCCACGTCTGTCGCTCCCCAATCCAGAACCGCGTCCGACATGCGGTCTTCGACCTCTTCCTTGCTGCGGCCCCATATCCACATGATGGGATCGTCGTCGGGATGCTTGGCAGGGTATACCGGAGCCCGCCAGGTGAACAGTGAGGTCGGCGTGAAGCTGATGTCCTTGACGCAGATGGTCGCGGGACAGCCTGGCGAATTGACGCCGGAGCCGTTGCCTGAGGTTCGGAAGGGATTATCGATGATGTTCCCCCCGGATCGCTCAGGTTCACCGGGTCGTTGGCGGCATAGGCATAGCGGTTGGTGCCCACGCCGGGCTCTGGCGGGTCGAGCCAGTCGGGGGAGGTGAAGAGCCCGAGCCTTGGGTCCATGGTGCGGGCGTTGAGGGAGAGCAGCCCTCCCGAAACCGCCGAGATGGCGATCCGCGCGGCCCAGGCGGGGCGGGCGCTGCAGTCAGCCGTCTGCGCAGGGCGGGGTTCACCCCGCCATCCCTTTCATCACGCCAGCCGCCGCACCATCGTCGTGGCCGACCGGAACCCGAACACCAGACGCAGCCAGCCGATCGACTGCGTCGCCACAGCCCGGAACCCCTCGCGCTCATAGAGCGCACGGGCCCGGTCATTGCTGTCGATCACATCCAGCCTGACCTCGTCATACCCCCGCGCCATGGCCTCGGCCGCAATGGCGTCCAAAAGCAGCGTCCCAACCCCGCGGCCCCGCGCATGGGGGGCGACAAAGATCCCATCCATCAGGAACCTTGTATTCTCTGTATCCCGCTCGAGCGCCGACAACAGCGCAATCCGCCACGCCGCACCCAGCACTCCGTAGCTCCGCGCCATATCGGAAAACCCGGCACCCACCAGCGCCCCATGCGTCGTCTTGAACCCCACGACACCCAGCAGCGTGCCATCCTCGTCATGCGCACAGATCGCATGGTCCGGGTTCATCACCGTTTCAAAGAACGCCAGCGCCTTGTCCTTGGGCCCCATTGTCCGGCCCAGCTTTTCTCCGAACGCATCCCAATAGAGCGCCGCAACAGCAGGCCTGTCCGCATCCTCGAAGCCAAGGGCAATTCTCATCCGGCGCTGTCCGATGCGGCCACAAAGTCGCGTGCAGAATCCCGCAACTCGGCCTCGTGATCAACGCCGAAAATCCACCCTTCCGCGTCTGGCCCGACGTCAAGCATCCGCCGCACCGCATCTCCCGACAGCCGCGCAATCGCCCCGGCCAGCACCCACACCTGCACTGCATCCCGGATATCCCTCGGCCCCTCCGCCGCCCGCACCGCGTCGCGCAGCAGCGACGGCCAGATTTCCACCAGAGTCACCGCCGCAAGCCCTTCCCATGGCCAGACCGCGATCTGCCCCGCAAACTGCTGCCGCAACCGGGCCAGCACAGGCATCCCCATGATCATCTGTGATCCTACGGCCCCCGCCCCCGACAACTGCCAGCATTCGAAGGCCCCCGCGGCTTTCGCCTCGACCCGCCGCTTGGGCACGGGCCAGCGGAACGACCGCGCATTCCCCTTGCGCGGCAGGTCTGCAATCTCGCGCGCCAGCCCGTTGCCCCAGAACGGCCCCACGCCAGGAAACATCCGGTTGATCTCTCCCGCGATGTCAAACCGCGTGTTCCCCTTCGGCCCGTCCTGCACCCGGGCCGCAAACCAGTCCCACAGGGCCAGCGGATCATCCTGCCCCGTCATCGCCAGCGCAAATCCCGCAGGTGTCGCAAAGGGAAAGTCGAACCCCACGCAAAACCGCCGCCCTGCCGCCAACTCCTCTGCAATTCTGTCCCCGATCCACGCCTCGGCCACGGACCTGTTGCGCAGGTAAACCGGCGCCTCGACAACCCCGCCCAGGGCCAGACAGGCCCAGATCGCGTCCTTCCGGGGAGTTGACCCTGTGTCATTCCCCCCCGACCAATCCACCATCAGAAGACTGTCAAACGGCCCGTCATCCACCCGGAACCAACCCCGTTTCGCGCAGAATGAAATCCGCCACCGCCCCCGTATCGTTCAGGTCCAGCACCGGCACACCGACCGCTACCGCACCATCCGTTGCCACCGCCCGCACTGTCGGGTCCCCCGGCGCGATGCGCGGATGCCCAGTGACAGGCCGGTGCACCTCGACCTTCGGATGCAGGTCGCGCTTGTACCCCTCCACCAGCACCAGATCGACAGGGTCCATCCGCCCCAGCAGATCCGCCAACTCCGGCTCCGCCGTCCCGCGCAACTCGCTCATCAGCACCCAGCGAGCGCCCGTCGACAGCATCACCTGCCGCGCCCCGGCCTTCCGATGCCGGAACGTATCCTTCCCCGGCTGATCCAGATCGAACGCGTGATGCGCATGCTTGACTGTCGACACCGAAAACCCGCGCCCCGAGATCTCGGTGACCAGCCGCTCCACAAGACTCGTCTTGCCCGCGTTCTTGTAGCCGATGATGCCAAGAACTTTCACAGCCACGCCTCCGCCACCGCCAGATCCTCGGGCGTGTTCACGTTCAGAAACGGGTCCGGCGGCCCCGACGGGAACGGCACCACCGCCGCGCCGAAAGCCTGCGTGAAATCCGTGACCTTCCGCTCCCCCCGCGCCAAGGCCGCCGCCAGTTCCCCCCGCAACGCCACGGGCCACAGCCCTGCCGTGGGATGCACTCCACCCCCCGCCGTCGCCGCCACCGCCAGCCCCGACCCGCCCTCTGCCGCCCATAACAACCGCGGCACCAGATCACCCGGCAGGAACGGCGTATCCCCCGGCACCGTCACCACCGCCCCGGCCCCAAGGCCCGCCGCCCAGTCCATCGCCGCCAGAACCCCCGCCAACGGCCCCGGAAACCCCGCCACACTATCGGCTATCACAGGCAACCCATACCGCGCAAACCGCCCCGCATCCCCGTTCGCATTCAGCGCGAGCTGATCCACCTGCGGCCCAAACCGCGCAATCACCGCCCCCAGCACCGTGCCCACGCCAAACGCCCGCAGCCCCTTGTCCCCGCCCCCCATCCGCCGCGATAACCCGCCCGCGAGGATGACACCAACCGGCCCGCCGCCCCATTCCGCCAATTGTCTTTCCCCCGCGCGCGCCTTACGCCCTGCCGTGACGTGAGAGTAGGCCACCCCCATGACCCAGACCACCACCAAATCCGCCTACATGACGGGCCTCCGCGACGGCCTGCCCTTCCTCCTCGTCATCGCGCCCTTCTCGCTCCTCTTCGGGGTCGTGGCGACCGAGGCGGGGCTGAACATCCTGCAATCGCTCATGTTTTCCGTCGTGGTCATCGCGGGCGCGTCGCAGTTCACCGCCCTGCAACTCATGGTCGACCAGACCCCCACCTTCATCGTGCTGGCGACCGCGCTTGCCGTGAACCTGCGGATGGCGATGTATTCGGCCTCGCTCACCCCCTGGCTCGGCGCGGCCCCGGTCTGGCAGCGGGCGCTCATCTCCTACTTCCTTGTCGACGCCACCTATGCCTGCGCCATCACACGGTTCGAGAAAGAACCGCAGTGGACCGTCAACCAGCGCTTCTTCTACTTCCTCGGCGCGGTCACGCCTGTCTGCCCCGTCTGGTATGTGCTGACGGTCGTCGGCGCGCTGATCGGCACGGCCATGCCCACATGGCTGGCGCTCGATTTCGCGGTGCCGATCTGCTTCCTCGCCATGATCGCGCCCATGCTCCGAACGATCCCCCATCTTGCGGCAGCGCTCGTCTCGGTCACCTTGTCCCTCGTGCTGGCCTTTGTCCCCTTCTCGCTTGGCCTCCTGATCGCGGCATTGGCCGCCATGATGACCGGCGCACAGGCCGAACTCTGGATGAAGCAAAGGGCCACGGCATGATCACCACAGCCACCATCTGGACGGTCATCGTCATCCTCGGCGTCGGCACCTTCCTGATCCGGTTTTCGTTCCTCGGCCTGATCGGCGGGCGCGATCTGCCGGAATGGGTGCTGCGCCACCTGCGCTATACCGCCGTCGCCGTTCTGCCCGGCCTTGTCGCACCCTTGGTGATCTGGCCGCAGGCAACCGGCGGCCAGCCCGACCTCGCCCGGGCGATCGCCGCAGTGGCCACCGTCGCAGTCGGTTGGTGGACCCGCTCCGTCCTGGGGGCAATGATTGCAGGCGCCGCCGTGCTTTACGGCGTCATGGCCCTCGGGGCCTTCGCCTGACTACTGCGAAGCGGAAACGCCAGTGACCGCGGTTTCCGGAGTCGCCTGAAACTCCGCAATCTCGGCTGACCGGTCCTGATCGGGGTCATAGTCGCGGTATTCCTGCGTCACCACTCCCGGTAGCTCGCCGAACCGCATCTCCAGCCGGTCAGGCAACAGCGTCGAATTGATCCGCTCGAACCCCGGCAGCTTGCTCAGCAGGCTCGACGTGGCCAGCGTACAGGCCGAACGCGGCACTGGCCCATTTTCCAGGGCAAGCTGCAACGCCAGTTCCGCCACTTCCGGCGCAACCTCCTTGTCCTGCCGGACGACGAAGTAGGTCGTTCGCGCATGATAGCCGATATAGAAATCCTCGACCCGGGGCGTGATCCCGAACAGCACATCGTTCCGTTCCGGAATCTCGGCATTCACAAGGCTGCCCGCCGGATCAAAGACCACCCGCTGGCTCGCGTTGATCATGAGCGACGTATGTGCTCCATACCCCGATTTCACACCCTTCATCGTGAACAGCGTGATCATCGGCGGCCCGTCATGCCGGTACACGGCCCGCATGACCTCTTCATCCGGCGCCCAGACCGAAGGTGCACCACAGCCCGCAAGGGCAAAGGGGAGCCCCAGAACAAAACTGCGCCGATCCATCAGCAGACCCCGACGACTTGAGGTCAGGTCCCGACCAAGGCAAGAAAGATCAGGATCACAATGATTCCGATGGTCGTCCTGACAATGATCTTCATGAAAGAATCGAAGGTCTTTTCGTGTTGGGTGATATCCATGCTGCCCGGCTTGAACTCGGCCATGTGCCACTCCTTGGCTCTTGAACTGCTGGGCCGTGGGTTAGCCCAATTCCAACCCGCTGTCACGCCCCCGGACGCAGCCTGAAGCACAATCGCGCTTTGCCGCGACCGGGGACATCATTTGGAATTGTTCGGATCGAAGATGACCCTTGCCTCGAACTGTTGAACTCCAAGTCTGGTCCTTCCGCCGTTGGAAAGCGATGTGAAGTTGATTGCGACGTCTGATGCCATCGCAATGCCGCGGGAAACATGCTCTGCATTAGAGCGTGTCGCCTTCAATTGGGGCCATATCCTACAGCTATGAAGTAGTTTTGGCACTCCTGCGGGTGGAATAGGTCATGGTCAACGACCAGGCCAGCCAGGCCCCCGCCACGATCATCGCCAGATCCCGGATCAGCAGAGTCAACAGCGCGACCTGGCCCTGCACTTTCAGTTCGCCGGAAACCACCAGATAGAACAGCGCAAAGGACCCCGCCAGAACCGTCGGACCAGACAGCCGCGCCAGCCCTGCACCACCTTCGGACAAATGCTGCAACCTCGGGTTGATGAATCGCAGCTACCTCATGTTCAGCCAAATGAGCAACACCAGAAACGACGCCGCGATCACCTGTTTCCAGATCGGCGTATCAAGAAAGACCACCTTGAACGGGCGCAGGATCTTTTCGACCAGGGCCACCGGGAAAAGTGGCCCTCTGGCCTGAATCAGAACCTCGCTCAGTTCAGGATAGTTGGTTTCGCGCTGCCGAGGCGCGTGGATGATCTCTTCATGAAACGCAGCCAGGCGGCCGATGATCTCGGGCGGGACAACAAAGATTTCGGAATCAAGCCCGCTCTCCTTCCGGACCAGCGCAATCTCGGTCCCCGGAACGATCCAGTGATCGGCAATCGGGTCCGTCCCCGTCGGATCGCCCGGCCCGGACATCAGCGCAGCCTGTGGCAGACGATTCAGAATATCGATCAGATCGGTCGCGACCTCGCCACCGATCTTGTCATGAAACGCGGGGGGAAAACTGCTCAGGTCAAAGAAACCGCGCAGCACATCATCTGGTGGTACTCGAACGCGTCGGCTTCGGCCAGAAAAGGGGTCATCCAGTCTTTCGGGCTGGACCTGTCCGGCGCGGACAGGGGCGATGCCCCCTGTGCCTTAACCGCTCCGGCAAGCCACAGAACCGAAACCCCCGCAAGGACAACCGAAAGGGCCCACCGCATTGCCAAAACCAAGATGTTCATCCCGTTTCACATGCGCCCGCGCGGGCTAACTTCTTGTAATGCGCCGCGTCAGCGCAGTTTCCGAAGTCTGTCACGCGCCCGGTTGCGCCAGATGGCACAGCCCCGGTCAGGCGCGTTGCCACCGCCACGCGCCATCCTCGCCCATCCGGCGCACAGCCCGCCCCGTCTGGTGCAGGTGGTTCAGATGCCCCACCGCCTCGGCCAGCGCGAGCCCGAACTCTCGCTCACCGATCTCGCGCTTGTACAGCGTCGAAAACGTCTCCGTCGCGCGCAGCGGCACGGCCAGCGCCGCCTCAAGCCGGACAAGCGCCTCGTGGTGATTGGCAATCATCTGCCGCAACCGGAACGGCAGTCCGACAAAGGGCAACTTGTGCCCTGGCAGTACGAACTGATCGTCCCGCGCAAAGTCCGACAGGCGTTCGCAGGCCTCGATCCAGTCGTGGGCAGGATCCGCTTCGGGCTCGGTCGCGTAGACGCCCAGATTCGGGCTGATCCCTGGCAGGAACTGATCTCCACCGATCACCAGCGCATCATCCCGGCTCCAGAACGTCGCATGTTCCGGCGCATGGCCATTGCCCATCCGCACATCCCAGGTCCTCCCGCCCATCCGGATCACAGCGCCCTCCGCTAGCCGGGTATAGCCCAGCGGGAGCATCGCCACGCAGTCCATGAAATTGAAAGGCCGCTTGCCTAGCCATTCGGCCAGAATCGCTCCCGACACACCGTTTCGCCGATAGAACTCGACCGATTCGGGCGGATGCACCGGATGCTCCACCGCCGTCATCATCCGCGCCATCAACCACGCCGTGCGCGGCATGACCAATTCCGCCCCCCGCGCCACGAAATCGGCTGCAAGGCCCACATGGTCCGGATGATGATGCGTCACCACCACCCGCCGCACCGCACGGCCCCCTAATGGCCCGGCCAGCAAAGCCGCCCAGGCCTCCCGCGCATGGACCGACATCATGCCCGTATCGACAATGGTCCAGCCGTCGCCATCGTCCAGCGCATAGACATTGATATGGTTCAGCGCCATCGGCAGCGGCAGCCGCATCCAAAGGACACCATCTGCCACCTGCACCGCCGACGCCCCCTCGGGCCGGTCGGTCAAAGGATGCCTGACGCCCTCGGGCGACTGGCCGTTCATGCCGCCAGATCCTCGGGCGAAATCGCCATCAGATCGCTTGCACCCTCACGAACATGGGCCAAGAGCGCCGCATGTTCCGGTAGCAACCGCCGGATATAGAATGTAGCAAGCCGCAGCCGCCCCACATCCCCCGTCGCTGCCGCCTTCAGATGCGCATGCGCCCCCAGTACCCGTGCAAAGGCCATGAGGTAAGGTACAGCCCCCGCATTCCGGTCCTCGGCAGGGCACTGCACCATCCACTCTGTCGTTTCCCGCAGCGTTTCCGCCGCATGCCAGACTGCCTCGGCCAGACCGTCAAGCCTGCCCTTTGCCGCCTTGGCCCCTTCGCAGACCTCGTCCAGAAGCCGGAACGCAGCCTCGCCGCCGTCCATCATCTTGCGGCCGACAAGGTCCATCGCCTGAATGCCATTGGTTCCCTCATAGATCGCCGTCACCCGCACGTCGCGCGAAAACTGCGCGACACCCGTCTGTTCGATGAACCCCGCCCCGCCATGCACCTGCACGCCAAGGCCCGACACGGTGATCCCCGTCTCTGTCCCGAACGCCTTGGCGATGGGCGTCAGCAGCGCCGCCCGCGTCTTCCACGCCGCATCGCCCGTCGCCCGCGCCAGATCGATCGCCACCGCGCAGGACAAAGCAATCGACCGCGCCGCAAACACTTCGGCCTTCATCGTGGCCAGCATCCGCCGCACATCGGCATGTTCGACAATAGTACCCGAGCCACCCGTGCGGCCCTGTTTGCGGTCCATCGCATAGGCCAGCGCCTGCTGATACGCCGCCTCGGCCACACCGATCCCCTGCACGCCCACGCCCAGACGCGCATTGTTCATCATCGTGAACATCGCTGCCATCCCGCCATGCGGCGCGCCCACCAGCCAGCCGGTTGCACCCTCATAGGCCATCACTGCCGTGGGCGACCCATGCAGGCCCAGCTTGTGCTCAAGGCTCATCACCCGCAGGCTGTTGCGCTGCCCGGGATTGCCCTCGGCGTCGGGCAGGAACTTGGGCACCATGAACAGGCTGATCCCCTTGGTCCCCGGCACCCCCTCGGGCAGCCGCGCCAGTACCAGATGGCAGACGTTCCCGCCAAAATCATGGTCGCCCCAACTGATGTAGATCTTCTGCCCCGTGATCCTGTGGGTCCCGTCCCCCACCGGCTCCGCCTTGGTCGCGAGCGCCCCAACGTCAGACCCGGCCTGCGGCTCGGTCAGGTTCATCGTCCCCGTCCATTCACCCGAAATCAGCTTCGGCAGATACAGCGCCCGGATCTCCTCGCTCGCATGATGCTCCAGTGCCTCGATCTGCCCCTGACACATCAGCGGGTTAAGCGCGAGCGACAGGCAGGCCCCCGACATCATGTCATTGACCGCCGTGGTCAGCGTCATGGGCAGCCCCATGCCCCCCGACTCAACCGACGCCGCAATCCCGATCCACCCGCCCTCGGCAATCGTCTTGAACCCGGCGGCAAAGCCCGGCGACGTCCGCACGATCCCGTTCTCCAGCCGCGCCGGCGTCTGGTCGCCCCCCCGGTTCAGCGGGGCCATCACCGCGTCTGACAGCCGCCCCGCCTCGGTCAGGATCGCCGTCGCCGTCTCGGCCCCGGCCTCGGCAAACCTGGCGGTCGCAGTGACGGCAGCGTAACCCGTCACATGGTCAAGCAAGAACTGGAATTCGGAAACGGGGGATCGATAGGGCATGAAGTTCTCTGTCTGATCCGGGGCAGATGACCCAGCCGCACCGGTCAACCGGCACCGCTTGGCATCCCCCGATGCGATGGCTATGAGCATTCTCAGTGCCAAGGGTTAAACGCCCTTGTCCCACCCGCAACCGGAACGCCACGTCATGCCTCTCGCGATCCTGCCCATGCTCGTGCCCGATGCCGCAGGGCTGGCCCGCGCTGCCGAGATTCTGCGGGACGGCGGCCTTGTCGCCTTCCCGACCGAGACGGTGTATGGCCTTGGTGCCGACGCCCGCAACGACCGCGCCGTGGCCGGGATCTATGCTGCCAAGGGCCGGCCCAGCTTCAACCCGCTGATCGTCCATCTCCCCGATGTGGCTGCCGCCCGCCGCTATGTCACCTTCGACGCCCGCGCCCAAGCCCTCGCTTCCGCCTTCTGGCCCGGTGCACTTACCCTCGTCCTGCCCCTGTGCGCAGACAGCGGCATTTCCACCCTTGTCACCGCCGGGCTGACGACGCTTGCCGTCCGCATCCCCGCCCATCCCGTGGCACAATCCCTGCTCAGGGCCTTCGGCGGCCCCGTCGCCGCACCCTCCGCCAACCCGTCAGGCCGGATCAGCCCTACGACCGCCGCACATGTCATCGCAGGTCTTTCGGGCCGGATCGATGCAGTTGTCGATGGCGGCCCCTGCGGCCTTGGCCTTGAATCCACGATCATCGGCCTCGATGGCCCCGCCACGATCCTGCGCGCCGGCGGCATACCGGCCGAGGCTATCGTCGCCCGTCTCGGCACTCCTCTCCTGATGCCGCAGGACGACCCCGCTCTGCCTCGGGCCCCCGGCCAACTCGCCTCGCACTACGCCCCGCAGGGCACCGTCCGCCTGAACGCTACAACCGTCGAACCAGGGGAAACCCTCCTCGGTTTCGGCCCAGTCGAGGCACCCCTCAACCTTTCCCCGTCAGCCGACCTGACGGAGGCTGCCGCCAACCTCTTCGGCCACCTCCACCGCCTTGACGGCATGGGCGCCAATCGCATCGCGGTGTCACCGATCCCCGACCATGGCCTTGGCCGCGGCATCAACGACCGCCTCAAACGCGCCGCCGCACCCCGTTCGTAGGGTGCGCTTCAGCGCACCACCGACAGGAAAGGTGCGCACCCCGCACCTCGCCTAACCCCGCCCGCCCTGCCGGTCGATATAGGCCCGCAGCTCCTCCGCCTCGCGCCGCGCATCGCGCAGACCGTCCATCGCGGCCCGCAACTCGGCCTCGGTCTGGCTCAGCTGGTTGCTGATATCCGCCTCGCGCTGCTGCAGATAGGTTATCGCCTGATCCCGCGTTTCCTCGGCCTCGTGCAGGGACTGCGCCATCTTGTCCAGTTCCCCAATGTCGGCCTGCGTCACCCGGGTGAACCGGTTGACCAGCCAGCTTGCAAACCATCCCAGCACAAATGCCACGAACAGAATGATCGCGGTCGCAATGATGAACTCGGTCCTGTTCACGTCCGTCCCCCTCAAAGGGCGTCACCCGACGCCCCCTCATTCCTTTCGGATCAGTCGCCCGATCCCGCATCCACGCCGCTCTCGGCATCCGATTCGTCCACTGGTACGACAGGTGGCACATCACTCCCATCCGCCGGGGCCTCGCCCACCGCCGATCCGTCACCCTCGGGCGATGGGGCAACCCGCCCCTCAAGTCCTTCCAGCGTTGTCGGTTCTTCAACCGGCCCCTCGGGCAGGATCAGCGAAAACTCGATCCGCCGGTTGGCTTCGCGACCTTCTTCAGTCTCGTTATCCGCAATCGGGTCCGCTTCGCCAAAGCCCATGGCCTCGAAGCCGCCCACCGGCACCCGGCGTGACCGCAGGGCATCCAGCACCGCCTCGGCCCGGTCCTGACTCAGCTCCTGGTTCATCTCGTCCCGGCCCTGACTGTCGGTATAGCCCGCTATCCGGATCTTCAGCTCCGAACATTTCCGAAGGATTTCGGCAATGTCATCCACAACCGGCATAGTATCCGCACTGAGCGTGGCAGAACCCGGCTCGAAGGTGATCTTGCGCGACGCGGTCACCATGCCGATCTGCGCCACACATTCCTCGGGCGAAGGCAGCGCCGCAAGCGGGTCCAGCTCCTCGAGATAGGTCACGTCGATCTGAAACTTTGCCATCTGCCCCAGCCTTGCGATCAACAGGCGAGAAATCGCATCCCGCGCATCAACTTCACCCGTGTTGCCCTTAACCGTGACCAGATCAGGCTGCACCAGAACCGACCCGTTCTCCAGCAGATCCAGCGCCTCGACCCCGGCCAGCACCCGGATCGACCAGCCCGGCGGCAAGCCGTCCCCGGTGATCCGCGTGCCCATCGTGACGGCACTCTTGCCGAACCGGGCCGCCGCCAAATTCTCGACCGTCGTGTTGATCAGGTCATCAGGCACCCGGCCACGCAACTGCACATCACCCTCGGGGCTCAGCGTCCCGGTGAACTCCGGTGGGCCTTCCTCGGTCGCCTCAGGGGGCAGCGGCAGGTCTGCAGTCAGCGAATACAACTCGGGCAGCGCATTGGACAATTCGCCCACAACCCGGTCGAACGTCGCCTGATCTGTGCCCTCTGCCGCCGAAAGCACAACATCGGCATTCGAAAACGTCACCGTCCCGCCGCCCAGATCCGCCACCGCCTTGATCGCCAGCGCGACAGCATTGCCCCATGTCAGCGACGGCACGCCCAGCGCCAGACGGCAATCAATCTGTCCTTCCACCCCGGCGGCCGTCGCGGCCAGCACGATTTTGTCCCGTGTCTCTTCGGTATCGGCGGCGCAGGCATCAAACCGCGCGCCCTGTGCATCCTTGACGAAACGCACCGTGAACGGGCTCACAACAGGGCGTGGCGCCGTAATCGTAAGGCCCAGCCGCACCGTGGACGGCACATTGCGCGCCAGTTCCGCCTCAAGCTGGCGCTTATGCGTCGGGCTGTCGGAAATCGCGGTCACCGTCACCCGGCCTTCGCCCACAGAAATCTTGGACCGGGGCAACTGCCCCAGCGCCCGCAACGCATAATCCAGCGACGGTTGCCAGTTGGCCGGCACCGCATAGTCGGCCGTCTGCAGCAGGTCCGTCACAGTCTGCCCGCCCGCGATCCGCACGATCTGCGAATTCAGCGCCTCGCGGTCGGTCGAAGCCGGGATCAGCCCGATCAGCGACACGCCGCTGTCATTACGCAAAATCTCGATGGCAAAGTCCGGCGCAGCGATTCCTGCTGTGTCCACGACAGTCATGTCGTCAATCACCCGTGCCGCGTCCACGATGCTGCCCGCAATCGACATCGCGCTGAACCGCGCCGCCTCGTTCGGGGCCTGTCCTTCAAGGATCAGTTGCAAACCGTCGGTAACAACCTGAGCCCAGTCTTGCCCTTCGTTGTGCAGCGCCGCCACAACGGCTGCGCCCGACCGCTCTTCGATCACAGATACGGCCGTCCGCGCGCCCAGCACTGACAGAAGTCCTGCCAGCATGAAAACGGCGGCGGCGATCAGATTCGAAGGGAGGCGCATCAGGATCCGTCAGGCAGTTTCAACCCGCACTCTCTAGGCCCCTGACCGCCGGGGTTCAATCAGAGGAACCCGGCGGTGGCGAAAAACAGCGCGAGGATCAGCCCGGCATCCCGGTTCGACCGGAAAAGTCGCAGCAATCCCGGTCCGTCTTCCGGGACAAACGCCCGCAACTGCCACGTCAGGTGCCACCCCATCGCCCATGGCCCCGCCAGCGCCACAGCCAGAACCAGCGCCGACGCATCCGGCAACGCCGCCAGCAGCACCGCGAGCGCGGTCAGCAACACCGTCGCCACAAGGAACCGCCGCAACCAGCGCGCCGAATTGTCCCCGAATAGCCGCGCCGTCGATTTCACCCCGATCAGCGCGTCATCCTCGGCGTCCTGGTGCGCATAGATCGTGTCATAGAACAGCGTCCACGCGATCCCGCCCAAATAGAGCACCACTGCAGGCCAACCGAGCGACCCGGTATGTGCCGTCCAGGCCAGCAGCGCCCCCCAGTTGAACGCGATCCCCAGAAACACCTGCGGCCACCACGTGAACCGCTTGGCAAAGGGATAAACCGCCACCGGCACCAGCGCGATCACGCCCAGCGCAATCGCCGCCCCATTGAACGTGAGCAAGATGCCAAAGGCCAACAGACTTTGCACCACCGCCCAGACCAGCGCACCCCTGGCCGTCACCTGCCCCGAAGGAATCGGCCGCGACCGCGTCCGTGCCACCTTCCCGTCGATGTCCCGATCCGTGATGTCGTTCCACGTGCAGCCTGCCCCCCGCATCAGGAAGGCACCAATCGCAAAGCCGACCGCAATCCACAGGTCAAACCACCCCGCCGCTCCGGTGTGGATGATCCCCAGCGCAAGCCCCCACCAGCAAGGCAGCAGCAAGAGCCACGTCCCGATCGGCCGGTCCGCCCGCGACAGGCGCAGCCAGGGCCGCGTGCCCTCGGGCGCGTTCCGGTCCACCCAGTTGCCGCGCGGCGCGTCCGCGACCGCGCCCGCAGGCTCTGGCATCCGGTCTGATCCCTGCATATGTCTTGCCCTATGCCATCAAAGGTTCGCCTGTATGTAGATCAACCCTTGGCCCAAGGGCAAACCGTTCCCCTTGCCCGGGAACAGGCGAATTACCTGTTCAACGTCATGCGCCTCACACCGGGCACTGTCCTGTCTCTCTTCAACAGCCGCGACGGCGAATGGGACGCCGCTGTCGCCCACGCGGGCAAACATGCCGGATCACTGACTGTCACTGCCCGGACACGCCCCCTGCAACCCCCGCCCGACCTCTGGCTCGTCTTCGCGCCGCTGAAAAAGACCCGCACCGATTTTACCGTGGAAAAGGCCGTGGAACTTGGCGTCTCGCGCATTCTTCCTGTCCAGACCGATTTCACCAATGCCGAACGCGTGCGCGGCGACAAGATGACGGCCCACGCCGTTGAGGCCGCCGAACAATGCGGCGCCACCTTTGTCCCCGAAGTGGCCGAGGTGCAGCGCCTTTCCACACTCCTTGACCGCTGGCCCGAAGGCCGCAGCCTCTGGTTCTGCGACGAATCACGCGTCTCCGAAACCGCTGCCCCGCAACCTACCGCCCCCGCCCCCGCTGCCATCCTGATCGGCCCCGAGGGCGGCTTTTCCGAAACCGAACGCACCCGACTCGGCCGCCTTTCCTTTGCCCAACCCATCCGTCTGGGCCCCCGCATCCTGCGCGCCGAAACCGCCGCTGTGGCCGCTCTCTCGCTCTGGCAGATTACCCATGGGGACTGGCGATGATCGCGGCCCAGCCTTCGGACCAGTCGGCCATCATGCTGTTCCTGCGCCGCCATCTGGAAACATCGCTCTTTCCAATCGCCAACCTCATTGCCCACGGCATGACAGGCGGGCATGACCGCGCCATGCGCTTCTGGCTTGACGGCCGCCCGATCCGTGGCCTCATCGGCAAGACCGAGGCCGGGATGATCATGCCCCAATGGCCGCTCTGCATGATGCCCGACCTCACCCCGCTCTCCGGTTTCACCGCCATCGGCCTCATCGGTGATGCAGAACAGGTCCGGCGCCTTGGCTCCGCCCTTGGCCTTAGCGACGCACCCACACAACTGGCGGCGGACGAACCCCTCTTCACCCTGACCCTAACCGACCTCCTGACGCCCCCCCACGACCCGGCCCTCGCCCTCCACCCACTCACCGCCGCCCCCCTCGACCTCCTCCGCGACTGGCGCTGCGCCTACCTGCAGGAAACCACCGGCACTCCCGCCGACAAGGCCCCCGCTATCGCCGCTCAGGACATCGACAGCTACATCGCCAACGACAGCCACCGCGTCCTCCTGCGCGACGGCATTCCAGTCGCCATGACCGGCTTCAACGCCCGCCTGCCCGATACCGTACAGATCGGAGGCGTCTGGACCCCGCCCGCCCTGCGCGGCCAGCACCTCGCCCGCACTGCCCTGGCCCTCCACCTGACCGAGGCGCGGGCGGCAGGGGTCAGCCGCGCCATCCTCTTCGCTGCCAGCAAAAGTGCTGCCCGTGCCTACTGCGCGATCGGTTTCCGCCAGATCGGCACCCTCAACGTGACCCTCTTCGACGCCCCACAGGAGATTCGCCCTGTTTGATTTCATGCCTGCGACCCCCCGCAACTGGTTCATCCGCTGGCGCGAGGTGCTCATCGGCGTCGCAATCGTGCTTCTGGGCCTCTGGTGGTGGGCCAACACCTACGCCGTCGTCTCATGGCTTTCGGCCGTCATCGTCCTCCTCGGCGCGGCGCTCATCTTTACCGGGGTCCAGCGCCTGCGGTTCCGGCAAGGCGGCGGCGGCGCGGGCGTGCTCCAGATCGACGAACGCCGCCTCATGTATTTCGGCCCCCTCACCGGCGGCATGGTCGACCTCGACGACCTCACCCGTCTTGACCTCGATCCCTCGGGGCACCCCGCCCACTGGATGCTCTTCGCCTCGGGTGGCCCCCCGCTCGCGATCCCGGTCAACGCCGAAGGGGCCGATGCCCTTTTCGACGTTTTCGCCGCGCTGCCGGGCATCAGGACCGAGATGATGCTCGAAACCCTGTCCCGGTCTCCCGGCAATCCGGTGACGATCTGGACATCAGAGCGTCGCCGCCTCCATTGACTTATGGGTGACTTCGCGACACCTGTTAGCGCCTGAAATCTGTGTCGACAGAATCCCGACGGAGCCTCCCCCAATGTCCATTCCACAATCCGGCGGCGGCCTGATCGAACGTCACGAACAGATGGCCGAATACATCGCCGCCGGGTCCAAGCTCAAGGCCGACTGGCGCATGGGGACCGAACATGAGAAGTTCGGCTACCTCATCGACACGCTCGAACCGCTCCCCTACGACGGCCCCCGTTCGGTCAAGGCCATGCTCGAAGGTCTGCGCGAACGTTTCGGCTGGGCCCCGATCCTTGAAGGCGGCAACATCATCGGGCTTAAGAAGGGCGGCGCCAACGTCTCCCTCGAACCCGGCGGACAGTTCGAGCTCTCCGGCGCGCCCGTGGCCACGATGCAGGACACCGCCGCCGAACTCTCCTCCCATCTGGCCGAAGTGCACGCCATCGCCGAGCCGATGGGAGTGGCCTTCATGGGCATCGGCGCGGCCCCCGTCTGGACCCATGCCGAAATGCCCGTCATGCCCAAGGGCCGCTATCGACTGATGACCGACTACATGGGCCGGGTCGGCACCCACGGCACACAGATGATGTACAGGACCTGTACCGTACAGGTGAATCTCGACTTCTCGTCCGAATCCGACATGGTGAAAAAGCTGCGCGTGGCCATCGCCCTGCAGCCCGTCGCCACCGCCCTCTTCGCCTCCTCGCCCTTCTTCGAGGGCAAGCTTAACGGGCATAAATCATGGCGTTCGCGGATCTGGCGCGGCCTCGACAATGCCCGTACCGGCACCCTTCCATTCGTGTTTCAGGACGGGATGGGCTTTGAACGCTGGGTGGACTGGGTTCTCGATGTGCCGATGTACTTCGTCTACCGCGACGGCAAATACATCAACGCTTTGGGCCAATCCTTCCGCGCCTTCCTCAAAGGTGAACTCCTCGCCCTGCCAGGCGAAAAGCCGACGCTGTCGGACTTTGCCGATCACATGACGACCGTCTTCCCCGAAGCGCGGGTCAAGCAATACATCGAAATGCGCGGTGCCGACTGCGGCAATCAGGCGATGCTGAACGCCCTCCCCGCCTTCTGGGTCGGTCTCATGTATGACCAAGGCGCGCTTGACGCCGCATGGGACATCGTCAGACACTGGACGCCCGAAACCCGCGAAGAACTTCGTATTGCCGCGTCAGAACAGGCGCTGCAGGCCCGTGCCGGGTCCGTCGTCATGGCCGACCTTGCGCGCGAGGTGCTGACCCTTTCCGACTCCGGTCTCAAGGCTCGCGGCCACGGCGAAGGCGCCTTCCTCGCCCCCCTCCACGAAGAAGTGGCGACCGGTCGCACGCAGGCCGATATCCTGCTCGACCACTACCACGGCGA
Organism: Rhodobacterales bacterium; assembly: GCA_026400355.1. Taxonomy (GTDB): domain Bacteria; phylum Pseudomonadota; class Alphaproteobacteria; order Rhodobacterales; family Rhodobacteraceae; genus JAPLPE01. The sequence continues at coordinate 134,893 of JAPLPE010000021.1, read as the reverse complement.
CTGGAAGGGCGATCTGTCCAAGGTCTACGACTTCTGCCGCCTCTGACCCCGTTGCCCGGCGATCTATCGCGCCGCGAGGCCCGTCAACCAAGGGCTAACGATCTGTGGCGATAGTCGGGGGTCAGTCCACCGCCCCGGCGCGAAGTTCCTGCTTTGCCAGAAAACCCACCGGACGCCCCGTCAATGCCGCGGGATGACCGTCCAGCGATGCCGGAGATACCGGGGCTTCGCCGACGTGTTACAGTCGCAATACAGACACGGAAAGATCAGCGGAAAAAGATTCCAATACAAATACTTAGACACAACGCAACTAACCACATCCCGCGATTGGGGTGGTTGTTGACACTCCTCAGCAATAGCTTGACGCGCCGTCTCCTGCATCATCTGCGCAGGGTGCGCTTCAGCGCACGACCCACCAGAAGAAACCAAAGGCTCTCGGCGCCGGCGAAGTTACCCCTTCTTCTGCCCGATTCGCGGCTCTGTCCCGGCCCGCAGCCGGACAATATTCCCCCAGTGCCGCCAATGGGTCAGCACTGCCAGCGCCAACGCCAGCAGGATCACATCCCCCCGCCCCAGCACGATCGCCCAGACCGGCGCCAGCCCCGCCGCACTCAGGCCCGCAAGCGACGAATACCGGAACACCGCCGCCACCAGGGCCCAGGTCGCACAAGCCGCCAGCCCAACCGGCCAGGCCAGCGCCAGCAGGATGCCGAGCAGCGTCGCCACCCCCTTGCCACCGCGGAACCCCAGCCACACCGGGAAACAATGCCCGACGAATGATGCCAGCGCCGCCACCTGCGCCGCATCTTCTCCCGCCAGCCGCAGGGCCAGCAGCACCGCCACCGCGCCTTTTCCACCGTCCAGAACAAGTGTCCCCAGCGCCGCCCAGCGGTTTCCCGTCCGCAGCACATTGGTGGCCCCGATGTTGCCCGACCCGATCTGCCGCAGATCGCCAAGCCCCATCGCCCGGGTGATCAGCACTCCGAACGGCACCGACCCCAGCAGATACCCGATGACCGCCCACAGCCCCAGCACCGCAGCGCTCGATTCGATGACCGGCATCAACCCTCTCCCGAAACCAGAACCCCGCCGACCCACGTCCCCCGGACCCGGCCCTGCATCCGCGCCCCGTCAAAGGGCGTGTTGCGCGACTTGGATTTCAGCGTGGACCGGTCCAGCACAAAGGGCGCATCGGAATCGAACAACACCAGATCAGCCGGCGCGTTTGCCGCCAGCCGCCCCGAAGCCAACCCCAGCCGCCGCGACGGGTTCAGCGATAAGGCCCTGAAAAGCTGTGGCAATCCGACCACGCCAGCATGGTACAACCGAAGCGAGGCGGGTAGCAGCGTCTCGAGCCCAACTGCCCCGCTCGCCGCTTCCTCGAACGGCAGGCGCTTGGATTCTTCATCCTGTGGCGTGTGCATCGAACAGATCACATCGATCAATCCGCTTGCTACCGCCTCAACCACAGCCGCCCTGTCCTCCTCGGCCCGCAGCGGCGGGGTCAGCTTGAAAAAGGTCCGGTAGTCGGCCACGTCAAACTCGTTCAGCGTCAGATGGTGGATCGAAACGCCCGCCGTAATGTCATGCCCGTTCCGCTTGGCCCGCTCCAGCGCAGGCAGGGCGCGGGCCGTGGTGATCTGGTCGGCATGGTACTTGACCCGCGTCATCTCGATCAGGGCGATATCCCGGTCCAGCCCCATCCGCTCCGCCATCGGATGTACCCCCGGCAGACCCCGAAGCGAGGCGAACTTGCCCGCCGTCGTCACCGCCCCCTGGCTCAACCCCGGGTCTTGCACGTGCCCGATCACCAGCGCATCCAGCGACCGCGCATAGGTCAGCGCCCGCTGCAGCACGCGGGTGTTGCTGATCACATGATCCCCGTCGGTAAATGCCACGGCCCCTGCATCCTGCAGGAACCCGATCTCAGTCATCTCGCGGCCTTCGCGGCCCTTGGTCAGCGCGGCCATCGGCAACACCCGAACGACCGAATCCACCTGCGCCCGTCGCGCCACGAACTCAAGGATCTCCGGCGTATCAATCGCAGGGTTCGTATCGGGCCGCGTCACGATTGTGGTGACCCCGCCCGCCGCTGCCGCCCGGCCCGCCGATTTGAAGCTCTCCTTGTGCCGCTCTCCGGGTTCGCTGACCTTCACCCCCAGATCAACGATCCCGGGTGCCAGACAAAGACCGCCGCAGTCGATCCGCTGATCCGGCGCAAACCGTTCCAGACTCTCGGGCACCCTGCTCAGAACCTCAACAATCACCCCGTCCCGGACGATCAGACAGCCCTCATTGACCGTCCCGGCCTCGGGGTCGATCAGGCGCGCGTTCAGGAAGATCGTGCCGCTCATACCTCGACTCCCACCGCCTTGCGGCCCCGCGCAGCCCGCAGATTCCGCGCCACAAGGTCCATCGCCGCCATGCGGATCGCCACACCCATCTCGACCTGGGTCTGGATGACCGACCGGTTGATATCGTCCGCAATCGTCCCGTCGATCTCGACCCCCCGGTTCATCGGGCCGGGGTGCATGACGATGGCGTCGGGCTTGGCATAGGCCAGCTTTTCCGCATCGAGCCCATAGCGGTGGTAATACTCCCGCTCGGACGGAATGAACCCGCCGTCCATGCGTTCTTTCTGCAAGCGCAACATCATCACAACATCCGCGCCCTCAAGCCCCGCGCGCATGTCGTCAAACACCTCACAGCCGAATTCGTTGATCCCGGCAGGCATCAGCGTCGGCGGGCCGACAAGGCGGATGCGGTTTTCCATCTTGCCCAGCAAAAGGATATTCGACCGCGCCACCCGGCTGTGCGCCACATCCCCACAGATCGCAATCGACAGCCGGTGAAGACGCCCCTTGGCCCGCCGGATCGTCAGCGCGTCCAGCAACGCCTGCGTCGGATGCTCATGCCGCCCGTCACCCGCGTTCAACACGGCGCAGTTCTGCACCTTGGCCGCCAGCAGATCTACCGCGCCTGACTGCGGATGCCGCACGACCAGCAGATCGGGCCGCATTGCGTTCAACGTCAGCGCCGTGTCGATCAGCGTCTCGCCCTTCTTGATGGACGTGGCCTGCATGGCCATGCTCATCACATCCGCGCCCAGCCGTTTACCAGCCAGTTCGAAACTCGCCTGCGTCCGGGTCGAGTTCTCAAAGAACATGTTGATCTGCGTCAGGCCCGCCAGCACATCCCGGTGCGTCTGCCCCCGGCGGCCCTGATCGGCATAGCGATCCGCCAGATCAAGAAGCGTCGTGATCTCGGTAGGGTGGAGGTGTTCGATCCCGAGAAGATGCGTCGCACGGAATGTCATGTGATCCCTCCGGGGCCTTTGTCAGCCGCTTATAGGAAAGGGGGGGCGGGGCGGCAAGGCTTGGGCGCGGTCTTGCCGCGGGCGCATTGCTGCATGTGCGAAAACGCTGTTGCGATCACTTACGCAACATCCTAACCCGCTACTACGCTACCGTCGCCACCATAGAACAAGTCGCGTTCATCTCAGGTTTGAACGACAGGCCTGGGGCCATAACAATTGATGACGCTGCCACTGCCATCGTTGGGGGCGTCAAAGCAAATCTGTCCATCTTTCAGGGTATAGGTGGTCTGAACCATATCAGGTCGCTCCAATGTGCCTGGCGCGAAGGCGTGCTGGGGCTTTGAAGCGGCTTCTGATGGTGAATTCTTGCAGGACGGTCCCGCGGCGACAGGCCAACCTCAGTCGGGCCACGGGTTTTGACCGAACGAAATGTGGCTAAAACGCCCGGCGCGCCCGTAAAGCCGCCGTTATCGTTCCGTCGTCGAGGTAATCCAGTTCCCCGCCCACTGGCACGCCTTGAGCCAGCGAGGTGACGGTCACGCCCGGCAACTGATCCGCGATATAATGCGCGGTCGTCTGGCCATCGACGGTCGCGCCAAGGGCAAGGATCACCTCGGTCACCTGTTCGGTCGCGATCCGGTCGATCAGTTTCGGGATGCGCAGATCCTCGGGGCCAACGGCATCCAGCGCTGAAAGGGTGCCGCCAAGGATATGGAAGCGGCCCTTGAATACCTGCGACCGCTCCATCGCCCAGAGGTCGGCGACATCTTCGACCACACAGATCTGGCCGTTGGCGCGATTCTCGTTGCGGCAGATGTCGCAGATGTCGGTCGTGCCGATGTTCCCGCAGTTCAGGCACTCCCGCGCCGACGTGCCAACGCGGTGCATCGCTTCGGCCAATGGCAACAGCAACTGGCCACGCTTCTTGATCAGATGCAGAACCGCCCGCCGCGCCGACCTTGGGCCAAGGCCCGGCAGACGCGCCATCAGGTCAATCAACTGGTCGATGTCGCGCGTGTCTGCCATCTGGTCAGTGTCCCGGGTGGACCGGGTCTAGAACGGAAACTTCATGTCGGGCGGCAAGCCAAGCCCCTCGGTCAGCTTGCTCATCTCGGCGGCGGCGCGTTCGGTGGCCTTGGACTGCGCATCCTTGATGGCGGCCAGGATCAGGTCCTCGACCACTTCCTTGTCCTCGGCGTTGAAGATCGACGGGTCGATGCGTAGGCCCGTCAACTCGCCCTTGGCCGTGGCCGTCGCCCGGACAAGGCCTGCGCCCGAGTGCCCTTCGACCGTGATCGTATCCATGTCGGCCTGCATCTGGGCCATCTTGCCCTGCATTTCCTGCGCGGCCTTCATCATCTTGGCCATGTCGCCCAGTCCGCCCAATCCCTTCAGCATGCTCTGCTCCTTCATGTCGTCATTGCGGTCAGAGATATTCGCCCCCCCGCCCGGGCGCAAGGCAAGGGGCTCAGTCCTCTTCGAACGGGTCCCATTCATCGGGCACTTCGGGCAAAGCCTCGGCCTCGGCGGTGATTTCCCGGGCGGCTTCGGTACGGATGGCCGTTATGCGCGCCTTGGGAAAGGCCTTGAACACCGCCTGTACCAGCGGATGTTCAACCGCTGCAGCGTTGAGAGCCGTGGCCGTCGTATCCCGCGCTTCGGCCAGGGTCGGCGCAGTGTTGTCGTTGACCACCGTCACACCCCAGCGCGTACCGGTCCACATCTGCAACCGCGCGCCAAGCCGCTGGGCAAGGTCGGGCGAGGCATCCGGCGTCGGCGTGAACTCGATCCGGCCAGGCTGATAGCGGGCCAGACGCAGGCTCGTCTCGACCTCGACCAGCAGATGCACATCGCGCTTCGCACGGATCAGGGCCACCACATCGTCAAAGGTCTCATAGCGGGCCAGGGCATGGGCGGAGAGTGCGACGGCCGTCTGGGCGCCATGCGCCGAAGGCCCTGACGGCCCCCGATGTGTCGACGCGGGCAGGCCGGATTGCACGTTGGTCTGGGTCCCGGAGGGCGCCATGCGGACACCGCCCCCGCCCCCTTTCGGCGGCGGGGGGGCGTCCTGCAAACGCCGGACCAGTTCCTCGGGCGTGGGCAGGTCGGCCACATGGGTCAGCCGGATCACGGCCATCTCTGCCGCCATCATGGAATTGGGCGCCAGAGAGACCTCCTCCAGCGACTTGAGCAGCATTTGCCACAGCCGCGTCAGCACCCGCATCGGCAGGTCCGTCGCCATCGACCGGCCCCGCACCCGTTCATCCGGGCCAATGGTCGGGTCTTCAGCGGCATCGGGGGTGATCTTGATGACACTGACCCAATGCGCAATCTCGGCAAGATCGCGCAGGATCGCCATCGGATCGGCCCCTTCGGCATATTGTGAAGAGAGTTCAGCCAGCGCCGCCGCCGCCTCGCCCTTCACGATCATGTCGAACAGGTCCAGCACCCGGCCCCGGTCGGCCAGCCCCAGCATCGCCCGCACCTGCAGCGCCGTCGTCTCACCTGCGCCGTGGCTGATCGCCTGATCGAGCAGCGACGTCGCATCCCGCGCCGACCCTTCGGCCGCGCGCGTGATCAACGCCAGCGCATCGTCGGTAATCTTTGCCCCTTCCGCAGTCGCGATCTTGCGCAACAGGGCCACCATCACCTCGGGCTCGATCCGGCGCAGGTCAAACCGCTGGCAGCGCGACAGGACCGTCACCGGCACCTTGCGGATTTCAGTCGTGGCAAAGATGAACTTCACATGTGCCGGCGGCTCTTCGAGCGTCTTGAGGAGCGCGTTGAAGGCCGAGGTGGACAGCATATGCACTTCGTCGATGATGAAGACCTTGTAGCGGGCCGATGCCGCGCGGTAGGCCACGCTTTCGATGATTGCATCGCGGATGTTCTGCACGCCCGACTGGCTGGCCGCGTCCATTTCCATCACGTCGACATGGCGGCCTTCCATGATCGCCACGCAATGTTCGCAAACACCGCAAGGCTTCGTCGTTGGCCCGCCCTTCCCGTCGGCCCCGATGCAGTTCATCCCCTTGGCGATGATCCTCGCCGTCGTCGTCTTTCCGGTCCCCCGGATACCCGTCATGATAAAGGCCTGCGCGATCCGCCCCGCCTCGAACGCATTGGTCAAAGTGCGCACCATCGCATCCTGACCGACCAGATCGGCAAAAGTTTCGGGCCGATACTTGCGGGCAAGCACCTGATAGGGTTTGGCGTCGGACATGTGTCGCGGGCTTTCCGGATTCGGGCGGTACGGGGCAGACTACGGCGACAGGGTCGCAACGTCCATCTTCAGTGCAGGTACAATCCAGCCTTCGCGATCTGCTGCTCCAGCCACCTTCTTTGCGGACCATGTGTGCAAAGCGCGATCGCCATCCGATAAGCCGTGGCTGCGTCTACGGTCCGGTCCAAGCCGGAAAGGCAGTGTGCTCGAAGGGCCCAAGCCGGTTGAAATCCAGACAGGTCGGCATCTATCCCGTCAAGGATCGCCAGACCTGTGGCAGGACCAGCATATTCTGCCAAAGCCGCAGCATAGCCCACCGCGACGCCCATCGTTGGCGCGAGCGACAACAGGCCCCGGTGCAACTGCGCTATCGCGAGCCAATCGGTCAACCCGGTCGTGGCCCTTGCCATGTGCACTGACTGTATGGCCGCTTCGAGTTGAAAGCGGCCCAGTTCTTCCGCAGCCGAAGCTTCGGCAAGCAGCATCAGACCCCGGTCTCGCAATTCTGGGTCCCACAGGTGCGTATCCTGTTGCGGCAGCGGAACAAGCACCCCATCGGCAAACCGTGCTGCAAACCTCGCCGCGCTAAGGTGTATCAGGGCAAGCATGCCAAGAGCTTCGGGATCGCGATCAATGAGATCAACAAGCAGGGCGGCGAGGAAAACGGCTTCGTCTGTCAGACTGTCGCCATCGGGCTGTTCGTCCTCCCAGCCCAACGAAAAGGCACCATAGATGGCCTCTTGCACAGCGGTCAGACGGGCAGGCCATTCCGTCTTGCCCGGAACGTCGAAAAGGATGCGCGCATCACGGATCTTGCGTTTAGCCCTAACCAGGCGCTGCGCCATGATGTCGCGCGTGCGGTGGCCGAAAAGAGCCAGCAACCGACCTTGGACCCGCGCGGACGACCTCGGCCATCCGTGCCGAAATGATCGGCTCTGCGATCACCCTCACATGGCCGAGGCGCGGATTTCCACCTTGCCGCCGTAAGTTTCCGGGCATTTCCACTCCCGGTCGGGTGCAAGGTCCAGTTCTGGCATGTCGATGACAGAGTACCCGCCGTTCCAAAGGCGAATCCCGCCCCGACCACTCCCTGCGGCCCGAATGGCGTGACGACCAGATCGGGGTTTTCGTTCCGGTAGGGATTGCAGGTCTGATGCACTTCTGTCGAAGCCGCAAAGGCCAGCACTTCGGCAGGGGTGGTGTCGATGATCATGCTGCGGCGCACTTCCACCTCACGCGGGGCAAGGAACCTGGCAGCAACGCCAAGGGCCAGAACAGCGGCCCCTGACAGCAGAATGGTCGTGATCGTCATGGTGTTCTCCTGTCGGTCATGAACGAAGGCCTGATTGCCTTCTGCTTTTATGACGAAACCGGAACGGGCCAATCGACAGGTCAGTGAAAAAGATTCAACTGACCTTCGACAATGCGTTTCGGGTCCGAAGGCGACGATCGATGGGCCGCAACCGCCTGACCCGAAGGATTGCCGAAAGGGAACACAGTTGCCAAACGATGCATGGCTGTACCTTCAGAGGTCGAACCCTCGCTTGGCCTTGGCCCGCGCCTTGCCGCCCTTGCTCATCTTGCCAAAGGACCGCGCCCGCGCATGACGTTCATTGACCGCTTCACTGTTGAACCGGTCCTCGCGTTCCAGCTTCCGCCACCGGTCCAGACGGCCGGGGTCAAGGATACCCTCGGCAATGGCCGCCTGCACGGCACAGCCCGGTTCGCTGACATGGGCGCAGTCGGAAAACCGGCATTGCCCGATCAGGCAGGTCACGTCCGAAAACACCGCTTCGATCCCGTCCGCCGCATCGGACAGCTGCAACTCGCGGATACCCGGCGTGTCGATCAACCATCCCCCTGCCAGCGTCGGCCGCAAGGACCGCGAGGTCGTCGTATGCCGCCCTTTGGCGTCATCCTCGCGGATGCCCTGCGTGGCTGCATCGACCCCGGTCAGCCGGTTCTGGATTGTGGTCTTGCCCACGCCGGACGATCCGACCAGCGCCAGCGTCTGCCCGCGCCCGCACCATGCGTTCAGCAGCGCCACACCTTCGCTGTCCCGTGCATCCAGCGCGAATGCCGTCACAAGCGACGACAGCCGGCTCGCTGTGCGGACATAATCGCGGGGATCATCCGACTGATCCGCCTTGGTCAGCACGATCAGCGGCAGGCACCCAGCCGAACTCGCCATCGCCAGATAGCGTTCAAGCCGCGCCACGTTGAAATCGGCATTACAACTCGTGACGATAGCCAGCGTGTCGACATTGGCCGCGATCAGCTGCCGGTCGGCGGTCGGCCCTGCGGCGCGGCGGGCAATCTCGGTCGCGCGGTCCAGACGACGCAATGTGCGCAGCCCATCCGTCATCACCCAGTCACCGACGGCATAAAGCCCGGTCGATTCGGCGGGCAGGATGCTGTGCGGGCCGTCCGGGGTCAGAACTGTCAGCGTGTCCCGGGTCACTTCCGATACGCGGGCGGGCGTCCCGGGTTCGCCATCTTCCGTTTGCGCGGCAAAAGGGGCCGACCATCCAAGGTCGGCAAGGGTCAGTAAGGTCAATCTAACATGTCCCGAAAACGAAGGAATGGGGCCTGCGCATCACGCACAGACAGCTTCGCAGCGGGCGGCGGCGGTCCTCAGACGGCGGCGGCCCGGAGGATGATGACAATCTCCATGTCTTCCCTCCTTCGCTTGTCCGGGGCGCACCCGGTTTTCGGTATCCACCCCGCAAGGGGTGTAGGTGAGAGGCTGGACAACGACCCAAGCGGGGCTCGTTACGGCTGCTTCCTTCCGGACCTGACCGGGTTGGCGAGACGCATGCCCGCGCCAACCCCTCGTTCCATCATATAGCCCCTGCAATGCCGTCGCGCAAGACAACCGGATCAGGCGAATTCAGGCAGGCGTCCGCCCAGTTCCTCGGTGATATAGGCCTCGATGATCTCGTCAAAGCTCGTTTCGGCCACAAAGCCCAGATCGCGGGCACGTGTCGCCGCAAAACGCTGCGGCCATGTCTTGACGATGGCCCAGACTGCAGGGTCCTGCGCCTCGTGGATCAGCGCCGCCACACGCGGCCCGGCGATACGGGTGAGCGATGCGATCTGTTCCCCTACACTGACGCTTGTCCCCGGCATGACAAGGTTCCGGCGCGACCCGACCGGGCTCGTGTCCATAGAACCGGCGTGGATAAAGAACCCCACGGCGGCGCGGGGGCTCGCATGGGTATGAACCCAGTCGCGATGCACCGGAAGAGCGGCAGGCTGGCCGTTCAGCGGCTCCCGGATGATCCCGGAGAAAAAGCTCGACGCCGCCCCGTTCGGCTTGCCCGGCCGGACGCAGATCGTCGGCAGGCGCAGACCGACGCCGTCCATGAAACCTCGTCGCGTATAATCCGACAGGATGACCTCGCCGATCAGCTTCTGGCTTCCGTAGGACGACAGCGGCGTCGGCGCAAAATCGTCCGGCACGACATCCGGGAACGGCCCGCCAAAGACAGCCGCGGTCGAGGCATAGACGACCCGGGGATGCAGTCCCGACAGCCGGATCGCATCGAACAGCCGCCGCGTGCCGTCCAGATTGACAGCATAGCCCAGATCAAAATTCGCCTCTGCCGTGCCGGACACAACACCGGCAAGATGGAACACCACATCGGGCCGGTGCCCGATCAACTCCTCGGCTGTCGCCAAATCGGCAAAGTCGCTGGCCAGATCGATCACCGGGATCGCCACATCAGGCCGGGGTGGGGCCACAATGTCATGCAGAATCAGCGCGGTCAGCGCCTTGCCCCCCAGATGCCCGTCGACGGCCAGCCGCGCCGTAAGCTTCCGCCCGATCATCCCTGCTGCCCCTGTCACAAGAACCCGCATCTTTTCCCCCCTCTGGTCACTCCTGCCATGATGATCACAGGACCGGGCGGCGGAAAAGGTCATTTCCTTTGCCAGAGGCCCGCTTGTGCCGCATGATCCCCGCCGAAACTCTGCCCTGAAGGACAAGACCCATGCCCCGCCTGATCCGCATCGACTGGCCTGACACCGGAATGCCCGACCTGCCCCCCGACCTTGACCTGCCGGAACTGCAGGGACGGCTGGCACAGGCAAGGGCAGCAATCGCAGGACGAGGTCTTGACGTGCTGGTCGTCTATGGCGACCGCGAACACTTCGCCAATATCCAGTGGCTGACCGCCTTTGACCCAAGGTTCGAAGAAGCGGTGCTGGTTCTGACGGCAACGGCAGCGACGCTGCTCGTGGGGAACGAATGCGAACCCTACACGCGGATTTCTCCCCTGGTGCGGGCCGGGATCGTCGCCGTCGAACTGGTCCCCAGTCTCTCGCTCATCTCGCAGCCCCGCAAAGGCAAGCGCATCGTTGATGCCTTCCGCGATCTGGTGCCGTCCGGGGCGAAGGCAGGCACCGCCGGTTGGAAATACTTCGGCACCGACGAGATGGACGACCCCGATCAGGCACTCGATCTGCCCGTCTACCTCGCCGATCCCTTGCGCAAACGCGCAGGATCGGTCGTGAACGCGACCGACCTTTTCATGCACCCTGCCCATGGTTTGCGCTGCACCGTCGATGCCGCAGAAATCGCCCGGATCGAGTTTTCCAACCAGATGGCCGCCAAAACGCTCACCCGACTTGCCTTTGGCCTGCGCGAAGGAATGACCGATTTCGCAGCCTTTGCGGCGGCAAGTGTCGGCGGCCTGCCGCTCGGTTGCCACCAGACGCTGGCCACAGGGGCCCGCGCCGATCAGGGCATGTCAGGCCCGACAGGACAGATCATCAACCGCGGCGTCCCGCTGTCCTTCAACATCTGCCACTGGGGATCGAACATCTGCCGTGCAGGCTGGATTGCCTCTGACGCCTCTGACCTTCCCGTCGCCGCACAGGACTATGTCGCGGCCTTCGCCGGGCCATACGTTCAGGCCATGTCACTCTGGTGCAGCCTCATGCGCCCCGGCGTGGCGGGAGGAGAGGTCTGGTCCCGCATCATGGCCGCGCTGCCGTTCGACACCTTTGGCATCACGCTCAACCCCGGTCACCTGATCGGCATGGACGAATGGATATCCTCCCCCGTCTCGGAAGGCTCATCCATCCCGCTTCGATCCGGCATGGCCTTCCAGATGGACGTCATCCCCGGCAACCCGGTCTATGCCTCGACCCGGATGGAGGACGGCTATGTCATTGCCGACGCCTCCTTGCGCGCCGCCGTTGAGCGCGATTTCCCCGACGTCGCGGCCCGCTGCGCGGCCCGTGCCGCGTTCATGCGCGACGTGATCGGGTTGGAGGTTCCGGCCGACCTTCTGCCACTGGCAGACACGTGCGGGATCGTGGCACCGTTCCTGCTAGATCCCGCGCAGGTCATCGCGCTCTAGGCACTTTTCGAACCGGCCGTCATCCGGCAGAGCGCCTTCGGCGCAAGACCTTTACCCGCGTGGCGATCGCCACGCGGACCGCCGGGACGCGCACCATCGGATCAGATGTGGTCAGGAACCCTAGATAAGCCCTGCGGCAAACGCACCCGCCAAAAGGGACGGCGCCACATGATGGGCATGTTCACCCTCGGTCGCATGAATGTCGGGGATCTGTACCACCGTCAGACCGGCCGCAAAGGCAGACCGCGCCCCCGTCTCGGAATCCTCGAAGGCAATGCAGCGCGCCGGAGCAGCACCAAGTCGCTCTGCCGCCAGCAGATACGGATCGGGCGCCGGCTTGGCCGCGACAACATCGTCAAACGTCACAACCGCTTTCATCCACGGCGCAAGCCCGGCCAGCGTGATCTTCTCATGCGCAGGGCCCCGCCGGCTCGACGTGGCTACCGCCATCGGCAGGCCCACACTGGCAATCTGCCCGATCAGGTCCAGCGCGCCAGGCTTGAGAGGAATACCCCGCCGGAACCGGATCGTGCAAAGCCGGTCCCATTCGGCATAAAAGGTTTCCAGATCAATCGTATGGCCTGTCTCCAGCCCGATCAGCCGGGCGCGCTCAACGTCGTGAATCCCGGCAAGCCCTTCGAAGAAACCCATCGTCACCGGAAAACCAAGGTTGCGGCAAGCCTCTACGCCGGTCTCGTTGCACAGCACCTCGGTGTCGATCAGCGTTCCATCCAAATCAAAGATCACGGCGTCATAGGGGCGGGTCATGGGGGCGTCGTTCCGTCGTCCGGTTTGGATGCGGCCTTATGACCGGATGTCATCGGACTGTCGATCCCTGCCTCTGTCAGAAGGCAATCCGGTACCGCCGGAATAGCTCCTCTGTGTCACCCAAATAGATCGCACCTGTCGCATGGGCCCCCGCCCCCCGGCCCGAGTCGAACCACGCTCCCGTTCCGGGATTGTCGGCAAAACGCCATGTCGGGCATGCGACCGGGGCAACCGGGCTGGTCCGGCGGATATGGTCCAGAACGACTTCCCGCGTGCTGAGCGCGTCCTTGTGAACAACCGTTCCGCTTATGGCCGCTGCAAACCCTCCGCCACCCCCAGCCCGATAGCCGTTCGTCGCAACCAACACTGTCTCGTCCTTGTCGAGCGCCCGCCCGCCGATCATGAGCGCCACAATCCGCTGTGCTCCGGCATCAAGAACACGTCCCGACGCATCCGTCCGTGCAGGCCGCGTCGGATCAACGACATACTCCGCCCCGTCCAGCATATCGAAATTGTACCCCGGAAATCCCGGGTCGATCAGCGGTTGATCCATCACCCCCGGCACAAGCCTGTGGAACAGCGACACGCTCCGTTCTAGCCACAGAGCCACGTCGGTCCCCCGGATCACCAGAACGCAGAACCCGTTCGGGTAAGGGTAAAGCTCGGACACATGCCTTTGCACGAGTGTGCCGGGCGGAATGTCCACATAGTTGTCCGGTCCAGCCCGTCCGCCCGTCTTGAACGGTGCCACCGCCGATAACAGCGGCAATCCTGCATAGGCCGTCCCGGCCAGCGCCTCTACAGCCCTTGCCCTTTGCGCATCCGCGACAAGCTGAAGACAAGCATCTGGCCCGACCAGCGAAAAGAAGCTTTGCAAAGGCACCGTTGTCTCGCCCAGCGGCTTGCGGATCTCGGCCAGCACACGCCGGTGAACCCCGCGCCCGATGGCCATCACCGCGGGATCGCGGCGCACTACGGGATCTTGCCTGTCCGCAATCGGCACGGCCAGTGAGGCGCCCTCCGTCACCCGCCACCGCCCGTCCTCCCGGAAAAGGCTCAGGTCGATCACGCCCAAATGTGACCCGTGATAGCCCGCCATGACGGCAGGCTTGCCGTGCAACAGTCCTGCCGGATCAATTGCGCCACCCTCTGCCCACGCCGGCCCCGGAAACACCTGATGCGTGTGCCCTGTGACAATGGCATCGATCCCTTCGACCGCAGCCAGCGGCACGGCGGCGTTCTCCATTCCGGGCTCGGCCCTCTCCGCTCCGATCCCGGAATGACACAGGGCCACGATCACATCCGCCCCTTCTGCCTTCATCCGGGGGACAAGCTCCCGGGCGGTCGCGAGGATATCCCTTGTCCCGATCCGGTCACCCAGACTGATTCGTTCCCAAAGCGCGATCTGCGGCGGGGCAAGGCCGATGACCCCGATCCCGACAGGCCAGCTTGCCCCGTCATCGTCACTGATCTTCCGGTCGAGAACAACATACGGCCGCACAAGCGGTTGGCCCGCCTCATCCAGCGTATTGGCCGAAACCACGGGAAAGGTGGCTCCGCGCAGGGCCTCGGCCAGAAACTCCAACCCATAATTGAACTCGTGATTGCCCAGCGTCCCGGCGTCATAGCCCAGCGCATTCATTGCGGCGATCATCGGATGCGCCGCATCGGCAAGTGCTGTGGGATTTGCCGCAACCCAGTCCGACATCGGATTGCCCTGCAGAAAATCCCCATTGTCGAACAGGACGGTATTGTCAGACCCCGCCCTCAACCGCCGGATCAGTGACGCCGTCCAGACCAGCCCGGCCGTCCTGCTTGGACGGTCGGTAAAGTAATCATGCGCCATCAGGTGCGCATGAAGGTCTGTCGTGGCCAGTACCCGCAACTGCGCGGTCGGTCCCTGAGCACCCCCTGCCCGTTTCACGTTGTCACCTCTTGCCTTTTGTTGCCGGGAATGTGCGCTCTGGACCGGAAAAGTCGAGAACAGTCTGTGGCGGCTTTCAACTTTGCCGCCGATTGCCGATGGTGCGCCAAACAGCCAGGACAGAGTTATGAAGATCGCGGAAACAGTGACGTTTGGGGGCTCCGGTCTTGACCGGGCGGCCGAAGTGCGGGGCGATGCGGCCGCTCTGGACGCGTTGAGGGCAAAGCCCGGCTCATGCAGCCTGCTCCTCTGGCGGGGCAAGCCGCTCGTGACCGGGGAAGGCCCCGACGCCCTGGCGCGGCTGCAGCTGGACCATCCAGTCCTTGCCAGCGGTGAAGCCCCGGTCTTTCTGGGCCGCGAAGACGGGGCCGGGCTCTGGGCCCATGACATCTCCGGATGGGAACCGCAAGGCGAGGATATCGCCTCCATCGGCGCCTTTCTTGATGCGACCGAACAGCGCCATCCCCTGTTGCCGCCGGAACTCCGCTTTGCCGAGTTGCGCGCCGTCATGACGCGCCTCCCGCCCCGCGATGCCGAACTGGCAGCGACAGCCAAGGCAGTGTTCGGCTGGCACGACAGCCACCGCTTCTGCGCCCGCTGCGGCCAGCCCAGCATCATGGCCATGTCGGGCTGGGAACGCAACTGCCCAGCCTGCGGCACACATCATTTCCCCCGCACCGATCCGGTCGTGATCATGCTGATCACGCACGGCAATGCGGTCCTCCTTGGCCGCTCTCCCGGCTGGCCGGAAGGCATGTACTCCCTCCTCGCCGGCTTCATCGAACCGGGCGAGACGATGGAAGCCGCCGTCCGCCGCGAGGTGTTCGAGGAATCGGGCGTCCGCGTGGGTGCCGTCGGCTACCTCGCCAGCCAGCCCTGGCCCTTTCCCGCCTCGCTCATGTTCGGTTGCAAGGGCGAGGCGCTCGATACCGCCATCACGCTTGACCCAAAGGAACTTGAACACGCGCTCTGGGTCAGCCGGGAACGCCTCGCTGAAATCTTTGCTGGGCGCGATGCGTCCATAAGGGCGGCCAGAAAAGGCGCCATTGCACATTTCTTGTTGGAAAACTGGCTTGCGGACCGGCTCGACTAGGCCCCATTAGGCATTATTGAAAGGCAAGGCGGGAAGGCAAGTCATGAAGTTTGCGACCAAGAATGATATCGAAGCCCCCGTGGACTTCGTGTTCGCCCAGATTACTGATTATGCGAGTTTGGAAGGGGCGGCACAGCGTCAGGGTGTAATCGTCAATCGCGTTGACACACGCCCTGTTCCCGGGGTCGGCTCAGTCTGGAATGCAATGGTCCCGTTTCGGGGTAAGGAACGAAAAGTCGGGCTCGAGATCACCAAACTCGAAGTCCCGGGCAAAATGGCGATCAAGAGCAAGTCGGGCGGGCTGGACAGCGAAACAAAGATCGACCTCGTCGCCCTCTCGGGCACCCATACCCGCCTGACGATCGAAATCGAACTCATTCCGACGAACCTGACCTCACGGCTTCTTGTCCAGTCGTTCAAGCTTGCCACGAACTCGATATCGACAAGGCTCCAGAACCGCCTCACGTCCTTCGCAAAGGAGGTTGAGGGCCGTTACAAGCGCGGCAAATCCGCCTGAAGCTGTCAGGCGGTGGCGTGCCGGCGCTGGGCTGCCGGATAGACGCCCATCAGGTGGAAGTGGTCGGTGAAATACCCCAGTTCCTCCAGCGCCAATTTCACATTGGCATCGTCCGGGTGCCCCTCGATCTCGGCATAGAACTGGGTCGCCGTGAATTGGCCGCCGACCATGTAGCTTTCCAGCTTGGTCATGTTGATGCCGTTCGTGGCAAACCCGCCCAGCGCCTTGTACAGCGCCGCCGGGATGTTGCGGACGCGGAAGACGAAGCTTGTCATCATCCCCAGATCGCCCCGCCGCGTCAGGTCAAGCTCGCGTGACATGATCAGGAACCGGGTCGTGTTGTTGTCATTGTCTTCGACATGCCGCGCCAGCACATCCAGACCGTTGATCTCGGCCGCAATCTCGCTGGCCAGCGCTGCTTCGGCCTTGTCGCCCAGACGCGCCACTTCACGCGCCCCCGCCGCATTGTCAGACCAGTTCAGCGTCGCGAGCCCATGTTCGCGGATGAACCCCCGCGCCTGTCCCAGAAGGATCGCCATGCTGCGCACCCGCTTCACATCAGCCAGCGTCGCGCCCTTGACGGCCAGCAGGTTGATGTGAACCCGCACAAAGGCCTCGTCCACGATGTAGAGTCCGCTGTAAGGGAGCAGGTGGTGAACGTCGGCCACCCGACCATAGGTCGAGTTCTCGACCCCGATCATGCCCAGTTCGGCATCCCCGCGCCGGACAGCGTCCATCGCGTCTTCGAAAGTCGGGCACGGCAATGGTTCAAGGCCCGGTCGCGCCTCGACGCAGGCTTGATGGCCATAGGCCCCCGCCTCACCCTGGAATGCGATCCGGCCGACCATGCTCTAATCCCCGTCAAGGCCCCGAATTCGGGCAATAAGTCGCGCCCTTATACCTTGCACAGGGGGGTTGGAAGCGGATACATGAGCGCGAAACTTGCGGACAAAATGGATAGCGACATGTTCGACACAATGACCATCACCAAAGCAGTGGGCGGCTTTTGCGGCGCATTACTGGTGTTCCTGCTGGGCGGTTGGTTCGCTGAAACGATCTTCAGCCGGGGCCACGGTGGCGGGCACGGACATGAAGTTGCATCATATGTCGTCGAAGTGCCCGGAGAGGAAGCCGAAGAAGCGGCACCCGTCGAAGAGGGCCCGTCCTTTGAGGAACTCTTTGCTGCTGCCGATGTCTCAAAAGGCGAAACCGCTTTTCGCGCCTGCCAGTCCTGCCACTCGCTCGAGGCAGGCAAGAACGGCACCGGCCCCTATCTGCATGGCGTAGTCGGCCGTCCGGTCGAGGCTGCAACGGGATACCAGTATGACGGTGCCTTGTTGGCCGTGAACGACGTATGGACCCCGGAATCGCTGGACGCTTTTATCGCCAACCCCAAGGGATATGCACCGGGGACCAAAATGGGCTATAGCGGGATGCGTAATCCAGTGGACCGCGCCAACCTCATTGCGTTCCTCGCGACCCAGACCAACTGAGTGTAGGACTTCTTCATCAAGGGCCGTTCCGAAGCACCGGAACGGCCTTTTTCCTTTGCATATACCGCTTTCCCGCTGTCACACGCACCGTTCACCATTCCTCACGCAATCTCAACTTGAATGTTTGTTGCGCGGTCCTTTAGCTGCAGCAAAAGAAGGTGTCGCGCCGCCGACCGACAAAGTCCCAAGAAGGAGTGCCCCATGCTGCCCCAGGATCACCGCACGATTGTTCTTGCCGCTGCCCGCGCAAATGCACAGCCGCACAGGAAGGGCTGGCTGTTCGGAGGGGCCCTTGTGGTCGCGAGCGCCATGATGACAGATGCAGCGCGCGCGCAGGATGCCACTGTCATCACCTCACATGGCTACAACTTTTACGGACAGCTGAAATACGGCCCCGATTTCGCAAATCTTGACTATGTGAACCCGGATGCGCCCAAGGGTGGCGAAATCAGCGTATGGGCACAGGGCGCGTTTGACAACATGAACCCCTATGCCGCCGAAGGGACGCCGGGGTCATTGTCGACGAGCGGTTATGAAACGATGATGACCGGAACCGCAGACGAGGTGACGTCATCCTATTGCCTGCTCTGCGAGACGCTCGAATACCCCGAGGATCTGTCCTACGTCATCTTCCACATGCGCCCGGAGGCCAGGTTTTCGGACGGCATCCCCGTGACAGCGAATGACGTGGCCTACTCCTACAACCTGCTCATGGAACAGGGGCTGCCATCCTACCGTGCCGCCGTTTCCCAGATCATTGCTGGGGTCAGCGTCATTGACGATCTGACCGTGCGGTTCGATTTCGTGCCGGACGCGCCGGTGCGCGACCGCATCGGGACAGCTGGCGGATCGCCGGTCTGGAGCAAGACCTGGTACGAAACCACCGGCGCGCGTCTTGACGAAGGCCGTCTTGAAATCTCGCCGGGCTCTGGCGCCTACATTCTTGATTCACTTGATCCTGGCCGGCAGATCATCTACCGACGCAACCCCGATTACTGGGGCAACAACCTGCCCATCAATATCGGCCAGAACAACTTTGACACCATCCGGGTCGAATACTTTGCCGATTCCACGGCAGCGTTTGAAGGGTTCAAGGCCGGCGAATACACCTTCCGGCAGGAAAACTCGTCCCTGTCCTGGGCCACCCAGTATGACTTTCCGGCCCTTTCGGCGGGTCATGTCGTCAAGGTGACCTTGCCCAACGGCAATTTGCCGGGTGCCAACGGTATTGTCTTCAACCTCGCCAAACCCCAGTTTGCCGACCGCCGGGTGCGCGATGCAATGGCTCTGGTGTTCAACTTCTCCTGGACGAACGAAACCCTGCAGTATTCCCTTTTCAGCCAGCGCGAAAGCTTCTGGCAGAACTCCGACCTTGCCGCACAGGGCGTCCCCGAAGGCCGCGAACTCGAACTGTTGCAGTCGGTCTCAGACCTGATCGATCCCGCGATCCTCACGGAACCGGTGACGATGCCCCATACCTCGGACGCGGCCCAGCAGCTTGACCGGACCAACCTGCGTGCCGCCCTGGCCCTGCTGGAAGAGGCGGGCTGGGTTGCCGGCGAAGATGGCAAGGTCCGCAATGCCGACGGAACGACCCTGGACGTCGAGTTCCTGTCATACTCGCCGACTTTCGATCGCATCGTGATGCCCTATGTCGACAACCTGACCCGCATCGGCATCAACGCGACCTACAACCGGATCGATCCTGCACAGTACCAGCAGCGCAAGCTCGATCTGGATTACGACATGATCATCGACGGCTATTCCAACCGTCTCGACGAAGGTCTTGGCCTGACCCAGCGCTATGGCAGCGAAGGCGTGGGCGACGTGTTCAACCCGGCGTCCTTCTCCTCTCCGGCGGTGGACAAGCTGATCCAGGTCGTCGCTGCGGCAACGGACTACGAAGAAATGGCGGCCGGTGTGCGGGCGATCGACCGCATCATGCGGCGCGAAATGTTCATCGTTCCGACCTGGTACAACCCGAACTTCTGGGTCGCCTATTTCGACATGTATGAACATCCCGATCCGCTGCCGCCTTACGCTTTGGGCCAACTGAGTTTCTGGTGGTACAACGCCGAAAAGGGTGATGCACTCCGGGCCGCCGGCGCTTTGCGCTAAGCTGACCTGAACCCAGATGGGCGCCTACATCCTGCGACGGTTCCTGCTCGTGATTCCGACGCTGCTCGGTATCATGATCCTGAACTTTGCCCTGATCCAGTTCGTCCCCGGCGGGCCGATCGAACAGATCATCGCCCAGATGGAAGGGCGCGGTGATGTGTTCGAAAACATCTCGGGCGGACGGGGCGATACGGAAATCGTGGCGGAAACAAACGACACTGGCAGCACCTATGCCGGGGCCCGCGGCCTGCCGCCCGAATTCATCGCCCAGCTGGAAAAGGAATTCGGCTTTGACAAGCCGCCGCTGGAACGATTCCTCAACATGATGTGGGATTACATGCGGCTCGATTTCGGCGAAAGCTGGTTCCGGTCCATGTCGGTCGTCGATCTGGTACTGGAAAAGATGCCCGTGTCGATCACTCTGGGCCTTTGGTCCACGCTGATCGCCTACCTGATCTCAATCCCGCTTGGTATCCGCAAGGCCGTCAGGGACGGATCACGCTTTGACACCTGGACAAGCGGCGCGATCATCGTGGGTTATGCGATCCCCGGATTCCTGTTCGCGATCCTGCTGATCGTCCTGTTCGCAGGCGGCTCTTACTGGCGCATCTTCCCGCTTCGGGGCCTGACCTCAAGCAACTGGGAAGACCTCTCCGCAATCGGGAAGGTGCTCGATTACTTCTGGCACATCTTCCTGCCGGTTCTGGCGCTGACGATTTCATCTTTTGCCACGCTGACCCTTCTGACCAAGAACTGCTTTCTGGACGAAATCAAGAAACAGTACGTCATGACGGCCAAGGCCAAGGGCCTGACCGAAAGCCGCGTGCTTTACGGCCACATCTTCCGCAATGCGATGCTGCTGGTCATCTCGGGCTTTCCGGCGCTGTTCGTCGGCGTCTTCTTTGGCGGGAGTCTCATCATTGAGACGCTCTTCTCTCTCGACGGGTTGGGCCGTCTGGGTTTCGAAGCGACACTGCAACGCGACTACCCGGTGATGTTCGGCACACTCTTTGCCTTCTCGCTCATCGGTCTGGTCATCGGGATCATCACCGATCTGACCTATGTCCTGATCGACCCCCGCATCGACTTTGAAAGCCGGGGGTGACCTCATGCGCCTGTCCCCTCTGAACCAACGCCGCTGGCGCAATTTCCGTCGCAATACAAGGGCTTTCTGGTCGCTCTGGATCTTTCTCGTCCTGTTCGTGACCTCGCTCTTTGCCGAGTTCATCGCCAACGACAAACCGATCCTTGTCAGCTACCGCGGTGAATTGCGAATGCCCGTGTTCCAGTACTTCTCGGAACGCGATTTCGGCGGTGACCTGCCCAGCCGGGCGCGCTACCTCGACGTCGAACTCCAGTGCCTGATCTACACAGGCGGCCTGCTGGAATGCTATGACGACCCCGAAGGACTGATCGAACAGGCCAAGGCCGGGACCATCACGGCCGATGGGTTCCACAAGGGTTGGATGATCTGGCCGATCATTCCATATTCCTACAACACCATCGTCGATGTCCCCGGTGTGGCCCCTGCCCCGCCCTCCGAAACAAACTGGCTTGGCACTGATAGTGCCAAGCGTGATGTGGTGGCGCGGGTGATCTACGGGTTCCGGCTGTCCATCTTCTTTGCAATAGTCGTCGTCGCCGTGTCCTCGGTCGTGGGCATCATGGCCGGCGCCGTGCAGGGCTATTTCGGCGGCTGGACCGACCTCATCTTCCAGCGCATCCTTGAAATCTGGGGCGGCATCCCGTCGCTTTACGTCATCATCATCGTCTTCGCGATCCTCGAGCGAAGTTTCTGGTTACTTGTGTTCCTCTCCGTGCTGTTCGGCTGGCCCGCCCTTGTCGGCGTGGTCCGGGCCGAATTCCTGCGGGCGCGGAATTTTGAATATGTCCGCGCCGCCCGGGCACTTGGTGTGTCGAACGCCAAGATCATGTTCCGTCACATGCTGCCCAACGCCATAGTGGCGACCGTGACTCTGATGCCCTTCCTCGTGACCGGGGCCATCGGGTCGTTGGCGACGCTCGACTTCCTCGGCTTTGGACTGCCCCTGTCCGCCCCATCGCTCGGCGAACTCAGTCAGGACGCCAAGGAAAACCTGCAGGCCCCATGGCTTGGCTTCACCGCCTTCTTTACCTTTGCGATCATGCTGTCGCTCCTGGTCTTTATCTTCGAAGGCGTCCGCGATGCCTTTGACCCGCGAAAGACCTTTTCATGACCGACATCCTTCAGGTCGAAAGCCTGCACATCAGGTTCAAGCAGGACGGGGCCGAGGTTCACGCCGTACGCGGCGTCTCCTTCACCATCGGCAAGGGCGAGACGGTCGCACTGGTGGGCGAAAGCGGCTCGGGCAAATCGGTGACGGCCCTCTCCACCGTAGCCCTTCTGGGCGACAGCGCCCGGATCGAAGGGTCGATCCGCTGTGACGGCAAGGAAATGGTCGGCGCATCCGAACCCGAACTGCGGCAGGTGCGCGGCAACGATGTCAGCTTCATCTTTCAGGAGCCGATGACGTCGCTCAACCCGCTTCACACGATTGAGAAACAACTGGCCGAATCCATTGAACTGCATCAGGGCCTGCGCGGCCCGGCGGTGCGGGACAAGATCATTGAACTCCTGACCAAGGTCGGCATTCGCGACCCCGAAACCCGTCTGGGCGCCTATCCGCATCAACTGTCCGGCGGTCAGCGTCAGCGCGTGATGATCGCGATGGCGCTCGCCAACGGCCCAGACCTCCTCATCGCCGACGAACCCACCACCGCGCTCGACGTGACCATTCAGGCCCAGATCCTCGATCTTCTGGCCGATCTCAAGGCGCGCGAGGGGATGAGCCTTCTCTTCATCACCCACGACCTCACCATCGTCCGCCGCATCGCCGACCGTGTCTGTGTCATGAAAAACGGCGAGATCGTCGAACAAGGCCCGACCGAGACGATCTTTGCCAACCCGCAACACCCCTATACCCGCAGTTTGCTTGAGGCGGAATCGACCGGCCTTCCGATCCCAGTGGCTGAAGGGTCAAAGACCATCGTCGAAACCGACGCTCTGCGGATCTGGTTCCCGATCCACCGCGGTCTGCTGAAACGGACCGTAGGCCATATCAAGGCAGTGAACGCCGCGACCCTGTCGGTCCGGGCGGGCGAGACTATCGGCATCGTGGGCGAAAGCGGATCGGGCAAGACCACACTCGCACTCGCCATCATGCGCCTGATCCGGTCCGAAGGGCCTATCAGCCTTCTGGGCAAACGGATCGACGGGCTAAGCCAGAACCAGATGCGGCCGCTCCGCAAGGACATGCAGGTCGTCTTTCAGGATCCCTACGGTTCACTCTCGCCCCGGATGACCGTGGAACAGATCATCGCCGAAGGCCTTGGCGTCCACGGCATCGCCCCCGGCCAGAACAGCAGCACCATGGTGGCCGAGATCATGACCGAGGTTGGCCTGGATCCTGCAATGGCGCACCGCTACCCGCATGAGTTTTCCGGTGGCCAGCGCCAGCGTATCGCCATCGCCCGCGCCCTCATCCTGCGGCCCCAGTTGATCGTGCTGGACGAACCAACCTCTGCGCTCGATATGACGGTGCAGGTGCAGATCGTGGGCCTTCTACGCGATCTCCAGCGCAAATACGGGCTGGCCTATCTGTTCATCAGCCACGACCTGAAGGTCATCCGGGCGATGGCGCACAAGGTCATGGTGATGAAGAACGGCGACGTGGTCGAGGCGGGCGATGCGGCGGCGGTGTTCGATGCGCCGGAGACCGACTATACCAAGGCGCTCATGGCCGCCGCCTTCGAGGCGGCAGCGGTCGCACATTAGCTTTCTTCGGTTCCGATCATGAAGCACGTCGTGCCCCGCGCCTGGAACCTGCGGCAGGCCAGATCAGCCTGATCTCGCGTCAGGCCCATGACGTTTGCATCAAACCCGCCGGAAAGCTGGATGATCCGGCGCAGGCCACCATCAAGCGCCTCAGATTCGGCAAGCGTCGCCTGCAACAGGAACCGCTGCGCTGACATTTCGGAATTGAACCTGCCCAGATTGATCCCCCAGTGATGCCCACCCGAGGTTGAAACACGGGTGACCACTTCGGTGCCTTCATCGGCAGCGGGGTCTTCTGCCGGAGCGATCGCCTCGGCCGTCATGATGATTTCGGCAGGACGGGCCTCGGGTTCGACAGTCACCTCGTCGACCGCCGCGGCGACGTCAGCGGCAACAAGCATCTCTCCCGTCGCGGCCCGTTCAACCTGTGCGACGTCGGCCAAAGCGGCCAGCGTTTCGGGCTGCGCATCCGTTGATGCAGCAAAAGTCACTTCGGGCTCGGCTGGCGCTGCGGTGCTGGCCGAAGTCTGCAAAGCTTCGGCCAGAACATCCTCGATAACGTCCGCAGTCACTGCCGCAATCAGTGCGTCGCCTTCCAGCGCAGGCCGGGACTGCGGACGGATGCTGTTCTGGACCTGACCCGAAACCCGGATCGTACGGCCTGATGCACCCGGCTCCACCGTCTCCGGCCCATTGGCAGGCGCATCGTTGGAAGGTGCAGCAGACGCCGTCTCGACATAGGGCACGACATCAAGGGCACGCGCTGCGACATTCTGCGTTGCCTCGGCAAAGCCAAGATCCAGAAGCTCCGAAACACGGGCATTGCGGTTGGCCGTCGACGTTCCGCCGAACACGGTCGCGATGATCCGGACCTGCCCCCGCTGGGCCGAGGCGACAAGGTTGTAGCCGGCTGCGTTGGTAAAGCCCGTCTTGATCCCGTCCGCGCCCTCATAGCTGTCAAGGAAACGCCGGTTCGTGTTGGCGACTTCGGCAATGCCCGCATCGGCCGTCCTGCGCGAAAACAGGTTATAGTACTGCGGGAAGTCATAGATCAGGTGACGGCCAAGGATGCTCATGTCATGAGCGGTGGAGTAATGGCCCTGTTGGGTCAGGCCGTTCATGTTGAGAAAATGGCTGTTGTTCATGCCCATCGCCGCAGCGGTGGCGTTCATGCGCGCCGCAAAGGCCTGACTGGATCCGGCAAGGCCGATGCCGACAGCGGTGGCCGCATCATTTGCCGATTTCACGGCGGCGGCCCGCAGTAGATACCGCAACCGGATCGTCTGCCCCGCACGAAGACCCAGCTTTGACGGGGCCATGTTCGCGGCCTCGGCCGTAACGATGATTTCGGTGTCCAGCGTAATCTCGCCGCGATCAATCGCCTGAAATGCAATGTAAAGCGTCATCATCTTGGTCAGTGACGCCGGGTGAAGCCGTGTGTCGGCATTCGTGGCATGGATAACTTCGCCAGTTCGGGCATCCATAACGTAGTCGGCATACGGGGCCGCATGGCCCGCCATCGGAGCAAAGACGCCCGCAATCAGGATCAACAACAGCAACAGCCCGAAACGGGCCGACTGCGCCAGTCGACTGGTCATTTTGCTTGCCTTCTATCTGCCTCTGGGTCCCGGATGCATGCCCGGTGACCTCATGATTAGCAAAAACCTAGCACAACATATGGCTCTGGAAAACTCCCTAATTTCAATCGCTTTGCGCCCTCGGTGCATGTGGGCAACACAGATTTTGGGGGATTCGGCGAGGTGCCTACCAGATAAGGGAATGTGTCATCATTGTGGCGACATTGTGGAAGGCATGTGTTCCAGTTCCGACAGCAATTGCGGCAGTTCGCCCAGCGTTGCGATCTCTCGGAAACGGGGATGGGTCTGGGGCGCGTCGGCATGGTCAAGCGCCCAGGCTAGCCGATGCGGCACATGCACACCCCATGCCCCGGCCTCGATCGCCGGCAGGACATCCGATTTGACGGAGTTGCCGACCATCGCCTGCCGCAGCCCGCCCAGACGGCCAAAGATGCGGGCATAGATAACGGGGGTCTTGTCGCTGACGATCTCGACCGCATCGAACAGGTCACCCAGACCGGACTGCGCGAGCTTGCGTTCCTGATCCAGGAGATCGCCCTTGGTAATCAGCACGACCCGGCCCATCTCGGCCGCCGACGTCACCGCATCTCGCGCATGGGGCAAAAGGTCGATCGGATGGGCCAGCATTTCGCGCCCCGCCGACAGCAACTCACCGATCACGGCAGCGGGGACTCGGTCTTCAGTCACTTCGATGGCCGTTTCGATCATCGACAGGACAAACCCCTTCACCCCGAATCCGTAATGACCAAGGTTGCGCCGCTCGGCTGCAAGCAGCCTTTCGTTCAGATGATCGCGCTCCGCATAACTGCCCAGAAGTTCGGCAAATCGCGCCTGAGTCAGCTGATAGAAGCGTTCATGATGCCAAAGCGTGTCGTCTGCATCAAAGCCAACTGTCCAGCGATCCCTCTGCGTCGTCATATCCCGTCCTCTGGTTGATCTCTGGTCTTTTCATGGCCGCATCACAGCCTATATAAAGCGATCAAAGTGGCTTTGGCCGGGGAAACGCAAGGTCCACGATGTTGACCGATTTCTACATGATGGCGCAAAATCCTGACGACGATCTTGGTATCGGCGTCAAGCTTGAAACACGTCCTAAAACCAAACGTCCGCCGCTCTACAAGGTTCTGATACTCAACGACGATTACACGCCAATGGAATTCGTCGTGCATGTGCTTGAACGGTTCTTTGGCATGACGCACGCGCAGGCGTTCGAACTGATGCTGACCGTCCACAAGAAGGGAATAGCTGTTGTCGGCGTGTTCTCGTACGAGATCGCCGAAACCAAGGTTGCGCTCGTGATGGACTTTGCCCAGCGGCACCAGCACCCGCTGCAGTGCACGATGGAGAAAGAGTAGGGACGGGTCGCTGACCCCACCCCGCCGGAACCCATGCCCCAGTCGCGTCTGACCACTGCCCTGCAAGAGGGCAATTTGCGGCTACCCGACGGGGACATCGCCGTTCTGCGACCGCCAGCAACGACCGATCTTTCGGCCTTTGACCCCGCCCGCCTCCGCGTCAGTCAGGGCTTTCGCCCCGACCATGACCATTGGGTCGCCGCTGGACTCAAGGTTGTCGTCACGCCCAAACCCGCTGCGTCCGCGCTGATCGTCGTCCCCCGGTCCAAGACCCATGCCCGCACCCTCGTCGCTGAGGCCTGCCACTTGGCCCCATTCGTCATGGTCGACGGTCAGAAAACCGACGGGATCGACAGCCTCTGGCGCGACGTGCGCAGCCGCATCGGTGATGTAGAAACCCTGACCAAGGCGCATGGCCGCATTTTCTGGTTCCCCGTGACCGACCGCTTTGCCGACTGGACCGCCCCTGAACCTGCCCGTGGCCCGGACGGTTTCATCCGGCAGGCCGGGGTCTTTTCCGGCGATGGGATCGACCCGGGCTCGGCCCTTCTCGCCGCAGCCCTGCCCTGGAAACTCCCCTCCCGCATGGCCGATCTCGGTGCCGGCTGGGGCTATCTCGCAAGTGAAGTGCTCAAGCACGACTCGGTCACTTCACTTGATCTCATCGAGGCCGAACAACTGGCCCTCGACTGCGCACGGTTGAACATCACCGACCCCCGGGCGCATTTCCACTGGGCCGACGCCATCTGCTTTGCCCCGGGCAAACCCATCGACGGCATCGTCATGAACCCACCCTTCCACACGTCCCGCGCGGCTGATCCCGATCTGGGCCGCGCCTTCATCCGCGCTGCATCGCGCATGCTGACGCCCGGCGGCCAGCTCTGGATGGTGGCGAATCGCCATCTGCCCTATGATCCGATACTGACCGAATGCTTCAAGGTGGTCGAGGATATCGGCGGCAACCCAAGTTTCCGCATCATCCATGCGACCCGCCCCAAACGCTGACCGCCCCTCCGACAGGAACCCCACATGACATTCTCCATCGCAGGCAAGACAGCCATCGTGACAGGTGCCGCGCACGGGGTCGGTCTGGCGATCGCCCGGCATTTCGTGGACCAGGGCGCCCGGGTCGTCTTTGCCGACATGGACGAAGAAGCGCTGGAACGTGAAGTGGGCCAGATCGCCGGCGACGACGGCCCCGTCCGCATCTTTGCCGGTGACCTGCGCGAAAAGCTGACGGTCACCAATCTTCTGTCCTTGGCCGCCAGCGCCTTTGACAGGATCGACATTCTCGTCAACGCATCGCGGCAGGTCCTGCCGACCAACCCGCTCGACCCCGAAGACAACTCGGTCGAGGAACTGCTGGAACAGAACCTGATGACAGCCTTCCGCATGTCGCAGGCGACTGCCAAACGCATGATCCGACAGGCCGAAGACAGTCAGGATGGCCCGGTCGGCTCCATCATCAACATATCCTCCATCGCAGCCCGCCGGACGCGGCCCGATCTTCTGGCCTATTCGGTCAGCGCGGCGGCGCTGGACCAGATGACCCGGTCACTGGCCGTGGCGCTCGCACCTAAACGGATTCGTGTCAACGCCGTGGCCTATGGCAGCGTGATGAGCGGCCATCTCCGCGGTGTCCTGCGTCAGGACGAAGGGATGCGCACCGAAATCGTCACCCATACGCCGCTCGGTCGCATCGGGAGCCCGGCAGAGGTGTCGGATGCTGTCCAGTATCTCGCTTCGGACGCATCTGGCTTTGTGACGGGCCAGATCATCACAGTTGACGGTGGCCGCACGCTGATCGACGCGGCGGCGGTGTCAGCCCATTAGGGCCTTTCACTCGGGAAAGGTCGCCTGACACTGTGCGATGGCGGCATTCGTCTGCGGCACTAGCCGAGTCCGCTGACCTTCAAGCTGATTCAGGAGCCTTTGCGTTTCCTGTAGGTCGATGGCGACAGGCTCTTCGATGTTGCGGACGACTACCTGCTCGCACCATTCGAAATCGACCGTGCCGTCACTGTTGAAATCCGGGCACATACGGTTGAAAGTCCGCACTTCCTGTCGCTCGACGGTGCCATAGCCACGCTGCAGATCGACTTGCGTCTGCGCGATCAGGGCGTTCACGGCGTTCAGGTCCTGCATGGCCGAAGACAAGCAGGACTGCAACGGCGACTCGCAAGCCGCCAGGGCGACCAGTGACAAAACCATCAGAACTTTGCGCATCACGCTCTCCTTGTCATCCGGCACACGCTGCCAACCTGGCCTATTCCGGATAGGCAGCGACGCATTGCTGAACCGCCGCATTCGATTCGCGGGTCAGCCGGGCTTGCTGCTGTTGCAACTGCTGCAGTTTTTCACGCTCGGCCCGCACGTCAATGGCAACGGGAACATTGTTCGTGACGGTCTGCGTCTGATCGCATCGGTAGTTGAAGCTGCTGCCATCCGGGTTTTGTCTTGTGCAGATGTCGCGTACGACGACGACCTGCTGCTGCGGATACAGCGCATAACCCCGCGCGATATTGGCCTGAGTCGTCTGGATCAGACTATTGACGTTATTCAGTTCCCGCGTCGCAGACGCGATGCAGGACTGCTGCGGCGTTGCGCAGGCGACCAATGCCAGAAGTGGAATTACGAACAGGACTTTGTACATGGTGACTCT
Source organism: Rhodobacterales bacterium (assembly GCA_026400355.1). Taxonomy (GTDB): domain Bacteria; phylum Pseudomonadota; class Alphaproteobacteria; order Rhodobacterales; family Rhodobacteraceae; genus JAPLPE01. The sequence continues at coordinate 105,646 of JAPLPE010000021.1, read as the reverse complement.
CCGGTTTTGGCATCAATCATAGCTGTCTGGCGACCGGCCTGCAAAGGGTGCTAGATCATGTTGATAAGCAATAACATGGGATGGGCCGCATGACGGCGGAGGATCTTGGAGACGAAAAGGGCAAAGCCGCAGACTGGTTCCGGCAATTGCGCAATTCCATCGTCGCAGCTTTCGAAGGGTTGGAGGACAGTCAAACCTCGGGTCCGTTCGCAGACCGGCCTGCTGGCCGGTTTGAGGTCAGCGAAACGCGGCGCCATTCCGATGACGGATCGGACGCCGGCGGCGGCCTGATGTCAGTCATGCGCGGCGGGCGCGTGTTCGAAAAGGTCGGCGTCAATATCTCGACCGTCTACGGCACTCTGGCACCCCGCGCGCAAAAGGCGATGGCCGCCCGTGGTGTGCCCGACATGGAAAGCGACCCGCGGTTCTGGGCGTCGGGCATCTCGCTCGTGGCCCACATGCAGAACCCTCATGCACCGGCGGTCCATATGAACACCCGCATGTTCTGGACGCCCGGCGCATGGTGGTTTGGCGGCGGGTCCGACCTGAACCCCTGCCTCGAATATGCCGGGGACACAGCCCATTTCCACGCCACCCAGAGGGCCTATCTCGATCCGCATGGCGAAGCGCATTACCCTAAGCTCAAGGCCTGGGCGGACGAATACTTCTTCGTCCCGCACCGGGGCCGGGCGCGCGGCGTCGGTGGCATCTTCATGGACGATTACTGCACCGGCGACTGGGTGGCCGACTTTGCCCTGACCCAAGATATCGGCCGCGCCTTTCTGCCGGCCTATGTTCCTCTGGTCGAACGCCGCCGGAATACGCCCTGGACCGAGTCCGACAAGGACGTGCAACTCGTCCACCGGGGGCTCTATGCCGAATACAACCTCGTCTATGACCGGGGGACGAAGTTCGGGCTCGAGACGGGGCATGACGCCAACGCTGTGCTGATGAGCCTGCCGCCGCTGGCAAAGTGGGTGTGATCTGACAGTGCGCGCCCGCGAGGGCGTGCACTATTCCTGCGTGAGAAGCTCACTTCGGCCAATGTCGCGCGCTGGCCCTACAGCCAGAGGTCGACGGCCAGATCGGTGTGCGGGCCGGTTTCGCTTGCGATCCAGTCATCCTTGCCTGTCAGTCCGGGTGCGCGGGCAAAGACGACGCCGATGCGGTCGGGTGGTCGTGGGTCGTATCTTCAGGGTATTCGGGCGTCCAGGTGAAGGCAGGTTCCGCCACCGGATCGGGATGTTCGGCAGGGCAGGTGTCGGTGAAGCCCTGATCGGGAAGCGCGCCCGTCTCGGGCCACATGACCTTGACCGGCTGCTACCCGGCGGCAACGGCAGCCTCTGTCCCGTCAAGGCCCGAGGGTTCGTTGTAATCACCCGTCACGAGCATAGGTGCATCGCCTGCCGCCGCCATCGCCTCGGCCAGAAGGACCATCGCGGGTCCGCGCGTTTCGTTGGCTAAGCGGATCGCCTCCTCCTCGGTCGTGATGACGGGCGCATCCCCGTATTCAATGTCGCGCAACTTGCAGGGCTGATAGGGCAGATCATCGTGGTGGATGCTGAACAACCAGACCGTCGTGCCCTTTTCATCAACCGAAACGCCAGGATCGTGCAGCGCGGTACCGGTGATCGGACAGCGGCTGAGGATGCCATTGGCCCAGAGCGCCGCGTTGGCCTCGGTTTGCTCCTGTCAGTTGTCCGCACCCCGAGTCAGCCACCGGGTCGATCCCGGAGAATGGCGATGGATCATGTCCACCGTCCGCCGCAGACGGTCGCGGTTCCTGGTGAAGACTGTCGGCACCCAGACCGCATCGTCGGCGCCAAAGCCGACGAACCACCGGAATAGCAGCCTGCACTCGATCTGTTCCATCAATCACCGCTCCGAGCGGATCGAGAACAATACCCGGATCAGGCTGGCCCGGATCAGGCTGGCCCGGATCAGGCTGGCCAGAGCATCATTCACCACCCGTCTGATCTTGCGAAGCGGATGCTGGACGGGGATCCGATCCTCAGGCTCGACATCGCTGAACAGCGCCCCGCTCTTCTCATCCGCCCCGCGCAACATTACCCCCGCCGCTGTCCTGCCAAAGGTGCATCATGCTCCCCAAACCGCGTCGGGGGCCGACTATTCCAGCAGCCTGCCAGGGCGCGGCCAGGGTTTCGTCGATCGGCCTGTCCTCGTTCGCGCCACCGCCCCAGATGTTGTGGAGGATCACGCGAAGGGCCGTTTCGACACTGGCCAGGACAGCAGCCAGAAGAAACGCGGTGATGATCGAGATGGAACGGCGAATGGCGGTCTGCAGTGGTTCGAACGGGTTTCACATCGCTTTGCGACGAGCCTCAAGCTTTCAGGCGCGCCCGGACGTGGATGAAAGTGACAGCGGATCGACGCCGATGGATTTCAGCGCAGCAGCCCATTTGAATTCATTGGCCCGGCCAAAGACCAGGTCTTGGCGTGAAGGGCTGGTCAGCCAACCGTTCTGCGCCAGTTCGGATTCAAGCTGCCCCGGTCCCCAGCCGGCATAGCCCAGCGCCAACAGAGAGGAACGCGGACCGTTGCCTTGGGCGAGACGTTCGAGCACGTCCAGCGTTGCGGTCATCGAGATGTCGTCATCTACATGAAGCGTCCCCTGCGGCGACGTGAAATCGGAAGAATGCAGGACAAAACCCCGCCCGTGTTCGACAGGGCCGCCGATATGGATGCGGATATCGGGCATGTCCGGCCCAGGCTTGATGCCAAGCTGTTCGAGCAGGTCGGCAAAGCGGGTATTGGGGGCGGGCTTGTTGACGATCAGGCCCATCGCGCCCTGATCGGAATGGGCGCAGATATAGATCACGCTTTTCACGAAACGGGGATCGCCCATGCCCGGCATGGCGATCAGGCATTTTCCGGCAAGGGCGGACGGGAATGCTTCCATCCTCTGATGATGTGGTGCGGGCCCGCCACGTGCAAGGGGGTGCTCACCCCACTCTCGCATCATCGTGACTTTCCATTGGACAGGCGTTGGCGGAAGAGGTGACGCATGCTCAAGATCCTGCCTGTCGCCCTGCTGTCTGTCCTGTCCTGTCTGCCTTTGCCCGTCATGGCGCAGGGGGCGGACGATGTGATCAAGCTTGAGGTGCTGCCGGGCTGGGATACCGACCACGGGACGCATATGGCGGGCCTGCGGCTGTCGATGGCCCCGGGCTGGAAAACCTACTGGCGCGCACCAGGTGATGCGGGCATCCCGCCGGCCTTTGACTGGTCAGGGTCCGAGAACATTGCCCGCGCCGAGTTGCATTGGCCGGTGCCCGAAGTGTTTCATCTGAATGGGATGCAATCCATCGGCTACACCGGACAGGTGGTCATCCCCATCGAGCTGACGCCGACCGCGCCCGGTGGCGAGACCCGGCTGGCCGGGCAAGTTGAGCTCGGCGTATGTGACGAGATCTGCGTGCCGGTGCATCTGAGCTTTGACGCGGCCTTGCCCGTGACAGGCCAGAGGAACGTGGCCATCGCGACGGCTCTCGTCGACCGCCCGATGACGGCGGCCGAGGCCAAGGTCGGGGATGTCTCCTGTTCGGTTGAGCCATCGGACGACGGGTTGTGGGTCACGGCACAGATGAACATGCCGCCCGCAGGTGGCGACGAGGTCGTGGTGATCGAGGCGGGGGACCCGCGGATCTGGGTTTCGGAATCGGAATCCTGGCGGTCAGGCAACATGCTGACAGCCAAGGTCGAGATGATCCATGTCTCGGGCAAGGCCTTTGCGCTGGACCGGTCGGCCATGCGGATCACGGTGCTGGGCCGCGACGAGGCCGTCGATATCAGCGGTTGCAGCGGCTGACGGCGGCTATTTGCGGCGCAGGTGTTCGTCCAAACGCGGCATGATTTCCACAAAATTGCAGGGGCGGTGGCGGTAGTCGAGCTGCCGTTTCAGGATCTCGTCCCAGGCATCGCGGCAGCCGCCGGGGCTTCCCGGCAGGGCAAAAAGATAAGTGCCGCCCGCCACGCCGCCCGTGGCGCGGCTTTGGACGGCACTGGTGCCGATCTTTTGCATCGACACGATGGTAAAGACAGTCGCAAATGCCTCGATTTCCTTTTCATAGACATCCCGGTGCGCCTCGACCGTCACGTCGCGGCCAGTGAGACCGGTGCCGCCAGTCGAAATGATGACGTCCACCTCGGGGTTGGCGATCCAGTCCCGCAGGGTCGCGGCGATGGTCGCACGGTCGTCAGGGACGATGGTCCGCGCGGCAAGGGTGTGGCCTGCCGTCGTGAGCCGTTCGACCAGCGTGTCGCCCGAGCGGTCATCGGCGGGCGTGCGCGTGTCGCTGACCGTCAGGACGGCGATCCGGACGGGGAGGAAGGGGCGGGTTTCGTCGATGCGGGACATGGGCGGGCCTTTCGGATCAGGACCGTTGCAGGAAGGCAAGGCGGGCCGCGAGGGCCACGAAGATGGTGGCCGAGATGCGTCCGAGCCAGCGGTTGGCCTTGGGTGAGCGGGCAAGGCGGTGGCCGATGCCGCCTGCCGACAGGCCCACGATGCCGTTCACGATCAGGCCGCCAAGGCTGATGATGGTGCCCAGCAGCAGGAATTGCGACAGGACGGGGCGCGCCGGGTCCACGAACTGGGGGAGGAAGGCCAGCACGAAGAGGATGACCTTGGGGTTGCCCAGATTGACGATCAGCCCGTCGCGGAAGGCATGGGTGGCGGCGCCCTGTGTGCTTTCCCGGACGGGGCCGGAGGTGAGGGCAACGTAAGCGAGCCAGAGGAGGTAGAGGACGCCGAGCCAGCGGATCACGTCAAAGACCACGGGTGCGCGGCTGACAACCGCGCCAAGTCCCGCGCCTGCGATGAGGACATGGACCATGCAGCCAAGCGCGATCCCCGCGTCAGCCGCAAGGGCAGCCCGCGGGCCGGAGCGGAGGCCCTGACCGAGGCAGAACATCATGTCGGCCCCAGGCGTGAGATTGAGCGCGAGCGCGGCCGGAATGAAGGCGAGAAGGACGGCAGGTTCGACGATCATGGCTGGCTCATGAGGCGGGCCTTGAGGGCCAGAAGATCGGCCCAGGCTTCGCGTTTGGCTGTCGGATTGCGGAGGAGATAGGCCGGGTGGAACATGGGCAGGGCGGGACGGCCCAGCACTTCGGCCCATTGGCCCCGGATGCGGGTGATTCCGGCGCGGCCCATCAGGGCCTGACAGGGGGTATTGCCCATCAGGACGAGGACATCGGGCTGGGCCAGTGTGATGTGCCGTTCAAGAAAGGGCAGGAACAACTCGATTTCAGGGCGTTCCGGCGTACGGTTCGACGGCGGACGCCAGGGCAGTACGTTGGTGATGTAGACGGCCAGGTCCGGGTCAGCTTGGCGGCGGGACAGGCCGATGGCGTCGAGCATGCGGTCGAGAAGCTGCCCGGCGCGGCCGACGAAGGGGAGGCCTTCGCGGTCTTCTTCGGCCCCCGGAGCCTCGCCCACGATCATCACGCGGGCGGCGGGCAGGCCGTCGGCAAAGACGAAGTTGCGGGCGCCTCGTTTGAGGTCGCAGAGGTCGAAGGCCTGCATGGCGGCGGCAAGGGAGGGGAGGTCTGTGGCGGCATTGGCGGCGCGGGCGGCGATGGCGGGGGCGTCTGTGGTCACCGTAATCGGATCGGGCGGGGCGGCGGCGGGTTGGGCGGGCCGCGCAGGGGTGTCGTTCAGGGCGTAGCGGTTGAGAGGGGCGTCGCGAATCGCCTCATCCGCCCCCATCTCGATCTGCCAGTCGAGGAGCGCCTTGGCCGTCCAGAAGTCGAGATCCGAGTCCATGAGGGGAGTGTAAGGGGTTGCGCGGGGGAATGGCAGGGGTGTGGTGAGGCGCGCTCGTCCGCGTGGACCACGCGACCTCGCCCGATGCAGGGGGTGGGTAGTCGGGAAAGGGTGTAAATATATGAAAAAATGACGAAAAGTGGATACCGCAATACGTCGGTATCACGTCGGTATTGCGTCGGTATTGCGTCGGTATCTTTTGGACCAGGCGTTAAGGGGGTGTTCATCTCTGAGTGGGAGAGCAGTTGGAGAGTGGTCGGGGATGGTTAAGGAGTGTTGGTGGGTGCGTTCGGGAGGGGGAGTGACGGGGTCAACCCTGCCCTTTGCTCAAGACGGGCGGTGCGCTCAATCGCACCCTACGAAGGCAACCGGGCGCGGACACGGTTGTTGCGGGGGGCGTGTTCAAGATCGACGAGGCCCAGGAGTTCCATGATCGGGGTGACGTAGTTGGCAAAGCGGCCACGGTAGCCCTTGCGCAGGCCGTAGTAGCCGCCGACGGGGTTCGTGGCATCGCGGGCCCAGTCTTCGACGGTGCCGGGGCTGGTGGGCTTGCCTTCGTCGGCGTTTCCCAGCGGCATCCAGTCGGCATGCGCGGTCAGCATGTCATGACAATCGGCAATGCCGCGCCACTGATAGCTGAGCCTTGTGGTGCCAACCTGCACGACAAGGCTGGGCGGGGTCGTGGTGTCATCGCGCCAGGCCTGAAAATCGGACGTCTGCGGCGGGGTCTTGAGAATCCAGGGGTCGTCGGCGGTGCCGCTGCCATAGGTGACCATGTTCATTTTTCGGCATTCCTTTCGAGCGCTGTGGCGAAGGTTTCAAAGCTGGGTTGCAGATCGGGCATGGAGCGGCCGATCAGGCCAGAGAGGGGCCGCTGAACACCTCCTCCATCGTGAAGCGGGTGCCTGTCCCGGGCAAGGGGGCAAGACTGAAGGTGCGGACCCCCCGGAACAGGCCAAGCGGCATGCCGCCGGTCCAGACCATGCGGGCGGGGGCGGTGAAAGTGGTGACCCTGACGGGAAAGGCTCGGCCGGGGCTGACCTTGGACCAGACCTTGATCGTGGCGCCGGGGGCAAGCGTGCCTTCGATGCGGGTGATGCCGAAGCCGTCTTCGAGCCGGCGGGCGTCGGAGAGGATTGCCCAGACCCGATCGGGCGGGGCGGCGATATCGCGGGTGACGGAATACCGGATCATGGGCCCTCGCACTTGACATGGGCGGGTCATACAGGGGTTAACATGACATCTTCTGTCATGTTCCCGGAGGCGAAGTTGCGGGCCTCGCGTCTTTTGCAGATCCTGCTGTTGTTGCAGAACCGGGGGCGGATGACCGCGCCCCGGCTGGCCGAGGAACTTGAGGTCACGCCGCGCACGATCCTGAGGGATGTGGATGCGATGACCGAGGCGGGGCTGCCCATCATCGTCTTTCCGGGGCACGGCGGCGGGATCGAACTCGGTTTCGACTACCGGACGCGGCTGACGGGGCTGGATGCCGATGAGGCGGTGGCGATGGGGGTAATCCTGTCGGGGACACCGCAGGATCTGGTTGATCTGGGGCTGGGGGTGGCAGCGGACCGGGCGCGGGCCAAGATCTGGGAGGCGTTTCCGGACCAGACGCGTGCACGGATGGCAAAGGCACGCGACCGGTTCCGGCGGGACGCGGCGCGGCAGGGTGCGGACGCACGGCGGGCGGCGCTGGCGCTGGCGGTGCAGGAAGGGCGGATCGTGCGGCTGGCGGCACGGTCGGCCAACCCGCGCGAGGTGCATCCGGTCGCGCTGATCCTGTCGGAGGCAGGCTGGCAGATGGTGGACGGGCGGTCGGGGGAGGAAATTGGCGAGGCGGACTGGGGGGATGTCAACATTTCGGCCCGACGGTTCGGGCGCAGCGGGTGACGCAGCGTTTGCAGAGGTGCGGGAGCCTCCGGCGGAGGTATCTGGCCGACAAAGAAAGATGGTGGGGCAGGCTGCCGTTCGGGCGATCCGGCAAAGTCGCTGCGGGGTTTGGGTGTCGGAAGAGAATGGCGGGGGCCAACTGGGGGCGAGCGTTCGGCCTTGACGGTTTTCGAGCTGAGCGTGACGTGGCGCGGGGGCTGGTGTCGATGCCTCTGCCGGGGATATCGGGGTGGCAAAGAATGGGGGTTCGCCTTGAAGATCTCTGTGACGTCTGAATCCTTTCCGTTGGCACGGGCTTTTGTAATTTCGCGGGGAGCGCGGACCGAGGCGCGGGTCCTGACCGTGCGGGCCGTGGTGGACGGCTCTGAAGGGTGCGGCGAATGTGTGCCCTATGCGCGGTATGACGAGACGCTGGAAAGCGTCACAGCGCAGATCGAGGCTGTGCAGAGGCAGGTCGAGGCGCTTGAAGAGTCGGACTGGGCAGAGGCGCTGGCGGGGCTCTTGCCGCCGGGGGCGGCGCGGAATGCGGTGGATTGTGCGCTCGCCGATCTGGCGGCCAAGCTGGCCGGGCGGCGGGTGTGGGAGATGCGGGGGCTGGCCGTGCCTGCGCCAGTGGTGACGGCCTTTACCCTGTCGCTCGATACGCCCGAGGCGATGGAGGCGCAGGCGCGGGTGCATGCGGCGCGTCCGCTTCTCAAGATCAAGCTGGGGACGCCGGATGACATGCCACGGCTTGAAGCGGTGCGGCAGGGGGCGCCACGGGCGCGGATCATCGTCGATGCGAACGAGGGCTGGACGCCCGAGGTTTATGCGGATCTTGCGCCGCATCTGGTCCGGCTGGGGGTGGAACTGGTCGAGCAGCCGCTGCCCGCCGGGCAGGACGGGATGCTGGCCGAGATGGCGCGGCCCCTGCCCGTCTGTGCCGATGAAAGCTGTCATGACCGCGGGTCGCTGGTGGCGCTGAAAGGCCGCTATGACGTGGTCAACATCAAGCTTGACAAGACGGGCGGGCTGACCGAGGCGCTGGCCCTGCGGGACGCGGCGCGGGCGGCAGGGTTCGGTGTGATGGTAGGCTGTATGGTCGGCACATCGCTTGCCATGGCACCGGCGGTGCTCGTGGCGCAGGGCGCGGACTATGTGGACCTTGACGGCCCGCTTCTTTTGGCGAAAGACCGCGCCCATGCATTGCGGTATGACACGGCGGGGGTGCACCCGTCTGAGGCCGCGCTCTGGGGCTAGGAGAGATCAGTCATGCGCACCGTCTATGTCAACGGCGACTATGTTCCCGAGGACCAGGCCCGGGTCTCGGTATTTGACCGGGGGTTCCTGATGGCGGATGGCGTCTATGAGGTGACGTCGGTTCTGGACGGGAAGCTGGTTGATTTCGCGGGTCATGCGGCGCGGCTGGAACGGTCGCTGGGCGAGCTCGACATGGCCTCGCCGGTCACGATGGAGGACTTGCTGGAGATCCACCGGGAACTGGTGCGGGTGAACGGCATCGACGAAGGGATGGTCTATCTGCAAATCACGCGGGGTGCGCCTGCGGACCGGGATTTTGCCTTTCCCGACCCGGCGGTGACGCCGTCGACGCTGGTCCTGTTCACGCAGTCCAAGCCGGGGCTGGCCGACAATCCGGCTGCCAGGAAGGGGATGAAGGTGATCTCGGTCCCTGACATCCGCTGGGGGCGGCGGGATATCAAGACGGTGCAGCTGCTGTATCCGTCGATGGGCAAGATGATGGCCAAGAAGGCGGGCGTGGATGACGCGTGGATGGTTGAGGACGGGGTGGTGACCGAGGGCACGTCGAACAACGCCTATATCGTGAAGGGCAACACCATCGTCACGCGGCATCTGGGCCACGAGATTCTGGCCGGGATCACGCGGGCCGCAGTCCTGCGCTTTGCGCGCGAGGCACAGATGGTGGTCGAGGAGCGGGCGTTTTCAGTGGACGAGGCAAAGGGGGCGGATGAGGCCTTTATCACCAGTGCCACGACCTTTGTGATGCCAGTGGTCGAGATTGACGGGGTGGCGCTGGGCGGCGGCGTACCCGGCAAGGTCGCGCGGCGGCTGCGCGAGATTTACATTGAAGAGAGCCGGAAGGCGGCGGTTTGACGGGAGTTCAGGTGGGTTTAGCCCACCCCCTTGTCGCGTCAGTCCGCCTTGCCCACGTTCTTGGCGAAAGATTCTGCGAAGGCGGCGTGTTTGGCCGCATCGGCCTCGGTCTGGTTCTGCGCGACCCAGTCGGAATAAGGCATGCCATAGTAGTCGGCGCGGGCCTCGTCCTTGGTCATCGGGATGCCTTTTTCTGCTGCCGCCTCCTGCACCCAGCGGGCGAGGCAGTTGCGGCAGAAACCGGCGAGGTTCATCATATCGATGTTCTGTACGTCGGGCCGGTCGGACAGCAGGTGCTGACGGAGGCGGCGGAAGGCGGCGGCTTCGATTTCGATACGGGTCTGGTCGTCCATCGGGGGCATCCTTTCAGGGCATGAGGCCGGCGGCGCGGGCACCCGCAAGCAGGCTTTCGGTGATGAAATGCGCGTCTTGTGTTCCCGGCGGACGCTGATCAGGAACCTGGACCACGGTCATGCCCGCGGCGATCGCGGCAGCAGTGCCGACATCGGAATCCTCGAATACAAGGCAGCGGGCCGGATCAGCTCCAAGTGCGCGGGCGGCATGCAGGAAAAGGTCCGGGGCGGGTTTCGGCCGCTCCACACGGTCGCGGCCATGGATTTGGGCAGGATCGAAATGGGTGTGGATCCCGGCGGTAGCCAGGTTCTTGCGGGCCGTATGGGTAAGCGAGTTGGTCGCAACGGCGCGGGGCATGCCGATAGCGGCAAGATGGGTCAGAAGATCGGTGGCACCCGGACGGACGAGGATGCCCTGTGCAAAGGCCGCGATGATTGCGTCTTCCCAGACGGCGGCAAAACCGGCACCGTCAAAGCCCGGACCAAAGGCTGCGGCAAGGGCCGCGATTTCATTCCCGGCGACACCGCCGATTTCGCGGGTGAGGATGTCGATGCGGGGCGGCAGGTTGTAGTGACGAAAGGCGGCATGGCTGGCCGTGATCACCATGCTTTCGGTTTCCAGCAGCGTGCCGTCGAGATCAAAGATGACTGCCTGATAGCGCATCAGAGCCCCGTTTCCTTGAGCACGGTTTGCAGGATGGGGGTCAGGCGGGCCGCCCAGGCCTCCTGATCCCGCGCGTCTGCAATCAGATCCTGCCGCAGTTCGATCAGCACATTGGGCCGTCCGGTCTGCAGCGCATGGCGGTCAATGGCATCGCCGGGCAGGTGGCCTGCATAGGGTTCATTGTCGCCCACGGTCAGGTCAGGCTCGGCCCGAAGGCGGTCGATCAGCGGCAGGGCAAGGCGTTCGTCAAGGTGGGAATAGAGAATCCCGATCTGCCACGGACGCGGGGCGCGGGCGCGCAGTTGCGGCGTGAAACTGTGGATGGCGCAGATGACCGTATCGGCTTGGCGCGCGGCGGTGCGGGCCAGCGCCGCGTGATAGGGCAGGTAAAGGCGGTCAAGCCGCTGTTCGAGTTCAACAGCTCCCGCGAGGCGGTTGGCGGGAATGATCGTGCCGTCATAAAGCTTCATCAGGAGCGTCGGATCATCCTCGCCCCTGTTGGGGTCGATCACAAGGCGCGAGAAGCGGGACAGGACGGCAGCGGCGTCCAGATGACGGGCCAAGGCCCGCGTCAGGCCTGCCGCGCCAAGGTCATAGGCGATGTGGCGGCCCATATCGGCGGACGGCAGACCCAGATCGCCGTCGCCAACCCAGTCGGGTACGGCGTTCGAGGCATGGTCACAGGTGACAAGCCACCGCGACGTTCGGTTTGCACCGATGATTTCATAGGCAGGATGGATCATTTCGGTCAAAAGGTGCCTGTCTTCATTGTGCCTTGGCCCTTAGGCTAGTTGTGAGACGATTGGAATTAGGCAATAAGGGCGCGAAATCCGGCGTTAGCGGTAACACCTGCTTACGTCGCAGAAGCTGACTGCAAGGACCACCCCCATGAGACGCCATCGCAACGTCAAGATCGTCGCCACGCTTGGCCCGGCATCAAGCACCTATGACATGATCCGTGCCCTGCACGAGGCAGGCGCGGACGTCTTCCGCCTGAACATGAGCCACGGCGGGCATGAGGAAATCCGCGCCCGGCACATGATCATCCGGCAGGTCGAAAAGGACATAGGCTCGCCCATCGCGATTCTGGCAGACCTTCAGGGGCCAAAACTGCGCGTGGGCGCGTTCAAGGACGGCTCGGCAGAGCTTGTCGTCGGTGCCAAGTTCCGGCTCGACCTGGACCCGACCGACGGGGATGTGAACCGTGTGCAACTCCCGCACAAGGAAATCTTTGATGCGCTGGAACCGGGGGCTTCGCTTCTGGTCAATGATGGCAAGATCCGTCTCAAGGTGCTGGATTGCGGCACGAATTATGCCAACTGCACCGTCACCGTCGGCGGCACGATTTCCAACCGCAAGGGCGTGAACGTGCCCGACGTGGTGCTGCCGCTTGCGGCGCTGTCGGACAAGGACCGCAGGGATCTGGAATTCGTCTGCGACCTGGGTGTGGACTGGCTCGCCCTTTCGTTCGTGCAGCGCCCCGCGGACGTGCATGAAGCGCGCGACCTGTGCAAGGGCCGCGCCGCGATCCTGTCCAAGATCGAAAAGCCCGCCGCCGTGAAGGCGTTTGACGAGATTCTGGCCGTGTCCGACGGGATCATGGTTGCACGGGGCGACCTTGGCGTCGAACTGCCTGTGCAGAACGTGCCGCCGATCCAGAAGCGTCTTGTGCGCAAGTGCCGCGCCGCCGCCAAGCCGGTGATCGTGGCGACCCAGATGCTCGAATCCATGATCGAATCGCCGATGCCGACCCGCGCCGAAGTCAGCGATGTGGCCACCGCGATCTATGAAGGCGCCGATGCGATCATGTTGTCGGCAGAATCGGCGGCGGGAGCCTTCCCGATCGAAGCCGTGCAGACGATGAACAACGTCGCGCTCGAGGTCGAAAGCGACCCGACCTATACGCAGATCATCGAATCAAGCCGTACGGCGCACCGGACCTCGGTCGCAGACGGGATCGTGTCAGCAGCACGCGAGATTGCCGAGACGACCGAAGTCAAGGCGATCTGCTGCTTTTCGGAATCCGGGACGACCGCGCTTCTGGTCGCCCGCGAACGGCCCCGCGTGCCGATCATCGCGCTGACCTCGGTCGAACGGACGGCCCGGCGCCTGTCGCTGTCCTGGGGCACCAACTGCGTGATCGTGGACCCGGTGGACCGGTTCAAGATGGCCGTGGTCGCCGCGGTGCGCGCCGCGCTGAGCCAGGGCTATGCAAACGAGCGGGACAAGGTCATCGTCACCGCTGGTGTGCCGTTCAACACGCCGGGTTCGACCAACATCCTGCGCGTGGCCCCTTGCGAGGAACGTCTGATATTCGTGGGTGAACCAGAGTAGATCACCGCCCTGTTGGTTCAGGCCGGAGACGGCATGCTTGATACGGACCTCTTCTTTGGCATGGGGCCGGTCTTGCCGGTCTTTTCCGTTCCGCTCATCATCGGTGCTACGACCGAATGCCGCCCGCTCCGGACCGCCGCGGTCCATGAGAAACCCAACACCTATCCGTTTACCACGATCCCGGACGCCTTTGCGAGGGCCGTCGGGCGATATGTGAAATAGGACTGTTCCATCCCCTCTTGCCCTTCTGCCGGGGTCCCCCTATACGGCGCGCTCTATCCCACCGCGAGTCCGGCCGAAGTGGCATGCCGAGGCGCGCGTTCATCCCCTGTACAGGAGACCGAAATGCCCAAGATGAAGACCAAGTCGAGCGCCAAGAAGCGCTTCAAGATGACGGCCTCCGGGCTTGTCAAGGCAGGTCAGGCCGGCAAGCGCCATGGCATGATCAAGCGGACCACCAAGTTCATCCGTGATGCGCGCGGCACCACGGTCCTTTCGGCGCAGGACACGAAGATCATCAAGTCCTACATGCCCTACGACCGTTAAGGAGAACATCAGATGTCACGCACCAAAGGTGGTACCGTCACCCATCGCCGTCACAAGAAGATCCTTGACGCGGCAAAAGGCTATTATGATCACCGTCGCCGCACCTTCAAGGTCGCCAAGCAGGCGGTCGACAAGGCCAACCAGTATGCGACCCGCATGGTCGACGAATCGCTGACCTATTCGCGCTTCATCAACGGCCTGTCGCTGGCCGGGATCGAAGTGGACCGCAAGGTTCTGGCCGATCTGGCCGTGAACGAACCGGCGGCATTCGAAGCGATCGCCCACAAGGCCAAAGCTGCTCTGCCCGCCTGACCCCGGTTTCCAGGGTGACAAGGCAAAGGCCCTGCGCGTGATGCGCGGGGCCTTTGTCATTCCGGGGCTGCGATCGCGCGGCCCCCTTGCGGGCGGCCTTCGGGCCGCGGCGACCGCAAGATCTTCGCACGTCTTGTGCGTTCGATCCGTGACCCTCTACGGCTGCGGTTCTGCCGGTCACCAGGGGTGAGTCGCAGGATTGCGAATATTCTTGGGCGGCGAAAAGGCCGGACAAAGGAAGTTGGCGGCTTCCGGGCCCGATGGCCGCAATCCGACGGATAGGCACCCTATCCAAAAGGGGTAGTATCCGGCACGAACGCGCCGGAAAGGTCCGTTTGCGCACGACACCTATCCGTTGCCTCCCGCAGGGTATCCGGTCCCGCAAGCGACAATCCCGGATGGAAACAATATCCCATAAGTGTCGCGCAAGACCGATCAGCCAGACGTCCGGGCGCGGCAGGAGGCCGAAAGGGCGGTGACCCCGTCGGACCCGGTCAAAGATGCAAAGCCTTGCCCTTTGGGGAACAAAAATGACGAAGATCGCGTTTATTGACGACCAGCAAGACAAGCTTGATCCTGCACGGGAACTTCTTGTGAGCGAGGGATATGAAGTCGAACGCCACCGTGATGGTGACTTTGCTCTCGCGGTATTTCAACGGCGGAAGGCGGATCTGGTGGTGATCAACCTATCGGGGCAGAACGCCAAAGGGATGGCGCTTCTGGAGCGCATCCGGGAAAAATGGACTGTGCCCGTCGTGATGCTGAGTGCCGCAAAGGACGAGATCGACGAGATCCTGTGCCTGCGCCTTGGTGCCGACGACTATATCGACAAGCCCGTCTCGCCCCGGCTGTTGTCGGCACGGATCAACTGCCTGTTGCGTCGGCATACCAACCAGACCGAGAGCCTTAACACCCAGACCGGGTTCGAACAGGCGATCACCCTTGGCGACCTGTCCATGGACCCGACCCGGCACGAGGTCATCTGGAAGGAAAAGCAGGTCATACTGACCGTGACCGAGTTCAACCTGCTCATGTGCCTTGCCCGTCGTCCGGGTGTGGTCAAGAACCGGGACCGGCTGATGTCCGAAGTCTATTCGGACACGATCTTTGTCGATGACCGCACCATAGACAGCCACGTCAAGCGGATCCGCAAGAAGATCCGTTCGATCGATCCCGAGTTTGATGCGATCGAGACGCTTTACGGTATTGGCTACCGCTTTGTCATGCCCAAGAAGGCGCTGTTCCTTTTGCAAAGTACTGAGCAGCGCGCAGACAAGCGCTTTGCTGCCTGAGTTCGCAGCGAGTGGTGGTCTTCGGGCCTGTGCCTGAACGCCGGAGGAGGTGACCGGAAGGCCGCCTCCCCTTTGTTGTCTTCTGCACCGGGGGCGAAGTCAGAGCCGCCCGGTCAGGACGAGGATCAGAACCACGATCAGGATGACCCCGATCACGCTGACGCCGCCGTGGCCAAAGCCATAGCCATAGCCGCCAAAGCGACCGGAAAAGCCCCCCAGAAGGAAGATGATCAGGATGATGACAAGGACGGTGCCGAGTGACATGGCCTGTGGTCCCTTGAACAGGAGGGCGGATCGGACGCAGGCCGCGCCCGGCGGCGGGGCCTAGTTGCCCTGGATCGTGTCCTTGATGCCGCCGATGGCGTTCTGCAGCTTCCCTTCAACCTGATCGGCATGGCCTTCGGCCACAAGCTTGGCATCGCCGATGATCTTGCCGACGGCTGTCTCGACCTTGCCCTTGACGACTTTCGCCGAACCTTCGATGCGATCCTTGTCCAATCTGCGTGCCTCCAAATGGCGGTTGCGGGCCCCGGCAGGGGTCCATGTCTGCAGTATCGTCTGTACTGGCGTGCCGGGCACTGATGCAGATCAGCAATGCTGCAGCATCGGGGCGGGTTGACCTCATGACTGCTTTCGGTACTGGTCAGCACGGCAGGGGGCAGATCATGTGGCAGGGCAGGCTCTTGCATATTCACACGGCGACCAAGGCGCGAGCGCCGATGCAGGCGCACCAGAGGGCTGACCTTGTCGCCGGCGTCGGCATCATCGGGGATCGTTATGCCACCGAACGGGGCACCTATTCCGCCTTGCCGGATATCCGCGAGGTCACGCTGATCGAGGACGAAACGCTCGAGGCCCTGCGGCGCGACCACGGGATCGACCTGACCCCTGACGAACACCGGCGCAACCTCACCACGCGGGATGTGCCGCTGAACCATCTCGTCGGGCGGAGGTTCCTTGTAGGCTTGGTGCTGCTGGAAGGCGGGCGGCTGAATACGCCGTGCCGCTATCTCGATCTGGTGACGGGCAAGACGGTCTGCGACCTCATGGAACACCGGTCGGGCCTGAACTGCCGGATCATTTCAGGCGGCAGCATTGCGGTGGGCGACCTGATCCGCCTCGCATAGAGGCCCGCTTGTGCCTTGGGGCGGGGCGCGGTATTTGCCAGCGGCACAGTCGAGGGACACCCGTCATGGACGATCTGAAATCCAAATACCTGCGCCTGATCGCCTCTGCGGCGGATGAGGCCGCCATCGAGGATGTGCGCGTCAACGCCCTTGGCAAGAAGGGCGAGATTTCGCTTCTGATGCGGTCCTTGGGCACCATGTCGCCCGAGGAACGACAGACGGCGGGCCCCGCGCTCAATGCGCTCAAGGACGAGATCAATTCGGCCCTCGCCGCGCGCAAGGCGGCGCTGGGTGATCTGGCGCTGGACGAACGGCTGCGGTCAGAGTGGCTGGACGTGACGCTGCCAGGCCGGAACCGGCCGCAAGGCACGATCCACCCGATCAGTCAGGTCACCGCCGAAGTCACCGCGATCTTTGCCGACATGGGCTTTGCCGTGGCAGAAGGCCCGCAGGTGGAAAGCGACTGGTACAATTTCGACGCGCTGAACATGCCGTCGCACCATTCGGCGCGCGCCGAGATGGACACATTCTACATGCATCGCAAGGAAGGCGATAACCGCCCGCCGCATGTACTGCGCACCCATACCTCTCCGGTGCAGATCCGGTCGATGCAGGCGCAGGGGGCGCCGATCCGGGTGATCTGTCCGGGGCGCGTCTACCGCGCCGACTATGACCAGACCCATACGCCGATGTTCCATCAGGTCGAAGGGCTGGCCATCGACAAGGGCATCAGCATGGCCAACCTGAAATGGGTGCTGGAAGAGTTCGTGAAGGCCTATTTCGAGGTCGATCAGGTCGACCTGCGCTTCCGCGCCTCGCATTTCCCGTTCACGGAGCCTTCGGCCGAGGTGGATATCCGCTGTTCCTGGGAGGGCGGGACGCTCAGGGTCGGCACCGGGGACAGCTGGCTCGAGATCCTCGGGTCGGGGATGGTGCATCCCAAGGTGCTGCAGAACGCTGGGGTGGACCCGGCCCTTTGGCAGGGCTTTGCGTTCGGTATGGGGATCGACCGGATTGCGATGCTGAAATACGGCATCCCCGATCTGCGGGCCTTCTTTGACAGCGATCTGCGCTGGCTGCGGCATTATGGCTTTGCCGCGCTTGACGTGCCGACGCTCGACGGCGGACTGTCGCGGTAGATTTCCGGGCCGGGGGATGAGGCGGGGTGAACCCACCCTACGCACCGCCCATGGGGCGCTGAAGCGCACCATGGGCAGGGTTTGCGGGGCCAGTCCGGGCGCACAAAGGCGAAAGACAAGGACATAGGTGGCGGTGCATGCAGGCACACACCCTTCGCATCCATGACCAAGGCCATCGCGTTGGCCTTACGTCGCGGGTGACGCTTTCCGCCCGCGCCGCCACAGGGTACCGGTCAGCGCCCGCCCCCCGCAGGGCGGGGGCCTCGCTCAGGCATGTGCCGCGACAGTTTCACGAGGGGCAGGAATTCCTACCAAACCTCTGGAAAGCATGACTATCCTGACTCAACGGAACCCGTTATATCTTGCCTCAATGGTTAACCCGAAAGGTCTCTCCCATGAAGAGAATCGCAGCCCTGCTTCTTCTTGCCACCCCCGCTGCGGCGGATGAGGTCTGGAACAGCAACTGGGGCCAGGTCGTCTATCAGGCCGATATCGGCAGCACCGCCGTCCTGAGCGTGCCCTATGCCACCGGCATGGCGAGCCTTTACATCCAGGGCCTTGGCGGCAACGCTGATCAGCGCGGCGTGCATCAGGCCTACTGGATTTCCACCGAAACCGGCCCTTGCGAGGCGACGATGACCGGGCCGGATGGCGTTTCGTCGACGAACTGGGGCGTGGCCACGGTTATCTTTGACAAGCCCGAGTATCCTTCGGGGT
The DNA here is from genome assembly GCA_026400355.1 of Rhodobacterales bacterium. Classification (GTDB taxonomy): domain Bacteria; phylum Pseudomonadota; class Alphaproteobacteria; order Rhodobacterales; family Rhodobacteraceae; genus JAPLPE01. Next base: position 87,372 of record JAPLPE010000021.1, on the reverse strand, counting down.
TTACCGTTCTTTGGGGTATCTGCATGGACCCGACGATGCCGCAGATCCTGCGCGCGACGTTCTGATCCTGACTGATCCCCGCCTACTCCCCGAGCATGGACGCCAGACCGCCCGTCGTCTGCACATCGGGGCTTGGCTTGCCGAAGTTGTTGCGGCAGCTGAGGCTACGGTCGATGTCAAGAACGGATGTCGCGCTGCACGTCCTGTTCGAGCCCGTCTCCGTCTTGACGATCCGAACGACCTCAATTCTCTCTTCCGCAACCATTTTCACGGCAAGCGGTGACAGGATCAGCGTCGCGCCGAAAATCAGAAGGATAGGGCCGCGATAATCCATGACATCCTCAAAGGATTGACCTAAATTTTCTTGTGCTGCAGCTCTGTGGCAGCAATAAGGCAGAATTGCGGCCATTTCAGAGCATCGCTTCCCCCTTCCCCCCGATGGGGTAGCTTCCCCCTTCCCCCCCGATGGGATAAGAGCGCCCCTGACCAAAGCAGAGCCCACGGGGCTCTGCCCGTAGCAATGGATGCCCGCGATGAAATTCACCCTTTCCTGGCTGAAGGATCACCTCGATACGACGGCCACCGTGACCGAGATCGCCGCTGCGCTGACCGACCTTGGCCTTGAGGTCGAAGGGGTCGAGAATCGCGGCCAGAAACTCGCCGGGTTCACCATCGGCAAGGTGGTCGAAGCCGTACAGCACCCTGATGCCGAACGCCTGCGCGTCTGCAAGGTCGAGACGGATGAGGGGGTTCTGCAGATCATCTGCGGCGCGCCGAATGCGCGGGCCGGGATCACCGTCGTCGTGGCCAAGCCAGGCGTCTATGTGCCCGGCATCGACACGACCATCGGCGTGGGCAAGATCCGGGGCATCGAATCCTTTGGCATGATGTGTTCCGAACGCGAGATGGAACTGTCCGAGGAACATGACGGCATCATCGAACTGGCCTCTGGCGCGGTAGGCCAGCGGTTCGTCGACTGGCTCGCGGTGAATGATCCCGCAAAGGTGGACCCGGTCATCGAAATCGCGATTACCCCCAACCGGCAGGATGCGCTGGGCGTCCACGGTATCGCCCGTGATCTGGCCGCGCGCGGGATCGGCATGCTCAAGGCGCTGCCCCCGGTCAAGGTGGAAGGCACCTTCGACAGCCCTCTCAAGGTCACGATCGACGCTGATACCACGGACGGCTGCCCGGTCTTTGCTGCCCGCCTGATCCGTGGGGTCAGGAATGGCCCGTCGCCTGAATGGCTGCAGGACCGCCTGCGCGCCATCGGCCTGCGCCCGATTTCCTTTCTCGTCGATGTGACGAACTTCTTCACCTACGACGTGAACCGCCCGCTGCATGTCTTTGACGCGGCCAAGGTCAAGGGCGACCTCCGCGTCTATCGCGCCCACGGGGACGAGACCATCGCGGCCCTTGATGGCAAGACCTACACATTCCTTGCCGGGGGAATGATCATCGGTGACGACCACGGCCCCGAGAGCGTGGCCGGGATCATGGGCGGCGCGGCGTCCGGCGTGTCGGAGGATACGGTCGATGTCTTCGTGGAAAGCGCCTACTGGAACCCGGTGCAGATCGCGCTGACTGGCCGGGCGATGAGGATCAATTCGGACGCCCGCTACCGCTTTGAACGCGGTGTCGATCCGGCCTTCACCCTTGAAGGGCTCGACCGCGCCGTGCGGATGATCGTGGATCATGCAGGGGGCGAGGTCTCGCATGTGGTCATGGCCGGTGCCGTGCCAGACGTGCGCCGGTCCTTCCGTCTGGATACCGACCGGGTGCAAAGCCTTGTCGGCATGGAAATTCCTGCGGATGAACAGCGCCGGACGCTGACAGCGCTTGGCTTTACCCTGAATGGCGACATGGCCGAGGTCCCGTCCTGGCGCGGCGATGTGCAGGGCGAAGCTGATCTGGTCGAGGAAGTGGCCCGGATCGCGTCGCTCACCAAACTTGTCGGCCGCCCGATGCCGCGCGTTTCGGCGGGGGTGCCCAAGCCGATCCTCACGCCGATGCAGGTGCGTGTGGCTGCCGCCCGTCGGACCTGCGCTTCGCTGGGCTACAACGAATGCGTGACCTATTCGTTCATCGACCCGGCGGCGGCGGCCTTGTTCGGCGGCGGCAGCGATACCGACATGCTGGAAAACCCGATCAGCGCGGACTTGAGCCATCTGCGTCCGGCGCTTCTGCCCGGTCTTCTTCGGGCGGCAGCGCGCAACCAGGCACGGGGCTTCATGGACATGGCTTTGTTCGAGGCTGGCCACGCCTTCCACGGCGGCGAACCGGGGGAACAGCATCTGCTTGTGACCGGTCTGCTGATCGGAAGGACCGGGCCCAAGGATGTGCACGGGTCGTCCCGCCCCGTCGATGTGTTCGACGTCAAGGCTGATGCCGAAGCCGTGCTTGCCGCGATGGGTTCGCCTGCCAGGGTCCAGATCCTGCGCGGTGCGTCCGGCTGGTGGCATCCGGGTCGGCACGGGATGATCTGCCTTGGCCCGAAAAAGGTGCTGGGCGTGTTCGGCGAACTCCACCCCCGGATCCTGCGCGAGATGGATGTGAAAGGCCCCGCCGTGGCCTTCACCCTCTGGCCCGAGGAAGTGCCCCTGCCCAAGGTCAAGACGGCTTCGCGCGGTGCGCTGGTCGTACATGACCTGCAGCCGGTCGAGCGCGATTTCGCCTTTGTCGTGGATGCAAAGGTCGAGGCGCTGGCGCTGGTTAATGCCGCCCTTGGCGCGGACAAGGCGCTGATTTCCGATGTGCGGGTCTTTGACAGCTTTGTCGGCAGGAGCCTTGGCGAAGGCAAGAAGTCGCTTGCGATCACGGTGCGGTTGCAGCCCGTGGGGGCGACGCTGAAGGATGTCGATATCGAAGCGGTAAGTGCCAGGATCGTCGCGAAGGTCGGCAAGGCGATAGGCGGCGTGCTGCGCGAGTAGGCACAGGGCGGGGTAAACCCGCCCTGTGCGGGTGATGGGTTGAAACGCACCCTACTGGAATGACCAAGGCCATCGCCTTGGTCACACGACCCAAGTGATGCTTTCCGGCCGGACGCCCCGCGGGCGCAGGCGCTGGCCTTCTGAGATGTTTGCCGAACCGGAACCGGTGGGAACGTTAGTGTCGGACGGTGACGCAGGGCGGGGTTCACACCGCCCACCCCGTCACCGCGGCGGAATGCCCTTGCCTTTTTCCACCGCAGGCCGGGCCATGAACCGCTCCACATAGGCCGGAACGTTCTTCAGCTCATCCCAGTCCACCATCGGCCGCGCCCCATAGCCGTCCAGCCCATTGAGCCAGGGACCCAGAGCGATGTCCGCGATCGAATAGTCCCCTGCGATCCAGTCCTGCCCTTCCAACTGCCCGTCAACAACCCGCAGCAATCGCCGCGCCTCGGCGACATACCGGTCGCGCGGGATGGGGTCGGTCACTGCCGCCCCGCCGAATTTCACGAAGAACCCCAACTGCCCGAACATCGGCCCGACGCCGCCCATCTGGAACATGAGCCACTGGATGATCTTGTAGCGTTCGGTCGCGGTCTTGCCGATCAGCTTGCCGGTCTTTTCTGCCAGATAGATCAGGATCGCCCCACTTTCGAACAGCCCGATGGGCGCGCCATCCGGCCCGTTCGGGTCGATGATCGCGGGGATCTTGTTGTTGGGGTTCAACGACAGGAATGCGGGGCTTTTCACATCGGCATCGGCCAAAGTGACCCGGTGCGCCTCATAGGGCAGCCCCAGTTCCTCAAGCGCGATGGAAACCTTGATCCCGTTGGCGGTGGGATAGGCGAACAACTGGATGATGTCGGCGTTGGCGACAGGCCATTTGCGGGTGATCGGAAAGGCGGAAAGATCGGCCATGGTGACTCCATTTGCAACGACGGGATAAGCCCGCAGGCTACAGGGCTCTTGCCAGAAGAAAAGAGATGCACATCCTTCATTCCAGACATATGACTGTGCGCATCCGCGCAGCCGGCATCAGACCGGGGTGGCGGGACAACATAAAAGGGACCAGTCAATGCTAAGAGAATTCAGAGATTTCATTGCCCGCGGCAATGTCATGGATCTGGCGGTCGGGATCATCATCGGGGCGGCCTTTACCGCCATCGTGTCAAGCCTCGTGGGGGATCTGATCAACCCGCTGATCGGCCTTGTCCTGGGTGGTGTCGATTTTTCGAACATGTATTTCGTGATGTCGGGTGAAGTGGCCGACGGGGCAAGTCTTGCCACCGCCCGCGACAGCGGCGCGGCCGTCTTTGCCTACGGTGCCTTCATCACCGCCGTCATCAACTTCCTCATCATAGCATTCGTGGTCTTCATGCTGGTCAAGGCGCTGAACAAGATCAAGGATGCCACGATCAAGAAGGACGCCGCCGCTGCCGCTGCCGCCCCCCCGCCGGGGCCCACGTCCGAACAACTGCTGACCGAGATCCGCGATCTTCTCAGGACGCGCTGAGCCGGGGTTTGTCGATCGGAAAGGCCCGCCACCCCCGGCGGGCCTTTTGCGTTTCAGGCGACCATCCGCTGCGGACGGCTGCGCAGCCAGTTCCACCAGAGCCGATACCCCGTCAGCCAGAGTAACGGGCCGAAGTTGACCTGCACATCGCCCAAGCCGCGCCAATCGTGCAGCGCCGCCCGGCGCGGCAGAACAAGACTGCCGCCGCATAGGTCCGGCGGTGTAGTTTCTTGCAGTTCGGTCCCATCGCCCACATCGCCCGATCAGCCGAGGTCGCGGCCAGCGGGATAAAGACGAGGAAGGCCAGTCAACCCATCAGCATGTCGAATTGGGCGAGGTCGGCAAGGGCCCGCGTCAGAGGCTTGACCCGGAGATGGGCCGTGAGGTGGATCGCGGCATAGCCGATCGACGGCACGCCAGATAGCGGCGGTTCTTCACCAGACAGCGCGGGCCACGCCAGCCCTTGCAAAGCATCATCAGCGCGGTCGCCACCATGACAATGATCATCAGACGGGTGGCCCATTCGCCCGATCCGTGCGGGATTGCGCGCGATGCACTTCCATCCCCGCCGACCAACCGGCCGGGCATGAGAAGGGCGGGAAAGGACAGCACAGCCCAGGTCAGAGAGGGCGGGAAACGGGACAACATGCAAAGGCTCCGGCGTGATTGACTGGAGCCTGAACGGATGCCGGACCGGGTCCCGTCACAGGAATGACCTTGCCGCCTGTCAGAGTGTCAGCGCGGCTTCGGGCGTGATGACCGGCAGGTTCAGCGCCTTGCCGACCGGTGCGCAGGTCAGTTGCCCCGCATGAACGTTCAGTCCGGCCAGCAAGTGCCGGTCGTCGGTACAGGCGCGCCGCCAGCCCTTGTCGGCCAGCGCGAGGACAAATGGCAGCGTGGCGTTGCCCAGCGCCTGGGTCGAGGTGCGCGCCACGGCGCCCGGCATGTTGGCCACGCAGTAATGCACGATCCCATCGACCATATAGATCGGGTCCTGATGGGTCGTGGCATGCGAGGTTTCAAAGCAGCCGCCCTGATCGATGGCCACATCGACAATAGCAGCACCGGGCTTCATCGTGGAAAGCTGCGCCCGGCTGACAAGCTTGGGGGCCGCAGCACCGGGGATAAGGACCGCACCGATGACCAGGTCCGCTTCGGCAACAAGCGCCGCGGTCTGGGCGCTGCTCGCATAGGCGGTCTTGAACCGCGTGCCGAACAGATCATCCAGATGCCGCAGTCTTTGAAGCGACCGGTCCAGCACTGTCACATCCGCACCCATGCCCGCAGCAATTACCGCCGCATGCGTCCCCACGACGCCGCCACCGATGACGACAACCCGCGCCGGGGACACGCCCGGCACGCCGCCCAGCAGGATGCCGCGCCCGCCATTGGCTTTTTGCAGAGCCCATGCGCCGACCTGTGGGGCCAGCCGCCCGGCAACTTCGGACATCGGCGCGAGCAAAGGAAGCCCGCCCGCCGCATCCGTCACCGTCTCATAAGCGATGCAGGAGGCACCCGAGGAGATCAGATCCCGCGTCTGATCGGGATCGGGGGCAAGGTGCAGATAGGTGAACAGCACCTGCCCCGCATGAAGCTGCGCCCGTTCGGCGGGCTGGGGTTCCTTCACCTTGACCACGAGTTCCGCCGTTGACCAGACATCGGCGGCTGTCGGCACGATGACTGCGCCTGCGGCGACATAGTCCGCATCCGGAAACCCGGACCCGAGGCCCGCGCCCGTCTCGATCAGGACGGCGTGGCTGCGCGCCACGGCATCGCGGGCAGCATCGGGGGTCAGGCCGACGCGGTATTCCTGGGGTTTCACTTCCTTGGGGCAGCCGATGCGCATGGGGTCCTCCAACGTGTTGCAGGTTGAGGATCGCGCAGCGCCGGTGCAATGTCCTGACAAAGACTGCCGCCCTGAAGTTGAAATACAGCAGAATCATGTGCCATTCAGTCAAAAAGCAGGAGGAGTTTGCGCGAAATGGATCTGGACAGTATCGACCGCCGGATACTCGAAACGCTGCAGAAACAGGGGCGCATGTCGAATGCCGACCTTTCGGAACGGGTGAACCTTTCGGCCTCGGCCTGCCACAGGCGGGTCCAGCGGCTTGAAGAGGAGGGGTTCATCTCGGGCTATGTGGCGCTGCTGAACCCGCGCAAGATGGGCCGGCATACGACCGTCTTTGTCGAAATCACCCTCTCCGGACAGGCGGACGAAGTGCTGGATGCCTTCGAAAAGGCCGTAGCCCGGGTACCCGAGGTTCTGGAATGCCACCTCATGTCGGGCTCGGCGGACTATCTGCTCAAGGTCATGGCGATGGATACCGAGGATTTTGCCCGCATCCACCGCAAGTCACTTGCGACCCTGCCGGGGGTGGCGCAGATGCAGTCTTCCTTTGCACTGCGGACGGTACGACAGACGACTGCGCTGCCGGTGTGACCTGACAGGCCGCTCGTTCGCGCGTCGCGCAACCTCGCTGCGGTGCGCGCCCGACCAGGTCGCGCATCCTCAAGCCCCCGCCCGATGACAACTCTTGCGCCGAGGGGGCCCGATGCCGTAGCCTTCCTGTACCCCCCCATTGAGGAACCCGTCATGCGAAACGTAGCCCTTGTCTCGCTCTTGGCCCTTGCCACACCCGCACTGGCCGAAGACCGCTGGATGTCTGTCCCGACCCCCGGCCCGATGCCCAGGCCGGTTTCAACCGGCATGGCCCCCGTGAACGGGATCGAGATGTACTATGCCACCTTTGGCGCGGGCGATCCGGTCCTTCTGATCCACGGCGGCCTTGGCAATGCCGATATCTGGTCCGCCCAGGTCACCGACCTGATGAAGGACCACCTTGTCATCGTCGCCGACAGCCGTGGCCACGGGCGGTCCACCCGGACGGAAGAGCCTTTCGGCTATGACCTCATGTCCTCGGACTACATCGCCCTTCTCGACTTTCTTGGTATCGACAAGGTTGATCTTGTCGGCTGGTCGGATGGCGGGATCATCGGCCTTGATATCGCGATGAACCAACCCGAACGGCTCGACCATCTTTTTGCGCAGGCCGCCAACATCACCACCGACGGCGTCGATCCGACAGTGGGAGAGGATGCGGTTTTCGGATCTTACATCACCATGATGGCCGGCGATTACGCAAAGATGTCGCCGACCCCGGATCAGTTCGATGCCTTCGTCGCCCAGATTTCCGAGATGTGGGCCACCCAACCCAACTGGACCGACGAACAGGTTGCAGCGATCACCGTGCCCGCGGCGATCGTTGTGGGCGAACATGACGAGGCGATCCTGCGCCCGCATTCCGAAAAGATCGCAGCCCTGATCCCCGGCGCGCAACTGGTCATCCTGCCGCAGGCCAGCCATTTCGCGATGCTGCAGGCCCCCGACGAATACAACGCCGCCGTCCGCGCCTTCATCGACTGAACTCCCATACAAGGTCCCGCTGCTTCTTCTGGCTCCAGCTATCCCGGGGTCCGGGGCAAAGCACCGGGGGCCCGGCAAGAACCCCCGACCGGGATTCGTGGTAAGGGTGCCCGGCACCAGAGGCACTTCCTCCGGACCTCCGGGATGATTCAGACCAGAAGAGGCTGGGAACAAAGCGCCTCAGCGCCCGATATCGCCGGGCGCGATGGCCACGGTCTTGAGCACGGCAAAGCAGGCCAGACCCGGCGCAAGACCCAGCACCACGGCCGACCGGCGGGTGACCCGGGCGAGTATCACCTCGCCCCCCACGGACAGCTGCACCAATGCGCCGGGGCCGTCGCCGATCCTTACCTCGCGGACGACAGCAGGCAGAATGTTCAGCGCCGACAGCCCCTCGGGCCGGTTCAGCGCGATCATCACGTCCTGCGCCTGCACCCGCAGCCGCACCCTCGTGCCCACCGCCCCCGCCACCTGCGGCACAAGGATCGGCCCCGCCGCACCATCAAGCCGCGTCAGCCCGTCCGCCTCCTGCCCCGCGATGCGCGCTTCGATCACCGCCCCCATCTCGCGCGGGCCAAGGGCTGCGACGCTGCCGGGGTCGGACAGCACCTCAGCGGCGGTCCCTTGGCCCACCACCCGGCCGCCGTCGATCAGCACCACGGTCGTGGCAAGCCGCGCGACCTCGGCCACCGAATGGCTGACATAGAGGACCGGCACCGTCGTCGCATCGCGGATGCGTTCCAGATAGGGCAGCACCTCGGCCTTGCGTGCCTCGTCGATGGCGGCCAGCGGTTCGTCCATCAGGAGCAGCTCCGGCCGCGCCAGAAGCGCCCGCCCGATGGCCACGCGCTGCCTTTCGCCGCCGGACAAAAGCGTCGGCCGCCGCGCCAGCAGCGCCCCGATCCCGAGCAGGTCCACGACAGTTTCCAGTGTCGGCCCGTCCCCCTTGGGCGCGAACCACCGGCCATAGAGCAGGTTCTGCCGCACCGTCAGATGCGGGAACAGGCGGCTGTCCTGAAACACATAGCCGACCCGCCGTTTCCATGGCGGCAGGTTCAGCCGCTCGTCAAACAGCACCCTGTCGCCCAGCGCAATTCGGCCCGCATCAGGCCGCAGGATGCCCGCGACGGCGTTCACGACGGTCGTCTTGCCCGACCCCGACCGCCCGAACAGCGCCGTCAAACCAAGTGGCGCGCGGAACGCCACATCCAGCGCGAAATTCCCCAGCCGGTGCCGCACCGCCACGTCCAGCATCACCCGCCCCCGATCCGCCGGGCCACGACCTGCGCGACCCATTCCGACAAAAGGACCGCCCCCATCGACACCAGCACCGCGATCAGGACCAGCCGGAACGCCGCCTCATACCCGCCCGGCACCTGCAGAAAGGCGTAGATGGCTGAAGGCAGCGTCTGCGTCTGCCCGGGAATGTTGCTCACAAAGGTGATCGTGGCCCCGAACTCTCCCATCGCCTTGGCAAAGGCCAGGATCGCCCCCGCAATGATCCCCGGCAGGATCAGCGGCAGCGTCACCGTCAGGAACACCCAGACGGGCGACGCCCCCAGCGTCCCGGCCGCCTGTTCCAGCCTGCGGTCTGCCGCCTCGATCGACAGGCGGATTGCGCGCACCATCAGCGGAAACGCCATGATCCCCGCTGCCAACGCCGCCCCCGTCCAGCGAAAGGCAAAGACGATCCCGAACTTTTCCTGCAGGAACCCGCCGACCGGCCCACGTGTGCCAAAGCTGAGCAGAAGGAGATACCCCGTCACCACCGGCGGCAGGATCAGCGGCAAGAGTACGATCCCGTTCAGCAAAGCCTTGCCGGGAAACTCCCGACGGGCCAGCAGCCATGCGACGGCAATCCCCAGGGGAAGGGTCCAGACCACGGCCCAGAACGCCACACACAGCGACAGACGCACGGCAGTCCACGCTTCGGGGCTCAGCCAGTCGGCCATCGGTCCTCACATTCGGCACAGCGCCGACACCAGCAGGTCAGGGCAGAAAGGTAAAGCCTTGCGCTTCGAACACCGCCCTGGCCGCGTCCAAGGAGAGGTGGTCAAGAAACGCGGCCGCGTCAGGATTGTCCCGCTCTGCGATCAGGGCAGCGGGATAGACGATGGGCTTGTGGCTGTCCTGCGGGAACATGCCGACGGCCGTGACGTCCGGCTCGGCCATCGCGTCCGACCCATAGACGATGCCAAAGGGTGCCTCGCCCAATGCCACGAGGTCAAGCGCCGCGCGCACATTGTCCGTCTGCGCCACCGATCCCTCGACCGAGGGCCACAGGCCAAGCGTCGTCAGTGCCTCCTTGCCATAGACCCCCGCCGGCACGGAATCGACCAGCGCCATGGCCATTTTCCCACCTGCCAGCAGCCCCGCCAGATCAAGCCCCGGCCCGATTTCAACCGGTGCTGCGCCCTGACCATGGGCCACCATCACAAGCGTATTGCCCAGAAGGTCCACGCGGCTGTCCGGCACGATCCGGCCAGCCGCCTCAAGCGTGTCCATCCAGTTCACGGCTGCCGAAATGAAGATATCCGCAGGCGCCCCGGCCTCGATCTGCTGCGCAAGCTGCGACGACCCGGCGTAGGATATGCTGACGGTATTCCCCGTCTTGCCCTGCCAGTCCGCTGCAATTTCGTCCAGCGCGGTCTTGAGGCTCGCCGCCGCAAAGACCGTCACCTCACCAGCCTGCACCAGATGGGGCAGCGCGGCCAGGGCCGCAGCCAGAATGACAGAACGCGAAAACCCCATGTGCCCGACCTATGGCAACCGATATGCTTGACTGGATATAACACTCAGACCCCCACCCCGAGCAAGCGTTATCGCCGTTCAGACATATCGCCCAGAAGCCCCCGCAACACGGCCATCTCTGCCACACCCGCCTCGGCCGCCTTCTGCTCCAACGCCCGGTAGGCCGCGAGAACGGTCACCCCGGCTTGCGTCAGCCGCGCCCCGCCCCCGTCTGCCCCGCCACGCGAACTTTCCACGAGTGGTTCCGCGAACATGCCGTTCATCTCTTCGACCAGCGACCAGGCCCGCTTGTAGCTCATACCCATTGCCTTGCCGGCCCGGGTGATCGACCCCTGATCACGGATGACTTCAAGAAGCGCAGCCTTCCCCGGCCCGAACCGGGGGCGCCCGTCAAAGTTCAGGCGCAGAAAGATCGGGCTGTCTTCACTCATGGCCGATCTTTCCCTGCCCCGCCTTGTCTTGGCAAGGCTAATCCCCATCCGCAAGATCACGGGGCACCTTCCACCTGCGCCACTCCCCCCAAGCTTCCTTGTCGCTGAAGTACCTCGGGGTCCGGGGCAGCGCCCCGGTGGCCAGCCACAGGCTTCACCCTATGCCCCACCCCCCAGAACCTCGACAAAATACGCCTCCGGCCCCTCGACCTCGACCAGCCTTTTCCGGTCGATCAGCCAGAACCGGTTCCCGACCGCCCGCACGAAACTCCTGTCGTGGCTGACCAGCAAACAACTGGCCCCATGTGCGGTCAGTTCCCGCTCCAGTGCCTCCTGCCCTTCGATATCCAGATGGTTCGTGGGTTCGTCCAGCACATAGAAGTTGGGCTGCTCCAGCCGCAGCACCAGCATGGCAAGCCGCGCCTTCTGCCCGCCCGAAAGCGCCTTGATCGGGCTTTGCTGCAACGCCATGTCCATCCCCGCCCCGGCCAGCAGCGCCTTGGCCCGCTGATCGCCCACGTCGAACCGCCGGGTAATGGCGTCGAAGGGTGTCCTGTCCCCGGCCAGTTGCGTCAACTCCTGATCGCTGGCCCCCAGCACCACCGAAGGCGCCGCCCGGATCGCCCCCGCCTCGCCCCGGATCGCCCGCAGGATCATCCCCACCAGTTGCGATTTGCCCGCGCCGTTGCGCCCCAGTACGACGATCCGGTCGCCCTGCCCGATCCAGACCTTGCCCGTCCGGAACAACAGCCGCCCGTCCGGCGCCGTCACCGCCGCATCGTCCAGCGTGAGCAGCGCCTTCGCGTGGCTTCCGCTGTTGCCCAGCCGGATCGCCCCCGCACTCCGCTCCTGATGCGAGGGCCGGGCGGCCTCCTCGATCTTCTCGGCCCGCTCGGTCAGCTGCTTGGTCTTTACCACCAGAAGATCACTGCCCGAATTGATGCCGATGTTCTTGAGCTTGGCCGCCTGCCGCCGCAACTGGCTGGCCTGTTTGAGATCATTCCCGAACCGCCGCGCCTCGGCCGCATCCGCCTCGTCGAGCGCCTCCCGCGCGCGGGAATAGGGAAGGGCAAAGACCTGGCTCCGCTCGGCCCGCAGGAACAGTGTCCGGGTGGTGACGGCATCCAGAAACGCCCGGTCGTGACTTGCCACCATCACCGGCACATCGCGGGGCAGCGCGGCGATCCAGCGTTGCAGCCGTCCGATCCGGTCAAGGTCAAGGTGGTTGGTGGGCTCGTCCATCAACAGCGCGTCCGGCTCCGTCACCCAGACCCGCGCCAGCATGGCCAGCCGCTGCCAACCGCCACTCAGCGCCTGCAGGGGGCGTTCGCGGAACTCGGCCGGGATCTCCAGATCGTCCAGTGCGATATCGACGCGCCAGCCTTCTTCCTCGGCCTGATCTGGTGGCAAAGCCGACAGCACCGCGCCGTAAAGCGTCCGGTCCAGAAGGCCCGGCGGGATCTCCTGTTCCACCAGCCCCACCCGCGTCCCCCGCGCCCGGGTCACATCGCCCGTCGTAGGCTCACCCGTTCCTGCGATGCAACGCAACAGCGTCGATTTCCCCCGCCCGTTGGCCGCAACAAGGCCGATCCGGTCCCCCTTGCCGATGGTCAGGGACAGGTCAGCGAAAAGCGGCGCACCAAGGGTCACGCCAAGCGAACGCAAAGTGATGAGTGTCATGTCAGGTCTCGTGTCAGGCCCGGTGGGGGCAAAGGTTGCGCCATGTGGCGCGGACAGACAGGCTGACCGGAGGGGAGGTTTGATTGTGGTCCCGGATCAGCCCTGCAAACGGATTTGCAGGGCAGGAACAGGTCCGTAACTCAGATGACCGCTGCGAAACATGAAGAGCGGCCCTCCCTTTGATCAAAGACCCCAATTCATTCTAGAGCGAAAAGCCAGATTGCGCAACCATCGGAAGGCCGTCCTTTGGCCAGACTGGCGCGCTCAAGACGCTTCGAAGAGTTCTGGAAGATCCTTTCGAGGGAATCCGCAGCCCATCCCAAGGATGATCGTGCAAAACTTACCGCAACGACCGCCCCTTCACGATCGCATCCTTGCCGAACCGTGCGCGGATCGCATCCGCCGCGCGCTCCACCTCGGCCCGTTTCCCGGCATCGGGGTCCAGGAGATCGCCTTCGCGGTCGGCCTCCGCGGCCCCGGTCAACTCGCTGATCCCGACCCCAAGCAGGCGGTACGGCCCCGCCTCGCCCACCTGATCGAACAGGCCCCGCGCCACGCGGTAGATCGTGTCGGCGATCTGGGTCGGATGCCGCAGGCTTTGCCGTTTCGAGATCAGCGTGTGGTTCGCCCGTTTGAGCTTCAGCGTCACCACGCGCCCGGCCAGATCACGCGCCTTGGCGCGGGAGGAGACCTTTTCGGCCATCCGCCAGATATGCCCGTCAAGGATGTCCACATCCGCCGTATCCTCGTGAAAGGTCGTCTCATTCGACAGGCCCTTTACCGGCTCATGCGCCTCGACCCGGCGCGCATCCTCGCCCCGCGCCAGATGCCACAGCCTTTCGCCCATGCCCCCGAACCGCGCATGCAGATCGCGCCTTTCCCAGCGCAACAGGTCCGCGAATGTCCTGATCCCTGCCGCTTCCAGTTGCTCCTGCGCGGAAGGTCCGATCCCCCAGATCAGCCGCACGGGCTTTTCGCGCAGGAAATCCGTCGTTTCGGCCCGACCAATGACCGAAAAGCCCCTCGGCTTGTCAAGGTCCGAGGCGACCTTGGCCAGAAACTTGTTATGTGACAGGCCGATGGACCCGGTCAGCCCGACCTCGTCCTTCATCCGCTTCACAAGTCGCGCCAGCATCACCGCAGGCGGCGCACCATGCAGCCGCTCCGTCCCCGACAGGTCCATGAACGCCTCATCAAGAGACAAGGGCTGCACCACGGGGGTCAGTTCGTCCATCATCGCCCGGATCGCCCGCGATGCCTCTACATATGCGTCAAACCGGGGCTTTACGACCACCGCATCCGGGCACAGTTTCAGCGCCTGAAACATAGGCATCGCCGACCGCACGCCCTTGATCCGCGCCAGATAACAGGCCGTCGACACGACCCCCCGCTGGCCACCGCCCACGATCACCGGCTTGTCGGCCAGATCAGGATTGTCCCGCTTTTCGACGCTGGCAAAGAAGGCGTCGCAATCCATGTGCGCAATCGTCAGGTCGAACAGTTCGGGATGCGCCGTGACACGCGGCGACCGGCAGGCGGGGCAACGCTTGCCCGTCTCGAAAGTGGTCAGACAGTCGCGGCACAGGGATGGCATGGCCCCAGCCTAGCACCAGCGCAGCGCAGACGGGATACCCCTAGTTCACGAACCGGAGGATCGGGCTGCCGTGGCTGTCGGTCAGCGTATCCGCATCGACCTGCTGCAGGGTGCCCGTCCCGCAGGTCTCGGGCAGTTCCTGCCCGGTGTAGTCATTCCCGGCCGACCGCGTGGCAATCGTGATCGCCCCGTCCTCTGCCTTTGTCGCGGCCCATTGCCCGGTCAGATCCGCCTGCCCGCAGATCGGTTCAAGCGGTGTCTGCCCCTCGGTCGCGATGCCCGGAAAGCAGACCAGCCGTTCAAGACGGAATGTCCCGTCCACCTCTGCGGTCAGGTAGTAGCGGAACGGCGTTTCCGGCCGCAGGTCCGGAACGGCGGGAGCCAGCCCCGACCCTTCCCACATCCCGGCAAGGGCTGCCATCGTGGCGGCATCGCTTTCGGGTGCCCAGCCGTCGCAGGCCACGGGACCGCCGTCGCGCAACGGGTTGGGCATGGCCTCCTCGGTCTGTGCACCCGCCATTGAGGCGATCAAAGCCAGCCCCGCCGCCATCATCCACGCCCACGCCATTCCGCCACTCCGCTTTCACCCATGACCGCCAACCCGGTCCCGTCTTGACCCTAGGAGCGAGCCCCGCGCCCCACAAGACGATGTCCCTGCGTCAATTACTTCTGCATTGCCCGCTTGCCGCACCTGTCCCGCAACACTACACCTTTGCCGGACCGTTTCCAGCATGAGAGAACCGATGACCAACCAGCGCTTTGACAAGTCGAAACTGCCCAGCCGCCACGTGACCGAAGGCCCCGCCCGCGCGCCCAACCGCAGTTTCTTCTATGCCATGGGGATCACCGAGGAAGAGATCCACCAGCCTTGGGTCGGCGTCGCGACCTGTTGGAACGAGGCGGCCCCTTGCAACATCTCGCTCAGCCGTCAGGCCCAGATCGTCAAGCAGGGCGTGAAAAAGAACGGCGGCACCCCCCGGGAATTCACCACGATCACCGTGACGGACGGCGTGGCGATGGGCCATGAAGGCATGCGCTCTTCGCTCGCCTCGCGGGATGCGATTGCCGATACCGTGGAACTGACGATGCGCGGACATTGCTATGACGCGCTCGTGGGTCTTGCAGGCTGTGACAAATCCCTGCCGGGCATGATGATGGCGATGGTCCGTCTGAACGTGCCGTCGGTGTTCATCTATGGCGGGTCGATCCTGCCGGGCCGTCTGAACGGTCAGGACCTGACGATTCAGGACGTGTTCGAAGCCGTGGGCAAGCATCAGGCGGGTCTCATGTCGGATGCCGAACTGGAGATCATCGAACGTGTGGCCTGCCCGTCCTCGGGCGCCTGCGGGGCGCAGTACACCGCCAACACGATGGCCTGCGTGTCCGAGGCGATCGGCCTTGCGCTGCTGAACTCCTCCGGCGCCCCTGCCCCCTATGAAAGCCGCGACCAGTATGGCGAGGCGTCGGGCGTTGCCGTGATGAACCTGATCGAAAGGAACATCCGCGCCCGCGATATCGTCACGCTGAAATCGCTGGAAAACGCGGCCCGCGTCGTGGCCTGTTCCGGCGGTTCGACCAATGCCGCGCTGCACCTGCCCGCGATCGCGCACGAGGCCGGGATCGACTTTGACCTGTTTGACGTGGCCGACATCATGCGCGACACGCCCTATTTTGTGAACCTTCGTCCCGGTGGCCAGTATGTTGCCAAGGACCTGTTCGAGGCGGGCGGCGTGCCGGTCGTGCTGAAGGAACTCAAGAAGGCGGGCCTTCTGCATGAAGACTGCATCACCGCATCGGGCCGGTCGCTGGGCGAGGAACTCGACATGATCCGGGGCGAGCCTGATGGCAAGGTCATTCACCCCGTCACCAACCCGATGACCAAAACGGGCGGCGTGGTCGGTCTCAAGGGCAACATCTGCCCCGACGGCGCCATCGTGAAGGTTGCGGGCATGAGCGAGGCCGAGCAGGTCTTTACCGGCCCCGCCCGTGTCTTTGAATGCGAGGAAGACGCCTTTGCTGCCGTCAAGTCCCGCGGCTACAAGGAGGGCGAGGTCATCGTCATCCGCAACGAAGGCCCCGCCGGCGGGCCGGGCATGCGCGAAATGCTCGCCACCACCGCCGCGCTTTCCGGGCAGGGCATGGGCAAGAAGGTCGCCCTTATCACCGATGGCCGCTTTTCGGGTGCGACCCGTGGTTTCTGCGTGGGCCATGTCGGGCCCGAGGCGGCCCATGGCGGCCCCATCGCGCTGCTGGAAACGGGTGATGTCATCACCATCAATGCGATCACCGGGGAACTGTCGGTTGCGCTGAGCGACGCAGAACTGGCCACGCGCAAGGCCAACTGGAAAGGCCCCCGCGTGACCCAATACGAAACCGGTGCCGTCTGGAAATTCGCCAAGCTTGTCGGCAGCGCGCGCTATGGCGCTGTGACCCATCCGGGGGCCAAGGCCGAACGGCACATCTACATGGACCAGTAGGTGGGTCGTCTGCGCCTGATCCTGACCGGGCTGGCCCTTTGCGGGCTGGCCGCCTGCGACGTGCCGCTGCCCGGACAAGGGGTGCAGACGCTTGCGC
Source organism: Rhodobacterales bacterium (assembly GCA_026400355.1). Taxonomy (GTDB): domain Bacteria; phylum Pseudomonadota; class Alphaproteobacteria; order Rhodobacterales; family Rhodobacteraceae; genus JAPLPE01. Next base: position 70,475 of record JAPLPE010000021.1, on the reverse strand, counting down.
TTCTTGACGGGGCGGTCAAGGTCCGCGCGCCGCAAGGTTATTGCGTCGATCCGGTCGCAAGCCGTGCCGAGACGGGCTTTGCCGTCATCTCCTCCTGCGGCCTGATCGCGGCGACCGGGGTCTTTTCCACGACGGACGGTTTCGTTACCGTGCAGTTCGGCCCCGAAGGCAGCGCCGCTGTCACCGGGTCTGAAGACGCGCTGGCCGCCCTGCTGCGCACCCGGCAGGGTGCCGCGCTTCTCAGCCAGTCGGGCCAGCCCAACAATATCCGGGTGGATCAGATGGACCGGGGCGACGGCCTGATTTCGGTCCATTTCACCGACCGCGGACCTGCACTGGTTGATGGCCTGATGCAGGACGAATGGCGCGCCTTCCTTGATATCAACGGCAGGCTCACGACGATTTCTGTGCGCGCTTACGAACGTACGACGCTCACCTCGGGTCAGGCGCAGGAACTCCTTTACGCCACAGTGGCACAGGTGCGCGCCGCCAACGCCCGTGCCGCTACAGCCTCCGAAAATGACTAAGCCCTGTTTCCTTTTGGAAAACTATTTGGCAGGACTACCAGCATAGAACAAAAAAATGCGCAGCGCCCACAGGGCAGGGCCGAGCGGGACAGATGGCACGACGCAGATTCGGCTTCTTGGACAGGATCATCTTCCAGCGCACTCTCTTGCGCTGGACTGCCGCAGCACGCCGCGCCGACTCGGCTGACCTTGCCGATCTTCGCCGTGACCGGGCCGACGCGCGGGCGCTGCAGCAGAAACTGAACGAAGTCATCTTTGTCGCTGAAAACCGGCTGGCGCGCCCCAGGATCGGCTCGAACTCCTTCCCGCTCCCTATCGGCACAGACTGGTCATGGCGGCCCGATCTCTGGCGTGGCCCCCTGCCTGAAAGGGGTATCTCGGGTGTCGCCAGCAGGACCCCGCTGGGCGATGATGCGACGATCTTTCACGATTGCAAGACCAGCGAACTGACCATCCGCCAGTTGCGCAGCCAGAGGGAAGAGGATCTGGCCCCCTTTGCCATGCGCCTTGACGTCTTCGACTTTGACGGCAGTTTCCTGTCCCTCGTGCTTGACCTGCCCGAAGACGCGTGCCGCGGCCTGAAACGCCGCCACCTGATCCGCGTCGATGTGCAGGCTGAATTCGAACGCCCGATCGAGATGTTCGCCCGGCTCAACATCCGCCACGGGCCGAATACCGAACAGATCGTCCGCGAACTTCCCCTTGAGGACCGCGAGGTCTTTGTCGAATTCGACCTCGCCTATACCAGGCTGAACGAAAAGCGGGTCGAGGCGATATGGCTCGACCTGATCTTTGACAACCCGATGATGAATCAGGTGACGCTTCGCGATGTCACGATGGCCCGTTATCCCCGTGCCGAAATGTAAGGGAATGCCCCCATGGCCGACATGAGACTGACCAAGATCCGCATGCTGGCCGGCCAGTGGGAAGGTGTGCTGACCGGAGCCGGGGCGACACCCCCTGCCATCCGCGTCACGCATCTGGGCGATGCGATCGGGGGCGTGCAGGTCGTGGCCGAAAGCCAGCCCGGCGAATGGGCGATCCGCGTGCCGATCCCGGCTGAGAGGATCGCGGACGGGGTGCAGACGTTTCTCATCACCGATGGTGCCTCGGGAGAGACGCTCGAACGGTTTGCAATCGTGGCGGGCGAACCGCTTGCCGATGACCTGCGGGCCGAGATTGATCTGCTGCGGGCGGAACTTGACATGCTCAAACGTGCTTTCCGGCGTCATTGTGTGGAGACGCTTTAGAATCACGATCGGCCCGGTGGCCCGCTTTGTCGGCCAGAAGGGGGCTTTGCAAGAACAGCGGGGCCTGAAGCGAGCGGAGCCGCCTCAATAGTAAGGACGCCTGACCGGTCCAGCCCCAACCACGTAACGCCACGTCCCGCGTGACCTTGCCCCCCGAAACCGCCAGTTTCCCCCAAACCCGGAGGCGCGCATGACCCCATATCCTCATCTCTTCACCCCGCTCGACCTTGGCTTCGTCACCCTGCCGAACCGCGTCCTGATGGGGTCCATGCACACCAATCTCGAGGAAACCGGCGACTGGAACCGCGTGGCCGCCTTCTTTGCCGAACGCGCTAGGGGTGGTGTCGCCATGATGGTCACGGGCGGCATCGCCCCCAACCGCGAAGGCGGCGTCTTTTCCGGGGCAGCGGGCCTTTTCACGGCCAGGGACATCGCGAACCACCACACCGTGACCACCCGAGTCCATGATGAAGGCGGCCGCATCGCGATGCAGATCCTGCACGCGGGCCGCTATGCCTATTCCCCCGAATGCGTGGCCCCCTCGGCGATCAAATCCCCGATCAGCCCCTTTGCGCCAATGGAACTCGACGAAGACGGCATCGAAAAGCAGATCGCTGACATCGCCACCGCCGCAGCCCGCGCGCGCGAGGCGGGTTATGACGGGGTCGAGATCATGGGGTCCGAGGGCTATTTCCTCAACCAGTTCCTTGTCACCCACACCAACCGCCGCACCGATGACTGGGGCGGATCCTACGAAAACCGGATGCGCCTGCCCGTCGAGGTGGTCAGACGCGCCCGTGCCGCCGCAGGCCCCGATTTCATCCTGATCTACCGCCTGTCGATGATCGATCTGATCCCCGACGGATCAACCTGGGACGAAGTCGTGATGCTGGCCCGCGCCGTCGAACAGGCCGGCGCCACGATCATCAACACCGGCATCGGCTGGCACGAGGCGCGCATTCCCACCATTGCCACCTCGGTCCCCCGCCGCGCCTTTTCCTGGGTAACAAAGAAACTGATGGGCCATGTCGGGATCCCCGTCATCACCTCGAACCGCATCAACACGCCCGAGGTCGCCGAACAGGTGCTCGCCGAAGGCTGCGCCGACATGGTCAGCATGGCCCGCCCCTTCCTTGCCGATCCGCATTTCGTGGCCAAGGCCCGGACGGGCCGCGCGAACGAAATCGCCCCCTGCATCGCGTGCAATCAGGCCTGCCTTGACCATACCTTCTCGGGCAAGCTCACCTCCTGCCTTGTGAACCCCCGCGCCTGCCACGAAACCGAACTGGTCATCACCCCTACCGCCACGCCACGCCACATCGCCGTCATCGGTGCAGGTCCCGCCGGGCTTTCCGCCGCCATCACCGCCGCCGAACGCGGCCATAAAGTGGCCCTTTTCGACAAGGCGGACCGCATCGGAGGCCAGCTCAACATGGCCCGCGTCATTCCGGGCAAGGAAGAATTCAATGGCCTTGTCGATTGGTTCGCCAACATGGTCGGCCTTCACGACGTTCATCTATGCCTCGGCCACACCCCCACACCCCAAGACCTCGCCCCTTTCGACGACATCATCATCGCCACCGGCGTCACCCCCCGCGACCCCGCCATCCCCGGTCAGGACCTGCCCCATGTCGCCACCTATATCGACATCCTGCAGGGCCGCGTGACCGCCGGACCCCGCGTCGTGATCATCGGCGCAGGCGGCATCGGCTTTGACGTCGCCGAATACCTTGTCACCGACCACAGCCCGACGACCGATCTGCCCGAATGGCTGGCCGAATGGGGCGTCACCGACCCCGCGCAGACACGTGGCGGCCTGGCCCCGCAAGGCCCTCAACCCACCGCCGCTGCAAGGCAGGTCACCCTCCTCCAGCGCAAGGCCGAAAAGCCCGGCCGAAGCTTGGGCAAGACGACCGGCTGGATTCACCGCACCGCGCTTCAGATGAAAGGCGTCAGGATGATGGGCGGCGTGAACTACGAAAAGATCACGCCCGAGGGCCTGATGATCTCCACCGGCCCCGCCCGCGAAAACCCCACTCTGATCCCCGCCGACACGATCGTCCTCTGCACCGGCCAGCTTCCCGAACGGTCCCTTGCCGACGTGCTCATCGCCGCAGGCCGCACCGTCCGTATCATCGGCGGGGCCGATATGGCCACCGAACTTGACGCAAAACGGGCGATTGATCAGGGAACAAGGCTGGCCGCAACCATTTAGGGCGCGTGAAACCCACCATCGTCAAGGCACTGTCAGGCAGGCTCCCACAACTCTACCGGGTTCCCCTCGGGATCGCGGATGCGCGCGAACCGCCCGACTTCGGGCGAATTCCACTCGGCCCGCGTCTCGGCCGAAATCCCCGCCGCCGAAAGCCGGGCCAGCATCCCGTCCAGATCATCCACCCGCAGATTCAGCATCCACTGCTGACTGGCGCGGCCAAAGTAATCCGTGTCGGCCGCAAAGGGCGCGAACACGGTCTGCCCCGCCTCCTGCGCCCAAAGTCCCCAGGGCGGCTCTCCGATCCCCAGATGAGTCGCGTACCATTCCTTGAGCGCCTTGGGGTCCGCTGCCCGAAAGAACAGCCCCCCGATTCCCGTCACCTTTGCCATCGCACTCTCCCATACTGTGGAAACGCCAGGCGCGCATCCCTGAACCCGCCAATGCCGCAGTCCTGGCACGGCAGGGCCGCAAATCCGTTTCCCTGCCTTCACCTATACCCACGAAAACCCCGAGATTGTCTGAAGCAAGTCCCATTGCTGCCTGATTTCGACGGCAGAGAGGTTCCACTCATGTTTGGACCGAGAGGGACGTAGTATGGATCGCCTGACGGAAATGGAGGCCTTCGCCACGGTTGTGGATCAGGGGGGCTTTACCGACGCGGCCAAGAAGATGGGGATTTCAAAATCCGCTGTCTCCAAACATGTCTCGGCGCTCGAGGCGCGCCTCGGAGCGCGCCTCCTCAACCGCACCACCCGCCGCGTCAGCCCGACCGAAATCGGACTGGCCTATTATGACCGCGCCCGCCGCGTGCTGAACGACGCTGGCGAGGCTGATGCGCTTGTCACTTCTATGCAGACCGCGCCTTCGGGCCTTCTGCGGATCAGCGTGGCCACCGATTTCGGCGTGAACCATCTGTCGCCGGTTCTGGGCGAATTCCTGCAGGAATTCCCCGACATCACCGTCAACATGGTACTGAACAACCGCTACGTCGAACTCATCTCCGAAGGCTTCGACATGGCCGTCCGGATCGGAGAGCTTGAGGACTCCACCATCCGCGCCCGAAAACTGACGGAAACGTCCAAGCGGATGATCGCGGCGCCCGGCTACTTTGCCCAGTTCGGCCGTCCCGAAAAGATCGACGATCTGAACGATCACAAGCTTCTGCATTATTCCAATCAGGCCAACGGCGCCGTCTGGAAACTTACCGCGCACTCGGGCGAAAAGCGGCAGGTCCGCACGGCAGGCTGGCTCACGGTGAACGACGGCCAGTCGCTTCTGAATGCCTGCATCTCGGGCCTTGGCATCGCTTATCTGCCCTCCTTCCTCTACGCCGACGCGATGGCCAAGGGCCTCGTCGAAGAGGCGATCCCCGATCTCCCGGTCGAAGTGCAGGGCATCTATGCCGTCTATCCGCCCGGACGCTTCACCCAGCCCAAGGTCCGCGCCTTCATCGACTTCCTGGTCAACGCCTTCGCCGACAAGGGCCCCGACAGATGGTAACGCCGCCTTCCTGATTTCCCCAAGGGTGCTTGATGCGCGCCCCTCCTCCGGCGCGGTCCCAGTGACCGCGCCTTTTTTCCGTTTCAGCCAGACGCACCCCGGCCTGCACCCCCCAAAGCAAGGCCGCGCGACGCACGGAACGAGCACCCCCGCAATCCCGCCGTTGACGATCTGGTCGCAGTCTTCGCCCAATCCTGCCCCAGACGACGACCAGGCAGTACGCCGCCCGACCACAGGATTCCATTGCGCTATCAGATCGCCCGGCCGCTACTCGGTCGAGGTCACGATCACCTCGACCCGACGGTTCGCCTCGCGCCCTTCAGGCGTCAGGTTCGTGGCAACCGGGGCCAGATAGCCCATCCCTTCGGCCTCAAGCTGCTGACGGGACACGTCATAATCGCTTACCAGCCGTTCCAGCACCGATCCCGCCCGTCGTTTCGACAGGGCGATATTGGCATCAAGGGACCCCTGACTGTCCGTATGCCCGACCAGCGCCACCGTCCGTGACGGATTTGCCGCCAGATAATCGGCCAGCAACTGAAGAGAGGCATACTCCCCCGGCGCAAGCTGTGCCGACCCCGTGGGAAAGCTCAGGTCCGACAGCACGACCCGCCCCATCGTATCAAGCGCCGCACCAAAATCATCCGGTACCGCGATCGGCGCAACCGCGCCCGACTCCTCCTCGGCCACCGGCGTCCCCCGCACAGGCGGCGCGCCTGCCGTCGCGATCGTCCCGTGCCCCGGCGGGCCGACGCGGATCACCTGCACGAACCCCGCATCACTCGTCCGGCTGACCAGAAGGCTCACCACCTCATCGCCCTTTTCGGCGGCAAGGAACCGGAAATCACCCAGATCGACATACATCTCGGGCGGCGGGATCACGACCGTCCCGTGCCGGAAATCGAACCCGCCGCAATCCTCGGTCGCGCATTCAAAGACCACGGCAAACCCCGCCGCCACAAGCTGTTCGCGCAGCGGGGCCAGCAGTTGCAGAGTCGTCAGCGCCAGCGCATCAACCCGCCACGCCTGCGCCCGCACCTCGCCCTCATGCGGCGAAACCGGCGTGAAACCTTCGGCAAACGGCCCCACCGGCATCGCATAGCGGCTGAGCGGCGTGACCATCTCGCGCTCCATCCGCGCATTGCCCGGAAAGCTCAGCGTCTGCGCCCCGGCAGCACCCGCCAGGGCCAGACCGGCCAGCAGCACTGGCACCAGACCACGTCTCATGCCGGCCCGCCCGGGCGGATGCGGTAATGGTACTGCCCCGTCTGCTCCATCCCGAGCCTGACATAGACACGCCGCGCCACGGCATTGGCCTCGGTCACGACCAGCGCCAGCACCCCGGCCCCCTGCCGCGCGGCCCAATTTGCCGCCGCCTGCACCATCCGTCCGCCCAGACCCTTCCGCCGCTGCCCTTCCCGCACCTCAAGCGCATGAAGGAACGCGACACGCCCGTCACAGGCGACAAAAGCCGTCCCCGCCGGCGTATCCCCGACCCGCCCCAGCAGCGTGACCTTTGGCCCCTTGACCCGCGCCATGATGGCCAGCCGCTCTGGCCCCACATGCCCCCCGGCCCAGATGACGGTCTGCACGGCCAAGGGCGGCCATACCTCGAACGCCGTTTCAGGCGGAACAGTCCCGGCCATCACGTCCACAGCGCCGACATAGCCCACCACCGGGTCCTTCACCACATAGCCCCGCGCCGCCAGTAACGTATCGAAAGACACTTCGCCCCCGCGCACCATGAAAAGAGGCACCTGCCCCAGCGCGATCATCCCCGCCTCGGCCACATCCAGATCGGCCGCCGTGAACGCCCCCTCTGCCGTCGCGGCCGACACCCGCGATCCGCCCCCGCGTCCGTCCCGCAACAGGAAGGGCCCGCAAGGGACCAGCGCCGCCGGGGGCCATGTCGCCCCCAGCGCCCGCAGCAGTTCGGCCCCGGGCAGCAGACTCATGCCGGAAACAGCGCCGCCAGTTTCACCATCGCCTCATCCACCCGCACACCGTCCTGCCCCCGGATCACGATATTCGCGCCGTAAACACCATCCTTCTGGAACGGATAGGATCCCATGATCAGATCCGGATACTCCCCCGCCAACGCGGCCAAAGGCCCCGCAATATCGCCCTCGCCCCGCGCGATCCGGTAACTCTGCGACAACAGGGGCCGCCCGCCGGTCAAGGTCGGCAGGACCGACGCCACCATCGCCTGAAACACAGACGGCACCCCGGCCATCACATGCACATTGCCAAGGGTGAAGCCCGGTGCCGAACTCACCGGGTTTTCGATCAGCGTCGCCCCCTCTGGGATACGCGCCATGCGCAGACGCGCGTCGTTCAACACGGTCCCCGCCCGGTCATAATGCGCCTGCAGGATCGCCCGCGCATCATCCCGCACGCCGATCCCCACACCAAAGGCCGCCGCGATGCAATCCGCCGTGATGTCGTCATGTGTCGGCCCGATCCCGCCCGAGGTGAAGACATGATCAAACAGCGCCCGCACCGCATTTACCGCCGCGACCACGGCCGCTGTCTCGTCGGGCACCACACGCACCTCGCGCAGGTCGATCCCGACCTTGGTCAGTTCCCCGGCCAGATAATGCATGTTCGAATCGCGGGTCCGCCCCGACAGGATCTCGTCACCGATGACGATCATGGCGGCCGTAGGGTTCTGCATTCTGTTGCTCCGTGCTGCTCTTGAATGCAGGTATAGGACCCCGCGCCGCCCAAAGCCACAGTCGCAACATCGTGCGGACCACGCGGTCTGGATTCCCGCCCTTCTATGGCCTATCTGATCGGGGCATTTGAAAGGAATGGCATGTTGGACGAACGCAGGGGCAGGCTCACGCGGGACGGCATCCGCATTTACGAGACCGTAGATTTCGCCGGCATGCGCCATGCCGGAGAAGTCGCGGCTGCCATCCTTGACGACATCGCACCTCACGTCTTTCCCGGCCAGACGACCGGAGAGATCGACCGCATCATCACCGAAATGGTGACTGCGCGCGGCTGCGTGTCGGCCACGATCGGCTACAAGGGCTATCAGCACGCCTCCTGCATCTCGGTCAACCATGTGGTCTGCCACGGTATCCCCGGCGACAAGGTGCTGAAGGAAGGCGACATTCTCAACATCGACGTTACCGTGATCGTCGATGGCTGGTATGGCGACACTTCGCGCATGTACATCGCGGGCGAGATCAGCCGCAAAGCCGACCGCCTGATCCAGGTCACCCATGACGCCCTCATGAAGGGGATCGAGGCCGCGCGGCCAGGCAATGCCTTTGGCGACATCGGTGCCGCCATCCAGACCTATGTCGAGGCCGCCCGCATGTCTGTCGTCCGCGATTTCTGCGGCCACGGTCTGGGCCGCGTGTTCCACGCGCCGCCTAACGTCCTGCACTACGGCCGCCCCGGCACCGGCCCCCGGCTCGAGGAAGGCATGTTCTTTACCATCGAACCGATGGTGAACCTCGGCCGGCCCGAGACCAAGGTTCTGGCGGATGACTGGACTGCGGTAACGCGGGACAAATCGCTTTCGGCCCAGTTCGAACATTCGGTCGGCATCACCGCCGACGGGTGCGAGATCTTCACCCTGTCACCCGCAGGCAAGTTCCACCCCACCTGGGGTTGACGGCATGACCCTCGCCCGCTGGCTTGTCCTTGTCGTGGCGCTGGCGGGCATGGCCCTTTCCGTGCTGCGGCTGGAACAGGGCCGGGGGGATGTGGTCGCAACGCGCCTGATGGTAGGTACCACCCCCGCTACCGTCTACCGCCTGCCCGGGGACACTTCTGCCCCGATCGTGGTCATTGCCCACGGTTTCGCCGGGTCGCGGCAACTGATGGAGAGTTTTGCGCTGACGCTGGCGCAGGCGGGTTACATCGCGGTCAGCTTTGATTTCCTCGGCCACGGCCGCAACCCCGTCCCCATGTCGGGCGATGTGACTGTGATCGAAGGCACGACCCAGCTTATGATGGACGAATTGGGCCGCGTGTCCGACGCCGCCCTCGCCCTGCCGGGCGCCGACGGGCGGCTGGCCCTTCTCGGCCACTCGATGGCCTCTGATATCGTGGTCCGTCAGGCGATCCGCGACCCCAGGGTCGATGCGACCGTCGCGCTCTCGATGTTCTCGCTTGCCGTCACCCCGACCGAACCCCGCGACCTCCTCATCATCGCAGGTGAGTGGGAAGGCTTCCTGTCGGCCGAGGCGCTCAAGGCTGCGCAAATGACCGATCCTGCCGCCAGTTTCGGCGAAACCGTCGGAGACCCTGCCGCAGGCACCGCCCGCCGCGCCGTGCTGGCACCCCGTACCGAACATGTGAGCGTCCTCTATTCTGCAACCTCCATGCGCGAAGCGCGCAATTGGCTCGACGCCGCCTTTGGCCGGACGAGTGACTCTCCCGTGGCCCGGCGCGGCGGCTGGATCGCGCTCCTCCTCGTCTCGACCGTGGCACTCGGCTGGCCGCTCGCGGGCCTTGCCCGCCGCTGGCGCGCTGCCGCACCCCCCGTCCGCCCTTCGCGGAGCGCCTTCCTGCTGGCCACCCTCGGCCCGGCCATCGTCACACCGCTGGTCCTCTGGCCCATCCCGACGCATTTCCTGCCGGTGCTTGTGGCCGATTACCTCGCCGTCCACTTCGCGCTTTACGGCACGCTGGCTCTGGTCCTTGTCGCCCGCGCCCGCGCCCTGCGGATCGACCTGACCTCAGTGCTGCTTGCCCTTCCGGTCGCGGCTTTCGGCATCGCCCTCTTCGGCGGCCTGCTTGACCGTTATGTGGCCAGTTTCTTTCCCACGCCCGAAAGGTTTCTCATCATCGGCGCCGTCGCAGTGGGGGCGGTTCCGTTCATGCTCTCGGACGCCTTTCTGACCGAAGGCGGCCGTGCGCCACTTTGGCGCACTTTGATGACCCGCACCGCCGCGCTGGCCTCACTTGGCCTAGCCGTCGTACTGGACCCCGAGGACCTGTTCTTCCTCGTGATGATCCTGCCAATCATCCTTCTCTTCTTCCTGCTCTTCGGCACTGCCGGAGGCTGGCTCGGCCGTGCTACATGGCGCCCTGCTGCCGCCGGTCTGGGCCTTGGCGTATTCCTCGCTTGGGCGCTGGGTGTGACGTTCCCGCTGTTTGCGGCGTGATTGCGGGGGAATGGCGGGGTGAACCCCGCCTTACGCCTCAAGACAGCCGTTGGGTCGGTGTAATCCAACTTTGAAATGCCGCCTAACCCACCGCCTCCAGAAACGTCACCACCGCCTCGCCATATCTCCGCTGTTCGATCATGCCGAACCCCGGCGGCGATGCCTGCCCGGCGCTCTCTTCCCAGACCACCACCGCCCCCGGCGCGATCCAGCCGCCCTTGACAGCCTGTTCCAAAGCAGCCAACCCCAGCCCCTTGCCATAGGGCGGGTCCAGAAACACCAGCCCGCAGGGCGCCCCCGCATTCACCGGCAACCGCCGCGCATCCACGGCCAGCAATACCGCCCCGGCCTTCATCCGCGCGATATTGTCCCGGATCAGCCGCCCCGCGACCCGCCCGTCATCGACAAAGGTCACCCCCGCCGCGCCCCGCGACAGGGCCTCAAGCCCCAGCGCCCCCGTCCCCGCAAACAGGTCGAGCACCTGCGCCCCCGTCACCGGATCGCCAAGCCTGCCGCCCAGCAGGACATTGAAGGCCGCCTCGCGCACCCGGTCCGCCGTGGGCCGCAGATGCGCGCCCTCATCCCCCTTGCCGACATTGGCAAGGGTCAGCCCCCGGTGCGTGCCGCCAATAATCCTCACGCCTTGAGCAGCGGCTTCAGATCCGCCGCAGCATCCGTGACAACAGACGGCGCAGGCGATTTCCCCATTTCGATCAGGCGCTTGCCGATCATGTAGGCGCGGCTGTCATTCATCGCATCCACCGCGATCAGCCGATCCGCCTGATAGTACCAATGCGACCGTGCCTCGCCTTCACCTTGCCGCACATGCACCGCGTCATAGCCCATGTTCAACCCGGCGATCTGAAGCTTGCAGTCATACTGATCCGACCAGAACCACGGTGCCGGATGGTAATGCATCGGCGTGCCCATGATGTTGACGGCCACGACCTCGGCCTGATCAATCGCATTACCTACACTTTCCAGCCGGATACGCTTGTCCTTGAACAAAAGCGTCGCGCAATCCCCCGCCGCCCAGACGTGGGCGTCGGACGTGCGCCCGTGAATATCGGTCGTGATCCCGTTTTCAACCGCGACCCCGGCCGCCTCGGCCAGAGCCGTGTTGGGAACGATCCCCACACCCACCAGCACGAAATCCACGGCCAGTTCTGTTCCGTCCGACAGCCGCGCCCCCGTCACGCGCCCTTCGCCCAACAGCCGGTCAAGTCCTGCCCCTTCGCGGATATCGACCCCATGCGCCCTGTGCAGCGCCCGGAAATAGTCTGACGTCTCGGGCGCGGCCACCCGCTGCAGGATGCGCGGCGCCATTTCGACCAGCGTGACCTGCAGCCCCTTCCTGGCACAGACCGCCGCCGCCTCAAGCCCGATATACCCCCCGCCAATGATCAGAACCCGCCGCCCCGCCACCAGTTCCGGTGCCATCCGGCCGGCATCGGCCAGATCACGCATTACCAGCACCCCGTCAAGCGTGCCGCCAATCGCCGCCGGCAGCCGCCGTGGCGTCGACCCCAGCGTCAGTGCCAGTTCGTCATAGGCCAGCACAAACCCGTCGCTCAGCGTCACCGCCCGCGCCGCAGTATCCAAGGTCACGGCGCTGACCGACAGCTTCATCTCGATCCGGTGTTCGGCATAAAACGCCTCGGGCCGCAGATAAAGCCGCTCCTCCTCCATCTCGCCCAGCAGATAGGCCTTGGACAAAGGCGGCCGCTGATAGGGCGGTACGGGCTCCGCGCCCACCAGCGTGATGTCCCCCGCAAACCCGTCGGCCCGCAGCTTGGCCACGAGCGCACAGCCCGCCTGTCCCGCCCCGATCACGACGACATGGGTCATGGTTTCTTCCGCCTCTTTCCATGGTCAACTCCGAAGGTTCAGACTATATGCCCCCCGGTCAGACGCAATTCCCGAAAGGTGTACTCATGACGATTTCCGCAGGCCAGACCCTCCCCGACGCCACCCTCGTGCGCATGGGCGCCAAGGGGCCCGAAACGGTCACGCTCTCTTCCCTGCTCAAGGGCCGCAAGGTCGTGCTTTTTGCCCTGCCCGGCGCATTTACCGGGACCTGCAGCACCATCCACATGCCCAGCTTCGTCCGCACCGCCGAAGCGTTCCGCGCCAAGGGCATCGATGACATCATCTGCCTTTCGGTCAACGACCCCTTCGTGCTCAAGATCTGGGGCGAGACCACGGGCGCGACGGCTGCCGACCTCATGCTCGTGGGCGATGCCGATGGGTCCTTCACCAAGGGCCTTGGCATGGATTTCACCGCCCCGGCCATCGGCCTCATCGGCCGCTCAAACCGCTATGCGCTGGTGATCGACGACGGCGTCGTTACTCATGCCAACATCGACGACCCAGGCGTCTGCAACATGTCCACCGGCGAGATGCTGCTCGAAACGCTGTGATACTGACAGGAAAGGCGGGGTGATCCCCGCCCTACCCAAACGGACGGCGGGTCTCGCCCGCAATTGGCCAGTCATCAGGCGTAGGGCGGGGTTCACCCCGCCCTTCGTCATCCTGCCCGGATCTGACAGAGGCTCAGGACGGGCAGGGAATGATCTGTCTGCACCGTGGCGCTGCCCGCAAAACTGTCGATCTTCGCAGCCATGTCCACATCCAGCGCCGACAGCCCGTGGCAGTCATGCGTGGACAGGGTCACGTCGACCACGTTGTAGGTATTCTGCCATTCCGGGTGATGGTTCATCTTCTCGGCCAGCAGTGCCACCCGGTTCATGAACCCCCAAGCTTCCGAGAAGTTGCGGAATTTCAGGATCTTGCGGATTGCGTCCCGCCCCTGGACTGCGCCCCATCCCGTCTCGCCCAAAGCAGGCAGACGAGCCGCCCTTTCGGTTTCCGTCAGCCGCTCAACCACCTTCAGCCCCCTTGATCCGCGCGATTTCCGCCTCGCCCAATGCCGTTGACCGCGCCAGAGCGGGCCGCGCACTGACCCTTGTCCAGTATTCCGTGAACACCGGCCGCGCCTCGATCGTGCCGAATCGCAGGCCCCAGCCGATCTGCGACCCCGTCGCCACATCGGCCGCCGAAAAGGCATCGCCCGCAAGGTAGGGGTGATCCTTCAGCCAGCCTTCCAGGACATCCATCGTCGTACCCAGATCGCGGAAGCCCACCATCCCCCGCCGATCCGGCGGCACCTCGATGCCCAAGGCCTTGGTGATCACAGCAGCCTCCAAAGGCCCGGCGCCAAAGAACAGCCAGCGGTAATAGGCGCTCCGGTCCTTGGGCGCGAGGCCGGCTTCGGGAAAGGCATCCGCCAGATAGGCGCAGATCGCCGCATATTCGGTCACAACCCGCCCGTCATGGACAAGGGCTGGGACCTTGCCCATCGGGTTGATGCCGATATAGGGCGGCTGCTTCATGGTCGTGGCATAGTCGAGCCAGACTGTCTCATAGGGCTGGCCCACCTCCTCCATCATCCAATGCGCAATCCGCCCCCGCGACATGGGATTGGAGTAGAAGGTGAGTGTCATGGCGTAACCTCGGTCTGGCTGGGGGGCGTTTGTGGGTACGATAGCACAGCCGTACAGAGAGACAGTCCCTTAACACGCAACGGCCATGCATCGCGGCACCTTGCGCAGGAATTGGCCAACGCCATCGCGTTGGCCACGCGACCAGACCAAAGCTTGCCGCCCGGACGCCAGAGCGTTCGGGCAGGATCGCCAGACCGGGGCCATTCGAAACGGTTGGACGTGAGCGGGGCGTTGCCTCCACTGGCGACCCCGTCCCCCTCAGATCAACAACGCCGTGCGACTCCAGCGGAAGAAGACCGCTACTCCTGCTCCTCGACCTGCGCCCTTCTGAACGGCCCATAGCGCGTCAGCACCTCGACCTCGTGGTCAACCGCTTCCCGCTCCTGCTCCAGATACCGCGCCACGGCATCGCGGAACCCCGGATCGCCGATCCAGTGCAGCGAATGTGTCACCACCGGCAGATAGCCCCGTGCCAGCTTGTGTTCGCCCTGAGCACCCGCCTCGACCCGGCTCAACCCGTTGGCCAGTGCCCAGTCGATCGCCTGATAATAGCATAACTCGAAATGCAGGCAGGGGTGATGCGCCGTGCAGCCCCAGTACCGCCCGTAAAGCGTCTCACGCCCGATAAGGTTCAGCGCACCCGCGAACGGTTTTCCGTTCCGCACCGCCAGCAGCAGCAGGATGTCGTCCCGCAGCACCTCATGCGCCCGGTCAAAGAACGCCCGCGTCAGGTAGGGCTGGCCCCATTTCCGGCTGCCCGTGTCCTGATAGAAGGCCCAGAAGTAATCCCAATGGTCGGGCCGGATCTGATCCCCGGTCAGTGCCACGATCTCTCCGCCGAAATCCTGCGCCTCGGCGCGTTCCTTGCGGATGTTCTTGCGCTTGCGCGACGACAGGGACGAAAGGAACCCGTCAAAGTCGGCATAGCCCTGATTTTCCCAGTGAAATTGCTGGCTCGCCCGGCGCAACAGCCCCATCTCTTCGCCCGCCACGGCCTCGGCCTCGGTGCAGAAGGTGACATGGACTGATGAAATCTTGTTCTCGGCCGCCAGTTGCACAACGCCCTGCACCAGCGCCGCCATCCCCTCGGCTGCAAAGCCTGGCCGGGTCAGGAACCGCCGCCCCGTGGCCGGCGTGAACGGCACGGCCACCTGAAACTTGGGGTAATACCGCCCCCCGGCCCGTTCCCAAGCCTGCGCCCAGCTATGATCAAAGATGTATTCGCCCTGCGAATGGCTTTTCGCATAATGCGGCGCCACCGCAATGACCTGCCCGTCCTTTTTCGCGCTCAGATACCTTGGCTGCCAGCCCGATCCCGTGCCGACCGACCGGCTTTCCTCAAGCGCCCGCAGAAACCGGTAGGTCGTGAACGGGTCCATGGGCCGTCCGCCGTCCGCCACTTCCGGGCAGGCGCAGGCGTCCCAGACATCGGCCCCAAAGGCGGTGATGCTGGTATGGGTCTCGATCTCGATCATGTTGTCGGTCATGTCGCCAAGGGTGGCGCGGCACCCTGGCCCGTCAAGCCAGATAACCCTCGAAAGTGACGTTCTGCGCCACCCGCCGCGCCTCTGCCTCTTCCTCGGGCGAGCGGATCGTCCAGCACAGGACGGCAGCCCCCTTGGCCTTCAGTTCCGCCACCCGCTTGCGGTGCAGATCAAAGGACTCATGGCTGATGAAACTCGCACCCGAGGTTTCGTAATCCGGGATCGCCCGGAGTTGGTCACACATATCCTCGGGAAGCGGCACCCAGTCGTCATATTCATAGGCCGACGTCGTCAGCCCCCGCGGAATATCTGGTGCCAGTTCGCCCATGATCCGGACCGTATGGGGGTTGAACGACATGACCGCCACCGGCCCCTCGTACCCCCTCAGGACCGCCACCGTCGCCTTTTCCAGCGCACCGACATTTGGTCCCATCGCGCCGTCCTGATCCTTGATCTCGATCAGCAGCGGCACCCGGCCCCCGATGATCTCGAACACCTCGGCCAAAGTCGGAATGCCTTCTGACCCATACAGCAGCGGCGTCGCAGCCAAAGTAGCCGCCGTCTGCAAGGCAATCGGACCCTTTGACGCCGTCAGCCGCCCCAGATCGTAGTCATGAAACACCATCGGCACACCGTCCGACGACGGTTGCAAATCAATCTCGATCCCGTAACCCGACTCGACCGCCGCGCGCACTGCCGCCCGGCTGTTCTCGGGCCGGCCCTGCGATTTGTCGTGCAGCGCCCGGTGCGCAATCGGCGTTGTCAGAAAGACGTCAGGCAGGGTCATTTGATCTGGAATATCCCCTCGATCTCAACGGCAACGCCAAAAGGCAGGGCGCTGACGCCCACGGCAGACCGCGCATGACGGCCCGCGTCCCCCAAGGCCGCGACCATGAAATCGGATGCGCCGTTGATCACCTTCGGCTGATCTGTGAAATCAGGCGTCGAATTGACGAAACCCACCAGTTTCACCACCCGCATCAGCCGGTCCAGATCGCCGCCACAGGCCGCCTTGACTTGCGACAGAAGGTTGATCGCACAGACCCGCGCCGCCGCGGCCCCCGCCTCTACCGTCATGTCGGCCCCCAGCCTCCCGGTCACCAATCCCTCGGGCGCCTTGGACACCTGGCCCGACACATGGACCAGATCGCCCACCACTGCAAACGGCACATAGTTTGCGACCGGGGCCGGAGCATCGGGCAATGTCACGCCCAGCTCCGCCAGTTGCGCCTCGAACCTTCCGCTCATGCCTGCCTCCCTGCCGGATTCGTGCGGACGCTATCCAGCAATCATGACAGCAGCAATCAATTCTCGCGGAACGACTTGGTGAAATAGTTCGACAGGGGCCGCATCAGGTACTGAAACGGTGTCCGCGCATCCGTGGCAAGAAATGTTTCAACAGGCATCCCCGGGATCAGGGTCAGACCTTCGGGAAGTTTTTCCTTCTCGCCCGGCAAAAGCTCGACTTCGGCCCGGTAGTAGGAAATCCGTGACTGCTGATCCTGAAACGCATCCGCCGAAATCTGCACGACCTTGCCGCGCAACTCGGGCGTCATGCGCTGGTTGAAGGCCGAAAACCGCACGCCAACCTCCTGTCCGACGAATATCTCGTCAGTATGGATCGGCTCGACCTGAGTCGTGATGACCATGGGCCGGTCCTGCGGGATGAGGAACAGCACCGGGTCCGCCGGACGGATTACCGAACGCGGCGCGAAAACTGTCATCCCATAGACAATGCCCGAAACCGGCGCCCGGATGTCCAGCCGGTCCCGTTGAGTCAAGAGAGACCGCCGCTTCTCGGCCAGTTCGATCTCGTTGAATTGAAGGTCGCGCAGCCGGGTGATCGCCTCTTCCCGCCGGGTCGTCTCGATCTGCAGGATCTGGATGTCCGTCTCGGTGATTCGGCTCTCGGCCTCTGCCGCGGTCGCCGTCAGCTCGCCCACCTGTCCGGTCAGGTTCGCCTGCTCGCGCTCCAGCGCCAGAACGCGTGTCGATTGCGCAAGCCCCCGGTCCAGCAACGATTGCTGATCGGCAAGCTCCTGCCCGATGAGACCCAGTTGCGTCGTCAGCGCATCCTGCTGCGCGCGGATGCCGTCAATCTGGTTGCCGATCTGATCTCGCCGTTTTCCGAGCTGGTTCTTCTCCTGCAACGCGGAATCAAGCCGTGCCTCGAACAGCTTCTGCTGCCCGTCCATCAGTTCCGCCGCCACCTCGTCAGTGGCCCCGGTCAAGAGCGGGTCAAACGCCAGCGTCGTCGTCCCGTCCCGTTCCGCCTCGAACCGGGCCCGCCGCGCCAGCACTTCGAACAACTGCCCCTCGACCACCGCCAGCTGCGACTGCAACTCGGTCGGGTCCAGCTTGATCAGCAAATCGCCAACGGCAACCGTGTCGCCTTCCTTGACCATAATCTCGGCTACGACACCGCCATCGGGGTGCTGCACGACCTGACGGTTCTGATCGACCTCGATCCGGCCCGGCGCAATAACCGCACCGCTTATCTCGGCAAACATGCCCCAGACGCCCAAACCACCCACCAGAACCAGAACGGTCAGAAACCCGGCAATCAGCGACCCCCGCGCCGACCAGCGCTTGCGCGTATCCGTCATCTCGCTCATGTCACGCCCCCCGTTCCCGGCAAGGCAATTTCCTTGTGGTTCTTCACGATCTCGCGCAGCACGTCGTCCTTCGGCCCAAAGGCCCGGCGCATGCCACCTTCGATCATCAGCAAAAGGTCGCATTCCTGGATCGCCGCAGGCCGGTGCGCCATGATCAGGACGCAGCGCCCCTCGGCCTTCATCGCCCGGATCGCCTGGTTCAGCGCCATCGACCCGTCGTTGTCGAGGTTCGAATTCGGCTCGTCCAAAACGAGCACGACCGGATCACCATACATCGCCCGCGCGAGGCCGATCCGCTGGATCTGCCCGCCCGACAGCCGGCCCCCGTTGGCAGAAACCCGCGTATCATACCCATCGGGCAGCTTGAGGATCATCTCATGCGCCGCCGCCTGCTTGGCGGCCTTGACCACCGCCGCGTCATCGGGCGTCGGCGACAGCCGTGCGATGTTGTCCTTGATCGTGCCTTCGAACAGGGCAACCCGTTGCGGCAGATAGCCGACGTATTGCCCCAGCACATCGGGATCATACTGATCCAGCGATGCACCATCGAGACGGATCTTGCCCGCCGTCGGCGGCCAAAGCCCGGTGATCGCCTTGGCCAGCGTCGATTTGCCCGCCCCGGATACACCGATCACACCCACGGCCTGCCCCGGCTGCACGACAAAGCTGATCATCCGCAGCGTCGCCTGCTGATCGCCCGGCGGAATCACCGTCACCTGCTCCAGCTCCAGCCGCGCCTTGGGGCGGGGCAAGGCGGTGCGCTTGTTCTCTTCGGGCAGTTCGCTCAGCAGGATCGCCAGATTGCCCCATGCTTCGCGCGCCCGCTGGAACAGCGCCCACTGGCCCACGATGCTTTCGACAGGGGACAGGGCCCGGCCCAGCAGGATGGAACTGGCGATCATGCCACCGGCAGTCATCGTGTGATTCAAGACAAGGTAGGCGCCAAGCCCAAGCATCGCCGATTGCAGAAACAGCCGGAACGCCTTGATCAGCGAACCATAGGTGCCGCCCGTGTCGGCCGCCGCAATATTGGCATCGAGTGACTTGCCCCGCGCCAACTGCCAGCGTCCGAAGGCCGCCCCGCGCATCCCCATCGACTGGACGACATCGGCCTCGGACCTGATCTGGTTGCCGATCATCTCGGCCTGATAGGTCGTAGCCGTCGCCTCTTCGAGAGGCTTCTTCGACGCCGCCTGATTGGCCAACGCAAATGCAATCAGCACGACAGCGCCGGCCAGCCCCAGATACCCCATCCACGGGTGAAACACGAATATCCCGATAAAGAAGACCGGCGCAAACGGCAGGTCATAGACCGACATCAGCGCAGGCGACGTCAGCAGTTTCTGGACCGCCTCAAGATCGCGCAAACCGCTTGCCGCCTGCCGTCCGGCACGCCCGCTTGTCGTGCCGCGCATTGTAGCAGCAAAAACCCGCCGGTCCAGCCGCGCTTGAAACCGGGCCCCGACCCGCCCCATCACGCGCCCCCGCACAAAGTCGAGGATACCCATCATCCCGTAAAGGAACAGCACCAACACCGACAATGCGAGCAGCGTCTCAAAGGAATGAGACCCCAGAACCCGGTCATACACGTTCAGCATGTATAGCGGTCCTGTCAGCATCAACATGTTGACAAAGAAGCTGAATATGCCCACGGCCCAGAACAGGCCCCGGTTCTCTCTTATGGCCGCGCGAAGTTCTGCCCGCCCGCTTGCCGTCGGATCTCTTGCCATCAGCGTTTTTCCGCCTTGTTGGTTGCCTGCCAGACAATAACCGTGACAGAAGAAGAGTTCAAAGTCTGTTTCGAAGATGGCAATGAAAGATCAAGCGGCCCGAGTCTGACCGCGGGGCATGGTCAAATCCGGGAGAATGACTATCTAGACGGACAAGTTAAGGAAGGTCAGGACCACCCCGTGCACTCGACCCGATCCCTTCGACCGCCCACGCTGGTGTCGGTCCTTACCGTTGTTGTGCTGGCGGCATGCAACAATGCGCCGCCTGGCGTCGACGTCTACGATCCTTATGAACAGGTCAACCGGCAGGTCCACGAATTCAACGTGGGCCTCGACCAGGCCGTGATCGACCCCGCCGGGCAGGTCGCCAACACGCTGGCCCCGCCGGTCCGGGAATCCATCGTGAATTTCTCGCACAACGTCTCGATGCCGGGGGCGGTGTTCAACGGTATCCTGCAGGGTGATATCGAAGGGGCCGCCACCAATACGATGCGTTTCCTGATAAACTCTACCGTGGGCATCCTTGGCATCTTCGATCCGGCCGGTGTCATCGGGCTCGAGGAACACGAAACTGACTTTGGCGAAACCCTCGCCGTCTGGGGTTTTCCAGAAGGTGCCTTCATCATGCTCCCGGTGCTCGGCCCATCAAACGAACGTGACGCCGTCGGCGAAGTCGTGGACTTCTACCTTGACCCCCTCCAGATCTTTGGTGGGGTCGAGGTCGCAGCAGCAGTGCCCGAAGTGTTCCAACTCGACACCGTGGCCTGGGCTGGCGAACAAGTGATCGAACGGGGTCAGTTCGACGACACGTTTGATGATATCTACTACAACAGCGCAGACGGCTACGCGCAACTCCGGCTCGCCTATGTGCAGAACCGCCGCTACGAACTTGGCCAGACTGCACAGACCCCGGACCCGACGGCTGATCCGGCCGCTGCTAAAGAGTATTATTTCGATCCATATCAGGACCAGTGAGCAACATGACCCTTTCCCGCCGCGCCCTTCTTGGAATGGCCACCGCCCTGTCGGCTTTCGTCTTGCTGCCGCCAGCAGCCTTCGCCCTCTCGACCAGCGACGCGCAGCGCCTTGTCGATCTGCTCGTAGCCGACGTGAACGCCGTCATCGCCTCGGGCGCGTCCGAAGAGGCGATGCTCCGGCAGTTCGAAGTCATCTTCGACAAATATGCCGACGTGCCAACGATCGCGCGCTACACGCTGGGCAGTGACGCCCGCTCTGCCTCGCGCGAACAATTGCGCGCCTATACCGCTGCCTTCCGCACCTACATCGCCCGCAAATACGGCCGCCGCTTCCGCGAATTCATCGGCGGCCAGATCGTCGTGCAGGGTGCGCGCGAAGTACCCAACGGGATCGAGGTCGAAACGACGGCCATCCTGCAGGGCCAGTCGCCCTTCCGCGTGGATTTCTGGGTCTCCGACGGCTCGGGCCAGACCAAGTTCTTCAATATCATCATCGAGGGGATCAACATGCTCCTCTCGGAACGGACCGAGATTCAGGCCTTGCTCGACCAGCAGGGCGGCAGCATCGACGCCCTTATAGCGGCACTCCCGCAGGTCTGACGGGGGTGCGTGTCAACACGCACCCTCCCCTCCCTCAACCGCGCGCGCCCGGCCCCGCCACAGGAGCGGGGTCCCGCGCCGTGCGGACGAGCGGCCCTTGAACACTACTGCCCGTTCAGAATACTCGACAGCGCGTCCATGATCGCATCCTGCGAACGGTCGCCCGTGCCCGGCGGCGGCAGATCCTGCGCCTCGCCCACGCCTTCGGCGTCCATCCCGTTGGGATTCACGAACTGCCCCGCGCTGCCCGTCGGCGGGTCCATCGGCAGCGGTGCGGGCGTCATCCCGTCCAACACGCGCACCATCGTTTCGTGCCAGATCGTCGTGGGCAACCCGCCCCCCGTCACCCCGGTCAGGGGCGAGTTGTCATCATACCCCATCCAGACCCCGGTCACATAACCCCCGGCAAAGCCGATGAACCAGGCATCCCGCGCGCCCTGCGTCGTGCCTGTCTTGCCCGCGATCTCCCAGCCGTCGATCCGGGCCCGCTGGCCCGTGCCTTCCTCGACGACCCGCGACATCATCCAGACAAGCTGCCGCGCCGCCGGTTCCATGATGACCCGTTCCCCGATCCCGCCGTCCGTCGTCATCACCGGCAAATCCTGCCCCTGGATGCTCAGATCGACCAGACCATAGGGCGTCACAGCCGACCCACCGTTCAGGATGCCCGCGTAGGCCCCCGTCATGTCCAGGAGCGTGCTTTCCGACGCACCCAGCGCGAGCGCCGGCCCCGTCGCAAGGTTGGCGTCATCGATCCCGAACATGATTGCCACGTTGCGAACGTTATCGGTCCCCACCGCCTCTGACACCCGCACTGCCGGGATGTTCCGGCTTTCGGCCAAAGCCTGCGTCAGCGTGATCGACCCTTTGTATTCGCGGTCATAGTTCTGCGGCGACCACGGCCCCGACCCTACAATGCTGATCGTCAGCGGGCTGTCATCCACCATTTCCAAAGGACTGTGCCCCATATCCAGTGCCGTCGCATAGACAAACGGCTTGAACGCCGAACCCGTCTGCCGCAGCGCCTGCGTGGCGCGGTTGAACGCGCCCACGTCGCGGATGTTGCGCCCGCCCACCATCGCCCGCACCGCGCCATCCGCCGACATCACGATGATCGCCGCCTGCGCTGTCGATCCCTCGCGCACCTGCGTTTCGAACACGCTGGTCAGCGCATCTTCGGCCGCCGTCTGCACCCGGGGGTCAAGCGTCGTACGGATCACCACATCCTCGGTCGTGTCGCGGGTAAAGAACTCGGGCCCCGCATCCATCACCCAGTCGGCAAAGAACCCACCGGCTTCTGCCGCAGCCGCCTCTGACAGTTGCGCCGGGTTGGTCCGCGCATTCTGTGCCTCGGCCGCCGTCAGATAGCCCTGCTCCTCCATCAGCCCGATCACGATATTCGCCCGGTCCCGCGACCGCGACAGATTGTTCGTCGGCGCATAGGTCGTGGGCGCCTTCAGAAGGCCCGCCAGCATGGCCGCCTGGGCCGGGCTGACATTGGCAGCCGAAATGCCGAAATACCGCTGCGCCGCTGCCTCGAATCCGCGTGTTCCCGCGCCAAGATAGGCCCGGTTCAGATAAAGCGTCAGGACTTCTTCCTTGGAATAGCGGACTTCCATCGCCATCGCATAGATGGCCTCCTGGACTTTTCGCCAGATCGTCGTGCGGCGGCAGTCGGCTTCGTAATCCGCCTCGGATTCCCATTCCGAGGCGACAAAGGGCCGCCCCAGGCACAGAAGTTTGGCTGTCTGCTGGGTTATGGTCGATCCGCCATTGCCCGACAGCGGCCCCCGGCCCTCGCTCATGTTGATGCGGATCGCGCTGGCGATGCCCTGGGGGTCGATGCCGGGATGCCAATAGAAGCGCCTGTCTTCCGTCGCCACAACCGCATCATGCAGATAGGGCGAGACCTGTTCAGCAGAAATCATGCCGCCGAACTGTTCGCCGCGCCAGGCAAAGGTCTGGCCATAGGCGTCAAGCAAGGTGACCGACCCGCGCGCGCGCCCGTCCACAAGCTCTTCGACAGGGGGTAACTTGACCGCGTAATAGGCAACAGCCAGACCAAGGACCAGACCGGCGAACAGACTGATCCGCCACGTGATGCCCCAGATGGCGCGGAATATCAGCACGACCAGACCGCCAAAGAACGCAAGGATCGTGCCAAGAAAACCGCGCTTGCGCCGGGTCCGTGCAGGGGCCTTCTTGCGTGCAGGCACTTTCGCCGGCGGAGGCGCCTCGGCCGCAGCCTTGTAGCGCCGCTCAGCCACCAAAGGCGGCTGTTTCCGACCATTCCCGCTCATGCTCTGCTCTGCCGCCCGTTTATGCTTTTGCCGAATACTACCGTTTCCATCGGGAAATGTAGAGGTCCATGAGTCGCCTGAACGGTTTTTCTGCCGCTCAAAATGCGGGCACTCAAGAGAAGATGTGCAAAAATTGTGCAAAAATTGGTAGTTCGGGCCGTTTGCACCCGCAGCATTCCCTTGTCCTGCCCGGTCATCCCCTTTCTTGGTGTTCCAGAGCTTCCGGGGAGACTGCTCTTGTCGCAATTCATTAGGGGAAGAATGTGAAACTCATCATCGCAACGATCAAACCGTTCAAGCTCGAGGAGGTGCGCGAGGCGCTCACCACTGTCGGCGTGCGTGGAATGATGGTGACCGAGATCAAGGGCTTCGGCTCTCAGTCCGGCCATACCGAAATCTACCGGGGTGCGGAATATGCCGTGAACTTCGTACCCAAGGTCAAGCTCGAGATTGTCGTACCCGACAATCTCACCGATCAGGTCGTCTCCACGATCGCCATGACCGCCAAGACCGACAAGATCGGCGACGGCAAGATTTTCGTTCTTGATGTTGAAAGTGCCCTCCGTGTGCGGACCGGCGAAACCAATGAAGACGCGCTCTGAGACACCGGGCCAAGGAGAAAAAGACACGATGAATACGTTGACAAGAGCATCCGTCATCGGCGCACCGCTGGTCGCCATGGCCGCGCTGCCCGCCGCTGCACAGGATATGATACTCAACCCGTCCGTCGAACAGATGGCAACGATGGTGAACAAGGGCGACACGACCTGGATGCTGGTCTCGTCAGCACTGGTGCTGATGATGTCCATTCCGGCGCTGGCCCTGTTCTATGGCGGCCTCGTGCGGACCAAGAACATGCTCAGCCTGCTGATGCAGGTGTTCATGATCGTCAGCATCGCCGCGATCATGTGGATGGCGATCGGCTACAGCCTCGCCTTTACCCCGGGCAGCCCCTTCGTTGGCGGCTTCAGCAAGGCGTTCCTTGCCGGCGTCGGCACCGGCACCTATGCCGCGACGTTCAGCAACAACGTCTACATTCCGGAATATGCCTTCGTCATCTTCCAGATGACCTTTGCCTGCATCACTCCGGCCCTGATCGTCGGTGCCTTCGCCGAACGGATCAGTTTCTGGCCGCTGATGCTCTTTGTCGTCCTTTGGCTGATCCTGTCCTACTACCCGATCGCGCATATGGTCTGGTTCTGGGCCGGGCCGGACTTCCTCTCGGTGCCTGAATATGGCGCAGACATGGGCTATCTCTGGGCCAAGGGCGCACTGGACTTTGCCGGTGGCACGGTGGTTCACATCAATGCCGGGATCGCGGGCCTTGTCGGCTGTATCATCGTGGGCAAGCGCGTCGGCTATAACAAGGAACCGATGCCGCCGCACAGCCTTACACTGACGATGGTGGGTGCGTCTCTTCTGTGGGTCGGCTGGTTCGGCTTCAACGCAGGTTCGAACCTGGAATCGAATGGTCTGACCGCTCTGGCTTTCCTCAACACCTTCGTGGCAACTGCGGCGGCAACCCTGTCCTGGTGCCTGGTCGAACAGATCCGTCATGGCCGTCCCTCCGTTCTGGGCGCGGTTACCGGGGCTGTCGCGGGTCTTGTCGCCATCACTCCCGCATCAGGCTTCGCCTCGCCGATGGGGGCCGTGGCTCTGGGCCTCATCGTCTCGCCGTTCTGCTACGTCTTCGTCTCGACGGTGAAGAAGGCCTTCGGATACGACGACAGCCTTGACGTCTTCGGCGTCCACGGCGTGGGTGGCATCGTCGGCGCCATCGGCACCGGCATCGTCGCAGACCCCGCGCTCGGTGGTCAGGGCTGGTTCGACTACACCGTGTTCCCGGCCGTCCCCGGCGCATACAACATGGCCAGCCAGGTCTGGGTCCAGATCGAAGCGGTCGCCTTGACCGTCGTCTGGACGGGCGTGGTATCGGCGGTGCTGTTCCTTGCCATCAAGGCGATCTTCGGCCTCCGACCGACTGTCGAAGAAGAGCGTCAGGGTCTCGACCAGACCTCGCATGGCGAAAGCGCCTACAACCTCTGAGCATAAGCTTTCCTCCCCGGGGCGGGCACCCTTCCTATCGCCTGCCCCGGTCCACCTCCCGGCCCGTGCGTCCTCCCTCGCACGGGCCGTTTTCTATGTCTGACGGGAATATACGCACCCGGTGCGCGAGCGCATTCGCACGTCCATCGAGACGATGCGACACGACACATCGGATCAACCCGACCGCTTCATCCTGAAAAGATCACGCAGACCCGTCGCCAGCGTAGGGCGGGGTTCACCCCGCCCCCCGATTACGCCCCGCTGGCCACAATCGCCTGCGCCAGAATGGGGACTGTCGCGGCGTTCAGCCCGGCAATGTTCATCCTGCTGTCGCCCACCATGTAGATCCCATGCTCGGCTCGCATCTGTTCGACCTGTGCCGGGGTCGCCCCGATCCGGCTGAACATCCCCCGGTGCTGCGCAACAAACCCGAACCGGTCCGAATTGGTCAGCCGCTGCAACTCGGCGGCCAGCGATTGGCGCAGGGTCAGCATGTTCAGCCGCACCTCTTCCAGTTCCGCCTCCCAATCCGCCCGCAATTCCGGATCGGTCAGGATCATTGTCACGATCCGCGCCCCGTGATCGGGTGGAAAGGAATAGTTCTGACGGTTCAGGAAATTCAGATTGGCCTGCGCCGTCTTCTGTTCCTTCGCGTCCCGCGCCACGGCCATCAGCAGCCCGGTCCGCTCGCGATAGACGCCAAAGTTCTTGGAACAGGACGCCGCAATCAGACACTCATCAAACCCCGCCGCCACGGCCCGCGTGGCCAGTGCATCGGCATCCAGCCCGTCGCCAAAGCCCTGATATGCGATGTCCACCAGCGGCACCGCGCCCCGCGCCTTGAGAAGCGCGATCACCTCGGCCCACTGCGCGGCGTTCAGGTTCGCCCCCGTCGGGTTGTGGCAGCAGCCATGCAGCAGCACCACATCGCCCGCCCGGACACCCACCAAATCGGCCATCAGCCCCGCGAAATCCACGTCCCGCGACGCCTCGTCGAAATACCGGTACTCGGCGCTTTTCATACCCAGATACTTGATGATCGAAGGATGGTTCGGCCATGTCGGGTTGGACAGCCAGACCGTGGCCTCTGGTGCCGCCAGCCGGATCAGTTCAAGCGCCTGCCGGATCGCCCCCGTTCCGCCGGGCGTCGCAACCGCCGCAATCCGGTCCCGCGCCACCGCGCCCTTCAGGATCAGCCCGATCATCGCATCCGCGAACGCCGGATCCCCGGCCAGCCCGGTATAGGTCTTGGTATCCTGCGTCTGCCACAGCTTGTATTCCGCCGTCTTCACCGCCCGCATGACGGGCGTCAGCCCGGTCGGGTCCTTATAGACGCCCACGCCCAGGTCGATCTTGTCCTTGCGGGGATCGTCACGGAACGCGGCAATCAGGGCCAGGATCTTGTCGGCAGGCTGGTCTTTCAGATGCTCGAGCATCAGGCTTGTCCTTTGGCAATTGGCAGGTCGTCATACATGCCCCATTCGGCCCATGAGCCGTCATAAAGCGCATGATCCGTCTTTCCGATCCGTTCGAGAGCGAGCGAGATGATCGCCGCCGTGATCCCCGACCCGCAGGTCGTGATCGCGGGTTTGGTCAGATCCACTCCCGCCTCATCAATCGCCATCCGCAGACCCTGCAGCGGCTTCATCGTCCCGTCCGCGTTCAGCAGGTCCTTGTAGAACAGGCTCCGCGAGCCCGGAATATGCCCTGTACGCAGGCCCGGGCGCGGTTCGGGCGCATCGCCCCGGAACCGGTCGCCCGACCGCGCGTCGATGATGCAATGATCCCCCAGCTTTGACGCCCGCGCCACCTCGGTCACATCGCGCACCATCTGGTTCTGCCGGCTGGTCGTCATGTGCCGGTCGCGGATCTGCGGGGCTGCATCCGTCACCGGCCGTCCTTCGGCCAGCCATTTCGGCAGGCCGCCGTCCAGCACTGCGATATCACGCTTGCCCATCAGGCGGAACGTCCACCACACGCGCGGCGCGGAAAGGATGCCCGCCCCATCATAGACCACCACCTGATGCCCGTCGCCCACACCCATCTCCCGCATCCGCGACATGAACTTTTCCGATACAGGCGCCATATGCGGCAGGGCCGACCGCGCATCACTGATCTCGTCAATGTCAAAGAACCGCGCGCCGGGGATATGCTGCACCGCAAACTCGGCCTTCGCATCGCGCCCGCTGTCAGGCAAGTACCATGACGCATCGAGCACCCGCAGATCGGGGTCCTTCAGATGCGCCTCCAGCCACGCGGTCGATACCAGCGTCCTCGGGTCATCCTGCGTAGTCATGACATCCCTTCCCCTGCGGCATGCGTTTCCGCTGGGCCGACGGATTACCCCCGCCGCGCTCCCCTGACAAGGCAAGAGCGTACCCCGGCACGCTCAGGCCAAGCGAGGTCGCGTGGTCCACGCGGACGAGCGTCCCCCCAAACCCCCGCAATCCCCTCAACCGTCGCCGCATAAACCCCCGCGTCCGGCTCGAACACACCTACAGCCGCCACTTCACGCGCAAACAACACCCGCCGCGCCGCCAGATCGCCCATTCCCAGAACAGGTCCAAGTCATTGCGCGCATCGGCCTGCGCAAGCAATATCATCGCCACGCCCTTGACCTGCGGATCGGGCCGCAAATCCTTAGCAGACAGGGTCACGTAAATCACCCCATGGGTGAACGCATAGGCCAGCATCCGGTCAACCCCATGGGCCCGTCGCGCTTCCTTCCGGATCGCGGCCCTGTCCCAGTCAGGCCCCGGCCCAAGCTCGGCCAGAAACCAGTTCCGCTCCGTCCGACGGTAGGGCGTGCATTCCCGCAGCATCCGGTCATGCGCCGCCACATCCGCGATCAGCCCCTCATGCAACGGCGAATGAAACCGTGGCCGCAGGAACACATAGGGCGTCGCGCACTGGTGCAGCACCGATTCGTTGCCGATCATCCGCAACCAGCCGTCTTGATGTATCCAATCGAATATCGGCGCCTCGGCCTGCGCCAGCGCCGCCGCATCAACCATCCCGGCCGGATAATCCCGCCGGATGTAGTGCAGCGCCATCGCCATCTCCGATACGCATTTGCTCGAAACCGACGAATGACCGTCGAACCCGTCAAACAAACGGTCTGCCATCTTCAGAATATCAACCATCGCAAGACCGGGGGAAGCCTGCGCTTCCCCCGCCTTCTGTCAGGGGTGAACGGGATCAGCGGTTCAGCGTATTGCTGATCTGCTGCATCTCCATCGCACCACCGGCAACGACACAGTGATCACTGACAACCGCCCACCAGCCCAGTTCTTCAGGCCCGCCATCGGCAAGACCCAGCAGGGACGAGGTCTCCACGATCTCGGCCAGCTTCAGCTTGGGGTTGAGGAAACCGCCTTGGTAATGGCCTCCATGGCCTTGGTGCTTTCGCTCATCGGAAGTTGCGTTCAAGAAGACTTTGGATTGAAACGTCGAGATTAACGCAATCAAAGGTTGCGTCCGTTCCGTCTCCAAAGCCGGTCAGGAATACCCGACCTTCCTCAGGCAGGGGCCATCTGGCCCCCGGCACTCAGGCCCCCGGCTCTCAGGCCCCCAGTTCTCAGGCCCCCGTCACACGCCAGATGACATCCCCAACGTCATCCGCCACGAGAAGCGAACCGTCCGGCCCGATCGAGATACCCACCGGCCGCCCGTAGGAATACTTCTCATCCTTCGACAGGAACCCGGTCAGAATGTCCCGCGGTGGTCCCGACGGTTTGCCGTTCTCGAACGGCACGTGCACCACCCGGTAGCCCGACAGCGTGCTGCGGTTCCACGACCCGTGCTGCCCGATCACCATCCCGTCGCCATACCCCGGCAACGTCCCTGCCGGCACCCAGCACAGGCCCAGCGACGCCGTATGCCCGCCCAGCGCATAGTCCGGCTTGATCGCGCTGGCCACCTTGGCCGCATCTTGAGGAACGCGGTCGTCCACCGTCTGCCCCCAATAGCAATAGGGCCAGCCATAGAAGCCCCCATCCTGCACCGATGTCAGGTAATCCGGCGGCGTCTCATCCCCCAGCCCGTCCCGCTCATTGACAACCGTCCAAAGTGCCCCAGTCACCGGCTCCCAGGCCAGGCCCACCGGGTTCCGCAGACCGCCCGCAAAGATCCGCTGCGCCCCCGTTTCCAGATCGATCTCGTGGATCGCCGCGCGGCCTTCCTCGATGTCCATGCCGCCTTCGCCGATGTTGCTCATCGACCCGACACCGACATAAAGCTTCCGCCCGTCCGCTGTGGGAAGCAGGCTCCGCGTCCAGTGACCGCCACCCTTGAACGACGCCACCTTGCGCCCCGGCGTCGCGATCTTCGTAGCCCCCGGCACATAGTCGAACGCCATCAGCGCATCGGTGTTGCCCAGGTAGAGGGTGTTCCCCAAAAGAACCATCCCGAACGGCTGGTTCTGCCCCGACAGGAACGTCTCCTGCACTTCGGCCACGCCATCCCCGTCCGCATCGCGCATCAGCGTCACGCGATTCGGGCTTTCCCCCACCGCCGCCGCCCGCTTCATCGTGCTGTAGATTGCCAGATCAAACGGGGTCTTGATCCCGCCGGGCGTGAACCGCGCCTCGGCGGTCAGCACATCGCCATTGGGCAGGACGAGCATCCAGCGCGGATGCTTCAGCCCCTTCGCAAAGGCATTTACCTTCAGCCCCGCCGCCACCGTCGGCTTGTGCCCGTCAGCCCAGCCCCTGGCCGTCGGCATCTTCAGCGTCGGAATCCCCTGCGACCGCGCCTCGGGGATGATGGGCGCTCCGCCGATAGCCGGGGTCGAGTTATCCGGCCCCCACCGCCGCATGAGGATCATCGCCGCCCCGACCCACGCAACGATCCGCGCTATGAATCCCGTCATGCCTGCCCCGTCCCTCTTGAACCGGGCACACCCTAACCGAGTCGTGCGCCACATGAAACCGCCCGCAGACCCCGACCCGAAACTACCGCGCCATCAGCGCATCAAGATTGCGCAACTGGCTCTCGTGCCCCGCCACGGACCGGTCCGTCCACACGGCATCGCGTCCGTCATGTCCCGCTCTCCCCGTCCCTGTCGTCCTGTGCCGCCAAAGCCGCCCCGAACCGGCCGTGTCGTCCACAGTGCCCGGTACCCCTCCAGCCAGCCGTCAAGTTCGATGAACGCCGCGGGCCGCAGCGCATAAAGCCGCCGCGCCCCGTCCGGGCGCACCTGCACCACCCCCGCCTCATGCAGGATGCGCAAATGGCGCGACACGCCCGATTGCCGGACGGCGACCTTCTCCACGATCTCACCCACCGAAACCTCGCCCGTTCCGATGGCCGCAAGAATCTGCGCGCGGGCCGGGTCCGCCAGAACAGCCAAGAGCCGCGGATATCCACTCATGGAAATATACATCAATGTGAATATATGTCACGTCAACCCGGTATCGGAAGTTTTTGCCATCCCGCCCGGAACGGTTAAGACTGTCCCCGCAACCTTGACCCGGAAAGGAACCCCGATGTCCCCCACCACCATGTCCCGCATCGGCTGGGGACTTTCGGGCTTCTTCGCCCTCTTCATGCTCGGCGCCTCTGTCGCGCCCAAACTCCTTGGCATGCCTGTGGCACAGGAAACCATGGCCGCCCTTGGCTGGCCCGATGCGCCGATTATCCTCATTGGCGGCCTCGAACTCCTCTGCACCGTGCTTTTCCTGATCCCGCAGACATCGGTCCTCGGCGCAGTCCTGATGATGGCCATCCTCGGCGGCGCCATGACGACCCAGCTCCGCGCAGGAAGCCCGCTGGCATCCCACACGCTCTTCGGCATCTACCTTGGCGTCATCATGTGGGGCGGCCTCTGGCTCCGCGACCCGGCCCTGCGCGCCCTCTTTCCCGTCCGGCGTGGCTAGGGGCGGTGCGCGCCCTCGATGGCCCGCTCACGCTGCAGAACGGCCCGCTGCCCCCGATCCCCGGCACCTTCATCCATGCCAAAGACAGCAGCCTCCCCGTGCTGCGCTGCTATGGCGAACGAATGGCCGAACTCCGTGGCGCGCAACTGGCCTTGATCCCCGGCGGGCCTGACGTCGTCCATGACTCGCCCGATCAGCTTCTCGCCGCCCTCCTCTGGGTGGCCGATCAGCAGTACGGCCCTTCAGACCAAACCCACGCCGCGCTTCCCCAAAACTCCTCCAGTGGGTTTTCCAAGTCTCTTCGAAAGAACTTGCACCCCTCATCCACCTGCAATTCAACCCCTTCCGTCCAGCACCGCCCGAACCACCGCAGTCGCCGCAGCCACCGCATCCGCCACCGTCAGGCCCGAGGTATCAATCACCACTGCACCCTCTGCTGGCCGCAGCGGGGCCACCGCCCGCCCCGAATCCCGCGCATCCCGCGCCTCCACATCGGCCAGCACGCCTTCCGGGGTCGCCTCCATCCCCCGCTCAACCAGTTCGGCATAGCGCCGCCCGGCCCGGGCGTCGGGACTCGCCGTGACAAACAGCTTTACCTCGGCTTCAGGGCAGATCACCGTCCCGATATCCCGCCCGTCCAGAACCGCCCCCCCCTCGCGCCGGGCAAAGGCGCGCTGGAACTCCACCAGCACGGCCCGCACGTCCGGGATGGCCGCCACCCGGCTCGCCGCATCGGCCACGGCAGGCGACCGCAGCCCTTCGCCCGCCAGATCATCGGGCTGCAAGGCCAGGGCAGCCTCCACCGGATCGGCCCCCGCAATCACCTTCGCCCCGACGGCCCGATACAGAAGCCCGGTATCCAGATGCGCAAACCCGAACCGGGCCGCCACGGCCTTGGAGATCGTCCCCTTGCCCGCCGCCGCAGGCCCGTCGATTGCCACCGTAAATGCCACGCCCCGCTCCCTTTCCACCCGGCCTGCCGTCCCCTACGCCTAACCCAAACCACGGCATTGCGGAAACCCCTCTGCCCGCCGGGCTGAATGGATCACCCGATGGGCACAGGTCCCCCTCCCGCCCTTGGGCCAATCTGATGGTTGAACTTCATGGTCTCGGACTATCCCCGCAGCCTCGCTTTCTGGACCGGGCCGCTGGGCTTTACCGCTGCCTTCACCGGCCCCGGTCAGAAATTCGCCTGCCAGACCCGTCCCGAAGGCGCGCAGGTCATGATCTACGAACGCGACGGCGACTGGGAAACCGTCCTGCTCGACCCGCCCTTCCGGCGCGGCAGGATCATCAAGATCTATGTGGCCGATGTGGACGTGGTCCGACAGGCGCAGACCGCCTTGAACTGGCCCCTCTGTGTTGACCTGCACGAGAAATGGCGCGACTTGCGCAGCCGCCTCGGCAGCCAGCGCGAGTTTCTGGTGCAGGACGCCGACGGATACCTTCTGATGGTGGTTCAAGGGTCGGCGAAAGGCCCATGCCGTCGGCAGACTGACGGGTTACGCGGTGTCACTTGCGGCACGCAGCCTTCATGCCGCGTTTACCGGATCAGGCGACCCTGACGACTTCCCGAAACCCGGGAGGTCACCATCCCGTTAACGCGCCGTCCGAAAGATACCGACGCAATACCGACGTAATACCGACGCGATACCGACGCGATACCGACAAGATACCGAGCCCTTTATATGTTTTAAAACATTAGCTTACACCCATCATGCAAGGACACCCCCCGCACCGGACCCGCCCCGGCAGAATCAAACCCGTCGGTACACCTGAAAGATTCGCACCCAGCCCCCGTGCCCGTCCGCATTCTCCTGCAGAACCGACAACAGCGACCAGTCCCCCGACACCCGCCGCACCGCCCGCGCCACCACGGCCCCGCCGCCCTTTGCCACTGTCACCAGCGTCCCCGTCCCGGTCTCCAGCCAGAACCGGTCCACCCCCGGAAACATCGTCCGCGCCGAAGTCCCGTCCAAAGGCGCAGCAAAAGTCACACTGAACGGCACCCCGTCCTTGACCCAATCCACCGTGAACCGCGCCTCGCCCTCACTCTCAGAAATCCTGTAAAGCCCTGATTCTGGTGGAATTCCGTCGCTGTAATGCGACAGCTCCGGCACCAATGCCCAGGACCCGAGGAAAGGCTCCATGCCTCACGCCCCCCGGGTGATCGTGGCCCCGAGCGCCGCCATCAACGGCTCGAATACCGGAAAGGACGTCGCAATCGGGCTCCCGTCATCCACGGTCATCGGCTTCTCGGTCGCAAGACCCATCACGATGAACGACATGGCAATCCGGTGATCCAGTTTCGTCGCCACAGTCACCCCGCCCGGCACCTGACCAAACCCGCGCCCATGCACGATCCACCAGTCCTCGCCCTCTTCCACCGTGATCCCGGCCGCCCGCAGCCCCTTGGCCATCGAATCGATCCGGTCGCTTTCCTTGACCCGCAACTCCTTGACCCCCCGCATCACGGTCACCCCCCCTGCAAAGGACGCCACCACGGACAGCACAGGATACTCATCGATCATGCTCGCCGCACGCTCGGGGGGAACCTCGATCCCCTGCAGATCAGGCGAAAACCTCGCACGCAGGTCGGCCACGGGCTCGCCCCCTTCCTCGCGCAGATTCTCATAGGTCAGGTCCGCCCCCATCTCGCGGAGCGTGGTAAACAACCCCGCCCGCGTCGGGTTCAGCCCGATATTTGGCACCAGCACATCCGACCCTTCCGCTATCAGCGCCGCGCAAACCGGAAACGCGGCCGACGACGGATCGCGCGGCACAACGATGTGCTGCGGCTTCAGTTCAGGCTGCCCCTTCAGCGTGATGACCCGCCCCTCCGGAAACGTCTCCACCGTCAGTTTGGCTCCGAACCCCGCCAACATCCGCTCCGAATGGTCCCGCGTCGCTTCCTTCTCGATCACCACCGTTTCGCCCGGCGCATTCAGCCCGGCCAGCAGCACCGCCGACTTGACCTGCGCCGAAGGCACCGGCGTCGTGTAGCGCACCGGCACCGGATCCGCCGCGCCGACAATCGTCATCGGCAACCGCCCGCCCTTGCGCCCATAGGACCGTGCCCCGAACAGCGCCAGCGGATCCGTCACCCGCCCCATCGGCCGGCCACACAGCGAGGCATCTCCCGTAAAGGTCGCCGTAATCGGTGACGTCGCCATCGCCCCCATGATCAACCGCACGCCCGTCCCCGAATTCCCGCAATCGATCACCTGCGACGGCTCGGCAAACCCGCCCACGCCGACGCCCTGCACCGTCCAAAGCGCACCGCCATGATCCGTCACCTCGGCCCCAAAGGCCCGCATGGCCTTGGCCGTGTCGATCACGTCCTCGCCTTCCAGCAGCCCCTCGATCCGGGTCTCGCCCACCGACAACGCGCCCAGAATCAGGGACCGGTGCGAGATCGACTTGTCCCCCGGCACATGCGCCTCGCCCTTGAGAGCGGACCCCTTGCGGGACGTCATCGGAATGGGTGTGCCGTGGCCGGACATGGGGTTACCTCGCCTGTTCTGTTGCGGCCTGCTATCTAGACCAGCCCGCGTCAGGCGTCCACGGCCTGCCCCGGTCCCCAGGGAAAAAAGGCACACCCGGCCCGCCTGACCAAACACTTGCAAGAGTCTTGGCAAATTCCCTTGAGGGAGTTTGCGCCCCGTCACCCGCGCCGGAACGTCAGATAGTGCGGAACCCGCCCCTCGCGCAGCGCCTTCTGCTCATAGCGCGTCGAAACCCAGTCCTCCCAGGCCTCTCCGATGGGCTGGTCCTCTCGGATGAACCCTGCCTTGGGCACTTCAACCAGGGTCTGTCGCACATAATCGGGAATATCGGTCGCCACCCGGAACTCGGCCCCCGGGGCCATGACCCGCACCAGTCCGGCAAGATAGTCCGGGCTGACAAACCGCCGCCGGTGGTGGCGGTTCTTGGGCCAGGGATCGGGATAGTTCAGAAAAGCCTTCTTCACCACCCCGGCGGGCAGCACATCAAAAAGGTCCCGCACATCCCCCGGATGAACCGCAAGGTTCGTGACGCCCGCCGCCCGGATCTTGCCCAGCAGCATGGCCACGCCGTTCACAAACGGCTCTGCCCCGATCAGACCGATCTCCGGATAGCGGGCCGCCATATGCACCAGATGCTCTCCGCCGCCGAACCCGATCTCGAGCCACAGGGGCCGCCCGCAAAAAAGCGCGTCCACATCCAGAGGCACACGGTCCGGGTTCTCCTCGCGCGACACCGGCCCGGGGGAGAGCGCCGACAGATCCTCCTCCAGATACCCTTTCTGCGTCGCACGCATGGTCTTGCCCTTGAGGCGGCCATAGAAGTTGCGCCAGACGGTGCCATCGGGATGCAGGTTCTCGGTCATTCTCGGGTCCGGTCAGACGGGGAAGGCAGCCCTGCGGCATGCCGCCAAGGCTGCACGAAGTCAACCCTTCCTCTCCCCGGCGAGACCGGACAGAAAGACCTCGGCCTCCTCTGCGGTGCGCAGTTTCACGACCCACAACCGCCCCTCCCATTCCCGGAGCAGGGCCTTCGTGCGTTGCCGGCCATCTGACCGATAGCGCAGCGCAAACCACAGAAACGGCAGCGTCAGACGCTCGGTGCAGCCCTCTGGCATGCCGGGCCGGACCTGCCCGCGATACTGCCAGCGCCGCCGGAACAGCCGGCCGATCCGCTGCCAGACGGGAAGGTCCAGAAAGATCACCACATCCGCCCGCGCGGCCCGCATCGCAAAACTGGAAAGATGGTTGCCGTCGATGATCCAGCGCGGCCGTGCCGCTGCCTCGGTTACGAGGGCCATGGTCTCTTCGGGGGCCCGTTGCACCCAATGTGGTTTCCAGTACATCGGGTCCATATGGATCACGGGTATCCCCTTCCAGGCACCGATTTCGCGCGCCATGGTGGATTTGCCGGCACCCGGCCCCCCCAGAATCATGACACGCTGCATGGCGCCGCTCCCCTTTCCGGTGCCGGGAGGGCAATTGCCTTCCCCCTGCTTCTCTTGGCCTCAGATATCCCGAGGGACGCGTGGCACCCGCGGGGGTGCAGAGCCCCCTGCCCGCGCTCTAGCCCCGCCCGCGATAGGTCGCTACACCCTGATCGGGCAGCCAGACCCCGTCCAGCGGGGCACCCGTCTGCCAGAACACATCAATCGGAATACCGCCGCGCGGATACCAGTAAGCCCCGATCCGCAGCCATTGCGGATCCAAGAGATCAACAAGCCGCTTGGCGATATCAAGCGTGCAATCCTCGTGGAACGCCCCGTGATTGCGGAAAGAAAAGAAGAAGAGCTTGAGCGACTTGCTTTCGACCAGCCATTCGCCGGGCACATAGTCGATCACGATATGCGCAAAATCGGGCTGCCCCGTCATCGGGCAAAGAGAGGTGAACTCGGGCGCAGTGAAACGGACGACGTACTTCTTCCCGGCATGGGTTGCCGGCACCCGTTCCAGAACCGCCGTCTCCGGACTGACAGGAACCGCGCTTTCGGCACCCAGTTGCGTCAGCCCGGTTACATCCGTCTTTACCACTATCCAGTCCCCTCAAACGTTCAGGGCGGGTGTAACCCGCCCTGCCCTTCAGATCAAATACCGGCATTACGCCGGTCGCACGCGTAGGGTGGGGTTCACCCCGCCCCCTCAGGTCAATCACACAGCCCGCTTGAGCGCCTCGGCCAGATCCGTCCGCTCCCACGAAAAACCGCCATCGGCCTCGGGCGCACGACCGAAATGCCCGTAGGCAGCCGTGCGTGAATAGATCGGCTTGTTCAGCCCAAGATGGGTCCGTATGCCGCGAGGCGTGAGGTCCATGACCTGATCCAGCGCCCGCTCGATTTCGGCCTCGGAGACATTCCCGGTGCCATGCAGGTCGGCATAGATCGACAGCGGCCGCGCCACGCCAATGGCATAGCTGAGCTGGATCGTGCAGCGGTCGGCAAGACCGGCCGCCACGACGTTCTTGGCCAGATAGCGCGCGGCATAGGCGGCCGAACGGTCCACCTTGGTGGGATCCTTGCCCGAGAATGCGCCGCCGCCATGCGGGGCCGCGCCACCATAGGTGTCCACGATGATCTTGCGCCCTGTCAGGCCCGTGTCACCATCAGGGCCCCCGATCACAAAAGTCCCGGTCGGGTTCACCCACCACTTGGTGTCCTTGGTGATCCAGGCTTCAGGCAGAACTTCGCGGATATAGGGTTCCACGATGGCCCGGATATCGGCGCTCGTCTGCCTTTCGCTTTCATGCTGGGTCGACAGCACGATTGAGGTCACTTCAACTGGCTTGCCCCCGTCATAGCGCAAGGAAATCTGGCTCTTGGCGTCAGGTCGGAGCGTCGGCTCCTGCCCGGATTTGCGGACCTCGGTCAGACGCTTGAGGATCGCATGGGCATACTGGATCGGGGCGGGCATAAGATGCTCGGTTTCGCGCGTGGCATAGCCGAACATGATGCCCTGATCGCCGGCACCTTCGTCCTTGCCTTTCTCGCCCGTCACGCCCTGCGCGATATGCGCAGACTGTTCGTGCAGGAGGTTCGTGACCTCGCAGGTCGCGTGGTGGAACTTGTCCTGCTCGTAGCCGATATCCTTGATGCAGGCCCGGGCGATGGCGTCGATATCCCCCATGAACTCGTGCAGACGGGCCTGATCCGTCAAGCCCACTTCGCCGCCGATGACAACGCGGTTGGTGGTGGCAAAGGTCTCGCAGGCGACGCGTGCCGTAGGTTCCTCTGTCAGGAACGCGTCAAGCACGGCGTCCGAAATCCGGTCGCACAATTTGTCGGGGTGCCCTTCGGATACGGATTCCGAGGTGAAAATGTAGGCTTGTCTTGCCATGGGAAGCGCTCCATTGAAATTGGCCGTCACGCCAGGAAGCCGTTGTGACGGAAACATCCGGGTCGGCTACGCGGGACCGGTCACCGGGTCAACCGGAATCACGAGTCCGCCATGCGACAAACAGGCCCGACATGACAAGCAGCAACATAATCACCGGTAGGTCCCCCAGCCGCGAGTAGAAAGTCGCCGTTCTCGCAGGCGGCAGATGAACATCAAGCGTCCCCGCCTCGCCCAAAGGCACCGCGCCAAGAATCCGCCCCTCGGCGTCGATCAGGGCTGAAATACCTGTATTGGCCACCCGCACCATCGGGATGCCCTGCTCTATCGCCCTGAGCTGACCCTGCGCCAGATGCTGATAAGGCCCCGCCAACTGCCCGAACCAGGCGTCATTGGTAACCAAGAGCATCACCCGCGCCCGTTCCGGCATCGCGTTCACCTCTTCGGCAAAGATGCCCTCATAGCAGATCAGCGGCAGCGCCGCCCCGATCCCTGGCAGGTGGAACATCGCGGGCCCCGTCCCCGCCGTGAACCCGCCACCCTCACTCGACGCGAGACCGTGGATATCGAACCTCGCGGCCAGTTCGCCAAAGGGAACGTATTCGCCAAAGGGAACAAGGTGATACTTGTCGTACTTTTCGGTCACTTGACCGTTCTGGTCGACCAGCACCATGGAATTGAAGTAGCGCCCTTCTTCACGCCGCTGGATACCCATGACGACCGGGACGCCCCGCGCCTGCATCGACGCGGTCATCAAAACCTCGTCCGACTGATCCAAAAGCCAGGGCAGCGCGGTTTCCGGCCAGACGACCAGATCAGGCGAGCCTTCGCGCGCCGTCAGGTTCATGATCCGGTTGTAGAAGACCGGGACCATGTCGGGATCGAACTTCTGATGCTGTGGCATGTTAGGCTGTACCAGCCGGATCACCGGCGCATCGGCTGTCGCCTCGGGTGCCGGGCCTGGATCCAGCAGGAACCACCCCGCCGCGACCAAGGCCACCGGTCCCGCCAGCCAGACACGCAAGCCGCACCACACCATGGCCCCCGCGAGCGCCAAGGCGAAAAGCGTCAGCCCGTGCGGCCCGATCCAGGCGGCCATCTGCGCCAAAGGCGTGCCCATCCAGACATGTCCGATCAGCACCCAGGGAAACCCGGTCAGGATCAGTGACCGCAGCACCTCGACCCCGGTCCAGAAGACCACGAGCCGCCAGTAGCTTCGCCCCGTCGCGCGGGCCACGGCAAAGGCCAGCCCCCAGAACAGCGCCATGCCCGAGGCCATGAAAACCAAGGCAAAGGGTGCCATCCACCCGTCCCGTGCCGCATCGACGTAAAACGGGTTGACGATCCAGTGCAGCGTCAGCCCGAAGTAGCCTGCGCCAAAGGCCCAGCCGCGCCAGAAGGCGGCCTTCCACCCCGGCAGCGCCCCAAAGAGGGCCAGCATAACGACCAGCCCGGCCAGCGTCAGCGGCCAGACCCCCCAGGGCGCCTGCCCCAGTCCGGCCACAGCGCCCGCCACGACCGTCAGGATCAGCCGCACCGCCGGATGCAGCGCGCCGACCCATCCTGCCGGACGGGCCCAGACCCCGGTCGCACCGAAACTCACGCTTCTTCAGCCTCGTTCAGACGCACCCGCAGCCGCTTGATCCGGCGACGGTCAGCGTCCAGCACCTCGAACGCGTGCCCATCGGGGTGTTTGACGATCTCGCCCCGCTCGGGCACGTGGCCCGACAGCATGAAGACGAGGCCGCCCACCGTATCGACTTCTTCCTCGTCGATGGTCTTGTTGGCTGTCAGGTCCATCCCGATCTCGGCCTCGAACTCCTCCAGCGGGGTTGTCGCCTTCACCAGCCAGACGCCTGTCCTTTCGCGGACGAAGTTCTTTTCCTCCGCCTCGTCGTGTTCGTCGTCGATCTCGCCAACCACCGTTTCCAGCAGATCCTCGATCGTCACAAGCCCGTCTGTACCGCCATATTCGTCAATGACCAGCGCCATGTGCACCCGGTCGGCCTGCATCTTTTGCAACAACACGGCCAAAGGCATCGACGGCGGGACGTAGAGGACAGGGCGAAGAATACTGCGCAGGTCGAAATCCGTCGGCGGCCCGTTAAAGCCATAGCGCAGCGCGAAATCCTTGAGGTTGACCATCCCCAGCGGCGCGTCGAGCGTTCCGTCATAGACAGGAATACGGCTCAGCCCGCTTTCGCCGAATTCTTGGACCAGCCTTTCAAAGGTCAGGTCCACCGGAACCGCAACGATATCGGACTTGGGCACAGCAACATCCTCGACACGCTTGCGCCGCAGGTTGCCGATCCCCGGCATCTGCAACGTCGCGGCAGGTCTGAAAGGTCCGTCCGTGGCCGAAGATGGCGCGTCAGATTGGCTCAGCGCCCCGATGATCCGGCTGAAAAAGCCGCGACTCTGCCCCTCGGCAGGTTCGTCGGCAAGTGCTTCGGTACGGCCCGATCCGGGCGCCGAAGGCACGTTACTCTGGTCTGACATGATCTCCTTCCTTGCAGGGCCGGCATCGCGACATGCGGGCGGGCCTAGTGATCCACCGTGTATGGGTCAGAAATGCCGAGCTTGCCAAGGATTTCCACCTCAAGCCCTTCCATGAGCGTCGCGTCGCCCGTCCGTTCATGGTCGAATCCCAACAGGTGCAGGGTCCCATGGACAAGAAGATGCGTCGCATGGTCCTTGAGAGGCTTTCCCGCCGCCTCGGCCTCGGCGGCGCAGGTTTCATAGGCGATGGCAATATCGCCCAGTTCCTCCTCGTCCCCCGGTCCCGGCAGCGCAGGCATTTCACCCGCCACCCGCGCGCCCCGTTCCTCGGACGGCCAGCTCAGCACATTGGTCGGCTGCGGCTTGCCACGGAAATCAGCGTTCAGTTCCGCGATCCGATTGTCGTTGCAGCCCAGCAGGCTGATCTCAAAGACCGAAGGCTCCAAGCCAAGCCGCTCCAGCACGGCCACGGCAGCAGCCTCGGCGAGCGCCTCAAGGCTCAGCGCCTCCCAGCGGTGATCTTCGGTCAGGCAATCAACCAACATGCGCGCAGCAGCACCCTAAACGGACAGATCGCCATCATAGGCCTCGATGATCGCCGCGACCAGAGGATGACGCACCACATCCTTCGCGGTGAAGTAGTTGAAGCTGATCTTCTTGATCCCCTTCAGCAGACGTTCCGCATCGGCAAGGCCCGAAGGCACACCTTTGGGCAGGTCCACCTGCGTCCGGTCGCCGGTGATCACCATGCGGCTGCCTTCGCCCAGACGGGT
The DNA here is from genome assembly GCA_026400355.1 of Rhodobacterales bacterium. Classification (GTDB taxonomy): domain Bacteria; phylum Pseudomonadota; class Alphaproteobacteria; order Rhodobacterales; family Rhodobacteraceae; genus JAPLPE01. Next base: position 28,624 of record JAPLPE010000021.1, on the reverse strand, counting down.
CAGGAACATCTTCATCTGCATCGTCGTCGCGTTCTGCGCTTCGTCCAGCACGCAGAAGGCATTCGACAGCGTCCGCCCCCGCATGAAGGCCAGCGGCGCAATCTCGATCACCTTTTCCTCAAGCATTTTCTGTACCTGCTTGGCAGGCAGGAAATCGTTCAGCGCGTCATAAAGCGGCTGCATGTAGGGATCGACCTTTTCCTTCATGTCGCCCGGCAGAAAACCCAGCCGTTCCCCTGCTTCGACCGCAGGGCGCGACAGAATGATCTTGTCCACATGTCCGCCAAGAAACATCGACACGCCCACCGCAACCGCCAGATAGGTCTTGCCCGTCCCAGCAGGCCCGATGCCAAAGGCCAGTTCGTGATCAAACAGCGCCTTCACATAGGCCTTTTGCGCCTCTGTCCGCGGCTCGACCAGCTTGCGGCGCGTCTTGAGTTCCATGCGGCTTGCCGATCCCTCTCCGCGAAAGAGTTCAATCTGTTCGGCCCCGCTGCTCCGCAACGGGTCGGCCGCGGGCGCGCTCATCCGCAATTCGCGGTCGATATCGCCAGCCTCGACGCTACGCCCCGTCTCAAGCCGGGTATAGAGTGAGGACAAAACGTCTGCCGCCCGGCTTCGCCCAGCCTTATCGCCGATCAGCGACAGACGGTTGCCCCGGCGCAGAATCTGCACCGTCAGGAATTTCTCTATTGTGGCTAGGTTCCGGTCGTGTTGACCGCAGAGGTCTATCAGCAAGCGATTGTCGGGAAACTCGAGCACCGATTCGTGGGATGTATCGGCTCTGTTCGCGGGGGTCAGCATGCTGATGCCCAAGTGCGGTTCCTTTCGGTTTGAGTTTGGCCTTATCCATAGTCTGAACTCCAACATAGCGTGTCGGCAAGTCCCTTGAAGCCCTAGGGCATGTTTTCAGACATGATCCGCCAAAGAAACAGGCGCATGACAAATCGTGAAAGGCCGCATCGTGGTGCTTCAAGTCACCGCAAGGAATGATGCTGCGTGGCGCATAAACTGGGCCGATCGCTCAGGGTAACTTCCGGGCGGACTTCAACGCCGGGTCGCGCGCAGGTATCGCTTGAGGATCAAAAGGCCCGTTCCATACCGATCTCATTCGCTCTAATGCGTTACGGGCACACCGCGCTATCCACGCGACATGCCCGCAAAAGACTGCTCAGATCCGGCTCAGTTGTTGCCGGGTGCGTCCGCGATGATCTGTTCCATCGCGGCCTTGAGGCCTTCAGGATTGCCCACAAGGTTGCTGTCCTTGCAGATCGTGTCGCCGATGGACCAGGCCGAGGGGTAGTCATAGCCGACTGCGACCAGCGAATCGACGAAGATCGCTTCCGGGTGATCCCAGGCGGTTACCGTCAGAGGGCCACGGAAACATGACACGGTGACAACGCCACCCTGGTTCCAGTAGTTGCCGGCGAGCGGATCAAGATCGGCCATTGCCTGCCCACCCATCACCGCCAGCGCGGTCGCAAGGACTGCTCGCTTCAACATTTGCAAAAGCCTTTCGTTTACACTCAAGGATACCGAGACAGGAGTCTCGACCCGACTTCTGAACGAATATCCAGTAATTGTGGACATGATTAAGGCCGCTCCGCGACCCTGTAAAGGCAACCGGCCTGACTGTACCCCGTTGCGAAACGCTGGCCCGCCAGCCTTGCAATTGATTTCCAGCGGGAAACGATCAGCCGAGTATTTGACCTGAAAGCGAGTGCGAAGTGACCCCGGTAATGCGCACACGCCGCACCTCGCCCCACAGATCACCCGAATCGCGGACATGCACCGCGAAAAGGTGGTCCGATTTTCCGGTCCATTGTCCATCCATCCGGCCACGCCGTTCGAACAGGACCGAAGTCTCCTGCCCGACCATCGCGGCCATCACCTCCTGCGTCTGCTGTTCGATCAGGGCCTGCAACCGCTGCAAACGGTCATCCGCAACCGCTGGATCGGGTGCTTCCCGTTCCGCCGCGGGGGTGCCGGGCCGGGCCGAATACTTGAAGCTGTAGGCCGCCCCGAACCGGACTTTGCGGACCAGATCAAGTGTCGCCTCGAAATCCGCATCCGTCTCGCCGGGAAAACCCACGATGAAATCCGACGACAGGATGATGTCAGGCCGCGCGGCGCGCACCTTGTCGATCAGCCATAGATACTCGGCCACCGTGTGTTTGCGGTTCATGGCCCTGAGGATCCGGTCCGACCCGGACTGCACTGGCAGATGCAAGTAGGGCATAAGCTTGGGCTCATCCCGATGCGCTGCGATCAGGGCGGCATCCATGTCGTTGGGGTGCGAGGTCGTGTAGCGGATGCGCTCGAGCCCCTGGATCCGCGCCAAGGCTGCGATCAGCCCGGCCAGCCCGCCTTCGGCCCCGTGCCAGGCATTCACGTTCTGCCCCAAGAGCGTGAGTTCCCTGACCCCCGCCGCGACCAGCGCCCGCGCCTCGGTCAGCACACGGTCGGCTGGACGGCTGACCTCGGCTCCGCGAGTATAGGGGACAACACAGAAGGCACAGAACTTGTCACACCCCTCCTGCACTGTCAGGAACGCCGCAGGTCCCTTTTGTACCCGGGGGCGTTCGGCCATGATCTCGAACTTGTCCTCGGCCGGGAAATCGGTATCCACCACCTTGGCCCCGCCCGCGACTGCCGCCTCCATCGCGGGCAGGCGATGATAGCTTTGCGGACCCACGACCAAATCGACCATCGGCATCCGCCGCATGATCTCGTCCCCTTCGGCCTGCGCCACACAGCCCGCAACCCCGATCTTGAGGTCGGGCTTCGCCGCCTTCAGCGGCTTCATCCGCCCCAGATCAGAATAGACCTTCTCGGCCGCCTTTTCGCGGATGTGACAGGTGTTCAGCAGGACCATGTCGGCCTCTTCCGCCACCTCGGTCGTGACATAGCCCTGCCCGCCCAGCGCTTCGGCCATGCGTTCGCTGTCATAGACATTCATCTGGCACCCGTAGGTCTTGATGAACAGCTTCTTGGGCGCGGACGGCATCGGGCGCTTTGTCCTTACTTGGGCGGTGGGAAACAGGGGCATGATCTACCCCGGTGACCCTTCACTTGCAATGCCGCCGGAATTGACAGAATCTTCGTCCGGACCGGCGACAACACAAACACGACCGGACGGCAGGACAGGCCCATGCAGTTTAAGAGTCTCGCCACCTTCCTTGCCTCTGCGCCACAGACGATGGCCAAGGGGCCCGTCTGCCTGATCCTGGCCGAAGATGCGGTCGAACTCGACACCACAGTCCGCCATCAGTTGCGCCTTGGGTTCCGCAATGTCGTGGTCTTTGGCGCCGCACCGCTGACGCTGCCGGATGATATCGCGCCCAATGTCATCCGCGTGATCCATGACATGCTGACCGATGCGGCACTGGAAACGGTCGTCAACGGCTGCATCAGCGCCGCGCCCGGCATCTGGTTTTACTACTGCTACAATGCCGAATACCTGTTCTACCCCTTCTGCGAACACCGCACCGTGGGCGAGATGATTTCCTTCTGCATGGAAGAACGGCGCGAGCATGTGCTGACCTATGTCGTCGACCTTTATGCCGGCGATCTTGAGGCCCATCCGACCGCAGTGTCGCTCGAAGATGCCTATATCGACCGCTCTGGCTATTACGCCCTGCGCCGGACTGACCGGGAAAACAACATCGCGATCCGCCAGCTTGATTTCTTTGGCGGCCTGCGCTGGCGGTTCGAGGAACATATTCCCCCGACGCGCCGCCGGATCGACCGGATCGGGCTGTTCCGGGCAGCGGCCGGGCTGCGGCTCCTTGCGGATCACACGTTCAACGTCCCGGAATACAACACCTATGCCTGCGAATGGCACAACAGCCCGACCGCCGCGATCTGTTCGTTCCGCACGGCGAAGGCACTCAAACGCAACCCGGGCTCGCGCTTTGATATCCACACCTTCCGCTGGCACAACTCGGCCCCGTTCACCTGGCATTCGCAGCAGTTACTTGACCTTGGGCTGATGGAGCCGGGGCAGTGGTTCTAACGATGCTGTCGGGGGCAGGACGTTTTGATAATCTGAATGACAGCCGGAATGCCCAGGGGCACCTCGCATAATCGTGTAAACAAGGCACCGTTCGAATGCACAGATGACTCAGGCCTCGGGCACCACCACCCTGAGCCGCAGATCGCGGAGCTGTTCGTTCGTGGGTTCGCTGGGCGCGCCCATCATCACGTCTTCGGCCCGCTGGTTCATCGGGAAGAGGATGACTTCGCGGATGTTCTGTTCGTCGGCCAGCAGCATCACGATCCGGTCGATCCCAGCCGCGCAGCCGCCGTGGGGAGGGGCGCCGTACTGGAAGGCGTTGACCATGCCGCCAAAGCGGCGGCGGACCTCGTCGGCGTCGTAGCCTGCGATTTCGAAGGCCTTGAACATGATCTCGGGCTTGTGGTTGCGGATGCCGCCCGAGACGAGTTCGTAGCCGTTGCAGGCAAGGTCATACTGGTAGGCGTGCACCGCGAGCGGGTCGCCGTTCAGGGCCTCAAGCCCGCCCTGGGGCATCGAGAAGGGGTTGTGTTCGAAGTCGAAGCGGTTGGTTTCGGGGTCTTTCTGGTACATCGGGAAATCGACGATCCAGGCGAAGGCGAAGCGGTCCTTCTCGGTCAGCCCCAGTTCCTCGCCGATCACGTTGCGGGCCTTGCCTGCGATCTTTTCGAAGGTGGCGGGTTTGCCGCCAAGGAAGAAGGCCGCATCGCCCAGCCCAAGGCCAAGCTGCACCCGGATCGCTTCGGTCCGTTCGGGGCCGATGTTCTTGGCGAGGGGGCCAGCAGCTTCGACATACTTCGACCAAATCGCTTCTGCCTTCTTGCGTTCGAGGCCATCTGCGTTTTGCATTGCCCAAAGCAACAGCTTGAAATCTACGAGCGATAGCTTGCTTCCGTCCTGGGCAACGGGCGAACCTCCAGACTCAGCGATGATCGTGGCCCCATTCGGAGTCTTCGCGACGGTACCCACAATCTCCGCAAAATCACTATCCGCTGCATCAGCCGATTCTTCCCTCTTTCTCCAGAAGATATAGCCCATGCCGGGCAGGCCCTCTTTCTGCGCCCATGCGTTCATGCGGTCGCAGAACTTGCGGCTGCCGCCGGTCGGGGCGGGGATGGCGCGGATTTGGGTGCCGTCCTGTTCCAGCAGTTTGGCGAAGACGGCAAAGCCGGAGTCGCGGAAATGCTCGCTCACCACCTGCATGCGGATGGGGTTGCGCAGGTCGGGCTTGTCGGAGCCGTACCAGAGGGCGGCGTCGCGGTAGGAAATCTGTGGCCAGACCTGATCGACCTTCCGGCCCTTGCCGAACTCCTCGAAGATGCCGGTAATGACGGGCTGCACAGTGGCAAACACGTCCTCTTGGGTGACAAAGCTCATCTCGATATCGAGTTGATAGAAGTCGGTGGGCGAACGGTCGGCGCGGGGGTCTTCGTCACGGAAGCAGGGCGCGATCTGGAAATAGCGGTCAAAGCCCGAGACCATCAGCAGTTGCTTGAACTGCTGGGGGGCTTGGGGGAGGGCGTAGAATTTGCCCGGATGCAGGCGCGAGGGAACAAGGAAGTCGCGCGCCCCTTCGGGCGATGACGCCGTGATGATCGGCGTCTGGTATTCGCGGAAGCCCTGCGCCCACATCCGCTTGCGCATCGACGCCACAACGTCGGACCGCAGCGTCATGTTACGCTGCATCGCCTCGCGGCGGAGGTCGAGGTAGCGGTAGCGCAGGCGGGTTTCCTCGGGGTAGTCCTGATCGCCGAAGACCTGCAGCGGCAGTTCACCGGCGGCGCCCAGCACCTCGATCTCGCGGATGAACACCTCGATCTCGCCGGTGGGGAGTTTGGGGTTCACGAGGGCGGCGTCACGGGCCTTCACCTCGCCATCAATCCGGATGCAGTATTCCGCGCGGACCTTTTCGACCGCCGCAAAGGCCGGGCTGTCGGGGTCGCAGAGGACCTGCGTGATGCCGTAATGATCGCGCAGATCGATGAAGAGGATGCCGCCATGATCGCGCACCCGATGCACCCAGCCGGACAGGCGGACATTCTGCCCGACATGGGCGGATGTCAGGGCGGCGCAGGTATGGCTGCGGTAGATGTGCATGGGCTAGGTCCTTGGGACAGATGTGACCGTGCCGATACATCGCTTGGACGGAAGGAAGTCAAGGCAAACCGGGCCGGCCGTACGTCCGTCAGCCCAGCGCGACGACAAACCGGCAGGATGGCGCGCCCCTCGCCTGACATGCGATTTCCCGGCAGACCAGATTCGGGTCGACAAGACGCTGGAACATCCTCTCGAACAGGGCCTCGTGGAAATGGCACAGCGTTTCAGTCGAGGTTTCGTCCCGGATCATCGGGTTGCCGACGAGGTCGAACTGAAGGCCGTTGACAGGCGTGAAGACAGCCGAGCCCGCAAAGGTCCAGGAATTCTGCTTGGCCCACCGCCCGAGGAGCCATGCCGCAACCGTCCACGGGCCACCCGTGAGCATGGTCTGCGCGCGGGAAGACAACTGCTTGAGCATCAGGCCATCTCCGGTCGCCCGTCCGGCGGCATTCATCACTTCGGCGGCGCTTTCGGGAAACAGATGGCGCACGGCCCTGTGCAGCCGGTGCGCGCGCATTTCGGGCACAGGTTCGGTCGGGCCCGGCATGCGAGCAATCTCTGCATCAGCCATGACATCGACCCGTGCCTGCCGTCCGATCTGGGATTCGACAGCGTTCAGAACTTCAAGCACAAGCTGCGGCGCAACAAAGGCCGGCGCCGTCGGCTTGCGAAGATACCCTGTCGGGGTCTTGACCATCGCCTGCCTTTTCCCTTCCTGTTCTGCCCGTGACGTTCCGGACCATCATGATGCCGGTATCACCAACTGAAATACGTCGTGTAAACAAAAGTTGACACATATGTAAGTCAGGCTAGTCTGACACATCCTGCCACTGCTGTCGTCCCCTCTCTGCGGCTTCAGGACAATGCGAAACGACAGGCTGCGTCACCGCAGACACAACAGCCTGTTTCCTGTGCACGAAGCCCGTCATCGACCAGCACGCGGATCAGTCGTTCAAACACGGCGGCACCTGTTCGGCCACATAGATCGATGGCGTGATTGACGTGACACCCACGACATCAGGAGCGATGTCAGACATCTGCCGGGCAAGGTCATCGTCGCCGACATTGTTGGTCATCCCGTCGATGAAATGGATATCGTCAAGCCCCACCCGCCGCAGCGATCCGGTCAGATAGGCCACTCAGGCTGGCGGCCATGTCCCGGCAATCTTGGCCAGACACGACCGGTAAATCAGGTGCACCAACAGGATGCGCATGGCCGAGCTCTCCATTATGAGTGTAAACTCAACCTAACAACAATGGTGTCAATTCAGATTGACATGGATCAAAATGACGCATTGCAGAACGCGCCTTCCCCTTCTTTCCAACCCCTGCAGCATCTTCCGGCCCCAAATATCCCCGCCGATGGCTTCTGTCCGTTCAACCAGCCCAGATGGCAGGAATCAGTCCCCGCAGCGAATTGCCGACCCAAACCCGCACCGCCGGCAGGTCCTCACCCATCAGCACTTCCTCGGCCACCCGGCCTTCGCCAATCATCGCCTCGCGCAGCACGCCGGGCAAAAGCCCCGCCGTCAGCGGTGGCGTCCGCATCCCGTCACCGCGGTCAAAGAAAACCGTCGTGATCGTCCCGTCACAGACTTCGCCACGTTCGTTCAGGAACACGACCTCGTCGATCCCCGCAGGCAGGGCGGCCCGCGCCGCGTCATAGGCGGCCCGCCGTGTCGTCTTGATCCCCAGCCACGGGTCATCCGACGCCAACCGAGTCCCGGCCAACCCCAGCCGCCACGGCCCGGCCACGGGCACGAAAGGCCCTTCCGCTAGATCGAGCCGCCCGCCCCTGTCCAGCGTCAGCCGCAACCGCGCCGCCGCCCCCCGCCCTGCGCGCAACAACGCCTGCCCTGCCTCCACATTGCATGGCCAGTCCAACAGATTTGCCGACCGCTTCAGCCGCGCAAGATGCAGGTCCTCACGCACCAGCGCAGACCCGTTCCAGCACAGCGTTTCAATAAGCCTCAGACTGGGGTCACGGCCGCCTTCACGAAGCGCGCTTTCCACAGCGCCTCCTCCCATTCGCCTTTGGCGGTGGAATCGTGCACCACCCCGCCACCCACGTTCATGACGATATCACAGCCTGTCACCGACAGCGTGCGGATCGCCACAGAAAAATCGGCTCGCCCGTCCGGTGCCATCCACCCCACAGCCCCGCAGTAGACTCCCCGGGCCTCCGCCTCGACTTCGCAGATGATCTCCATCGCCCGGATCTTGGGCGCCCCGGTCACCGATCCGCAGGGAAACAGGGCCGCCATCAGGGCCGCCATCGACGGCGGTTCAACCAGATCGCCCACAATGGTCGATGTCATCTGGTACACCGTCGCATAGCGCTCCATCGCGAAAAGGGCAGGCACCTTGACCGACCCGACCCGGGACAGGCGCGAGATGTCGTTGCGCAACAGGTCAACGATCATCAGGTTTTCGGCCCGGTCCTTTTCGCTCGCCTGCAGTGCCGCCGCAATCGCCGCGTCGCGCACCGGATCGGGGTCGCGCGGCGCAGTTCCCTTCATCGGTCGGGTGACGATCCGCCCGCCAGCCTCGGCCCGAAAGAACAACTCGGGCGACCGCGACACGACGATCGGCCCCACGCCAAGATCGACAAAGGCCCCATGCCCAACCGGCCCGGTCCGCCGCAAAGCACCATAAAGGCCAAGGGCATCGCCCGAGACGAGTTGCGATGCCATCGGAAAGGTCAGGTTGATCTGATAGCAATCGCCCGAGGCAATGTAATCGCGCACCCGGCCCATGGCGGCATCATAGGCAGCACGGCTGATGGTCGGCACTGGAGCCGCCATATGCGTGATCCTGCCCTCCTTTGCCATCTGCGCCAGCATGGCCTCGGCCGGCAGCGGCGCGTCAAACACACCCATGACGACCAGCGGCCCCGGCCGCGTGGCGGGCATCAGCGGCAGCAAACGCGGTTCGAACGCATAGCCTGCTTCATAGGCCAGATACCCGGCAACCCAGCGCCCCCGCGCCCGCGCCGCGTCACAATCGGCCAGCACGCCCGCGACCCCGTCGGCCGCATGCGCCACGAGGACCTGCTCTGCGCCGTCAAACAGCGCAGGCCCGCCCGCAGGCCCATGTTCCATCAGTATCACGTTCGGTCTCTCCCCGCCTTGGTTGGGGGTCTAGCGCAACAAACAGGCAGCGCACCTACCTTTCCCGCCCCTTTTCCGTGTTTTGCGACGCAAGAAAAGCGACAATACCGTCACATCCCGCGCTGCTCCGGTCGAGCTACGGCTTGCCGAACAGTCGTTCAACAGCTTGAGTGAGCGCAGGACCGCCAATGAAGCGGTCCGGAAAACAAGCCAACGGGGAAGTGACAAGCCATGGCAGACGACTATTCAGACAAGGACAAGCATGAGGACATCAAAGTCCTCCACGGCATGGGCTATGCGCAGGAACTGTCGCGCTCCATGTCGAAATTCTCGAACTTCGCAATCTCGTTCTCGATCATCTGCATCCTGTCGGGTGGGATCAACTCCTTCGCGCAGGCGATTTCTTCGGTCGGCGGTGCTGGCGCCGGTATCGGATGGATCGTGGGCTGCCTGCTTTCGGGCATGTTCGCCCTCGCAATGGCCCAGATTGCCTCGGCCTTTCCGACGGCCGGGGGTCTTTATCACTGGGCCTCGATTCTGGGGAACCGGTTCTGGGGCTGGCTGACGGCTTGGCTGAACCTTCTGGGCCTTATCACGGTTCTGGGGGCAATCAACATCGGGACAGCCTACTTCTTTGCAGGGACCTTCGGATCTCTCATCGGCTTTACAGGCACCGACACGCAGGTCGTGATCTTTGTGGCGGTGATAACGGCCGCGCAGGCGCTGCTGAACCATCTGGGGATCAAGGTCACGACGATGCTGACCGACATCTCTGGCTATATCATCTTTGCAACGACCGCAGTTCTGGTCGTGGCCTGCCTTTGGTTCGCGCCCGCCATCGATTTTTCGCGGCTTTGGACGTTCACCAACTTCTCGGGCGAGGCGGGCGGCAATGTCTTCCCGGCCAACGACAATATGGGCTATCTGTTCCTGCTCTGTCTGCTGCTGCCGGTCTATACGATCACCGGATATGACGCTTCGGCGCATACTTCCGAGGAAACCAAAGGCGCTGCCTCGTCAGTTCCCAAGGGTATCGTGAATGCCGTCGTCGCCTCGTCGCTGGTTGGTTGGGTGATGATCTGCGCGATCACGCTGGCTATCCCGGATATGGCTGTTGCGGCCGGTCAGGGATGGGGCATGTTCTTTGGCACGATGGATACGATCATGCCGCAGGGGCTCAAGACCGTGCTTTATCTGGGCATCCTCATTGCCCAGTTGCTGTGCGGCCTCGCGACGGTCACCTCGGCCAGCCGGATGCTCTTCGCCTTCTCCCGCGACGACGGCATGCCGATCGGGTCCAAGACTCTCGCTTCGGTGTCGCCCAGGTACAGGACGCCCGTCGCGGCGATCTGGACCGCAACGGTGCTGTGCATCCTTTATGTGGTGCTTGCGCTATCAATCAAGCTCGACGGGACCTCAATCTATGTGATCGTCGTAAACTCGACCCTCGTGTTCCTGTTCCTGTCGTTCACAGTTCCTCTGGTGGCGGGCCTTTTCGCCTATGGCACGCCGAAATGGCCTAACCCCGGCCCTTGGGCAATGTCCGCAGGCGTTTACAAACTGGTGACGGTTCTGGCCATCGTCGGCATGGGCGTGATCCTGTTCATCGCCGTGGCACCGCCCAACGAACGGGTGCTTTACGTGGTTCTGGGCTTTATCGCGCTGGCGCTTATCCTGTGGGTTGCGGTCGAAGGCCGCCGCTTCAAGGGCCCGCCGATTGGTGACGAGATCGCCAAGCGCAAGGCGATCATCGCCGCAGCCGAAAGGGCCGTGGGCGAGGTCGCCTAACGAAACGCAAATCAACGGATCAGGGCCGGGGGAACTTCCGGCCCTTTTTCATTGTGCAAAGGCTTGAAGGGGTTGTCAGGCCCAAGCCCGGCCGCTTACGCTGAACCACAAGGTTCACAGTTATGCCCTCTCCCTTGATCAAACCTTCGCCGCCCTCGCCGATCCGTCGCGGCGCGGTGTGCTTGAACTGCCGGGACAATCGGATGCGACGGTCACCGAACTCGCCACCGCATTCGGCATGACGCTGACGGGGATGAAGAAACACATCGGCGTTCTTGAACGCGCGGGCCTTGTCGCCACGGAAAAGCAGGGTCGCGTGCGGGCCTGCCGCCTTGGCTCTGCCCGGTTGGAGGCCGAGGCCACATGGCTCGCCACCTACTGCGCGCTCTGGTCTGCGCGGTTTGAGGAACTTGATGACGTGCTGGCCGAACTGAAACTGCGCGATGCCGCGAAAGAAGGACCAAGGGACACATGACCAAACAGATCACGACGACGGAACGCGTTTCCGACACGGAACTGGTGGTGACGCGCCATTTCGACGCCCCGCCCCATCTTGTCTTCGAAGCCTGGACGACGGCAGCGCTGATGCAGCGCTGGTGGGTGCCGTAAAGCTTTGGCATGACGATGCTGTCCTGCGAGATCGACGCGCGGACCGGCGGTACCTATCGTTTCGTGTTTGCGCACCCCTCCTTTCAACAGCCAATGGCGTTCCACGGTCGCTATCTTGAGGTCATCCCGAATTCCCGCATCGTCTGGACGAACGAAGAAAGCCCTGACGGATCAGTCACGACCCTGACGTTCGAGGATCTGGGCGGCAAGACCCGGCAGGTTCTGCACGACAAATACCCCAGCAAGGAAGCCGCAGACGAGGCTGTCGCCTCGGGCAGCACGAGCGGTTATCCCGAACAGTTCGACGGGCTGGACGACCTGCTGGCCGGGGGCTGAGGCCGCCAGCGGCGACACGGCCGGGGTTATCCCCGGCCGTTTTTTCATGGCCCCGCTTCCGGGGTTGCGCCCACACCCCGCATGGCTATAACCCCGACAATTTGCCGTATCCCGGGGGTCTGCCATGCCGAAAAGAACCGATATCAAGTCCATCATGATCATCGGCGCGGGACCCATCATCATCGGGCAGGCCTGTGAGTTTGACTATTCCGGCGCTCAGGCCTGCAAGGCCCTGCGAGAAGAAGGTTACCGCGTCATCCTCGTCAACTCGAACCCCGCGACGATCATGACCGATCCCGGTCTGGCCGATGCGACCTACATCGAACCGATTACACCCGAAGTTGTAGCCACGATCATCGAGAAGGAACGGCCCGACGCGCTTTTGCCCACGATGGGGGGGCAGACCGGCCTGAACACTGCACTCGCGCTGGCCGACATGGGCGTGCTGGACAAGTTCAACGTCGAAATGATCGGGGCCAAGCGCGAAGCCATTGAAATGGCCGAGGATCGCAAGCTGTTCCGCGAGGCAATGGACCGGATCGGGATCGAAAACCCCAAGGCGACCATCGTCACGGCACCGCGTGACTCCAAAGGGAAGAAAGACCTTAAGGCCGGGATCGCCATTGCGCTTGATGCTTTGGAAGAAATCGGACTTCCGGCCATCATCCGCCCGGCCTTTACGCTTGGCGGCACCGGCGGCGGCGTAGCCTATAACCGTGCCGAATACGAACACTTCTGCAGGACCGGAATGGATGCATCCCCGGTCGGCCAGATTCTTGTCGACGAATCCCTGCTCGGCTGGAAAGAGTTCGAGATGGAGGTCGTCCGCGACAAGGCCGACAACTGCATCATTGTCTGCTCCATCGAAAACGTGGATCCGATGGGCGTGCATACGGGAGACTCGATCACTGTCGCCCCGGCGCTCACTCTGACTGACAAAGAATACCAGATCATGCGCAACGGCAGTATCGCCGTCCTCCGAGAGATCGGGGTCGAAACTGGCGGATCAAACGTCCAGTGGGCCGTCAACCCTGCCGACGGCCGCATGGTCGTGATCGAAATGAATCCCCGTGTGAGCCGGTCCTCGGCACTTGCTTCCAAGGCCACGGGCTTTCCGATTGCCAAGGTCGCAGCCAAGCTCGCCATTGGTTACACGCTCGACGAATTGGACAACGACATCACAAAAGTGACACCGGCGTCTTTTGAACCTACCATTGATTACGTCGTCACCAAGATCCCAAGGTTCGCTTTTGAAAAGTTCCCGGGCAGCGAACCGCTTCTTTCCACCGCGATGAAGTCTGTGGGCGAGGCGATGGCCATCGGCCGCACGATCCACGAATCCATGCAAAAGGCACTGGCCTCGCTGGAAACCGGCCTTACCGGTTTTGACGAAATCGCCATCCCCGGTGCCCCCGAAAAATCCGCCATCACCAAAGCGCTTGCCCGCGCTACGCCTGACCGGCTGCGCACCATCGCACAGGCCATGCGCCACGGCCTGTCGAATGACGACATCTATGCGGTGACCAAGTTCGACCCCTGGTTCCTCGCCCGCATCCGCGAAATCATCGATGCCGAAGCCCTGATCCGCAGGGAAGGCCTGCCCGTCACCGAAGCGGGCCTGCGCAAGGTCAAGATGCTGGGCTTCACCGATGCCCGCCTTGCCAATCTGACTGGCCGCGACGAAGGTCAGGTCCGCCGCGCCCGCCAGCGTCTGGGCGTCAATTCCGTCTTCAAACGGATCGACACCTGCGGCGCCGAGTTCGAGGCCCAGACCCCCTACATGTATTCCACCTACGAAAGCCCCGTCATGGGCGAGGTCGAATGCGAAGCCCGCCCGTCAAACCGCAAGAAGATCGTCATCCTCGGCGGCGGCCCCAACCGGATCGGTCAGGGGATCGAGTTCGACTACTGCTGCTGCCACGCCTGCTATGCGCTGACGGGGGCGGGCTATGAAACCATCATGATCAACTGCAACCCGGAAACCGTTTCGACCGACTATGACACCTCAGACCGGCTCTATTTTGAACCGCTGACCTTTGAACACGTGATGGAAATCATGCGGGTCGAGCAGGAAAACGGCACGCTGCACGGCGTGATCGTGCAGTTCGGCGGCCAGACCCCGCTCAAGCTCGCTAATGCCCTGAACGAGGCCGGCATCCCGATCCTCGGCACAACCCCCGATGCCATCGACCTCGCCGAAGACCGCGAACGTTTCCAGCAGCTTGTAATCAAACTGGGACTCAAGCAGCCTGTGAACGGCATCGCCTCGACCCAGGCGCAGGCGATCCAGATTGCCGAACGCATCGGCTTCCCGCTCGTGATCCGGCCGTCCTATGTTCTTGGCGGCCGCGCGATGGAGATCGTGCGCGACATGGACCACCTCAACCGATATATCCGCGAGGCCGTGGTCGTCTCGGGCGACAGCCCGGTTCTGCTGGACAGCTACCTTTCCGGTGCGACCGAAGTCGACGTGGATGCCCTGTGCGACGGCAAGCGCGTCCATGTGGCCGGCATCATGCAGCATATCGAAGAGGCCGGGGTCCATTCAGGCGATTCGGCTTGCTGCCTCCCGCCGCACACTCTTCCCGAACCGATCCTTGACGTGATTCGCGCCCAGACCGAACAACTGGCCTTGGCGCTTGGCGTCGTCGGCCTGATGAACGTCCAGTTTGCCGTCAAGGATGGAGACGTCTACCTGATCGAGGTCAACCCCCGCGCCTCGCGCACAGTGCCCTTCGTCGCCAAGGCCACCGACTCGGCCATCGCCTCCATCGCCGCCCGCCTCATGGCTGGTGAGCCACTCACTAGCTTCCCCATCCGCGCGCCCTATGAAAACGCGAGCTATGACACGCCGCTGCCCTATGCAGACCCGATGACTCTGACCGACCCCAACATGCCTTGGTTCTCGGTCAAGGAGGCGGTCCTTCCCTTCGCCCGCTTCCCCGGCGTCGACACGATCCTTGGCCCCGAAATGCGGTCAACCGGCGAAGTCATGGGCTGGGACCGCACCTTTGCCCGCGCCTTCCTCAAGGCGCAGATGGGCGCCGGTGTGATCCTCCCGCGTGAAGGCCGCGTGTTCCTGTCGATCCGTGATGCCGACAAGACGGAAGAGATGCTCGATGCCGCCCGCATCCTGATCTCGCTGGGCTTCACCCTGCTTGCCACACGGGGCACAGGTGCATGGCTTACCTCGCACGGGGTGACCTGCGAAATCGTGGCCAAGGTGTATGAAGGCGGCCTGACCATCGTCGACCGTCTGAAGGACGGCCATGTCGCGCTGGTCATGAACACCACCGAAGGCGCGCAGGCGGTCGAAGACAGCCGCGATATCCGCGCCGTCGCCCTTTACGACAAGATCCCCTACTTCACGACGGCTGCAGCGGCCCATGCGGTAACGCTGGCGATGCAGGCGCGGGAAGAGGGTGATGTGGGGGTAAGAAGCCTGCAGGCGTGAACTAGGTGTTCGGTCCCGGCATCTGGTGGATCGGGTCGAGGATGAATCGATCCGGCTCTGATGTCCAGATTTTGCAGATGTATTCGTAGGGCGTGAGCCCGTTCGGCGTCTTCAGCCTTCGAGCGAAGTTGTAGGCCGCCAGGAAGTCGGCGAGATGCGCGCGCAGCTGGGCATGGTCGTCGTAGTGGTATCGCTTGACCGTCGCATCTTTGATGGTGCGGTTCATTCTCTCGACCTGTCCGTTGGTCCAGGGATGGTTGGGCTTGGTCAGCCCGTTGCCGGTGCAGAGGCTGGCCTCATGCGAGGTTTGGGGAACGGCGGCCGGTGGAGGCGGTGGAGGGTGAGCGGGGCGGTGCCTCCACTGGAGGCACCGCCAATCCCATTCAGATCATCACCCTGTCACGGACCGCCCGAAGGCTGTGCACTTACCTGCTGCGCACGCGCTGCATGAACTTGGTCCAGCCACCGGGAGAGATGACAATGGAGATAGCGAAGCCCGCGACAAAGCCTGCGACGTCGGCGATCCAGAAGGGTTGGTTGCCGAAAATCAGCGCGTAGAAAAGTTGCAGCGCCATCAGGAAGCCGATCATGCGGAAGGCCTGAAGCTGATTGCCGCCGGTCTGACCTAGACGGAGCCAGAGGATATAGCTGTAGGCGCCGATGAAGCCGTAGATCGGGGGATAGGCACCGAAGAGCGGGATGTTCTGGTTCACGAAGATGCCAAAGGCCGCAGCCCCTGCGATGGAGGAGGCGAAGAAGAGCACCAGCACGGCGATCGGGTGGAACACCTCGCCCACAAACTTGCCCAACGCGAGGACAAGGGCGGCACCGAAGAGGGCCTGGGTGAAGCTGCCGTGGACGAAGGGGTAGGTGACGAAGCGCTTGAGCATGTCGAAGGACATGTTGCCCGCGACGGTGACTTGTTCCCAGACGGCGGGAGAGAAGGCGTAGTCCTCGATGGCCGCGACCCGCCAGCCGATGCCTACCGGACCGCCGATCATCCCGGCAGAGGCGAGGCTCAGCGCAGCCTCTATCACGGCAATGACCGCGAAAAGCGCGATCACCACGGGGGGGATCGGGTTGACAGGATACTCGTTCTGCATGGGCCCTCGCCTTCGGGCCCCGTCGCTTGACGGGGCAACGGCGCATGGGTATGCCAGCCAGACCCTCAAATCCAGCCCCCCTCAGATTGCGCAGGACCGGTGCCATGACCGAAGCGAAATTCACACCACGCGTGTTTTCCGGCATCAAGCCGTCGGGCGGGCTGACGCTGGGCAACTATCTGGGCGCGATCAAGCGGTTCGTGGGGATGCAGGGACCTGCGTTCGAGACGATCTATTGCGTGGTCGATCTGCACGCGATCACCGTCTGGCAGGATCCGGTCGATCTGCGCAATGCGACGCGCGAGGTTGCGGCGGGCTATCTTGCGGCGGGGATCGATCCTGCGAAGTCGGTGCTGTTCAACCAGAGCCAGGTGCATGAACATGCCGAGCTTGGCTGGATCTTCAACTGTGTTGCGCGCGTCGGCTGGATGAACCGGATGACGCAGTTCAAGGAAAAGGCCGGCGCGAATGCAGAGAAGCAGTCACTGGGGCTTTATGCCTATCCGTCGCTGATGGCGGCGGACATCCTGTTGTATCATGCGACCCATGTGCCGGTGGGCGAGGATCAGAAGCAGCATGTGGAACTGACGCGCGACATCGCGGCCAAGTTCAACCATGACTACAAGGTCGATTTCTTTCCGCTGACGACCCCTGTGATCGACGGGCCGGCGACGCGGGTGATGAACCTGCGCGACGGGACCAAGAAGATGTCCAAGTCCGGCGAGTCGGACATGGAGCGCATCAACATGACTGATGACGCGGATACGATTTCGAAGAAGCTGAAGAAGGCCAGGACCGATGCGGCCCCCCTGCCTGAGAAGGTCGAGGGGCTGGAGGGGCGGCCCGAGGCGCAGAATCTGGTCGATATCTTTGCCGCTCTGTCCGACATGACGCCCGAAGCGGTGATTGCCGAACATGGTGGGGCCGGATGGGGGACGTTCAAGCCGCTGCTGGCCGATCTGGCGGTTGAGAAGCTGGCGCCGATTTCGGGCGAGATGGCGCGGCTGATGGCCGATCCGGCGGAGATTGACCGTATCCTTGGGCAGGGCGCCGAAAAGGCACGGGCGATTGCGGCGCCGGTCCTGAAGCGGACTTATGATATCGTGGGGATGTTGCGGAACTGAGGGGCGGGTCTCTGCCTTAACTCAACGGTCTTGCACCTTCAGGCTGAGCGGGGCCGGGCCTCCAGTGGAGGCACCGCCCCGCTGAATTACGGCGTATTGTCCGGCCCCGGTTCCGCTAGCCTTGCAGAAGACCGGCCCCTTCCCCGGCGGGGGCCGGCCGAACGCTATGGCGTCCAGACGGAAGGCGTCTGAGTCGCAATGTGACCAAGGCGATGGCCTTGGTCATTGTGGCCCGGCAGGGGCAAATGCATGCTTGAGCCCGCGCGTCTTTGCCTGCCAGGTGGGTGAAACCCATCTCCCATCCCCTAGAACTTTCGCGTCAGCGTCTTGATCTCGTCCCGGTAACGGAACCGCAGCGCGGACCATGTCTCGTCCACGGCGACTTGCGTCACAGGAAGAAGGTCAAGCGCCTTTAGCGGGTCCCAACCCTTGTCGCGGGTGATGTCGGTGCGGATGCTGCCCGAGAGTTTGGGGTAGCAGAACCAGAGGTGTTGGCTGCGCTGATAGCCCGGCACGAGGACCGGGACGGCGGCGGCGATGGCCGAAGCGTCGCGAACGAAGGCTGCGTGCCAGTCTGCGGGGTCGCCGGTGGTCAGGGCCGCGAAGAGGGTGAAGCCTTCGGGCAGGCCAAGGATGCGGGCGCGCTGGCCGGGGCGGTAGCCCATACGGTCGGGCAGGCTGCGGCATGACATGGGCGACCCCTTTCTTGGACCACGGGAGAGATGTTGCGGTGCAGGATGAACCGGTACTGATAGCTTGTCATCTGGCTCCGAACACGGAAAGGCGGGCGCGGAGCGGACCGTACTGGGGGATTTCAGTGGATTCTACCAGAAGAAGAGCCACACTTTGTGGTGACCTATGCATTCATGCACCAATCAACGACAGAAATAGCGACTGTGTGCGCTGCGAGAAAGTTACTATCTGAGGGCTGCCAAACAAGGAGTCGTCCGATGTCCTCTCTCGCCCCTGCCGCCACGCGTGTCGGCCATGTCCACCTCAAGGTTGCCGATCTGGATCGTGCGATTGAGTTTTATTCGGGTGTTCTGGGTTTTGAAGTGACGCAGCGCTATGGGCCGCAGGCGGCATTTCTGTCGGCGGGCGGGTATCACCACCATATCGGGTTGAACACATGGGAAAGTGCGGGCGCTCAGCCGCCGCCTCCGGGGCATCCGGGGCTGTATCACACGGCGTTTCTATATCCTGACCGCAAGTCGCTGGCGCAGGTCCTGCAACGGGCGATTTCAGCGGGCATTCCTATTGATGGTGCGGCCGATCACGGTGTGAGCGAGGCGATCTATCTGCGCGATCCGGATCAGAATGGGGTGGAGCTTTGCCGCGACCGACCCGAGGCGGAATGGCCTCGCGATGTGGAAGGCAAACTTGCCATGGTCAACAGCCGGTTCGATCTGCGGAAACTGCTGACCGAGGCGTGATGAAGAATGTTGGGGATAAGTCTCCGACGTCACAAAAGCGTTTCCGTCGCCGGACAATCCTTCCTTAGGCGGCTTCCCCGGTCGCCCACTGCTGATGGCGGAGTTGTCCGTTCCGAACATCGGCGTCCCTGCTGCCAGACGATTTGCCAGGGACCGTCGGCAATTCCCCTGCCGATGTCAGCGCGTCCGGGTTACCCCACCCGGACGCGCCTTTGCTTTCCGGGGAAACACCGTCAGGATGGGGCCAGATGACACAGGGTGGTTCCATGACTCAGGACGATCACCGGGCATTTGCGGCCCGCTATTTCAACGCGACATGGGGTTTGCTTGACCGGACAGACCGCACGGCGGGTGAGGATATGCAGATGATCCACTATGCCCATGCCAGCCGCGCCCATTGGCAAGAGGCGGGCGGCGCCCGGGAATGGGCCATCGGAGAATGGCAGATCTCGCGGGTTTATGCGACTTTGGGGCATGGCGAGGCGGCTTTGCGCCATGCGCTCGAATCGCTGCGGCGGGCGGAGGAGGTTGAAGATCTGTTCCTGCTCGCCTCGGCGCATGAGGGGCTGGCGCGGGCCTACCGGGCGGCGGGGGATGTCGATTCGGCGCAGGATCATGCGATGCTGGCGCGTGCAGCGGCGGCCGAGATCGAGGATGAGGAGGACCGTTCGGTCATTCTGGGCGATCTGCCGCCAGTATAGAGAAGCGTTGCCAGCCCGGCCCTGATCGGCCAACATGTCGGACGGGCACAATCGCCCGGACGGAGTACCCGATGCGCAAATTCCTCGTGGTGCTGGACGACAGCAAGGAATGCCTGAACGCCATGCGCTTTGCCGCGATGCGGGCGGCCAAGACCGGGGGCGGGGTGCAGATCCTGTCGATCATCCGGCCCGACGATTTCAACCACTGGGCCGGCGTGGGTGAGATCATGCGCGAGGAGGCGCGTGAGCGGATCGAGGTGCATTTCGAGGTCTTTGCCAAATGGATGCGCGACAAGCAGGGTGTGAACCCGGAGCTTGTCATCCGCGAGGGCGATCCGGTGCCCGAGATCATGGCACAGATCCGCGAGGATGCCGAGATCGGGGTTCTGGTTCTGGGCGCCGGGACAGACAACAAGGGACCCGGGCCTTTGGTCACGCAACTTTCGCGGCAGTCGGGCAGCCTGCCCATCCCCATCACCATCGTGCCGGGCGACATGAGTAAGGAACGGCTTGAGGCCATCACCTGATGGACCGGAGGCTTGCGCTGGCAGCACTTTGTGCCCTCTCGGTGTTCGCGGGGCTGTTTCGTTTTCTGACCGGGCGGTTTGATCCGCGGGCGGGCTATGTGGCGGGGATGGTCATCTACTGGGTATCTCTGGCGGTGCTGGTCTTTGCGAGTACGACCGAAGCGCAGCGACTGGCCTGGGCCGAGGCCAAGCCGCCGGGAACCCTGATTGCTTACGCCTGTTTCATCCCGATAATCTGGGTGGCAGCGATCAGCATGAAGGCGCCGGAGGTCGCGCCGGTGCCAGTGATCGTGCTGATCGGGGTGATAGCGCTGATCAATGCCACGACCGAAGCGTTCTTCTGGCGGAGCGCTTTTGCCGCGACCGGACCGACCTGCAGCGGCTATGGCTGTGGTGCTGTTCGGGTTCTGGCACCTGACGTTCATTTCGGCGCAGGGGGAGGTGCAGACCTGGGTGGCGGTCGGGTTCCTGATCGGGGCGACGGTATTCGGGACGGTCTGCATGGAATCGCGACTGAGGACCGGGACGTTGGGGTCCGGCATGCTATGTCATCCGGCAGTGAACCTGTTTGCGTTCATTGCCATGTATGCAGTGAACCAACCCATATGATCAAAGCTGGTGACAGAAGCGCCTAGCAAGTCCGCGAATGAAGCTATTGGTCTGAACACGAATTGGGCTGAGTAGTATCCTATGCGGTCAATACGGATCACGCTCACCATTTGCCTATGCTTTCTCTCGAACTTTGTTCGGGCGGAAGTAGATGCGAATGCATCATTCGATCCATCTCTACTGGCTGGACAGAATGTCAGGATTGTCCAGGCAGGCCTTGTTCTGACTGGTGACTATAACGGTATCATCGACGGTCAATGGGGCGCTCGCAGCAACAATGCGCTGTTGACTTACGTCAGGAAGCTTGATGCCACTGCTTATGCGCCACTCAACTGGCACCTAGGGCTGATCTATCTGGGTCATGGCGGCACTCACTTTGAAAGCAGTTTTATTACCCCTGAAGTTCCATAGAAGAAATTATATGGCGATGTCAGTTCGCCGCGCTGCTGCAATATGCAGGTAAACCCCGGGAACTTTACGAAACCTCTCAAGCCTGTCACGGTCCCGGCATGACACAGTCCGTGGCCGTTCCTCTGTGGCTTCTGATCCTGATCCTGCTTTTCGCAGCGGTCACCTTCGCCTCGCATTTCCTCTTCCCCTCGGTCCGCTGGTTTTTCCGGATCCGGATGGAGCGGGTCGTTGGCCGCCTCAACACACGCCTCACACGCCCGATCGAGCCGTTCAAGCTCGCCCGCCGCCACGACATGATCCAGCGACTGATCTACGACCCCAAGGTGACGGCGGCAGTCGTCGAACATGCCAAGAAGGAAAGCATTCCGGAAAACGTGGGCTTCGAACAGGCCCGCCGCTATGCCCGCGAGATTGTCCCCTCCTTCTCGGCCACGGCCTACTTCACCATCGGAACACGCCTCGCCAAATGGATCTCGCGCTCGCTTTACCGCATCCGTCTTGGCGCCTTTGACCGCGAGCTTCTCGAACAGATCGACCCCGATGCCGCCGTCATCTTCGTGATGAACCACCGCAGCAACATGGACTATGTCCTTGTGACCTACCTCGTCGCCCGTGCCTCGGCGCTCTCCTATGCTGTGGGCGAATGGGCCCGTGTCTGGCCACTGTCCTGGATGATCAGGACGATGGGCGCCTACTTCATCCGCCGCCGCGCGCGCGGTGACCTCTACCGCAAGGTGCTGGCCCGCTACGTCCAGATGGCTACGCAGGGCGGCGTGACACAGGCCTTCTTCCCTGAAGGCGGCCTCAGCCTCACCGGCCGCATTGCGCCACCCCGAATGGGACTGCTCAGCTACATCGTCGAAGACTATGAACCCGGCGGGCGCGAGGTGATCTTTGTCCCCGTCGCCCTCAACTATGATCGCGTGCTCGAAGATCGTTTCCTCATCGCCGCCGACAAAAGTGGGGTGCGCCGGTTCCGCCCGCCACTAGGCACCGTTCTGGGCGGTCTCGGCGCGCATTTCTGGAAACGCCTGACCGGACGGTTCAAGGAATTTGGCACGGCCTCCGTCAGCTTCGGTGAACCCCTCTCCCTCGCCGCTTTCCTCGAAACCACCCATGAACCCCCGGTCGAGGCCGTGGCCGTCGAACTCATGCGCCGCGTCAGCGCCGCCGTACCCGTCCTTCCAGTCCCGCTCGTCGCCCGCTGCCTTCTGGCCACTCGGCCCGCGACCCGCACCGCACTGGTCACACAGGTCGACGCGCTTCTCGACCAGCTTGCCGGCGGGGCCATGACGCTCCCCCGCCGCGACCCGGAAACCATCGTGACCGACGCGCTGGCCCTGCTGGCCCAACGCAAGGTTATCACCGAAGGCCCGGAGGGTGTGCGGATCGTCCCAGGCGAACAAGACGTGATCGCCTATTACGCCAATTCCATCGCCCACCATTTTGACCGGCAGGAGGCTGCGCTCGACACGATCTCACCAACTCCAAATCAATAAAATTACCAATTTCTTACATTATTTGTTGCAATATTACGTATAGATTATGTTCCCGTCCCTCCGGTCGGGTGATTCTGCGCCGCGGCATGACAGGACCGCGATCATGACGACGGCCATGGCCCTTGACCTGAACAGCCCCACCCTTGCCGCCGAGATCAGGGATCTCTATGCCTTCGGCGAAATGCCCTCGCTGGGCCACGTCCCCGCCAGAATGCACGCATGAACCATCCGCCGCGAACGCCACGGCAAACCCGAAGACTCCTTCCAGACCGAAGTCGTCGACACCCCCCACCCGGCAAGTGACGAGGTCCTCGTCAGGGTCATGGCCGCCGGCGTCAACTACAACGGCGTCTGGGCCGGCCTTGGCATCCCCATCTCGCCCTTCGATGTCCACGGGGCCGACCTCCAGATCGCAGGTTCCGACGCCTCGGGCATCGTCTGGGCCGTCGGCGACAAGGTCAAACGCTGGAAGGTCGGGGACGAAGTCGTTATCCACTGCAATCAGGACGACGGCGACGACGACCACTGCAACGGCGGCGACCCGATGTTTTCGCCCAGCCAGCGCACCTGGGGCTATGAAACCCCCGACGGCTCCTTTGCCCAGTTCACCTGCGTTCGGTCCCAGCAACTCATGCGCTGCCTCCGGCACCTCACTTGGAAGGAGTCGGCCTGCTCCACCCTGACGCTCGCCACCGCCTGCAGGTTGCTCTTCGGCCATGACCCGCACGAAGTCAAACCCGGCCAGAACGCACCGGTCTGGGGCCCGTCAGGCGGCCTCGGCTCCTATGCGATCCAGTTGATCAACACTGCGGGTGCCAATGCGATCGGCGTCATCTCGGACGAATCCAAGCGCGATTTCGTTATGTCGCTCGGCGCCAAGGACGTCATGAACCGCAACGATTTCAAATGCTGGGGCCAGAAGCCCAAGGTCAACGCACCCGAATACAGGGACTGGTTCAACGAAGTTCGCAGGTTCGGCAACGCGATCTGGGACATCACCGGCAAGGGCGTCAACGTCGACTTGGTCTTCGAACACCCCGGCGAGGCGACATTCCCCGTCTTGGTCTTCGTGGTCAAACGCGGCGGCATGGTCGTGATCTGCGCAGGCACGAGCGGGTTCAGCCTCACGCTCGATGCCCGTTACCTCTGGATGCACCAGAAACGCGTGCTGGGCTCCCATTTCGCTAATCTCAAGCAGGCCAGCGCCGCCAACGACCTGATGCTGACCCGCCGCATTATCCCCGCATGTCCGAGGCCTTCGGCAGGACGCAGATCCCGCTCGCCCATACCAAGATGCGCCACAACGAACACAAGCCCGGACACATGGCTGTGCTTGTCCAGCCACCCCCGACCAGCCTGCGGACGTGGGACGACGCCGTCGCCGCCTCACACTGAACAAACTGCAGGACAATCTGACCCTGTCCCGCAGCTTCTTCTGGTCCCAAACATCCCGTGGGGAGGCGCAACCGGGCAGCAGTGCCCCCCCCGCCGCCAGCCAAACCTATCCCCGCCCGACAAAGGGCATCTTCGTCGCCATGATCGTCTGGAACAGCACATTCGCCTCGGCCGGCAGTTCCGCCATCCGCAGCACCGCATCCGCAACCAACCCCACATCCATCGTATAGGGCACAGCACGGCCCGCCGCCTTTTCGCGGATGATCATCGCGTCCACCATCTCGGTCCGCGCATTGCCGATGTCGATTTGCCCGCAGGCAATGTCAAAGGCCCGCCCGTCATAGGCCAAAGTCTTGGTCAGCCCAGAGATCCCGTGCTTCGTCGTCGTATACGTCACCGACCCTTCGCGCGGTGCATAGGCGGAAATCGACCCGTTGTTGATGATCCGCCCGCCCTGCGGCGCCTGCCGCCGCATCTGGCCAAAAGCTGCCCGCGCACACAGGAACATGCCCGTCAGGTTGACCGACACCGCATGATGCCAGTCGGCCACCGGGATCTCGTCGATCGGGGCAGGGGGGGTGAACACACCCGCATTGTTGAACAGCACATCCAGCCGTCCGGCCTCATTTGCATAGGCCTTGAAGGCATTATCCACCTCATCCTCCTGCGTCACGTCACAGGGCAGGGCAAAGGCACCGGGATGGGCCGCCGCCATCTCTTTCAACTTGTCGGCCCGCCGCGCCACCAGCCCCACGCGCCAGCCCGAGGCCAGAAACCTCTCAGCCACCGCCCGGCCGATGCCGCTCGACGCCCCCGTCACGATGATCGTCTTCATTCGTCTTCTCCCGTCAGTTGCAGTGCCGTGGCCGGCACTGTCAGGTCATCGACCCCAAGCTCTGCCTTTGGTTTGGCCAGCATCGGCCGCACCACCCAGCGCAATTCTCGTTCCGCCCGCGTTATTGCCACATAGGCCAGCCGTTTCCACAGCGGCTGCCCTGCCTCGATCCGGCCCATCCGGCTTGCCGCATAGATATCGGGGGCAAAGACCTGCACCGTATCCCATTGCGATCCCTGCGCTTTGTGGATTGTCACCGCCGCCCCGTGCAGGAACGTTGCCCCCATCTTGGCGGCAAAGGGGACAAAGGGCTCCGCATCCCCCTCTTGCTCGATCTTCACGATGGACGCGGCACTCACTTGCGGGTCCTCGGCCCCGATCACATGCAGGCGCGAAAACCCGTCGCGCTTACCCCGGCCCAGATAAATGACCTGCGCCCCCTTGATCAGCCCCCGCGCCTCAAGATCCAGCCGCTTCTTGCGGTGCTTCAGGGGCAGTTCGATCCCGTCGCAGATCAGCGGCTCACCCGGCAAGAGCGCATCCGCAGGCGCGTTGAACGCTCCCCGGAACGCATGGATCAGCCGGATGCGCGTCGCATTCCGCCAGACCAGAACCGGTGAGCGTGCCATCAGATCGGCCTCGACCCTTTGCGCCATCACGACACGCGGATCTGTGCGGGACGCATCCTCGACCATCCGCTCGAAGGTTTCGAAATCAAGCTCCGGATCGGCCAGCGCATGGGCCAGATCAAGGATCGGGTTGTCCGCATCCTGCCTGTGGACGCGGTGCAGCACCAGCTTGCGGGCATCGGGCAGGGTGTCAAACACCATCCCGCCGCTGCTTTGCACCGGGGGCAACTGCGCCGGATCACCAAACAGCAGCAGCGTCGGAAAGATCTCTTTCAGATCCTCAAACTGCCGCTCGTCCAGCATGGAACTTTCATCGACAAAGCCGATATCCAGCGGCTCTTCGCGCCGCTTCCAGCCCGTGATGAAATCCGACCCCCGCAACCCCGCCGAAGCAAGCGCGGCCGGGACGGACGAATAGGTCAGGTAGGACGTCCAGGCCCGGTCCAACTGGATGTCCGTCAGCCCCTCGAGCACCGGCCGTTCGCCCTGACCGGCCAGCCATTCGGCCACCTTTTCGTACTGCGGATCATAAACCGGCGTGTAAAGGATGCGGTGGATCGTCGTCGCGGGCACCCCATGCCCCCGCAGGACCGAGGCCGCCTTGTTCGTCGGCGCCAGAATGGCCAGCGTCCGCCGTTCGCGCCGCTTCTTCCCCTCCCAATCACCCGAAACGATATCGACCCCCGCTTCCTTGAGCGCCCGGTAAAGCGCCGCGAGAAGCATCGTCTTGCCCGACCCCGCCTTGCCGATCACGGCCATGACGGCGGTCGTATCAGTCTGCGGCGGCTGCAGAAGGCTGTCGTCCAGATCGACGCCCGATTGCCGAAGCATCACTGCCACGCAATCCCAAGCCTCCGCCTGGTCAGGGGAAAAAGTCAGCGCAGGCACATTCATGCGCGGACCCTATCCGCCCGGAGTGACCGCGACCAGTGGGTCAGGCGATCATCCGCGCCTCAACCGGATGGCCGAATGACCGCTGGAACCAATGCTCGGACAGTTCTGACGACATGCCCGCCCGTTCCAGAACCCGCCGCCGCTCCTCGGACGCATAATGCCACAGCCCCACACTGACCGCCCCGCGCCCCGTGCCCTGTGACCCCAGCACATCGGGCACCGACCCCAACATCCGGTAGATCCGCACCATCGGCGCATCGAACACGCCCACGAAATGCCGCAGGTTGAACGCCCGCATCAACTCCCCCCCGCCGACCATGAGCGCCGAAGCAACCCGCGACGGCGCCTCGGGGGCAAGGCAGAACCTTGTGCATTCCCAGATGAAAGGGCTCCGGAACGCCACCCCATCCGTCAGATGCAGGAAATGTTCATTGACCATTGTCCGCCCTGTCGTCGGCAGGAACCGCGTCGACCCACCATGCAGCCCGTCGGGCCGTTCCCAGATCACGTAAAGCGGGTTCAGATCGTCATACTGATCCCGTTCCCAGCCGCGCCCGTCGACCGTCACATCCCATCCCAGACGGCGGTGAAACTGGTCCGCACGGTCGCGGAACATGCTGTCCTGAAGGCGCTGAAACTGTTCAAGGTCGCGGGCGTAAAGGTAGCGAAGCATCCTGTGGCCCCTCTGAAAGCAGTCAGGTCTGATGCCTGGATGCTAGCGAAAGATTGGTTAACGGTGGCCTATACCCACGTCCTGCAACGGTAAACACCACCCTAGCGGGCCTGCGTCCGCACCACCTCCTTGCGCCCCGGCCAGTCCCCCTGCGCCGCCCGCGCCGCCCCGCCCACGATGATCAGCCCCTCGACCATCGCGCGCGCCACCGCATGCGTTGTGTTCATTGCGCCCAGCTTGAACCGCGCGCTTTCGATATAGGCCCGCAATGTATGTTCCGAAATCGACAGCATGTCGGCCACCTGACCGCGTGCATATCCCATCGCCAGAAAGGTCAGCGCATCCACCTCGCGCGGGGACAGGCCCCGCGACGGTTCCGGGGTGCGGTTCTTTTCAAACTCCAGCGCCTTTAGGTTGAAGTAATGCGCAATCAGGATCAGTTCCCGCTGGTGCGTCCGGGTAAAGTCCGACCATTCCGCGTCGGAACAGCTATGCGAAAGGCTGAACAACGCAAACTGCCCGTTCGGCCCCCGGATCGGGATGGAATAGCCCTGATTGCCCACCCCATGCGCAATCGCGTCCTGCTGGAACGTCCGCGCCTGTTTCGATGACCAATCCAGCCGTTTCCAATCCACAGGATGAAACCGCTGGAAACAGCCGATGATCACCGGGTCGATCCGCAGGTATTCGCTGTCCACGTAGTGCTGCACCCATTTCGGGTCATAGGTGCCGCAGCCGTACTGTTCCCCGTCTGAACTGACCCAGTGATAGACCACGTGATGGACGCGGTAATGATCCCGCAGATCAACGATGAGCGTCTGGATGTCGGACAATCCGTCGGCCCGTTCCACCCGTTCCAGATACTTTTCGACTTCCAGCGCCATCCCGTAACACCCCACAGGACATCTCCCCCGTCGTTTCTGCAATCTCAACGGCGGCCACACGTGTGGTCTCTTCAAGGTGGCGGGCCAGCTGCGGAAGTTCGTTCAGGCTCGCGAAATTCTTGAGGTCGGTGAGTACGTTGATGATCCAGAATTGTCCCATGACTACCTTCAGGTCCAAAGGTTAACGAAGCGTTAATGCCAACGTCATCAACGCAGATGCCCAGCGCCCCGCAGTTGACGCTAAGGCAACCGCTGACCCGGAATCGCTAACATGGCGCAGGTTAAGAAGGTATTCGCCAATTCACCCCCACCGGAAAAGGGGAGGGGGATATCGCGCAAATACATGATTATGAAAGGTTTGCTAGAGCGTGTCGCGTTCATTCGGGTTTGTATCCTGCGGCGATGAAGTAGTTGAGGCATTCGTCCTCGGTGAAGAGGTTGCAGACGGCGCCTACGGCTTTCCAGAGCTCCTCGTAGGTGCGGGCGGCGGCTTTGCGG
>JAPLPE010000033.1 GCA_026400355.1 Rhodobacterales bacterium | reverse complement strand
CCTGCATGCCACCCGGCACTGTGGCAGGGCATTCTGGAAGCGCTGGACCGGATGCCACGTCCGAAGCCGGATCGAGGCGAAGATGCGCTGCCTCAAAGCCTTCGGTGAGCGCATCGCCGCAAGAGACCCCGACCGCCAGACCGCCGAAATCCAGATACGCGTCGCCCTCAAGAACCGCTTCTCGGCCCTCGGAACGGCCGCGTGGGGCCTAAGAACAACGGGGAAAGGGAACGTCATGTCTCGGGGGTCAGTGACGCAACAGCGCCCATATCATTGCCAATGTCAACAACCAGGCCGCCGCTCACGAGTCCAGGAATAACGCGCAAAAGCTTGATCAGCGCGGACGCGGTCCTCGCTATTTGACCTCAAGGGTCAGACCGCTCCGGTCGGCCAGCGTTCACGTCGCGAGCTGCTCTGACTGGATCTCGTCCCAAAGCCGGTCAAGTTCCGCAACGGACGCCTCGATCCCCGCTGCAAATGCATCCGCTGACAGCACCTTGGTCTTGGATTTGTCTTCATCCAGACAGACAAGCTTACCGCAAATCAGGATCCGCGTACGGGGCGCTTTGGCGCGGATGGCCGCCACAAGCTCTTGAAGCTGTGCAAGCGAATGCTCTCCGCCCGCCGAAAGACCGACAAGCCGATGTCCCCCTTTCGCGATCACCGAAATCAGCTCTTCCTTTGTCAGGCCGATCTGCAGCGTGATTTCCCATCCGGCCCGACGAAACAGATCGGCAGCCATCTTGACGCCCAAAGTGTGGGTTTCATCCGGGACGGACGCAAAGAACGCTGCCTTCTCGCTCTGCCAACATGTCTTTTCGAACAGCGGTTTCATGGAGCGCATGATCGAATGGATCCGGCTCGTTCCAATCGAGACCTCAGTGAACGTGGCTTCGCCATCGTTCCACCATTCGCCCAGCTGGTCCGCGGCCCTGGCCAGCAAACCCAGATAGATCGCCTCGGGGCTCGCGCCGGCTTCGCGGGCCTTCGCGATGATCTGATGGCCGACGCTGTCATCGGAACAGATCAAGGCGCGGCAGAGCACATCGATCTCTGCGATGGGTGCCCCGTTCACGGGATCATCCAGTCGAGCGGACCTGTTTGCGACCACAGACAGCACTTCGCGGGCAAGAGAGGTGACCTTTTCCTCGGACAGGTTCGGCCTGCCCCGGCGCTGATCAGTGATCTTGAGAGAGTTCGCCTCGCTCTCAAACACTTGCTGCTGATAGTTCCCAAGCACGGCCCCCCCCTTTCATCTGCCCGGCTCCCTCGGGGACAGAATGAATCGTCGTTGAAGGCACTTTAGCAAAGCAGAAGTGTAACGCAAGATTTACACTAAGTGTGTCAACATAAATTGTCACCGAATCGTTACAGTACCTGCGGCACTAAGGGGCGATGCGACACATCTCTGCAACATACTGTTCTTGTGAAGAAAATATGGCCCTCTCTCGACTGCACGGCGGATGCGAAAGGACAACGCACTATTCCCGTGTCGCCAGGCAGAGCGAGCCAACCTCTGCGGCCCCTCGGTCAAAGGAAGCGTGGCACGGAGCGGCCGACCCGAATCTGGCGCTCTTCGCGGCCTTGCCCCGTCAGCTCAAGGATCGAACGGGCCTTGTCCCGCAAGTGACGCAATTGCCTTGCGGGCTGCAACCATCACCGGTGCAACCGTTTCGCAGAGGATCTGGTTCCGGTCAAACCGCGCCGGGTCACGATTGACGGCCTCCCGCAACGCGGTGCCAAATGCCATGCGCAGTTCCGTCCCGATATTGAACTTGCAGACCGTGGTCCGCGCCGCGATCAGGCGACGGTCCGCCGCCGCGATACCCGACCCGCCATGCAGCACGAGTGGCAGGTCGGGGCACGATCTGCCGATGGCAGCCAGAAGCGCATGATCAATCTCCGCGCCGGGCGTCGTCATCAGATGACTGTTGCCCACCGACACAGCCAGCGCATCAATTCCTGTCGCCCAGGCAAAGGTGGCAACGTCGTCCGGGTTCGTCCCGACTGACGCGACGCCGCCGTCATAGCCGACAAAGCCCAGTTCGGCCTCGACCGAAACACCCGCAGCGTGGGCCTTTGCAACGATGTCTGCCGTCCGCGCAACGTTCTCCTCTAAAGGCAGGGCAGAGCCGTCATACATGACCGACGTGAACCCGCAGGCAATCGCGCGTTCGCAGACTTCAAGCGATTCGCCGTGATCCAGATGGGCGACAACCGGAATGCTGGCGCGTTCGGCCAGCGTCCGAAACATCGCGCCCAGTACCGGCAGCGGCGTGTGTCTGCGGCACCCCGGTCCGGCCTGCAGAATAACCGGGCGCCCCTCGGCCTCGGCCGCCTGAACATAGGCCAGCGCATCCTCCCATCCCAGAACGACAAGACCGGCGATGGCTGTGCCATCCGTCAGGCAGGGGCGCAGGACGTCGGTCAGCGCGGCCATGGTCATTTGAACTTGGCGATCATGTCCTTGATCCCGGGGATCGTCTCGATCTGATAGGCGTGGCTGGGCTGAAAGAACTGGACCAGCGACCGCTGTGAAAGACCGGCAAGGATCGTGAAGTAGTACATCTCATAGCCCGGCAGTACGCAGCAGGGGTGGTAGCCATGGTCGAGCGCAATCGTTGATCCGTCGACGATGTGATAGGCATCGCCCGGCTTCCCGTCCTCGCGCTGGAGCATCTGCACCCCCGATCCATGCGGCGGGTTGAAGCGAAAGTTATAGACCTCGTCATGCCGCGTCTCTATGGGCAAACGGTCCGTGTCATGCTTGTGGCTGGGAAAGCCCGACCAGCCTCCTGCGCCCACGGTATAGAGCTCCGACACAAGCAGCCGTCCCACCCGGCCGTGATACTTGGTCCCTAGGATATGCTTGATCTTGCGGTGCGTCTTGGTGTCGTCCGACCCATACTGGATCGGATCGATATCGGCGGCCCGGATCGCGAACGGGGGCAGGACGGTGTCAAACCGGGCGCCCGCGACAAAGACCTCGGCCTCGGCCGACGTGCAGGTGATCGTCGCGGGCATTCCCGTGCCGACATAGACCCCCTCGGGCTCACCATCCCAGACGTTCAGTTTGCGGCGACCGATATCGGCAAGACTCTCGCCCGCCGTTTCGACGGTAATCGTCCCTGTCGCAGGGACGATGCAGGTTTCATAGCCCGGCACTTCGGACAGGAAGGTCTCACCCTGCCGCAGCCTGACGATGTTGAAATAGACCAGCGGCACCGTCGGATTGTCGATATCGACGATGGGCCGGTTCGCATTATCATAGGGGGCGATGTGCATGGTTTTCTCTATCTCCCGGCAATAAAGCGGTCGAGCGCTGCAGTATCGGGCGAGGCGGGCGCGCAGCCAAAGCCCGCGACGATCATGGCCGCCGTGGCCGATCCGCGCCGCACGGCGACTTCCAAACTATGCCCTTGCGTGAGGGCGGCCAACAGCCCCCCCATGAACCCGTCGCCCGCTCCGGTCGGCTTCAGCGTATCCACCGGAAAGATCGGGGTCTCGAACGAACGGTCCTTGGTGAACGTGACCGACCCTTCGGCCCCGCGCTTGTACACCGCAAAGGCGGCATGTGAGGCCAGTTCCGCCGCCAGCGCAGGTCCCTTGGCCTGATCCCCCGCCATCAGGCCAAATTCGTCATCATTTCCGATGATGATATCCGCCCGGCGGGCAGCCCCCAGACAGACCCGCGCGGCCACGGCCCGCGAGGTCCAGGAATAGGCGCGGTAGTCGATGTCGATCACAAGCACCGCCCCGGCCCGCTTGGCCCGCTCCATCGCAACCAGGGTCGCAGCCCGCGACGGGTCAGTCGCCAGCGCCGTCCCGGTTACAACCAGCGCGCCCACCTCGGCAAAACTCGCCGGCACGTCATCAACCGTCAGCGCCAGATCGGCAGCGCCATTGCGATAGATCACCGTCTGGCACCCGACCGCACGGGTCTCTGTCACGGCCAGGGAATTGCGCGCCTCGCCGCCTTCGACCCGAATCAGCGATGTATCCAGGCCATAACGGTCCAGCTCGGCCACACAGTATCGTCCGACCGGATCGTCCGAAACCCGCGTCAACAGCGCGGCTTGCGCCCCCTGACGCACCAGCGCTACGGCAATGTTCCCCGCCGATCCGCCAATGGCAGAGGTAAACTGCCGCGCCTCTTCGATCCGTGTGCCCGGGGGATCGGCATAAAGATCCATCCCCACGCGCCCAAGGACGACAAACCGGTTGAGTGAGAGTCGTTCTATTGCCCTGCCTTGCATATCCTGCCCGAAATCCGCGGTTCCCAAGACCCGGCAGGGCCATTCCGCTTGAAGTGAACACCGGGTATCGACAAGAGATTGACCCTGCGTCCCGGACAACGTAACTCCATT
The DNA here is from genome assembly GCA_026400355.1 of Rhodobacterales bacterium. Taxonomy (GTDB): domain Bacteria; phylum Pseudomonadota; class Alphaproteobacteria; order Rhodobacterales; family Rhodobacteraceae; genus JAPLPE01. Next base: position 47,445 of record JAPLPE010000033.1, on the reverse strand, counting down.
TTGTAACCGGTTGCAAACCGTTTTGAAGGCAGATCACCATGCGTGAGATCGGCATAGGCGTCGTAGGCGGCGGTTACATGGGCAAGGCCCATTCGGTGGCCATGGCCGCCGTGGGTGCCGTGTTTGACACAGCATTCCGCCCCCGGCTTGAAGTCATCTGCGCCACCTCGGACGACTCCGCGGAACGCTACCGCCGCGCCTATGGGTTCGCGCGCGGCACGGGCGACTGGCGGTCGCTGGTGACCAACCCCAAGGTCGAGGCCGTCGTCATCGCCTCTCCGCAGGAAACCCACAGGGCCATCGCAGAACTGGCCTTCTCGCTGGGTAAGCCGGTGTTCTGTGAAAAGCCGCTCGGGGCGTCACTCGACGACAGCCTTGCCATGGTGGCGGCCGCAGAATCCTCGGGCTGCGTCAACATGGTGGGCTTCAACTACATCCGCACGCCGGCATCGCAATACGCCCGCGCCCTTGTCGCGAACGGAGAGATCGGCCGCGTCACATGGTTCCGTGGCGAACATACCGAAGACTTCGGTGCCGACCCAGACGCACCCGCGCATTGGCGCAACTTCGGCCAATCGAACGGCACGATGGGCGATCTTTCGCCCCACATGATCAACGCAGCCCTCGCGCTGATCGGCCCGATTTCACGCCTCAGCGCCGATATCGACACGGTTTTCAAGACAAGGCCCAGCCCGGATGGCCCCAAGGCCGTCACCAACGACGACATCGGCCAGTTCATGTGCCGCTTTGCCAACGGTGCGATGGGGCACCTGTCGTTCAGCCGCGTCTCGACCGGGCGCAAGATGGGCTATGCCTATGAAATCACAGGCACAAAAGGCGCGATCCGCTTTGATCAGGAAGACCAGAACTCCCTCTGGCTCTACAAGACCGACGATCCCGCAGGCCAGCGCGGTTTCCGCAGGATCCTGACCGGGCCCGACCACCCCGACTATCTCCCCTTCTGTCAGGGGCCCGGCCACGGCACCGGCTATCAGGACCAGATCATCATCGAAGCGCGGGATTTCCTGCTCTCTATCCAAAAAGGCACCTCGCTCTGGCCCACCTTCCGCGACGGGCTCGAGGTCAGCCGCGTCATCGCCGCTGCCCATGCTTCCCACGCCTCGGGCCACTGGGTCGATTTGTGAAAGGACGAACCACATGATCCGTATCGGCAACGCCCCCTGTTCCTGGGGTGTCGAATTTGCAGACGACCCCCGCAACCCGCCCTGGCGACGCGTCCTGTCCGACTGTGCGGCGGCGGGCTACAAGGGGATCGAACTCGGCCCCGTGGGCTTCATGCCCGAAGACCCGGCCCTCCTGCAGGACACTTTGGCCGAAAACGGTCTCACGCTGATCGGCGGCGTGGTGTTCCGCCCCTTCCACGACCCTGCCAAATGGGATGACGTCTGGGATGGTGCAACGCGCACCTGCAAGGCGCTGGCTGCCCACGGCGCTCGGCATCTGGTCATCATCGACTCCATTTCGCCCCGCCGCGCCCCGACCGCAGGTCGCGCGTCCGAGGCGGAACAGATGGACGCCGCCGAATGGACAGGCTTTGTCGACCGCATCCGCACCGTCGCCCAGCTTGGGGCCGATCACGGGCTGATCGTGAGCATCCACGCTCATGCCGCAGGCTTCATCGATTTCGAACCGGAACTTGACCGGCTTCTGTCGGACATTGACGAAGGCCTGCTCAAGATCTGCTTTGACACCGGCCACCATTCCTATGCCGGCTTCGATCCCGTGGCCTTCATGCGCCGCCATATGTCCCGCATTTCCTACATGCATTTCAAGGACATCGACCCCGTGGTCAAGGCGCGCGTCATTGCCAACCGGACCGGGTTCTATGACGCTTGCGGCGAAGGTATCTTCTGCAACCTCGGCAAGGGCGACGTTGATTTCCCGGCTGTCCGGCAACTCCTGCTCGACGCGGGTTTCGAAGGCTGGTGCACCGTCGAACAGGACTGTGATCCTGCTGGCGGCACTTCCCCCATTGACGATGCGAAGGCCAACCGCGCCTATCTCGCCTCGATCGGATTCTGAAAGGTCAGGACATGACGAAACTCAACTGGGGCATGATCGGCGGCGGCAAGGGCAGCCAGATCGGACCGGCCCACCGGATCGCGGCAGGGCTCGACAACCATTTCACTTTTGCCGCCGGCGCGCTGGACCATGATCCTGCAGAGGGCAGGGCGTTCGGCGTCGAACTGGGCCTGTCGCCCGACCGGTCCTATGGCGACTGGCGCGAGATGCTGGAAGGCGAACGGAACCGCTCCGACCGGGTGGAACTCGTCACCGTGGCCACACCCAACTCGACCCATTACGAGATTTCCAAGGCGTTCCTTCAGGCCGGCTTCAACGTCCTCTGCGAAAAGCCGATGACCGTGACCGAGGAGGAGGCGCAGGATCTCGTCCTCACCGCCCGCGCCGCGAACAGCATTTGCGCCGTGAACTACGGCTATACCGGCTATGCGCTGGTCCGGCACATGCGGGCCATGGTCGCCCGGGGCGATCTGGGGCGCATCCGTCTTGTCGTGGCCGAATTCGCCCACGGTCATCATGCCAACGCCGCCGAGCTCAACAACCCCCGCGTCCGCTGGCGCTATGATCCCGCGCAGGCGGGCGTGTCGGCACAGTTTGCCGACTGCGGCATCCATGCGCTCCACATGGCCAGCTTTGTCACGGGTCAGGAAGTGGCGCGTCTGTCGTCCGACTTCGCCTCCTGCCTCCCTGAACGCTTTCTCGAAGATGACGCGATGGTCAACTTCCGCATGGATGGCGGCACGGTCGGGCGGCTCTGGACTTCGTCCGTCGCCATCGGGCGGCAGCACGGGCTGACCATTCAGGTCTTTGGCGAAACCGGCGGCCTGCGCTGGGCGCAGGAACAGCCGAACCAGTTGTTCTACATGCCGCTGGGCCAGCGCCTGCAGATCATCGAACGCGGCGAAGGCAACCTCTCGCCCGAGGCAGACCGCGCCAGCCGCGTGACCGTGGGCCATGCCGAAGGCATGCCGCTCGCCTTCGGCAACATCTACCGCGATCTGGCCGAAAGCCTGTTTGCCGTCCGCGAAGGCCGCACCCCTGAACCTGCTGTCAGCCTTTTCCCCCTGGCTGAAGACGGCCTGCGCTCGATTGCTGCCATCCACGCCGCCGTCGCTTCGGCCAAGGCTGACGGGGCCTGGGTCGACGCGCGGCCCAAGATGTTCCGCTAAGGCCCGGCCCCGCGCCGCTCCTGTGGAGAAAGGCGGCGCGGCTCTGGTCATTTTCTGTCCCCAAACATCCCGCGGGTCGCCAGTGTTCGCCATCGGTTCATGAACAATGGCGACGGGCAGACCCCCGGGTGCCCGCCGCGAACGTCCCGCTTCAGACCAGCGGGCGCAACGTCCCCCGCTCGACAACATGACAGGGAACGATACGGGCCTCGGGCGGGCGGTCAGGATCCTCGAAGGCCGTGGTCAGCAGATCGACAGCCGTGGCCACGATCTCTTCGAACGGCTGGTGGATTGTGGTCAGGTTGATGTTGGACCAGCCCGCCATTTCCATGTCGTTCAGCCCGATAACCCCGATATCGCGCGGCACGACCAGCCCCGCCTCGGCAATCGCGGCCAGCGCTCCGATGGACAACACATCATCCGCACAGAAATAGGCTTCAGCCGGTGTGCCGCGCAGGCGCCGCGCCATCTCCTGACGCCCGTCCTCGAACGAGTAACTCCCGGCATATCCGGTCTCGGTCCTAGCCCCTCCCGCCTGTCCCGCCGCCACAAATCCAGCCATCCGGTCCTGCGTCGTCGAAGCCTCCCTCGGTCCGCCAATAAACCCAAGACGCCGGTATCCCCGCGCCAACAGAGTCGCGGCCGCCATACGCCCTGCACGGATGTCCTCAATCGCCACGGTATTGACCTTTGGCAACGGATGAACCCGCCCAAAGGCATGAACGACCGGCACCTTCGCGGCGACAAAGGCCTGCGCAAAGGACTCAGGTAGATGCGACGACGCAAGTATCACCCCGTCGACCGAATACTGCTGCAGCATTCGCACCGCCCGGTCCTGATCCCGCTCCTCGGACAGGTTGACGAGCAAAGGCCGGAACCCTTCCTTCTGCAGGCCCCGCGTAAACTGGTCAAAGATCTGCAGGAACGCCGGATTGTGAAAGTTGTTCGACACCAGCCCAATCATCTGCGTCTTGCGGGTGGTCAGACTGCGGGCAAGGATGTTCGGGCTGTAGCCCAATGCCGCCGCCGCCGCCTCAACCTTGGCCCGCGTCTTGGACGAGACCGAGGCCCCCTTGGTGAATGTCCGCGACACTGCCGCCCGTGACACCCCCGCACGCTCAGCGACTTCTTTCAACGTGATGGCCATTCTTGAACGTACTACCCGGAACTGAAATGCATCTGAAAATACTAATGGAATGTCGCGCCTCTGTCATGGATTTCGCGCGTCACATGACGAAAGTCAGATGGCGTAATCCGGAATTACCATCGGCTGGACTTTCCTTCCGGATCAATCGCTTTTGGTTGCAGTCCACCCCGCAATCGCGCAGACCATGACCAAGGCCTAACCTTCCCAAGGTGCCGCACATGACACGCGTCCTGATCACCGGCACCGCCGGTTTCATCGGCTTTAATCTGGCATGGCTTCTGCTGGACGAAGGATTTGTGGTTCAGGGCTATGACGGCATGACGGATTACTACGACGTCACGCTGAAACAGCGCCGCCACCAGATGCTCCTCCAGAGGCCCGGCTTTTCCGCCACCGAAGCGATGCTTGAGGACCGCGAGACCTTTGACCGGGTTGCGGATGGCTTTCGCCCCGAAGTCATCATCCACCTCGCCGCCCAGGCCGGCGTCCGCTATTCGCTTGAAAACCCCCGCGCCTATCTGGATGCGAACGTCATCGGCACCTTCAATGTTATGGAGGCCGCGCGACGGCTGCAGGTCCGCCACTTGCTCATGGCCTCAACCTCCTCGGTCTACGGCGCCAACGAATCGATGCCCTTCCGCGAAACCGACAAGGCCGACAGCCAACTGACAATCTACGCCGCGACCAAGAAGGCAACTGAAAACATGGGCCACGCCTATGCCCATCTTTACAATCTGCCGACCACGATGTTCCGGTTCTTCACAGTCTACGGCCCCTGGGGCCGTCCGGACATGGCGCTCTACAAGTTTGTCGAAGGTATCCTCAACGACCGGCCCATCGACATCTACAACCACGGCGACCTCTGCCGCGATTTCACCTATGTCGATGATCTGGTCCGTGCCATCCATCTGCTGATCGACGCTGCCCCGGTGCGGCCTGTGGACGGCATTGCGCCCGAAGGTGACAGCCTGTCCCCCGTGGCACCTTGGCGCGTGGTCAATATCGGCAATTCCGACAAGGTCCGCCTGCTCGATTTCGTCGACGCGATCGAGGCCGCTACCGGCAAGCCCGCGATCCGCAACTACATGCCGATGCAGCAGGGCGACGTGACCTCCACCTGGGCCGATGCGAGCCTTCTCCAGCGGCTGACCGGCTATCGGCCACAGACAGACGTCCGCGAAGGAATCGCGCGCTTTGTGGCCTGGTATCGCGATTACTACGGCGTCTGATCGTCAGCCGAGTTCCCGCATACGCTCTGCCTGCGGTGCAACTTCCGTCCCGGTCGGCTGCCCGATCGGGGCAACGTAGAACCGGGCACGACGGCGCTTTTCCGTGCGCGCCCGGTCCAGTTTGATCTGGGCAGGGTCATAAGCCCCCACGAGGCCGACATCCGACAGAAGCCGGCATCCTACAGAAGATGCGACGACAGGCCATCAAGGCGCGCGATCGAATGCTTCAGATGGCGCTTCTCGGCCCGTTCCTGCCACCAGTTCCGCAGACCTGCCGACCAGACCCGCCCAGAAGGACCTCGGTTGGGCGCAGGCTGCGTCAAGGTCGCTGTTAAGGTGCTTGTTGGGCGCTTTGCCCTCCGTGCTCCGCGTATCGGCGATGTTTGCGACGGCATGACCCGGGTGCATCTGGTCTCTCCGGGGTTCTGCCTGCCCGAATTCCGGTGCGCCTCATGAAGCGAGAATGCGACGCCGCGTCAGATTTCGCTGTTCCCGGCGTAACGCCATGCCAGACCATCTTTCCGGACCATGAAACGGGGGATGAGCGGATGCCAGACCGATTCAGGCGGCCCTGATTCAGTCCAGGAAAAGCATCCCGGCGGCCCATCACAGCGGGGTCTGTTCCATTGAGGTCCGATACAAAGGATAATGCACTCTGCGTCCCTTGTCTCAGGCCCCAAGCCCCGCCATATCGCAGTTCAGCGCGCTGGTCTGCGCCAGCAGCACCCGCAGGCTTGCCAGCTTTTAGGCATCCGTGTTCCCGGTCGGCAGGGCCGACAGGACCGCGTTGATCTGGTCCGCCTTCGCTGTATGAAGGTTGGTCGCCGCATTCCGCTGGTTCAGCAGGGTCAGTTGCGCCGCCGCAAGGCCGCTTTGCGTCGATGCGTTCTGCGCGGTCAGATCACACTGTTCGGCCACTGGCGCATCATTGCGCGCAAGCGATTCGGCCACCGCCGCCTCTACGGCCGCGATCCGGGCGTCATGAGTGGCCGTTGTCACACCGGCCAGACCGTTGATGAACCCGCCCGCCACGGGATCGCCGCCGATTTCGCAAGCGGCCAGTGGGAGGACGAGGAGGGGGCAATCAGGATGTGTCGGATGGCGATCTCCCTAGATTATTCTGGACAGGTCGCTGGCAATGGCCCGCATTTCGGCAATCTGGCTCGACAGCGCGGCAAGTTCGGGATCGATCTGCGATCCGCTTGCCGTGGGAACAAGGCTCCGCGCTGTCGCAAACTCGGCCTTACGGTTGGTCGCGCCATTGATGGCAATCTGCATCTCGGTCAGGTTGGCCTGCGCCGCCGCGACACCTTCGTTGACCTGTGCTGACGTGGCTGCTCCGCTTTGCGCCTGCGCCCTCAGCCGGCCAAGATCGGCCTGCTGAGCGGCAAGCACATTGCGCATCACATTGATCGTTGCCGCAATTTCGGCCGAGTTGCGGTCAAGGTCTCTGCGTACCTGATCAAGCACCTGCTCCTCGGTGGCATATTTCTGCTGCAGGAACCCAAGATAAGTACCGGTGACAGTCCCCGCCGTCGTCGTGACCGACATACCGAACAGCGGTGACCCGTAGACCTGCGTCCCCAGAGCCCCGGCCGCAGCGCCCAGCGCCGCGACTTCCAGAATGGTCCGTGTCAGGATCGCAGCACGATTGACCAGTTCAGGGTTCGCGCCCGGCGTCCCTTGCACAACGGGCGAAGTTGACGGCGGCGGACCACAGGATGACAGCACCATCAATCCGGAAAGGGCGGCAATCGTCAGTTTTGTACCAAGAAATCGGTCAGCCATGCTTAACGTCCTTTGTGTGATGGGTCAGTCTCTCTGACGTGTCTGAGGTAAAGTGCCGCGTCGTCACTGACGCGCAGATCGACGGTGCCCTGCGAAACGCCCGCATTGGCACTGGCGATGAGGTCGATGGTCGCGTCGCCCGGCAAAAAACCGCCGTGTTATCAATGATTTCCTTATTGTGGCTCCGGCTTTGGTCCAGCCGCTCCAGAATCCGTTCCCGCGAAAGCTCGACATCGTAAACAACCCGCTGCGCCTGTTCGAGGATGGGCGCCGCAACGGGGTTGTCCTCCGCGATAGCCTCAATTCGTGACAGCGCATCCAGCGACACATTCTTCAGGCGGTCCACACTCCGCAGGGCGACAAGATCAGTCCGCAGTCTTTGGGCCGTTGCGGCGGCAAGGATCATCGCATTGGCAGCAGCTTCATCGTACAGCGGGCGCAGGTCCTGCCCGTCCAGTTCGGGATGCTGGGCAAGGCAAAGCCCGACCGCATCCGAAAGCCCTCTGTCCTCCGGCTCCACAGGAAATCCGACAACCGCCAGCGCCGCAGCCAGCGCGACCAGGTCTTCGCTGGCAAGATTGATCCCTCGGGTATTCGCGTTCGCGCTGACCCGGACCGACAGCCTTTCACGCGCCAGATCAGCAAACATGCCTTGCGGATTACCATCCAGATCTGCCCCCATCGCCGCCCCATCGCCCGCCGCACAAGACGCCCGCCAGACGCGAACCTCCTCGGTCACTTCGTCCGCCGGGCCGATCGTGTCTCGCGCGGAGGACAGAACATGCTCTCCGATCAGCGCCTCTTCGACCCAGGACACCTGACGGCCAAAGGTATCCAGCACAACCTTTTGCCGCACCCGACGCAGCATCAGCCGCACATCAAGCCCCGTCGTATCGATGTTGTCGAGCAAAGCCGTAGTGAAAACGCTGTTATCCCCCGCGCCGTCATGGGCCACGTTGACGGGGTCCGTCGAATAGGCGATCAGCAGCCCACATCGCCGCTATTCCACACCAGCCCGGGCTTCTCCGTTCCCGTACCCTCAAAGGGCGTGTCTGCGCCTTCGACCAAAGCCACATCTGCGCCATTGCAATCTACGCCCACCATCAGGTTGTCACCGTCGAACTGCACCCCGTGGCCTGCGTGAAAGAACAGCTCCATCCCTGCACCAATGGCCTGTTCGCCAAACTCGGACAGCGCTGCCCGCATCCCGGCCGCGTTCAGATCCGTCGCCTCGATCACTTCGAAGCCCTTGCGTTGCAACGCTTCGGCCAGCACACGGTCGTCATTCACCGGGTTGTCGAGGTCGAGTTCGTCCCGCGCAGAGTCCGAATTACCCAACAAAAGCGCGATCCGATCCGCCGCCGCACCGGCCACCGGAACAAGCGTGAGGACAAAAGCAGCAAAGGCACAGGTCAGGCGGAAGAGCATCGAGATCAAGTGTTCCTTAAAAGAACGCGAGCACAGGTTCACAAAGACCAATTCTGCCCATCACACTAGGTGAAGACGACCGAGACAAGAAGAACTTTGCGCCCAATCAGATACATCTGAGTGAGACTTGCGTGACAGACCGGACTACAGGACCGGAAGTCCACCAATTGCCTCGGGCAAACGGAATTGCCTGTGAACAGGTCTGCTGGAACAGAAACAGGCGGCAATGTGCCCAATAGGTCTGTCACCTCCGAGATGACCCCGCCGCTTGTGAACCGATCGGACCCCTGACCGATTGACCGGGTGGCGGCTTGCCATGCGCGGTCAGGATCGCGCTGACAAGCGCCGCCACCCGGGGCAGTTTCAGCCTGTCCGCCCAATAGGTGATCTGGAACGGCGCGGTATAGCCGAACCGCGCCGGGGCCAGATCGCGCAGCAGCCCCTGCGTGACCCAAGTCGCGGCAAAGTGCGTCGGCAGATAACCGAGGAAGCGCCCCGTCAGGATCAGGATCGCCTCGGGTTCCATCGCGGCCACGGTCGCGCCAATCCGGTTCCCGGCGAACACCTTGATATCGCGGGACCCCCAATACCGCCGGGCGATCAGCCGGTACTTGCGCACCTCGTCAAAGTCGATGGCGGCATCGGGCGCGCCAAACAGGGGATGTTCCCGCCCGCAATAGAAATGGTGCCTCTCGTCGTAAATGTCCACATACTCCAGCCCCAGCGCCAGCCGGGGAAAGCTGCCCACAGCCACGTCCAGTTCCTGATCCGTCACATCGCGCAGCAACTGGTCGGGCGGATTGCTGACCAGCCGGATTTCGCTGTCCGGCGCAATCCGCGCATAGTCGGCAAAGGCACGCACCATGTGCGAATTGGGATCGGTCACGGTCGAATCGACCAGACCCACACGCACCGGCCCTGCGAGCCTGTCGCGCAGTCCCGCCACGCGTGAGGAAAAGGTCTCACTCGCCGCGATCAGTTGCCGCGCCTCGGCATAGACCGCCTCCCCTGCTTCGGTCAGCGCAAAACCAGCCCGCCCCCGGCGGCACAGGCTTAGCCCAAGGCGCGTTTCCAGCGTCTTGATCTGGCTTGAAATCGTCGAAAGGCTGATGCCCAGCACAACCTCGGCCGAGGCAAAACCGCCCGCATCCACGACCTGAACAAAGACCTTGAGAAGCCGCAGATCGGCCGGGTCGAGCGAGGGGCGTGGCATTGGATTACTCCGAAGTCATCAAAGTGAACTTTGATTTATTCGCATTTTACCTAAGGAAACCCTTCGCCACAATCACTCGGAACGCACGGATGGGGGCCGCATGACCTGGACGCTTGAATCGGAAACCGGCCGCCTGACAGATGTCCTGCTCTGCCGCCCCGACAACTACGGCTGGATTCCGACCAACGCCATCGCCAAGGCCACCTTGGCCGCCAACGCCCCCTTCGACCGCGCGGCACTCAATGCGGAATATGCCGAGTTTGAAGCCGCACTCGATCAGGCCGGCGTCCGCCGCCACTACCTCACGCCCGAGGATCACCTGAGTTATCAGGTCTACACCCGCGACTCTTCGCAAACATCACCCGGCGGCCCGGTCCTCACCATGCTTGCCATGCCGCAACGGCGCGGCGAATATGCTTCCGTTCTCTCCTTCTTTGACAACGTCATGTGGAGAATGGCGACCCGTGGCACTGTCGAAGGTGGCGATATCCACCTGATCCGCCCCGGCCTTGCCGCCATTGGCACCTCGGGCGGCCGGACCGATCCGGCAGGGGCCGAACAATACGCAGGCTGGCTGCGCGGGTTGGGGTGGGAGGTCATGGTCGTCCCGTTCGACGACCACTTCCTGCACCTAGACGTCATCTTCTCCATGGCCGCCCCCGGCCTCGCCCTCGCCTGCACCGAGGCACTGCCGGATACGTTCCTCACGTGGTGCCGCGACCACCAGATCCGCCTGATCGAAGTCGGCTACCGCGAGGCGATGGCCGACATGGCCTGCAACGTGCTGGCGCTGGGCGCTGACAGCGTGATCTCGCCCCGCCATTCTGTGCGGACGAACGGGGCGCTTCGTGCTGAAGGATTGACCATCCTTGACCCCGAGCTACGCCTTTTCGCCAGAGGTGGAGGTTCCGCGCATTGCATGTCGATGCCGCTGGCCCGAGACAAGGACTGAACAGAATCACATACGCGATAAAGACGTGAAACAGACGCGATACAGCATCACAAAAGGGGACCTGAACTTGAAGAACACGACCGCTGCACTGGCCCTTCTGACCGGGCTTTCCTCTCAGGTTCAGGCCCAGGAACTGAACGCTCTTGTCTGGTGCGACCACACCGATCCGGCCCTCATCGAACCGTTCGAGGAACAGTTCGGCGTCACCGTAAACCTGAAGGAATATGAAGGTACCGGGGCCGGTCTGTCCATCATCGAACAGTCGCAGCCGGGTGACTGGGACGTTCTCGTCATCGACGGCATCGACGTGCCCCGGGCGGTTGAGGCCGGGATTCTGGCACCACTGCCCAAGGATCAATTGCCATATGACACGCTGTTCCCCGAACTCGTCATGGCCGACAATCACGAGATTGACGGCCAAGTCTATGCGATCTCAGAGAAATTTGGCTACAACACCGTTTCCTTCAACTCGGACAATGTGTCTGCCGCCGACATGGCCGACATGACTCGCCTCTGGTCGGGCGATTTTGCGGGCAGGCTCGCCGTCTATGACTACTACCTCCCGGTCATGGGGATGATCGCCGTGGGCCTCGGCCTCAAGACCGCCGATCTCAAGGTGGAAGACCTCCCCGCTATAGAAGCGGCGCTGATCGCACTCAAGGACTCGGCCGAAAGCGTGGGCGATATCGTCTCAAGCCAGACCGCAATCGCGACGGGCGAGGTCGAAATCCTCGTCGGCGGAGGCGAGTTTGTTACCGCAGGCCTGACGGGAGAGATGCCCCAACTCGATTGGGTCATCCCCGATCAGGGTGCCGTCCGCTGGTCGCAATCCATCGGAGTATTTGCAGATTCCAAACAACCCGACCTTGCGCTCGAATTCGTCAAATACATCCTCTCGCCCGAAGGTCAGGCCCGGCTTGCCACCTCGTCCTGCTACTGGGCGATGCCGGCCAACTCTGCCGCCGGGACAGTCCTGACCGACGAACAAATGCGCGCCCTGCGCTGGGAAGATCAGGCCGCCTATCTGGCTCGCGCCCAGCTTTACCCCGCGCCGGATGCCGAACTTGACGCAGCCATGCAGGATGTCTGGACGCGGTTCCTGGCGCATTGATGTCCCTCAGGATCGAGGACAGGGAAAGACGGCGGGCCTGGGCGCTTCTCGCGCCAGCCGTTCTCTGGACTGCGGTCTTCTTCCTGCTGCCCTTTGCCATCATGGCCGCGATGAGCCTGTGGCAAAAGACGGATGACGGAATCGAACGGACCTGGTCACTGGTCAACTATATGACCTTATTCGGAAATCCGACCTATATCGAGGCCCTGTTCAACTCGCTTGAAATCACACTGATCGTCACCTTGCTGTCGATCCTGCTGGCTTACCCCCTCGCCTGGATCATTGCCGAAGAGGTGCCGGAACGGTATCGCCGCCTCGCGCTGGTGCTCGCGGTCGTGCCGTTCTGGACCTCCTACATCGTCCGCTCCTATGCGTGGTCACTGGTTCTGGCCAAACAGGGCGTGCTGAACACCGCCCTCGAAGGGATCGGTCTGCCCACCCTGGACATCTCCAACTCACGGGCAGCCATCGTCCTCGGCTTCACGCATTTCTTCACGATGCTCCTGACGCTCACGATCTACGCGAGCCTCACCCAACTTCCACCCAACCTGCGCCGCGCGGCGGCTGATCTGGGCGCAGGGCCATGGGCCACGTTCCGGCATGTGATCCTGCCGCTCACTGCGCCGGGGATCGCGGTGGGGGCCTTCCTGTCCTTCGCGCTCTGCATCGGCGACTACGTGACACCGCAGATTCTGGGCGGTGGCAATGACCTGGCCCTGCCGCAACTCATCATGCTGCAACTCGGCCGCCGGGCCGATCTGCCGATGGTGGCGGCACTCTCCATTGTGCTCATGGCAGTCGTGACTCTCGCCTACCTAGTCGTCGCCCGCTTCATGAAGGTCGCGCGATGACCCGGTTCGCGATCTCCGCTGCCTACATGGCCGTCCTTTACGCGTTCATCTTTCTGCCCGTGGCGGTCCTCGTCCTCTTCTCCTTTCAGGACGGCCGCTTTCCCATCCCGCCGTTTCAAGGCTTCACGCTGAAATGGCATCTTGAGGTGCTGAGCGACGAAGAACTGATGGTCGCCCTTCGCAACTCCCTCCTCGTCGCCTTCGGATCTTCGGCACTCGCCCTTGCCCTCGGCTTCCTCGCCGCCCGGGGCCTCGCCACCTCCGAACTGCCGCTGGCCCGCACTATCCGCGCGGCGCTGACGGCCCCCCTTTCCGTCAGCTACCTCGTCATCGGCCTCGGGCTGCTGGCCAGTCTCAACCTTGCCGGGGTGGGGCTCTCGCTCTGGACAGTGGCCATCGGCCATGTCGTCATCAACGCTCCCCTCTGCTTTGCTATCTGCACCGCCGCCATCGGCCCGGCGCAACAGCAGGCCGAACGGGCGGCGCGTGATCTGGGGGCGGGTGAATGGGCGGTCATGCGCTTTGTCACGGCGCCCATGATCATGCCCGCGCTCGTCGCCGCCTTCCTTCTGTCCGTCACCTTTTCATGGGATGAATTCATAATTGCCTTCCTCCTTTCGCGCTTTGACGTGACCCTCCCGGTCGAGATCTGGAGCCTCCTGCGCTCTGGCCTGAACCCAAAGACGAATGCGGTCGGCAGCCTTGTGTTCCTCATCTCGGCGCTTGCCTTTCTGGCCTTCGAACTTTCGGCGCGGCGCAGATGACGGCCCGGATCGACATTGCGGGCATCACCCGCCGCTACGGCGATGCGCTTGCGCTGTCTGGCGTGTCGCTGACGATCGAGGCCGGCGAATACTGCGTCCTTCTCGGGCCGTCCGGCTGTGGCAAGACCACGCTTCTCAACATCATCGGCGGCTTTGCCGACCCGACCGGAGGGCGGCTCACCATAGGCGGGCGTGACATGGTGGGCGTTCCTGCCGCAAAACGGCCGACGACGACCGTGTTTCAGGACTACGCCCTCTTCCCGCACATGACGCTGATCGACAACGTGGGTTTTGGCCTGCGGATGCGGGGCATCGGGCGCGCGGCCCGGAATGCCAAGGCGCAGGAGATGCTGTACCTTGTCGGGCTGAAGGGCGCGGACCGCAAGAAACCGTCCGAACTCTCCGGCGGCCAACGGCAACGCGTCGCCCTCGCCCGGGCGCTGGCAGTTGATCCGGATGTGCTCCTGCTCGACGAGCCCCTCGGTGCGCTCGATCTCAACCTGCGGCGGTCGATGCAAGAGGAACTGAAGGCGATCCAGCGGCGGGTCGGCGCGACCTTTGTCCACGTCACCCACGATCAGGAAGAGGCGATGGCCATCGCCGACCGGATCGTCGTGATGAACGCGGGCAAGATCGAAGATCAGGGGCCGCCTGAACGCGTCTACCGCGAACCCGCCACGCGGTTCGTGGCGGCCTTTCTGGGCGAGACGAACTTTGTCCCGGCGACCGTCCGGCAAGGACGGCTCCACAGCCCCCTCGGCGATCTTGGTTTGACAACAGCACCCGAAGAGACAGCCCTCACCGTCTGCGTCAGGCCCGAACATGTCGGACCGGGGCGGGGCGCACCGGGGCGGGTCAAGGTGATCGAAACTGTATTTCAGGGCGTCCACCGCCGCGTCCGTGTCGCGCCCGAGGCCGCGCCGGACCTGCATCTTCAGGCCCTCTTGCCCGTCGGCATGGATGCCGCGCCAGGCGACACGCTTGACCTGCGCATCGACACCAGCCACGTCACACTTCTGCCCGCAGGTACCGCATGAACCGTATGGCCGCAGCCGACTGGTGGCGGACCACATCCGTCGGCGACGGGATCACCCTGATCGACGAACCGCACATCAAGCCCTTCTACCGCTGCAACTGCTGGCACGTCCGTGGCGGGGACGAGGATCTGCTGATCGACAGCGGCATGGGCGTGGTCCCGATGCGCGAATGGGTGCAGATCGTCACCGAACGCCCCCTGCTGGCCGTGGCAAGTCACACCCATTTCGACCACATCGGCTGCCACCACGAGTTTCCCCATCGCGCCGTCCACCGGGCCGAGGCGCATCTGCTTGCCGCGCCATCGCGCAAAGCCGTGCTGGCCGATCCCTAT
This sequence comes from Rhodobacterales bacterium, assembly GCA_026400355.1. GTDB lineage: Bacteria > Pseudomonadota > Alphaproteobacteria > Rhodobacterales > Rhodobacteraceae > JAPLPE01. Next base: position 32,381 of record JAPLPE010000033.1, on the reverse strand, counting down.
GTGACGGACGATATATTTGACGCCCTGCCACCAGAACCCTACGCTTCGGCGCTCTACGAGGTGACAAACGCCCCCGCGACCCGTATCCTTGAGGATGGTGAAGTCATCGCCTGCGGCCCCCGCCGGTTCGAAGTCGTCCACACCCCCGGCCACTCGCCCGGCGGCATTGCCCTGTGGGAACCGGCGACAGGCGTCCTCATCTCAGGCGATATCGTCTATGACGGGCCGCTGATCGAGGACACCTACCACTCCGACATGGGCGACTACATCCGTTCGATGGAGCGTCTGCTGACGCTTCCGGTCCGGGTCGTCCACGGTGGCCACTTCCCCAGCTTCAGTGGCGAAAAACTGTACCAACTGACCACGGATTGGCTGCTTCAGCACGAATCCGTCGGACCAGCGCAGTTCTGACAGCGACGCGGGTTGCCGTTCCCGCACGGAGGTATAGGTTCCCGCTGCCGTCCTGACCGTATCCATTGACGATTGGAGCTTTGCCCGCCATGACCGACCTGCCCACCTATGTGCCCCCCAAAGTCTGGACCTGGAACAAGGCTAACGGCGGAGAGTTCGCCAACATCAACCGTCCGATCGCCGGGCCAACCCATGACAGGGATCTGCCTGTCGGCAAGCATCCGTTGCAGCTCTACTCGCTCGCCACACCGAACGGGGTCAAGGTCACGGTCCTTCTGGAAGAGCTTCTCGCTTCTGGCCATACCGGGGCGGAATATGATGCCTGGCTGATCAACATCGGCAACGGTGATCAGTTCGGTAGCGGTTTTGTGGACGTGAATCCCAACTCAAAGATTCCGGCACTGATGGACCACAGCGCCCCGGTCCCCCAACGCGTGTTCGAATCCGGGTCGATCCTGTTGTATCTCGCCGAAAAGTTCGGCGCTTTCATCCCCAAGGACCTGCCTGGCCGGACAGAATGCATGTCCTGGCTGTTTTGGCAGATGGGCAGCGCGCCCTATCTGGGCGGCGGTTTCGGGCACTTTTATGCCTACGCCCCGTTCAAGATCGAATACGCGATCGACCGTTTCACCATGGAAACCAAGCGACAGCTTGACGTGCTGGACCGCCACCTTGCCGACAAGGATTTCATGGCGGGCGGCGTCTACTCCATTGCCGATATCGCGATCTGGTCCTGGTACGGCCAACTTGCGCTGGGTCGCCAGTACAATGCCGCCGAATTCCTTGATGTGGCCTCCTACCTCAATGTCCAGCGCTGGGCGCAGGCGATTGACGCCCGTCCGGCGGTCACGCGCGGAAGGATGGTCAACCGGTCATTCGGCGATCTCCATATGCAGTTGCGCGAACGTCACGACGCGAGCGATTTTGAACTGCGGACACAGGACAAGATCGAAGCCGGAAAACACGGGAATTGACCGGCGGCGAAAGGCAAGAATGACGAACGGAAACCTGACCCGACCCTCTTTGCTCGACTTGCGTCTGACGCTCTGGCGCAAGATGGCGATCCTGCTTGCCGCACTGGCGGTGATGCTTGTCACGGCCTTGCCCGGTCTTGCACAGACCGGCGCGATGCCCGCGGCCTTCCCGGATCGCCCGCTGCTCATTGGCACCCGCGTCGCGCCACCTTTTGCCATGAAGAACGCAAATGGAGACTGGGAAGGGATAAGCATCGACTTGCTAGCAGCCCTCGCGCGGGACGCGGGCTTTGCCTATGCCCTTCAGGAAACAAATCTTCAGGCGATGGTCGCCAATGTCGAGTTGGGCCAACTCGATGGCTCAATCGCGGCCATGACAGTGACCACCGCCCGAGAAGAGCGCATCGACTTTACCCATCCCTTCTATCGCAGTTCTCTGGGCGTGGCGGTTTCGGCAGAACGCGAGCCGGGGCTCATGGCGATCTTCGACGCTCTCATTTCGACTGAATTCCTGAAGGTCATCGGGTTCATTGCCGTACTCATGGCGATCGTCGGCGGATTGGTCTGGCTGTTCGAACGGTCACGCAATGCCCAGCAATTCGAAAAGGAGGCCCGACGCGGCCTGCTGAGCGGCCTGTGGTGGGCTGCCGTGACGATGACGACTGTGGGTTATGGCGACAAGGCTCCGATTACGGCGCCGGGGCGGTCCGTGGCTGTGATCTGGATGTTCGCCGGTCTGATCCTGACGGCCACTTTCACGGCGCAGTTGACGGCCTCCCTCACGGCAAATGCGATCCGAAGCCCGGTTACCAGCATCTCGGATCTGCCGCGCCTGCGTGTCGGCAATGTCGAAGATGCCGCGTCAACCGACATCCTGCGTGATATGGGCGTCCGCGCCTTGCCCTATCCCGATGTGCCCACGGGCCTTGCCGCGCTGGCCACCGGAGAGATCGACGCCTTTGTCCACGATACCCCGATCCTGATTTGGGAGGCAGGTGCGGTATCGGGGGTGACCATGGCCCCCGTGTCATTCGCACCGCAGGACTACGCGATGATCCTGCCGCAAGACTCCCCCATGCGCGAGGCCGTCAACCGGGCGCTTCTGGATATCATGTCGTCGGATGAATGGACCATGATCCTGCGTCGCTATCTCGGCGATCCTGCCTGAAAGGCTGGTTTCCCCGATTTGCTGACTGGATCATTTCGTCACGTGGCAATCACGATATGCACATAATGCATGACTGAAGGACTGTTATAACGCGCCAGCATGTCTATGTTCTGCATCGCAGCATAGGGCTGCATATGGATGACATGAAATGACGACCCTTTCGACCAACACGCTTTCTCTCGGTTCCTCGCCGTCTTTTGTACAGGACGTGCTGGCCCGCCTCCGGGTGCGCGCTGCCGGGCTCAAGGCCTATGACAAAACCTACCACGAGCTTTCCAGGATGACCGCCCGCGATCTCGCCGATATCGGTCTCAGCGTCGGCATGATCGACGACGTTGCCCTGCAGGCCGCTGAAATGGCCCGGACCACGGCCCGAAACGCTGCCTAATCCTCGTCGGCTGAACGTCCCTGCCGGAAGTTTGCCGCAATACGTCTTCTAGTTTCGGCAGGTTCTGACGAAACGGCTGCCGCAAGGGCATGGAAATCTTGCCGCACGGCATGAAGCTGGTCGATCAACGACATGATGATCCCCAGCCCGTCCTCTTCCAACTCGAACTGTTCCGCCAGATCGCACAGCAGTTCCATGCGGGCCACGTCGATCGCCCCAAAGACGGGGCGATTGCCGTCCCGCATCGGAACGACGATCTGCATGTCGACAAAGGTGCTCAGCCTGACGGCGGTAAGCCGTGGGACTGCAGCAAGAACCTCAACTTCCGTGTATTTCGCGATCATTCGGGTACCACTTCGAACAAGCCCTGTCGGGGGTCATAGGTATTCGTCTTGCGCCATTCTTCCATGAAGGCCGCAAGGGCCGGGTCAATGACCGAAGGCATCTCCACCCGAAGCGCAACGATCTGATCGCCCGGTTCGCCCTTGGCCGGCTTGACCCCCCGCCCGCGCAACCGCAGCGACCGCCCCGTGTTCGACCCTTTGGGAATTGTCACATTGACGTTCCCGGCGATGGTCGGGACTGCGATCTTGCTGCCCAGTACCGCCTCATCAATCGTGATGGGCAGGTCGATGTGAATGTCGTTCCCGTCCCGGCGGAAAACCGGGTGACCCCTGACCGCCACCGTGATCAGCGCGTCCCCGACAGGCCCGCCCCCGAACCCGGGGGCGCCCTTGCCGCGCAGGCGCAGGGTCTGCCCGTCTGACAGGCCGGGCGGAATAGTCACTTCAAGGCCGGAACCATCCGGCAGGGTGATCCGGGTTCTGGCACCCCGGGCCGCATCAAGGAAAGGCACCTCAAGCGAATACCGCAGATCCTGCCCCGGCGCGCTGAAGTTGCTGTCGCCAAAAGGATCACCAAAGCCCTGTTGGCGTCCGCCAGTCCGGCCCCGCCGCCGCAGAATCTCGGCAAAGAAATCCTCGGGGTCCACGCCCGATTCGAATCCGCGCTGCTGCTGATAGGCGTTTCCACCCGGCGCATCGGCAAAGTCGCGGTAATAGCGCCGTTCAGGCTTTTGCTGGCCGCTTGCGTCAATCTCGCCCGCGTCGAACTTCGCCCGCGTCTCGGGGTCTTTCAAAAGGTCATGGGCAGCAGAGATGGCCTTGAACCGCGCCTCGGCGGCAGGATCATCCGGATGCAGGTCCGGATGACTGGTACGTACCAGCTTGCGGTAGGCCTTTTTGATGTCTTCGGCCGTCGCCGATGGCGTCAGGCCCAGTGCCCTATAGGGATCATCGCTCATCTGGCTCTCCCCGGTGAGCTTTCAGCTATTGTCCGTGACTTGCCACGGCAGAAATGATTTTTCCTTGATCTGGATTAAGCACTCTGACGCAAGCTCCCGGCCCGGTCAAGGGACCGGCGCAACAGTCCCTCCCTCGACAGGCATGACGCCACATTCTACCTGCAACGGCACGGCATCCGGTTCGGCCATACGCCGCACAATCAGGGCAATCGCCTGAGTTCCGATAGCCTGGCAGTCAATCCGCACGGTCGTCAGACGCGGCACCATCATCGCTGCCGCAGGAAGGTCATCAAAACCCACGACCGAGATATCCCCCGGCACCCGCAGCCCTGCTTCTTCCAGCGCATGGACCATGCGGATGGCCGAAACATCATGGACGCAATAGACTCCGGTCCAGTCGGTCAGCCCTGCCTTCCGCGCCTGGACCGCCTCGCGCAGCACCTTTTCGGGGTCGCCGAAAGTATCAATGACCGTCCCCCGCGCACCGGCAGCAGCCACAGCCGCCTCGAAGCCCATATGGCGCTGCAACGTCGTTGGCCGCAGAACCTCGCGGACATGAAGCAAGCACCTGTGCCCCGCATCAAGAAGCATCCGCGTCGCCAGCATCCCGCCATAAAGGTTGTTGGGACCAACGCAATCGAACCGCATCGCGGGATCAAAGGTGTTGACCAGAACAACCTTGTGACCCGCAGCGAACCTTGCCGCGAACTCGGTCGTCAGGTCCATCCCGACAAGCATCGTCGCGCCTGCGTCTTCGTCTTCTGCGTCCCGGTCAAGTCTGGCCGGATCAAACTGCCGGTCATGGATCAGACGCACATCCAGTGTCAGCCCGGCCTGCCGGGCCGCCTGCGTCAGGCCTTCCACGATGGCGCTGTAAAAGGGCACCGTATCACCCGTGATCATATTGACCGTCACATAGGTCCGGACAGGCCGGGCCAGCGCCCACTTGTCGCCACGCGACTTGTAGCCAAGGTCGAGGGCAAGCCGATTGATCTTGCTGCGCAGCGCGTCACCGATACCGGGCGCATTCGACAAAGCGCGCGAAACGGTGCTGACCGAAACCCCTGCGGCCCGTGCGATATCCATTTGATTGGTCGACTTTTTCATGTTCAGCAAGTCACCCTTGAACCCCTCCAAACCTAGGGCATTCGGCCAATTCAAGCAATATTTCTCAGCTGACGCAACTTGCGGGATTTGAGTTGCCGGGGCGTTCTGAAAGTCAACTCAAGAAAGCCAGCCAATCCTTGCTAAGCCACCCTTGCGCCGTCCCGGCGCATCCCGTCGATCGCCGAGGCCAATGATCCGTCAAGGTCTATACCCCGGCACAACTCCGTCAGGACCGTCACTGCAAAGCCCATTCGAATTGCATCCTGTGCCGAGTAGCTCACGCAGAAATCTGTCGCAAGTCCAACCACCGTCACCGCGTCAATCCCCCGCGTCCGCAGATACCCGGCCAGCCCAGTCGGCGTGACACGATCATTCTCGAAGAATGCGGAATAGCTGTCGATCCCTGGTCGGAAACCCTTGCGGATGATCATGTTTGCATCTGTCCGCAAAGCAGGATGAAACGCAGCGCCCCCGGTCATCTGGATACAGTGATCGGGCCAAAGCACCTGCGGTCCATAGGACATCTCGATCATGTCATAGGCCGATCTTCCAGGATGAGAGGATGCAAACGAAGAATGCCCTGCCGGGTGCCAGTCCTGTGTCAGGATAACCGCGTCGAAATCATTCATCAGCGCGTTGATGCCGGGGATGATGACGTCACCCTCTTTCACCTCAAGCGCGCCACCCGGGCAAAAGTCATTCTGCACGTCGATGACGATCAAGGCGTGGTCGGCAGGGTGCATCGCAGTCTCCTTCCTTCAGGTTGAGACGCAGCTTAGTCGCAAGGTGACGCGACTGTAAGATCGTCCGCGACTTGCCCATGACCGCGCAGAGTCGTATCGGGAAAACATGTTCGTGATTGCCGCCCTCTATCATTTCACCCTGTTCAAGGAACCCTCCGCCCTGCGCGGCCCGCTGCTTGCGCTTTGCAAGGGCAACGGCCTTGTTGGCACGCTTCTTCTGGCCAAAGAAGGGATCAACGGCACCGTGGCCGGATCGCGCGACGGCATCGACCTCTTGCTCGCCCACATCCGGTCCCTGCCGGGCTGCGCTGAGCTGGTCTGGAAGGAAAGCACCTCGGCCGACCGCCCCTTCAACCGCATGAAGGTGCGAATCCGGCCCGAGATCGTGACGATGGGCCAGCCTGACGTCGATCCTCTGGCGGGTGTCGGCACTTATGTTGCGCCGGCCGACTGGAATGCCCTGATCAGCGCGCCCGATGTCGCCATTATCGACACGCGGAACCGCTACGAAACCGCAATCGGTACCTTCCGTAACGCGGTCGATCCCGGGACCGAAAGCTTTGGCGAGTTTCCTGCATGGTGGGAAGCCAACCGCGAACAGTTTCAGAGCAAACGCATTGCAATGTTCTGCACCGGCGGCATCCGCTGCGAGAAATCGACGAACTACCTTCTGGGTCAGGGCGTGAAAGACGTCTTTCACCTTCAAGGTGGCATCCTCAAATACCTCGAAGACGTCCCTGCCGATCAAAGCCTCTGGCAAGGTGAATGCTATGTCTTTGACAACCGCGTCGCCGTAGGCCACGGGCTCAAACAAGGCTCGCATGTCCTCTGCCACGCCTGCGGTCGCCCGCTTGGCCCCGAAAATCTGGCCCATCCGGGTCACGAACAGGGTGTGTCCTGCCAGTTCTGCGTGTCTGAAACGACTGAAGCAGAAAAGGCTGGGTTCCGCGAACGTCAGAAACAGGCCCTTCTGGCAAGACAACGTGGCCAGCGTCATGTCGGCCAGCCCTGATGCGGGCACCAATTGCCATCTTTGACACCGTCAAATTCTGGCGCACGCTGATGGCCCTGGTGCTGGGGACAGCCTCGGGCTTTGTGGCGTGGAAGCTCCACATGCCCTTGCCCTGGATGCTGGGCCCTCTGATCGGCGTCACGGTGGCCTGTCTGGCGCGTGCTCCACTGTACAGTCCGGATCGGCTTCGCCCGGTGACGATCCCCGTGATCGGTGTCCTCCTCGGCTCTTCCATCACACCAGCGATTCTGGATGCCATCTCATTGGTCGCTGACGGTCCTCCTGCTTTTCCCGTTCCTGATTGCGGCTGCAGCGGTGTCCTATTTGATCTACCGCCGGATCGGCCGCTATGACCGGACGACCGCCTACTTCTGTGCAATGCCGGGCGGCCTGAACGACATGCTCATCATGGGCGCAGCCGCCGGCGGGGTCGAACGCAAGATCGCGCTGGCCCACGCACTCCGTATCTTCTGCGTCATCGTCTTTGTCGTGCTGTTCTTCGGCCTTGTCCTTGGGGTCACATCAACCGGTGCCCGCAACGGCAACTGGGTTTCCCTCACAGCCCTCGCCCCATGGGACTGGCTCGTACTCGGCGCCTGCGCCGCGATCGGCGTACCTCTTGGCACGCGGATCCACCTGCCCGCCGCCCCCGTCTTTGGTCCCATGATCCTGAGCGGCCTTGCCCATGTGACGGAACTCGTCACCATCGCGCCGCCATCCGTCATCGTGATCATCGCCCAGATCGTCATCGGTACGACCGTCGGCTGCCGATTCCTTGGCGCCGAACTCCGCGAAGTCGGGCGCGACATGGGGCTTGGCCTGCTGTCCTCGCTGGCCATGCTGGTGGTTGCTGTCGTCTTTGCACTCCTCGTCAGCACACTGACCGGGGTCGAGATGACACAAAGCTTCCTCGCCTATTCGCCCGGCGGCCTTGCGGAAATGAGCCTGCTTGCACTCGCCATGGGGCAGGACGTGGCCTACGTCTCGGTCATGCATGTCGTCCGGCTGACGGTGGTCATCGGTGCGGCGGCCAGCATGTTCAGAATGCTCAGTCGTGTGTCGCGCCCCGAAGATTAGGAAGGGGTCCCGTTTCCGGGGCGCCTCTGATTCAAATCTAGTCGCTGATCGTGTGCCAGATCCCGTTCACGCCGTTTCCAAAGGCGTCACCCGCCACCTTGTCGCAGGCAAAATGGTAAAGGGGGTTGCCGTGGAATGCCCATTGCAGCGTCCCATCCGTCCGGTTGACAAGCGACCATCCGGCGCAGGAAACATGGCAGAGACATGACCCAGATAGGGCGGCCAAGCCGCCGCGCATGCGCCATAGCAGAAAGAAGCTCCCTCTTCATCCATTCCAAAGGCATAGACGGTCATTCCGTCCTTGGCCGTGACAACATTGTGGGTCGGCGTTACCGCGACGGCCAGTTCATCCATCGTCGCCACGCTGGCAAAGGCAGCGGGGACCGCGACAACGGACAGCAGAAGTGCGGCGCTTACTGCGCCGGTACGAGCAAGTTTGGTCAACAAGATCAGTCTCCCTGCGCCATGAGAGTTGGCGCGATGTGACCCCTGATGATCCCGGGCGCGAACCGACCGGGATCTGGCGTCCGACAATTGACGCTTTCGTCAATCGCCATGAGACCAACATAGGCACTTGCCGGGCGCAGAATGGATCCGCCCTGATCGCGCGGCATCCCTTCACCACGATGGATCAGAAGTCGAGGTGTTCCACGCTCAGCGCATTCGTCTGGATGAACTCGCGCCGCGGTTCCACGACATCGCCCATCAGCTTGGTAAAGAGGTCGTCCGCCTCGGCCACATCGTCGATCTTGACCTGCAAAAGCGTCCGCGCATCCGGGTCCAGTGTAGTTTCCCACAACTGCTCCGGGTTCATCTCGCCCAGCCCCTTGTAGCGCTGCAACGCCAGCCCCTTTTCGCCCTCGGCCAGGATCGCCTTGAGCAGATCAAGAGGCCCGTGGATCAACTGGCTGCGGTCCTTGCGGACCAGCGTGGCGGGCAGGTCATAAACCTCTTGCAGCGACTGCGTGAACGTCCCGGCCCGGCGGCTTTCGCCCGAACGCAGCATCAGTCCGTCCAACGTCCGCACTTCCTCGACCCCGCGCAGGATACGCGCCAGACGGATGCCCTTGTCCTGCGTGATCCTGCCCTGCCAGCCGCGTTCCCACTCGACCGCGATCAGGTCGAGCCTGCGGGCCACCTTGTCGGCCACGCCCTGAAGGTCACGGTCCACCGCGCCGGGCACAAAGGCCCCGGCGATCGCCGCCTGTTCAAGGATATGGCGCGGGTAATGTGTCGGGAAAGCCTCGATCACCCGGCGCAACTGCCGCGCCTCCTCGACCACGCGCAGAAGGTCAGCCCCGGCCATCTCGGCCCCGGACCCAAGCCGCAGAATGGCCCCGTCAATCCCCTGCTGGATCAGGTATTCATCCAGCCCAGCCTGATCCTTGAGGTAAACCTCGGACTTGCCGCGCGAGACTTTATACAGCGGCGGCTGCGCGATATAGAGATATCCGCCTTCGATCAGCTGTGGCATCTGCCGGAAGAAGAATGTCAAAAGCAGCGTCCGGATATGCGCGCCGTCCACGTCGGCGTCGGTCATGATGATGACCTTGTGATAGCGCAGCTTGCCGATGTTGAACTCGTCCCGGCCAATCCCGGTGCCCAGCGCCATGACAAGGTTGCCGATTTCCTGCGACGCCAGCATCCGGTCAAACCGTGCACGTTCCACATTCAGGATCTTGCCGCGCAGGGGCAGCACGGCCTGCGTCCGACGGTCCCGCCCGGTCTGGGCCGATCCGCCGGCGCTGTCCCCTTCGACAAGGAAAACTTCCGTCTTGGACGGGTCTTTTTCAGAACAGTCCTTGAGTTTGCCTGCAAGGAAGTTCACATCCATCGCCGTCTTGCGCCGGGTCAGCTCGCGGGCCTTCCGCGCCGCCTCGCGCGCCAGCGCGGCTTCGATGATCTTGCCCACGACGACGCGGGCGATCTGCGGGTTCTCTTCAAACCAATCGGCCAGCTTCTCGCCCACCAAGCCCTCAACCGCGGGGCGCACCTCGGACGAAACCAGCTTGTCCTTGGTCTGGCTCGAAAACTTGGGGTCCGGCACCTTGACGGACAGCACGCAGGTAAGCCCCTCGCGGGCGTCATCCCCGGTGAAATCGACCTTTTCCTTCTTCGCAATCCCGCTCGACTGCGCATAGGCGTTGATCGTCCGCGTCAGCGCCGACCGGAAGGCCGACAGGTGCGTCCCGCCATCCCGCTGCGGGATGTTGTTGGTAAACGGCAGCACCATCTCGTTATAGCTGTCGTTCCACCACATCGCGACCTCGACCCCGATATCGTCACGGGTGCCGTTGATGTAGATGGGTTCGGGCAGGATCGACGACTTGGACCGGTCAAGGTATTTGACGAACTCCTTCACCCCGCCTTCATAGTAAAGCTCGGACTGAAGCGGCACGGCGGGGCGTTCATCGCGCAGGATGATCCGCACCCCGGAATTGAGAAAGGCCAGTTCCCGCAGCCGCTTCTCCAGCACATCGAAATGATAGTCGAGGTTCGAGAAGGTTTCGGTCGAGGCAAGAAACCGCACCTCGGTCCCCTTCTCGCCATTGGCGGGGCCCACAACGCGCAGCGATTGCATCGTGTCGCCGCGTTCGAACCGGGCAAAGTGTTCTTTGCCTTCGCGCCAGATCCGCAGTTCCAGCCAGACCGACAGCGCGTTCACCACCGAAACGCCGACGCCATGCAGACCGCCGGAAACCTTGTACGAATTGCTGTCGAATTTCCCCCCGGCGTGGAGTTGGGTCATGATGACCTCGGCCGCCGAAACACCTTCGCCTTCGTGGATGCCAACGGGGATTCCGCGCCCGTTGTCTCGCACGGAAACCGAGTTGTCGGCATGGATCGTGACGTTCACATAATCGGCATGACCGGCCAAAGCCTCGTCAATGCCGTTGTCCACGACCTCGTACACCATGTGGTGCAGGCCCGATCCGTCGTCAGTATCCCCGATATACATGCCCGGGCGCTTGCGGACAGCATCCAAACCCTTGAGAACCTTGATGGAATCCGCACCATAGTCAGCTTCGTTTGGTGTCGGCTTCGGGTTGGTGTCGGACATGCAGTTTTCCCTGTGCGATAGCCCCCGCAATATACGATCTGTGGGGGGGAATGTCACGGTTTTCCCCCATATTTTGCGCGTTCAGACAAAGGGAATGATCAGCCCGACCCCAATCAGCAACACCCCCGCCACAAGGTTCGTCCGGCGCAGCGCGGCGGGCGATGTCATCAACCCCCGCGCGCTTCCGATGAACCACGCCAGCAGCAGATTGCCGATCAGCGGGATCGACATGGACACCGCGCAGATGATGGCAATATCGGCCCAGGTCAGCACCGTGACGTCAAAAAAACCCGGCAGCATCCCCATGTAGAAAAAAATCGCCTTTGGGTTCCCGATGATCACGGCCACCCCGGCCAGAAACCCCGCCAGCATCCCGGGCCGGGTCAAGCGGCTGTCTTCACCGATCATCTTGCCTGCGTTGCGGATGATCAGCGCACCCATGACGACAAAGGTCGCGCAGGCGATCCAGCGCATGATCAACATGAAGCTTTCAAAGACCGACAGGATCCAGGTCACACCCAGAATGGCAAGGAACGGCCAAAACAGATCGCCCACCGTCACCCCGACCGCAAGCGGCCAGGCCGCCCTGAACCCGCCCGAAAGCGCGCGGGCCGTCAGCGCCACCCAGACCGGGCCGGGCGTCAGGAAAAGCAGGATCAGGCCCACGGCATAAAAGCCAAGCTGCCCGGCGGTGATGGTCATGGAAAGTCCCTTCTCGCGGTCGCGGCGGTCTAGAACAGATGGCCGGGCATGTCGACCATCGTCCCCGAAACCCACGGCTTGCCCCGCAGCGACAGCACCATCAGGCCCTCTGCCATGCCGCGCTCAACCTGACCGGTCACCGCACCCGTCATGTCCATGAACCGCTTAGTATTGTGAACGGTCCTGAATCCCGCTCTCTCATAAGGCGCAGCCGCCCAAAACAGCAGCGCAAGCTGTGCCGGGCTCTGCCGCCCCACGGTGATCGCCGCCCCGAAAAGCAACCCTGCGATCCCATTGCCGCGATGCTCCGGTTCTTTCGCCAGCTCGGCCATGCCGATCGCCGGGATCAGGCGGTTCCCCTGACTGACATTGCGGAAGGTGATCTCCAGATGCCCCACGATCGCGGGCCACCAGTTGCACATGATAACGCGCCCGCAACGCGGTCCGCCCGCCGAAATCCGTGCCAAGCAGCGGGCGAGGAGGCCCGCAATCTGCGCCTCGTCGCCCGGTGCCAGCCGCATCTCCTCGATCCGGTCAATCCGCATCGGGCAACGTCAGCGAACCGTCCGCCGCCAGCGGCCAGTACGGATTCACGGCAAGTTCCCAGACATGACCGTCAGGGTCCGCAAAATAGCCCGAATACCCTCCCCAGAACACCGCCTGCGGGCGTTTTATGGCCGTGGCACCGGCTTGCATTGCTATGTTGAACGCCGCATCCACCGCTTCTTCGTCGGCAAAGTTCTGTCCCACTGTCATGGCGCCAGTCCCAAGTTCGGAAACGCTGCGGTCCATGTCATCAGCAAGCTTTGCCAGCGCGTAAAGCCCAAGTGCAGCCCCCTGCAACTGAAAGAAGCTGACGGATTCAGTTTCACTGTGGGGATGCCAGCCCAGCGCGTGATAAAACGCACGCGACCTGGCAAGGTCAGCGACGCCCAGCGTGATCATGGTCACACGCTGGATCGGATGTTGATGAGTCATGGGGCGCTCCTCTCCGTCAGGACCGATGTGCCATTCACCTCGGTCACTTCCACATACTGCGCCCGGGACCCCAGATCGGTAAAGAGTTCTGGCCCGGTTCCTGTCATGAAAGCCTGCGCGCCCAACCCGCAGATTTCATCATATAGCGCCGCCCGCCGCCCGGCATCCAGATGCGCCGCCACTTCGTCAAGCATCAGGACAGGCGGCGCGCCCAGCGACCCCGCCAGCGCGCGGGCATTGGCAAGGATAAGCGAGATCAGGAGCGCCTTCTGTTCGCCCGTCGAACATTCCGCCGCCGGCATCCCCTTTGCCCGCCAGACCGCCACCAGATCGCTGCGATGAGGCCCGATCAGCGTGCGCCCCGCCGCCAGATCGCGCGACCGGCTGTCGGCCAATGCGTCGCGCAGCGCGGCTTCGCTGCCCGGCAAGTCCGCCTCGGGATGGACAATGTCCAGATCGGCTACCGGAAATGCCGTTTCGGCCTGCGCCTGCGCAGCCGCCAGTGCCGCAATGGCGGCCCGGCGGTTGACCTCGATCTCGATCCCGAAACGCGCCATCTGCGTTTCCAGCGCAGCATACCAATGCGCGTCGCGCACCATGTCCCTGAGAAGCCGGTTCCGCTCCCGCATCGCCTTTTCATAGTCGAGCACCACAGCCGCATGACCGGGAATGAAACTCATCGTTGCCCGGTCCAGAAACTGCCGCCGCCCGTCAGCCCCCTCGACCCACAGACGGTCCATCATCGGGACAAGCCATAGGATGGGCAGGATCCGGGCCAGCGCGATCTGTGGCGCGGCTTTGCCGTCGATCCGCACGGTGCGCGCTTCACCGGGTTCAGCCCAGGTCTCGATCTCATGGTCACTTACCGGTGTCCGCGCCGTCGCCTTAACCTTCCAGCCAAGACTCTCGGGCTTGCGGATGATGTCATCCGTCGCCGCCCGCCGCAGCCCCCGTCCCGGGGACAAGAGCGAGACGGCCTCTATCAGATTGGTCTTTCCCGCACCGTTCGGGCCAAAGATTGCCACAGGCCGGCCATCACAATTCAGCGCTGCCTGCCGGTGCGACCGGAAATGCGACAGCTTCAACTCTGTAACGGCATGACCCGTCACGCCAGTTGATCCACTGCCGTAACACCAGCCCCAGCGGCAAGAATCTTCAGAAATCCTTGCCAAAACCCTTCAAAGGATTCTGGACCTGTCACACCCGCATCGGCATGACGACATAGACTGCCGACATGTCATTTCCTTCGCGCATCAGCGTCGGATCGCCCGAGGAATTGAACAGGAAAACGGCATTCTCCCGGTCCACCTGACTTGCGATCTCAAGCAGATACTTCGCGTTGAACCCGATCTCAAGCCGCTCATCACCATAGGCAACGGCCAGTTCTTCCTCGGCCGCACCCGAATCTGGCGCATTGACCGACAGGATCAGCCGATCCTCATCCAGCGACATCTTCACCGCCCGCGACCGTTCCGAAGACACGGTCGCCACCCTGTCCACCGCCCTGGCAAACTCTGCCGCATCCACCTCGAGCCGCCGGGTGTTTCCCTGCGGGATCACGCGGGTGTAGTCGGGGAAGGTGCCGTCGATGACTTTGGATGTCAGCGTGATCGCAGGCGTCGCAAAGCGGATCTTGGTCTCGGACACTGACACCGCAATCGTTGCCTCGTCATCTTCCAAAAGCTTGCGCAACTCGCCCACCGTCTTGCGCGGCACAATCACCCCGGCCATACCTTCGGCCCCCGGCGGCAAAGCGGCATCAATCCGGGCCAGCCTGTGACCATCCGTCGCCACACAGCGCAGCACCCGACCGCCGTCACCATCCGCGACATGCAGATAGACGCCGTTCAGATAATACCGCGTCTCCTCCGTCGAGATTGCGAACTTGGACTTGTCAAACAGCCGCCGCAGGACCGGGGCAGGTGCCGCAAAGTTCGTCGCATAGTCTGACGTGGCCATGACCGGAAAATCCTCGCGCGGCAGTGTGGCGAGCGAGAAGTTGGACCGCCCGGCCTCGATCGTGAGACGACCGGACTGGGCATTGTCCGACAGCGTGACCAGCGCCCCATCGGGCAGCTTGCGCACGATTTCGTTCAGCATCACCGCCGCCACGGTGGTCGCCCCAGCACGTTCCACCTTGGCCGTGGCACGGTCCACGACTTCTATATCCAGATCGGTCGCCCGGAACTGAACAGTGTCGCCCTCGGCCTCAATCAGGACGTTGGCAAGGATGGGAATGGTGTTGCGGCGCTCCACAACCGACTGGGCCTGAGCCACCGCCTTGAGGAGCGCCCCGCGTTCGATACTGATTTTCATGTTCCTCGCTCCGTCCCTGCCCGTTCATGCAATCGGGACGGAAAAACTAACTGTTTTTCCGCCCCGCTCAAGAGAATTCAGTGATCTTGCTGCCGTTCCTGCACCCGGATCAGGCCATCATGCCTCAAGTGCCCGGCGCAGCAGCTCCAGATCATCGGCAATCTGGCTGTCCGTGGCCCTGAGTTCCTCGATCCGCTTCACGCCATGCATGACCGTCGTATGGTCCCGCCCGCCAAACCGCCGCCCGATTTCGGGCAGGGACCGGTTCGTCAGCGTTTTGGCCAGATACATTGCGATCTGCCGGGGCCTTGCATAACTCCGCAGGCGCTTGGGCCCGACAAGGTCCGACAGGCGGATATTGTAGTGGTCGCTGACCTTGCGTTGGATCTCTTCGACAGTGATCTTGCGGTCGCTGGCCCGCAGGATGTCGGCCAGACAGTCCTGCGTCAGTTCCAGCGTAATCTCACGCCCGACAAGGCTTGCAAATGCGAACAGCCGTGTCAGCGCACCTTCCAGCACACGAACGTTGGTGGAAATCCGGTGCGCCAGGAATTCAAGCACGCCGTCCCGGATCACAAGCTGGGCATATTGCGCCTTGTAGTACTGCACCTTGGATTGCAGGATGCCCAGACGCAGCTCGTAATCCGTCGGGTGCAGGTCCACCACCAGCCCGCATTGCAGGCGCGACTTGATCCGGTCCTCCAGATCCTTGATCTCGCCCGGCGCGCGGTCGGCCGAGATGATGATCTGCTTCTGCCCGTCCACCAGCGCGTTGAAAGTGTGAAAGAACTCTTCCTGCGTCGAATCCTTGCCTGCCATGAACTGCACGTCATCGACCATCAGCACATCGACCGACCGGAACAATTGCTTGAAATCGATCATCTTGCGTTCGCGCAGCGCCGTGATGAAGCGGTACATGAACTGCTCTGCCGACAGATATAGCACATTCAGGTGCGGCTGCCTGGCCCGCAGTTCATGGGCAATTGCGTGCATGAGGTGCGTCTTGCCCAGACCGACGCCACCGTAAAGAAACAGCGGATTGAACGTAACCGGACCGCCTTCGGCCACACGGCGCGCAGCGGCATGGGCCAGTTCGTTCGGTTTGCCCACCACAAAACGGTCAAACGTAAATCGCGCATCAAGCGCTGCGAATCGTTCTTCAGTTTCAACTGTCGCGGGCTCCGTCTCAACTTGGGCCGCGGCACGGCGCACCGTGACGGCATTTGGTGCAATTGCAAAATTGAGCCGCTGCACGGCCGTGCCGGTGCGCTTCATGTGATAAAGGATTTCTTCGCCGAAATTCTGGGCAACGTAATTGCCGATGAACGTCGTCGGAACCAGAAATGTCGCCACCCCGTCCGACAGGGCAGAAAACTCCAAAGGTTCGATCCAGTTCGTATAGTTGTTTGTCCCTACCGTCCCCCTCAATCCGTCCCTGACCCGTCCCCACTGATCGTTCGTCATTGTCGTACCAGACCCCTTGTCGCCCATTCCCGGCGTCTCCCCTTGCCCGGGGCTTGACGCCGACTTGTGCGATGGACGTTCCGGATGGAAGGGTCACCTGCATGCATTTGACCTGACCTCTGCCGCAGTGGCAGGGGCCCGAATGGCAGCATCGTGACACATGAATGCGGATCATCGGCCCGAACGAACCAATTCCCACCGACAAAGCAAACGTTGCGCGGTCCCCAAAACCGCAAGAGCGTTCTCTTTGACGACAACAGGGCCTTTAAGGTTGATCCCATGACGTGAATGCCGTGCAGAAGGCGGTCACGGAATCGAAAAGGCCAGTGTCTCCATGTTTCCCCAGGAACGACGTTAATCGCAAGATCAAGCTAGCAAGGCCTCGGCAGAGCTATCAATGGAACAACCTGCTTGACTCGGGCTTTGCCAAGGCCGAATCTGACGACCCCTTGAATCCGGCCCACTTAGGTCCTGCCTTGTTGCGGCGCGGCACGGTGACAAGGATTTGCTGCAACTGGGCGAGTGAGGGCCTTGACAGGTTTCCCGCAGACACCGACCCGAGTCGCGCCAAAGGCCCCGGGGCGAACCCACAAAAGTCGAAAAGGGCGTGCCATCGGCACACCCCTCTGAAAATTGGTTCGGCGGATCAAAGGACCCCTGTAAACTCAGGCGGTTGCGCCGACCGACTTGACGCGCGACGCCAGCCGCGACATTTTCCGCGAGGCGGTGTTCTTGTGGAAGATGCCTTTCGTCACGCCACGCATCAACTCGGGCTGAGCAGACTTGAGAGCGGCCTGCGCGGCTTCGTTGTCACCCGAGGCGATGGCCTCTTCGACCTTGCGCAGGAAGGTGCGGATGCGCGAACGGCGCACCTTGTTAATGGCGGCACGGCGCTCGTTCTGCCGGGCGCGCTTTTCTGATTGTGGGCTGTTGGCCATGTGTTCGGGGTCCCGGTAAGGGTTGCGTCTAATCTGAAGCCGCGTCTCTAGACCCGAGTCGAATACAAGTCAACACGACCCGCAGGGTTATTTGTCCCGGAACGCAGGGACACGCTTTTCACGGAAGGCGGCCATGCCTTCCTTCTGATCCTCCGTTGCAAACATCGCTTGAAAAAGCCGGCGCTCATGCAGGATTCCTTCGGCCAACGTGGTCTCGTAGCTGCGGTTGACCGCTTCCTTGACCGCCATCGCGGCCAGAGCCGATTTCTCGGCGATCTTGCCCGCTGCCTTGCGTGCCTCTCCGATCAGGCTCTCCGCCGGAACAACGCGACTCACCAGACCACAGCGTTCAGCCTCTGCCGCATCCATCATCCGCCCGGTCAGGTGCATGTCCATCGCCTTGGACTTGCCCACAAACCGGGTAAGCCGCTGCGTCCCGCCCAGCCCCGCCACGATCCCCAGATTGATCTCAGGCTGGCCGAACTTTGCCGTATCCGCCGCAATGATGAAATCGCACATCATGGCAAGTTCGCATCCCCCGCCCAGAGCATAGCCTGCCACCGCAGCGATGATCGGCTTGCGGATCGCGTTGAACCGCGCCGCCTCGGCCGCCAGATAATCGCCGCCGAACATGTCCACATAGGTCTTGTCCGCCATCTCGGTCACATCGGCCCCGGCCGCAAAGGCCTTCTCCGATCCGGTGATGACAATGGCCCGCACCTCCGGGTCCGCAGCCGCAACGTCGAGCGCCGACAGCAAATCCCGCCACAGGGCTGAAGACAGCGCGTTGAGCGCCTGCGGCCGGTTCAATGTAATCAGCGCAATCGAATCGGTCAGGTCGTAAAGGATGGTTTCATAGGCCATGGCGGGGGCTCCTGAAGGGGACGCTAATGCTGGCAGTCCGGACAATAGAACGACGACCGGCCCGATTGCACAACCCGTCGGATCACGCCGGTGCAGCCAGGCCGGACACAAGGCCCGCCCTTGCGGTCATAAACCCGGAACGTGTGCTGGAAATACCCAAGCTCTCCGTCGGCCTGCCGGTAATCGCGCAGCGATGATCCCCCCGCCTCGATCGCCTCGCCCAGAACCTCGCGGATCAGCGGTACCAGCGAGGACACACGCTCCGCCCCGATCCGGCCCGCCTTGCGGACCGGGCTGATCCCGGCGCGAAACAGAACCTCGCAGACATAGATATTGCCCAGCCCCGCCACCAGCCGCTGATCCAGCAGCGCAGACTTGACCGGGGTGTTCCGCCCTTTTAGCCTCTCGCGCAGATAGGCTTCGTCGAACATGTTGCCCAAGGGCTCGGGCCCGATATCCCGGATGAGCCAGTGATCCTCGGCCTTTTCCGTCGGCGTCAGATCCATCGCCCCGAAACGGCGCGCGTCGTTGAACGTGACCCGCGCCTCGCCCTCCATATCCAGTATAACATGGTCATGCTTCTGCGGCGCAGGATGGTCGTGGTGAAACTTGCCCTGCATCCGCGCCGATTCTCCGGGCGCCGAAATCAACATCCGCCCGGACATGCCCAGATGGATGATAAGCGTCTCGCCCGAACTCAGATCAGCCAAGATGTACTTGGACCGCCGCCGCAGCGCTGTCACAGCCTGCCCCGTCAGCCGTTCTGCCATCCGTTCCGGCAAGGGCCAGCGCAGATCGGGGCGATTGACCGTGGCAAGGCGGATCGTCCGACCCTCCATCACGGGGGCCAGTCCGCGACGGACTGTCTCGACTTCTGGCAATTCGGGCATGGGGCACTTTCTTAAGGGGTATGGGCGGTGTAAGCCCTTCCGGGCGCCCCCTCAAGCCGGGCGCAGGCGACAAGGACGGCAGACCCCGATGACCGACAAACGCGAAGAGATGACCGATCTGGGGAACGAATCCGTTCCCATCGAAGAAAAGGCCGGCCGCGTGCAAGCCGTCTTCACTTCGGTCGCCAGCAAATACGACATAATGAACGACGTGATGTCGGTCGGCATCCATCGCCTCTGGAAAGACGCGATGATGGACTGGCTCGCCCCGCGCGCTGGTCAGCGTCTGCTCGATGTGGCCGGCGGCACCGGTGACATCGCCTTCCGGTTCCTCAAAAGGGCGGGCCATGCCAAGGCCACGGTCCTTGATCTCACCGAACCGATGCTAATCGAAGGCCGCAAGCGGGCCGAGGCGGAAAAGCTCCATGACAGCCTGTCCTGGGTTGTCGGCAACGCCGAGGCGCTGCCCTTTCCCGACGCGAGCTTCGACGTCTACACAATTTCCTTCGGCATCCGGAACGTCGCCCGCAAGGAAAAGGCCCTGTCCGAGGCCTGTCGCGTCCTGCGTCCCGGCGGCCGGCTCATGGTGCTGGAATTCAGCCAGATTCCAGTACCGCCGATGCAAAAGGCCTATGACCTCTATTCCTTTCAGGTCATACCCCGCTTGGGCCAGCTGATCGCGGGCGACCGGGCCAGCTACCAGTACCTCGTCGAATCGATCCGCAAGTTTCCCGATCAGGAAACCTTCCTCGGCATGATCCGCGCCGCCGGGTTCGGCAATGCCAAGTATCGCAACCTCACCCTCGGGGTCGCCTGCCTGCATTCCGGCTGGAAACTTTAGGTGCGCGGACCCCACAACATCTGGCGGCTGATCCGGACCGGGGCGACGCTTGAACGCACCGGGGCGATGGGTGTTGTGCTCGACGCGCTCGATGCCGGGCCGCTCGTCCGGGTCACCTTCCGTACACTGGCCTGGCCCTTCAAATGGCTTGGCTATCGCGGCGACCCTTCCGCTCCGCCCGCTACTCGCGCGCTGATGGCCCTTGGCCCCGCCTACATCAAGTTTGGCCAGATTCTGTCGACCCGGCCCGATGTGGTCGGTGACGAACTGGCAGTCCAGTTGCGCGTCCTGCAGGACAAACTGCCCCCCTTCTCGGTTGAGGAGGCCAAGGCCGAGGTCCAAAAGGAACTCGGCCTGCCCGTCGATGTGATCTTCTCCGAATTCTCCGAACCCGTCGCCGCCGCGTCCATCGCGCAGGTCCATCGCGCCGTCCTTGCCGACACAGGCATGCCCGTCGCGGTCAAGATTCTGCGGCCGGGGATCGAAAGGGCCTTCCGCAAGGATATCGACGCCTTCTACTTTGCCGCCCGCACTATCGAATTCCTCTCCCCCGCCTCGCGTCGGCTGCGCCCGATGGATGTGATCCGGCACTTCGAAGGCGTCGTGATGGGCGAACTTGACCTGCGTCTGGAAAGCTCTGCCGCTTCCGAATTTGCGGCCAACACGACCAAGGACGAAGGTTTCCGCGTCCCCCCCATCGTCTGGCACCTCTCCGCGCGCCGGGTCATGACCCTCGGCTGGGTCGAAGGGATCGGCGCGGCCGATGTGGAAGCGCTCGATGCGGGCGGCTTTGACCGCCGCCTTCTTGCCCGGCGCGTCCTGCAACTCTTCCTCAGCCACGCCCTGCGCGACGGGTTTTTCCACGGCGATATGCACCAGGGCAATCTCAAGATCGCATCGGATGGGGCCATCGTGGCCTATGACTTCGGCATCATGGGGCGGATCGACGAGTACACCCGCCGGGTCTATGCCGAGATCCTCTTCGGCTTCATCCGGCGTGACTACAAACGCGTGGCCGAGGTCCATTTCGAAGCCGGCTACGTCCCTGCCGACCGCGACGTCGATGAATTCGCCCGCGCTCTCCGCGCCGTGGGCGAGCCGATCTTTGGCATGGACGCGAGCCGCATCTCGATGGGCCGCCTGCTGAGTTACCTTTTCGAGGTGACCGAGCGTTTCGGCATGGAAACCCGGACGGAACTCATTCTTCTGCAACGGACGATGGTCGTTGTCGAAGGCGTGGCGCGAACACTCGACCCGCACATGAACATCTGGGAAGGCGCGAAGCCCATCGTCGAGGACTATATCAAGGAAAGCATCGGACCAAAGGCGCTGCTGCGCGACCTCGGCCTAACCCTGCGGGTACTTGCCCGTTTCGGTCCCCGCTTGCCGCAACTGGCCGAGGCCGCCCTGATCCGACAATCGGTGCAAAAGGCCCCGCCTGCGCTCTCCCGCCACTGGCCCAATGCCGGATGGGTCATCCTGGGCGCGGCCTTTGGTGCGGCTGCGATCTGGTTCATCGCGCTGTTTTAGGTTCAAGACTGGCCGGGCTCACGCAATGCAGTGACCGATGTCGCCGGGACAGCCACACCACCACTCGTCACAAGCACGTTGATCCCGTCCTGCGACCTGACCTCTTCGATCGTTGTATAGATATCGGCCGTTTCCCTGAGGATCTCTTCACCTCCGGCATAGCTCACAATCTCGAAGGAATACATACCATCCGGCAGCGGACTTCCGTCCGTGGTGACCCCGGCCCATTCTATCGGCTCAGCCGAGACGGGGATCAACATCTCCTGGACGATGTTTCCGTTGTCATCCCGCACGACCAGCTTGGCCTGATCCGCAATAGCCGCAGGGTTAGGCGCGATCGTGATCGGACTGCCGTCAAAGTTGCCCGCAACAGGGGCTCGCGCCTCCTTGCCGACCCAGGCCGCCATCTCGGCCATGCCTGACGTCACCAGTTGCGACTGGATCGAGGTGAGGAGCTCATTGGACTGGACCTGCTGCTCAACGCCCGAGAAGGTTGCCAGCTGCATCGAGAATTCCGCTGAATCCATCGGATCAAGCGGATCCTGATTCATCAGTTGCGTCGTCATCATCCGCAGAAACGTATCGTAGTCCGAGGTTACTTCCTGCTGCGAAGCCGTCGTTGATACGGGCGGTGCTGCTGTGGTTGCCGCAGTTGGCGTGGGAGAGATCATGTTCGCAATTGAATCCTAGAGTCTGAGGTCAAGCGCACTGCTAAGTGCGCGTTGGATGCTTGCCTGTGGCAGAACGCCGGGTACCGAAGTGATCTGGAATTCTTCTTCAGACGAACCTGCGCCGTGATGAGAGGGTGGTTCCTGTCCACCCTTGTCGGCAAAATGAAACGTCACGTCCTGATACCCCAAGGCCCTGAATTCCTGGGCCAGTTGATCCAGATGACGTCGCATCAGGTCGGCAGTTTCAGGGCGCTCCGCCTGAATGAACATGGCAATGGCCGCGTCGCCCGCCTGCAGCGACATCCGCACACGTCCAAGTTCTTCGGGATCCAGAACAATCTCGGTCGGACGATCCTGCATGCCGTCGAAAGCAGTAGCCATCTGGTGGGCCACCTGGCGGGCCTGACGCTCGTCTGCCGTGTGCATCGCTTGGGGGCTGCGCGGGTTCTCATGTAGGGTCTGTGTCCGCAGCCCCGCGTCCTCTGGAAATGATGCCAACCGTCCGGCCTCATCTGCCTCCGCGTTCTCACCGGTACTTGCCGGTCCCCGGGCCAATGGCTCCACCGTTGCGATCCCGGCAGATCGGTGGGTGCCATGATTGGTCCGGGGGGGCGCGCTCGCGGCCGGCCCGGTAGCGGCGGGCTCGGCAGTTTCGGGCCAAGGGGCAGTCGGCAAGGGCCGGCCTGGAAGGGTTGCGCCAGCCTGCGCTGTCATTGCCGCTCCAGGCAAAGGTGTACCGGACGACTGCCCGACCCCGGCAGCGCCCACCCCCCCGCTCCGGGCATCAAGGGGTTCCGGGATGGCCTGCTGTGGTCCGGCCTGCTGTTTCTGCAGATCGGCAAGAAAGGCGAACCGCTGCGCAAGAGCGTTGCTGCGGCCGCTCTCAGACGTCGGCGCGGCTTGCGCCGGACCCCTTCCTTCGTCTGGCTGCACCTCCGGCACCACCGCCGGATTTGCCGCCCGGGCATCCGCGGCCAAGGGCAGTTCCAGCAGCAGATTGCCCGGAAAATGGTCATCTGGCCTGCCCGATGCAGGATCACCCTGATCTTCCCGGTCGGCCTTCGTCTCTTGCATCCCAGTCGTGGCCTCCGCCGCTTCTTCAGACGTGTCCGCCAAGGCGAAGCAGCCCTCGGCACCGACGGAAACCTTACCGAAGAGACTTTCAAAGGCCCCATCCCCGGGTCCCCTGACTTCCGCGGTAGGATTGCCTATGCCCCGGTCCGGGACCGCCCCTGCCGAGCCCATGATGGAAATGATCTGCATGCAACCTCATTCCAGGCGACCAGCCCGCCGACGGCCCAAGATTGGCAGCAGAAAGTTACCGGATGTTTACCGGTCTGCGCCAACATGGAATGAATCCCAGAAAAGTGGAGAATGGCTTGTCCCAGATCGCCCCGGCTGCGCCGTCACTTCCTCAGGCACCCTCAAAGGATGCGCAACTCTTCTCGGCCGCCCAGAAACTTGAAGCCGGATTTCTGGCCGAAATGCTGCGTTCCGGCGGCCTTGGCAAATCTCCCGAAGGGTTTGGCGGCGGCGCGGGCGAAGACCAGTTCGCATCATTCCTTCTCGAAGCGCAGGCAACACAGATGGTCCGCGCCGGCGGGATCGGCCTTGCCCAGTCATTGTTCGAGGCGATGAAGGGTCAACACCCACATGCATAAACACCACCTCCCCAAGGCGATCGATGATCATCTGCTCAAGGAACGTGCAGCGCTCCTGGCAGGCGATTTTGCCCGACTGGCCGAACTTTCGGACAGGAAGACACCCCTTTTCCAGGCATTGTCAACCTCAGGCCTCGAACCGCCGGTCCTTCAACGGATCGCCGAAACCGTCCGCAGGAATCAGGTTCTGCTCGCAGCAACCATTGCCGGAATCAAGGAGGCGTCGGCACGCATCGAAGGATACCGTGCCGGCCACGGCTTCCTCACCTATGGCAAGGAAGGTCTGCGTGAGTCCGTCGATGGTGTCCGCACCACGCTTCAACGAAGATTCTAGCGGTGGTGCCCGGCGGGCAACCCCGGTCAGATTCCCGCATACCGATCATACCCGATCCGGTCCTCCCAGAACCCACCCTTGCCGTTGCCGATAGCCTGCCTCGGCTGTCTAAGTGAACTCGGGAAGCAGCCCAGCCGATATGGTTCTCAAACCAGCCGCCTTCCTGCTGCGGGGGGATAAAGGTCTGGTGCAACCGGCAATGAAGGTGCGGGGGCGTGACTAACTGCGGCTTATCTGCGGCCCCGACTACGATCTGGCCGGGAACATCGACCGTCTGCGCAGTCGCGGACTGGCGTCGTGACTGAGACCCCGTGGTGAAGGAGGTTTGCCGACGACACCCCTGTCCAGATTCTGGCGTCGGGCACTGGCAAGACCCAAATCGCCCGCCCTTGGGCCTACGGCCGGGACGAACGCCCTTGGGGAAGCGCCATCCCACCCGCCAGTTGGTATAGCTTCTCGTCCGATCGCAAAGGCGAACATCCCCAAGCTGACGAAACGCACCATCGACGACGCTGAATTGCTGGAGGCCGATTGCTTCCTCTGGGATGATGGCATCGGCGAAATGCCGCGGGAGATGGAGGCCGAGTGCGTCGAATCGCCCTCCGCCGTTCTGGCGGCGCGCCTGCTGATCTTGACCGGGTGTCGTCTCGACGAGATCATGACGCAGCAGTCGGACTACATCGATTTCGACGAGCGCGCATTGCGCCTGCCAGATTCCAAGACCGGAAAGAAGATCGTCCACCTTGGCACCCCGGCGGTGGAATACCTGCAGGACGCCAGGCGCATTGACAGCAACCCTTGGGTTATGACCCGCACCCTGCCCGGCAAGCCGCTCAACGACCTGCAGCCCTTCTGGCAACGGGTCCGCGCCTGGACCGGCGTGAAGAAGGTCCGGATCCACGATCTGCGCCACACTCTTGCGTCGGCCGCCGTCTCAACCGGCCAGGGATTTCCGATGATCGGCAAACTCCTCAGCCACACGCAGGTCCGGACGAAGCAGCGCTATGCCCACCTGCTCGCCAATCCCTTTCGCGCCGTGCTTGAACTGGTCGGCGATATGTTGCGGCCGAAGCCGATGCTGGTTGCATAAGTCACCTATACTGTTGGTTGAAGAAATGACTGGTATACACCAACCTTGAGTCCATTAGAGAGAGTCCGCTTTGCCAGATCCGCAGGACATCGCCGAATTCATCGCGGGCCACCTCTCTCGGGCACACGATGCACGACCGATCTATCGCAAACTGGCCGATGCAATTGCCGAAGCAATGCGGTCAAGTATGGCCGACGCTGGGGAGCATCTGCCAAGCGAGCGCTGGCTGGCAGCCCAGCTTGGCATCAGTCGCGTCACCCTGCGCCGTGCGCTTGACGAACTGGCTGCCGACGGATTGCTGAAGCGCAGGCAGGGCGCAAGGACAGCCGTGGCGCGCCGTGTGGAAAAGATGCTGTCGACTCTGACCGGCTTCTCGGACGAATTGCGGTCCCGGGGGATCGAGCCGGGCCAGCGCTGGATTTCCCGCCGGATCGTCAACCCCAGCCCTGCCGAAGCCATGGCACTGGACCTTGCCGGCACGGATTTCATCATCCGCCTTCTGCGGGTCCGCCTGGCTGACGGGCAACCCATCGCCATCGAACGGGCTGCCGTGCCGCAGACCATCCTGCCGACCGGCGAACAGGTGACGCATTCCCTCTATGACGCGCTGGCCCGCCTCGGCGCCCCGCCCGTGCGCGGGGTGCAGCGGATCAGGGCCGGCCTCATGTCGCGGATCGATGCCGAACTGCTGGAAAGCAGCCCCGGTTCACCCCTCCTGATCGTCGAACGCCGCTGTTTCCTTGCCGACGACCGCCCCGTCGAATTCACCGAAACGCGCTACAACGGCGAAAGCTATGACTTTTTGACGGAACTCCGCGCCTGAAGGTTGGTATAGACCAGTCGGATAATTGTTGAAGACTGGTATCGCTCTGGTACGTCTCTCTGATCTGCGGGGGATGGACACGGATGACCGTGATTCTGGACAAGTTGCGCGGCGGTCTGATGGTCTCGTGCCAGCCGGTAACGGGTGGGCCGATGGACCGCCCCGACATCGTCGCAGCCTTTGCCCTCGCGGCGCTCGATGGCGGTGCCGTGGGCCTGCGGATCGAGGGCATCGCCAACCTCAAGGCAGTAAGGCAGGTGACGGACGCGCCCGTGATCGGTCTGGTCAAGCTGGACCTTACCGACAGCCCCGTCCGCATCACACCCCTCATTGAAAACGTGCAGGGCCTGATCCGGGCCGGGGCCGATATCGTGGCCGTCGATGCGACGGAACGCGAACGTCCCGTCCCCCTGCCGCGCCTCCTCATGGAAATCCGGTCCCGCGGCGCTCTGGCCATGGCCGATTGCGCCCTGCCTTCGGACGGGCAGACGGCCCGGGACCTTGGCTTTGACGTTCTTGGCTCCACCATGTCGGGCTATACTGGCGGGCCGGTGCCGGATGGGCCCGACCTCGACCTTGTCCGGGCGCTTTCCTCCATGGGCCGGTTTGTCGTGGCCGAAGGACGTTATCAGGCCCCCGCCGATGCCGCAGCGGCCATGGCTGCGGGGGCCGATGCGGTCGTGGCGGGGTCCGCCATCACCCGTCCCGAACATGTCACGGCATGGTTCGTGGCCGCCATGCGCGGCGTCGCAGGGCCGGAAGGGCCCAAAGGTGGCGGATCGTGACCACAACACTCGCCATCGATCTGGGCGGCAGCAAGATTCTGGCGGCCCTCGTCTCTGAAGGCCGGGTCACCGACCGGGCGGAAACTGCGACCGATCGCAAGGTCGGGCCAGATGCCTGGATCGCCGACATGGCCGGGCTCTCAGCCCCCTGGGCAGGCCGCTACACCGCCCTCGGGATCACGGTGACGGGCCTCGTCCATAACGGCCTCTGGACCGCGCTTAACCCCGCGACCCTTGGCATACCTGCGGACTTCCCGCTCGCCGACCGGGTCCGGGACAGGTTCGGCATGGCCCCGGTTCTGGCCAATGACGCGCAGGCGGCGGCCTGGGGCGAATACACCCATGGCAGCGGCGCGGGCCGCGACATGGTGTTCTTCACCATCTCTACCGGCATCGGCGGTGGCGTCGTCACCGGCGGCCGCCTTCTGACGGGCCGCTCCGGCCTTGCCGGCAGTTTCGGCCAACTCACCCCGCTGGGCGAAGACGGCCCAAGGATCGAAGACCTAACCTCTGGCCTCTGGATGCTGTCCGAGGCCGCAGCCCACGGCCATCAGGCCGAAGCCCGCGCTGTGTTCGCCGCCGCGCAGAATGGCGAAGGCTGGGCCGACGCCATCATCCAGACCTCGGCCACCCGCGCGGCCCGGCTGTGCCATTCGGCACAGCTTCTTTTCGACCCCGCCGTCATCGTGATTGGCGGCGGGATCGGCCTTGCCCCCGGTTATCTCGACCGGGTCGAGGCGCTCCTCCGTGACTTGCCGGAAATACAAAGACCGACCCTGGCCCGTGCGGCGCTGGGGGCGGATGCCGGTGCCGTCGGCATCGCCGCACTCGCAACACAACCAACACCAACTGGGAGAGACTGACATGACAACAAGACACCTGCTTGGTTCCGCCGCGCTGATCGCGTTTCTGGCCGGAACCGCCTCTGCCGAAGTGACTGTTCTCGGCTGGCCCGGCGGCCCCGAGGAAACCGCGCTCCGCGCCGTGGCCGACCTCTACAACGCCCGCCCCGACGTCGCCGAAGAAAACAAGGTCGATCTTCTGTTTACGTCGCGCGACGGCTTCTTTGACAAACTTCAGGTCGATCTGGCCGCCGGGTCCACCGCCTTCGACGTGAACCTCATCGCCACCTATTCCATCGGTCGCTATGCGCCCTTCATGGAACCGATCACCCTGTCTGACGAGGCCGGCGCTGTGTTCGGCGATACCGTCCTCTCCACGATGCAATTCGGCGGGCAGCAGTATGGCGTCCCAACCGACCTGTCGCTGCACTTCCTCTACTACCGTAAGGACCTCATCGACGCGCTGATGGCGGACGACGCGGCCAAGGCCAAGTACGCTGATATTGCCGAACAGTATCTGGGCGAACGGCTCGAGCCCAAGGACCCCGCTGAGTGGACATGGCAGGATTTCGCGGCCAACGCGCTCTACTTCAGCCAGTCGGTCAACCCCGACAGCCCGACCCGCTATGGGACCGTGATCCAGATGAAGAACCTTCTGTTCAACATGATGGTATTCCACTCATGGCCGCGCAGCTATGGCGCCAACTGGATGGATGACGCGGGCAACATCACCGTAGACTCGCCCGCCTACCGCACCGCGCTCGAAATGGCCAAGATGCTGTATGACGCCGGCGCGACGCCCCCGGATTCGACCTCGTATGAATATGCCGAGGCGAATGCAGCCTTCACCTCGGGTCAGGTCGCGGCGATGATCCAGTGGAACGCCGCAGCGGCCGAACTTACGGCGGCCCAGCCTGCCACGTCCACCTTTGCCCCGCCGTCCGGCCCCGACGGGCGCTTCACCCATATCCACGGTCTTGGCCTTGGCCTGAACGCCGCCGCTGAAAACAAGGACGGCGCGATCGCCTTCCTCCAGTGGCTTTCCACGTCCGAGGCTGCACTCGCCTATGCCCGCGCCGGTGGCGCGCCGGGTCTGGCCAGTGAAACGGTCGCCGCTCTGGCAGCCGAACGTCCCGATCTCGTCCAAGTGGGTGAGTACGCCTCGACCTATGGCTTCGTGATGAACGGCGGCACGTCGGAAAACGCGCTGTCCGTCTACGAGGCACAGGCGAAGGAGTTCACGGGCTACTGGGCCGGGACGCAAGACCTTGATACCACGATGGCCAACATCACGGCCACAATGACCGACCTTCTCAAGTAAGGCTGACGGGACCGGCGGCGCGCCCGCCGGTCCCATTCCCAAGGAACCACGCAGATGCAGAACCGGGAACGGCGCGAGAATGCAGTGCTGGCGTCGCCGCTGGTCCTGTTCCTTGTCGCGATCCTTGGCTTCCCCGTGATCCTGAGCGTGATCTACGGCTTCTCTGAAACAAGCTTCACCACCCTTACCTCCCCCAAATTCAACGGTCTCGACAACTTCCGCCGGGTGCTGGCCGATCAGGATTTCTGGCAGGCGGTGTCATTCAGCCTGCGTTTCGGTGTCATCTGTGCGGTCGCACAATGCGTGCTGGGTCTGTTTCTGGCGGTCTACCTCGCCCCCCTGATCCGCCGTCACGGCTGGATGGTGGCCATCCTGATCATCCCGATGATCGTGGCCCCCGCGATGATGGGTCTCATGTACCGCCTGGTCCTGCATGAATTTGCGGGCCCCATCCCCTACTACATGTACGCCCTCTTTGGCTGGAGCCCGTCTTTCCTCAACGCGCAGAACGTGTTTACAACCGTCGTGGTGGCCGAAACCCTGCAATGGACGCCCTTCGCCTTCCTCCTCTTCCTCACCGCCTACCAGTCCATCCCGCAGGACCTGCGCGAAGCTGCGGCAGTCGACGGCACCCGCCCCTGGCGCATGTTCCGGAAGATCGAACTGCCCCTCATGGCGCCCACGCTGTTCGTGGCCCTCTTCATCCGCTTCATCGACGGCTTCCGCGTCTTCGACAACATCTACACGCTGGTCGGCGCAGGCCCCGGCGGGGCCACAACCTCCATGTCGATCTACATCTACGAGGCGTTCCTGCGGCAAGGCGACATCGGCCGCGCCCTCGCCGCGGCGATCCTCCTTTTCGGGTCGGCCTTCCTCCTTCTCGCGCTCGCCCAGTTATTCATGCGGCGGGCCACATGAAACGGCTGGGCACCACCACGCGCTGGATCGTGTTTGCCATCGCGGCCTTTGTGATGAACTTTCCCGTGCTCGCCACGCTCATCACCGCCTTCAAGGCCCCGGGCGAGGTGACGCGCAACCCCTCGCTCTGGATCGAACAGCCGACGCTTGAAAACTTTGCCGCCGTGCTGACGGTCAGCGACCGACTCAACATCTATCACTATCTCTGGAACTCGCTCGCGGCCGCCACCATCGGTGCGGTCCTGCCCATCGCGCTCTGCTTTCCCATCGCATGGGCCATGGCCCGGCGCGGTACCGGGCGCGGCGTGCTTTTCCCGCTGGTGGTGAACCTGCGGGCCGTCCCGCTCATCATCTTCGCGATCCCGCTCTACATGATGTACTCGGCGCTCGGCCTTCTCGACACCCGTTTCGGCCTTGGCCTCATCCTTGCCGTCGTGAACCTGCCGCTCGCTCTTATGCTGCTGGTCAATGCTGTCTCGGAAATCCCGCTCGAGCTTGAGGAAGCCGCCCGCATGGACGGCGCCCGCCTGCCCCGTATCCTGACGCGCATCGTCCTTCCCCTCTGCCGACCCGCCTTTGTCACGACCTTCGTCTTTGGCTTCATCACCGCCTGGAACGAATTCCTGTTCGGCCTGATGCTGACCACACAGAACGCCGTGCCGGTCACCGTCGGCGCGTCCTTCTTCTTTGCAACCTCGGGCGGCGGCGTCCAATGGGGCATGGCCGCCGCCGTGATGATCGTGGCTGCCCTGCCCCCGCTCGCCCTTGGTCTCATCATGTATCGCCGGATCAGCTGGTCCATGGTCACCGGCGCGGTAAAGGGCTGATATGGCACAGATCGAACTCCGCAACGTCTCCAAGTCCTTTCAGGGGACCGAAGTCATCCGCGACGTTTCCCTGATCGTTCAGGACCGCGAATTCTGCGTCTTCGTCGGCCCCTCGGGCTGCGGCAAGTCCACCCTTCTGCGGCTGATCGCCGGACTTGAAAGCGTGACGACAGGCCAGATCCTGATCGACGGGCAGGATGTGACGGGCCGGGAACCCCATGACCGGCACCTGTCCATGGTGTTCCAATCTTACGCACTTTACCCGCATATGACGGTCCGCCAGAACATTGCCTTCGCACTTGAAACCGCCCGGATGCCCAAGGACCAGATCGCTGCCAAAGTGACCGAGGCCGCCCGGATGCTCCGCCTCGAAGGTCTCCTCGATCGCCGCCCCGCACAGCTTTCCGGCGGTCAGCGCCAGCGTGTTGCCATCGGCCGCGCCATCGTCCGCCAACCCAAGGCCTTCCTCTTTGACGAACCACTCTCCAACCTCGACACCGCCCTCCGCGCCGACACACGGATCGAGATCGCATCGCTGCATCGCACCCTCGGCGCCACGATGATCTACGTAACCCACGATCAGGTCGAGGCGATGACTCTGGCCGACCGGATCGTTGTCCTGAACGCAGGCCGCGTCGAACAGTCCGGCACGCCGATGGAGCTATACAACACTCCCGCGACCGAATTCGTCGCCACCTTCCTCGGCTCACCCACCATGAACATCCTGCGCGGGCCCGCCGCCGATCCCTACGGCGCTGAAACCATCGGCCTGCGCCCGGAAGATCTTGTTATTGTTTCCGAGGACGGCGACTGGTCCGGGACCGTGCGGCATATCGAGCAACTGGGTTCCGACACGATCCTTCACCTCGATATGGCCGACTCCGCAAAGATAACGGTTCGCGTCGCAGGCCAGATCCATAGTCAAACCGGCGATACTCTAGGTCTTCGCTTTGACAGGGCTAAACTCCACAGATTTCGCGCGGGACAGCGCGTCTGATGACTGTCAAGGCAGTTGTCAGGTTCCCGCGTCTCACGTCTGCCTTGCTTGACGCCATACAACTCAACTCCGCTGTACGGTCCGTTAGCTGCTACCTGTTCTTTGAAAGCGTAGAGCCTGTCGCGGAAATGCTGCTGAACCAACGATGGTACCATGGGCAGCCGAAATGCCAGCACGTGAGTTCACGGACCTCTTGAAGGAGGCATACGAGAACCATCCTAGAGCGTGTTGCGGTCATCGCGATTCAGGATTCCCTTGAGGCTTGATCTGTGATTCCCTGTCTGCGAGGCAGATATGGGGGTCAACGATGGGCAAGCCGCATCCTGTAGAGCTCCGGCAGCGGGT
>JAPLPE010000008.1 GCA_026400355.1 Rhodobacterales bacterium | reverse complement strand
GCGTGAAACTCCCTTGCGACTGGGAACCTCCATCCGGTGCTCATTTTGGTGCTCCACTGCAAACCTCCCGCAAACTCAGTTGCAGGCCGGCATGCCCGAAATGGTCTCAGGCCGAAACAACGGGGCCGACGCACCGCTTACTTTGTTTCCCTTCGGCGTCTTTTGTTCGACGCGAGAGGCGCACGCTTCCCTGAAGTGCGGTGTTAGCTGACATGAACGGCCCCATCGTCGCAAACCGGATGAGAGGCCGATCCCCAATGATCAGTCACGGGAGGCACGCACGGGATGCAACGCCTGTGGCCGGCATGGTAAGTGGACCGCCTGTCCTGTGCCGGTAGCCTGGCCTCGGTCACGAGCCTGACGAACATGACCAGGATCAATGAACAGCCGATGCAACCTGAGCCGGCGATCAGAACATGCCGAACTTCGGGTTCGTCTTGTAGACCTCGTCGAGTTCGACTTCTGGGGTGTCCGTGTCTTGCGGTATGATCGGTTCGGGTGTCGGGCTCACAGAAACGAAGTCGTCAGGAAGTGCGCTGAGTTCATTGCGAACAAGGATCTCTTCCTTGGCAGCGGTATGGAAATCACGCAGAGAACCCTTGGTCCATTCAAGCCCGCGGCTTGAACGAGAGCCGGCAGCGTTCAGCTTTTCAGCCAGCGCGCGGCACGGTAAACGCTCATAACCGGGATGAGCTTGAAGAAAATCCGCGATTTCGAGAACGACATTATAGGATTTGTCTGAACGCGACTTCTGCGAGTTCTTTCTGGCTAAAGGCAGGGAAGCCACGTTACCGAGTTTTGCGCCGCCAGCTTTCTGATGATCATGCGTCTTCTTCGTCGCCGCAGAGATGCGATCACCCTCTTTCTCGGCATCAACACCAGCCGGACCAGCATAGGTGTGATCGAGTAGCAGGTCGTCCTTGATGGAAATCACCCGCAGCTTTTTCTTCTTCAGGAGAAGCTGAAGCGTGTCATCGTGACGCGTAAGGCGATCGACCGAGGTCACAACGATCGCGATGCCTTCTGTTTCCGCGGTCTTGATGGCATCCTGCAAGCCTAGACGTTGAACCAGGCTGTCGGGCCCTTTGCCCGTGTGAGTGTCCTCAAAGATGTGATCCACGGTGTAGCCATGTGACGCGGACCATTCTCGTATCTGGTCTTCCTGGGCTTTGAGACCACTCCCGCTATCAGCTTGTTCCTGAATGGAGACGCGGATGTAGCCCACGGCGAGCTTTTTCAGCTTTTCAACTTTTGTCCTTGTTGTCGTATCCGTGAGCTTCTTCAACCTATTGATTCCTATGAGAACGGGTGTGAGCATTTGTGTAGGATGCAGACGGCAGCACCTGATGTGTGCGTTTGTGAGCATTTGTGGTTGGTGAAGCGTCGAGGTCCGGCGAGGGCGAGGACAGCCCGGGCACAGCGCCACCCCCATCATAGCAGATATTGGCGAGGGCGCGAGGATCCAAGTGCGGGCCTGAAGAGACCCTACCTAGAGATCAAGGAATCCTCCGGGGCCATGACAAGCACCTTCTGGCCGTTGGGGCCTTCCTATTCGATCCGGGTGTGCTTGATCTTGGACAGGGCCACCAGAGGGGCGCTCGTTTTTCGTGCCGCTTTAAGTCTCGACATATTCCGCCGCGAGCTGACCCTTGCTGGCGATGCGATCGAGCTCCGCCGCCCGTTGCTCTTCAAGGCCGAGGCCGCTCTTGCCCTGGCGATCCGTGCTCACTCGCAGATCGATGAAAAAGAGCATCGCAAATCATCCAGCGTAGTAGATCAGATATGCGCCTAGGCTCCCGATGACTGCTGTAGCGGCTATGCCAAGCAGGGTGCCGTTCTTAACAAAGAACCATGCTACCGTTAAGACAACTGACGCTACCGCGGCGAAAGGCCAGCTCGTCACCGCAACGAAAAACCAAATAATCGTCATCGCGATCGACATTATGATCGGTGGCAGGCCTCTTCGCGCCATCCCGAGAACCTCCGTATGAACTCTCTATGCCCGTAGCGTGTTTCTTCATGCTATGGGCATGCATGTATGCCTTCAAGCATACATTGCGTCGGAAGGACAGCAGAGCGGGATCTGGCCCCCAGCGCAGTGCGGAAACCGTCGCTCTGCGCCTGAAGATCGTCACCATCGTCACTAATACGATCGAGGTCGCAAGACAGGACTGCGCTGGGGACGGCTGGCATGACACCTGGGCTGGCCCATCTCTGCCGGAGCACTCCGAGCAGCTCTGATGCGCCGAAGCTGTCAGTGACGCTGCCAGCCAGGCTGGTGCGAAGTTCAGTCCTGATAACTGGCGTTTCATCTGGCAAACAATATATCAGGATTATGGAATGTGCTGGTGAACTTCGCCGTTCTGAAGGCGCGGCCACAATCCTGCAGTTACAAGTTCGCGGTCGAGCCAGGTATCCGACACCTGCGCGCTGAAACCACAACGATCGCCTTGCCGGTCACGGTCTGGACGCGGCTCATGACCGTTTTTCTGAGTCTGCGACTACTATGTCACTGATGGGAGACATGCCTGTGGCGCCGGTGATAGGCTCCTTTTCGATGGCCTCGACTTAACATGGATCGGGCAAAAGTCCGAACCGGTCGACTGTCACCAAAAAATGGTAAGCGTGAGCGACCCCGCACGCTGTTTTCATAAGGTTTTTTGCCGCTGATTGACCGAACATTGCACATAGCCGTTACTACAAGGGGTAACGGGCTTTGAACATAAACTACCCCAAAACACCCATTTTCGCGCAACTATGTTAGTTTGCGCACCAGTTTGCGCCGACCATGTTAAGGTCAGCACCTCGAATGTTCGTTTGACAGACGCCGTTCGGCGCGCCTGTTTACGCCTGCAAGGTCACATCGCCACAGAACTGACGCCGGCGCGAACATCATGGCCCTCCAACGTCACCGAGGAGCCTCCGCAGGCCCTGCACCAACCGCAGGGAGGGCGACGGCACCTGGTCGCCGGTGATGCTGCGCAGCGCGTGAACCCACGCCGCCTCGTGCACGGTGAGAGGGTGCTCGGCCGGAAGCCTGAACCCCTCGACGATGATGAGTGCCGTCATCGCGGGAACATCGCGCGCAGGGCGGTCCGATGCCGGGTTGTCAACGTCGGATCTGCGTTCTTCGACGCGTCACGAAGCTCGGCAAGCCAAATGCATTCATTTTGCGTGACGACCGTGCCGAAGATCTCAGCGATGACGTTCGCGGTGGTCGATCCCCAGCGCTGTTCGAGCGCCAGCATGAACAAGTGCCGCGGGTCACAGTCCAGCGCCTTGGCCACACCAGGCACCCTGTCGAGGGCAAGCATGGTCGAGCCATTTCGGATCATCGCGACCATATTTGGGTTCGGATACCCCGCCTCTGTGGCAATCTCGATCTGTGACTTTGTAGGTCTCAACTCGAGGACCCGCTTTTCGATGAATTTCGCCAACCTCGTATCCGCATGTGGTCTTGTCATGTTGCTTATCGCCTTGTCAGAGTTCTCACAGCATCATGTGCTGCTTGATTTCTTTATAGCGATCAGATGCTTGGGAATGCTGAGGGTGTCCCGGACCGTGTTTCAGGCAAGGCGCGCTGGCGGCTTCCGCCGGTCGGTGCGCCATCTCGAGCGCACCGATACCGTCTTGTTCGTCTGCCTTTAAGCTGCTGTGCGAAGCCAGATGCTGTCGGACAAGTCGGGCAGGTCGGACATGAGGCCGACCTGAAGCGTGTTCTCCCACTCTTCGATGTCAGCGAGGCGCCAGCGGGTGCTCCCGGCGCTGAGCTTGAAAGCGGCCGGGAAAGTGCCTGCTGCCTTCCAGCGCCAGATTGTGGCCTTGGAGATGCCGAGACGAGCGGCAACTTGCTGGACGGTGAGGTAGGTGGTGATCGAGGCCATTGAAGGCTCCTTTGCGATGGATGCGGCGCGGATACTCGCGCATCCTGCCTTATAGCAATCTCCGCCTTGCCATGACGGCGAATTCTCAGCGCACCCTTGATTCGAACGCCTCCGGAATGCCGACCAGCTGTGGAGGCAGAGCGAGGTCAATTCTTCATTAAGATACAACCGCAGCTCAGAGTTCGGGTCAGTCCTTTGACCTTTGTTACCCAGAGGTTACTCCAGCGAACAATTCATGAGCGATCAGAATGGCGTCGAAATAAAACATGCAGATAAATCATCTTGTTAAGTGGTGCCCGGGGGCGGAATCGAACCACCGACACGAGGATTTTCAATCCACTGCTCTACCCCTGAGCTACCCGGGCACGGGAGGCGGATGGCTGGGCCGATCCGTCGGGTGGTGGCGTTCTAGGCGAGTGGATCAGGGGTGTCCAGTGGGTATGGTGAGATTCCAACCTCGGGACTTGCTGGACTCTTGCCGCAGTTTCCGGACAAGGCGATACTGCGGACCGGGTCTGCGCGAACCTGGCCGGAATGTGAAGGTGGCGCAGCCCGGTTTCAGCACGACGCCGCCGCAGCGCGCGGGCTTACCGAAAGGCCAGCCTTGGGGTGGTGCAACAAAATCAGGCGCACGCCCCTTTACCTTGCGTGACGCCGTTACATTTCCTGATGCGGGTGCAGAAAAACCGACCCATCGACTTGAATCTTGCCCGAGCCGTGAATAAACGTTCATTCACTGACGTCAAAGGAATCCGCCGTGAACCGCTCTGCCCATCATTTCGATGATCCTGTCGCCATTGACCCGCGTGTGGACGAGATCCTCATGCAGGCCCGTATGGCTTTTGTTGAAAAAGGGTTCGACGGGGCCTCGATGCAGGATCTGGCCCGCGCGGCAGGGATGAGTGCGGGCAACTTCTACCGCTATTTCCCGTCAAAGGCCGCGATCGTCGAAGCCATGATCAGCCGCGATCTTGACGAGGTCGAGCAGGAATTCCTTCACATCAGCCAGTCCCCCCGCCCGATCGAAGCGATGCGGGACCGTCTGCGCAACCGGATGAGCGACAGCTGCAAGGATGACCATCCGCTTTGGGCCGAAATCATGGCAGCCGCCGCCCGCAAGCCCGAGGTCGCCGCCGCCTGCAACCGCATGCAGGCCGAAATCTGCCGCCAGATGACCCGTGTCTTTGCGATCATTGCCAAGGTGGACGAAGACACCGCTGCCGCCCGCTACGCGGCCCATGCCAAGCTGATGTTCATGCTGGTGCACGGGGCGATCACGGAAAAGGCAAACAATACCAACCCGCAAAGTGATCTGACTGAAATGATCCTGCGGACGATTGATCGTCTGGTCGATGAAATCGTCGCCGACGCCCCGGGAGAGTAGGATGAACCGCGTGTACCGCCTGTTTCTGATGTCTGCACTTGCCCTGCCCATGACAGGCCTGCCTGCAATGGCGGAAGAGAAAGCGACACCCGTCGCTGCCACCGAACCCGCCTTGTCGCTTCCTGCGATCACGGTGTCCACCGTCAGCCCGGCCGTCTTGCGCGACCGTATCGTTGCCACCGGCCTGATCGCCGCTGTCGAACAGGCGCAGGTCCAGCCCCTGATCGAAGGGCAGGCGATCGAAGAACTGCTGGCCGATGTGGGCGATGTCGTGACGCAAGGCCAGGTGCTGGCCCGCCTCTCGGGCTCTACCATCGAGTTGCAGCGCAGCGAACTCATGGCCTCGCGCGCTCAGGTCGAAGCCTCGATCGCGCAGTCACAGGCGAGCCTCATTGAATCGCAGACCACCGCCGCCGAGGCAGACCGGGTGGCCGAGCGCACCAAGTCCCTGCTGGCAAACGGCAACATCCCGCAGGCCACGGCCGATGAGGCGATTGCGGCCGCAGGTTCCGCTGCGGCCCGCGTGAATGTGGCCGAACAGGGCATCGCTTCGGCGCAGGCCCAACTGGCACTTGTCGATGCGCAGCTGGACACGCTCGAACTCAACCGCGCCCGGACCGAGGTCAAGGCGCCTGTCGCAGGTCTGATCGTGACGCGCAATGCGACAGTGGGCACCATCGCCAGCGCAGGCGGACAGCCGATGTTCACCATCGTGCGCGACGGTCAGATGGAGCTTCGCGCCGAAGTGTCCGAGCAGGATCTGCTGCGTCTTCAGCCAGGCCAGAGGGTGTCGATGCGCAGCATTTCCGGCGGCACGCCCATCACCGGAGAGGTGCGCCTTGTCGAACCGACGATCGACACGCAATCGCGCCTCGCGATTGCCAGAATCACGGTCGACAATGATGCGCTGGTGCGGGCCGGCATGTTCCTGACCGCCGAAATCATTGTGAGTGAAGGCGAAATGCTGTCCGTCCCCGTCACTGCCGTACAATCCGGCCCGTCTGGTGCGTCCGTCATGCGTGTGCGTGATGGCGTGGTCGAACAGGTCCCGGTCACTGTCGGCGTGCGTGATGGTTCGCTGATCGGCATCTTTGCCGGTCTGGATGCGGGTGATCTTGTGGTGACCCGCGCCGCTGCCTTCGTCCGTCCCGGTGACCAGATCAATCCGGTCCCGGCCCCCGAAAGTTCTGCGCCTGGTCAGGAGGGTTGAGAAGATGAATTTCTCTGCATGGTCAATCCGCAACCCGATTGCCCCCATCCTCTTGTTTGCGCTCCTGCTCCTGCTGGGGTGGCAGTCGTTCAACCGTCTGCCGATCACGCAGTTCCCGACCATCGACGTGCCGGTCGTAGCCATCACCGTCACCCAATCGGGTGCCGCTCCAGCCGAGCTTGAGACGCAGGTCACCCGAAAGATCGAAGATGCTGTCGCAGGTATCACCGGGGTGGACGATATCACATCGACCGTGACGGACGGTGTGTCCACAACTGTCGTGGCCTTCCGCATGGAAGTGCCGACTGATGAAGCCGTGCAGGACACCAAGGACGCCATAGACGGGATGGTGGGCGATCTTCCAGCTGACGTGGATACGCCCAACGTGGCCAAGATCGACGTTGCCGGGGGTGCGATCCTCTATTACGCCGTTTCAGCCCCCCAGATGACGTTCGAGGAACTGTCGTGGTTCGTCGACGATACGATCAAAAGCGAACTTCAGGGCCGCCGCGGTGTGGGCAAGATCGAACGCTATGGCGGCGCAGATCGCGAGATTCTGGTTGAACTCGATCCCGCCCGGCTGGATGCCTACAACGTGTCGGCCGCGACGGTCAGCGGACAGCTCCGCATGACCAACACCAACCTTGGCGCGGGCCGCAGCGACATCGGCGATGGCGAACAGGCAATCCGCCTTCTGGGTGACCAGGGCGATGCAGACCGGCTGGCCGCGACGATGATTGCCCTGCCCACAGGCCAGCAGGTCCGCCTGTCCGAGCTTGGGACGGTCACGGATACCTTTGAGGATCTCCGGTCCTTTGCCCGGTTCAACGGTCAGGACTCGGTCGTGTTCGCGGTATTCCGTGCCTCGGGCGCATCCGAAGTCAGCGTGCAGGAAACGGTTGACGAAGCGCTGACCAAGATCCGTGACGCCAACCCGGGGGTTTCCATCGATCTGGTCGTTGATCTCGTCTATTCGACCTATGGAAACTATGAGGCCGCGATAACCACGCTGATCGAAGGCGCGATCCTTGCCGTGATCGTCGTGCTTTTGTTCCTGCGAAACTGGCGCGCCACGCTGATCACCGCAGTGGCCCTGCCCCTGTCGGCAATCCCCACCTTCTGGGCAATGGACCTGCTTGGCTTCTCCCTGAACCTGATCTCGTTCCTCGCCATCACGCTGGCCACGGGTATTCTTGTGGACGATGCGATCGTGGAGATCGAGAACATCCAGCGTCATATCAGGATGGGCAAAACACCCTACCGTGCCGCCATCGAAGCTGCCGATGAGATTGGTCTGGCCGTGATCGCGACCACGTTCACCATCGTTGCGGTCTTTGTGCCCGTATCGTTCATGCCGGGCATTCCGGGCCAGTACTTCATCCAGTTCGGCCTGACGGTCGCCATTGCGGTCCTCTTCTCTCTGCTCGTCGCGCGTCTGATCACGCCGCTGATGGCCGCCTATCTGATGCGCAGCACCGATACCGACCACGAGCATCGTGACGGCTGGATCATGCGCGGCTACCTCTGGTTCGTCCGTTGGACGACCAAGCTGCGCTATCTGACGCTGCTTGCCGCCTTCGGCATCCTTGGCGTGTCGCTCTACTACATGGCGCAGGTCCCTGGCTCGTTCATTCCGCCCGAGGACTCAAGCCTCATCACGCTCTCGGTCGAACTCCCACCCGGTGTGACGCTTGATGATACCGATGCCACGACTGACCAGATCTATGCAGCGATTGCCGATGTCGACGGGGTCAAGAACGTGTTCGTCCTCGGTGGTGCCGGGCCGTCGGGCGGGCTCGACGTGCGGCGCGCAGCGATCACCATCGTGCTTGACCGTCTGGACAACACACTGGAACGCAAGCTGCTCGACATTGCGGCGGCAATCCCGGTCGTCCGTGATCTGGTGCCCGAGGTTGCGCCGCATGGCCGGATCCGACCCCAGTCAGACATCGAGATTGAGATCCTCAACCGCGTGGCCAATATTCCGGACGCCCGGATCTTCCGGATGGCCGCAGGCCCCGGCGGGGCAAGCCGCGACATCTCTTATTCGATCCTGTCGGACAACGAGGATGACCTGAACACCGCCGTGGCCCAGCTTGAAGAGGCGCTGCGCGGAGACCCACTCCTGCAAGCTGTCTCGACCGAAGGCGCGTTGCCGCGCCCCGAATTGCAGATCACGCCCCGTCTGGACGAAGCGGCCCGGCTGGGTGTGACCACCGCGTCGATTGCCGAAGTCGTCCGCGTGGCCACCATCGGGGATTTCAGTTCCGCGCTGGCCAAACTGTCCATCGACAGCCGGCTTATCCCGATCCGCGTGCAACTGGATGAGATTGCGCGCAACGACCTGAGCCGCATTCAGGCCCTTCAGGTGCCCACCAGCACTGGTGGCTCTGTACCACTGGTTGCCGTGGCCGACGTGAAGATCAGCCAAGGCCCCAGCGTTGTGAATCGCCTTAACCGCGAACGCGTCGCCACCATCGGGGCCAACCTCCCCGCCGGTGTCGCCTTGGGCGAGGCGACGGCCCGGTTCAACGAGATCGTGGCGGGCGTCGATCTGCCCGATTCGGTGCGCACGTCGGAATCGGGTGACGCGGAGATCCAGGCCGAGCTGTTCCAGAGCTTTGCTGACGCGATGCTTCTTGGCCTCCTGCTGGTGTTGACGGTACTGATCCTTCTCTTCAAATCCGTCATCCAGCCCTTCACGATCCTGTTCTCGCTTCCCCTTGCCATCGGCGGGGTGGCGGCGGCGCTGATCATCACAAACAATGCGCTGTCGATGCCGGTGCTGATCGGGATACTGATGCTCATGGGCATCGTAACCAAGAACGCGATCCTGCTCGTGGACTTTGCGATTGAGATGATGGCCCGTGGCATGAACCGGTTCGAAGCCGTGATGGAAGCGGGCCACAAGCGCGCCCGCCCGATCATCATGACCTCGATCGCCATGTCGGCGGGAATGCTGCCCTCGGCGCTGGGTGTAGGCGAAGGCGGTTCGTTCCGGGCACCCATGGCCATCGCTGTGATCGGCGGGATCATCGTGTCGACCGTGCTTTCGCTTGTGGTTGTGCCGTCCTTCTTCCTGATCATGGACGACCTGGCCTGGCTGTTGGGCAAGATCTTCGGCCGCTTCGTCGGCAAGAAGGAAGAAGAGCCC
The DNA here is from genome assembly GCA_026400355.1 of Rhodobacterales bacterium. Taxonomy (GTDB): domain Bacteria; phylum Pseudomonadota; class Alphaproteobacteria; order Rhodobacterales; family Rhodobacteraceae; genus JAPLPE01. The sequence continues at coordinate 30,775 of JAPLPE010000008.1, read as the reverse complement.
GAAGCGCCGGACAATCACGAACTGGCTGAAAAACTTGCCACGCGCGAGTCCGAACTGGCCGCACTGGGCGCCCGAGTCTACCAACTCGAAACCGGTCGCGATATTCCGCGTCAGGTGCCACAGCTGGTAGCTGAATAGGTCAAAGACGCCGCCTTACGAGAACAGCGCCGCCCCCCTCAGGGCGGCGTTTCCATTCGCAGAGCCGGGTCATCGGCCAGGTGGCTGAAAAGCCCAAAGTCATTGCCTTCGGGATTGGCCGTTCCGCGAAGCCAATCTGTACGGCATCGGTGGGGCACCAGTTGTGCCACCACCCCGCTCACAACCAACCGTTTTCACCAGGCCCGGTTCCACCAAACCCGCAATAGGCCGGTCCCTGCCGCAGCGGGGGCAAAGCCGCTGCCCTTGGGGGGCAGGGGCTGACCGGACGCGGGGGCGCGACCGGCTGGAATGCGTCACTGTCGCCGCATGACCAGGGCGATGGCCTTGGTCTGTAAGGCACAGGGTGTGCTTCGGCTGCCCAACCCCGTTGACATTGCCCCCTCTTCGCCCATTACCTTGCCCGTGTTGAACAGGCGCCCAAGACGGAAACCCGCCCGCAAGTCCAACCCAAGGCCAGGGAGACGACAATGCCAACCGACACCGCGCCAGGCCCCCGCCCCGCGAACAGCGTGACTGCGCGGCGGTTTCTCCATGCTGCCTGAACGCATCGCGCGCCTGCCTTGCTGGTCGGGTACCCCCGATGGTGCCCTTCTCTCGGGCGGTCTGTCGAACGAGATCTGGAAGGTCACAGATGCCAAAGGCCCCCATGTCGTCCGCCTCGTCACGGACTACCCCTTTCACCACGTCATCCGGTCGCGCGAGTTGATGACGACGCGCGCCGCCCATGCCGCAGGCTTTGCCCCGGCCGTCGAACATGCCGAACCGGGCGTCATGGTGACCGCCTTCATCACGTCCCGCACCCTCACCCCCGCCGACATCGGCACCGACCCGGCCCGGATCGCCCGCCTTCTGCGGGATTTTCACCGCCAGATGCCCGAACAGGTGTCCGGCCCCGCATTCCTGTTCTGGGTCTTTCACGTCATCCGCGACTATGCCCGCACGCTGACCGAAGCCCAAAGCCGCTGGACCCCCGACCTCCCCCGCCTTCTCGCTCTCAACTCGGCGCTCGAAGCGACCCAGCCCCCCCTTCCCCTTGTCTTTGGCCACAACGACCTGCTGCCCGCCAATTTTCTTGACGACGGCAGCCGCCTCTGGCTCATCGATTATGAATATGCAGGCTTCTCCACCGCCATGTTCGACCTCGCGGGTGCCGCCTCGAACGCAGGCCTGACGGCGGACCAGAGCACAGACCTTCTGACGACCTATCTGGGCCAGCGACCCGACCCCGCCTTCCTGCGCGCCTTTGACGCGATGCAATGCGCCTCGCTCCTGCGCGAGGGCATGTGGGGCATGGTGTCGGCATTGTACCTGCGCGTGGCGGGGGTGGACTATGATGCCTACGCAAAAGAGCATATTGACCGAATGGACATTCTTGTTGACCGTTTTCAAAGCAGTTACGGACGAATGACCCCATGACCCTACCCAGCCATGCCCAGATCGTCATTATCGGCGGGGGCATCATCGGTTGTTCCACCGCCTACCACCTTGCCCGCGACCATCATGCTGATGTTGTCGTGCTGGAACAGGGCAGGCTGACCTCAGGCAGCACATGGCACGCGGCGGGCCTTGTGGGGCAACTCCGGTCGTCTGCCTCGATCACCAAGGTGCTCAAATACTCCGTAGATCTCTACAAACGCCTCGACGCCGAAACTGGGCTCGAAACGGGATGGAAGATGACGGGCTGCCTGCGTCTGGCCACCACGCCCGACCGCTGGACCGAATTCCGGCGGCTGGCGACCACAGCCCGGTCGTTCGGCATGGACATGCACCTGATCTCTCCGGCCGAAAGCAAGGCCATGTTCCCGCTGATGGTGACGGATGACCTGATCGGCGCGTCATGGCTGCCCACCGACGGGCAGGCGAGCCCTTCGGATATCACCCAAAGCCTTGCCAAAGGCGCAAGGATGCACGGCGCCAGGTTCCATGAAGGTGTCCGCGTGACGGGCTTTGCGGTGGATGGAGCCCGGATCACCGCCGTCCATACGACACAGGGCACCATCCAGTGCGAAAAAGTCGTCAACTGTGCCGGCCAGTGGGCGCGGCAGGTGGGCGCGATGGCGGGCGTCACCGTCCCCCTCCAGCCGGTCAAGCACCAGTACATCATCACTGAAAAGATCGCGGGCCTGTCCTCGGATGCCCCCACGATCCGCGACCCCGACCGCCGCACCTATTTCAAGGAAGAGGTCGGCGGCCTTGTCATGGGCGGGTACGAGCCCAACCCACAGGCGTGGGTGACAGGCGACGTGCCGGATGACTGGCAATTCGGCCTCTTCCCCGACGACTATGACCATTTCGAACAGCATGTCGAACAGGCCGTCGCCCGCATCCCGGTTCTGGCCGACACGGGGGTCAAGCAGATGATCAACGGATCGGAAAGCTTTACACCGGACGGCAACTTCATCCTCGGACGCGCCAATGAATGCGCCAACATGTTCGTGGGCGCGGGCTTCAACGCCTTCGGCATCGCGAGCGGCGGTGGGGCGGGCTGGGTGCTGGCCGACTGGGTCATCTCGGGCGAGGCACCGCTGGACCTCTGGGTCGTGGACATCCGCCGCTTTGCCGCGATGCACCAGAACCGCGACTGGGTCCGCGACCGCACGCTCGAGGCCTATGGAAAGCACTACACGGTCGCCTACCCGTCCGAGGAATACACCTCGGGCCGCCCCCTTCTGACCTCGCCCCTTTACGACAGACTCAAGGATCAGGGGGCGGTTTTCGGCTCCAAACTCGGCTGGGAACGCCCGAACTGGTTCGCACCGGCGGGCACTTTGGCGCAGGACGTCTATGCGATGGGCCGCCCGAACTGGCATGATGCGGTTGGGGCAGAGCACGCCCATGTCCGGCAGGCCGTCGGCGTATTCGACCAGACGTCGTTTGCCAAATACGAACTCCGCGGCCGCGATGCCGCCATGGCGATCGATTTCATCTGTGCCAATGACGTTCTGAAACCTGCGGGGCGTCTGACCTATACCCAGCTTCTGAACTCGCGGGGCGGAATCGAGGCTGACCTGACCGTCGCCCGCCTGTCCGAGGATCACTTCTACATCGTCACAGGGACGGGCTTTCGCACCCATGACTATGGCTGGATCGCCGACCACCTGCCAAAGGGTGACGTGACGCTGTCGGACGTGACCGAAGACTGGGGCACCCTGTCCCTCATGGGCCCCCGCGCCCGCGATGTACTGCAATCCTGTACGGGCGACGACGTCTCGATCGCCGCCTTCCCCTTTGGCCATGTCCGCGGGATGACCTTGGCTGGCCAGCCCCTCCGCGCCCTACGCGTGACCTATGTCGGTGAACTCGGCTGGGAACTGCATGTGCCCCTCGCCGGTCTCGCGGTCGTCTACGACGCGCTCATGGCCGCAGGACACGGCATCCGCCCGGTGGGTTACCGCGCCCTCGAAACCCTCCGCCTGGAAAAAGGCTACCGCGCCTGGTCCTCGGATATTACCCCCAACGACACGCCTTATGAGGCAGGCCTTGGCTGGGCCGTCAAGATGAAGACAGACCGCCCCTTCCTGGGCCGCGACGCGCTTCAGCGCCTTGCCGACAAGCCCCTGCCCAAACGTTTCGCGGGCTTCACCGTCGACGACCCCGCCGCCGTTCTGGTGGGACGCGAAACGATCCTGCGGGACGGTCAGCCTGTCGGTTACCTCACCTCGGGCGGCTATGGCTACACGATCGGCAAAAGCGTGGGCTACGGCTATGTCCGCAATGACCGGGGCGTGACGCCCGACTGGCTCACCACCGGGCGCTATGCTCTTGTCATCGCAGGCGACACGATTCCCGCCGCGATCAGCCTGACCCCCTTACACGACCCCGAAAACCGGGCCGTGAAGTCCTGACCCCCGCAATCAAGGCGCAGAGTGCGTGCCCGCACGCACAACACGCTTCGACATTTGCCTGGGGCGGGGTTGACCCCGCCACACCGGTCCAGCGCAACCTCCGCAACACCACCGCGACCGTGCGGCAACTCCACCGGTCCGACGCGCAGTTCCCCACGAAGTTCGATCTTTTCGTCAAGATCGACAGCTGCCTCGCGCTCCTTGCCGGAACCAATGTCGGCCTGCCCGACGGCTACCACGACGTCGCGGCCGAGGCGGAAGGCGTCCGCGCCACCCTTGCCGCCAGTCCCGCCCGCCTTACTGCCTGCCATTGGGATCCGCTTTGCGAAAACTTCCTTGATGCCGGCGCATCCATGTGGATCGTGGACCGGGACTATTCGGTCACCAACCATCCGATGTGGGATCTGGACGATCTTTCGGTTGAGGCCGGTTAGACGCAGGGTAGGACGACGAACTCCTTCACCCCTCCTTTGACGGCCCGGCCAGCCCCGCCAACCGTGGCCGGATGGTGATCTACAAGGCGGTGCGCGATCTGCTCTGGACGCTCTGGGGTCTGATCCAGTTGGCCAACGCAAACCCGGCCGACGGTTTCGGCGCACATGCCGACACGCTTTTCGCCCGGTGGAAGGCGCTCATGGCCGGTCGGGACTTCCCCGCGACCTCACTGCGATCAGGGCCTGACCCCGTCCCTCCCCCGGATTTTTTCTTTTCGGTCAATTTGTGACAGTCAAGGATTGTCAACAAACCGTTTCAATCGTTCGCTACGGGTCACGGGCCCGCCTGACCCACTCCAATGGGCGACTGGCGTTAATGTTTCTTGAAAACTGGAGAGTTCAATGAAATTCGCATCCCTCATGGCGACCTCCGCCAGCATCATTGCGATGCTGTCGGCCTCGATCGCCTCGGCCCAGACCATGGAAGAGATCATCGAAGGCGCCAAAGCTGAAGGCACCCTCACGACGATCGCCCTGCCCCATGACTGGTGCAACTACGGCGGCATCATCGAAGCGTTCAAGGCAAAGTACCCGTTCCTCACCGTCAACGAACTGAACCCCGATGCGGGCTCGGCCGACGAGCTTGAGGCCATCCGCGCCAACATCGGCAACACCGGCCCGCAGGCCCCCGACGTTATTGACGTGGGTCTGGCCTTTGGTCCGCAGGCTCAGGCCGAAGGCCTGATCCAGCCCTACAAGGTTTCGACCTGGGACCAGATCCCCGACGCGATCAAGGACGCTGACGGCAACTGGTACGGCGCCTACTACGGCGTGATGGCGCTTGGCGTGAACACTGATCTGGTTACCACCCTGCCGACCGACTGGGCCGACCTGCTCAAGCCGGAATATGCCAACTCTGTCGCCCTGACCGGCGATCCGCGTGCCTCCAACCAGGCGATCCTCGCGATCATGTCTGCTGGCATGTCGCAGGGCGCTGCCCCAGGTGCTGCCACCGGCGAAGCCGGGCTCAAGTTCTTTGCCGACCTGAACGCAGCCGGCAACTTTGTTCCCGTCACCGGCGGTTCTGCCACCATCGCTCAGGGCCAGACGCCGATCGTGGCGGCCTGGGACTACAACCTGCTCGCCTGGCGTGACAGCCTGGAAGGCAACCCCCCGATGGAAGTGGTCATCCCTGCCGGTGCTTCGCTGGCCGGCGTCTATGTGCAGGCGATCTCGGCCCATGCGCCCCATCCCAACGCCGCGAAACTCTGGATGGAGCACATCTTCTCGGACGAAGGACAGATCGGCTATCTGAACGGCTACTGCTCGGTTGCCCGTCAGGTTCCGATGCTCGAAGCCGGTCTGATCCCGCAGGAAGTGCTTGACCGTCTGCCGGACCAGGGCCCTTACGCCCGCGCTGTGTTCCCGTCGGTTGACGAACAGGCCGCCCACAAGGAAGTCGTGACGACGCAATGGGATGCCGTCGTCGGTGCCGTGGTTGAATAAGCCGCCGCTGACCTCAGCCAACATGCGCCGCCCCGGTCTTTTCTGATCCGGGGCGGCGCAGTTCCATTCCTCTCCCGCGCCTTACTCTTCGCAATCAAGGACACCGCACCCCATGTCGACCGCGCCCGGATCGTCCATCCGCCGACTCGCGGGCACATGGATCGGCATCGTGCCGTTCCTGATCTTTGCGGTGCTGTTCATCCTGATGCCCACGGCCAACATCGTCATCGGCGCATTTCAGGATACGGATGGTGGCTTCACGCTCACCAATATGGCCCGTCTGTTCGAGCCGCGGCTGATGGCAAGCTTCTGGCTGTCGATCAAGGTCAGCCTGATGTCCGCCGGTCTGGGCGTCCTGACCGGCTTTCTGATCGCCGTCGCCGTGTCGCATGGCGGCCTGCCGCCCCGGTTGCGGGCGCCGCTTCTGACCTTTTCGGGCGTTGCCGCGAACTTCGCCGGCGTGCCTTTGGCCTTTGCGTTTATCGCCACCCTCGGGCGGCTCGGCTTCATCACGATTCTGCTCAAGGAGTGGCTCGGCATCAACATCTATAGTGCCGGCTTCAACCTGATCAGCTTCTGGGGCCTGATCTTTGTCTATCTCTACTTCCAGCTTGCGCTGATGCTTCTCATCATCATGCCGGCGCTCGACGGGCTGAAAAAGGAATGGCGCGAGGCGGCCGAAGTCCTTGGCGCGACGCATCTGCAATACTGGCGGATGGTGGCCTTGCCGGTGCTGTTTCCAGCGCTGCTGGGCACCTTCGCGCTGCTTTTCGCCAATTCCTTCGGGGCCATCGCAACCGCGCAGGCGCTGACAGGCTCATCCCAAAGCCTGATCACGATCCAGCTTTTTGCCCAGATCCGCGGTGACGTCCTGCAGGACCCCCGCATCGGCTATGCCATCGCCTTCGGGATGATCGTCATCACCGGGCTGGCAAACGCCCTCTATATCGTCCTGCGGCAAAGGTCCGAAAAATGGATCAAATGACCACCGCCGCCCCCCGCGCCCGCAGGCGCCGAAATCTCTGGTCCTGGATCGCCTTCACGCTTGGCGTTGCCTATTTTGTGTTGCCGCTGATCGGCATGTTCGAGTTCTCGCTGCGCAAACGTCGGGATGCCTACAGTTTCGATGCCTATACCTCGATTCTGGGCGATCCGCAGTTCCAGCAGACCTTTCTCTATTCCCTTGTCATGTCGCTAGTGACCGTGGTGCTGGGTCTGCTGCTTGTCCTGCCCACGGCCTTCTGGGTCCGGCTCAAGCTGCCCGCGATGCGTCCGGTGGTCGAATTCATCACACTTCTGCCGCTGGTGATCCCGGTCATCGTGATCGCCTTCGGCTATATCCGGATGTTCAACACCTCCTCCTTCTTGCCGATGACCGGCAGCATCATGGGAACGAACATCCTTCTTGCCATCGGCTATGCGACGCTGTCGCTGCCCTACATGTACCGCGCCATCGACAACGGGCTGCGCACCATCGACGTGGGCACGCTGACCGAAGCGGCCCAGAGCCTTGGTGCGGGGTGGCTCACGATCCTGTACCGGATCATGCTGCCCAACGTTTACACCGCCGTCCTTTCGGGCGCCTTTCTTACCATTTCCATCGTGCTGGGCGAATATGTCTTTGCCGCCCTGCTCGACCGCCCGGCACTTGGCCCCTACATGGTCTGGGTTGGCGGAAACAAAGCCTATGAACCGGCGGCGCTGGCGGTTATCGCCTTTGCCGTGACTTGGGGCCTTATGGGCCTCATCCAGGCCATGTCGCGTCTGTCAAAACACACAAGGGTTGCCCGCTGATGGCCTATCTCGACATCACCCATGTAGAGAAATCCTTTGGCGCAAACCACGTCGTCAAGGACTTCAACCTTGATATCGAAAAGGGCGAATTCGTCTCGCTCCTCGGCCCCTCGGGCTGTGGCAAGACGACGGTCCTGCGCATGGTCGCGGGGTTCGAGACGCCCTCAGCGGGCTCGATCAGCATTGAAGGCAAGGACGTGGTTGCGCTCCGCCCCAACCAGCGCAACATCGGCATGGTGTTTCAGGCCTATGCCTTGTTCCCGAACCTCACCGTCGCGCAGAACGTGGGCTTCGGCCTCAGGATCGCAGGCGTCCCCGCGTCCGAGGCCAACGCCCGGGTGACCGAGATGCTGCGCCTCATAGGCCTGCCCGACCTTGGCGCGCGCTATCCCTTCCAGCTGTCCGGCGGCCAGCAGCAGCGCGTGGCCCTCGCCCGCGCCCTTGCCCCCAAGCCCCGCGTCCTGTTGCTGGACGAACCGCTGTCGGCACTCGATGCCAAGATCCGCGTCTCGCTCCGCACCGAAATCCGCGAAATCCAGCGCCAGTTGGGCATCACCACCATCTTCGTGACCCATGATCAGGAAGAGGCGCTCTCCATCTCCGACCGCGTGGTCGTGATGAACGCAGGCATCGCCGATCAGGTCGGCACCCCGTTCGCGATCTACAATCACCCGGCCACCAAATTCGTTGCGGGCTTTGTCGGCACGCTGAACAGCTTTGACGCAACTGTCACCGACGCAACCACAGGCGCGATCCGCCTTGGCGACACGCCCATCACGCTGAACAAACCGCTCAATGCGAGCGCGGGCAGCAAGATCGCCGTCGCCTTGCGCCCCGAGGCCGCTCAGCTCGGGCGCTCCGACCTGCGCGAAATCGCCCTCAACGGCCGGATCACCGAGGTCCACTTCATGGGCTCGATCATCCGCATCTCGGCCGAAGTTGCGGGCACCCGCCTCTCACTCGACACCTTCAACCGTGCCGATACCCCGCCCCCGCCCATTGGCACCGATGTTGAAATCGGTGTATCTGCGCGTGATTTCATTGTCCTCGGTTCCTGACAGGCCCAGCCATGACCAGCCCTTTCCCCTGCTTCGACGCCCCCGGCCGGTTCTGGCGCGGCAACCTTCACACTCATTCCACCCTGTCCGACGGCAAGCTCGACAAGGCCGAGGTCTGCCGCCGCTACAAGGCAGAAGGCTATGATTTCCTCGCGCTGACCGACCATTTTGTCGGTGCCTTCGGCTATCCCATCGCCGACACGCTGCCCTATCGCGACAACAGCTTCACCACGATCCTCGGCGCCGAACTTCATTCCGGCGCGATGGAGAATGGCGAGCTTTGGCACATCCTCGCCGTAGGCCTGCCCGCCGATTTTGCGCCGTCGAACACGCCCCATTTCCTTCCCGTCGCGGATCAGGAAACCGGCCCCGAACTCGCCGTCCGCGCCGTGGCCGCCGGGGCCTATGTCGCCATCGCACATCCGCAATGGTCGGGCATGACGCTGAACGACGCAAGGTCGCTGGCCGGGATCGCTCATGCCGTCGAAACCTACAACCACGGCTGCGCGATGGGCTGCGACCGCCCTGACGGATTCCACACACTCGACCTCCTCCTGTCCGAAGGTCACCGCCTGAACCTCTGCGCCACCGACGACGCCCATTTCACCGAGCCCGACCATTTCGGCGGCTGGGTCATGGTCAAAGCGCAGGAAAACACACCCGAGGCGCTCTTGGCCGCGCTCAAGGCCGGCCACTACTACTCCACCCAGGGCCCCGAGCTTCGCGGGATCGAGATCGGCCCGCGGGCCGTCACCGTCCACAGCAGCGCCGTCGCCTCGATCATCCTGCAGGGCCAGGGCTCCGCCGCCCGCGCCGTCCACGGCGAATCGCTCACCACCGGCGAAATCGCCCTCGACCGCTTCGCCAATTCCCCCTGGCTCCGCGTCTCGGTGATCGACCGCGCCGGCAAACGCGCCTGGTCAAACCCCTTCTGGCGGTAGGCTCTCACCGCAAGACCCGACAGTTATCTTCTCTGTCCAATTTCATTTTCTGTCCCCAAATATCCCGGGGGGAGGCGAAGCCGGGGGGCAGAGCCCCCCTCCTCCCCTTCAGCCCGCACCATCCGCTTGGCGCCGCGCCACCCCCGCCGCCGCCAGCACATGCGCCCGCATCGCCGCCTCGGCCCAGTCCGGGTCGCGGGCCGCGATGGCTTCGGCAATGTCGTGGTGGTGGCGCGACTGGCGCAGCATGTCGTGGTCGGAATACATCTTGTAGGTCCGCAGGACGAGGCCCAGGTTCACCGCCAGCGACAGCATCGCCGCCAGCCGGGGGGATTGGGCGGCCTGCATGATCGTGTTGTGAAAGGCCGCGTTCGCCTCGGAAATCACGTCATAATCGCTGCGCCCCTCGGGCGGCGTGTGGGCCGACATGACATCGGCCAGCCGCCTGAGCTCATTGCATTCAGCGTTTGTTGCAAACTCCGCCGCCCGCCGCGCCCCGTAACTCTCCAGCATCGTCCGGATAAGGAAGATCTGCTGCACCTCGTCCGGGTTCAGCCCTGTCACGCGCAGCCCCTCGCCCGGTGCCCGCTTGAGGAACCCTTCGATCAGCAAGCGCTTGACCGCTTCGCGCACCGGCGTCCGCGAAATGCCCAGCCGGTCGGCCAAGGTGACCTCGGTCAGCCGTTCATCCGCCTGAAGAATGCCTTCCAGAATGTCAGTTCGAATCGCCAGATAGGCCGTCTCTGCGGCCGAGGCCGGGCGGTCGTCCTCGCCCCGCATCACGCGGCCTCACGCGGGGGGAAACCGCCCGCTTTCATCACCATTCCCGGCACGACATGGCCCAGTTGCGCCTCAAGCCATTCGGCCACTTCGATGCAGGCCTCCAGATCCATCCCCGTCCGCACGCCCGACCGTTCAAGCATGTAGACCAGATCCTCGGTCGCGATGTTCCCCGTGGCACGCGGCGCAAAGGGACAACCGCCCACACCCCCGAGCGATGAATCCAGCGCGACCGCCCCGGCCAATACTCCGGCCCAGGCATTCGCGATCCCGGTATTGCGGGTATTGTGCAGGTGCAGCCGGATGCGCACATCGGGAAACTCCCGCCTGACCGCCGCCACCCGCTCGGCCACATCGGCGGGTGTTGCAACCCCGATCGTGTCGGCCAGCGCCAGTTCGGCGGGCACATGCTTCATCGCGCCATCAACCACATGCAAAAGCCGAGCCACCGAAATCTCGCCCTCGAACGGACAGCCAAACGACGCCCCGATGGTCAGCCCTGCCGTCACCCGCCCCTGCGCAGCCTGCTGCACCTCACCCCAGACGCGGATGCCGTCTTCGGTCCCCATGCCCTGATTGCGCTTGCTGAACGTATCCGACGCCACAACGACAAAGTTCACCTCGTCAAGCCCCGCCGCCGCCGCCCGTTCGAACCCTTTCATGTTCAGCGCAAGGCCGATGTATTTCGCCGCCCCCCTGGGCAGCATTGCCGCCAGTTCTGCAGCATCCGCCATCTGCGGAACGCGTTCAGGATTGACGAAACTCGTCACCTCAAGCCGCCTTGCCCCCGCCGCGATCGACTTCTCGATCAGTGCCAGTTTTGTATCCACTGAAAGGATCGTTTTCTCATTCTGTATACCGTCGCGTGCTGAAACCTCGACGATTTCAATGAATTTAGCAGAATCTGGCATGAAACGCGCTCCCGGGTCTTTTCTTTTGCATACATCGATGTATCCTCCCGCGCAACAACAGCAAGACTCGGGGGCGGGTAGCGCAACCATATTGCGCCAGAATGCCCGAACGACGGAGAGTCATAATGACCGATACAGCACCTCCCCGTCAGGGGCCGCTGACCGATATCCGCGTGATCGAGATGGGCCAGCTTCTTGCCGGTCCGTTCTGCGGCCAGCTTCTCGCCGACTTCGGGGCAGAGGTCATCAAATGCGAACAGCCGGGTGAAGGCGATCCCATGCGCGAATGGGGCCGGGAAAAGCCCTATGGCAAATCACTTTGGTGGCCGGTCGTGGCCCGCAACAAGAAGTCCCTCACACTCAACCTCCGCACGCCCGAAGGGCAGCAGGTCATCCGTGATCTTGTTGCGACGTCCGATATCCTGATCGAAAACTTCCGTCCCGGCACGCTCGAACGCTGGAACCTCGGATACGAGGAACTCTCCAAGATCAACCCGAAACTGATCATGGTCCGCGTCACGGGCTTTGGTCAGACCGGCCCCTACTCCTCCCGCGCCGGCTATGGCAGCATTGGCGAGGCGATGGGCGGCCTGCGCTATGTCGTGGGCGATCCCTCGACCCAGCCGTCGCGGATGGGCATCTCCATCGGCGACGAACTCGCCGCGACCTATGCCTGCCTCGGCGCGATGATGGCGCTCCACCACCGTGATCGCACCGGCAAGGGTCAGATCGTTGACTCGGCGATCTACGAGGCCGTACTTGCGATGATGGAAAGCATGGTCACCGAATATGCTGCCGCCGGATACATTCGCGAACGCACCGGCCCGATCCTGCCCAACGTCTCGCCTTCGAACGTCTTCGACACCAAGGACGGCAAGCTCCTCCTCGTCGCCGCCAATCAGGATACGGTGTTCAAACGTCTTGCCGATGCGATGGGCCAGCCCGAACTCGCCCGGAACCCGCGCTATGCGACCCACGCCGCCCGGGGTGCCGTGCAGGTGGAACTCGACGCTCTGATCAACGAATGGACGAAAACAATCGACCTCGCTCCGCTCGAAGCGCTTCTGACCGACCACGGCGTGCCCTGCGGCCTGATCTACACTGCGCCCGACATGCTCCAGGACCCGCATTTCAAGGCCCGCAACGCCATCGTGGACGTGCCACATCCGGTTTTCGGATCGCTCAAGATGCAGAACGTGGCGCCCAGATTGTCGGACACGCCGGGTGCCGTGCGCCATGCGGGGCCGGAACTCGGTGAACATACCGAAGATGTGCTCAAGGGAATCCTTGGCATTGCCTCTGAAAAGCTGGACGACTGGCGGGCACGGGGGATCATCTGAGGCGTAATGGACGGCGGGTCTGATACCAACGACAGCTTTCTGCCTCTGGCCGAGGCCGCGGTACGGCTTGGCCTGTCCCGGCTCAAGCTGCGCGAAGCTATAGCCAAGGGTGTCGTCCCCGCCCGTCGTGACAATCAGGGTTACTGGCGGGTCGACCTTTCCGCGCTTCCCGGCAACCTCAAGGCCGCTATCAACGCTGCCCCCGCCCTCCCCGCCGACCTCATGTCGGCGCTCTTTGACGAGATCGAGGAACTGTCCGCCGATCTCGACAATGCCCAGACGCTGACCGAACGCCTCGCAACCCTCGCGGGCACGCAGGCCGACACGCTGGAAAAAGTTACTGCCGCGCTCGAGGCGCGCACGCATGAACGCGACCGTCTGGGCGATCTCGCGGGCCGCGCGCTCGCTGCGGCGGACGAGGCTGAAACCCGCGCCGCCCGGCTGCAACAGACGACCGACAGCGCAATGGCGCTTCTCGACCGTGCTGCGGGCGCCATCGAAGGCGTGCAGGCCGAAATGGCGCGGATCAAGGCCGACGCCGCGCAAAAGGACGAAATGATCGCCGGCCACGGTGTCCAGCTTGACCGGCTGTTCACCCTGTCCGAACAGGCACTTGAAAAAGCGGCCGAGGCGCGCCGCGCACCGGGGCTCATTGCCCGGGTCTTCGGCACCTCACGCAAATGAACAGACTGTCACGGGGATGGGAAGAAAGAAGATGAGCAAGACCGAAGACCTGATCCGCACCTATGAGGCGCGGCTGGCCGAGATCGAGGCGCGGCTCGCCCGCGTCGAAACCGCCGCCGTGCCCGGACAATATGCTGGCACGACGGTCGCCCCGCGCGTCCGCAGCCTCAGGCCCACCGGCGGCCTGCGCCTCGGCGTGGACGTGGGCGGCACATTCACCGACCTCATTCTTCTGGATGCCGCCAACGGCAAGGTCTGGTCGGCCAAGGTCCCTTCGACCCCGCAGGACAGCTCCATCGGCGTCCTGAACGGCATCGAAAAGATCTGTCGCGAAGCCGGGATCAAACCGTCTGAAATCTCCGAAGTCATGCACGGGACGACAGTCGCCACAAACACCGTCCTCACCGGCTCGGGTGCCCGCGTCGGTCTCGTGACGACCAAAGGCTACCGCGACACGCTCCAGATCGCCCGCTCCTATGTCCCCGGCGGCCTGGGCGGCTGGGTCATCTGGAACAAGTCCCTCCCCCTCGCCCGTCTCGAAGACACGATCGAAGCTGATGAGCGCATCGACAGCAAGGGCAAGGTCCTTGTCGGGCTTGACGAAGCAGCGCTGCGCAAGGATCTCAAGAAACTCCGCGACCGCGGGATCGAGGCGCTGACGATCTCTCTCTTCAACGGCTATGTCTCCGACATCCACGAAGCCCGCGTGGCGAAGATCGCGGCCGAAGTCATGCCGGATATCCCCGTCTCGACCTCGCATGCCGTGATGCCGGAAATGTACGAATACGAACGGACGGAAACGACAGTCGTCAACTCTTACGTCCGCCCGGTCGTCGCAAAATACGTGGCCAACCTCCAGCGCGAGCTGAAGGCCAAGATGGGCGACGTGAACCTCCAGATCCTCCGTTCCGACGGCGGCCTCTCCTCGGCCCAGGCCGCAATGGACCAGCCGGTCAACCTCCTGATGTCCGGCCCCGCCGGCGGCGTGTCGGGTGCGCTCTGGATCGCCAAGAATGCGGGCTTCAAGAACCTCCTGACCTTTGACATGGGCGGCACATCGACCGACGTAGCGCTGATCGAAAACGGCACCGCCCGCACCCGCCGCGAAACCCGCGTGGCTGACGTCACCGTCCGCGCCCCCTCCATCGACGTGCGCACCGTGGGCGCAGGCGGCGGCTCCATTGCTTACGTCCCTGACCTGACCAAGGCGCTCCGCGTCGGCCCGAAATCCGCAGGCGCCGTCCCCGGCCCCGCCGCCTATGACCGCGGCGGCGATGTGGCCACCGTGACCGATGCCAACGTGGTCCTCGGCTACCTCCCCTCCGACGCGAAACTCGGCGGCGACATGACGATCCGCCGCGACCTTGCCGTCCGTGCCGTGCAAAAGATCGCCGACGCCCTCGGCAAATCACTCGAAGACGCCGCCGAAGGCATCGTTGCCATCGTGAACGAAAACATGTGCGGCGCGCTCCGCCTCGTCTCTGTCGAACAGGGCTACGACCCCCGCGACTTCGCCCTCATCGGCTTCGGTGGCGCGGGCCCGCTTCATGGCAACGCGCTCTCGAAACTCATCAACTCTTGGCCTTCCATCGTGCCCCCCGGTCCCGGCGTGCTTTGCGCCTATGGCGACGCCACGACGCGTCTTCGGAACGAGGCGTCCAAGACCTTCGTCACCACCACCGCCAACACCTCCGACCGTGAGGTCGGCGGCATGCTCCGCGATCTGGCCGACCGCGCCTCGGGCGATCTCGAGGACGAAGGCGTGCCCCGCTCCGAACAGGAAACGATGTACCAGATCGACATACGCTATCAGGGTCAGGGCATGAAGCTCACCATTGACGTGACCCCGGATGAATTCAACCGTGGCGGCATTGCGGGCATCGCCCACAGCTTTGACCGCGAACACGAACAACTCTTCACCTTCGCCCTCGATGCAGCCCATGAACTCGTGGGCCTCCGCGCCGTCGTGCAGGGTCAGGAAAAGCCCTTCATCGGCCGCGACTATGGTCAGGGCGGACAGGACAGCAGCGCCGCAGTCATGCATGCCACCCGCGTCTATGCCGATGGGAAATGGCACGACGCGAACATCTATGACCGATCGAAACTGAAATCCGGCAACCGCATCCACGGCCCGGCCATCGTGACGGAAATGGACGCGACCGCTCTGATCCTGCCCGGCCATGTCGGCATCGTGGACAAGGTCGGCAACATCCTCATCTGGCCCGAAGGCCACGAGAAGGCCCGGTGATCCGATGACCCGCGCCCACTCATTTTCTGTCCATAAATATCCCGGGGTCCGGGGCAGCGCCCCGGGACTCTCGACCAACGCCCCGATTGTCGGAAAGGCTCTCTGATATGCCCGCAAAGATCATCCAGACCAACGCCACCCCCTTCACCCGGGTCAAGGTCGATCCGATCACGCTCGACATCGTGGAAAACGCGCTTCGCAATGCGCGGGCCGAGATGGACGCGGTCCTGTTCCGCACCGCCATGTCGCCGGGCATCCGCGAACAGCATGACGCCTTCCCCATGATCGCCAATCAGGAAGGCAAGATGGTCGTGGGCCAGTTCGGCTCCTTCCTTTACGGCTTCATGCAGGGCTATCAGGGAACGATCGAGGATGGCGACATCTTCCTCACCAACGACCCCTATTCCTGCGGTGGTGCTGTCAGCCACCTGAACGACTGGCTTCTGATGATGCCGATCTTTCACGACGGCCGTCTCGTCTCGTGGTCCGCCATGTTCGGCCACATGACCGACGTGGGCGGCAAGGTGCCGGGGTCGCTGCCGACAGACGCAAAGATGATCTACGAGGAAGGGCTCATCATCCCCCCATCGAAAATCTACAAGAACGGCCAGCTGAACGAAGAACTGTTCAACATCCTTCTGGCCAACACCCGGATGCCGGAATGGAACAAGTCCGACTTCCTCGCCATCATCGCCTCGCTCCGCCTTGCCGAACGTCGCGTCCGCGAAAACATCCAGCGTTTCGGCGTGGATACCTACATCTCGGCGATGCACGACATGCTCGACCGCAACAAGGTCGCGATGGGCGCGATCATCAAGCTCTTCATCCCCGAGGGCAAGGACAAGGCCAGCCAGTTCCACGACTGGATCGACGATGACGGTCAGGGCAACGGCCCGTTCAAGATCGCCTGCACCCTCTGGCGCGAAGGCGATGTCGCGATCTTCGACTTCAACGGGTCCGATCCGCAGTCGCTCTCCTCGATCAACTTCCTGTTGAACGAAGAGATGTTCAAGATGTTCTTCGGGGCCTTCACGATAAACCTCTTTGACCCTCAGATCCTCTTCAACGACGGCTTCTATGACCTTGTCGACGTCCGCATCCCAGCGGGCTGCATCCTGAAACCCAAGAAGCCCGCCGCCCTTTCCTGCCGGACCCACATGCTCGGCCGGATCTTCGACCTCATGGGCGGTCTCCTTGGTCAGGGCGCACCTGACGCGCTCAATGCGGCAGGCTTCTCGGACAGCCCGCACTTTATGTATTCGGGCTTTGACAAGGAAGGGAAATGGTTCCAGCTCTTCCAGATCGGCTTTGGCGGCGTACCGGGCCGGCCTGTCGGTGACGGCCCCGACGGCCACTCGATGTGGCCCGCCTTCACCAACGTCCCCAACGAGTTTCTCGAGGCCTACTTCCCCCTCCGCATCCGCACCTATGCCACCATTCCCGACAGTGGCGGCGCGGGTCTGCATCGCGGCGGCAACGGCATCAACATCGCCTACGAGATGCTGGAAGCCGGCGAAATCTCGATCCACGATGACCGCTGGCTCACCTACCCCTGGGGCGTCAACGGCGGCGAACCCGGACTGCGGTCGACCAAGACGCTTGTGCGCAAGAATGGTTCAACGGAAAACATCCCGTCCAAATGCGACCGCGTGCAGGTTCAGCCCGGCGACATTCTCCACTTCAACACCTGGGGTGGCGGCGGCTGGGGCGACCCGCTCAAGCGCCCGGTCGAAAAGGTGCTGGCCGATGTGGAACGCGGCCTTGTCACCGTCGCAGGCGCCCGCCGTTATGGCGTCGTGACCGACGGCACGACGGTTGACCAGCGCGCGACGGACAAGCTCCGCGCCGAAATGGACGCCAGGCGCGGCAAGACCGCCCTCTTTGACCGCGGCTTTGAAAACCTCAGGGAACTCAAGGCCCGCGCCAAGAAGGAAACCGGCTTTGACGCCCCGAAAGACCCGCAGTTCTTTGGCCAGCGGATCGCTGCCGAATGACCGAAACGCTCGATCAGAACTATGCCCGCGCGGGCTACCACGCCCGGCAGACATGGGGCAAACGCCCCGTCGTCCTCCTCGTGGACTTTGCGCAGGCCTATTTTGATCCTGCCTCGCCCCTTTACGGGGGCGAGGGCTGCGCACAGGCCCGCGACCACGCCATCGAACTGGTCGCCGCAGCACGCGCCACGGGCACGCCCGTCATCTGGACCGAGGTGCGCTATACCCCCGGCGGGGCCGATGGCGGCGTTTTCTTCCGCAAGGCCCCGGTCCTGACCTGCTTTGTTGGCAGCAACCCCTTGGGCGACCTCGTCCCCGGTCTCGAACGGCTCCCGTCCGAGATCATGGTGACCAAGCAATACCCCTCGGCCTTTTTCGGCACCTCGCTTGCCGCCACCCTCACCGCGATGGGCGCCGATACCGTCCTTCTGGGCGGTCTCTCGACGTCGGGCTGCGTCCGCGCAACCTGCGTGGACTGCATGTCCCATGGTTTCATAACCCTTGTCGTCTCGGACGCCTGCGGCGACCGGGCTGACGGCCCCCATCAGGCGAACCTTTTCGACATGAGTGCGAAATACGCCGACCTCGTGACCACAAGCGAGGCGGCGGAATACCTGTCCAACACGAAATCAACCACCTCACAGGGAGTAACCCCATGAAATACCTGCTTTCTGCGGCGACACTGGCGGTCCTCGCCAGCCCCGCTCTGGCCGATATGGACGCCGCCAAGGCGCTGGTCGACCAGTTCACCGCCCTGCCCGCCTTCGTGGCCCCCGGCGACGCCTTTGACGCAAAGGCCTGCATGGCTGACAAGACGATGTTCGTCATCCCCCTGACCAACGCGAACCCGTTCAATGCCGCGATCAGCGCCGGCATGCAGCAGGCCGCCGAAATCGTCGGCTTCGAACTGCGGGCCTGGGAAACCCAGATGGACCCCACCCAGTGGATTCAGGGCATGAACACCGCCGTGGCCGAAGGCTATGACCTGATCGATCTGCAGGGCGGCATCCCCGCCGAAATGCTGGCCCCCCAGATCGGTGAAGCCCAGGCTGCCGGCGTCAAGGTTACCGCGACCCACCTGTGGGATGCGACCACCCAGACGACCGCGGAATTCATGGATGGTGCCGCCAACACCGATTATGTGACCTTTGGCAAGATCATCGCGGCCTGGGCCATCGTCCAGTCGGGCGGCAAGGTCAACGCGCTCGTCGTCGGCCCCGATGAAATCCCGCCGACCGCGCCGCTCCGCGATGCGATCATCAATTACCTCGCGGAAAACTGCCCGGACTGCAAATCGACCTACATCAACGTCCCCGTGAACGACTGGGCGACGCTGGGCCAGTCGGCCGTGCAGAACGCGCTTCTGGCCGATCCGTCGATCAACTACGTCCTGCCGGTCTATGACTCCATGGCGCAGTTCATTGCCCCCGCAATCCAGATCGCCGGCTCCTCGGCCAAGATCGTCTCCTACAACGGCACCCCCTTCGTACTCGACATGATGCGCGATGGCGACATCGTTGAAATGGTCGTCGGCGAAAGCCTTGGCTGGGTCGGCATGGCCGGCGTCGATGCCAACATGCGCGTCCTTTGCGACCTGCCCAAGGTGACCTTGCTCAACACGCCCGCCTACATCTTCACCGATGCAAACGTGGCGACCGCGGGCACTCCGGCCAACTACAACGACGGCTATGGCGATACCTTCATCTCTGGCTTCAAGACGCTCTGGGGTATCGAGTGAACGACACAGATGCCTGAAGAATTGGCGCTCCAGGTTTCGAACCTTTCCAAACGGTTCGGTGGCGCGCTGGCGCTTGACCGCGTCGCACTTTCCGTGCGGCGCGGCGAGGTGCATGGGCTGCTCGGCTCCAACGGGTCGGGCAAATCCACCCTGATCAAGGTTCTGGCCGGGTTCCATACACCCGAACCCGGCGCAGAAGTCCGCCTTTACGGCCACCATGCCCCCCTGCCGATCCCTGGCCCGACGGTGCGCAAACTGGGCCTCGCCTTTGTCCACCAGCATCTGGGCCTGATCCCGTCTCTTTCGGTCACTGAAAACCTGCGGCTGGGCGATCTGGCCACGAAATCCAACTGGCATATCGACTGGGCCACCGAATTCGACGCTGCGGCCAAGGTCTTTGCCCGCTACAATCTCGCCCTTGATCCAAGGGCCGAAGTCGGGCGCCTTTCCCCCGTCGAACAGGCCCTCCTCGCCATCGTCCGCGCTGTCGAAGACCTGCGCGGTGTCTCCAAGGAACCGGGCGTCCTGATCCTCGACGAACCCACCCCTTTCCTGCCCCGTGCCGGGGTCGAACAGCTTTTTGCCCTTGTCCGCGCCGCCGTGGCCGAAGGGGCGAGTGTGATCTTTGTCAGCCATGACGTAGACGAGGTGCGCGAGATCACTGACCGCGCGACGATCCTGCGCGATGGCAAGCTGATCGACACTGTGGATACCAAGACCACCTCACATGACGCCTTTGTCGAACGCATCATCGGGCGCAGCATGTCGGCCTATGGCGGGGCAAGCAAAGCGCTCTCGGCCGCCGAACCACAGGTCGCAATCGAAAACCTCTCCGCCCCCGGCCTTGGCCCCGTGTCGCTGACGATGACCGAAGGGGAAATCCTTGGCCTTACCGGCCTCATCGGCTCGGGTTATGACGCTGTCCCCGCCTTCGTCTATGGCGCTCGCAAGGCCAGAACCGGCCGACTGCGCCTTGGCTCCCGCTCCCTCCCCCTCGCGGCAATCGACCCGCAACAGGCCCTGTCGCGCGGCATCGTATACCTCCCCGCCGACCGCATGGGCGCGGCAGGCGTGGGTTCCCTCCCCGTCTCCGACAACGTGGGCCTGCCGGTGCTGAAGCGGCTCAAGCGGGCCATCGGCCTCTTCGATCAGGACATCGCGAGCCACGCCGCCACTTTGGGTGCCACGGCAGGCGTGAAACCCAACATCCCCACCCTGCCCCTCTCGGCACTCTCGGGCGGCAATGCGCAGAAGGCGCTCTTGGCCAAATGGCTTCAGGTCGAACCGCAACTCATGCTGCTTGACGAACCGACGCAGGGCGTCGACGTGGGCGCACGACAGGATATCTGGGACGCGCTCGACCGTGCCGCTGCCGGAGGGGCCTGCATCCTCATCGGCTCGACCGATTACGAACAACTGGCGCAACTCTGCCACCGCGTCCTTGTCTTCGCGCGCGGCAAGGTCGTGCAGGAACTCAGCGGGGCAGCCCTGACCAAGGACGCGATTGCCGAGGCCTGCTTCCGCTCCACCACTCTCACCCCTGCTGCCTGACGGGACATCTCCATGACCACACCGACCCCGCAGGACTACGAACGCCGCATCGCCGCCCTCGAGCAGCGCCTCCACGCGTTCGAGGGCCGCCTTGCCCCGCCAACTGCGGGCCGCATGAACACGGCTTTCTTTGAACGCTATGGCCTTGTCTTTGCGTGGATCCTGCTGATCCTCGTCATCGGCTACTTCAAACCCGACCAGATGTTCTCGTGGAACTCCTACGCCGCGATGCTGGGTTCGAACGCAATGATCGTGGTCCTGACGCTGGGCCTCATCATCCCGCTCACCACTGGCGATTTTGACCTTTCGGTCGCCTCGACCATGGCGCTGTCATCGATGATCATCGCCGTCCTGAACGTACGCATGGGGTGGAGCATCGAGGGCGCAATCTTCATGGCACTGCTGGCCGGGCTCGCCGTAGGCGCCATCAACGCCTTCTTCATCATCTGGTTCGGCATCCATTCCCTGATCGTCACGCTCGGCGTGGGCTATTTCATCAACGGCGTGATCCTGTGGATTTCCGGGTCCAACGTGATTTCCGGCGTGTCGAACGACCTCGTGAATGTGGTGATCCTCACCCGTTTTCTTGGCGTTCCACTATCGTTCTGGTATGCCGGGATCCTGACCGCGATCATCTGGTACATCTTCCAGCACACCGCCCTTGGCCGTCGCCTCCTCTTCGTTGGCCGGGGGCGAGAGGTCGCCCGCCTGTCGGGCGTCAACGTTGTCCGGATGCGCGCCGGCGCCCTCATCGCCTCGGGCGGGATCGCCGCACTGGCGGGCGTGCTCTACACCGGAATGCGCGGCTCAGCCGACCCGTCCTCGGCCCTGGCATTCCTCCTTCCGGCCTTTGCGGCGGCTTTCCTCGGCTCTACCACCCTCTACCCCGGCCGGTTCAACGCGCCCGGCGCCTTCGTCGCGGTCTATTTCCTTTCGACCGGGATCATGGGGCTCAACTTCCTCGGCGCGCAAAGCTTTGTGCAGAACCTCTTCTACGGCGGCGGCCTGATCGTCGCAGTATCGATCAGCCAGCTTCTCCGTAAACGCCGCCCGATGGACTGACGCCGGGACCGAAACACTCCCAGGGATCTTGTCAAGACTCTTGCGCGCGTTTTGTACCCCGCCCCCCGGAACGACCAAAGGCCCGGCCAGATCCCTGCCGGGCCGCATTGATGCCCCTCCCGCCTCCCGCTATGTGACCGGGGCGAAGGAGACCCGCCATGCCCCAGATCCTTTCCACCCTCGACCCCGATTTCGAAACCGCCTTCACCGCACTTCTGGGCATGAAGCGCGAAGACAGCCCCGACGTCGACGCCACCGTCGCCGCGATCATTGCAGATGTCCGCACCCGCGGCGACGCGGCCGTGATCGAACTCACCGCCCGCTTTGACCGCCTGACGCTGACCCCGGCCACACTCCGCTTCACCGAGGCCGAGATCAAAGCCGAATGCGCCCGGGTGCAGCCCGAAGACCGCGCCGCCCTGGAACTCGCCGCCGCCCGCATCCGCGCCTATCACGAACGCCAGATGCCCACGGACGAAAGCTGGACCGAATCCACCGGCGCCACACTCGGCTGGCGCTGGACGCCCGTCTCGGCGGCCGGCCTCTATGTCCCCGGCGGCCTCGCCTCCTACCCGTCCTCGGTCCTGATGAACGCCATCCCGGCCAAGGTTGCCGGCGTCGGACGCCTCGCCATCTGTGTGCCCACGCCCGATGGCGTCACAAATCCGCTCGTCCTGCTCGCCGCCCGCATCGCCGGAGTGGACGAGATCTACCGCATCGGCGGCGCGCAGGCGATTGCCGCACTCGCTTATGGCACCGCCACCATCCCCCCGGTCGACAAGATCACCGGCCCCGGCAACGCCTTTGTCGCCGCCGCCAAGCGCCGCGTTTTCGGCAAGGTCGGGATCGACATGATCGCGGGCCCCTCGGAAATCCTCGTCATCGCCGATGCCGGCAATGACCCTGACTGGATCGCGCTCGACCTCCTCTCCCAAGCCGAACATGACGAAAGCGCGCAGGCGCTCCTCATTACCACCGACCGCGCCTTCGGCACCGCTGTGATGCAGGCCGTCGACCGCCGCCTTGAAACGCTGGACCGCCGTGCAATCGCCGGGGCGAGCTGGCGCGATTTCGGCGCCATCATCCATGTCCGGAACCTCGCCGAGGCCGCCGCCCTCTCCGACCGCATCGCCCCCGAACACCTCGAGCTTTGCGTGGCCGACCCCGATGCCCTCCTCCCCCTGATCCGCCACGCCGGCGCGATCTTCCTCGGCCACTGGACGCCCGAGGCGATCGGCGATTACATCGGCGGGCCGAACCACGTGCTGCCCACAGCCCGCTCGGCGCGGTTCTCAAGCGGATTGTCGGTCATGGATTTCGTCAAGCGCACCACCCTCGCCCGCATGACCCCTGAGGCCCTTGCGGCCATCGGCCCGGCCGCCGTCCGCATCGCCACCTCTGAAAGCCTCCAGGCCCACGGCCTCTCCGTTCAGGCCCGGCTCGACCGGCTCAACCGCGGCTGACCCCATGACCCGCCTTATCCGCATCGCCATCGACGACGCAGGCCTCCCGCCCCCCACGCCCGAGATCGAGCAGGAGCGTAAGGTTGCCATCTTTGACCTGCTCGAAGACAACAGCTTTGCCCTGCCCCCGCGCGACGGGCGGGCGATGCCCGAAGGCCCCTATGCACTGGGCCTCTCGATCCGCGACCGGCGGCTTGTCTTTGACATCACGACCGAGACGGGCGATCCGGCAGCGCAATTCCACCTGTCGCTCGGCCCTTTCCGCCAGGTGGTCAAGGACTACTTCCAGATCTGTGATAGCTACTTTTCCGCCGTCAAATCCCAGCCGCCCAGCCTGATCGAGACGATCGACATGGCACGGCGCGGGATCCACAACGAAGGGGCGCGTGTGCTGCAGGACCGGCTTGATGGCAAGGCCGTGGTCGACACACCGACCGCCCGCCGCCTCTTTACCCTCATCTGCGTCCTGCATTTCGGGGGCTGATCCTTGGCCCACACGCCAGAGTTCGAGCCCCTGCCACAGTCGGTCCTCTTTTGCTGCGACCATAACGCTGTCCGTTCGCCCATGGCTGAAGGGATCATGAAGAAGCTCTATGGCACCGACTGCTATATCCAGTCGGTGGGCGTGAAAGACGATATGGAGATCGACGGCTTCGCCATCTCTGTCTGCCGCGAGATCGGGGTGGAACTGTCGCGCCACCGCTCCCGTTCGTTTGACGAAATGGAGCAATGGGGCGACGACCTGTCCTCCTTTGACCTGATCCTCGCCCTGTCACCCGCCAGCCAGCGCCGTGCGCTCGACCTTACCCGGTTCTATCATCTGACGGTCGAATACTGGCCGATCCTCGACCCCACCGGCCTTGGCGAAGGCCGCGAGGCGCGGCTCGACAGCTATCGCAAGACCCGCGACATGATCATCGCGCGCCTCACCGCCCGCTGGGGCCCACCCCTGACCGACCCAGCGTAGGGTGGGTGCAAGCGTCCCTTTGGTCGCGTGACCAAGGCGATGGCCTTGGTCAATTCACCCCAGAGTGCGTACTCGCACGCACCGCCCGCCCACGGCCTTAGCACCCCCAACCCACGCAACGTCCGCCCCATTCACCCCTCGCAAACCCATGCCCGCTACACCACCCGCCCGAAACCCTGAACAAACCCCTAGCCCTCCGCCCCAAAAGCACCGACGCAATACCGACGTGATACCGACGCAATACCGACACGATACCGCATCCAAAAACGCATCATTTCCAATTACTTGCACCAAGATTCCCTGACACCCCCCGCAAACCCCGCCGTCAACCCGTCCCAGGCACCCTTCCCGCCCTGTGCCCCGCACGCACAACCCCACGTCGCCCCCGCCGAATCCCGCTTGAAAATCCCCCCATACAGGCGCATTTAGCCGCCGGGGCGCAGACGAAAGGCGCCCATTTTGTATTGGAGATCACATGGCCAAGGAAGAACTGCTCGAATTTCCTGGGATCGTGAAGGAACTCCTGCCTAATGCGACGTTCAGGGTCGAGCTGGAAAACGGCCATGAGATCATTGCGCATACGGCAGGCAAGATGCGCAAGAACCGCATCCGCGTTCTGGCTGGCGACAAGGTGCAGGTCGAAATGACCCCCTACGATCTGACCAAGGGCCGGATCAATTACCGCTTCAAGTGACCCCGTGACGGCCGATCGGACGGTGCTTTCGCCCGATCAGGGTCTGCGGCTGATCCTCGGTTCGGCCTCGCCCCGCAGGCGGGAGCTTTTGGCGCAGATCGGGATCACCCCCTTCGCCATCCGCCCGCCCGACATCGACGAAACTCCGCACAAAGCCGAACTTCCCCGCGACTATGTCCGCAGGATCGCCCGGGAAAAGGTGCAAGCCATCCCCTCCGCCGACGGTGAGGTCGTGCTTTGCGCCGATACGACAGTGGCTTTGGGGCGCCGGATCATGGGCAAACCGGATGACGCCGCGCAGGCGGCGACGTTCCTCCATCTGCTCTCGGGCCGCCGCCACAAGGTCATCACAGCCGTGACCGTAAAGCACGGCGACAGGATCTGGGAACGCGACGTGCAAACGACCGTCATGGTCAAACAGCTCGGCAACCCCGAAATCAACGCCTACCTCGCCTCGGGCGACTGGCAGGGCAAGGCGGGCGGTTATGCCATTCAGGGGCCTGCCGGGGCCTTTATCCCCTGGATCAACGGCTCATTCACCGCCGTCGTGGGCCTGCCCCTTACCGAAACCGCCGGCCTACTGATCGCCGCCGGCTATCCCGTTTACGGAGCCACGCCATGAAAGGCCGCACCATCGTCCTCGACCACCATCAGGGGCGCGAGGCCGCAGCCCTTCTTGTTGACGGCCGCCTTGACGACCTCCTGATCGACGACGAAGACGCGCCCCGCCCCGGCGCCATCTACCGCGCCATCTGTGACCGCCCGATGAAGGGTCAGGGCGGCATGATGCTCCGCCTGCCCGAAGGTCAGGCTTTCCTCCGGCAAGCCAGAGGGCTGCGTCCCGGCCAGCCGATGCTGGTTCAGGTCACGGGCATCGCCGAACCCGGCAAGGCCGTACCCGTCACCGACCGCGTGCTTTTCAAAAGCCGCTACGCCATCGTCACCCCTGGTGCCCCCGGCCTCAACATCTCGCGTCAGATCGCCGATGAAGACGAACGCGCCCGCCTTCTCACCATCGCGGAAGAGGTGATGGACGGCCCCTTCGGTCTCATCCTCCGTTCCGGCTGCGACGGCGCGGACGAGGACGAAGTCTTGGAAGACATTGCCGAAATGCTGGCCCTTGCCACCGCCGTCATGGCGGATGAGGACGGGACCGAGCCCGAGGCCCTGACCGAAGGTGACGGCCCCCATTTCCTCGCCTGGCGCGAATGGTCGGCCCCGACTGTTGTGACCGACCCCGGCGGCTTTGCCCGCGAAGGCGTGCTCGACCAGATCGCCTCACTGCGCGCCCCGATGGTCGATCTGGGCGAAGGCACGATGTATGTGGAACCGACCCGCGCCATGATCGCAGTCGATGTGAATACCGGCGGCGATACCTCGCCCGCCGCCGCGCTCAAGGTCAACCTCGCCGCCGCCCGAACCCTCCCGCGCGCCCTGCGCCTGCGTGGCCTTGGCGGTCAGGTCACGGTCGATTTCGCCCCCATGTCCAAAGCGCATCGCAAGCAGGTCGAACAGTCGCTCCGCAACTCATTCAACAATGATCCTATCGAGACAAGCCTCGTCGGCTGGACGCCGATGGGTCTTTTCGAACTACAGCGCAAACGCGAACGCGCGCCACTTGCCCGACTTATCGGAGCCACATGATGGCCTGCCCGATCTGTAAACGCGAGACCTTGGCCGAGTTCCGCCCCTTCTGTTCGAAGCGTTGCGCCGACATCGACCTCGCCAAATGGCTGACCGGGGCCTATGCGATCCCGTCCGAGGACCCGCCCGAGGACGACGAGCCCGCGGCCGCACCCGCCCGCAACCGTTCCCAGTAGCGGGACGCTGTCCTCATCCGGTCTGAAATACGTCAGGGTCGCAGGGGGACTGCACACCTCCACAAAGCCAACCCTGTCAATGTATTGGCCCGACAGTCTCACCCCGCCCAAGCGAGGGAGCGCGTCGCGCTGACGAACGCCCGCATCAGGTCACCCGTGCGAAGGCACCTTGCCCGAAGGCGCCACGTAGGGCCGCGTCACATCACGCATTACAACCTCAAGTGCCTCGACATCCACAGCAATCGCCCCGTCACCGGCAAGGGTCAGCACAACCCGCCCCGTCCCGTCTTCGCCAGGTTCAAAGGTCACTGACAGCAGCGACAGCACCACATCCGCCTGCCCGAAAGGCAGGCCCGATGTCTGCACCCGCATCACGTCCTCGATCGCCAGCACCGACTGTACCCTCTCGACCGCACGCCCCCGCGATCTGGCACGAGGCTCATCCTCCCAGCGGAACCGGTTCAGAAGGATGCCAAACCGCCGCTGCCGCCGCGTCCAGAGCATTTCGGCCGCCGGAAAGACCGCATCCTGAACCAGGCTCGACAGGACGGCCAGATCCTCGGCGTCCAGCGCCTTCAGCCGCAGCGGGCGTTCGCCGCCATCCTCGAACCGTGCATCCTCACTCATTTACCAGCAACCCGTTCAATCCTTGCGCCCACACCGCGCAGCTTTTCCTCGACATGCTCATACCCACGGTCGAGGTGATAGACCCGGTTCACGACCGTCTCCCCGCTGGCCCCGAGCCCGGCAAGGATCAGCGACAC
Organism: Rhodobacterales bacterium; assembly: GCA_026400355.1. Lineage (GTDB taxonomy): Bacteria > Pseudomonadota > Alphaproteobacteria > Rhodobacterales > Rhodobacteraceae > JAPLPE01. The sequence goes on along the minus strand of JAPLPE010000008.1, from coordinate 3,022 downwards.
GCTGGCCCGAAGATCGGTCGCCATGACTGGCGCACCTTTCAGTTGCGACACCCCCGTTACCGTCGCCGTGCCGCCGGCCACATCGATCCGCGCCCCCATCCGCATCAATTCCGGTGCATGCATGAAGCGGTTCTCGAATATCTTCTCTTCCAACACGCTGACACCGTCCGCCGTACACAGCATCGCCATCATCTGTGCCTGCAGGTCAGTCGGGAATCCTGGGAAAGGTTCCGTGACAACACCCACCGCCCGCGGGCGGTCGCCGCGTGAGCGCACTTTCAGACCCCGCTCCGTTTCGGCCACGTCGATCCCGGCGGCATCCAGCTTGGCCGCAAAGGCACCGACAAGCTCCATCCGCCCGCCCAGACACTCCACCTCACCGCCCGCAATGACAGGGGCCAGCATGTAGGTGCCAAGCTCGATCCGGTCCGTCACCACCTGATGTGTGGCGCCACCCAGACGGTCCACGCCCTGGATCGTGATGGTCGATGTCCCCTCGCCCTCGATCTGCGCACCCATCCGCCGCAAGCAAATGACCAGATCGACGATCTCCGGCTCCCGCGCCGCGTTCTCGATGATCGTGGTCCCCTTCGCGAGCGTGGCCGCCATCAGCGTATTCTCGGTCGCCCCGACACTCGCAAACCGCAACGGCACCCGCGCACCTTTCAGCCCACCGCGCGCCACGGCGTGAAGATATCCGTCCTTGAGTTCGATCTCGGCGCCCAGCGCCTCGAGCGCGGTGATATGGATATCCATCGGCCGTGCCCCGATCGCACAGCCCCCGGGGAGCGAGACGATTGCATGCCCTTCACGCGCCAGAAGAGGCCCGAGCACAAGGTTTGACGCCCGCATCTTGCGCACGATGTCATAATCCGCCGTGGTCGAAGACAACCCGTGCGACGACATCGCCAGCACCTTGCCATCTGCCAGGGCCGATACCTCGGCTCCCAGGGACTGCAAGAGAAGCGTCATCGTCTTGATATCGGACAGCCGTGGCGCATTGGTCAGAGTCAGCGGCTCCTCGGAAAGAAGTGTCGCCGGCATCAGCGTCAGACAGGCATTTTTGGCCCCCGCAATCGGAATCTGGCCCTGCAGCGGTGCCCCGCCCGTCACAACGATGGAATCCATGCCTGCTAATCGCCCTCTGTTTCCCCGGTCGCCTTACCCTTGTCCGGGGCCCCCTTCGCCTTGGCCTGCGCCTTGCGCCTGGCGATGTTCGCCTTGAGCGCGGCCTTGAGCCGTTCGTTGCGGTCGGATGCCTTGGGCGGGTCTTGCCGGGGTGTTTTCATGTCAGGGGTGATAATGCGCCAGGCCCCGATCGTCCAGCACCCATGCATCCCGCCCTTCGCTGCAATACCCCTTGCGCTTGCCCGCGTTCCCGCTAAAAGGCCGCAACGTGCTGCAGTAGCTCAGTGGCAGAGCACACCCTTGGTAAGGGTGAGGTCGAGAGTTCAATCCTCTCTTGCAGCACCATCCCCCCGCATTGATCTGTATGGAAACTGGCCTTTCCGGCAATGGTATCCTTTCGTCTTTGTGATTCAGGACGCTCTTCAAAGCGGCTTGGACAGATAACTGGAAAACCCGCCACCTCTGAATCCGCGATGGCTGGCACCTGGAAAGACCCTCAATGTCCGGGTATTCACATCCGGCAGTCCAGCCGACCACTTTGGTGGACACAGGATCACAGGGGGACGGCGGGATCACACGCGCGGGCACCGGCGTGCAACAAAGATCAAGCGGATGGGTGGTGCACGGAGTCTCGTCGTCGGGTCTGACGAAAGCCAGAGCCGGGTTCTGGCCGGCCCTGTGACCGCATTCTCCCAAGGTGATCGTGCCCACGACTTGGCCACGGCCCATCTGGGATGCCCCATTCGGTGCCGACGCGAGCGTGGTCTCGATGGCGAGGGTGACACAAGGCGGCGGCGCGGCACCGCCGATTGGCGGGCGGGCAGGCTGTCCCGTCCGATAAGGCCACCCTTGTCCAATCGGAGAAACGACCGAGACCTGTTTCGATGGGGTCATGTCGGTGACAAGTTCGGCCTTCCAATGCCAGAAGCTTTTCTGCACGCGCATGAACTCGATGGCGCGGGTGCCGAACAGGCTCGGTCCATGCCGCCGGCCCGCTTCGCGCAGCGCATCCGGGGCAGCGTGGAGCGATGCGTTGGGCACGTGGACCTCATGGGCCTGCGCGTCCGAGAAACTCACGCTCATCACGGTGGACGGTGCAAAGCCGTCCTGATGCGCGGGGGCCAGGCCTGCGTGGTCCCGGCCCGGGCGGAACGGTGCGCGGAACGGTGCGCGGGGCGTCGCCAGGGGCTGCGGTCCGGGCGGGGATTTCTGCAGTTGATCGGTCATCGGCGCTGTGCAATGGTTGCGCGCTATTCATACTGACTGCGTTTTCCCCGGACCGGTGGTCGCGCCGCGCATGGCGTGGCGTCAGGTTGTCGGGATCATTTTGGCCCCAGGAGCAGAGGCATGAGCACTTTCGGAAGCGTCTTCGAACTGTCGTCCCTGAACGGCACGAACGGGTTCCAGATCAGCGGCGCGGCGGCCTATGATGGCTGTGGCATTTCCGTCTCTGCCGCCGGGGATGTGAACGGCGACGGGTTCGACGATATCATCATCGGCGCCTATGGGGCCGATCCGAATGGCAATTACAACTCTGGCGCCTCCTACGTCGTCTTCGGCAAGGCGGGCGGGTTTGACGCGAACCTGAACCTGTCCACGCTTGATGGCACCAACGGGTTCCGGATCAGCGGAGAGGCGGGCGCTGATTATTCCGGCTTTTCCGTCTCTGCCGCCGGGGATGTGAACGGCGACGGGGTCGACGATATCATCGTCGGGGCCAGGGGGGCGGATCCGAACGGCAGCGCCTCCGGTGCCTCCTACATCATCTTCGGCAAGGCGGGCGGGTTTGACGCGACCCTGAACCTCTCCACGCTGAATGGCACCAACGGGTTCCAGATCAGCGGAGAGTTGGCCTTTGATCGATCTGGCATTTCCGTCTCTGCCGCCGGGGATG
>JAPLPE010000003.1 GCA_026400355.1 Rhodobacterales bacterium | reverse complement strand
CGATTTCGGTCGCCCCTCGATTGCGTCGGTACGGTTGATCCGGGCCAGCCTGATCCGGGTATTGTTCTCGATCCGCTCGGAGCGGCGATTGATGGAACAGATCGAGTGCAGGCTGCTATTCCGGTGGTTCGTCGGCCTTGGTGCCGACGATGCGGTCTGGGTGCCGACCGTCTTCACCAGGAACCGCGACCGTCTGCTGACGACCGGGATGTCACGCAGGGTGCGGTCCCGCTTCATCCTGACGATGCCTGCCAGCAACCTCGCCCGACTGCCCCGGTTGCTCGCAGCATGAGGATGAAAACCGGCAGCGGGCAGAGCCAAACACATGGCCAGCGACAGATAACCCAACGCCCCCCAAGCCACAGAGAAGAAAACTGTTCCAGCCCGATGACTAATCCAGCACCCTGTTGAAGTGGGACGGGCCAGAACCACCGAAGGAAACCGGAGTTGACCTGGTCCTTCTGTATTCCGGCAAATCGCTCATATACGAATTGTGCCGTCGCCTTTCACTATGTATTTGAAGCTGGTGAGTTGTTCGGCACCCACCGGCCCGCGCGCATGCATCTTTCCAGTCGAGATACCGATTTCCGCACCCATCCCGAATTCGCCGCCGTCGGCGAACTGCGTCGACGCATTTCGCATCAGAATTGCGGAATCAAGGCGCTGAAAGAACCTTTCAGCCGTCGCATCATTTTCGGTCAGGATGCTTTCGGTATGACTCGACCCGTACTTGCGGATATGGGCAATCGCCTCGTCCACGCCATCGACGAGTTTGGCCGCGATGATCATGTCCAGAAATTCGCGCCCGAAATCTTCGGGTGCAGCCTTTGTTGTGCCGGGCACCTTGAGGAGTTCGCCTTCCGTCCGGACTTTGACCCCTGCCTTGAGAAGGTCTTCGATCAGGACAGGGCCATGTTTGGTATAGAACTGCCAGTCGATCAGAAGGCATTCCGCCGAACCACAGATCCCCGTGCGCCGTGTCTTGGCGTTCAGCACCACGCGACGGGCCTTTTCCAGATCGGCGTCGCGATCCGCATAGACGTGACAGATGCCTTCCAGATGCGCAAAAATGGGAACCCGCGCCTCGCGCTGGACCAGCGCTACCAGCCCTTTGCCGCCACGCGGCACGATCACGTCGATGCTGTCGGTCATCGTCAGCATGGCGCTGACTGCAGCACGATCCCGCGTCGGGACAAGCTGGATCGCATCAATCGGGAGGCCCGCCTGCTTCAATCCTGTGACAAGGCATTCGTGGATTGCTGTGGATGAATGAAAACTTTCAGACCCGCCCCGCAGGATGACGGCATTCCCGGACTGCAGGCAAAGCGCCCCCGCATCCGCCGTCACGTTGGGACGCGATTCATAGATCACGCCGACCACACCCAAAGGTGTGCGGACCCGCTTGATATGCAGGCCTGACGGCATATCCCATTCGGCCATGACCTGGCCGACCGGATCTGACTGGGCCGCAACTGACCGCAGCCCGTCCACCATCCCGCGCAGGCGGCGTTCATCCAGCATGAGACGGTCCATCATGGCTGCGCTGAGGCCTTTTTCCTCGCCATAGACAAGGTCTTCGCAATTGGCGTCGATGATCGCCTCGCGGTTGGCCCAGATGGCATCCGCTGCGCCGATCAGTGCGGCGTGTTTGCGTTCCGACGTCGTGTAGGAGAGTTCGATCGCCGCGGCTTTCGCGCGGCGTCCGATATCGGCCATCAGGTCCGGAATGTTGTCGAAGTCCTTCATGAGTGTCCCGCTCTGCATTCTGTTGTCTGGCCTACCGGGCCAGAGTGCTGCTGTCACAACACCATGTCGTCCCGGTGGATAAAGGCTGCACGGCCCTTGTAGCCCAGAATGGCCTCGATGTCGCTGCTGCGCCGCCCCTTGATGGCCCGCGTCTCTTCAGCAGTATAGCGGGTGAGGCCCAAGCCGAGCCGCGCACCGGCCGACGACAGGATAGCCACCGGATCGCCGCGCCCGAAGCGGCCCGATACGGCGGTGATCCCGGCCGGCAAAAGGCTTTTGCCATCCACCAAGGCGCGTTCTGCACCGGCATCCACTGTCACTTCGCCCTTGGCCTTCATCGCGGCAATCCAGCGCTTGCGGGCAACCTGCGGATCTGTCTGCGCGACAAACCACGACGCCCGTGCACCATTTTCAAGCTTTACCAGAGGGTTGAGAGGTGATCCTAACGTGATTGCCATGGCGCAGCCTGCCTCGGTCGCCACGCGTGCGGCCATCACCTTTGTGATCATCCCGCCCTTTGACAAGCCGGATATTCCGTCGCCGGCCATCGCTTCTATCTCGGGCGTGATCTTTGAGATCTCGGGAAAATGTTGCGCGGCGCTGTTGAGGTTGGGGTTGTCGGAATAGAACCCATCGACATCGGACAAGAGCACCAGCGTATCCGCCCCGACCGTTACGGCAACCTGTGCAGCCAACCGGTCATTGTCGCCATACCGGATCTCGTCCGTCGCCACGGTGTCGTTTTCATTCACGATGGGCACAACGCCGAAACCGATCATCGTCTCCATTGTAGCGCGGCTGTTGAGATAGCGCCTGCGATCCGTCGAATCCTCAAGCGTGACCAGAACCTGCCCCGTGACGATGCCGAAAGGGGCCAGCACTTCCTCGTAGGCGCGGGCCAGCCTGCTCTGCCCGACTGCTGCCGCAGCCTGCGACTGTTCAAGCGGCAGCCCCCCGGCGGGCAGGCCCAGCACGCCGCGCCCGAGTGCAATGGAACCGGAGGAGACAAGGATTACCTGCACGCCGCGGGCGCGCAGATTGGCCACATCTTCGGCTAGTGATTTCAGCCAGGCAGACTGCAGGGCACCGGTCGCACGGTCAACGAGCAGCGCCGAGCCTATCTTGACGACGAGTCGACGTGCCTCTTTCAGGGACGCCATGGTGCATCCTCCACCGGGGCTGCCTCCTTGCGGGCCCGCAGCCGGTCTTCGTCGATCTGCGACCGCAGCACCCGAAGCACTTCAATCACACCTTCACCGGTAACGCCGGACATGAGCCAGACACGCTCGCCCGCGGCCTCCTGCAATTCGTCGCGCAGAAAGGCGCGTTCTTCTTCGTCCAGCGCGTCGATCTTGTTCAGAACCGTGATACGGGGTTTGTCAGCAAGATCGCCGCCGTAAAGCTCCAGTTCGTTGATGATGGTCTGATAATCCACGACGGGGTCATTCGCCGTGCCGTCTACCAGGTGCAACAGGACAGAACAGCGCTCCACATGGGCCAGAAACTGATCGCCAAGGCCGCGCCCTTCGGATGCGCCTTCGATCAGGCCCGGAATGTCGGCCACGACGAATTCAACATTGTCCACGCCAACGACGCCAAGGTTCGGCACAAGGGTTGTGAACGGATAATCGGCAATCTTTGGGCGTGCATTCGATGTGGCGGCAAGGAAGGTGGACTTGCCCGCATTGGGCATCCCCAAGAGCCCGGCGTCGGCGATTAGTTTCAACCGCAGCCAGATCGTCCGGTCCACACCTTCCTGCCCCGGATTGGCGCGCGACGGTGCGCGATTGGTCGAGGATTTGAACTGCAGGTTTCCCCAGCCGCCGTTGCCACCCTTGGCAAGCACGATGCGCTGCCCGACTTCGGTCAGGTCGGCTATCACCGTTTCCTCATCCTCGTCGATGATTTCGGTCCCGACCGGGACGCGCAGGATGATGTTGTCCCCGCTCGCTCCGGTGCGCTGGCTGCCCATGCCGCTCTGGCCGTTCTTGGCAAAGAAGTGCTGCTGATAACGGAAATCGATCAACGTATTCAGCCCTTCGACCGCTTCGGCAATCACATCGCCGCCGTGGCCGCCATCGCCACCATCGGGCCCGCCCATCTCGACGAACTTCTCGCGCCGGAAGGACACGCAGCCATTTCCGCCACTGCCAGAGCGGATATAGACTTTGGCTAGGTCGAGGAACTTCATGGCGGCGCCTTTCGGGCTCAGGCTCCCGCGTTAGCGGATTGGCCGGGATTGCTCAAGGTCTGCCAGCGGGGCCGGGTCAGAACAAGACGCTGCAAAAGGGTTGGCACGGCACGCGCCTTGGCGTGGAGCGTCTCGATCATGACGACCGCAAAGCCGAGTTTGATCAGGATGTGCATTGACGGCAGGTTATCAGCCCAGACTTCGGCCGTGATCTTTTCCAGAGCGGGATTGTCAAAGGCATGTGCAATGGCGGTCCGGGCTGAAGCCGACCCGATCCCCTGCCCCCACTGATCCCGCCGCAGACAATAGCCGAATGTCCCTTCGGTCACTCCGACTGTTCCGATCATCTGCCCGTCGCGGACGATTGCCCAGACAAAGCCGTTGCCCCGGTAAGGATGGCAGCGCGATGCCGTGAACGCCAGATCATGCGGCCAGGGCCATGAGCCCAGCTGACGCACGACCTCCCAATCCGACATGATGGCCGACAGGGCGGCCAGGTCGGACGCCCGGACGTCGCGATATGAGATCTCAGCCAATTCCGGTTTCCCAGTTCGCCCGGGTCAGGATCATTTTTTGGCTGTCCACATCTTCGCCCCGGGCAAGGCTATAGATGCGTCGCACTTCCAGGTTGACGAATCCCAGCTTGGCCAAGACCGCACCGGACCGCTCATTGCCGACAAAATGCCCCGAAAGCAGATTCTCTGCTGCCGGATCGGCAAAGTGATGCGCCACGACGGCACGCGCCGCTTCGGTCATGTAACCCCTGCCCCAACGATCGCGGGCAAGCCAGTACCCGATCTCGGTGTCGATGGAGATGATGCCGACAAGTTGGGCATCGTCGATTGCCCAGAGCTTTGGTATTGCCGGGACGATTTCGGAGATGAAAGAATGCGCATCATCGTCGGTATAGGGATGCGGCACGACGGCGAGCCATTTGGCGACATCCCAATCGTTGACGCCCGCGACTATTGCGGGCGCATCTGCGAGGTTCACAGGCCGCAACGTCAGACGCTCAGTCCGCAAGACTGGCGTCAGGCCCCCGTCTTCAACGAATAGGTCCATGTCGGCACCGTCGCCCCCCGCGCCACTGAATGAGCCTCTGCATCGCCCAGATATTCGAAACCGCAATTGGTCAGCACACGGGCCGATCCGGTATTGTCCTGGAACACCTCGGCAAAGATCTGCGCCGCACCATGCGGGTTGGCGGCGATGATGCCACGAACCGCCTCGGACGCGAGGCCGGTGTTCCAGAAGGCGGGCGCGACCCAATAGCTGATCTCGCTCTGCCGGCGATCCAGTCGCACCAGATGGATCAGGCCCAGAACTTCGCCCAGCCCATGCGCCGCGCCATCCATCGCCCAGATATCATCACTGCGGGTTGGGAGGCCCGCGCGATCTACCAGTCCCTCGGCCGCTCCGGGCGGATAAGGATGCGGGATCGACCGGGTCCCCCGAGCCACGCGCAAGTCACCGGCATAAAGCGCGATCGGGCCGGCGTCGGACCGGCGCAGCGGGCGCAGGTTGAGCCGTTCGGTCGCAACCATCGGCTGCGGTTTGAGCGTTTCCAACTTCATGGTCTTCCTCCTCGAAAACCTGATCGGTCCTGATCGATGTCACTGGAGCAAGTTCACTTCAATCCGGTGAACTTTTCCTCTGCACCAGCCGCATGGCAGGATCATGACGCGCCTGAAACGAAAAGAGGACCGGCTCTTCAGCCGATCCCCCAGAGTGTAAGCACTTTGAGTGTTCGGCTTACTCGGCGGCCTCCACCACCGGGAGGACCGAAATAAAGGTGCGGCCTTTGAGACCCTTGTGGAACTTCACGTTGCCTTCGACGGTTGCAAAGATCGTATGATCCGTGCCCATTCCGACGCCATTGCCGGGCCACATCTTGGTGCCGCGCTGACGGACGATGATATTGCCCGGAATGACGACTTCACCCCCATACTTCTTTACGCCCAGACGACGCCCTGCGCTGTCACGGCCGTTGCGGGTGGAGCCGCCTGCTTTCTTGTGTGCCATCTCAGATTACTCCTTCGTAGCTGCAGCCTTGCGGGCCGCTTTCTTCGGGGCGGGGGCGGCCACTTCCGGTGCGACGGCAGGCGCCTTCCCCACAGCAGCCATTACGCCGGTGGATTCGCCGCCAGACGAGAGGATCTCGGTCACGCGGACGAGCGTCAGTTTCTGCCGGTGTCCTTTCGTCCGCTTGGACGAATGCTTCCGACGACGGCGCACGAAGTTGATCGTCTTTTCGCCCTTGATCTGGTCGATGACGGTCGCCTGCACGGCAGCACCCGCCACAACCGGCGCGCCGATCACGTCGCCCACCATCAGGATTTCATTGAACTGGACGGTATCGCCAGCATTCGCCGCAAGCTTTTCGACCCGGAGCACATCGCCCGAAGCCACCTTGTACTGCTTGCCGCCGGTTTTCAGAACCGCGAACATCGTTGTCTTTCCTTCGTATCCCGCGTCCTGCGGTCCCCCTTGCGGGGCGTTCAGGGCCGGTTGGCCACCTACGGACAGCGCGTCCCTTCAGGGACGTTGATTGAAATGTGCGGGCCCGGCCGGCCGAATCCCGCGTTCATCCCGAGAAGGTCCTTGCCGGGATGGGCGCTTATCTGCGCAACTGCGCCCCAAGTCAACCCGGAAATGAAGGGGTTTTTCGTGATCAGACCGGCCATTCTGGCGCTAATCTTCCTTGCTGCATGCTCATCAGGAATGACGGGATATCCCCTGCTTTTCCCGGGTGCCAGTCTTGGGACGGCGGCCTCTGATTCCGGTTATGCCCTGCGGCGCGGTGCGGTCGAGATTACAGTCAAGTCCGGTTACCCTGCGATACTGACCGAGATCGACGCGGGCGGCGGACCGATCCTGACGCAGGCAATGGATCAGGCCGGTGTTCCCGCCCAGGACAGGCCGACACGGATCATCCAGCTTCAATCGGACATGGCCCTTTATCAGGCCAATCCGGCTGCTTTGGTGGCGGCCATCATGGTCTATGGCAAAGAGCCATAGCTCTGTCAGAGAGACTCTCCTGAAACGTATCTTGCCGCCGCCAGACCGAGCGAATGGGATATGTCGTCAAACATGTCGTCGAAAGCCCCAAAGATTGCGCGGTTCAGTGACTGGCCCGACCCGGTTTCCGAGAAGGCGATATAGGCCTCCAGATCGGCGTCACTGACCGGATCATAGGCCATCAGAAGAAAGGAATAGACCCATTCTGTCGTATTCGTCCGGATTTCGGTTTCACGGGTCCAGACGTCTCTCAGGAGATCGTCTGCCGTGGTTTCACCCGGGAATGCGCCACCATCCAGCATCCCGAGATAGAAGGAATAGGTCGTGTTCATCGCCGCCGTGACATTCGTTTCAATCAGATCGTTGGCCTCTATGAATTCCTTGATCTGAAGATAACGCGCCGTCTGATCCGCCATGGCGATTGCGGCAGCCTCTTTGGCAGCAGTCTCGACATCGTCATGAAGAAGGGCACGCCGCGCCGTCGTCTCAAGCCGGATGAAGCTGTCTCCGGGGGCCTGAGAGAAGAACGCGATCATGGGCTGGAGATCCTGTCCGGCGGTTGCCGAGATCAGCGCATCCCGCGCATCGGCAAGCATCTGATCTTCGTCATAGATCGCTTCGACTGCTGCAACCCATTCGGCTGGAACAGCTTCTCCGAAGACGCCTGCTCCGATTTCTGCGCCATAGGCCAGTCCTTCGAGCCGCATGATTTCGACCATCTCGGGAAGGGAAAGCACATCGAATAGAACGTGCGCGTCAGGATCAGGTGATTGCGCGAAGGCCGGTGAAAAGGCGACCCCCAGTACAAGGGCAGGAACAGCAGGGTGTATCATGGCGTACCTCTCTTTTCGGCAAACGTGTTCAGTGTCTATGGTCTGTGTCCAGTCATTCCAAGTCCGCGCTTGGCCGCGTCGGTTCAATGTCGTGTGACCAACCGTTCGATTGGGGCTTGCACGCCGTTCGCCGCTTCATTATTGGACGCGATGACTGCGGAGAGGTGCCGGAGCGGTCGAACGGGGCGGTCTCGAAAACCGTTGAGGGTGAAAGCCTTCCCAGGGTTCGAATCCCTGTCTCTCCGCCACTTGCCCTCACGAAAGCGTTCTCCCGATCCGGCTACTGGCGGATTTTTTTTGTTGTTTTCGAGGGTTATGCGGGAAGGGCTGAGCACTTGTCCCGGGCACCAAGAGGCACGAAAGCGTTCTCTCAAGGCGAGTATTCTCTGGACCTGTTGCCTGCGCACATTTGGTGAAGTTCGATCAAGGCATTGGAAATTCAGAACTTTACTGGGTTTACTGTCGAACACTTCGATTTCAGTGGCGCACTACCAGAAGCTACTGAAATCGAACTTCGATCCGAGATTTTTCAACTACGCTTCAGCAGTTCCCCCTGTTCTGGCGCTGCCTCACCAGACGCGAAAAGCGAGTCAATGATGCCCTTTGGCACGCGACGCCGCTCCATGATGGTACGCAAGCGGCTCAGAAAGCGGGGATCTTCGACGTTCGTTGGTGACACGTTCTTCTCGACAAGCCGGACGGCGGGAGGCTCGAAAGCGAGCATGGTCTCGAAAACTTCGTTGGCTCGGTTCTCCAACTCTGTTCTCAAGCCGTCGTCGTCAGGTCGATTTCCCCAACGCGTCATGTAATCGGGAGGCGTTTCCTTCCACTTCGGCAGGAACTCGGCGACGAAGCTTTCACGGAAGGCGGAACGATGGGCGTCCAGCCCTGCGCGAACTTTCTCATGATAGCGTTCGACAACTTTCAGAAAGGACTTCACTGCGGCATCAAAATCTTTTCGATCCTCGCGCAGGATCACGCGGCCAAAATTGTCGATTTGAAAGGTGTAGAGGTCTTCGATCCGCTTGCGTTCCTTGCGTAGCCAGGCGTCGTCGACCAGCGCCGTCTTGGCATCCTCTCCGTCACCAACCACTACTTCTACTGCGCCGACTGCGGCCATGGGGGCGCGGAGTCGGCTGGAAATCTGAGCCTGAAGATTTGCATCATTTACGGTGCTGAAATCGTCTGGGAGGGGAACCTGCTTCCGACTGAGCGAAAAGCCCGATATCTCGAACTCGACATAGACTACGCGAGACGAAAACACCTGAAGACGCCTCGTGATGTCGAACCTGGCCGGTGGATTACGTTCAAGATCATTCTGCATCGCTGCGACCTTGGCGGGGTCAAGGGCCGCATTCCCGATTTCGCCAGACGGGTTATTATCGCCTGGCTGCGCTCCGGCGGCGACTACGATGCTGTCGGCCGAAGTGCCTCGAAGCACGATCGCATTCGGTTTTTCTGCCGTGTCCGAGCCAGCCTCGATGTTCTTCGAGATCGGCGCGAACACCATCGTGTCCTCATCCGAGATAATCACTCCGATACGCACACCGGGCTGGACGCGTAGGTCTAGCAGGTTCCGAGACGCCGCGTCGCGAATGACATCCAACGCTTCGCGCTCTCCGAAGCCAAGGCGATAAACTTCGGCATCTGCGTCGAGGATCACGCGAAGATCCAGGCGCTCCAAGTCGTCGAAACGCGCGGCGAGCGCAGTTGCGACGGCAAGCGACAAGGCTGGGGCGATGACGACCAAGCGCCGCTTTGCGCTCTCGATCATTGAGATGACAGCAGCATCTGTTGCAACAGTGAAAGTGCGTTTGTCATCCATCAACGGCGGTCCCTAGATCAATAATACTCGCGAATGTAGCCGTATGCTTTCTCGAACAACTCTGCGTCCTGGTGCAGCTTGTAGCGGAAAAGTGTCTGGCGAAGCGCCTTCTTGACCTCGCGTTCTCCCGCATGCGTGGCCTGCCATCCCTCGAAACGCACTTCACGGACGATTGCATCAATATCGTCCACGACCCGCTTGACCATGACAGGCGTGTCGCCGTTCCGGGCTTCCTCGAAGAGCGCAGTCAACGCCGCCTTGCCACGGTCGATGTCCTCTTCCTCTGGCGTCTCGCGCTCAGTCTTCACCACGTCCTTCGCCAGCGCCAGAAGCTCTTTCAGGAAGTCGATGGACAGCAGGAGACCCTGCTGGTGACGGTTCTTCAGGTCCTCCAGGCGTTCGCCCAGCGCCTTGAACTTCGGATTCCCTGCATGCTTGCGCAGACGACCCCCCAGCTTGACCGAGATTTCCTTGGCCTTCTTTTCTGGGTCCGGATTGCCGAGAACGGCCTCCAGCAGCTCGGCGTCCAGAACCAGCGTATCAAGATCGTCCCGCACCGCATCCACATGGACGTTCTCGTGGATCAGCTCGATGGTCTTAGCGCCCAGCCGATGCCAAAGGAGCCGCCCTGTGCCGCTGGAGGGCTTCAATGACTCGTAGACCTGCGCCAGCCAGCGATAATCGATCTCGTACTGCGTCAGCACCGGATCGGGTGACAGCGCTTCCCATATGCGCGCAAGAACGCTGAAGTCGGCCGCAAAGGCGTCGCGCAGGTCGTTGTTCGGGATGCACTCCTGCGCGGCGATCAGGCCCTCGTAACCGGTCAGTCTGCGATCCACGCCCGCGAAATAGACGAGGCACTTCTGCAAGGCGGTCGGCAGGGCGTTGATCAACTCGGCGATGTTCGACACCGCCTTTTGCACGCCTTCCTCGTCAAACTTCAGCGCCTGCGCCACGTCGTCGAAGATGCCGAGGTAATCGACGATCAGGCCGTGGGTCTTCTGCTCGCCGTAGGGACGGTTCGTCCTGCAAATCGCCTGCAGCAGCGTGTGGTCGCGCAGCGGCTTGTCCAGATACATTGTCTGAAGGATCGGCGCGTCGAAGCCGGTCAGCAGCTTCGAGGTCACGATGATGATCTTCAGCGGGTCCTTCGGATCCCGAAAGCGGTCGAGCAGCTTCTCCTCGGCATCCCGGTCGCGCTTGAACGCCGCATATTCCGTCTCGCCGCTGTTGACCGAGATCACCACGTCGGAAGCCTCGGGCGGCAAGTGTCGGTCGAGTTCCTGCTTGTAGAGCACGCAGCTTTGACGGTCGAAGGTCACCACCTGCGCGCCGAAGCCGTTGGGCGCGACCTTCTCCTGGAAATGCTTGGCGATGTCGCCGCAGATCGCGCGGATGCGCTCGGGCGCCTTGACCAAGATCGACATCTTGGCCGCCGCCTTGCCCAGTCGATCCCGGTCCTCGTCGGTCAGGCCCTGCGTCAGCTCGGCATAGGCTTCCTCGATGGCCTTCTGGTCGATGTGCAGGTCCACCAGCCGTGGCTCGAAATGCAGCTCCTTCGTCGCCCCGTCGCGGATCGAGTCGTTCAAGCCGTAGCGGCTCATGTAGCCGCCTTCGTCAGTATCGGCGCCAAAGGCGTAGAAGGTGTTCTTGTCGGCGCGGTTGATCGGAGTGCCGGTCAGACCAAACAGGAATGCGTTCGGCAGAGCGTCCCGCATCTTGCGGCCGAGATCGCCTTCCTGCGTGCGGTGCGCCTCATCCACCAGAACGATGATGTTGTCGCGGGCGTTCAGAACGCCATCGGCCTCTCCAAATAAGTGGATGTTGGTAATCGCAACCTTCCGCGCGTCGCTTTCAAGCAGGTGTTGCAGATCCTTTCGCTTTTCTGGCCGCACCAGATTTGCCATATCGGCAGCATAGAACGTGCCCGCGATCTGGCTGTTCAGGTCGACCCGATCCACGACGATCAGCACCGTGGGGTTCTTCAGCGCCGGGTGCAGCCGTAGCTTGCGCGCGGCGAAAAGCATCAGCAGCGATTTGCCCGACCCCTGGAAATGCCAGATCAGCCCCTTGCGCGGCTGGCCGGCCACGACCCGCGCGACGATCTTGTTGACGCCGTCCACCTGCTGATAGCGGGCGATGATCTTGATGCGGTGCTTGCCCTTCTGCGTGGCAAAGGCAGTGAAGCTGTCGAGCATGTCGAGCACCATCGCAGGACGCAGCATCGAGCAGGCAGCTTTCTCAACCTCGCCCAGCGATTGCTTGCCGTCACCGTCGCGCCAGGGGCCCCACATATCGACCGGCATCCGGACGGAGCCGTAGCGGAACTCCTTGCCCTCGGTTGCGACTGAGAAGGCGTTGGGCACAAACAGCTCCGGCACATTCTTCTCGTAATCGTCATGGACCTGGATGGCGGCGTCGAGCCAGCTTTGGCTGGACCGCACCGGCGTCTTGGCCTCGATCAGCACCAGCGGAATGCCGTTTACCAGCAGCACCAGATCGGCGCGCTTTTCGGTCTTGCCCGCGCGGATGATGAACTGCTGGGTGACGACGAAGCTGTTCTTCTCGATATCGTCGAAATCGATCAGGCGGATGGTGACGTGTTCGCCATTCGCGCCGAAGGGCATCGAGCGTTCGCCCAGTGCCCACGCGGCAAATTCCTCGTTCGCCTTCACCAGCCCGTCCGACCGTGCACCCGAGACGATGGCGCGCAGACGGTAAAGCACGTCATCGGCCCGGCCGGGGTTGGCGGCAATGTCGGGATTCAGGCGGATCAGAGCGTTGCGCAGATGGGGTTCCACCAGCACCTCTTGCGGCTGACGGGGAAGGTCGGCGGGGGCGACGTAATGCCAGCCGAGGCCCGCGATCTTGCCGCCCGCGCGGGCGAGGCCGATGGTGAGTTGCGCCGGGCGGGCCGAGGCCAAGCCCGCAAGAAGGTCGCGCAGATGGGCTTCGACGGTGTTGGCTTCAGTGAAGGTCATGCACTCACCCCAGTTTCAGAAAAGACACCTTCACGAATCCTGGTATGGGCATCCTGCGCATTCCGAAGCCTATTTGCAGCATTTGCCAAGGCATCGGCCAGAAGTGAAATCCGAGCGCAGATTTCATCTTGTTGTTCGACGGATGGGACTGGCACAGGGACAGGGTTTAGGTGCTTGTGATTTAGCTGCGGAACAGAAGTCGTGTCAGCGAAGCGCCAGAGCCCTATCCCTTTGTAGAACCACATCAGATATTCAGCGGACACCTTCTCGGCTCGAGGCTCAAGCGCCATCAAGTTCGGATCCAAAGCCGCCGGGTGAGTTAGTATTCCGATCTTGTTCAGAAATATTGATGCCCCGCGTTTGGGGAAAACGACCGTTCCGGGCTGAAACACTCGAATGCCCGGATTTGATTTGATCGAGAACCTCACCTCAGCATGCGTGAGCTTTCGATGGTCGCTGTTCCGGTTGAAGTCAGCGACTTTGAAAAAGAGCGTGTCACCAGCATCATCAGGAATGGGTTCTCCATTTCCGCTTCGCGCGTGGTAAATTCGTTCCCCTTTCTCTACCTGAAAGCGCCCTTTGTACCCCTGATTCATCGAGAAGCCGCGTATCTCAATTGTCTCAAGGATAAGCGCATCGAGAAGAACAGCGGCTTGTCCGTGCAGCACATAAAGGCGGTCAAGGTTTGTTGCAGAAGCGCTCAGCGCCTCCACCACCCGCGCCTGCTCCTGGATCGGCGGCAGCAGAAATTCCTCGTTGGCGAGGGCTTTCCAGTTGATCGTTGGCGACAGCGACCCGACGGATATGCTTAAGGCCCGCTCCATGAACAGATCGCTTTGCATGAAGAAGGGCAGAAAATCGGACAGCACCGCGCCCGTCTTGGCGCGCAGCACCATGGCGTGTGCCGAACAGATGCCCTCGAAATCCGCCACCGCCACCTTGCGCTGATAGACGCGCCGCTTGCCGAAGATGATATCGCCCGGCTGGAACCGAAGCTTGGTCGACTCCACATCGGTGGGTTCGCCCCAGCGCCGGATGCGCAGGCTGTCGGGATCAAGGTGTTCCAGCCCGACATAGCGTTCTACCCCGGCCTCGGCGGGGTTGTCGACCCGGTCGTTGATCTGCGTGGCGATCTGATCGAACCGCACTCGCGTCCAACCCGCCTTGGAAATCGGCCGCTCAAGCATCGGCATCCTCCGCAGGCGTCAGGCCATCGAGCATGTCCACCAGCGCGTCCATGCCCGTCCAGAACTCGCGCCCGTCTTCATCAAACGCCGCCCAGGTCGCCGCCAGCGTGGCACCGCCACCCGCCACCGCCGCCTTGGGCCGCTTCACATAGCGAGCAATCGACAGGTTGCCGTCGGCCGCCAGAACATCGGCCACATCCGCCACCGCGGCAAAGCCGGGATCATCGGCAAAGGTCTGATATGCCGACAGGATACGCGCCTGATGTTCGCGGCGCAGAAAGCTTTGCGCCCGTTCACGCGCAATCTCGGCCACAGCGTCGATGAAGAGGATGCGCCCCTTGCGCGCCTCCGGCTTCTGCGACCGGCAGATCACCACGCAAGCCTCCATCGGCGAGTTATAGAACAGCCCCGGCCCCAGCCCCAGCACGCATTCGACCCGGTCGGATTCCACCAGCCTGCGCCGCATCTCGGCCTCTTCGTTGCGGAATAGCACCCCGTGCGGAAACAGGATCGCGCAGCGCCCGGTCCTGGCGTGCATCGACGACAGGATGTGCTGGAAGAAAGCGTAATCCGCCCGCCCCTGCGGCGGGGTGCCAAGGAAGTTGCGCCCCCAGGCATCCTGCTCCCACGCGCCGCGGTTCCATTTCTTGATGGAATAGGGCGGGTTGGCGAGGACCACGTCGAATGTGCGCAGCCGGTCGCCCTGCACGAAGGCAGGCGTGGCCAGCGTGTTGCCGCTGGCGACGTGGAAATCGTCCACGCCATGGATGACCAGGTTCATCCGCGCGATGGCGGCGGTGATGGTGATCAGCTCCTGCCCGTAAAGGCCGGTGGTCCGGATGTCGCCCCCGCGCCGCTTCACCTCGGCAAGGCACGAGATCAGCATGCCGCCGGTGCCGCAGGTCGGATCATAGATGCTCTCGCCCGGCTGGGGCTCCAGCATCTGTGCCATCAGATGGACGAGGGTGCGGTTGGTGTAGAATTCCTGCGCGGTGTGGCCGCTGTCGTCGGCGAATTTCTTGATCAGGTATTCATAGCCGTTGCCAAGCTCGTCCTCGGGCACGGCCGCGAGCGTAAGGTCGTGTTTCGAGAAATGCTCGATCAGGTTCTTCAGCGTGCTGTCGGGAATCTGGGCCTTGTCGGTCCAGTTCGCGTTGCCGAAGACGCCCTGCAAGCGTTCGGGGTTGGCGGCTTCGATGGCGAGGAAGGCCGACAGCAGCGCCCGTCCCACGTCGCGTGATGCGGTACGAACGTCGTTCCAGTGCGCGCCTTCAGGGATCACGAAGCGGTCGTTGGCGGTGGCGGTGGCATAACCCTCGTCACCGGTTTCATCGAGGGCGTCCTGGTAGTCCCCGTCCCAGACGTCGGACAGGCGTTTGAAGAACAGCAATGGGAAGATGTATTGCTTGTAGTCGCTGGCATCGATGAGACCGCGCAGCAGGGTGGCGGCCCCCCACAGATAGCTTTCGAGTTCACGTTGGGTCAGCCCGCTCATTGTAGCCACCCCCCTTCGACCAGCACCTTGCGCAGGTGATCCTCGGCCGCCCGAGCGTCGGCCAGCGCTGTCTTGAACGCCTCAACGGCCTCAGGCAGCGGCGGGATATCCTGGCCAATCGGCGGGAGGACGTAACGCGAGATGTTCAGCGTCCAGCCTTCCTTCTTGATCTCGTCCAGCGTCGCGACCTTGGCGCGATCCTCCACATCTTCGAAGGCGCGGTACCAGGCGACGATCTGGTCGCTGTGCTCCTGATCGAGGAAGTTCTGCGCCCGCCCTTTACGGAAGAGGCTGGAGGCGTCGATGATCAGGACCTTGTTCTTGCGGGCCTCGGGCTTTTTGCGGCGCAGGATGACGACGCATCCGGCCAGCTGCGTTCCGTAGAACAGGTTCGGCGCAAGGCCGATGACCGCCTCGACCATGTCCTTTTCCAGCAGGGCTTGCCGGATCGAGCCTTCGGCCGACTTCCGGAACAGCGCGCCCTGCGGCAGGACGACAGCCATGCGGCTGTTTCCGGTCGGTGCCATTGATGCGATCATGTGCTGTACGAAGGCGTAGTCCCCGTAGCTTTCCGGCGGGATTCCGTACCGTGCCCGACCCCAAGGATCGGCCTCCCACAGGTCACGACCCCATTCCTTCAGCGAAAATGGCGGGTTCGCGATCACGCAGTCGAAGGTGGCAAGACCACCTGTGCTCGAATCTGTGAAGGCCGGGTTCCGCAACGTGTCCTCACGGGCCACTTGGAAGTCCTCAATCCCGTGCAGGACGAGGTTCATCCGGGCGATCGCGGCGGTGGTCAGGTTTTTCTCCTGGCCGTAGATCTTCCCGTAGAAGGTGCGCGGGTCACCGCCCTTGCGCATCACATGCTCGATAGCCCCGAGCAGCATGCCACCCGTGCCGCAAGCGGGATCGTAGATGCTTTCGCTTTCCTGAGGGTCGAGGATTTCGACCATCATGCGCACGACGCTGCGCGGGGTGTAAAACTCACCCGCCTTGTTTCGGCGGGTCACGTCGGCAAACTTGCCCACCAGATATTCGTAGGCGTCGCCCAGCACGTCGGTGCTTACAGTCGTGTTGCCGAGCCCGACCTCTGAGAACCCCTCGATCAGATCCTTCAGCAGTTCGTCGGAGAACTTCTCCTTGTTTCCCCAGTCCGCGGAACCGAATACACGGAACAGCGTGTCCGGATTGGACCGCTCGATCTCCTGCATGGCCTTTTGCAAAGCGGCACCGACATTGGCCGGGATCGCCCTTATGTCGTTCCAGTGACAGCCCTCAGGCAGCACGAAGCGATGCACTTCGGGAAACAAGGAGGGGTCGGCTTCGCCATATATCTCGCGAGCCTCGGCTGTTTCCTCGTCCCAGACGTCAGAGATACGCTTGAAGAACAACAGGGGAAGGATATATCCTTTCCAATCAGTGCGATCTACGGCGGAACCGCGAAGTGTATTGGCCGACTGCCATAGACTTGATCGCAGGTCTTTACTCTCTTGCATGCAAACACTCCGGTGGCTGGTGCTCCTGACCTCACCGCCAGTTCACCGAAAACGGTAACGTCTCAAATATCGGGAAGCGCTTCAGGCAGTTCCAGTTCCTTCAAGCGAACATAAAGTGCCTTAGCTTGCTCAATTTTTCCGCCAGCAGCTTTCTCCGGTTTCCTTCTGACTGTTTCACCCCAAGGATCGCCATCGCCAACGCTTGCCAAATAAGCGGCGGTAGCCGCAAGCTCAAGCTCAATTGGATTGGCTCTTTTTGCCAAAGAAACAAGCTGCCGATAAGCATCTCCTTCTTTCCCGTCATAGGGAGCCGCAGACGTAAACACAGAGTATGTGCCACCCCATCCAGAACGCTTCTGGTCCTCCCGGAAGTCAAACAGTAAAGGCGCGAGATCTACGGCCGATGCAAGTTCGTCACTAAAAGGCCCATAATGCTTGTATTTGAACTCATAGCCGCTGCCAAGGCCTGCCAGTTCGAGAAGGAACGCCGTCTTTTGAAGTCGCGTTCTGCCAACGAGTTCACCATCCGCAGCAGAAACGATGCGGACCAGTTCCCCCATGTCTCCTCCCGTTCGCTTTGTCATTCTCCCTTCGCCTCCTTTGTTTTTTGTTTGACCGTTTCGTGTACAAGCGTTCTCAGACCATCATTTGGAAAGGGAATGTATACCCTATCAAGCTTGAAAGGTCGAATCGCCTCGACAATGGGCGATACCTCCTTGAGATCGACAAGCCCACCGTTGTGTCTGATCAGAATTTGATTCAATGGACCCGTATCTTCCTGAAATTCCTTATAGGGCACCCGCTGAGATGTATCGACCCAGATTTGGGGAACTTCATTGCCCTGTTCGTCGCACCATTCACCGAGCGCCTTTCTCGAAAGAAGGACTGATTTTTCAATCAGATCGATCGGTGCATTGTCGCCAAGCTCTTTCATTACCGCCGTCCGGAGGTCGATCGCTTTTGGAAGACGTCGTTCTCTTAGCATTGCGGCAAGCTGCGAAATCGATCCATCCTTTGACTCACAAAGCTCTGCCAACGAACCCCAGACAACCGAATCGTCAAGATTAAGAGCGTGTCCAAGCGAGTCTGGATTTTCAGCAAAGACCGCAATTGGATTTCTCTTTGATAAACCGACAAGATCCACTTGGCCTTCTCGCACCAAACGGAAAACACGTTCGAAAAGATGAAAGAAAACCTTTTCTGCTGATCTAGTTGCCTTGTGAAAATATACGGTCGGGTAAAGCTGGAACAGCCCAACCACATAAGTTTCTGCTGCAAAGATTGCCTTTGAACTTAGGACGAAAGTCTCCACACTACCGACTTGCTCCTCCCCCACCCCGAAAGGTACGGCGTCAATTTCTAAGTTAGCAATAAGCCATGTGAGGTCAATTCCACTATGTTGCGTTCCAGTCATCATTCGGTCACGTTGCATATAATCTAACCGATCGGCATCAAATTGACTTGAGACAACCGAGGAGTAGACATCTGCGGGCGTTTTCGCACCAATTATATCTGCAACACGCGTTGACATTCCTGGAACATAAGCGTCCAGGATACCAGCAACTTCTGTCTTGCGAATGATTTCATCACTCACATCTTCATGCTTCGCATATTTAAGGTCTAAACGCTTACCGATGGCCTCAAAGGAATGACTAAATGGGCCATGGCCCACGTCATGCAACAGAGCAGCCGTCAGAGCTGCTTCGGAGCGATTTCGATCAAAGTTGTCATCTCCAATGTGGCGCTTAACGTTACGCATCAAGCGTCGCGCATTGAAGAACACGCCTAGGCTATGTGCGAAACGCGTATGTGTTGCACCTGGATAAACATATTCAGAAAATCCAAGCTGCCTGACTCGGCGAAGCCTCTGAAACGGAGTGGACTGGATAAGCTGCCACAGCATTTGTTCGAACCGACTTGCGTCAAATTCGATCAAATCATGAAGCGGATCTCTTATCCGTTGGGGGCGCCCCTTGGGTCCCAGAGCCATGTAAAACCTACGATTGCTTGGGGTACACCATATCGTGTGTGTTTCGATCCTACAATGACCAAAGCCTGCGGCATCTCGGAGAACAATTAAAGAACATTTGGCCTGCCTTGTCAACGTGACTGTTCGTTCCAACTGATGGGGAACGCCTCAATCAGCCGCGCCATTGATACATCGGGCCCTTGGGTTCCATCCACGATTGCGTCGACGATGGTAGGCGCGAGCAACGTGAGGCGCAGCACGCGGGTCAGGTAGGATGGCGCGATGCCTTCTCTCTCAGCCAGCTCAGCGATCGTAACAAACTCCCCCGACTCAAGCATCTTTTTCCAACGGAAGGCACGAGCAAGAGCCTTGATCAGCGTGTTGTCCACTCTTTGTGGCTGCGCGTCGAGCGGCAGGACCATCTCCTTGCGCCCACCCCGCTTCACGATGCGGAACGGAACATGCACCGTGATCGTTTCAGAAACCGGTCGGGCGCGAGTCATGCCGCCGCCTCAACACCGGCGATCATTTCTCTAGCCAACCCCGCCAGCCCGTCCATCCGTAACCGCACGTTCAAACCGGTGTTGCCAATATCGACCCTGTCGACCAGCAGGGATACGATGCGCGCCTGCTCGGCTGGGAAAAACTCGTCCCACAGCGGATCGAGCCTGGTCAGCGCTTCCCGTACCTCAACCTCGCTGATGGCGAAGTCTTTTGCGCGAGCCGTTTTCCAAGTGCCCGCCACAATCTCTGGCTGGCGGAACACGGCGCGCAACTGGTCGATGACGGCAGCTTCAATCTCCCCGGCTGGCACGCGGCCAATGTGACAGGACCCCGCGCCATGCTTCAGCACGGTCTGGCTGACGTAGTAACGGTAAAGCCGCCCGCCCTTTCGGGTGTGGGTCGGTGAGAAGGCCGCGCCATCAGGGCCGAACAGCAGCCCCTTCAGCAGCGCAGGCGTGTCGGCACGGGTTCGGGCCGCACGCTTGCGCGGACTTTCCGTCAAAATGGCGTGAACACTGTCCCATACCTCGCGGTCGATGATTGCGGAATGCTCGCCGGGATAGCTTGTTCCTTTGTGCACCGCATCGCCGATGTAGACCCGGTTGTTCAGCATTCGGTAGATGAACTTCTTGTCGATGCGGTGGCCACGGCTGGTGGTGACGCCCCGTTCGGCCAGTTCGCGCGCCAGCAGTGTGCCAGAACCGATCTCGATGAAGCGTGCGAAAACCCAGCGGACATGGGCCGCATCAATGGGGTTTTCGACCAGCTTCCGGTTCTTGACCTCGTACCCCAGCGGCGGGCAGCCGCCCATCCACATGCCCTTCATCCTGCTGGCGCGGACCTTGTCGCGGATGCGTTCGGCCGTGACCTCGCGTTCGAACTGGGCGAAGGACAAAAGGATGTTCAGTGTCAGCCGCCCCATGGACGTGGTGGTGTTGAACGACTGCGTCACCGAAACGAAGGTCACGCCGTTCCGGTCGAACACCTCGACCAGCTTGGAAAAGTCCATCAGCGAACGGGATAGGCGGTCGATCTTGTAGACGACCACCACGTCAACCAGCCCATCCTCGATGTCGGCCAATAGCCGTTTCAGGCCGGGGCGCTCCAATGTGCCGCCCGAGATGCCGCCGTCATTATACTGATCGCGGATCAGCACCCAGCCTTCTGACCGCTGGCTGGCGATGTAGGATTCGCAGGCTTCTCGCTGGGCATGCAGGCTGTTGAACTCCTGTTCCAGTCCCTCTTCGGAAGATTTCCGGGTGTAGACAGCGCAGCGCAGCTTGCGGACAACAGGTTTGTTCATGCCGCCCTCCGATGGTTTTTCAGCCCGAAGAAGACCCAGCCATTCCAACGTGTGCCGGTGATGGCGCGCGCGATGGCCGACAGCGACTGGTATGGCCGCCCCTGCCATTCGAAGCCACCCTGCGTCACAGTGACGATCTGTTCGACCCCCTGCCACTCGCGCAGCAACCGGGTGCCGGTGATGGGGCGGTCGCGATCAGCGCGGATGCGGCGCGTAGTGATGTTGCCGCCATCAAGCTGTTCGCCCAAGGCTTCCAAACGCTTGATGGTTTCTGGCTTCAGCCCGCCATAAGCCAGTTCCTGGATGCGGTAGGCCAGGCGGGATTCAAGGTAGCGGCGGTTGAAGGGCGGCGGTTCTGTTTCGAACAGGTTGCGCCACTGCGCCTTCAGGTCAGGCGTCGATGTAGTCTTCAGCGCACCCAGGCGCGCGGGGATTGGATCAGGTTTTGTCATGCGTCTCTCCGGTGGGTTGGAGTTGCATGAAGGCATTGGTCGGGCGGACAGTGTAGGCAACTTTCTCCAGTCTGGTCAGAGACTTCGGCCCGTTCCCGCATCCGCAACCGGATCAGGCCAAGCGCCAGAATCCCGCACAGTTCGGCGCGACGGGTGGCGGGCGTCATCTGGTCGGGTGGCACTTCGTTAGGGCGTTTCATGCGAGGCGAGTCCGATCAGCAGGGGCTTCATCAGGAAAAAGCCATCTGCCGCACGGGATCGGGACATCGCACCAGAAAAGATCATGACAGGTGCCTCTACCGCTTCAGGTTGCGCTTCGGTCTTGTTTTGTTCAATTGAATCGTCAGACTGGGGTTCGGCGAAGTGTAGTTAGGACAGCAAGTAGGAGGCCGAGGTGGCTAGGTCATTGTTTCGCGGCGCGCCGGAGCTTTCGCGCCTTTTTATTGAATCCCCAATCCAATTGATCAGTGAATTTCTTTCGCTCTCCCAGTTTGCGGTATTCCTGAGCGATGCAATTGCGGCTGTACCTGCCGATGCCGAAGAACAGATCCGGCGCGACAAAATGGCGGAAGCGCTGAAGGTCCTAAAGAGCGACCGAACCAATCTGATCGAGATCGAAGCCCGTCGAGTCATGTTGATGACCGACAAGACGCCTGATGCGATGCTGCGACGGCTCAGCGAAACGCCACGGTTTTCTGCGAAGGAAGGGCTGAAGGCGCAGCGCGATGCTGTCGCTAGAAGCCTTTGGGCCTATCTGCACGCCTTCGTGCTATTCGAGGCCGCCGAACGCGCGATGCAGGTCCAAGTCTATCGCGAGCACGGAACAGTATACGAGGCATGGTCAATCGATGCTTCGATTCCCCTCGCTGCTACAGCTGTCGGCCATGATGCGCTCTCGAAAGAAATCGCCGACCGCCTGCAGCATGACGACGGTTGCAAGGTTGAGGCCATCGACCTCCCCGCCGAAAACGGTGAAAGCCAAGATGTTCTGGTGGCTGTCACTTTCTTTGGTGCCTATGCGAGCCAGAAAACCGTCCAGCCAGACAAGTCGACGGCCCTGATCTATTTTCGACCACCTGACGAAATGCTGCTGGTGTATTCGCAGGCACGGCGACGGATCGAGGTATGCTCCCGCGACAGGTTGGAACGCAAGATCGTCGCCAATCTGTTCGCCGCGGATGCTTTGAAGCACGACATTTCGAACAAACCCCTCACTCAGAAGACCTACAACCTGTCGCGCTTCCGGCACTCCCTCAAGCTGCCGGTACCCGATGAAGAAGCGCATCGGGTAAAGAAGGCCAGCATCATCGAAGTTCAGGTAACGCTGGGCGACTGGTCCAGGAAGGTGACCCTCAGTGTCGCCCCGGAGGACGATATCGACGCGATAGCTCGCAGCGTCTTCGGCGCGATCATCCCGAAAGCTGGCGGCGGATATGTCACGAAAGTCCGCTTCCGGATCGACCACGTCGATGGGCATGGGCGCAAGGGCGTCTTGCAGTTTGATGTCTTTGGCAGGAACAAGTCGAACATTCAGAGCGAGCGGGACCCCGCAAAGCGAGAGCTGGGATACGACCTGCTCGAAGCCTGGGGCGTGCTGGAACGCATCGGCGACCTTTCGAAGCCTCAACGCAAGGAGAAGCTGCCGCAGCTGCTGACGCTCTACGATCTCGCCACCGAAAAAGCGTCCGGCCAGAACCTCGATGAACTTGGTGTCGCCGCCGAGGAGCTGACACGCGCCGGCTTCCTTACACGCAGGGGATGGTCGGATGTCATCCTGTTCGAGGACGATGAGCTTGGTGAGGTCGTTCACAACGTCGAGCGCGACGGCAACAGCGATGTGGCAACGTTGACGCTGGTCCAAGGTGGAACAGGTTCGACGATCCCGGCTGCGGACATCACCGAGTACGAGATCCGCTACGATTATCTGCGAGACGCGCTGCGGGACTTGCTCAAGCCGATGGGCTTGAAGGGCCGCTTGCGCGAGTTGGCCGACCATCTCCATCAATTGGGTGTCGCAAGGATCGGGCTGGCCGACGCACCGATTTTTCTTATGCGCGCGACTTCGGTCGACAAGGTGCTCGAGGCGTCCGACCGTCTCATACGAGGCGAAGGCACCCGCATTCGCGGGATCGTTTTCGTGCCACAGGACGTCCGATTCCCCTATCTGGGTTGTCACGTCGTTCTCAGCTTAAACGATCACATCGATGCCGATACCGGCATGGTCGATGCGGATGCGGTGCGTTCCTCATATGAGGCTGCAATCGACCCAGCCGCGCGGGGCGCTGCGGTCCATTTGCGCAAACAGGGCGATGATGCGGCGCAGATCACCGTTCCTGGTCAGGATCCCCACATCGTCACCGGGGCGAAAAAGGTGAAACTCTTCGAGCGCCTCTATATGGCCCATCGTGATCGGGAAAACGGCGTAAAGCTCTCGATCCTGAAGGAATACGCTGGTTTTTCCCAGCTGCCTCAGCTGTTTGGCGATGAGTGGCCAGAGGTAAACGACCGGTACCTGTATTCGCCACGGCGCGCATATTGGGCTCTGTGCGAGAAACCCATCTCCGCTTGATCTCCCTTTGGGGGGTCTGACCATCTCCGATTCGGGCCGTCACTAGGGGTGCTCCATCCATAGAGGAGCACCCCAATGCCGACTCCCTTCCCATCGCGCCAAGCCGCCCCGTCAAGCTGGTCCACCGGCGCGCAACCCAAGCCCACCACCCTGAACTCGGAATGGCGCTGCACGCGTTGTGACAAGCTGCTCGGCGTTTGTCGGGACGGCCGCATGCACCTGCGTTTTGCGCGGGGGCACGAGTATTTCGTGGGCTTCCCCGTCCAGGCGACATGCCGCGGCTGCGGGACGTTGAATCAGGCGTCCAGCCCCACGGGCTAACGCGACCCACGACGACCACCCCCCTGAAATCGCAGAGACGCGCGACGTCCTGACCTGGCCACGAGAAGGCGCTGGACGCCTGGCCGCAAGGCAGGCGTCCAATGTCTTTCGCATGGCACGAGATCCGTGATCAAATCATGCATTCCGCTTCCACCCTCAACTTTCAGCGCAGCTTCGATGCCATCCGGCGCGAACAGGGGCCGGTTGTGCCGTTCCGCGATCCTGCCGCTTTGCTGGATGCGCTGCATCAGAAAGCGGGCAGCCCGGATCAGAAGAACCTGATCCTCGCCGCCCTTGCCCGCGCTGCGCATTCCGATGGGCACAAGGGCGATTGCGCCCTTACCCTGATGTTGTTGGCGCTCTGGCCCGGTCTCGACGCCATCCGCCGCCGTTGCATCTGGCGTAAGGTCGGCACCAGCGATGAAATCGCCGCCGACATCCTTAGCCGCACCACTGAAGCAATTCGTGGTCTGGACCTGCAACGGGTCAACTGGATCGCGGCCACGATCCTGCGCAACGTCGAGCGGGATATCCTGCGCGCCCATCAGCGGGAGGCTGGCCGCCAGAACCTGCGCAGCGAAACCGAACCTGACGAGATCGCTGCCGAAGATGGTTCAGGCAACGCGGCGATCAGCGAAGCGCAACTGCTTCGCGATCTGCGGCTGCTGGTGGGTGCCGATGCAATCCTTGTGATCCGCGTGGCGGTCGAAGGTTTCAGCCAAGCGGAAGCTGGCGTCGAACTTGGCCTGTCCGAGGCGGCGGCGCGCAAACGCTACCAGCGCGCTACCCAGCGGCTGCGCGACGCCCTGCAGAAAATCCACTGACCCCGATGTCCCGATCCGGACAGCGCGGTGGCTTTTCACATTCAGACGCCACCGCGCGTCTTCCTCCAACCGAAAGCCGACACGCATGAACAGCATTGCCGACCTTTCGCCCACGGACCTCAAGCGGATCCCCGGCCTCTACCGGCGTTGGGAACTGACCGAGGTCTTCGAGGCGCACCGCAACTACCAGATCGAAGATGCCGGCACCCACGCCGACGGCACGCCGCTGCTGGCGATCTTCGTCAGCGACCCGGTCCCCAACGTCCCGGAGGCCAGCTGATGCGCCTCTTCAATCACCTCATGCCATGGAGAACTGACATGCCCGACCAACCGGACGACATCACCCGTCTTCGCAAGTCGCACTACGCTCTCGACGAACTGCCGGAAACCGTCAGTTTTCCGAAGCATCCGAGCGAGCCCGCGAGGGAGCCGCTGCCCGTGATGCAGGCGACCGTCGACGACATCGCCTTCGCGATCGTCGCGGCGGAGCGGGAAAGTTCGGCAGCCCTCGGACGGGCATCCGCTCTGAAGCGCCTCCACAATCTTGCCCGCGAGGCAGGTGCCATCGGGTCTGACCGTGCCGCCGCTGCTGCTCTAAAGCGGGAGAAGCCCTGATGGCTCTCCCGATCATCAGCGCCGATGAACGGCTTGCGCAGCGCAAGGGTATCAAGGGCTGCATCTTTGGCCGGTCGGGCATCGGCAAAACCAGCCTGCTGTGGACGCTGAATGCC
The DNA here is from genome assembly GCA_026400355.1 of Rhodobacterales bacterium. Classification (GTDB taxonomy): domain Bacteria; phylum Pseudomonadota; class Alphaproteobacteria; order Rhodobacterales; family Rhodobacteraceae; genus JAPLPE01. Next base: position 34,199 of record JAPLPE010000003.1, on the reverse strand, counting down.
CCCACGACCTTGTTCATGGATCTCGAAGCCGGGGATCTGGCGGTCGAAGGCTGGGACGGCGACACGCTGCGGCCCCGCACCTGGAAGGAATGCCGCGACTTCGCGGTGTTCATCGGCGGGCCAAACCCGGCTCTGCGTGAGGACCAGCCCTACAGCCAGGCCCATTTCGACGAAGTCTGCGGCCGGTTCGGCGATCCAGCGGTGGTGGATCGCTACGAGACCATCTTCATCGACAGCATCACCGTGGCGGGACGGCTTTGCTTTCAGTGGTGCCGGGGTCAGCCCGAGGCTTTCTCGGACAAAACCGGCAAGCCGGACATCCGGGGTGCTTACGGGCTCCATGGCCGCGAGATGATCGGGTGGTTGACCCACCTGCAGCACGCACGCGGCAAGAATGTCTGGTTCGTCGGGATCCTTGACGAGAAGCTGGACGACTTCAATCGCAAGGTCTTCAAGCCGCAGATCGATGGCAGCAAGACCGGCTTGGAACTGCCGGGGATTGTCGATCAGGTCATCACCATGGCCGACATCGCCGATGCCAATGGCCAGCCCCAGCGCACCTTCGTCTGCCAGACGCTGAACCCCTGGGGTTACCCCGCCAAGGACCGTTCGGGGCGTCTGGCCATGGTCGAGGAACCCCACCTCGGGCGGCTGATGGCCAAGATCCAGAGCCCGATCCGCCCCGCACCGGAACGTCTGAATTACCCGGCCATCGCCACGACCGATCCTGCCGCTGCGGAGGTGCCGGTCAATGGCTGATCGCATCTCGCCAGACCGGATGTCCCGATCCGCGCCCCGCGATGGCTTTTCCCGTTTGACGCCGCTGCGCGTCCTTACCTCCAACTGAAAGGAACCGCGCCATGTCCGGTATCTGGAACGACTTCAACTCGGCCCAATCCAATTCCAACGTCATCCCGAAGGGCACGCTGGCCAAGGTGCGCCTGACCATCCGCCCCGGCGGTTTTGATGATCCCTCGCAGGGCTGGACCGGCGGTTTTGCCAAGCGCGCCGCGACCGGTGCGGTCTACCTCGACGCCGAATACACGGTGGTCGACGGGCCCTATGCGCGCCGCAAGATCTGGTCGCTGATCGGCCTCTACAGCCCCAAGGGCCCGGATTGGGCCAATATGGGCCGCAGCCTGATCCGCGGCATCCTGAACTCGGCGCGCGGTATTTCCGACAAGGACAACTCGCCCGAAGCGCAAGCCCGCCGCCGCATCAACGGCTTCGGTGATCTGGACGGCTTGGAATTCGTGGCCCGGATCGACATTGGCGAGGACACCAACGGCGACGACAAGAACGAGGTGCGGGGCGCTGTCACCCCCGATCACCGCGACTATGCCGCCGTGATGGGGACCGTTGCCATGCCGATCGGCAGCGCCGCCCCGCAGGGCTATGCCCCTCAGCAGACCACCCCCGCCGCCCGTCCCAGCCAGCCCGCCTCCGCCCCCGGCACTGCCGGTCGGCCGAGCTGGGCGCAGTAAGGGGGGATCGGCCATGCGCCTGCGCCCCCGCCAGAAGACCTTCGTCGAGCGCAGTGTGGCTGCGCTCGCCTCCCGCGGCAACACGCTGGGCGTGGCACCCACTGGCGCGGGCAAGACCATCATGCTGTCAGCGGTCACCGGCGAAATGATCGGTGCCATGTCAAAGAATTCGGGGGCCAAAGCCTGCGTGCTGGCCCATCGCGACGAGCTGACCGCGCAGAACCGCGCCAAGTTCCAGCGGGTGGTACCCGGGATTTCAACCTCGGTCATCGACGCCACCGAAAAATCCTGGGGCGGCCAAGTCGTCTTCGCCATGGTGCCGACGCTGGCACGGACATCGAATCTCGCCGACATGCCGCGCCTTGACTTGCTGGTGATCGACGAGGCGCATCACGCGATTGCCGACAGCTACCGCCGCATCATCGACCGGGTGCGGGACGCCAATCCCGATGCCCGCATTTTCGGGGTCACCGCCACGCCGAACCGGGGCGACAAAAAGGGACTGCGAGAGGTTTTTGACAATGTGGCCGACCAGGTGCGTCTGGGCGAGTTGATCGCGTCGGGCCACCTGGTGCCGCCCCGCACCTTTGTCATCGATGTGGGCGTGCAGGACGAATTGCGGTCCGTCCGCAAGACCCTGTCGGATTTCGACATGGCGGAGGTGGCGGGCATCATGGACCGCGCGCCGGTCACTGATGAGGTTATCCGCCACTGGACGGAAAGGGCGGGAGACCGGCAAACCGTCATCTTCTGTTCCACCGTCGCCCATGCCGAACACGTCACCGAAGCCTTCCGCGCGGCCGGGATCACGGCGGCGCTGATCCACGGCGATCTTGCGTCCGACACCCGCAAGGCGATCCTTGCCGACTATGCGGCAGGCGGCATCCGCGTCATCGTGAACGTGGCGGTGCTGACCGAGGGCTGGGATCATCCGCCCACTTCCTGTGTCGTGCTGCTACGGCCCAGTTCCTACAAGTCCTCCATGATCCAGATGGTCGGGCGCGGCCTGCGTATCGTGGATCCGGAAGAACACCCCGGAATCGTGAAAACCGATTGCGTGGTGCTGGATTTCGGCACCTCCAGCCTGATCCACGGCACGCTGGAACAGGATGTCGATCTCGAGGGCAAGACCGAGGCAGGTGAGGCCCCGACGAAATCCTGCCCCGGCTGCGGCGCTGAAATCCCGCTGGCCGCAACCGAATGCCCGCTCTGTGGTGAGGTTTTTCTACGCGACGACGAAGACGGCGGTGAAGGAGGCGGCACTGCCCCGCTGTCGGGTTTCATCATGACAGAGATCGATCTGTTGAAGCGGTCCAGTTTCGCCTGGGTCGACCTTTTCGGCACCGATGATGCGATGATGGCCACGGGCTTCACCGCTTGGGGCGGCATCTTCTGGCTGGACGGCGTCTGGTATGCCGTGGGCGGCGGCAAGAGCGAGCGCCCGCATTTGCTGGGTGTTGGCGAACGCACCGTCTGCCTCGCGCAGGCCGACGACTGGCTGAACGCCCACGAAACCGACGAAAGCGCCTTCAAGACCCGTTCCTGGCTGCGCCAGCCGCCGACCGAAAAGCAGCTGCAATACTTGGCCCCCGAGTGCCGCCATGACTTCGGCCTGACGCGCTACCGCGCCTCGGCGCTGATGACCTTCGGCTTCAACAAGCGCGCCATCCGCCAGTTGATCGACAGCGCGGCCAGCCCCGAACGGAGGGCGGCATGACCTATGACCTCGATCACCCCCATCACGGCCGAGGACCGGCGGCGGCTTTGGCATCCGCGTGGAACGCTTTGTGCTGTCTGCCGGCAACCCAGCCGTGGCTTTGGCTGGTTCGATCCGGTGCGGTCGAAACGGCGCCGCCCATCGGTCTGGTTCTGCTCGATGTCCTGCCAAGGCTTCTGGACGCGTTTGGCGCGGGGTCATTCGGCAATGGTTGATATGACCGACGAAGAGCGCGCGGCCATCGCCGCCACCATGAAACGCGTCGCCCTGCTGATGGACGAGATTGGCTGGTCGACGAAACTTGCCGATCTGACCGAACAGCAGGTCAGCGCCCTGATCGAGGAAGCGGTCGAAGGGTTCCGCGAGGCCATGTCCGACATCGCCAAAGCCAATGCGCCGGAGGTGCCGTTTTGATCAAGCTCTGCACGAAATGCGGCATCGAGAAACCTGTCTGCGAGTTTGGCCGCCGCCAACTCAGCTCCGATGGTCGGCAAATTTGGTGCCGCGATTGCCGCCGAGAATACCAGCGCGCCTATGCCCAGAACTTCAGGGACCCTGAAAAACACCGGGAGGCGCAGCGTCGCTATCGCCTTCGCCATGCAGAAAAGCATCAGGCCCACAGCATCGTCAGGAGTGCGGTCAAAGCGTGCCGCATTGTAGTTGCGGTCTGGTGTCAGCGCTGCGGCTGCGTGACCGATCTAGAAGCCCACCACCACGACTATTCGAAGCCACTGTCGGTCGAATGGCTCTGCTCGACCTGCCACGGGCTCGCTCACCGCAGCTATGAGGGGGGCCAGCATGCTGGACTATAACCGCCGCTCGACATTTGCCGACCAGGTCAATGCCGCTGTCGACCTGGCGCTGACCGCCGATCAGGCGACACGCACGCCTCGTGATTATCTCGGCGGATCGCGCCTCGGCCACGCCTGCGAGCGCGCCCTTCAGTTTGAATTCACGGCCACGCCGAAGGACGAAGGCCAGGATTTTTCTGGCCAGTCGCTGCGCATCTTCGCCATCGGCCATGCGCTTGAAGACCTGGCGGTCGCCTGGCTGCGCGGCGCAGGCTTCGACCTCTACACCCGAAAGGGCAACCGGCCCGATGGTGGCCAGTTCGGCTTTTCCGTCGCGGGCGGGCGCATCCGGGGCCATGTCGATGGCATCATCGCTGCTGGTCCTGTGGGTTTCGATCTCGCCGTTCCCGCGCTCTGGGAATGCAAGACGATGAACGCCAAGAACTGGCGGGCGTGCGTCAAGGACGGTGTCACGAAGTCGAAGCCGGTCTATTCCGCGCAGATCGCGGTCTATCAGGCCTACATGGAAGCCAGCGTGCCAGGCATCAGCGCCGCACCGGCCGTGTTCACCGCGATCAACAAGGACACGGCCGAGATGCACCACGAGCTGGTGCCCTTCGATGCCGATCTTGCACAGCGCATGTCGGATCGAGGGGTGCGGATCCTCCAGGCGACCGATGCGGGCGAATTGCTCCCGCGCATTGCCGCCAGCGCCGATTTCTTCGAATGCCGCTTCTGCCCATGGTCCGCGCGCTGCTGGAGGCTGGCGCGGTGAGTGACGACAGCATCCTGCATTTCAACCCGTGGATGGACTTCAACGACGGCCCTCCGGCCGAAAACCCGTTCGGCTGCGATCCGGACTCGGACCAGATCGCCATCTTCCTCGACACTGTCTTCAGCTGGTGCGAAGGGCTGATCCCCCTGCGCGGCTTCGTCGACAAGGGTCAGGGCCGGGACGGCAAGCCGCACAACATCTGGATATCGGCAGACACGACCGCCCGCGAAAAGCTGGCGACATTCGCGGCATGGGCCAACCGTGAAGGCGCTGCGGTCTACGTCATCCCCGGCACGGTCGCCGAACAGGGCCAGGCCCGCGCCGCCGATGTGCAGCAGATGCAGGCATTGGTCGTCGATCTCGACGCTGGCGACATCCCGGCCAAGCTGGATCACATCGTCAGCCACCTCCGCACGCCCACGCTGATCGTGGAAAGCGGCGGCCGTACGCCCGAGGGCGCGGCCAAACTGCATGTCTGGTGGAAACTGACCGAACCCGCCGAGGGCGAGGATCTGGCCACCCTGTGCCGCCTGCGTGGCGACATCGCCATCAAGGTCGGCGGCGACACCCACTTCCGCTCGGCGCACCAGCCGATCCGTGTGGCTGGGACGGTCTATCACAAGCACGGCCATCAGCGGCTGGTGCAAATCCGCGACCACAACCCGGTCGAGGTCGATCTGGCGGATTTCGCGGAACGGGTGGCCGACATGCCGCCGCTGCCCGGCGTCGGCATGACCAGCGCGCCGCTGTCCGCCGCCAAGCCGGACGTCGATGCCGTTCTGACCACTCCGGTTCGCGAGGGCGCGGTGGATGACTGGTCGCGATTTCAAGGCGCGAGCGCCGCCATGGGGCATTACATCCGCCTGGTGCACGACGGCCGCATTGACCCCGCCGAGGGCTGGGAAGGGATCTGCGGCTACAATGCCGCCATGCTGCGCCCCGAATGGCCGCTTGATCGGTTGCAGGCGGAGGCCGAACGCCTCTGGGCCCTGCATGTGAAGCGCAACGGCCCGCCGCTCATTCGTGCGGCACGCCCCAACGTTCCGGCCAGCCCGCTGCCGACCTTCAGCCTTGGCGCGCTGCTTGATGATCGCAGCCCCATGCCCGATGACATCATCGCGCCACGCGTGCTGACGCCGGGTGGGCTGTTGGTGCTGGGCGGCGCGCCGAAGGTCGGCAAGAGCGATTTCCTGATCTCCTGGCTCGTCCACATGGCGGCAGGCGTGCCGTTCCTCGGCTTTACGCCGCCCGGGCCGCTGCGGGTGTTCTACCTGCAGGCCGAAATCCAGTATCACTACCTTCGGGAGCGGATGCAGCAGATCAGCCTGCCGCCCAGCGTGATCGCGACCGCCCGCGACACCTTCATCGCCACGCCCAAGCTGAAGCTGCTGCTAGATGCCGACGGGGTCACCCGCATCGTCGAGGCCATCCGGGTGGCTTTCCCCGACGCGCCCCCCGACATCATCGTCATCGATCCGATCCGCAACCTGTTCGATGGCGGCCCGGATGGCGGCGGCGAAAACGACAACACTGCGATGATGTTCTTCCTGAAGGACCGGGTCGAGGTTCTGCGCGAAGCGATCAATCCGGACGCGGGCGTCATCCTGGCCCACCACACCCGCAAGGCCGCCAAACACCAGGTCAAGGACGACCCCTTCCTCGCCCTCTCCGGCGCCAGCGCGCTGCGTGGCTTCTATACCTCTGGGCTTCTCATGCACCGGCCCGACGAGGACAAAACCCAGCGCCGCCTCGAAATCGAGTTGCGCAATGGCCCCGCGCTGCCGGGGAAGTTGATCGACAAGGTGGCGGGGCGCTGGGTCGAGTTGAACCCGATGAACGAGCGTCTGGTGCGCAAGGAGGTCGGGGCCAAGTTCGACGCCGAACGGCTGCGCAAGCACGATGTCATTCTGGGCATGTTGCTAGATGAAGCGGCGGGCGAACGGCTCTACACCGCCATGCAGTTTGCCGAGACCTTCGAGAACCGGGGTGGTCTGGGCAGCAAGCATACCATCCGCGAACGCCTCTCCGTGCTTGCCACAAAGGGCTTCGTGAAGTTCCTGCGGGATCCTTCCGGGTTCGGTTTTCCCGTCACCCGCTCCCGGTTCGGTTATCTCTGCGTGGAGGGCATGCAGTTTGGGTTGCCCGTCGACGAGGTCGATCCGACCACCGGCGAAGTCACCGCCACCGCCCGTCCGGTCCTGCCCAGCCACTTCAAATGCCCCCAGTCCGGGCTCAGCCTTCAGGTCGAAAATCCGGCTGTCTGGGTCTACCAGGACGGCCCCGAAGACGACCTAACTCATATGAGTGAGGCCTGACTCATATGACAGCGCCAACTGTGCAGTCAATGAAATCAACGGGTTACGCGCAAATAAGAGTTAGGTCCCTAACTCATGCCCGAAGACTTCATGAAGTCTTAATCTCCAATGAAATCAGTGTGTTGACTCGGCTCGAACAGCTAGGTGCTGAACCCCCATACTACGTATGGGATGGCCCCACCCTCGGGTGGGCCACTCATCCCATGCGTAAGGGCCTGGCGCGCGGGCCGCCCTGACAGGTCTCCCCCCATCCCCCGATCCGACGACGGCGGCCCGACCTGCCCAGGCACAAGACCGCCGTCGTCTTCCACCAGGACCAGCCCCCCAAGACAGGAGAGCCAACATGGCTGCGACGACTCTGATCCCCAAATCCGACAGCGCAAGGTTTGAATTGCTGCCCGCCACCAGTTCAAGCCACCGCTGCATCCTCGCCCTCGATCTGGGCACCACGACCGGCTGGGCCCTGCGCGGCCACGACGGACTGATCACCAGCGGCACCGCCAGCTTTCGCCCCGGCCGCTTCGACGGCGGCGGCATGCGCTATCTGCGCTTCACCAACTGGCTGGGCGAGTTGGACCGGCTGTCCGGTCCCATCGCCGCCATCTGGTTCGAAGAGGTTCGACGCCATGCAGGCACCGACGCGAGCCACATCTACGGTGGGCTCATGGCCACGTTGACCGCTTGGGCCGAACTGCGGGGCGTGCCTTACGAGGGCGTGCCGGTGGGCACCATCAAGCGCCACGCCACCGGCAAGGGCAACGCCGACAAGGACGCGATGATCGCTGCCGCCCGGGCCCGTGGCTTCAATCCCGCCGACGACAACGAGGCCGATGCCATCGCGCTTCTGCTCTGGGCCATCGCAACGAATGGGGGTGTCGCATGAGGTGGCATCCCCACGGCTATGGCGGTCAGCGCCGCGACCCCGATCAGGTCAAGCGCGAGGGCTGGCACGAACAGGGCGTGCTGGCGGTGTCGGCCGACGATCAGCGTCTGACATGGCCGGAGCGCGAACTGGTCCGCCAACTTGGCGAGAAGCTCTACGGGCGACGCCCGATGAGAAAGGAGGTTCGGCATGGCTGACCGCATCTGGACGGCCGAGTGCGTGGCCGATCATTTCGAGGAGGCGTTCCGCACCCTGCGCAAGCTGCCCCCGGTCAGGGCGCAGGGGTTCTTCAACGCCTGGCCGCAGATCGTCCGCACCAGTCGTGAGATCGCCGCGATGGAACCCGAGCCCATGCGGGTCTGGCCATCGGCCGCAGCCATCACCCGTCTGGAGCAGACATCGGACTGGGTGCTGTGGATCGAGGAGGCCGAGCGCAAGCTGGTCTGGTCCCGCGCCGCCCGGGTGCCGTGGAAGCAGATCAGTGGCGAGATGGGATGCGACCGCACCACCGCATGGCGACGCTGGCAGCTGGCGCTGACCAAGATCGCGGCGCGACTGAATGCGTGAGCGACTCCAATGTGTTGCAACACTTTTCCCTTCGACATCTGCAACATGTTCGTGCTATTCCGAAGGCAAGATGGGGAGAGTGCGCCGAAGGGTTCGCTCTCCCTTTTGCTTTTGGGCGGATGCGGCTGGATTTCGGGTTGGCTTCCGGGGTCCAGAGAAGGTCCAGCCGGGGCCCATCCCGCTAACGCACTGATTTCTGGTTCCTTCCTGGCGATATTCGTATGCTGGCGGGCGAAGCGCGGCACATCGCTAGCGACTGGCCTCGATTTTTGGGAAGCCACCCGGAAGCCAGCGCCGCCTGAACCCGCCTGAAACACTGCAAATTCAAACCCTTGAAGCTGGACACCTCGGGTGGCCGCTGGACCCCGCGTGGAGTCCAGTCTGGACCCCGGAGTCCGGAAGCCAGGGGTATCCACCTTGATCCGAGGAATGACCCGCTGATGACGCTGAGCTTTGCCCCGGATCGGATTGAGATGTGGCCGCTGGCCAAGTTGCAGCCCTATGCCCGCAATGCCAAGGCGCATGGCGCGGATCAGGTTGCGAAGATCGCCGCCAGCATGGCCGAGTTCGGCTGGACCGTGCCTTGCCTCGTGGCCCAGGATGGCGAACTGATCGCAGGCCATGGTCGGGTGCTGGCGGCCACGCAGCTAGGGCTGACCGAGGCCCCAGTGATCGTGCTGGGCCATCTGACCGAGGCGCAGCGGCGGGCGTATCGCATCGCCGACAACAAGCTGACCGAACTCGGCACCTGGGACGAGGCGCTGCTCTCGGCGGAACTGAACGACCTCTTGGCCGAGGATTTCGATCTGTCGCTGGTTGGCTTCTCCGACGGCGAACTCGACAAGCTGCTGGCGTTCGTGCCGGAAGAGGACGGGCAAGAAGGTGGCGCCGGGGGCTCGGTGCCGCCGGTGACCATCCCTGAACCGCCGCGTAACCCGGCATCGCGCACCGGCGATCTCTGGATCCTTGGCGATCACCGGCTGCTCTGTGGTGACAGCACCAGCGCCGCCGATGTGCGTCGCCTGATGAATGGCGAGCGGGCGATCCTGTTCGCGACCGACCCGCCGTACCTCGTGGACTACGACGGTTCGAACCATCCGACCCGCAACAAGGACTGGTCCGCGTCCTATGGCACGACCTGGGACGACTCTTCGCAGGGGGCCGAGCTTTACGACGGCTTCATCGCGGCGGCCGTAACGGAAGCCATCGCCGAAAATGCGGCCTGGTATTGCTGGCATGCCTCGCGCCGCCAGACGATGCTGGAAGCCTGCTGGGAAAAGGCCGGGGCCTTCGTGCATCAGCAAATCATCTGGGTGAAGGACCGCGGGGTTCTGACCCGGTCGGCCCTGTTTCATGGGCTGGCGGCGGCCGAACCGTCCGCCGAAGGTGGCCGAGGAAACCCTGCCATCGACATGGGCGCTGCCCAGCTTTGCCAAGGACGAACGGCCCGACCACCCGACACCGAAGCCGCTCGACGCCTTCGGGATCCCGATGCGCCAGCATGTGGCACGCGGCGGGCTCTGCTACGAACCCTTCTGCGGTTCGGGATCGCAAATCATGGCGGGCGAGACCAATGGCCGCCGGGTCTTCGCGATGGAAATCAGCCCGGCCTACATCGACGTTGCCGTCGAACGCTGGCAGGCCGACACGGGACGCGACGCGATCCTCGACGGCGACGGTCGGACCTTTGGGCAGGTGAGAACCGAGCGGCTGGGCAACACCGCCGACGCCACTGCAGATGCCCCGGCCGAAATGCCGGAAGCAAACGCCGATCCAAAACCGACCCGCAAACGCAAATCCGCAGCCTGAGGCATGTATGACCTGGCTTTACCTTCCTCCGGAGACGCTTCCGGGGCCGGAGACGCATGCCTCTTCGGCCTCTCCCTCTGCTCCGGCGCTGGCGGGCTCGACCTCGGGCTTGCCATCGCCATCCCCGGATATCGTGCTGTGGGCCATGTCGAACGGGAAACCTTCGCCGCAGCCACTCTCGTGGCGCGGATGGAAGACGCGTCCCTGGATCAGGCTGTTGTCTGGGACGATGTTGCCACCTTCGACGGCCGCCCGTGGCGCGGCGCGGTGGACATCGTCACTGCGGGCTATCCGTGCCAGCCGTTCTCGGTCGCGGGCAAGCGCCGGGGTGCCGACGACCCGCGCCACCTCTGGCCCCATGTCGCCCGCATCATCGGCGAGGTCGAGCCGCCATTCGTCTTCCTCGAGAATGTCGCCCATCATCTCCGCCTCGGCTTCCCCGAAGTCGCCAGCGGATTGGTCGGCATGGGCTACCGCCTTGCGGCAGGCCTCTTCAAGGCGGCGGAAGTCGGCGCGCCCCACAAACGCGAGCGGCTCTTCATCCTTGCCATCCGCGAGGGCGACGAGCTGGCCGACCCCGCGCGCCTGCTCTGGCACCCGGTCGAGTGGCGGCAATCGGACGGAACTGCTGCGCCTCTGGCCGACGCCTCGGGCCAGCGCCAACGAGAACCGGCAGACGAAGCCGACGCCCTCGCAGGAAGCGGGCCAGCACGGGATGAACCTGGCGACGACGGCTGCGATGTGGCCGACGCCCCAAACCGACAGCTTCCGCAGCCGGGGTGGCGAACGGAAGGACGAGAAAGGCCTGGACCGGATGGCGCGGGATTGGCCGACGCCGATGGCAAACGACGGCTGCAAGCCGAGCGCGGGCAACCGGCGGACGGCGGACTTGACCCACGCCAGCCAGATGTGGATGACGCCGACGGCGCGGGATCACAAGGACGGGGCGACGACACTGGTGAACACACCGGTGAACGGCCTGCTTGGCCGCCAGGTCCTGGCGACGCCGATCGCTGGGAGCGATACTTGCGATGTGCGCCGGACCTTGAACCCGCTGTTCGTCGAGGCGCTGATGGGCTGGCCCACCGGGTGGACCGGCTTCGCCTCTGTGGCAACGGAGTGGTCCCCTTGGTTGCGGCGCATGCGCTACGAACTTTGGCGGCTGAACTTCTGGCCGATGGATGAGGTAGGGGGATGAAGCAGTCGCGCGTCATGTCGCTGGTCGAGTCCGTGGCCAATGTGATCGTGGGCTACGGCGTCGCCGTCGTCACGCAGATCCTGATCTTCCCGGTCTTCGGGCTCCACACTACGCTGGCGCAGAACCTGAAGATGGGCGCAGTGTTCACGGTGGTTAGCATCGCGCGATCCTACGTCCTGCGGCGGCTGTTCGAGGCCTTCCGGTTCGCGGCGGACAAGGGACGGCAGCGGTAGTTCGAACATCGCTGGGCGGTTTCGAAGTTGTCGCCACGCTGTTCAGATCCTATGGTTTCTCCAAGTTGGGGATGGTGGCCTGTTATCTTGCCACCCAGAGATCTAGAACCGAGATTGAATTGCTGAACAACCTAGACGAAGGAAAATCAAACCCAGACTCGCTTCCGGACGGACTTGAGGCCTTGCGACGCGAACTCGGCCTCTCGGATGTAATGCGGTTGATCGAGAGAACAGCCCAGTGGGTCGATCCAAAGACGTTCGAGTATCTTCCGGTCTGGTATCCCGAACACGCGCGGCGTGGCCTCTTCTACAAGGCGTCCTGGTCAGAGCCGCAAATGAATCGAAATCGTCAGACGGGAGCGACTATCCATAAATTCGAAGGAAACATCCACGCAAACAAGGCTCTGACGCTTGCTTTGGGCCTTCGCGCCGTTGAAAGGCCGAACTGGTCGTGCTGCCATATCTGGGGAGTGGATGACGCCGCTTATCAGATCAGCAATGCCGTGGTCCAGGATCGACGTTTCTTTTCCTGCGTGGCGAACATGGTTTTGCTCCCCACGCCGCTGAAGGCATTCACAGACGTGATGCCCGAGGTGAAAATGATGCTACGCGTCTGTGCGCTGCAACTCTACGGTTGGTCTTGTGACCACGACGAGGTCGTGGAAATCGCAACGCAGGTGGCGGAATGGTCTGGCTGGGACGCTTATCCGGAGAGTTGGCCCAAACCCGACAGGTCTTCCACTCTGCGAGGGATGGCAAAATTCTCAGGACGGATCAAGGAAGCTGCTGACCGAAGAAAGGCCGCGATCCGCGCGGATTTGGCATCGGCTGGTCCGCACTATCCTCGCGAGGAAGTCAGGAAAGTGCTCGACTATTGGAAGGTCTCACTCTGAAAAGCGAACGCCGCTGCCCCTGATGGGACGGCGGCAAAGTTGTCTTGGACGGCAAACCTATTAGCCTGCGGGCAGTCGATAGATCCTTCCGCGCCCCTCGACCTTCTCTGAGGTCACTTCGAGCCCGAGTTTCTTCTTCAGCGCCCCTGCCATCGCGCCGCGCACTGTATGGGACTGCCAGCCCGTGGCGGCGGTGATCTCCTCGATGGTAGCGCCGTCCGCCGCGCGCAGCATAGCGATCAGCGTGGCCTGCTTGGTCCCCTCGCGCGGCGTGCGCGCCTTGGGCGCTGCGTCTGGTTCGCTGGGGGTCTCGGGCGCGGGCCCTTCGTTCGGCGCGTCCGTCGCGCCCACGGGCGCGGTGTTCGCGTCCTCGGGCTCGACGCCGATGGCGGCGAGGCCCGCGTCGGTGGCGACCAGCGTAACGCCGTGGCCCTCGCCGGTTTCGCGCCACATAGGTTCGCCCTTGCGCAGGTCGGCATCGACCTCCTGCAGCAGGCCCTTGGCGATCATCGCGCCGACCACCTTGGCAGCGGCACCACCGCGCAGGCTCTCGGGCAGCGGCAGGGCGATGCGCTCGGGTCGTTGCGCGGCGACGCTCAGGATCAGGGCTTGGGTGTCGGAAAGTTGGGTCATCGTGGTCTCCCGTATCGGGGCGCGCAGGATGCGGGCCCTTCTACGAGGCCAAGCCCCGCAGGGCGGGGCTGGCGGGATGGCTGGCTGGGTTACTCGGCGTGTTCGCCCTCGCCGAAAAGGAAATCGGTGATCTTCCGGAGGTCGCTGGCAACGCTGCTGATCGAGCCGACGCTGCCCCAATTGACCGCGTCCGGATCGAAGTTGAAATGGTCGTTGCTGAGCGCCTGAAGTCGGGCGAGCATCGCGTCGATCTCGGCCTTCTTGCCGATGAAGGCGTCGAGGGCTTTCGTGTTGTCTTGTGCGCGGCGGGTCATTTCGGTGGCTCCGTGGTGAGTTGCATCGTCCTTCTGAAAGGACGTTCGCTCTGTCCGCAATGCTTATCAACTGTATAAGCATATGTTTTTGAATGATAATCGGAGCCGCCAATGCAGGGCATGAGCGAGCGCCAGTACGCCGCGCATGTGGGCCTGTCGCGGGGCGCGATCCAGAAGGCGAAGACTGCCGAACGGCTGGTGCTGTTTGCCGATGGCAGCATTGATGCCGGGGCCAGTGATGTGCGCCGGGCGGAAACCACCGATCCGTCGAAGACCCGGAAGCCGCCAGAACCGAAGCTGAAGCCGGTGCCCGAGGCGGCCGTTGCTGCTGTCGGCGACACCTTGCGCGAACAGGGTTTAGCGGTGCCAGCGGTTGGCGGGGGCACGACCTACCTTCAGGCGAAAACCGCCAACGAAGTGCTGAAGGCGCAGGAGCGGCGGATCCGGCTGCAAAAGCTGAAGGGGGAGTTGATCGAGCGGGCCCGGGCGCTGTCGCTGGTGTTCCGGCTGGCGCGGGAGGTGCGGGACGCATGGGTGAACTGGCCTGCACGGTCGTCGGCACTGATGGCGGCGGAACTGGGCGTGGAACCGGCCGCGATGCAGAAGGCCTTGGAAAAACATGTCCGTGCCCACCTCGACGAACTTGCCGAGGTCCGGCCTGATTTCCGGTGATGATGAGGGCCTGACGGATTTCGACGGCGCAGCGGAGATTCTGCGCACCTGGGGCGCGGGGCTGACGCCCGATCCGGACCTGACCGTGTCGCATTGGGCAGACAAGCACCGGATGTTGTCGGGCCGCGCTTCCGCCGAGCCAGGCCGCTATCGCACGGCGCGCACGCCCTACATGCGCGAGATCATGGACCGCCTGTCGCCGGGCGACGTGATGCAGCGCATCGTGTTCATGAAGGCGGCGCAGGTCGGCGCGACCGAGGCGGGCAACAACTGGATCGGCTTTGCCATCCAACAGGCACCGGGACCGATGCTGGCGGTCCAGCCGACCGTGGAACTGGCCAAACGCAACTCGCGCCAGCGGATCGACCCGCTGATCGACGAAAGCCCAGACCTTCGGGAGAGGGTCAAACCCGCGCGGTCCCGCGACGCGGGCAACACCATGCTGTCCAAGGAATTCGCGGGCGGCATCCTGATCATGACCGGGGCAAACTCGGCGGTGGGTCTGCGCTCGACCCCGGCGCGCTACATCTTCCTTGACGAGGTCGACGCCTATCCCGCCTCGGCTGACGAGGAAGGCGATCCGGTGACGCTGGCCGAGGCGCGCTCGCTGACCTTTGCCCACCGGCGCAAAGTGTTCCTGGTCTCGACCCCCACCATCCGGGGGCTGAGCCGGATCGAACGGGAATATGAGGCCAGCGACCAGCGGCGGTTCTTCGTGCCGTGCCCGCATTGCGGCCATGCGCAGTGGCTGAAGTTCGACCGGCTGCGCTGGCAGAAAGGGCGGCCGGAGACGGCGGAATATCATTGCGAAGGGTGTGATGCGCCCATCGGTGAACACAACAAGACAGCAATGCTGGAGGCCGGGGAATGGCGGGCAACCGCGACCGCCGCCGATCCGACCACGGTCGGGTATCACCTCTCAGCGCTCTATTCGCCGATCGGCTGGCTGAGTTGGGAGCGGATCGTGCGGTCATGGGAAGCGGCCCAAGGGTCGGACGAGGCGATCAAGGCGTTTCGCAACACGATCCTTGGCGAAACTTGGGTCGAAACCGGGGAAGCCCCAGACTGGCAGCGGCTCTATGACCGGCGTGAGCGCTGGAAATCCGGCACGGTGCCAGCGGGCGGGTTGTTCCTGACCGCCGGGGCCGACGTGCAGAAGGACCGGATCGAAGTTGATGTCTGGGCCTGGGGGCGCGGACTGGAAAGCTGGCTCGTCGATCACGTCGTGATCGAGGGCGGGCCGGACCGGCATGACGCGTGGTCGGAACTGACCGCGCTTCTGGACCGGTCCTGGCCACACGCACGCGGCGCGCATCTGCGCATCGCGCGGCTCGCCATCGACACCGGCTACGAGGCCCCGGCGGTCTATTCCTGGTCGCGGGCGCAGGGGTTTGCGCAGGTGTCGCCGGTCAAGGGCGTCGAGGGGTTCAACCGCTCGAGCCCCGTGTCCGGCCCGACCTTCGTCGACGCGACCGAAGGCGGAAAGCGCCTGAGGCGCGGCGCGCGGCTTTGGACTGTGGCGGTGTCGACCTTCAAGGCCGAGACCTATCGCTTCCTGCGGCTGGAGCGCCCGACCGAAGAGGACATGGCCGAAGGGGCCGCGTTTCCGCCGGGATCGGTGCACCTGCCGCATTGGGTCGAGAACGAATGGCTGAAGCAGTTCGTGGCCGAGCAACTGGTGACGGTGCGCACCAAGCGCGGCTTTGCCCGGCTGGAATGGCAGAAACTGCGTGAGCGCAACGAGGCGCTGGATTGCCGGGTCTATGCCCGCGCTGCCGCCTGGATCGCGGGCGCAGATCGTTGGACCGACGAGAAATGGCGCGATCTCGAGGATCAACTCGGGGCGGCGCCAACGGAAATCGATGGCGCGGGGCGGGTCAACCGGCCGCAAGCCGCACCCCAGGGAAAACGGCAGTCGGATTGGCTTGGCCGACGCGGAGGATGGTTCTGACATGGCAGACTGGACGGAAACCGAACTCACCGCCCTGCGCCGGGCCTATGCCAGCGGCACGACCCGGGTCAGTTATGATGGAAAATCCGTCGACTATGGCTCGGCCGAGGATCTGCTTGGCCGCATCCGGACCATCGAACGCGCCATCGCGGGGACGACCCGGCCCCTGCCGATTGCGGGGTTGGCAGGCTTCAGCCGTGGGGATCGCTGATGCCCGCGAACTGGATGGACCATGCCATCGCCTCCGTCGCCCCGCGCATGGCGGCCCGGCGCGTGCTGGCGCGGCAGGCCTTCGAAACCCTGACGCGCGGCTATGACGGGGCGTCGAAGGGGCGGCGGACGGACGGTTGGCGTGCGCCGGGGTCCTCAGCCGACACCGAGATTGGTGTCGCCGGGGCGCTCTTGCGCGACCGGATGCGCGATCTGGTGCGCAACAATCCGCATGCGGCCAAGGCGGTGGCGGTGCTGGTGAACAACATTGTCGGTTCGGGCATCATGCCCCGCGCCGCGAGTGGCGAAGACAAGCTGGACCGCAAGGTCGACGCCCTGTTCACCCGTTGGACAGCGGATTGCGATGCCGACGGCCAGCTGGATTTCTACGGGTTGCAGACATTGATCTGCCGCGAAATGGTCGAGGCGGGCGAGGTGTTGGTGCGCCGCCGTCTGCGGCGGGCAAGCGATGGTCTGGCGGTGCCGTTGCAATTGCAGGTGCTGGAGGCTGACTTTCTCGACGCCACCAAGACCAGCAACGTCGGCGCGGGGCGCATCGTGCAGGGCATTGAGTTCGACCCTGTCGGCAAACGCCGGGCATACTGGCTGCATCCCGAACACCCCGGCGACGCGCATGGTGCCTTGCGCGGCGGGCTCGACAGCCGCCCGGTTCCCGCAACCGAAATCGCCCATGTCTATGAAAAGCAGCGCACCCAGGCCCGCGGGGTTCCCTGGGGCGCGCCGGTGATCCGCAGTTTGCGCGATCTCGACGATTACGAAGTGGCCGAACTGGTCCGCAAGAAGACTGAGGCCTGCGTCACCGCCATCGTCTTTGGCGACGACGAATCCCAGCAGGGCATTGCGCCCACCGTGGTCGATGCCGACGGCAACCGGGTCGAGCAGTTTGAACCGGGGCTGATCGCCTATGCCCGGGGCGGAAAGGACATCCGGTTCAACCAGCCGTCCGCCACCGGCGGCTATGGCGAATACAAGCGGGCCAGCCTGCACACCATCTCGGCCGGGTTCCGGGTGCCTTATGAATTGCTGACCGGCGATCTCAGCCAGGTCAACTATTCCTCGATCCGGGCGGGGCTGGTCGAATTCCGCCGCCAGATCGACGCCGTGCAATGGCAGCTGTTCATCCCGATGTTCTGCGCGCCCGTGTGGCGCTGGTTCACCGAAGCCGCATGGGCAGCGGGCCAAATCCCGTCGCCCGACGTGCCGGTCGAATGGTCGCCGCCGAAGTTCGAAGCGGTCGATCCGCAGAAGGACGCGATGGCCAACCTGCTGTCGATCCGGTCCGGCACCATGACGCTGGCCGAGGTGATCGCCCGGCAGGGCCGCAACCCCGACGCAGTGCTGGCCGAGATTGCCGCGACAAATGCCAAGCTCGACGCGCTGGGGCTGGTTCTCGACAGCGATCCGCGCCGTGTCACGAAAACCGGCAGCGCTCAAACGAGCGATCCGGCCGCCGACCCCGAAAACGACCCGGCGCAACCCGACGCCGCCCAACAGGACTGACCCCATGGACACGATGATCGAACTGCCGGCCATGCGCCGGACGGCGGAGCTTGCGCCCAACACGGCCGATGCGCAGGCCCGCACCGTCGAGGTGGTCTGGTCGGCCGGGGCCCGCGTCCGCCGCGCCAGCTTCTTCGGCGAGCCTTATGACGAGGAACTCAGCCTCGATCCCGCCCATGTGCGGCTGGAACGGCTGAACGCGGGCGCGCCTTTCCTGAAGGTGCACGAGTTGGGCGCGCTTGATGCCGTCATCGGCTCCGTCGTCCCCGGCTCGGCCCGCCTTGAAAACGGCCGTGGCATCGCGCTGGTCCGCATCTCGGAACGCGACGATGTCGAACCGATCTGGCGTGACATTCAGGCCGGGCACATTCGGGCGGTGTCCATCGGCTACCAGGTCCACCGCTTCGATGTCTCCAAACCCGATGGCGGCCGCGAGTTGTGGCGCGCGGTCGACTGGACGCCCTTCGAGGTTTCCGCCGTGCCGGTCGGGGCCGACCCCGCCGCAGGTTTCCGCGCCCATCAATCCTTTCACGACTGCGTCCTTCATCGCCGGGACGCTTCCAACACCCGACAAGGAGCATCCCAGATGACCGACCCAACCCGGCCCCCGGCCGCAGCGGCCGCCGAACCCCATGCGACCGAGGAGACCCAGATGACCGATCCCACCAATACCGGTGCCGAACCGCAGGCGCGTGCCGTCGAGAAGCCCGCGCTGCCGCAGGCCGCCCCGACGACCCCGCCCGACACCGAAGCCATCGTCACCCGGGCGCGCGAGGGTGAGCGCGACCGCGTCTCCACCATCTATGATCTGGCGGGCCGTCTGAACCTCGAGCGCGGCTTTGCGGACGATCTGGTCAAGCGCGGTGTCACTGTCGATGAATCCCGCCGCCTGATCCTCGATCAGGTCGCCGCCAAATCCGACGAAACCCGCACCTTCCCACATGTCTCGATCCCCCTCGGCGGCCGGGATGAACGCGTGACCCGCCGCGACGCCGTGGCCAACGCACTGTTGCATCGCTACAGCCCGACGCTGTTCCAACTGGACGATGCAGCCCGCCAGTATCGCGGCATGTCGCTCCTGGAACTGGCCCGCGAAAGCCTGACCAATGCCGGGGTCAACACGCGCGGCCTGTCGCGCGACGAGGTGGCGACGCGCTCGCTGCATTCCACCTCCGACTTCCCCGAAATCCTGTCCGCCGTCACCAACAAGACCCTGCGCCAGGCCTATGAGACCTATCCGCGCACGTTCATGCTGTTCTGCCGCCAGGTGCTGGCCACCGACTTCAAGGCGATGAACCGGGTGCAACTCGGCGAAGCGCCCCAGCTGCTTGAGGTCGGCGAAAGCGGCGAGTTCAAGCGCGGCACGCTCGGCGAGAGCAAGGAAAGCTACAAGGTCAAGACCTATGGCCGGGTGGTGGCGATCACCCGCCAAACGCTGATCAACGACGATCTGGATGCCTTCACCCGGATCCCGGCGATGTACGGCAACTCCATCGCCCAGCTGGAATCGGATGTGGTCTGGGGCATCATCACCGCCAACCCGGCGATGGCCGACGGCAACGCGCTGTTCCACACCACGCACAAGAACCTGGCCGCGACCGGCACGGCACTGGCGGTGGACGCAGTGGGCGCTGCCCGGGCCGCGATGGCGCTTCAGACCGGCTTCGACAAGAAGACGGTCCTGAACATCCGCCCCGCCTTCCTGATCGTGCCCGCTGCGCTGGAACTGAAGGCCGAGCAGTTGGTCGCCCAGAACCTCGTGCCCGCCGACAGCACCAAGGTGGTGCCGCAGTCGATCCGCACCCTCAGCCCGATCAGCGAGCCCCGGCTCGATGCCGCCAGCCCCACCGCCTGGTATCTGGCCGCCAACCCGAACCAGATCGACACCATCGAGTATGCCTATCTGGAGGGCCAGCAGGGTGCCTACGTCGAGACCCGCAACGGCTTTGATGTCGACGGCGTCGAGATCAAGTGCCGCCTCGACTTCGGTGCCAAGGCCATCGACTGGCGCGGCCTCTACAGAAATCCCGGCGCGTAAGCCGGGACAATTCCATCACCTGAACCCTGACAGGCGGCCCGTGCGCCGCCTGTTTCCATGTTCGCGAAAGGACATCCGCGATGAAGAACTACGTCCAGCCCGGCAATACCATCACCCTGACTGCGCCCTATGCTGTCACCTCCGGCGACGGCCTGCTCGTCGGCTCCATCTTTGGTGTTGCCGCTGGCACCGCCATCCTTGGCGATCCGGTCGAAACCGCAGTCGAGGGCGTCTACGATCTGAAGAAGGTCGCGTCGCAGGCTTGGGCCGCGGGCGACAGGATCTATTGGGACAACACCGCCAAGCAGACGACCAAGACCCTGACCGCGAACACGCTGATCGGCGTGGCGACCGAGGCCGTGGCAGGCGGGGCCACCGACCTGATCGGTCGGGTGCGGCTGAACGGCGCGTTCTGATGAGCGCCGTCGCCGCTGCCGTCGGCGCCCTTTTCGCCGATCCGAACATGGGGCGGGACGCGGTCTACACCGCCGATGGTGGCGCGCCCGTTCTGGTGCGCGTCGTCGCCCGACGCGCCGATGCCGTCACCGACTTTGGCGATGCCCGGCTCTGGTCCGAAACCACGCGCGTCGACCTGCGCGTGGCCGAGGTGGCGAACCCGCGCCCCGGCAATCGGATCGAGATCGACGGCGAGGTATTTCTCATTCAGGGCGAGCCTGTCCGTGATCGCGAACGGCTGGTCTGGACCGTGGATTTGCGTCCGGCATGAAACTTAAGCTCGCCATCGATCCCGACATCGTCGCCCTGATGGCCGCTGAGGTTGTGGCCGGGGAACGCGCCGTCACCGCTGCGATGCGCGAGGCTGGCACCGGCTTGAAATCCGCCTGGCGCACGCAGATCACCGGCGCGGGGCTGGGCACGCGCCTTGCCAACTCGATCCGCTCCTCCAGCTTCCCCAAGTCCGGCGAAAGCCTGAACGCGGCGGCGCTGGTCTGGTCGAACGCACCGGTGATCATCGGGGCGCATGATACCGGCCCGCTGATCCGGTCGAAGAACGGGTTTTGGCTCGCGATCCCCACCCCAGCGGCGGGCAAGTCCACGCGTGGCGGCCGGATCAACCCCGGCGAATGGGAACGCTGCACTGGTCTGCGCCTTCGGTTCATCTATCGCCGCCGGGGCCCAAGCCTGCTGGTGGCCGAAGGGCGGCTGAACACCAAGGGCCGGGCAGTGGCATCACGGTCTAAGACCGGCAGGGGCGTCGTCACCGCGCCGATCTTCCTGCTGGTGCCGCAGGTCAAGCTGCCGAAGCGGTTGGATCTGGCGCGGGATACAGAGCGGGCGGTTGACGGTGTGCCAGGGCTGATCGTGGCGAACTGGGTGGAAGGAAACATCTGACACTCCCTACCAAGGCCTCGGTAAGTTGTGGTCAGCCACCAAGTGATCGCTGAATGCCGAGTCGATCTTTGTGGTCAGATGTACGAAATGTGCTCGACATTCCTGAAGCAATCCGAGCGTCAAGCGCGGAACGGCGTTGTTTCCCCGAAGCCATGGAACATCGTTTGGCAGGTCGAAGCCGTGCGCAATTGAATGGCGAACGAGCACCCAAGTGTTTGTACGACGACGCACTTCTGCGGCGTCCCATTGCCGTCGCCCTTGGCGCCACTCCCATGACGGCCAAGGGTTGAAACCCAAAGACTCAAGATAAAGGTCTCGCGTATTGGTATCGTTGGGCGTGTTAAATTTCTTGACCAAACTGGCAATCTGCGCGCGCCTCATATTGAAAGTTTGGAGAGCCCAGCTCGGAGCGGGCGCTGCAGGATTCTGTAAGTTCGCTGCAATGGCATCAATGGCTTCGGTCAACACTTTTTCATTGTATGCCTGCCAAGCTGCAACAATCAGGACAACACCGGCACGATGCAGAGCGTCCTGTTCGTGCCTTCGTCCCCTTCCGGTCTGCAATTTTCCATGAATGGAGATCAGTTGGTCGACCAGCACCAACTGTTGAGAGAATTTTGTGAGTGCCCCTGACATCGAAAAACTACCTCGCTTGCTCAGCAAGCGTCGCCGAGTGGTGATGTTCGGTCAATGAAGAAGAACTCAATTTCGGAATAACAAATGCCCACACATCGCGAAACGATCCTCGCCGCGCTGCACGCGCGGCTTTTGGCGTCGCCCGCAACCGCCCTGCGCGGTGACGTCCTGCCCGAACGCGTCCCCTCGGCAGGCCTCCTGATCCTCCGCGACGGCGAGCCGGGGGAGCCGGAGGTGACGCTGTCGCCGCTGCGTTACCACTACCAGCATCGGTCTGAGATCGAGGCAGTCGTACAGGGTGCAGCGCGTGACACCGCCTTCGACGCTCTCTGCGCCAACATCAGCGCGGCGATTGCGGCCGACCGGACACTGGGCGGCCTCTGTGATTGGGTCGAGGCGGAAGCGCCGCGTCCGGTCGATTTGGCTGTCGAGGGTGCGGCCAGCCTGAAGGCTGCCGTCATCACAGTGGTTTTGCACTATTCGCTGGCCGATCCTCTCGGCTGACAATCCAACATCGAGGAGAACAACATGGCACGCGCACAGGGGGCGCGGGCGCAGATGGCGCTTGCGTTCGAGACTGTCTACGGCACCCCGCCGGGGTCCGGTTACACCCAGATGCCCTTCATCACCAGTACACTGGCGGCCGAGCAGCCGCTGCTGGCCTCGGAACTGCTGGGCTATGGTCGCGATCCCCGCGCGCCATTGCTGGATGCGATCACCACCGATGGCGACGTCGAGGTGCCGATCGATGCCGCGGGCTTCGGCTTCTGGCTCAAGGCGGCCTTCGGGACACCCACAACCGCTGGCACTGTCGCGGCAACCGGCGCGATCACCTTCTCCGCCCAGCCCGCCGTCAACAGCACGCTGACGATCAATGGCACCGCCTTCACCTTCGTAGCCTCGGGCGCGACGGGCAACCAGGTCAACATCGGCGCCAACCTGGCCGCCACCATGACTGCGCTGGCCGTGGCTCTGAACGCCAGTGTCGTCCCCGGCGTGGCATTGACCACCTACACCGGCACGGCCACCGCGCTGACCATGGTGTTCGACGTCCTCGGAAGCACCGGCAACACCTTCACGCTGGCGGCGTCCGTTTCCCCCGCCTCCAATGGCACGGTTTCGGCTGCAACCCTCACTGGCGGGTTGAATTCCCACACGTTCATGTCGGGCAGTTGGACGCTACCCAGTATGTCCATCGAAGTGGGCATGCCGGAGGTGCCTCGGTTTGCGATGTATTCCGGCTGCGTCCTGGATGCGCTTTCCTGGCAAATGGAGCGATCCGGCCTTCTCGGGGCCAAGGCGATGCTGGTGGCGCAGGGAGAAGTCATCGCGGGTACCACAGCCGCCGGGACGCCCGCCGCTATCGCGTTGAAACGGTTCGGACATTTCAACGGGGCGATCAAGCGTGACGGGGTGGCCTTGGGCAACATCGTCTCGGCGGACCTGACTTATGCCAACAACCTCGACCGGATCGAGACCATCCGCTCGGATGCCAAGATCGACGGTGCGGATCCGACCATCGCAGCTTTGACCGGCAAGATCGAGGTACGCTTCGCCGACACCATGCTCTTGACCCAAGCCATCAACGGCACGGCGGCAGCACTGGAATTCAGCTACGTGCTGCCGAGCGGCGAAAGCCTGACCTTGACCGCCCATGCCGTCTATCTGCCCCGCCCGCGCATCGAGATCAAAGGCCCCAAAGGCGTCCAAGCGTCCTTCGACTGGCAAGCAGCGCTCGCCGTCAGCCCCGCCCGCATGTGCACCGCCGTCCTCGTCAACTCCGTTGTGGGATACTGATCATGATCCGACTGAACCTGACCTCCGCGCCCGCGTGGCTGACCCTCGCCCCCGGCCTGCGCTTGCGGGTCGCGCCACTGACCACCGCGCTGATGGTCTCGGCCCGCGCCGATCCGGCCATCGAAGAACTGCCGGACACCGCGACCCAAGAAGAACTGGCACTCGCCATGGCCAAGGCCGTCGCCCGGCGCGCGGTGCTGGATTGGGAAGGCGTCGGCGATGACGCGGACGATGCTTTGCCGGTCTCGCCTGAAGGCATCGATGCCCTGCTGGAAATCTGGCCCGTCTTCGAGGCGTTCCAGACGCAATACGTCGCCAAGGGCCTGATCCTGGACGCGGAAAAAAACGTCTCCGCGCCCTTGCCGAATGGTCCTTCGGCGGGGGCGACCGCTACTGCGCGGCGTGCACTGGGCGCTGCCCTGACTGCCCCGCAAGACTGAACCGGCCTCAGACGGAACAGGGCTGGCAGGTCTGGGACCTGGTCGGCCGCCTTGGGGGTCAACTGCGGGTGATCCCTGGCGCGGTGCTCGGCTGGGACATGGGCGCGGCCCTCGCCATGGCGCAGGCCCTTGGCACAGACACTCTGATCGCCGCTGAACTGCTGCCCGAGATCGAGGCGGTCATGGTGCGCAAGCTGAACGAACAGATCGGAGAGGGACATGGCTGAAAAACGGGTCAGTGTCCGGCTGGTCGCAGAAGGCGGCCGCCAGGTCCGGGCCGAGTTGGAGGGGATCGGCGAGGCGGGCACGCGCGGGTTTGGCCGTCTGTCGTCTGAAATGGAACTGGCCAATGCCCGCCTCGGCAGCTTTGCCCGTAAGGCCGGGATCGCACTGGCGGCGGTTACCGCCGCCGCAGCTGCCGCAGGCGTGGCGATGGTCCGCTCGGGGCTCGACGTGATCGGCGCGCAAACTGACATGGCCGCTTCCCTTAAGACCACGGTCGAAAGCCTGCAGGTGCTGACATGGGCCGGCGAACTGGCCGGTGTCTCGATGGGCGATATCGAACAGGCCACCAAGAAGCTGACCACGCGGCTGTCGGAAGCGGCCGCTGGATCGGGTTCGGCCGTTGGTGCCTTGCAGCGGCTGAATCTGACAGCCGCCGAGCTGCAAGCGCTGCCGCTTGATCAACGCATCGTCGCCATTCAGGAGGCTCTGAACCAGTTTGTGCCCGAGGCCGAACGCGCCGCCGTGGCATCCGACCTCTTCGGTGACCGGGCGGCCCTCGCGTTTCTGCGCATCGACCCGGCCACCCTGCGGGAGGCGGCACAAGATGTGCGCGACTTCGGTGTGGCGGTTAGCGCGACCGATGCGGCGCAGATCGAACGCACCGGCGATGCCATCGCCAAGCTGAGCCTGATCTGGCTCGGCCTCACCAACCGCTTGACCGCCGCCGTCGCCCCGGCGCTGGAGACGGTGGCGAACGCGCTGGCCGACATGGCGCGCGGCACCGGGCCAATCGGCGGCGCAATCACCATTGTCTTCGACAACCTCGCACGGCTTTCCACCTATGCCGCGACCTTCGCCGCCTTCATGGCGGGTCGCTGGGTGGCCGGGCTGGCAGCGGCTGCGCTGTCTGTGCGCGGCCTTGCCACGGCACTGGTCTTCCTGCGTGGGGCGCTGATCCGGACCGGGATCGGTGCCCTTATCGTTGGCGCAGGGGAACTGGTCTATCAATTCTCGCAGCTTGTCACCCGGGTTGGTGGCGTGGGCGAAGCGCTCCGCCTGCTGGGTGATCTGGCGAAAGAAGTCTGGTCCCGTATCGGCCTGGCGCTAGACGCCGCGTTCGCGAACATGGCCGCTGGCTGGGAAGGACTGAAGGCGGCCGGGCTGTCGGCGCTCGAAGGCACCATCGCGGGCGTGGTCAGCTTCGGCGACCGGACGGCGGCAATCTTCCAGGGAGCCTATGACGCTGCGGTTGCGATCTGGGGCAGTCTGCCCGGCGCCATCGGTGATTTCGCCTTCCAAGCCGCGAACGGGCTGATCTCGGGCGTCGAGGCGATGTTGAATGGCGTCGTCACGCGCATCAACAATTTCATAAACGGCTTGAACGCTGCGCTGGACCTTCTGCCCGACTGGGCGGTCGGCGAAGGCGGGGTGCGGATCGGCACGCTGGACCCTGTTGAACTGGCGCGGATCGGCAATCCGTTCGAGGGCGCAGCGACGGCTGCTGGCGCTGCCGCCGCCGATGCCTTCTCTGCCGCGCTGTCGCAGACGTATCTGGAACCTCCCGCTCTCGGACTCGGCGCGATGGCAGAAGACGCTCGCGCGCGTGCCGACGGCTATCGCGAGGCCGCAGGCATGCTGGCCGATGCCGCGGGGCGCCCGCTGGCCAGTTGGCAGGCGCTGCGCGACGCGGTGACCGGCACCGGGACGGAGGCGGAAGCCGCGTTGGCAGATGCCGCCGGTTCGGCGGATGCCCTGAACACCGAACTGGACGACACCGCAGCCGCTGCCGGAAGTGCAGGTGCGGCTGCGCGCGAAGCCGGGGCTGAAGCTGCCGCAGGGGCTGACCAGGCCGCAACCGGCTGGGGCGCGGTGACTGCGGCGCTGGCAGATTACGCATCCAAGGCGCGCAATATCGGCGGCGATATCGGCCAGGCGCTGGTCGGGGCCTTCACCTCGGCCGAGAATGCAGTCGGCGAGTTCGTCAAGACTGGCAAGCTCGACTTCCGCGATCTGGTCACGTCGATGATCGCCGATCTGGCCAAGCTGGCGGCGCGTCGGTTCATCCTCGGGCCGATTGCCAACGCCCTGTCGGGAGCGCTCGGCGGGGCGGGCGGGATCTTCGCCAACATCCTGCATGCTGGCGGCATGGTCGGATCGCCAGGCCCCGGTCGTATGGTTCCCGCGCTGGCCTTTGCCAATGCCCCGCGCATGCATGCAGGCGGTTGGGCCGGGATCAAGCCGGACGAGGTTCCGGCAATCCTGCAACGCGGCGAGCGCGTGCTCTCGCGCCGGGAAGCGGCGGGCTACGGCCAAGGCCAGTCCAGCGCGCCCTCCGTCAACGTCACCATCATGGCCCGCGATGCCGAAAGCTTCCGGCAATCGCGGACGCAGGTGGCGAGCGACATTGCCCGGGCCGTGTCGCTGGGCCGGAGGGGCATGTGATGGCGTTTCACGAGGTGCGCTTCCCCGACAACATCAGCCGCGGGGCGCGCGGGGGGCCGGAACGACGCACGCAAGTAGTCGAACTGGCCTCTGGCGACGAAGAGCGCAATGCCAGCTGGGCCAACAGCCGCCGCCGCTACGACGTGGCCTATGGCATCCGCCGCGCCGACGATCTGGCGGCCGTCGTGGCCTTCTTCGAAGCCAGGAACGGCCGCCTGCACGGGTTCCGCTTCAAGGACTGGGCCGATTACAAGTCCTGCCTGCCCTCGCAGACCATCACGCCCCTCGACCAGACAATCGGCACCGGGAACGGCGTGACCACCGCCTTTCAGCTGGTGAAGCGCTACACGTCCGGTGGGCAGACATGGGTCCGGACGATTGCCCGACCCGTCGCCGGGACCGTGCGGATCGCGCTGGGCCTTGTGGAACAGACCTCCGGCTGGACGCTCGATGCCGCGACTGGGGTGGTGACCTTCGCCACTGCGCCCGTGAACGGCGTCGTTGTCCGGGCAGGTTTCCAGTTCGACGTGCCGGTCCGCTTCGATACCGATTTGCTGGACGTCACCCTCGATATCGAGCGCCTTGGCTCGATCACCTCGATCCCGCTGATCGAGATCCGCCAGAGGGGCCTCACTGACTCAGTGCCCACCCCTGATCCCGAACCGCCCGTAGCCGACGACGCGGCGGGCGAAGAGGTCGAGCACGATGGCGAGGTAGAACCAGCCCTCTGCCGTCCAGATGTGGGAGATGTCTGCACCCCATTTCATGTCCGGGCCATCCGCCGTGAAGTCCTACGCCACGAGGTTCGGCGGGACGGGCCAGGCATGTTCGCTGTCCGTCGTGCGCTTCAGGCGCCCCTTCTGCCGCGCGATCAACTGGTTCTCGCGCATCAGCCGTGCCATGGGATGCCGCCCGATCTCATGGCCCTCATCGACGAGGTCAAGGTGCATGCGCGGGCTACCATAGGTGCCGTTCGACAGCGCGAAGGCGGTGCGGATATGCGCCAAATAGACCATGTCCTGCTGCTGGCGGCGGTAGCCCTGACGGTCTTGCCGGGCGAAGAACCCGCTCTGGCTGACACTAAGAACACTGCACATCCGGCTGATCGGGAAACCGGCCTTCTCCGCTTCGATGACGCCGAAGGTCATCGACTTCCCTCTTTCGCGAAGAAGGCCGCGGCTTTTCTAGGGATATCGCACTCCTGCTTCAGAACCGTATTCTTGCGCTTCGGCCGCTTCAGTTCGGCATGCAGATCAACCGGGGCCTCACTCGGCACACTGGCATCCCGCTTATGACCGAGCCACCGCGGCAGCATCGAATAGCCGATGCCCAGATCCTCCGCGATCACCCGCCGCATCCGGCCGCTGGTCGGTGCCAGCCGCACCGCTTCACGCCGAAACTCCGGCGTCGGTCTGTTCCCGTTACGCATGGAACATCTCCTGGTTCCTTAGTTGGTGCTCTCCACTTTTCCAGGTCAAGTCCAAGGTCAGTCGTCGTCCTCAACGCCGCAGCATCCTGCTGCCGGCGCGTGGATACCGCATTCATTGGGGCTGCTCGAGTTCCCCCGGCCATCTTCGGACCCCGGACCGGGGCGCTTCGTCATTTCAGCGTCACGAAACGACGATAAGCACAGCGGCGGAAAAGGGCGTTCGCCTAGGATGGCTTGAGTTAGTATGCGGTGCATTCGCACGGCTTACCACTGGCATCGGGGCATGAATTCGGGTGCTAGACAATGAACATTCTTGGCTTGATCACACATTTTCTAACGCCCTCCGTGGTAGGGCAGATCGCAACGATGATTGGCGCACGGCCCGATATCGCCGAGAAAGCGCTCAGTGCGGCGGTGCCGGGAATTCTTTCGGGGATGATCGGTCTGGCCGGGACCAATCAGGGCGCCGATGCTCTGACCGCGCTGATTTCCAAGCAGGGAACGGGCGGTTTCGAAGGCCTTTCGAAGCTGATGAGCAGCGATCCCAAGGGTGCCGCCACTGCGGGAGCAGACGTGCTTTCGTCGATGTTCGGCGGTGGGCGGGTCGGTGTGATGGGCAGCAAGCTCAAGGAGTACGCGGACCTTCCGGAAGCCACATCCGGGTCGATACTGGGTATTGCGGGATCGGTCATCATGTCGGCCCTTGGCGTGGCCGGAACGGCTCAGAATGGTGGTCCAAGCGGTGCGCTCACCCTTCTTCGCGCCCAGAAGGACGAAATCCTCGGCGTTCTTCCCCGCGACTTCTCAAAGAGCCTGCAGAGCGCAGGCTTCATCGATGATCTTGTGACCCAAACCAAGCCGGTCGCCGAATCGATCAGGATCGCAACGACACCGCTTGCTGAACCGGTGCGGCAGGCTGCGGAACCGGTGCGGCAGGCGGCGAAGGCCGTCGACGCAGGAACGCCGTCTGCCATGAAGAACCCCTGGCTTTGGCCCATTATTGGCGGTCTGGTCGCTCTCGGGATCCTTTGGGCGATCTTCGGCCGCGGTGCCGGAGAGGTCGCGAAAAACACCGCTGACGCGACTGCGGATACGGAGCAGGCGCTTACGGTCGAAGGCGTGGATATCGGATCGGGTGTCACCTCGGCGCTGGAGGGTATCACGACGGCGCTCGGCTCGGTGAAGGACGCCGCAACGGCACAGGCCGCTCTGCCGCAATTGCAGGACTTTGCAGGCAGGCTGTCCGGCTTTGGGCCACTGGTCACCAAGCTTCCCGAAGCGGGCCGCGGCCAGTTGAAGACTCTTGTCGATGGCGCCCTGCCAACGCTACGGTCGACGGTCGACACGCTGATGGGCGACAGCGCGATCGCGGCAGTCCTGAAGCCGGTCGTTGACCCTATACTGACGAGCCTTGCCTCGCTGGCAGGCTGACCGGCACGGCAAAAGCCGTGGCCTGGATGCTGAAGACGGGCCGCGCCTAGTTCAGGGCGCGGTTTGCCTGCCCGAATTCGACGCCCATCTCCTTGAGCAGGTGCCATGCGCGGTCGCGGTCTTCCTGTGCAGGGGCGTCCTGTTCGAAGGCAAGGTCGAGATCATGGGGCAGACGCAACCCATCAGGCTGAGCAATGCCGACCCGCAGTTCACCAAGCACCACTTCGCCGGACTTCCGCCTCCCGATCCGCGCGATCCGGAACTTGCGGCTCTGGTGGCTGCGCAGCAGGAAGCCTGCCACGCGCATGGCCGATGTCCGTGGCTGCTGCAGCACGGTTTCGAACACGTATGCAGCGCCCGACATGGCAAGGGCCGTGGCCATGAGCTGCATTTTTCGGCTTTTCGCCGCTGAGCCCACGACCGACGACGGATCGACGTTCAAGATTGCCTCGCCACCAGCCCCAGAGAGCAGCAACACTGGTCGGATTCTGCCTGTATTCTGGAGTTGTTTCAGTGCCATCGTCCAGGACGATGGCCCGAGGTCTGCCAAGTTTTCTTCACGCAAGAAGTCTGCCTCCTTTCGATTTGTAACACGAGGATGATGTTCCGATGACGTTTTCGTGGCAATCGAATTTTGGCATCTGTGGCGAGGCAGGCGCTCCTGCCGCGGAAAGACAGCCTGGGCACCATTCGGAGGCCGTTTTTCGGGCAGTCATGGAACGTGTTGCCCCATGCGCCTGATTGGTTTGCTGATTGCGGCCACGGCCCTTTGCCTTGTGTTGTTCATCAAGGCACAAAGCCCCGAAGAAACCCCTAACCTGCGTCTGAGTGCCGGATCGAAAGGCGGCGAATACCTTCAGTTCGCCGAAGCGCTGTCAAAGGTCGCGCGCGAGACCGGATCCGACATCGTGATCGACGTCCTGGAAAGCGATGGCGCCGTCATGAACGCCGAACGGCTGGCCAACGGCGAGGCAGACCTTGGCCTGCTGCAAAGCGACACGCCGCTGCCACCGGATGTGGAAGGCGTCGTCGCCCTGTTCCCCGAGATGATGCACATCGTGGCGCGACAGGACGCCGGGATCGGCACACCTGCCGATCTGGCAGGCAAGCGTGTCGCGCTCATGCCGGCCGGAAGCGGAAGCAACCGGTTGTTCTTCAAGGTCATGGAGCATTACGGCTGAACCCCGGAAAGCTTCACGGTCACCGAGAACAAGCCCGTCGACGCGATGGAGGCGCTCAAGGCAGGCAGGGCCGATGCCATGGTGCGCGTCATCGCACTTGGCAACGACACGATGCACGAATTGCTGAAGACGCCCGGGCTTACGCTGGTGCCGATCGATCAGGCCGATGCGATCCGGATGTTCGCCCCAATGCTGGAACGGATCGTCGTGCCGCGTGGCGCGATGACCGGACGACCGATGATGCCCCATGAAGATATCGAAGGGATCGGCGTGCGTGCCGTTCTGGCCGCGCGGTCGGAATTGAACCCTGATCTGGTCCGGCGATTGACCGCGCTGGTGGTCGACAACAAGAACCGCCTGCGAGAACTGGACAAGACGGCGGCGCTGATTGCCGACGACGCACCGCTGCAAGAGCTCGGCGTGCCCGTCCATCCTGGGGCCCAGCAGTATTTCAACGCCGAGAAGCCGTCATTCCTTGTCGAGTATTCGGACTCGATCGGGCTTGGCCTTTCGGTGTTCGTGCTTGCCCTGTCCGGCATCTGGCAGGTCATCCGCTGGATCGATGCCCGCCGGAAGAATCGCGGCGATGCCTATACCGGAAGGATTTCCGCTCTGGTGGAGCAACTTCGCGCCGCCGCGACCCTTGAGCAGGTCGAGGCGGTCGAGGCCGAGATGTACGAGGTCTTTGTCAAGGTGGTCGGCGACCTCGACACTGACCGACTTGCAACCGAGACCTTGCCAAGCTTCGATTTCGTCTGGCGGTCGGCAATCGGCCTTGCTGCGCAGCGTCGTGCAGACCTCGGCCAATCCCGCACCCGGCTCGACCCGGGGATTGGACCGAGGATGCCACGAGCAGCCGATGGCTGAGGCGGTGATTTCAGCAGCGCGAATCAGAACTTTTACAATAACTCGTTACTCCGACTGGGCTGCCTATCGAATCATCCAATGCTGCAAGGCGGCTGATGTCAGAGTGTGGGGTTTGGTGCGTGTATCCAGTGCTTTCTATAGACATGAAAAATGATCTGGAGTCTTGTCGTGAGTGAAGCTCTATACGAGAACACAACCAGTACCCGCTCCGTGCTCGACTAGAATTGCGGAGTTTGAGTCTAAATGATATCTGCGGCGATGCCTTTGATAATTGCAAATGACTCGCGTCGAATATGTCAATTCACCTACGGAGACGCAGCATGGAAAAGGCGAAGCATGCAACCGAAGCCGTCGAGAACGCGCAGGACGATGGCTTGCGTAGCGCTCGACCTAGGTCGAGTTCGGTAGACGGGCATGGCATGCTGATGGATACCGCGACGGACGACGCTGCCGTGCAGGTGATCGGCGACGAGGCGGTGATCCGGCTGCTGGAAGAAGAGCTTTCCGTTGATCGCCGCAGGATCGAGACCGGCCGGGTCCGCATTCATCGCGAAACCCGCGAGGTGGTGCAATCGGTCGACGAGGAACTGATCCACGACCTGCACGAGATCGAGACAGTCGCGATCGGCGCTTTCGTCGAGCAGCGCCCGCTGATCCGCGAAACCGATGACGAGATCATCATTCCGATTGTCGAGGAAGTTCTGGTTGTCGAGCGCCGGCTCCGGCTGAAGGAAGAGCTTCACATCCGCAAGAAGCGGGTCTCCGAACACTATCGCGAAGAGGTCGTCCTGCGCGTGCAGGAGGCACATGTCTCGCGATTGCCCCCGAAACCGTCTCGCGGGAACGACTAGGTTCTCGTGCCCCACCGCCGGGTCCGTCAGACGCGGCGCACACCATGCAGGGCCGAGACGGTCGGTTCTGCTTACCCTCAGGAGAGATCGATGATTAGCAGTGATGAGATGGTTGTACTGTTCGACACCGTGGCCGAAAGCCGCCGTGCCGAAAAGGCCCTTGAAGATGCGGGCTTCCCCGACCCGGAGGTCAACACGCTTGACCGTGACGCCATCGTTGAACTGGGCGGGAGCTCGGACTTCGGCCCGGCCTTCTGGCGCACTCTGTTCGGTCGCGACGTTCAGCTTTATCAGGGCGCCGTTTTCCAGAAAGCCCTGTCCACCGGCGGCGCCATTCTGACGGTCCGCATCCATAACGACGCCGAGGCCACTCGTGCCGAGGAAGTCCTGTCGCAGTTCACCTCGGTCGACCTTGAAGCTCGTGGCGCCGGCCTGATCGCCGAGCATAAGGCCCTGGGCGACATCAAGGACGAAGTCCTGCGTCTGGCCGAAGAGCAGCTCGAAGTCGGTAAGCGCATGGTCGAAGCCGGCAAGACCCGCATCCGCCGCTTCGTGACCGAGCGTCAGGTGCAGGCCCAGGTGTCGCTGCGCGACCAGCATGCCGAAGTCATCCGCAAGGTGATCGAGACGCCGACGATGCTGGACGACGTCGAATGGGACTGGAACGACAGCACCATCGAAATGATCGAAACCCGCGAAGAAGCAGTCATTTCCAAGCGTACCCGCGTCGCGGAAGAAGTCATGCTGCGCAAGGGTGAAACCGAGCGCGTCGAGACCGTCACCGACACCGTCCGCAAGCAGCAGGTCGAGATCGAGCGCCTAGACGAACAAGGCCGCGTGATCCGCGACTGAGGCTGACAGGGATCATCGAAAACGAGGCGAACGCGTTCATCCTGCTGAACGCGTTCGTCTAACTTCGAGGAAAGTAATGGACAGAACCGACCCTCATGGAACACCACTGTCAGTCCGCTATTAATACTTTTCACCAGATCATCGAGGCGACGAACAGTTTGCTATTGGAGGAATTGGTAGGGGCCAGGTCGAAGAAACCTCAGCAGGAGCAAGCTTTAAGCCTATCAGCACAGGCTGTAGGAGGTTGATTTATGTTCTTCAAACGAGAGAGGAGGTTCCAACCGACCGGGTCAACAATAGGAACGTCTGATCAGGGGCTTCGGCTTAGCCAAGATAGCCGCTTGAGCGCCGCTGCCCCTCTCTATTTCGTGCAAACGGCACCGTTTTCGCTGTTTTGGGGCCGCGTCCGCAAAGTAGGGCAGGTTCTGGGCAGACTCGTCCTCATGCCATCAGCCTTCTTCGGACCAGGAACAGGTTGCCGAGAGCGAACAGCGTGAAGAGATGTGCGCGGTTCTTGGCAAGGCCGCGATAGCGGGTCTTCACATGTCCGAACTGGCGCTTGATCACCCGGAACGGGTGCTCGACCTTCGCCCGAACCATGGCGATGATCCGGTTGATCCGGTCGTCGAGCGGATGCAACGCGCCGCCGACCGGGGCCCTGCGCAGTTCAAGCGTGAAGCAATCGATCCGG
>JAPLPE010000005.1 GCA_026400355.1 Rhodobacterales bacterium | reverse complement strand
ATCCAGACCGCCCTGCACGCATGGGCCTACGCCCGCGCCTACGACACCTCGGACCAGCGCAAGTCCCACCTCCCGGAATGGACCCACATGTACAATTGGCATCGCCCGCACGGCAGTCTAGGAGTCTGATCCCACGGTTTGATGGTGCGATCCTTTCTCAGGAATGGAAGGAAGCCCTATGGGACAGGTTCGTCACGGGAGCGCCACGATCGAGCCAGCGTGGTGCCACCGGTTCAAGCCCGCTGGCGAGGGCACGCCGTCAGAGCAGCAATACAGCGATCGCAAGCTTCGCTCGCGCAGTTGAGCCGGGAGCTGGGCATCAATCCGAAGACGGTGGCGAAGTGGCGCAAGCGCTTGTCAGTCGAGGACCTGAAGACCAGGCCGAAGGAACCGCGGTCCACGGTGCTGACCGAGGCCGAGGAGGCGGCGGTGGTTGCGTTCCGTCGCCATACGCTCCTGCCACTGGACGACTGCCTCTATGCCCTGCAGCCCTCGATCCCACACCTGACACGGTCAGCGCTGCATCGGTGCCTTCAGCGTCATGGCATATCTCGTCTCCCGGACGTCGAGGAAGACAAGCCGCAAGCTCTTCCGCTTCGCCGGCATCGACCGGACAGCCAGGTTCGCTGTCGCGCAACTCGTTGCGACGGCTGACTGAAAGACCGCCCTAGAGTTCCTGCAGCATATGCTTGAGGCCGTGCCCTATCAGGTCCACACCATCTTGACCGATCGAGCCATTGGAGCGCCATTGGTCAGAGCGACAATGGCGAGGGGCATCCAATTCGCCGCGCAGCGGGGGAACCGGAACACCATCTACTCCCGGCCGATGCGCTTTGACATGATCTGCGAGGTCGAGCCACGGTTGCGCCACCGGTCCGAGCGACCGTGGCGAGACGGTATCGCGCACCGGCTGACCAAGCCGAACCATCGGTCGACGACCGGCCAGGTCGAACGGATGAACCGCATGATCAAGGAGGCCACGGTCAAGCGCTTCCACTACGACAGCCACGATCAACTGCGCGCAAACCTCGCCGACTTCGAGGCAGCCTCCAACCTCGCTCGAAGGCTCAAGACGCTCGGAGGCCTCACGCCCGACGAATACATCTGCAAAATCTGGTCATCAGAGCCAGATCGATCCATCCTCGACCCGATCCACCAGATGGCTGGACTGAACACCCAGCCCCCGGCTGGCAACATAAGGCCAGCGCATCGCGGTCCGTCATCCTCTCTGGCACCGTCAGCGGCCCGCCGTTGAAGCTTTCCTTCAGGCCGGCTGGCGTCTTCTCACTCTTGGACCGCGCCAAAGCTTCGCGGTTCGGCCCCAGCCAGCCATAGGGATAGCTGGCCTAGGGCGCAGAAACCTGCGCCTTGACCTCGGGCCTGTGCGCAAAAGAGCCCTGTGCGGCAGACCAAGACGTCGTCACTCACACCTTGCGGCACGCCATGCCCGCACAGGATCAAGAACCCGGTCTCCCAAAAGATCCTGTGTTTATCGCGGGCTATTGCGCGGTGTTCTTCACCTTCTGACGCATCAAAGGCCGAAAGGTCAAAGCTCGGAAAACTCATCGCCCCAATACGTCACGCCATGAATGCTTCGGCACAAACCCGACCATCCTCTTGGCCTTGTCATTGGAATAGAACGTCTCGTCCCGGCCCATGGCCCGCTTCTGCGGCACACCCCTGTAGAACCGCGCGATCACATCGTCCGACGTAATCCCGACGGACATGTCATCGTTCGACACGTTGAACACCTGATAGCCCAGCCCATCGGTCTTGAGGCAGCGATCCACCATATGCCCCAGATCGCGCGCGTCGATATAGGCAAAGATATTGCGGCGGCGCTTGGCCGGGTCTGCGATGTAGGCCGGGAAATCCCGTTCATATTCATGCGGTTCAATAACGTTGTTGATGCGTAGCGCATAGATGTCGATACCCATCCGCTGCTGGAAGCTCTTCCCCGTCGCCTCGTTCACCACCTTTGACATGGCATAGCTGTCGGGCGGCACGGTCGGGTGTTCCTCATCGACGGGAATGTACTCCGGCTTCTTCTCGCCATCGGCAAAGCAGATGCCATAGGTCGTCTCGGAAGAGGCAAAGATCACCTTGCGGATGCCAAGCTTCACTGCCGCGTCGATCACATTATAGGTCGAGGCAACGTTGATCATGTAGGTCTCATTGTCAGGCCGGATCAGGATGCAGGGGATCGCGGCGAAATGAACCACGGCGTCATAGCGCGGCACGCCCTTCCCCGGCTCAAGCTCGTCAAACCCCGCATAGGCCGACATCGCGTTGAACACCTGCCCCGCATCCGTCAGGTCGACACGCAGGTTGTTGACGCCTGGCAGATCAACCTTGTTCAGGTCAATGTTCGTCACCCGGTGCCCCTGTTCGGTCAGATGCCGGATCGCATGTTTGCCCGCCTTGCCCGCGCCACCTGTAAAGAATACCCGCATGTCCACCTCCATCCGTTGTGCAGCCCGACTATTGGCCGAAGCACGGACACTGGCAAGACGCGCCAGACCGGGTTAGCACTTCGTTAACCGCAATAGGGAGACCCGGATGCCTGTCCTGTACGGAGCCATGAGAAGCCGTGCCACGCGCAACGTGTGGCTTGCCAACGAAATCGGCCTTGATCTGCAGGTGAAACCTGTCCTGCAGGCCTATCGCCTGACCGATCCGCAGGCTGCTGATGCACCGCTGAACACTCTGTCGCCGACGTTTCTGGCGATCAGTCCCGCCGGTGCGATTCCCGTGCTCGAGGATGAAGGCTTCGTGCTGGCCGAATCGCTGGCGATCAACCTCTACCTTGCCCGCAAATACGGCGGCGACCTTGGCCCCCGGGATGCGCTGGAAGAGGCGCTGATGGAACAGTGGGCACTCTACGGCGCGACAGCCGTCGAATCCTTCGGCATTGCGGTGCTTTACGCCTATGCCGACAAGCGCGAAGACACCCCCGCAGGTGCCGCCGAGATTGCCGCAGCCGTCAAGTCACTGACCCGCCCGCTTAAGGTCATCGATGCGCATCTGGCCGCACATGGCCACATTGTCGGCGGCCGTTTCTCGGTGGCCGACATCAACATGGCCGAAATCATGCGCTACGTCTCCGGCCACCCGACGATCCTGCAGGACTATCCGGCGATCGCAGCCTGGCTTGCCGCCTGCCAGGCGCGGCCCGCGTTCCAGAAGATGTGGGCTGCACGTCTGGCCGAACCGGCATGACACCAGAAACCCGCAACCGCATCGACCTCGTCCGCCCCGACGCGCCGGAACTCGTGGCTTTCGGCCCCCACTGCATCGGTGTGCGAACGATCACCGTCATCAATCCCGGCCAGCCCGACGTGGTCCGGGCGACCGAGACCGAAGTCCCCGTCTACGACCGTGCCCTCAAGGTCGAGATCTGGTACCCGGCGGCGGATGACACCGTCCCGGGCGGGACCTATAACACAGTCCTGCGCGACGGCGTGACGCCCGCAGTCCTGTCGGGCCGCGCCGCACAGGATGCCGCGGTCCGGACAGGTGGGCGTTTCCCGCTCGTCATCATCTCGCACGGCCACCCCGGCAACCGGTTCCTTCTGTCGCCCTATGCCGAAAACCTCGCCTCCAAGGGCTATGTTGTCGCCAGCATCGACCACCGCGATTCGACCTATGACGACCTCGGGGCCTTTGGCGCAACGTTGGTTCACAGGCCGTGGGACCTGAAGGCCGTGCTTGACCAACTGGCAGGGCGCGGCGACGATCTGGGTGCGGTCACAGACACCTCCCGGACGGCGGTCATCGGCTATTCGATGGGTGGCTATGGCGCGTTGATCTTTTCGGGCGGTGGACTGACGGCCACTTCGCCCGACCGAGAATTTGCGCCACCCCAGCGCTTGCTGGCACGGAACGTGGCCGGGACTGAAACGCTGGCGCAACTCCTGGATGACCGCATGACAGCCGCCGTCACTTTCGGCCCCTGGGGCCGGAACGCCGATCTCTGGGACGCAGCGGGTCTGTCGCAGATCGCCAAGCCGCAATTGATTATCGCCGGTTCACAGGACGATGTCTCGGACTATGGCGCAATACGAAAGATCTTCACTGAAACCAAAGGCACGACCCGCCACCTTCTTACTTTCGAGGCGGCCAATCACAATGCAGGCGCGCCCATGCCCGCCCCTGACGAAAGCTGGGCCATCAGCCCGAAACTCGGCCACGCCCCCTTTTTTCACTACGCGGATCCGATCTGGGATACGGTCCGCATGAACAATATCTCGGCCCATTTCATCACGGCCTTCCTTGGCCAGCACCTCAAGGGCGACGCAGGCATGGCGGCCTTCCTTGACCTGGCTCCAAATGCG
This sequence comes from Rhodobacterales bacterium, assembly GCA_026400355.1. Classification (GTDB taxonomy): domain Bacteria; phylum Pseudomonadota; class Alphaproteobacteria; order Rhodobacterales; family Rhodobacteraceae; genus JAPLPE01. The sequence continues at coordinate 2,282 of JAPLPE010000005.1, read as the reverse complement.
GCCGACGGAGTCAGTCTGCGCGACGAAACAGGCGCCCGCTTGCCGGGCGATACCTACTGGGCCGGTTTCGCCCCGCGCACTGCCGCCGGCCTCCGGTTCGAAACGCTAACCAAAGGCAACTGAGGGCAGGCTGGTTGCCCCGGCCCGCCGCACCTGCCAGAATACTGCCAAAGCAAAGAGAGCAGCCATGGCAGAAGACCTTCTTTCGGAAACCGGTCCCGAAGTATACGACGCCTCCTCGATCGAGGCGCTTGAAGAGATGGAGGCCGTTCGGAAGCGGCCCGGCATGTATATCGGCGGCACGGACGAACGGGCGCTGCACCATCTGGTGGCTGAGGTTCTTGACAATTCGATGGACGAGGCCGTCGCTGGTCACGCGACCCGGATCGAGGTTGAACTGCACGCGGATTACTCTGTGACCGTCCGTGACAACGGGCGTGGCATCCCTGTCGGCATGCATCCGAGATTCCCCAACAAGAGCGCGCTGGAAGTTGTCTTTTGCAAGTTGCATGCGGGGGGCAAGTTTTCCGGCAAGGCCTATCAGACGTCCGGTGGTCTGCACGGGGTGGGTGCGTCCGTCGTCAACGCTTTGTCGGATTCGCTGACTGTCCAGGTCGCGATTAACAAGGAACTTTATGAACTGCGGCTGTCGCGTGGTATCCCGCTTGGCCCCCTGCAAAAGCTGGGGCCCGTCCAGAACCGGCGCGGCACGACTGTCATCTTCCACCCGGACGAAGAGATCTTCGGCCACCACCGCTTCAAACCTGCCCGGATGATGAAGATGGTCCGGTCCAAGGCCTATCTGTTCTCGGGCGTCGAAATCCGCTGGAAGACCGCGATCAGTGACGGCGAAACCCCCGCCGACGCCGTGTTCCACTTCCCCGGCGGCCTGTCGGACTACCTGAACGAAACGCTGGGCAAAGCCACGACCTATGCCGACAAACCCTTTGCCGGCACTGTTGATTTCACCGAGAAATACGGCGTCCTAGGCAAAGTGGAATGGGCGATCAACTGGACGCCTGCGTTGGACGGCTTCATCCAGTCCTACTGCAACACCGTGCCTACCCCCGAAGGCGGCACGCATGAAGCGGGCTTCTGGGCCGCGATCCTCAAGGGCGTCCGCGCCTATGGCGAGTTGGTCAAGAACCGCAAGGCGTCCGAAATCACGCGCGAAGACCTACTGACCGGCGGCTGCGCTCTCGTCTCCTGCTTCATCCGCGAACCCGAATTTGTAGGCCAGACCAAGGACCGCCTTGCGACCGCCGACGCCGCGCGTCTGGTCGAAGGTGCCGTGCGCGACCACTTTGACAACTGGCTGGTCGCCAACACCAAATCGGCTGGCGCGATCCTCGATTTCCTCGTCCTGCGAGCCGAAGAACGCCTGCGCCGCAAACAGGAAAAGGAAACCCAGCGCAAGACCGCGACCAAGAAACTCCGCCTCCCCGGCAAGCTGACCGATTGCTCCTCGAAAACCCGCGAAGGGACCGAGCTTTTCATCGTCGAAGGCGACAGCGCCGGCGGCTCAGCCAAGGGTGCGCGTGACCGGGAAACGCAGGCCCTTCTGCCGCTCAAGGGCAAGATCCTGAACGTGCTGGGTGCGGCCTCGAACAAGCTGGGCCAGAATCAGGAAATCAGCGACCTTTGCGAAGCGTTGGGATGTGGCATGGGCACTAGGTTCAGTATCGATGATCTGCGCTACGAAAAGATCATTATCATGACCGACGCCGACGTCGACGGCGCCCATATCGCCTCGCTTCTGATGACCTTCTTTTTCACCCAGATGCGCCCCCTCATCGACGGCGGCCACCTCTACCTCGCCTGCCCACCGCTCTACCGCCTGACGCAGGGCCCAAGGCGGATGTATGTGGCCGACGATGCTGAAAAGGAAAAGTGGCTTGCAAAGGGTTTGGGCGGCAATGCCAAGATTGATGTGCAACGGTTCAAGGGCCTGGGCGAAATGGACGCCAAGGACCTCAAGGACACCACGATGAACCCGGAAACCCGCAAACTAATCCGTGTGTCCCTCCATGACGACGAACCGGGTGAAACGGCGGACCTCGTGGAACGCCTGATGGGCAAGAAGCCGGAACTCCGGTACCAGTACATTCAAGAGAATGCACGCTTCGTCGAAGAATTGGACGTCTAGCTGAGGAACCTCGACAGGTTGTCCTGGGTCTGAGCAGGTCGGCTGATTGGCGGTCCTGAGTTTAGACTGCCGTGCGGGCGATGCCAATTGTACATGTGGGTCCATTCCGGGAGGTGGGACTTGCGCTGGTCCGAGG
>JAPLPE010000046.1 GCA_026400355.1 Rhodobacterales bacterium | reverse complement strand
GTCGACCCTTACGCCTACCTTCGCGCAACCCTGACAGCCATCGCTAACCGCCACCCAGCGTCCCGCATCGACGACCTCATGCCATGGGCATTCCAAAACCAGTCAAGCGGAAACTAGGACGGTCCTCAGCCACCGCTTACTGAAAGAGTCATCTAGTTGCTTGTGCGCCCACTGGAGCCTCGCTGGCGGCAGGAAGCGCCTCGAAGGAGGAAGAGGGTAGCCCAACTACCGCCCACGCCGCCAGTTGCGCTCTCCTGGCTTCTGGTGATTCTTGGTATCGAAACTACATCGGCGAGTTGACATATCTTCATGACCGACCTCGCCGCTGAGATCACGCCGACCTCACAAGGATCGTCGGGTTCCGGATGTTCGGACTGAGATCCGGGGTGTAGGGGAATGGTTGCAGCCACACCGGGGATTCGGTGGAAGCGACCAGTCCCATCGAGAGAATTCCTAGGTTTCTCGCCCTGTTGGCAGGGGGATCGGTGTCGGCGCCACAGCGTTCCCGCCACAATATGCCTACAGCCCAATATTCTTTGGCGGGAACCGTGCGAAAGTGGCGCCGTGCTCTCGCATCTCGGCGCCCATCGTGGCGAGCCAGGGGCTCATCCGATGGCCGACGGTATAGTCCTCTTTCGGGTTGATGTAGAGGTTGAAGAGCCAAGGCGCGGTGCCGACGTCCTGAACCGTGGCCATGTCGATCCAGAGGAAAGGCGAACCTTCGTTCATGACGACGTGCTGATGGATTTTGTATTCGTGCATGCGCAGCGCCATGAAGGTTGTGTTCATCCAGAAATAGACGTGTTCACGCAGGGATTCGCCGTTGTCGGCAAGCAGGAATGAGGTCTGATCCACGCCGTCCATGAACCGGTCCTGTGGCAGTTTGTCGAGCGCGCCGGCGAGCGAGAGAGAGGTGTTGAAGAGGTCCATCAGGTCGAAGAGCCCGTCCGATACCTGCCCCGGTGCAATCATACCGGGCCAGTAGGCGATGCCCGGCACCCGGACGCCACCTTCCCACGTCGTGCCCTTGGCACCGTGAAACGGGGTGAAGCCAGAGTCGGGCCACATATCCATCTGTGGGCCGTTGTCCGAGGTGACAAAGATGAAGGTGTTCTCAAGCTCGCCGGCCTTGTCGAGCGCGTCGACGATATCGCCGATGATCGAGTCCACTTCGACCAGCGAGTCTTTGTAGGGAAAGCCCGATGCACTGGCCCCGGTAAACTCGGCGGACGGATAGTTGTCGGTGTGGACCTTCATGAAAGCGTGTTCGATGAAGAACGGTGCATCGTCCTGAGAGAGTTCCGCGATCTTCTGCAGGGTGAAGTCGCGCAGGCGCAGGTCGGCTTCGGCCATATCTTCGATCCCGAGCGTCGGGATCGCGACTTCGGTCCGGCCATCACTGAACCCATGGATCAGGTTGATGTCATTACCAAGTTCTTCATAGGCGCCCAGCATGTAGGGATCGAGCACCAGATCAGGATAGCGGTTGGCATCGAATTCCTGCGTGATTTCCTTTTGCGCGCCGTAGAAGCCGTAGAATTCGTCAAAGCCCACTTCATGCGGGCGCATCCCTTCGATCTCTCCGATATGCCATTTGCCGACGAGGAGCGTGTTGTAACCAACTTCGCCGAGAATGGCGGGAAGGGATGTCTCATCCGCCCAGGGATTGGCGGTGATGCGGTCCCCGACAAGGATCGGTCGGGTGAGGCCCGTGCGGATGGGCAGCCGTCCGGTCAGCATCGCCGAGCGGGTAGGGGTGCAGGTTTGCTGTGCATAGGTCGAAGTGAGGCGCAGACCCTCGGCGGCGAGCCTGTCCATATTGGGGGTTGCGGCACCAATGGCCTCGCCCCCGCCATAGCTGCCGGGATCGCCCCAGCCCATGTCGTCAATCAGGAGGATGACGATGTTGGGCTTCTGGTCTGTCCGGGCCTCGAACGCAGCAAGTTCGGCGGCGGCAGTGGCATCCTGATCCGGGCGGGGGATGGCCGGTTGCTGGTGGTCGTTCAGCGTGACCGTGCGGTCAAAGCTGGTCATGTCGGCCATCGCGGCCGATCCGGCAAGCCCGGCTGAAAGGCCGATGATCCGGCCCACCATACGCAGTCTATCGTGTCTCATCGTTTTTCTCCTCGCCGCTACGAAACGGCCATTGCGAACTGGAAACTCGTCTTGACCGCACACCAGACCATGGACTTCATGCCTGTTGGCAGTTCCGATTTAGCTATTGTTTTGGCACTTCGACGGCGGCGGGCACGGTCCACGACCCGTCCAGAATCTCCGGACCGGGCCGATAAAGCCTTACGGTGTAGGTCCAGTCAGGCATGATCCGCAGATAGTTCGGCTGTGTCGGATCACCCCCGAAATGGATCGTGACGTTCCCGTCTGCGTCGCGCTTTGCCGTCACATTGTTGACTGAGGCTGCCTCCATCGGTGCCTCCATGTATCCGTCCCCGTTGTAGACTGTGACGGACCAGAACCCTTCGACCGGCACTTCGCCCATGGTCAGCCTATAGGCGGTCTCTCCGTCGCGGTTCGCCACGACGCCCGGAACATAGATCGCGGCCTTGGTCGGATTGCCGCCCCAGCCCGCCGCCGTGAACACAAGCCTGCTGACAGGGTCCACTTCACCAACGTCGCCGAACTTGGGAAGCGTCCCGTCGGAATAGGGCGCAAGCTGATTCAGCAATTTGCGGATGGCTACGCGTTGTTCCTGGTTCCAGTCCGGAAACTCGGCTGTGCCGGGATCTGCCTGGGTGACGGCCAACTGATCTTGCAGGGCATTGGCGGCCTGCACGTCGTCCGGGTTGTTGGGATCAACAAACGTCCGGATGATGACTTCGACATAACGTGTGCCCATGTCATCCATCGTCAGGGTGTAGTCACCCGGATCGTAGGCCACGAGCTTGTCGTAATGGTCCTGATTGATGACCAGCATGGACATGAAGCGGCCTTGCGAGTCGGGGAGTGTAATCGTCGCGGGCGTGGTCAGGTCGAGCAGCATGTTGCTGTAGAGCGTGTCCCGGTTCATCCGGATCACGTCCTGCTCTTCAACCTTGATGGGATTCCGACGGTGAACCCAGACGCCAAGACCATTGACTGCGTCATCCGCGAAGTAGCCGTCTGTCTCTGCCCGGATGAAGTTCTCAAGTGTGACGGGGACATCCGCAACGGCCATGCCAGCAAAGAACACCGTCTGAAATGCCAAGAGCGCAATGAGACGGCGCCGCGTCGGCTTACCATGCGTGCAGCCCGGCTTTTCGCGCCTCATCACCTTACCTCTCGCCGTGACGACCAGAGGGCCAAGAAGTGCGCGTCTCATGCGGGTCATGGTTCTTGTTCCTTTGTCTGGTCAGATATTCAGAATTTGATGCTGAAGCTGGCTTCGATCACGTCACTCTCGAACCGGCGTTTTGCGTTGAATTCGTTCATGTATTTTGCCTCGAAAGAGACCGACCGACCACCCATCATGGTGCTGTAGGTGACCATCGGCCCGATGCCCATGACACTGGCCTGCAGCGATTCGGCCCCGGTTACGGCCTTGATCTGTTCTGCGCCTGAACCGCTGTCTTCGCCAATCTGCTGATAGGCGTAGCCGGTGATGCCGGCGGCCCAGCCATTGGGAAGGTGCTGCATGGCCGCCCATTCGACGACGGCCTCGGGGGCGGTCTGGTAGTCGGTCGCTTCGTTGATGGCCGAGAAGGTGACGTTGGCCGATCCGCTGAGTTCCAGACCATTGTCGGTGTTGAGGTAGGTGTAGGCCACCGTCGGTGTGATGGCCCAGCGGTTCTTGGAAAAACTGAGGGCAGAGATGGACCGGTCGGGAATGCTGACGGAAGCCTCCTGATAGAAACCGGTCGGAGCAAAGATCGACAGAGAATAGATCCAGTGGTTCATGCCGGAATGGAATCCCACCGCCGGCGTGATCGCAAGGTCGCCAAAGCCTTGTTCTTCGTCGGAAAAGGTGCCGCTCAGGCCGCTGGTCAGTTCGCCGTCGAAGGTCAGACTGCCAGAAACAAGGGGCACCGTGACCGTGACGAAAGGCTGGCCGCCCCAGAGGGTGGAGTCAAAGGATTGGGTAAAGTTCAGCTTGGCCACGTTGGCGCTGCTGGTCGCATCGGTCAGGGCCAGACCGCCGAGGGGGAGGAAGGGAATATCGCCCTGGAGGTTCCAGAGTTCCATTGAGAAGTAGAACCCCGGTGGCGGCGCGATCCCGGCAAGGCTGTCGCGCGAGCCGAGGAGATAGGCCCCGGTCCCGCCTTCGACGGCGAGGACCGGGGCCGCGTTCGCCGCAAGAAGGACCGCAGCAAGAGCGGCTGAATGCAGTTTCATGGCTGGCCTTCCTTGGTGCTGTGGGTCGGGTGAGGCTTTCCGGGTCACTGGAGATTGACCCGGACTTCTTCGATGGTGCCGTCAAATTCGAAGGGGCGGCGTTCTTCGTATTTGAGCGAGACAGGCGAGCCGAGGTCCGTGCCGACGTCGAAGGACTCTGAAGAGGTGAAGGCGGCCGGGACTGTCATCGGAACCGTGCCACGGCCGACTTCGGTGCCATCAACGGCAAGGACGATTTCGGCGGGTGCGCCGGGTCTCGCAATAGTCGACGTCACTTCGATCAGATGCTTGCCGGCAGAGAGCGGTGCAGATGACCGCACCTCGGTCCGTTGCAGGATCAGCATGTTGTATTCGTAAACTAGATCGCCCTTGTCAATATACAGGGTGAGACCCCCGCTTGATCCGCTGAGCGCATAGAGGACGCCCGAAGCCTCTGCCGGCATCTCGGCGTCAATCGCGACATGGGACGATCTCTGCCCGATGGCGGGCGCCGTGAACTCAGGCATCCGGCGGGTTGTTTCGTCGAAAACCCATGAGGTGTAGGGGGTGGAGATGCGATCCTCGGGGTGAATGCGCAGCCAAAGGCCCGCGCCGACCGGAAAGACCTGATTGGCCTCTGCAACTTCAAGGAAGCGCTGTTTCATAGCCTCCAGCCGCTCGGGTTCCGCTGCAGCAAGGTCATGGGCCTCGCTGAAGTCCTGGGACACGTGATAGAGTTCCCAGACATCCTTGTTCGCGTCCCAGTTGGCGTAATCGACGCCTGCCGTAGCCCAAGGCGTCAGCGGACCGAATGCAGCGGCCACCCAGCCGTCCTGATAAAGCGCACGGCTGCCGCTGTTCTCGAAATACTGTTCGGTATGGGTGCTGGGCGCTGCGGGGTCTGCAAAGCTGTAGACCATGCTGACACCGTCAATCGGGTCCTGTTCGAAACTGTTCACTTCGGACGGGGGAGTGATCCCGAGCACCTCGTAGATCGTGGGTGCAATGTCGATCACGTGGTGGAACTGCTGTCGCGGAATGCCATCATGAGTGATCGCGGCGGGCCAGTCGATCACGAGCGGGTTGCGGGTTCCGCCAAAGTGGGCGGCAACCAGTTTGGTTGACCGGAAGGGCGTATTACCGGCCCAGGCAAAGCCTGCGTTATACATGTTGTCGGTCAACGGACCACCGAGAGCATCGAGGCCGCCGAGTGCATCAAGGGCCGCGATCTGCTGTTCTACTGTATTGGGGATGTTATTCTGGGCAAGCAGTTCGCTGATCGAACCGTTCTGCCCTTCGGCGGATGCTCCGTTGTCACCGAAGATGTAGAAGATCAGCGTATTGTCGCGGATCCCCTGCCGGTCGAGTTCGGCGATGACGCGGCCTGCCTGTTCGTCGGCATCCTGCACGAAGCCTGCATAAACCTCCATCAGGCGGGTCTGAAAGGCGCGCTGATCCTCGGGGATGCTGTCCCATCCGGCCATGTTGTCGGCACGCGGTGTCAGTTCGGTGCCTTCGGGAATCCAGCCCAACTCAAGCTGCCGGGCAAAGACCCGTTCGCGCATGGCGTCCCAGCCGTCATCGAACATACCTGCATAGGCGTCAGCGTCCTCGCTGAAGATATGGTGCGGGCCATGTGCGGCGCCGGGCGCCCAATACATGAAGAACGGCTTGTCCGCCGCATAGGCGCGGTGTTCGCGCAGCCATGTGATCGCCTGATCGGCAAGGTCGGCCGTCAGGTGATAGTCCGGGTCATGCGGGGGTTCGATGATCGTCGTGTTCTCGACCAGACGTGGTTCCCATTGTGAGGTTTCGCCAGCGAGGAAGCCGTAGAAATGTTCGAACCCATAGCCCGTGGGCCAGCGGTCGAACGGACCCATGGCGGTCGTTTCGGTTGCAGGGGTGTTATGCCATTTGCCGAAAGCAGCGGTGGAATAGCCGTAGTCCTTGAGCACCTCGGCAATCGTCGCGTCGTTCTTCGGGATGACGCCCGTGTAGCCGTCCCAGTCCACGGCGCGTTCTGCAATCGTGCCCGAGCCCACGACATGATGGTTCCGCCCGGTCAGAAGAGCGGCCCGCGTGGGCGAGCAGATCGAGGTGGTGTGGAAGGTATTGTAGGCGATGCCTTCGTTGGCCAGTTCCGTCAGCGTCGGCGTGTGGATATCGCCGCCGAAGGTGTCAGCCTGCGCAAAGCCGACATCGTCCATCAGGATGATCAGGATGTTGGGCGCATTGTCAGGCAGGTGATCGGGCTGGGCGCGGCGGACATGGGTCGACTCGGCCAGCGTCGGGCCTGCCGTGCTGGCCGAGGGGACCGGGGGAAAGGGAAGGACCGATCCGTCGGTAGCCTGTGCGGCCACAAGGCCGGGCATCGCTGCGGTTCCGGCAAGCACAAGGCCGATGTGCGCCAGTCGTCTCAGGGCTGCGTGACTCATTTCGGCACCATTCAGGATCAGTGTTTGGAGGGAAGCGTCAGCCTGCGGGCAGGAGAAGCTTGACGGTGAAGCTGTAGAGGTCTTCGGGCGCGTTGCCCGTGTCTGCAAAGTTGTGTTCGTATTGGGCGGTGAACTGGATAGGCGTCGTGCCAAAGCGCTGAAGCTTGGCGAGCTTCACGCCAAGCGGGAGCGAGACCCAGTCGCCCGCGTCCCAGTCGTAGGTCGCGCTCATCTCGGACAGGCCGGTGGACCAGCCGCCCCCCAGACCATAGGTCGCAATGGGCTGCAGGATCGACAGGTTGACGTCGGCCCTGTCTTCGTTCCCCGCGACGTTGAACAGGTTCTGGTTGAACGCGCCCCAGAGCCACTTGCCACTTTTGGCGGTGAACCCGGCAGCGGGGCCGATGGCCCACTTCTCGGCCCCCAAATCGGCTCCTCCGGTCGGGGCGAGGGCCACGACACCCACGCCGAAACGACCCCATGACTGGTCAAAGGTCACGAGGTCGAAGAGGACAGTGTCTGAAATTCCGGTTGCACCAGATGGTGTGTCAGTGAAGCCAGGGACGGTGATACGGAAGATGTTCTGAAGGCCGGCAACCTCGAACGGGATCGCCGCGCGGAACTGAATGAGGTTCTGGGATGCGCCATCTGTGTTGTAGAGATACGGACTCCAGGAATCCTGCAACTGGAATGACATCAGCGCCGCGGTGGGGTCGTTTGCGTCCTGACTGAGGCTTTCGGGCTGCGCCTCCTGCGCCATGCCCGACTGACCGACAAGGAAGGTCACCAGAACAAGTGCGCCACTAAAGAGCGCAGAGGAACGCAACATCAGGCAAACTCCTGGTGGTCCCGCAAATGTTCGCAGGATCAGAATGGGACGACGCACGATCACTCAGCTTGTGTTCTTGGCCGGTTGGCGCACCAATCGGTTGCAGGTCACTCACGCCTTCTTGACCTATGCGTGATTCGGACGTGATAATCTGGCCGGAATCGTGCAAATCAGGAAAAATAGGTGAACAACGGACAGGCGATCTCGGTTCTGTCAAGTCGCGGCTGGCTCAGCCGCGTGCCCGAGGATTTCCGCGCCGCGATCCTGTCGCGCGTCACCTATCATGCCTTTGACCGTGGCGACTGGGTTTTTGAACAGGATGGGCCTTCCGAGGGCATGTGGGGTATCGCCAGCGGAATGGCGGTCATCTCGATCCGCACCGAAAGCCACCCGGAAGCGTCGGCGCATGTCATAGGACCAGGTCAGTGGACAGGCGCCGCCGCGCTCGTCCTTGGCTCGGAACGCGTGCACGGATTAAGATGCCTCGTGCCATCGCAGTTCGTATTCCTGTCGGCCCGCGCGTTCGACGTCATTGCAAAAGAGAACAACGAGGCGTGGCGATGGATGGCTGCGCTGCCTGCGATGAACATGCAGCTTGCCTTCATGACCGTGGAGGATCTCCTGATCCAGGACCCGCGCCGCCGCTGCGCCGCGATCCTGCTTCGGCTCGCCGGATGTCGCGGGCCATTTCGGGGAGAGCAGCCGGATGAAATCCTTCTGACACAGGAGCAGCTTGCCCTGTCGATGAACATGTCCCGCACGGTTCTGGGTGAAGTGCTGCGCGCGCTGGAGAAAGACGGCTGCATAGAGCGGAGATACAAGCACATCGTGGTCATGCCCGACGCCCTGCGGTCTGTTTCGATTGCTGATCGAGAAGGTGTCGCGCAATAGTCACCCTTCTGGACAGTTGTGACTCAAGGGTAGAGCGAGATCGAAGAAATCTTCATTCTTTTGCAGCAAGTTGCTCAAGACGCCGCCACTGCTCCAGCGCCCCAGCGAGCCCCACTGGCGGCACCAAGGGTCTTGAACGACCTTAGTGTGGCCCAGCGACCGCCCACGCCGTCAGTGACGCTCTCCTGGCTTCTGGTGATTCTTGGTGTCTGCCTCAGTCTTGAGGGCCGAAGCCCTTTCACGATCGTCGTTACGTCCCTGGAGGTCGCTCCATTCGACTGACAGCTCAACGCCCACAGATTGAACATCTGCATAATCCTTGAGGTCGGTGTGATGCCCTTGTCGGCCAGATGCGCGTTCACATCCGCAAAGATCGCTTCCATCAGATCGTGCCGCTCCAGAAGGTGACGAAAATTCAGGATCGTGGTCTCGTCAGGGATGCGATCATCGCCCGGCCGCCCTTCGGCCCAGCCTTCAGATAGTGCGGCGCAATCAGCGCCAAAAGACGCCCCCACGGCACAACCGCATCCATCTCTGCCAGGAACATTTCCCGCCGCGTCTGCTTCTTCTTCATCGCATCGCGAAGACCGGGAATGGCGGGCTGTTCCGGCATCGGAAGGGCTCCCTCGACGAGATCGCCAACTCTACCACATCACGCTGAAAGGGAAAGGTTTTTCAGACGTTCCATCAATCTCCGGGATGTGTGATTTCATTGCAGGCATTTCCCCGTCATGGCAGGGCAATCGGCTTGGGCACGGTCCAGCTGCCATCAACGAGGGCCGCCTGTGGCCGATAGAACCGCAGGGTGTAATTCCACCCCGCCATCGTGGGAATGCAGTTCACGGCGCCATCGTCGCAGCCGCCGAACTGGATGACAAAGCTGCCATCGGCTGCGGCAGTTCCCGTGACGTTGTTGATGGAATTGATCCCGGTGGCGTTCGGTTCAAAGAAACCGGTGGCGTTATAGACGCTGACCGACCAGAACCCATCGACCGGAACATCCTGCATGGTCATCTGAAACACGGTCTGCCCGTCGTTTTCCGGCACCGCGTCAGAGATATAGGTCGCCTCGGACGGCGGGTTCAGGCCCCAGCCCATTGCTGTGGCGATCAGATGCGACACCGGGTCAACCGCCTCCCGCGCGCCCATCGCCACGCCCAGACCTTCTCTCGGCAGCCCACCCAGCGCAATCAGCGCCGCCCGCGTGGCGTCGAGATCCTCCCTGTCCCAGTCGGGCCAGGTCCAGCCGCCGCGCGCATCCTGTCCGATGGTGACCGCGTCCTGCGCGTCATGCGCCTTGGCGATATCGGCATCATTTGCAGGATCAACAAAGGTACGCATCAGCACCACGACAAAGCGCGTGCCCGCATCAGTCTGCGAAATCACATGCGTCCCGTCGTGAAAGACGGCGACGTTCAGATGATCCTGCGACAGCACCTGCACGGCACGGTATCGGTCGCTGCCCGCTTCGGAGATCGTGATCGTGATATCCCCGACGCCAAGGTCATAGACCCCCGAGGAATAGAGCGTGTCCCGGTTCATCCGGATGACTGTCTGCTTGTCTAGGGGGACAGGCACGCGCTGATGCACAAATGTGCCGATTCCCTGGGCCGCCACCATGTCATCAATATAGCGGTCGGTTTCGGCGCGCACAAAGTTCCCGGGGCCGACGGGCATTGTCTGTGCCACCGCGATGGCTGGGAAAACGGCAGCGACGAGCAGCACGCCCAGCTTGAGAACGACCTTCATACGACATTCCCCAAGTAGCCTATCACTTGAAGACGAAGCTACCTGACATCGCCTGCTAATCAAGTGTTTTTCGCCCCGTCCATTGTCCACTTCCGCCGCACCTGCAGAAGGCGGGCAGATCGGGACGTAACCTGTTTCTCGTGCGAAGAAACCTGATGAGATGAGGACGAGTCTGCCCGAAACCGGCCGCGCCGCCGCAAAAGTGGCTTCAAGACCGCGAAATCGGTTATCTCTCCCCGAAGGAGGCGACCCCGCAACCCTCAGCCGGCAATCTCGGCGAAGCCGAAGCCCTTAATCAGACGTTCCCTAGAGCGTGTCGCGTTCATTCGGGTTTGTATCCTGCGGCGATGAAGTAGTTGAGGCATTCGTCCTCGGTGAAGAGGTTGCAGACGGCGCCTACGGCTTTCCAGAGCTCCTCGTAGGTGCGGGCGGCGGCTTTGCGGAGC
>JAPLPE010000015.1 GCA_026400355.1 Rhodobacterales bacterium | reverse complement strand
GTGAAACTCCCTTGCGACTGGGAACCTCCATCCGGTGCTCATTTTGGTGCTCCACTGCAAACCTCCCGCAAACTCAGTTGCAGGCCGGCATGCCCGAAATGGTCTCAGGCCGAAACAACGGGGCCGACGCACCGCTTACGAGCGAAAGGCCCGGGAAGTGAGCTAAACGCTCTCCACAAAAGTCGGGCAAGTCCAGTGACTTCACTCAGACGGGGAACTTCGCCCCTTGCACTCTCACTTGCTAGACCATACTGAGAAGTCTGAGGGCGAGTTGGCGGAGAGGTTACGCAGCGGATTGCAAATCCGTGAAGACCGGTTCGATTCCGGTACTCGCCTCCATATCTGTCTTGGTCCGCGCTTTGTGATGGCTCTTGGGGCTTCTATCGCTCGCCCAATTCCTCAGTCCTATTTTGTAGCAAAGACAATCACTTTTAATTGTTCTTGAGATCGCAGGTTCCGTTGCAGAGAGATGTTCGATTGTAAGGTAACGCAGGGCACCGTCTCGAAGATAGGTCATGACCTCTCAAAGACAGCCTTGTTGTGATTTTCAACCTATTGAAAAAGAATCCTCTTGTCTGGCAAGAGTCCTTCCACCGTTCCGATTGACGCAAGAACTGGCCTACAAAGCTCGCCATCCGATATCTCTGCGGGAAAATCCTTCTGGCCAATCAATGGTATCCACCATCTGGTAAGCCCGCTCATGCGCCTCGCGCAAAGTCCTGCCGCGGCAAGTCACTGACAGCACACGACCTCCGTCGGCCACCGTCGCACTTTCTCGTGAAGTTGTGCCAGAGTGAAAGACGATTTGCCATGAATCTTCGCTTAGCAGGTCCAGCCCATGGATCTCTGATCCCTTAGCGTAGGGGCCAGGATAGCCTTTTGCCGCCATCACGACTGTGAGCGCATGGTCATCCGCCCAATGGGCCGAAACCCTGTCGAGTCTCCCCTCAGCCGTCGCCTGCATGAGGTCGAGAGCCTGCGCCCCTAGCCGCAACATCAGCGCTTGTGTTTCGGGGTCGCCGAACCTGCAGTTGTACTCCACTAGTCGCGGTTGGCCGTCTCCGATCATCAATCCGGCAAACAGGACCCCCTGATAAGGCGTACCGCGCCGTACCATTTCGGTAAGTGTTGGTAGAACGATTTCTTTCATCACGCGGTCAATGATCTCTGGTGTGATCACCGGTGCCGGGGAGTACGCACCCATACCACCCGTATTGGGCCCGGTATCGCCGTCACCCGCTCTCTTATAGTCTTGTGCGGTACCCATGGGAATTGCCGTTTGTCCGTCGCATAGGACAAAAAATGACGCCTCCTCACCTTCCATGAACTCCTCGATGATGATTTCGGCACCTGCTGCTCCGAACGCCCCCCCGAACATGTCCTCGATGGCTGTGAGCGCCTCTGCCAAGTTCATTGCGACGATGACCCCTTTGCCGGCTGCCAGTCCGTCGGCCTTGACCACAATAGGCGCACCCTTTTCCTCGACATAGGCGCGCGCCGTCACTGCATCTGTGAACCGTGCCCAAGTTGCAGTAGGCGCGCCTACTGCGGCACAGATTTCCTTGGTGAAGACCTTTGAAGCCTCGAGCCGCGCCGCAGCTTGCGACGGCCCGAAGACTTTCAGCCCCGCTGCCCGCAACCGGTCGGCGACACCTGCGGCCAATGGTGCCTCCGGCCCAATGATCACCAGATCAATAGCGTTCTCGGTCGCAAACGCCGCCACCGTGTCGCCGTCAAGAATATCGAGAATGGCACAATCGGCCAACCCCGCAATCCCCGCATTACCTGGCGCTACGATCAGCCTGTCACATTTCGGATTCTGCTTGACCGCCCAGGCTAGCGCATGTTCGCGCCCGCCCGAGCCGAGGATGAGGATGTTCATGTGCCGTCTCCCGCTTGGCCAATCCGCTCGCGCGTTCTAGGGTCAGAGGCAGAGCGGTACAAGGAAAGACGATGAGCCTCTTCGAAGACCCTAGTCCCAAGGGCAACCTGCCCGAGTTTAGCGTCTCAGACCTGTCGGGCGCGATCAAACGCGTGATCGAAGGCGAGTTCGGACTCGTCCGTGTCCGAGGTGAGGTAGGGCGGGTGTCACGTCCGGCATCGGGCCATCTTTACCTTGATCTGAAGGACGATCGGTCGGTGCTCTCCGCGATCATCTGGAAAGGGCAGGTAACCAAGTTGGCGGTCCGGCCCGAAGAGGGGATGGAAGTCCTGGCCTTGGGGCGGCTCACCACTTTCCCCGGACAGTCCAAATACCAGATGATCATCGAGGAGGTGGCCCCAGCAGGTGTGGGCGCCCTGATGGCGATGCTTGAAAAGCGCAAGGAAAAGCTTGCCGCAGAAGGCCTGTTCGATCTGGCCCGCAAGAAACCCTTGCCCTACCTCCCCGAAGTTATCGGCGTGATCACCTCTCCCTCGGGCGCAGTTATCCGCGACATCCTCCACCGCCTGCGCGACCGCTTTCCACGGCGCGTGCTCGTATGGCCCGTGGCTGTTCAGGGTGCGGCTTGCGCACCTGAAGTGGATCGTGCCATTGCGGGGTTCAACGCATTGGCCCCGGGTGGATCGATCCCGCGTCCTGACCTTCTGATCGTGGCCCGCGGCGGCGGTTCGATCGAGGATCTCTGGGGCTTCAACGAAGAGATTGTCGCGCGTGCCGCTGCGGCGTCCGAGATCCCTCTGATCTCGGCAGTCGGACATGAAACCGACACCACGCTGATCGATCTAGTCTCAGACATGAGGGCGCCGACGCCCTCCGCCGCCGCGGAACTGGCGGTTCCAGTTCGCCTCGACCTTATGGTACATGTCGAACAGCAGGGCGGACGATTGTCGAGGGCTCTCACGCAAGGGGTGGGGCAGCGACGTCAACATTTGCGTGACCTTGCCCGCGCGCTGCCCCGGGGTGAAGGACTGACGGCACAAGTGCAGCAGCGTCTTGATTCGGTGGTTGAACGCCTCACTGCGGCGTTGAGGGCCGTGACCGCGATGCGAAGACTCAGACTGGCCGACTCGGCCCTGCGACCCGGCCTATTGCGCCGTACGATCGCCGATGATGAACGGCGAACAACGGCGCTGGTGGCTCGGATCGAACCGGCAGTAACGAGATCTGTTCGTGACCGGAACGCGGCACTTGTTCGCGTTTGCAAGTGGTTCCGGTCTGAGTTGCTGACAGAAAGGATAGGAAGACAAAGCGACAAGTTGTCAGGACTGGATCGTCTACTCGGTTCGTTTGGGTATGAGGAGACCCTTCGACGTGGTTATGCTGTCGTCCGAGCGGATGGTCAGGTTGTGACGACAGCGGCGGGCGCGGCTATAGCGCAGGTTCTGGAAATACAGTTTCAGGACGGTCGACTGCAGGTTGGTTCGAGGCTTCAATCGGCAAAGAAGACCTCGGCAAGATCGCCACCTGAACAGGGCAGTCTGCTTTGATCGCTGGGTTCTTCGGTACTTAGAGGTGGCTGCGGGAATCTGAATAGCCGGGATAAGTGGATTCTCCGCGCAACATCGGCATGATGCTGCGAGCGAAGAGAATACCATGGCAAGACGACCACGCCGGAACCACAGCCTGACGTTCAAACGGAAAGTGGCGGTGGCGGCGATCAAGGGCTAGAAGACCATGATCGAGCTGGCCCAGGAGTTCGACATCCATGTGACGTCAGGGCAGTCAGTTCACCTCTACGGACTTCATCAGTGTGCTGGCCGCCCGCGAGATCAAGATCAGCATGGATGGCAAGGGGGCCCGGCGTGATAACGTCTTCTTCGAGCGCCACTGGCGACCATAAAGTATGTGGAAGTCCACCGGCGGGCCTATGCCAGCGTCCCGGATGCCTCGGCCGGGATCGGTCGGTGGCTGAGCTTCTATTCCAGCCGCCGGCCGCATTCATCGCGTGACGGGAAAACACCTGATCAGGCCTACTTCCACCAGCCGATACCCGATGCGGTGGCGGCATAAACGAGGCGGAAGACCACTCAGAAAACGCCCGGACTTGTCCAGATCAACCGCACCACCTCTCGCTTCCCTCTGTTTGCAAATGTTTCCGGCAGGGCTTAGGTGTTGGCATCGGCAACCGTCGGGTGGCGCATGTCTTTCTTCAAGAAGCTTAAGGACCGGCTTTTCAATTCATCTTCTAAACTGGATGCGGGACTTGAAGCGATCGTCGAGAAAGCGCCAGTCAACGCTGCAGACAGAACGACCGCGCAACAAGAGCCTACAAGACCCGGGATCCTTGGACGGCTCTTCCAGCGCGAAGACGATTCTCCGCGTCGGACACTGGATGATGCCATGCTCGAGCAACTTGAGGAATTGTTGATTTCTGCGGATATGGGAGTTGAGACAGCGCTGCGGGTTACGGGAAATCTGGCCCAAGGTCGGCTTGGGAAGCGCCTTTCGGTCAGCGAAATCAAGGGTGCACTGGCCGATGAAATCGCCCGGATCATGGAACCAGTGGCGCGTCCGATGCCGATCTACCCTAAGAAACCACAAGTCGTTCTTGTGGTTGGGGTTAACGGTTCAGGCAAAACGACGACGATCGGGAAACTGGCAAGCCAGTTCCGGGCGGCGGGCAAATCGGTTGTGATTGCAGCGGGCGATACGTTCCGGGCCGCAGCAGTTGAGCAACTGCAGGTCTGGGGCGAGAGGGCAGGGGTGCCAGTAATGACGGCTCCGGAAGGATCGGACCCGGCGTCATTGGCCTTCGACGCGATGGAGCGAGCGACGCAGGAAGGGGCCGACCTTCTCATGATCGATACTGCCGGTCGGCTTCAGAACCGAGCTGATCTCATGGAAGAATTGGCCAAGATCGTCCGAGTGATCCGCAAGAAGGATCCAGATGCGCCGCATAACACCTTGTTGGTGCTGGATGCCACGACGGGGCAGAACGCATTGCTGCAGGTCGAGATCTTTCGCAGGATCGCCGATGTGTCCGGACTTGTGATGACCAAGCTGGACGGAACGGCGAAAGGTGGAGTGTTGGTCGCGCTGGCGGATAAGTTCGGCTTGCCGATCCATGCAATCGGTGTGGGAGAGCAGATCGACGATCTGGCTCCGTTTGACCCCGAGGAGTTCGCGAGCGCGCTGGTAGGGCTCGACGTTGCGTAGCGTAATCTCGACTGTTCTGGCAATCACGGCGGGACCGGTGCTTGCCGGAGATTGCTCCGCGACTAGATCGGCTGCGTTCGAAGCTTTTGGCTTCTTGGCCAATGATTTGGGTGAGGTGACGGAGGCCGATGGCCGGTGTCAGGTGACAGATGCGCGTCTGGGTGGTGCTGAGCGTTCATCGCCGGTCATAACTATTGAAAGCTTAGTTGGCGAACGTCGGGTGACGTGAGGATTGAAAAGGCCATGCTTGTTTTGCCCCGAGGTATTGAGCTTAATTTCGTCGGCCTGCGTTCCGGGGTCACGTCATGCGACTCCGTAATGGACTGGGTGATGGCAGCACAACGTGGGAACATCGAGTTGTCGGACAGCGCGTCGATGGTCGATGACAGCATTGCAAATAGGCTGGTTGTCACCGACCAGCGTATCGATTTCCCCGACGCCAATGATCTGACGCTGACAGCATCCTTATCGAGAATTGACGCGGCAGATGCGGACAAGGTGATTCAGTCTTGGCCTTTGGCACGGCTTAGCACTCTTGATCTATCGGCCAATATGCAAGGTTTGTTCGAAACCTATGCATTGATGTCGTTGGGAACGGCAATTCTTGGCGCTTGTGAACACCCAAATGTCGATGTAGCGGACCTGAAGGCTGCGGCTGATGATTATGTGGCAGGTTTGCTGGATTCGGTTCATGATGCTCCAAGCCGTGCGGCGCCAAGAGCGTTTGTTGGCGACATGCCCAAAGCTGCAGGAACTATACGCCTGACCGTTGATGCGCAGGGTGGACTTGGGACGGAGCGACTGACCCCCACTTTGGTCCGGGGGGTTTCGGTTATGGTAACCGATCCTGCTTTGATGTTTCAGGGTATTGAAATAACGCTGAGCCATGAGCGCACATCGCCCACAGATGGAGAGGCACCATGACTGATCGTCCGATCAATCCAATATTGAAAACCAGTCTGGAACTGGGGCCGACGCTGGTATTCTTTCTTCTCTACCTGCGGCTAAAGGAAAAGACATTCACCTTCGGCGGTGCGGATTATTCCGGCTTCATTGTAGCCACGATCGTCTTCATCCCGATTCTTCTGGCCAGCATGGGGGCGCTTTGGGCGCTTACGGGCAAACTCAGTAGGATGCAGGTCTTCACGGCCTTCATGGTGATTTTCTTTGGCGGCCTGACCGCATGGTTCAATGACGAGAGTTTCTTCAAGATGAAGACGACCATCGTCTACGGTGTCTTTGCACTGATCCTCGGAGCAGGGCTCCTTCAGGGCCGGAGCTATCTCGAATGGATCATGGGAGAGCTTCTACCCATGCAGCGCGAGGGCTGGTTGATCCTGACGCGGCGGCTGACCGCCATGTTTGCGGTACTGGCCATCGGGAACGAGGTTCTGTGGCGCACACAGTCCACCGACCTCTGGGTCAAGGTCGAAACCTTTGTTTTTCCCGCTCTGCTGTTTGTCTTCCTTTGGTCGCAGATCGTGATGCTGCAGAAATTCCTGGTCGAGGAAATCGACGCTCCCAAGACATGAACAACGAAGCGCGGCCCCCTAAGAAGGGGCCGCGCTATTGCCGTGGTTACGGTGCCGCTGGGGTTGCGGGTCAGGCGCCCGGTACCAGGCAACGCTTTGAAGTGACAGGCGCAACATTTCCCGCCCGCTGGGGCGGATCAGGTGCTGTGGGTCACTTGAAGACAGACACGCGGGCCAGTCGTTCGGCGGGAGTCATTTCGGGTTCGGCAGGAAGGAGGCATTCCGGATGCTTGACGATGTCTTCGGGTGTATCACAGCCAGAGCCGCCCGGATCGCGGGGCTCGTCACGGCCAGAGGCTGAGTCATCGGACGAAGGTGCGCCGCCTGTCGTGCCGCGACATTCAGGGTGTTCGGCCACAACTTCAGCGCAATCACGGCCTGACCCGCCAGGAATGCGCAGTTCGTCACGGCCCGAAAGGCTGTCATCTTCTTCCGGGTCATTGTCCTTCGACTCATCATTCCATTCCGAGTGATCGTCTCCAGAACCGTCGTTAGTCGAGTTGTCGTCGCAAGTAAGCACCTGCCGTCGCTCTTTCGGTAAAGCCGGCGATTGGCAGAGCAAGAATGCTGGCAAACTTTGCGAACTTCATGGGTCACTCCGTTGTTGGCCTTTTCATAGATACCAGACTGACTTGGCGGACCAAACCAGCAAAGCGGCGAAGGACCGCCCTTCGATTATCGGAAGGTAGGGCTCTTTTCCATACAAAGGTCTGAGAAAGGCTCAGCCTTGACGCTGCATCTGCACAGGATTAAGCGGATGTCGTGGCGATTTGTTCGACCGGATTGCGGGCCACGTTAAACATGCCGCTAAAGAGGGGTAGGGCGCGTTGAGCCCCGATACCCTTGATGGTGTCGGGGCTTTTTGTTGCCTGAAAGATGTGGGCTGGAGACTGAAATGAAGAACTTGAGCAAACGCACCCGGGCCGTCCATGCCGGGATCCGTAGGAGCCAGTATGGTGAAGTCAGTGAGGCTATTTTCCTCACCCAAGGTTTTGTCTACGAAACCGCCGAGGCCGCCGAAGCTCGTTTCATCAAGGCGGGCGAAGACGAGTTCATCTATGCCCGTTACGGCAACCCTACGACATCAATGTTCGAACAGCGGATTGCGGCGCTCGAAGGGGCGGAGGATGCCTTTGCAACGGCCAGCGGCATGGCAGCCGTGAATGGCTCTCTCATTTCGATGCTTAAGGCCGGCGATCATATTGTATCATCCAGAGCCCTGTTCGGGTCTTGTCTCTACATTCTTGAAGAAGTGTTGCAGCGCTATGGCGTGACAGTAACGTTTGTCGACGGGACCGACCTGGAACAATGGAAGGCAGCAATCCAGCCGGGTGTGAAGGCGGTCTTCTTTGAGAGCGTGTCCAATCCGACGCTGGAAGTCATAGACATCCGAGCCGTGTCGGACCTTGCCCATGCAGCGGGCGGAATCGTGATCGTGGATAACGTCTTTGCAACGCCTGTCTGGTCCGATGCGCTGGCGCAGGGGGCCGACGTGGTCGTCTATTCCGCAACAAAGCATATCGACGGGCAGGGCCGGGCCCTGGGAGGGGTGATCCTTGGGACGAAAGAATTCATCCGCAAGACGGTTGAACCCTTCATGAAGCATACAGGCGGCGCGATGAGCCCATTTACTTCGTGGATGCTTGTCAAAGGACTAGAGACGATGGAACTGCGCGTCCGAGCGCAGACGGAATCGGCATTGGCTCTGGCAAAGGCGCTGCAGGGTCATCCGAAGCTATACCGCGTGATTTATCCCGGGCTTGCGGATCACCCGCAACATGCGCTGGCAATGGCGCAAATGGGCGCAGGCGGCACAGTGTTCGCCATCGATGTGGGCAACCGCGAGTCTGCGTTTCGCATGTTGAACGCTCTGGAGATCATAATCATCTCCAACAATCTTGGTGATGCTAAGTCCATCGCGACACATCCGGCCAGCACAACCCATCAGCGCCTGCCGCAGCCCCAGAAAGAGGCGCTGGGCATTACACCGGGCCTCGTCAGGCTATCGGTTGGGCTTGAGGGGACCGAGGATCTGCTCGACGATCTGATGACGGCACTCGAGCAGGCCTGAGGGCGGGAATGGGCAAGACTCTCGTTTCGTCAGAAGATGCTTTTGCTTTCATTGAGGCGAGAGTTGGCCGCGTGACCGGGTTCAGGCGGCTGACAGAAGGCGAGGAGTGTCAGGCTTTTGAATTTGACGCTGAAGGCCCGTTCGTCCTGCGCATCAACCAGGATGGGGTCGGGTTCGCCAAGGACATGCTGATGCATCACCACTTTGGTGCAACATTGCCGATCCCGGAAGTCACACTGATCTCGCCACTTGGTGATGCAGTCGCCTGCATCTCCCGCCGCGTTCCGAAGCTGACCTTGCAGGACCTGACAGCGGTGGAGGCTCTGCGGGTCGCACCTGCAGTGGCGCAGGTGATGAGCGCCATGGCCGCTTGCGACATGGGCGGGTTTGTAGGGGCAGGGCCGTTTGACGCCGAAGGCAAGGGGGCCTTCTCCACCTGGGGCGGCTTCCTTGCCGATATTGCCGCCCGGGACTGGCGAGGAATCTCGGATGTCAGTGCTCCGCTCGACGCCATCCTGCGGTTCGCTGAAACCCGCCCCAATCACCGGTATCTGGTCCACGGCGATTTCGGATCCAACAATGTGCTTTGCGACAAGGGTCAGATCACCGGCGTGATCGACTGGTCCGAGGCGATGTTGGGTGATCCTCACTATGACCTCGCCAATATTCTGTTCTGGCGATCATGGCTTTCCTGCATGGAGGTCCAGGCCGGATTCTTTGAACGGGAGCAGCCGCACCGTCTGTCCGATACCGAAAGCCTGCGGATTTGCAGCCTGCGCATCGCGCTTGATACCCTTTGGCATGCCGTACGGGACGAAGATACCCTCTTGGCAGACTGGACGAGGGGCCGTCTGAAAGAACTGCTTTAGGTACTGCCAAATCGGTTGAGCGGCTGCTCTTTCCGGCCGAGTGTCTTGGCGGGGCGTCGACCCGGGACCGCTGGAACCAAGGATTTTGTCATGAAACTTGCGACTTGGTTCACGTCTGCATTTGCCCTGCCGGCTCCGGCTACTTAGGCGCAGGATTTTGGCGGCGATTATGCTGTCGACGGAACGAATTTGGATGGTTCGCCCTGTGAGTCCACCGCAACCATTACCATCTTTCCCGAAACCACTTGCCATATCGGCTGGACCACCGGCAATGCCACCTCGACCGGGAACTGCATGCGGTACGGCCCGACCTTCTTAGCCGCTTACGTTCTGGGCGACCACATCGGGCTGGTGATCTATCAGATCATGGAAGATTGCACGCTTGACGGGCAACTGGACCATCTCCGGACTGGACGGTGCCGGGACAGAAGTCCTTACCCCGATGTGAGTTTGAATGGCACCGGGCGGATCGCGCCGTCCGGTGCCAATCCCTCAGGCACGGACAGTTGCCGTGGCAAGAGCGGCCGCGACTGCCTCCTTGAGCGGCGTGGTCGGTCGGCGGATAAGGCTGGAAAGCTGATGGCTGTTGTTAACAAGACCCCCTCGGACGCCTCGTTATCCCAGCGTGCAAGGGCGACCGCAAAGAAATCAGGAAGCCCGAAGCTCTTCAGGATGTCGGCATAGGCGGCAAGCGGAAGGTTGTTATGGGGAACATGCTTCCCGGTTGCCGCCGAAACGGCGGTCGAAAGATCTCCGGCGCTGTAGGCTGTATAGCCTGCGAGTTCATGAGTCTTGCCATGGTGACCCGTGCCAAGCAGGACCGCGACGGCTGCGGCGGCATTGTCAGCGCTTGGCGCCATCATACCGAGCCTGCGCCAAGAGACCCGAATAGCGCCCCGGTCGCTAAAGCGCCAGTAGCGAACCGGTGATGTTCTTCGTTTACCAGCCGTTGCGCAGGATCGAGTAGCCTGAATCCGATGTCTTGATCGCCCCTTCTTTCCCGAGGTTTTCCGGCATGAAGCCAATCGTGGTCGTGATCGTGCTTGAAAGCGGCACCAGTAGGTTCAGCGAGTTGCGCCGCATTATCGGCGGGGTCAGCGAGCGCATGCTCGCCCGGACGCTGATGTGGCTTGAGGCGGCCGGGCTTGTGCTGCGGGTCGCCCATGATGTGGTGCCGCCGCATTTCGACTACAGCCTGTCACCGGTCGGGCGGGAGGTGGCGGTGCATATGCGCAATCTGGCCGACTGGATCGATACACTCCTGCAACAGATAGCAAGAACTTGGGAAACCCGCGCTGCCCGAGGCGCAGACTGCCTGCGACAGGACGTCTGTGGATGATCCGGGGCTGATCGGCTCTCGTATTCTTGTAGCCAGTGGTTGACTGCTGCGCCGGGGGGCCCATATGGACGGTCCTGTAACGCGAAAATCCGTTGAGAGGTTCTGTCATGAACATCCACTTCACCGACCTTGACCGTGAACCCTCGCGCGAGGAAGCCGAAGCCGCGCTTGCCCTGCTGCGGCGCTGGGCAGTGGAAGTCTCCCCTGAAGAGGTGGCAACGCTCGATCCTCTCGTCTCGCGCCTTATTCCCGGGCAGGAGGTGTCAAACTACCCCGCTCTCGCCCGCGCCTACCCCGAGGATTTTGCGGTGGACGAGGCCTACAAGGCGTCGATGCCCGATCTTCAGAATGGCCCGTCGAGCCTCATCAAGGGTGCGCGCCAACAGATTCAGCACGTAGGCATTTCCAACTTCCGCCTGCCGATTCGGTTTCATACCCGCGACAATGGCGACCTGACGCTGGAAACCAGCGTGACCGGGACAGTCAGCCTCGACGCGGGAAAGAAGGGCATCAACATGTCCCGGATCATGCGCAGCTTTTACAAGCATGCGGAAGAGACGTTTTCCTTTGCAGTCATCGAACGGGCGCTTGATGCCTACAAGTCCGATTTGGAAAGCTTCGATGCCCGCATCCAGATGCGCTTAAGCTTTCCGATGAGAAAGAAGTCCCTGAGGTCGGGCCTTGAAGGGTTCCAGTATTACGACATCGCGCTGGAACTGGTCGAGCAGGGCGGCGTGCGCAAAAAGATCATCCATATCGACTATGTGTACTCCTCGACCTGCCCCTGCTCGCTTGAACTATCGGAACATGCGCGTCAGTTCCGTGCGCAACTGGCCACGCCGCACTCTCAGCGCTCCATCGCTCGGATCTCCGTTGAACTGGCTGATAACGCGCCCGTGCTCTGGTTCGAGGACCTGATTGACATGGCCCGCGCAGCCGTACCGACCGAGACGCAGGTGATGGTCAAGCGCGAGGACGAACAGGCCTTTGCGGAACTGAACGCCGCCAACCCGGTCTTTGTCGAGGATGCGGCGCGCCTGTTCTGTGAACAGCTTCTCAAGGACGCACGGGTCGGCGATTTCCGTGTTCTGGCCAGTCATCAGGAAAGCCTCCACAGCCACGACGCCGTCAGCCTGTTGACCGAAGGGCCCACGTTTGCGCAGGAAAGCCTCGACCCCCGTCTATTCGCCACCCTGTTCCACGTCGGATAGATCAAGGTCGGGTAGATCGGGGCCGGTTTGCCCAATCACGGCGGCGATGATTTGTTCGATCACCAGAGCGCCGTAGAGGGCATTGGCATGAGAAATGTCATCAGGTGGTTGAGGCAGGTCCTCGCGGGCAGACAGTCGCATAGCACCGCGCATATATTGGGTGGCAGTCAGCATATCACGGCGAATTGTGCCAGGGTGTTGAGGAATGAACGTAGCCCCGGCGGCCCTTGCGGCCAGATCGGCTGCGTCATGGAACAAGGAAGAAAGTGACGCTCCGTCACCTGACCTGACGGCTGCAACGTAAGGTTTGAGGTGGGGCTTCTTGGTCTGTGTGACTGCAACCGAATAACGGGGCTGTGAAACGATCCAACAGGGTTTACCGGTTCCTGCGCGGAAGTGTCGGGCCAGCGTTGGGCCGAGAAGGTCCGACAAGATCGCGCACAGACTCGCCCGGGCGGCGGAATATGAAACAAGCGCAGGCATCATCATGGCAAGTTCGGGAGTGCGTGCCAAAGTCGGCAGGCCGATCCAGCGCATCGACCTTTTGAGCTGGACCGCATGGTTCAGGGCCACCTGGCAGCCTGCAATGACCAGCGCATCCGACGACGCCAGATCGACCGACTCGATGCCATTGAGTCGCTTCAAGGCATCCCGCGATTCCGTCGTCATAGGGTAGAGATGGCCATCGCGAATCTCGGTCTGCAGGAGCAGATCACCGTGCGCACCGACGAACCTGGCCTCGATGTCAGGCCAGCGGCCGGGGTTTGTGCGCCATGCTTCGCGCATGGCTGCAATGTGCGAGTTGCCGAAGATGCACAGGCGCAGTGTCAACGGCTGAACTCGTCCAAAAGGATTTCATCGCAGACTATTTCGTCAGCCTCGGAAGCGGTTTCGGGCGCCCCCACCGTCTTTGGTGCTGGCGGAGGGTCGGCCATGATGCCATGTGCCGAAAGAAAGATGCCCATGACCTTGTCAACGCCTGCCGCGCTGACGCGACGCATGTTGGCCTCGAACCATGGCCCGCCCGAGGCCGGTTGGGTGATGATTTCGAATGAAGGGAAGTAATCGGTCCCGGGCGTGGTCTTAACGAATTCGTCGGCGGCGGCGCGCAGGATCGCCTTGGACGCGGTTGTAGCGGTCATCACATGATCTCCTGACACGGTCGCCGTGAGCGGGACTGGCGACACGGTAAGCAGCATCTGCATGGCCGGGTTGAAACGGTGCAGTAATTCGCGGATCGCCTCAAGGTCTTGCAGAACGTCAAGATAGCGGAGGTTTCGGAAGGCGTGAACATGAGGATCAAATAAGCCGCCCACCACGCCCGGGCAGATCGGAAATACGCGACCTGTCGGCCGGTCTTCCCAACATTCGGTGAGGCCAAGGGTAAAGACGAAAAGATCGGCGTTGCGCAGCATCCGAGCCGTGCGTTCGAGATGGTAGGTTCGGTGCAGCAGCACGTCTTTGGGGGAGGATAGTCCTTCGGGTTCCACGGTGGGCCGCAGCGCGTCGATGAAGGCAGGGCCCTTGGCCCAGACGAAACGAGCGTCTACATATCCTTCGTTGATGTCAGTCAGAAACTGTCTGAGTTGGCGGGTGGTATAAATGTTACCTGTCCGGCTGGAGAAAAGTGCATAGCCAAAAGCCTGCGCGACAGTTTCGTTCATGGCAGCAGGAACCGGTTCAGCATCTAGAACGTTGCATCCAGAAATGCGGAGGCGGTGGCCGATGTGCTGGGCAAAGCAACTGCCTGCGGTGGCGACGCCTGTTGCGGGCACCAAAGTCAGGCGTGGTTCGTAAAGGCCTGGGAAGCAATTCCTATCAACTTCGGCAACAGCCGTACGCCAGAAGGCAGATGGGGGAAGGTCGACATAAGGATGCGACATGATTCTTGTTCCCAGCACAGGTTACCAGCACGACACCAACACAGTCACCTTGGCCGCCTCGCGGGTCAGCGTTTCAGGTGGCATGAATGTCATGTTGTCCGTGGTGGTGATCGAAATACCGGCGCGGGCCAATGATGCCGCAATCGCCTCGACATCAACAGAGAAACTCACCTCTTGCGGCAGGACCTGTCCGTTCTGCACCGTCTTGGGCAGCAGCATGCCAAGAACCGTTCCGCCGTTGTCAAACACCGGACCCCCGGCGTCGCCAGGCTGGGCCACAAGGGCCAGACGCTTCACCGAATCCTCGCCATTCAGGCCGCGAATGTCGGCCAGTCGCCCGAAGGTGAGGGCCGGCCGTGCCAAAACTCCACCATAGGGATAGCCGGAAACCGCAATCTCTGCCTGCAGCCTGGGTACGCCGGACTGGAATTGAACCACACCAAGCGGAGCCATCGGTTGGTCCGGTTTCAGCGCAGCAATACCCAACGCGGGGTCGATATGGGCGACAGTGGCGTGCTGCGTGGTATCGAGGGTCAGGTATTCGCACTGATCAACAACTTCCGAAGTCGTCAGGACCGTTCCGGATTCGTCAATGAAGAACCCGGTCCGGGAAAGTCTTGGCTGCCGCACTTCCAGACCCGAGATCAAATCAACAGACTGATCTTCGCCGGGGAGCGAGATGCCGGGGTCAAGTACGCCTTCGGTACGAGCAAAGCTCGCCTGCATCAGGCCCAGCAGACGCGACCGGCGCTCTTCGTCATTGGCCGGCCAGATCAGGGCAAATCCCTTGATCTGACCGTCTTCTAGGTTCGCCGTCACGTAAGTGTGGAACCGCGCATTGGCTCCTTCGATCGTGAAGCTGTTTTCGGTGCGGGTCCGTTCGCCTGTGGTTGGAACAACCTCGAGGGTCTGGAGTATTTCGTAAAGGCCGAACAGTCGACCCTGGTCGCCCTCTTGTGAGATCAGCAAGACCTGCGCCGGGAGATCGCCTATCGCATCAAACCGGGCAAAGGGTGGCTCATAGGCCCGAAAAGCCACGACGCCCGTCGGGATCTGCATTTCGATGCCTGTCGCATCGTCTCGGACAAGCTGGAGGTTCAGCCCCTCCAATACACCATCATAGGAGCCCAGCAATTCCGACCGCTGCCGTGTCGTCAGAACGCCGGTCCTTTCGTATCCGTTTGCCTCTTGCCAAGCGGCCATAGACGAACGTGTGCCGCGACCGTAAGCACCGTCAATAGCGCCATCATAGAAGCCGGCCCATTGCAGGGCAGTCTGCAGTAACTCCTTCTCTGACCGCGTAAGCAGTTCCTCGCTCGCCATCGCCTCAGATCGTGTTTCGTCAGGAACCTCCGCCACCACCGATTCTGCGGCCACCGGCTCCTCGATTGCCACCGTTACTTCCGTCGTCGTCGCTGGTTCTATTGGTGTGAGAACGATGCTCTCGTCGGGCAAGGGCTGCGTCCCGGTCTGTGCGTTCGCGCCGATCGGCCAAAATTGCTGACCAAGTGTGTTGTCGGTGGCGATGAAGCTGTCGCCGGGTATGGCGCCCTGCGCCTTTAGACTGCGCAATAGCGCCTCGGCATCCGGCCTTGCGTAGGGCCCAAGGGCGATGCCGTACCAGCCGGACCCGAGATAGTAGCCGTTTACATTCTCGAACTGCCCCGCATAATCACGAACTCGCGTTTGTGCTTGGCCGAGGGTTGGCTGCGCTTCGACTTGAACCCAGACCGTGTCCTGCGCGTGCACGGGGCCGAAAGTGAAAATCCAGACAAAACCTACTGCAAGAAACCGTGCCATGCCTGTCCTGTGACCCCGAGGAGGTCTATTCCGATCAATCTCCGAAAGCAGATAGCAGAGCGCTCCTTTGTTGCAGCAGGAATCTGACACATTTCTGTTATCGGACACTTGTTTACCGGGGAACCGTGGCCGGATTGACCCTTTGCCCCCCGCACAATATGCAACGGCTCAGGTTCAGCCAGAGGTTCCCCATGCAAGAGACACCGCGATCCTTTCAAGAGATCATCCTGCGGTTGCAGTCTTTTTGGTCATCCAAGGGCTGCGCCATCCTTCAGCCTTACGACATGGAAGTCGGCGCCGGCACCTTCCATCCGGCCACGACCCTGCGTGCCCTTGGCTCGCGGGCCTGGGCTGCGGCCTATGTCCAGCCCTCGCGCCGTCCGACGGACGGGCGCTATGGCGAAAATCCGAACCGCTTGCAGCATTACTACCAGTATCAGGTAATCATCAAACCATCGCCGCCCGACATGCAGGACCTTTACCTGGGCTCGCTCCGCGCAATCGGGATTGACCCGCATGTGCATGACCTCCGCTTTGTGGAGGATGACTGGGAAAGCCCGACGCTAGGCGCTTGGGGGCTCGGCTGGGAGGTGTGGTGCGACGGAATGGAAGTCTCGCAGTTCACCTATTTCCAGCAGGTCGGCGGGCATGACTGCCGCCCGGTTTCGGGCGAGTTGACCTATGGGTTGGAACGGCTGGCGATGTATGTGCTGGGCGTGGGGCATGTGATGGACATGCCCTTCAACGACCCCCAGACGCCAATTCCCCTGACCTATGGCGATATCTTCCGCCAGACCGAAGAGGAGTATTCGCGCCACAACTTTGACGGGGCCGAGACGGCGCAATTGCTGCGGCATTTCGAGGATGCCGAGGCGGAATGCCAGCGCCTTCTGGCCTTTGACGAGATTGATCCGAAGACTGGAAAGCGGATCATCATGGTCCATCCTGCCTATGACCAGTGCATCAAGGCGAGCCACCTGTTCAACCTGCTCGACGCACGGGGTGTCATCTCGGTCACCGAGCGGCAGGCCTATATTGGCCGGGTCCGGGCGCTGGCGAAACTCTGCGCTGATGCCTTTGTGCGGACGGAGGCGGGCGGGTTCACCCCCGCCGCCACATGATTTCCCGTTTCGTCATCATCGCCATGGTCGTGACATCTCTCATCGCCGGCGCTGCACTCTACTACCTGCAGGTCTATGCCTATTACC
Source organism: Rhodobacterales bacterium (assembly GCA_026400355.1). GTDB lineage: Bacteria > Pseudomonadota > Alphaproteobacteria > Rhodobacterales > Rhodobacteraceae > JAPLPE01. The sequence continues at coordinate 199,589 of JAPLPE010000015.1, read as the reverse complement.
GCGAGGTTCTGGCGGCGGATGCGGGGAACGTCCAGATGACCTCGCTGGCGACAGGCCAACCCGAAGAGATCCTGTTCGAGAACTTCAAGGCGATCGACAGCGACTCTTCGCCGATCCGGTTCCGGGCCTGCTTTGACACGCCACTTTCACAGGCCCTTTTGACCGAAACCTATGAAACCTATCCAGCCGCCGAGCCGCTGATAGCGCCCGACTGGTTCGACTGTTTTGATGCCGAGGTGATAGGGACCGCGCTCGAATCCGGCGAGGCGATTGCCTTCATGGGTGTCGAGAACGTCAGTTACGGTGTGGACCGCGTGGTCGCCGTGATGCCGGACGGGCGCGGGTTCATCTGGCAGCAGATCAATTCCTGCGGTGCCGTCGTATTCAACGGAGAGCCCGCCCCCGAGGGCTGCCCCCCTGTTCCTGAAAGTCTGAAGTGATGGCCGATCTTCTCATCGAACTGTTTTCCGAGGAAATCCCGGCGCGGATGCAGGCCAAGGCGGCTGATGATCTGGGCAAACTCATCGCCGATGGGCTGGTCGAGGCTGGTCTGACCTATGCTTCCGCTGCTGCCTTTGCGACGCCCCGCAGACTCGCCCTCTCGGTCGAAGGTCTGACAGCGGAAAGCCGCGCCGTGCGCGAGGAACGCAAGGGGCCCGCCGTTGGTGCGCCCGAGGCCGCGCTGGCGGGCTTTCTGCGCTCAACCGGGCTGACCAGGGAACAGCTTGTCGCACGCGACGACAAGAAGGGTCAGGTCTGGTTTGCCGTCATCGAAAAGCCGGGCCGCAAGGCCGAAGAGATCGTGGCCGAGGTGCTTGAAACAACTGTCCGCAGCTTTCCCTGGCCCAAGTCGATGCGCTGGGGCGCGGGATCGCTGCGTTGGGTGCGGCCGCTCCATTCGATCATCTGCATTCTGACGACCGAAGCGGGTGCGCAGGTTGTGCCGGTTTCTATCGATGGCATCGTCGCGGGCAATGTCACGCGCGGCCACCGGTTCATGTCGGCAGGCGACATCACCGTCACCTCTTTCGAGGATTACGAGGCCAAGCTGAAGCGCGCCAAGGTGTTCCTGCGGGCCGAGGACCGTTCGGCGGCGATCTGGCATGACGCGACAACGCTGGCCTTCGCGCAGGGTCTTGAACTGGTCGAGGACAAGGGGCTCTTGGCCGAAGTTTCAGGGCTTGTCGAATGGCCGGTCGTGCTGATGGGGGCCATCGGGCCGCAGTTCCTCGACCTGCCGCCCGAAGTTCTGCAGACTTCGATGCGGGAGCACCAGAAGTTCTTTTCGGTCCGCAATCCCCGGACGGGGAGGTTCGAGCGGTTCGTGACGGTGGTCAATATCGAGACGCCGGACAATGGCGCCACGATCATCGCGGGCAACGGCAAGGTGCTGACGGCGCGGCTGTCGGACGCAAAGTTCTTCTGGGAAAAGGACTTGCGGGTGGCCAAAGCCGGGATGGAGGAATGGACGCGGGGGCTGGAGGCGGTCACATTCCACAACAAGCTTGGCTCACAGGCGGACCGGGTGGCGCGGATTGCGGCGCTGGCGCGCGAGATCGCGCCGATGGTCGGGGCCGATCCTGATCTGGCGGAACAGGCGGCGCGGGTGGCCAAGGCCGACTTGCGGTCAGCGATGGTGGGCGAGTTCCCTGAATTGCAGGGGCTGATGGGGCGGTATTATGCCTCTGCTGCGGGGATGCCCGCCGAGGTGGCGGCGGCGTGTGAGGAGCATTATGCGCCGCTGGGGCCCTCGGATGAGGTGCCATCGGCGCCGGTTTCGGTCGCAGTCGCACTGGCGGACAAGATCGACACGCTAACGGGGTTCTGGGCGATTGACGAGAAGCCGACCGGGAGCAAGGACCCGTTTGCGCTGCGGCGGGCGGCGCTGGGGGTGATCCGGTTGGTGTTGACCAACGGGATTCGATGCCGACTCCTGAATATTATGGATTGTGCGGTAAGGCGTCATCCTGAACCTGAAGTTCGCGGTGACCTTGGCAATCTGATGTCCATTCTGCCCGGTGGCGATCCCCAATGGTTCATCGCCCGAGACTGTCTGGATTTCTTCCAGGATCGTCTCAAGGTCTTCCTGAAAGATCAGGGTATTCGACACGATGTCATTGATGCTTGCTTGGGTGACAATGAGGCCGGAAACGACGACCTGACGCTGCTCGTCAAGCGGGCCGAGGCGCTGGCGGCGTTTCTCAAGAGCGATGACGGGGAGAACCTGCTGCAGGGGTTCAAGCGGGCCAATAACATCCTGACGCAGGCCGAGGCGAAGGATGGGGTCGAGTATTCCTATGGGGCGGATGTGAAGTTCGCGGAGTATCCCGAGGAAGTGGCGCTCTTCACCGCGCTCGATACCGCCGAAGCGGCCATCAGGCCCGCAATGGCGGCCGAGGATTTCGGTGCGGCCATGTCGGCCATGGCAGGGCTCCGGGCGCCGACTGACGCCTTCTTTACCGTGGCGCAGGTGAACAGCGACAAGCAGGTCATCCGCCGCAACCGGCTGAACCTGCTCAGCCGGATCAGGACGATCTGCCTGTCGGTTGCGGACCTGACCAAAGTCGAAGGATAGGGCGGGATTAACCTCGCCTGACGCCAACACCGGCAACGCCCCTGCAACGAAAGTCGCAGCAGTCGTGACAGTGGTCATGTCAGGCTCTGTTTACGGATCGGGTCGATCTGCACTATGCTGCGCCACAGAAAAAGGATGCAGCCCGTGCAGCAACACGCCACCTTCAGCCAGATCACCCTGATCACACCGACCGCCGCGATGCGGCCCGATGTGCAGGGGAACCGCGCGAAATGCCTGCAGCGACTGGTCCGGCTCGATATGCCGGTGCCGACGACGGTGGCCCTTTCCTTTGACGCGGTGCGCGGAATTGCCAAGGGCCAGATGCCCGACATGGCCCAGATCATGGAGCCCTTCGGTCCTGCACCACTCCTCTCAGTCCGGCCATCAAGCCTAGACCCGGATTGGGGCGGTCCGGGCGCGATCCTCAACATCGGCATGAACGCGGCGCGGCATGCCGTCATGTCGGCCAGCATTGGTGAGACGGCCGCAACAGCCCTCTATCTTCGGTTCATTCAGTCTTACGCCGTCAATGTGGCGCGGCTTGATCCTGACGCGTTCGACCTGCCGGATGAGCCTTCGGCGGGGGCGCTCAAGGCCGCGCTCAAGGCCTTTGAGGCCGAGACCGACGAAGAATTCCCGCAGGACCCGGTGGAGCAACTTTCCGAAGTGCTGCGGTCGATGGCCCGTGCATGGGAGGGGACCACAGCGCGCCTTCTGCGGCAAGCCAAGGGCGCGCCGACGGATGCGGGCCTTGGGCTCGTGGTTCAGGCCATGGCACTGGGCGTTGGCGTGGGTGATTGCGGGGCAGGGGTGATCCAGTTTGTTGACGGGGCCACGGGCCTGAGCCGTGTCACGGGACGATATCTGAGCCAGAGTCAGGGCCGCGAAGCAATGACGGCCGAAAAAGGGGCGATCTATCTGACCCGTGATCGACGCGGGATCTCGTTGGAAGAAAAGTGCCCCGAGGCATTTGAAAAGCTGATCGCCTATGGAGCAATCGTCAGGCGGCGCCTGCGGGAAGAGATGCAAATCGAGTTCGCGCTCGAAAACGGCCAGTTGCGCATTCTCGATGGCGTGCCGGTCGTGCGGACCTCGCGCGCAGCGGTGCGGATTGCTGTGGCGCTGGCAGAGGATGGCGTCATCCCGCGTGACGTGGCGGTGATGCGCGTTGATCCGCAGGCCCTTTCCGAGCTCCTGCACCGTCAGGTGGATTCGGGAGCCCCGCGTGACCGAATCGTGACCGGCATCGCGGCGAGTCCCGGCGCGGCTTCGGGCAGAATAGTGTTCAACGCAGGTGACGCGCAGGCCAGTGCGGCACGGGGCGAGGACTGCATCCTTGTCCGCCGCGAAACAACGCCCGAGGACATCCGAGGCATGCATGCGGCACGGGCCGTGCTAACCGTGCGAGGCGGAATAACGAGCCATGCCGCCGTGATCGGGCGGGGGCTGGGTGTGCCTTGCGTGGTTGGGGCGTCAGACCTGCTCATCGACCGCAAGAAACGGATCATCACCGCGCCCGACGGCCGCTTCTTCCATGAAGGCGATGTGATCACTGTCGACGGGACCAGCGGTGACGTGCTCGCGGGTGAGCCTGCGATGCTTGAGGCGTCTCTCGATACGGCCTTCGTCACGCTTCTGTCTTGGGCGGATGATTTCCGGGATATCGGTGTGCGGGCCAATGCTGATACGCCGCATGACGCCCAGACGGCGCGGAACTTCATGGCACAGGGGATAGGGCTGTGTCGAACTGAACACATGTTCTTTGAAGGCGAGCGCATCGGGATGATGCGCGAGATGATCTTTGCTGGCTCGGCAGCCGACCGAGCGGCGGTCCTTGAGCGGCTGTTGCCCATGCAACGCGCCGATTTCGCCGCACTTTTCCGGATTATGCAGGGTCAGCCGGTTTGTATCCGCCTTTTCGATCCGCCCTTGCACGAGTTCCTGCCGTCCGACAAGGCGGGCATGCGCGAGCTTGCCGAAGGATTGTCTCTGCCCCTATCGGATGTCGAGGCGCGCGTCGAGGCTTTGGCCGAATACAACCCTATGCTTGGCATGCGCGGTGTGCGGCTGGGGATTACGGTGCCCGAGATTTATGACATGCAAGCCCGAGCGATCTTTCAGGCGACTGTGCTGGTCAGCGACAAGGGCGATCCGGTTGTGCCCGAGGTGATGATCCCGCTGGTCAGCGCTATGCGCGAGGTTGAGCTGGTCAAGGCGCGGATCGACAAGGTCGCGGCATCGGTGCATGCTGAAACAGGCGTGGATTTCGCCTATCGGCTGGGAGTGATGGTCGAAACGCCGCGTGCAGCATTGCGCGCGGCTGACATTGCTTTGCACGCCAGCTTTTTGTCTTTCGGGACGAACGACCTGACGCAGATGACCTATGGTCTGTCTCGAGATGACGCGGGAAGGTTCATGTCGGCCTATGTGCGGCTCGGTGTCTATGAAGAGGACCCCTTCCATTCGATCGATATCGAAGGGGTTGGCGAGCTTCTCAAGATCGGGGCAGAGAGAGGGAGGCGCGGTCGTCCTGACATCACTCTCTCGATCTGTGGTGAGCATGGAGGGAGTAGCAAGGCGATCGAGTTCTGCCGCAAGCAGGGCTTTGACTACGTTTCCTGTTCTCCATTTCGAGTTCCGCTTGCGCGACTTTCCGCCGCTCAGCTTGCAATCCGGGATCACAGAGCAGTGCGAGTTTAGTGAAAAGAACCGGTTGCAACACCATGCGTTGTAAATGAATTCTTGATCGGCAAGAGCTTGCCGATCCATGTCAGTTCTGCTGGTAGACAGCTGATGGCTTTCCACCTATTGGAACCGATGCCTGAGCGGGGCTGGCCGCGCGGAACTTCGGACTTCAATGATGACAAGCAGTTGGCGCGTGATCTTCGTGCTTCTTCTGGCGCTCTCGGCTGCGGATTTAGGACTTTCGGTGAGGGCGGCAAAGGCAGATGATCAACTCGCCAATCAGTTGGGCGCACTGCTTGTGCAGGAACGTGAAACGCTCGACGTGGTACCAACGGCTCATTTGACGTCTTTGACCGCGCCACCACCGGCGGCGCTGAACAATGAAACGGGTCCGGTGACGGCTCAATCAGTGAACAATTTGCTTGCCACCGTCATGGCCGCTCCTGCGGGCAGCGGGTCAGAGTGGAACTGCCTGACTGAAGCGCTGTACTTTGAGGCGCGCGGCGAGTCACTCGAAGGTGTCTATGCTGTAGCCGAAGTCATCATGAACCGGGTAGCAAGTCCAAGCTTTCCCAATTCGGTCTGCGGCGTTGTACATCAGGGAACACAAGCGCTGTATGACTGCCAGTTCACATATCACTGCGATGGGCGTTCCGACGTAATCGGTGACCGCGCTGCATGGAACGCCGTGGGAAAGGTTGCCAGTGTGATGCTGAACGGCGCACCGCGGTTTCTGACTGATGGGGCGACCTACTATCATGCACGGACAGTCAACCCGTCATGGTCAGCGCGCTTTATTGAAACCGCGACCATCGGTGCCCACGAGTTCTATCGGGAACCGACGCGGACTGCTTCGAACTAGGTCGTTTGTAGGCTCCGGACTGCCGTCCGGGGGCAGTTGTGGATTTGTTCACAGTCTATCATCTGGGACACGCCCAAGGGATGCCGTGCCCATGAACGAAGAACTTCGCCTTGCCTTTGCCCATCCCGTCGAACGCGCCGAAGCGACCGACGAACGCCGAAACCTATTGGACCGCATTTCGCTGCGCGATCATGTTCTTGAAGTCGAGATAGGTGCGTTCCAGCTCGAGCGTGGGGTAACTCAAAAGGTTCGTTTCAATATCGTGGTTGAAGTCGCGCCGTTGACGGAGCCAGTCGACGATGACGTAGATCGCATACTAAGCTATGACCGTGTCTCCGAAGCAATCACTTCGGCTTTGGCTTCAGAGCGCCTCAACTTGCTTGAAACGCTGGCCGAACGGGTTGCAGACCTTGTCTTGCGGGAACCCCAAGCGATACGGGTTTTTGTCCGGATCGAGAAGCTCGACCGAGGATCGGGAGCGCTCGGTGTTGAAATCGTTCGTGCAAAGGTTGACGCACAAATCGCGGCACAGAAGGTGCATGAGACGCTCCACCCCCGGGTCGTGTATCTGACCAATATGCAGATTGCTAATCGGGAATTGCCGACTGTCATCGATGGTCTGGCTGCTGACCCTATGCCGTTGTTGATCTGCGTCGGGCCACCAGATGAGTTTGCGCCCCAGTCAGCCGCAGCGCTGGCACAAAGACGGATCGACCTTCTGGCAATCGAACAAAATGCTTGGGTTCTTGCTGGTCACGACCTCCGCTGCATCGTAGTGGAAACGCGGACGGAACTCGATTGGGCAATGAAACATGGACAAATATCCATATGGGCGCCGTCAAAGATCGTGCTTGATTCCATCGACGGACTGGATGTCGGGCCTTGGGATGGATTGGCGCTTGCGGCGTGGTTTGCGGGCCAGGTCGGTGCGGCGGAGCTTCTCTTGTACTGTGACGAGGCGGTTGTGAGCCCTGTCGAGGTTCGACGCGGAACTTGGCCCGATCTCTTGCCATGACTGTCTACTATCGCCCGATAGCCATGACTGATCCGGCCCGGCCGGAGGGCGCCTTGGCGCTCGCAGGAACGTCGTGCTGGTTCACGAGCGTGGAAAGATTGGAACGTGGGTCGCCAGCGAGGATCGTGGACCTGGATGCCGTTCCTCAAGACGTGCTGGATCGACTAACCTCAATGCGCGCCCCTGTTGCAGGCATATCTCTCGACCGGCCCCGGATCATGGGCATTCTGAACGTCACCCCTGACAGCTTTTCTGACGGCGGATTGTTCAACCGGCCTGAATTGGCATTGGAACACGCAGGGGCCTTGTTGTCGGGGGGAGCGGATATTCTGGATATCGGCGGAGAAAGTACCCGGCCGGGCGCTGTGGAAGTCGTCGAGTCAGAGGAAATTTCCCGGACAGCACCCGTAGTGGCGGCGATCCGCGCAAGGACCGATATCCCGCTGTCCATCGATACGCGCAATGCCGCTGTCGCAGAAGCAGCAATTGCCGCTGGCGCTTCGCTTATCAACGATGTGGCTGCACTAGGTCATGATCAGTCGATGGCAGGAGTCGTCGCAAGATCAGGACTGCCGGTTATCCTGATGCACGCCCAAGGCAAGCCGGCCACCATGCAGAACGATCCATACTATGTGAATGTCATTCTGGATGTATATGATTTTCTGGAGGAACGTATCGAGTTTGCCATGGGCGCCGGTATACCCCGTCACCTTATCGTGGTGGACCCTGGTATTGGTTTCGGCAAGACTCTGCAACACAACGTGACAATACTTCGAAACCTGACCCTGTATCATTCGCTTGGTTGCGCTTTGCTACTCGGCGCATCGCGGAAGAGGTTCATAGGGACGATTGGAAAGGCTGAAGGGGCGCGCGACAGGATGCCTGGATCAGTGGCGGTCGCGCTGCACGGTGTTACGCAGGGTGTTCACATACTTCGTGTTCATGATACTGTGGAAACAAGACAGGCTCTGAGCCTGCAGCAGGCAATGATCGGGACTGACTGACATGGCGACTAAACTGTTTGGAACCGACGGTGTACGGGGCACCGCAAACATTTGGCCAATGACGGCAGATATGGCGCTGAAGATCGGAGCGGCAGCTGGTCGGTATTTCCGAAATGACGGTTCCAACGGGCACCGCGTGGTGATCGGTAAGGATACTCGGCTTTCCGGTTATTTGTTTGAAAGTGCTCTAACGGCAGGGCTTACCTCGACGGGGATGAATGTCCTCCTGCTCGGTCCCGTGCCGACGCCAGCGGTGGGTTTGCTGACCACGTCAATGCGGGCTGATGTCGGCATCATGATTTCTGCCTCTCACAACCCCCATCACGACAACGGGATCAAGTTTTTCGGGCCTGACGGATTCAAATTGTCAGATGAGGCCGAGGGCCAGATCGAAGCTTTGGTCGACGCGGGCGCCGAGCCGACACAGGCCAACAATATCGGGAGGGCCAAGCGGATCGACGACGGCCGGTTCCGTTATGCAGAGCGCCTGAAGTCGACCTTTCCGCAAGGCATCCGTCTGGATGGCCTAAAGGTTGTGATCGATTGCGCGAATGGTGCCGCCTACAAGGTCGCGCCCGAGGTGTTGTGGGAACTTGGCGCAACGGTGATCGAAGTCGGCACAAACCCAAATGGCTTCAACATCAACGATGGCTGTGGATCGACCAGCACGCGAACGGCAGCAGAGACCGTTGTAAGCCATGGGGCAGATCTGGGCATCTGCCTGGATGGCGATGCCGACCGCGTAATGATTTTGGACGAGAATGGTCGTGTTGCCGACGGCGATCAGATCATGGCCATGATCGCCGCCCGCTGGGCGGCTCAGGGTAAGCTCAAGGGCGGTACGTTGGTCGCGACGGTCATGTCCAATCTCGGGCTGGAGCATTTCCTGCTCGGGCAAGGACTGAGGCTTGAAAGGACCGCTGTCGGGGACAGGTATGTTGTTGAAGCGATGCGGTCGGGAGGATGGAATCTTGGAGGCGAGCAGTCTGGGCATATTGTCATGACTGACTATGCCACGACTGGGGATGGGCTTCTTGCGGGTCTTCAGTTTCTGGCTGCGATGATCGAAACGGGCCAACCTGCGAGTAGTTTGGTCAGGCAGTTCGATACGGTTCCGCAGATGCTCAAGAATGTGCGCTATCAGGCAGGCCAGCATCCCCTTGCTGCGCCTGAAGTGAACCGGGTGATCGAAGAAGCACGGGCACGCCTGAACGGCGACGGGCGGATTCTGATCCGCAAGTCCGGCACTGAACCTTTGATCCGTGTGATGGCCGAATGTTACGATGAATGCCTGCTGCGCGAAGTAGTGGACGAAATCGTTGCTGCAGTCGAGCGAGCGGCCTGACTTCGCAGTTCTTCCAAAACACCTGCAAGAATTTTGGCCAAGACCTTCGAAGGAGTTTGGCTCGATGTCAGCCAAGACGGGATCGTGCTCAATCGAGCGAATGACCGAGGTTTCAGTCGTCGGATCTTGTAGACAACGACCTTCAGCGCGATCAGGCGGCGGTGAATCCATTGTCCACAAAGAGCTGAGTCCCGTTGACAAAACTTGCAGCATCGCTGGCGAGGAAAAGGGCGGCTTCGGCCACCTCTTCGGGTTTGCCGATTCTACCCTGTGCGGTGGCAATGGCGGCTTCGGACACATCCACCCCGAGGGCTTGAAGGTCGCGTACCTCACGCAGACCGTGCGGGGTTTCAATAAATCCGGGGCAAACAGCGTTGCAGCGGATATTGCGGTCGCGGAACTCGACGGCGATGGCACGTGCAAACATGTGGACCGCGCCTTTCGTCGTGTCATAGAGCACCTCCATCGGCGTTCCCGCGACAGCAGAGATCGACGAGGTGCAAACGATCGAACCGCCACCTGCAGAGATCATTCCGGGCAGAACGGCTTTAGTCATCAGAAACATGGACTTGACGTTGACGGCGTGAAGCCAGTCCCATTCTTCTTCCGTCGTGTCCAGGAAGGGTTTGATGATGATCGTGCCAGCATGGTTGAAGAGCACGGTGATCGGGCCGAGTTCGGCCGTTGCGCGTGCGATGGCTGAGTTCACGTCGGCTGCTATCGAGACATCGGCGCCGATCGCGATGGCTGTGCCGCCCGCGGCGCGGATCATCGCGACGCGGTCCTGCGCAGCGGGCAGGTTGCGGTCGACAATGGCGACTATTGCGCCCTCTGCTGCAAAAAGTGATGAGGCCGCGCCGCCCATGCCGGTGGCTCCACCGGAAATGAGGGCGATCTTGCCTGCAAGGCGGTTGGACATCAGTTTCTTTCCACGGCATGACACAGGGGTTTCGCCGCCTTGCGCCGACAGCAAGGCAGCGGAGATTGGGGTTCTTTTTCGTCAGTTCCGCGAACGGTCCACCATCTTGCCCTTGGCTATCCAGGGCATCATGGCGCGCAGTTTTTCACCGACCTTTTCGATCTGGTGTTCGTCGTTATGGCGGCGGGTGGCCTTGAAGAATGGCTGGCCGACACTGTTTTCTTGCATGAATTCAGACACGAACTTGCCAGTCTGAATGTCGGTAAGGACTTCCTTCATCCGGGCCTTGGTTTCGGCATAGGGCAGGATGCGGGGGCCGGAAACATATTCGCCATACTCGGCCGTGTTCGAGATCGAGTAGTTCATGTTGGCGATGCCACCTTCGTAGATCAGGTCCACGATCAGCTTCACTTCGTGCAGGCACTCGAAATAGGCCATCTCGGGCTCGTAACCGGCCTCGACCAGCGTTTCGAACCCCATGCGGATGAGCTCAACCAGACCACCGCACAGGACTGCCTGTTCACCGAAAAGGTCGGTTTCGCATTCCTGACGGAAGTTGGTTTCGATGATGCCCGAGCGCCCGCCACCAATGGCAGAGCAGTAGGAGAGGCCGATTTCCATGGCTTTGCCAGACGCGTCCTGATGGACAGCGACGAGGCAGGGAACGCCGCCGCCCTTGACGTATTCGCCGCGCACAGTGTGGCCGGGGCCTTTGGGGGCCATCATGATGACGTCGACGCCCTTCTTCGGCTCGATCAGGCCGAAGTGGATGTTCAGGCCGTGGGCAAAGGCGATGGCCGAGCCTTCGCGCAGGTTGTCATGGACGTATTTCTTGTAGGTAGCGGCTTGAAGTTCGTCGGGCATGGTAAACATGATCAGGTCGGCCCAGGCGGCAGCGTCGGCGATGCCCATGACCTTGAGGCCTTCGCCTTCGGCCTTCTTGGCCGAGGGCGAGCCTTCGCGGAGGGCGACCACAACGTTCTTGGCGCCCGAGTCACGCAGGTTCAGCGCATGGGCATGGCCCTGGGAGCCGTAGCCCAAGATGGCGACCTTCTTGTCCTTGATGAGATTCACGTCGCAGTCACGGTCATAGTAGACGCGCATAGGGATGTTCCTTTGCAGGGGTTGAGATGAACGTACCATAGGCATAGCGCAGGATGAAACGAGGGCGCCGCCGCAGTTTCTTTGCCGAATTTCGGAGTTTTCATGCGCCGATGTCTCAGATAGTGGAGACTGCATGCTTGATGACATCGACCGCCGCATTTTGCGCCTGATGCAGGCCGACCCTGCGATCAGCCTGCCGGATCTTGCCGACAGGGCCGGACTGACCGTGGGAAAATGCGCCCGGCGGATCGAATGGCTGCGCGAGTCAGGCGTCCTGATCGGGCAGGAGGTGGTGATCGACTGGCGAGCGCTGGATTATGCGGTGCATGTGTCGCTGCGCGTCACGCTCGACAAGACGATCGTGCGGGCCTTTGACGAGTTCATCGCAGCGGCGCGGCTGGTGCCCGAGGTGATCGAGATACAGACCCTTCTGGGCCGGGTTGACGTGCGGCTCTCGGTGATTGCGCGGGATCTGGGGCATTATCAGGCGATCTATCGAGATCAGATCCTCATGCTGCCGCATATCGCGGATATTGAAAGCCTGATGACGGTCGCCGTAGTCAAGTCGGATGAGGCGCTGCCGCTGTGACGGAACTGGATGATATCGACCGCGGTATCCTGCAGGCCCTACAGGCGGATGGTGGGCTGTCTGCGAGCGAGTTGGGTCGCAGGTTCGACCTGTCGCAACCTGCAGCCTGGCGGCGGGTCCGGCGGTTGCAGGAGGAAGGCGTGATCGCGGGGCAGCGGGTGCGCCTCGACGCGGGCAAGCTGGGGTTCGGGGTGACGGTATTTCTGGGTGTGAAGCTTGCCACCAAGGGGCGGGTCAGCCTTGAGGATTTCGAGCGGGCCGTGACGGCGATCCGGGAAGTGCAGACGGTGGAGCTGGTCCTGGGACTTTATGATTATCGGTTGCGGGTCGTGGCCCGGGATCTGGCCGATTTCGAAAGGGTCCTGCGGCGGCGGATCATGACTTTGCCGGGTGTAGGGAATGTCGAGGCGAATGTGCTCTTGAGCGAGGAGCGGCGGCCTGGGCCCTTGTGAACGGCCGCTCGTCCGCGTGACGCGCGACCTCGCTTTGGTGGATGATGAGGATGGTGGGTTGCACCCCCCCACCGGGTCCGGTGTAGGGTGGGTGAAACCCACGTATTCCCGAGGATGGACAGATGAGCGCAGTTGACCCCGATGGCATGATGGAATTCTCGGTCGTCTTTACCGACCGGTCGCTGAATCACATGTCGAAGGCCTTTCAGGGCGTGATGCGCGACATTTCCGGCATGCTGAAGGAGGTCTATGGCGCCGATCATGTGGCCATCGTTCCGGGTGGCGGCACCTATGGCATGGAGGCTGTCGCCCGGCAGTTCGCGTCAGGGGCACATGCCTTTGTAGTGCGGAACGGCTGGTTTTCGTTCCGCTGGACGCAGATCTTTGACGCGGGTCAGTTCACGGCCAAGACCACGGTGATCAAGGCGCGGCAGACCGGCAATGACAGCCGCGCTCCCTTTGCCCCGGCACCGATTGCCGAAGTCGTCGAGGCTATCCGGGCCGCGCGTCCGGATGTGGTCTTTGCCCCGCATGTAGAGACTTCTGCCGGGATCATTCTGCCCGATGACTACCTGACCGCGCTGGCCGCTGCTGCGCATGAGGTGGGGGCGATCCTGGTGCTGGACTGTATCGCTTCGGGCTGTGTCTGGGTCGACATGAAGGCGACGGGGGTCGATGTGCTGATCTCCGCCCCGCAGAAGGGCTGGTCGGCCACGCCGTCGGCCGGGCTTGTCATGCTGTCAGAGAGTGCCAAGGCGCGGTTGGATGCCACGACGTCGAACAGCTTTGCCATCGACCTCAAGAAATGGCTTTCGATCATGCAGGCCTATGAGAATGGCGGGCATGCCTATCATGCGACCATGCCTACCGACAGCCTGCGGGCCTTTCGCGATACAATGGCCGAGACGAAGGCCTATGGCTTTGCAAAGCTGAAGGAAAACCAGTGGGCGCTAGGCAATGCGGTGCGCAAGATGCTTGCCGATAAAGGTGTACGTTCGGTCGCGGCACCGGGATTTGGCGCGCCGGGAGTTGTAGTGAGCTATACCGACGACCCGGATGTCCAGAACGGCAAGAAGTTCATGGCCGAGGGGATGCAGATTGCCGCCGGCGTGCCGCTGCAATGCGATGAGCCTGCTGATTTCCGGACCTTCCGGCTGGGCCTGTTCGGACTCGACAAGCTTTATGATGTGGATGGGACGGTTGCCCGTCTGAAGGTGGTTGTGGACAATGTGATCTGAGGGGACTCAGCCGCTCGCGCCGAGGCCAAGTTTCATCAGGCCTCGGCGCACCGGCGTGGCCCCGTGAAGTGCCCTTATCCCCGCAGCGCGGAGACCGCACAGGAGAGGCGATCCGGCCATGGAAGCGCGGTTCAAGGCGTCGATCCCGGCGACGCGCAGGCGCACCTCGGGGTGGCGGCGGCGTTCAAAGGCGGCGAGCATTTCCGCGTCACCGAGCGCTTCGGGCCGGGCGCGGGCAAGTTCGAAGAGGCAGTCCATGTCGGCGAGACTCATGTTCAGACCCTGCGCGCCGATGGGTGGCAGCACATGGGCCGCTTCGGCCACGAGGGCAACGCGCTGGGCGGTCATGCGATCCGCGATCTGGGAGATGATGGGCCAGACCTGACGGCGGGTCGCAAGGAGCAAGGGGCCTGAGACACCGGCGGAGCGGGTTGTGGCCTCTGCCTCGAACGCGTGATCGTCGAGGGCGGCAAGGCGCAGGATTTCAGGGCCGGGGGCCATCCAGACGACGGCTGAACAGGGCTTGCCCTCGTGATCGGGTAGGGGGACTAAGGTGAAGGGACCCCCGGTACGGTGCACCTCGGTCGAGATATTGCCATGCGGTACGGGATGGGTCACTGCAAAGACAACGGCCTTCTGGCCGTAGCGGATGGTTGTCGCCCCGATCCGGGCGGCGCGGCGAACGGCAGAGTCGCGCCCGTCGGCAGCGATGACAAGACGTGCGGCCACCTGAGTGTTGTCAGAGAGCGTGACGATAGCGCGTTCATCACGGGCCAACATGGATTTGAAACCGGTGCCGGGGAGGAAGGATACATCGGGCAGCTCAGCCAGACGTGCCACCACCTCTCGCCGGATGAGCCAGTTGGGGAGGTTCCAGCCGAAGGGCAGATCGCCAATCTCGGAGGCGTCGAAGTCGCGCGTGACGCGGGGGATGGGGTCGGCGCCGCCCGCGTCCACGATGCGCATGATCTGGAGGGGCGTGGCATAGGAGGCGAGTCGGGACCAGAGGCCGGCCTGATCCAGGAAATCGCGGGCGGGTTGCAGGAAGGCGGTCGAGCGAAGGTCGGCACCTTCGGCTGCACCATCGATCACGGGGGCCGAGGGATCGACGCAGATCACGCGGAACCCGGCTTTGCCAAAGGCGGCTGCTGCGGTCAGTCCTGCGACGCCACCGCCGGCGATAAGGATGTCGGTCTGTTCACGCATGGGCTAGAACTAGTCCCTTGGGGTGCAGGGGAAAAGGGCTGTCACGTCAGATGCGACAAGAAGGCCGAAAGGTCGGTCGTGTGGTGGTGGATATGGTCGTGCGGGGCCGGATCGGGCGCGACATGGACGGTGCACATCCCCATGGCATGTGGGGCGGCGAGGTTGCGCGGGTCATCCTCGAACATCGCGCCTTCGATAGGTGACAGGCCGTCGAGGGCGAAGATGGCTTCGAATGCAGCCTGTTGGGGTTTAGGAAGGAAGTTGGCATGTTCGACGCCGTAGACAGCATCGAAGACCCGGGTCAGGCCCCGGGCGTCAAGAACGCGGCGTGCGTAGGGTTCGCAGCCGTTGGTGTAGACGATCTTGCGGCCGGGCAAGGCGAGGATGCGGCTGGCGAGGACGGGGTCGGGGGAGAGGTGTGAGAGGTCGATTTCGTGGACCGTTGAGAGGTACGGGCCCGGGTCGACATCGTGTTCGGCCATGAGGCCTGCGAGGGTGGTGCCGTAACGCTTCCAGTAGAGATCACGGAGGTGGTTGGCCGCGTCATGCGGGACATTCAGGGCATGCATGACGTAGTCGGTCATCCGCACCTCGATCTGGTCAAACAGGCGGGCGGAGGGGGGATAGAGCGTGTTGTCGAGGTCAAAGACCCAAGCCCGGACATGGGCGAATGATGCGGCTGTCATGGGCGGACAATAGGGGCGTGGTCCGGCGGGGACAACGGCTTTGGCTTGATCGTGGGGCAAGGGGTGGCATAGGATCACAAGACCATGAAGGGCTTGCACATGTCTGATCCCAAAACCCCGCAACCCGATGCCTATTCGCTGGTCCTTGAGGCGATTGATACGGGCATCTTTCGTCCCGGTGACCGTCTTGTCGAAAGCGAGCTTGCCGACCGCTTCGGTGTGTCCCGGACGCCGATCCGTGAGGCATTGCAGCGGCTTGAGACGCAGTCGCTGCTGACGCGGGACGGGCGGTCGCTGATCGTGGCTTCGCTGGATCACAACCAACTGGCCGATCTCTATGTCGTCCGGGGTGAGCTTGAGGGTCTGGCCGCGCGGCTGGCGGCGCGGCATGCGGCGCCCGAGGAGGTGAAGGTGCTGCGCGACATGCTTGAGGCGGACCGGGCGCTGGTCAATGATCCCAAGGCGCTGAGCCGGGCCAACAGGCGGTTTCACAAGCAGATTCACCTTGCTTCGCACAACAAGTTTCTTGTGCAGCAATTGGACCTTGTGCATCGTTCGATGGCCCTGCTGGCCACCACTTCGCTGGCCGCCGAGGGGCGGAGCAAGGGGACGCTGGAGGAGCATGAGACGATTGTGCGGGCGATCGAGGCGGGGGATGGAGATGCGGCGGATGGGGCGCTGCGGGATCATATCTCCAAAGCGTTCATCACCCGGCTGAAGCTTGACGCGGCAAAGGTGCAGGCCGCCGAATAGGGGGGCTTGTTGCCGGTGGGGCGGTCTGCCGTATCGCCGGGGTAAAGAGGCCGTGGCGTGTCTTGTCCCAGAAGAAGGGGCGGCGGACAGCCTGCAAGAGACCCCGCCATGCGGCAAAGGTGGCAAGCGGGTGGTAGAAGGTCAGCGCCGGTGACCAAAGAGCGAGGGAGAGTTTGCCTGCCCGTTTTGCGGCGATCAACATGAGCGTCAGTTCGGTCACGCCTGAGATCATGATGAGCAGGACGGCGGCCTGAAGCACGAGTGGCGGCAGGAGTCCGATGAGGGGCAAGGGCAGGCCAAAGACACCAGCCCAGAACGACCAGATCAGAGGCGCGAAGAGAAGCTGGGTCAGGGCGCCGAGGAACATTACCTGCACGCCAAGAAAGGGCCGGGGGCCAAGGTCGCGCCAGAGGCGGACGGGGTTCCGCGTGTGAACGGCCCAGGTCATCGCATAGCCTTTGAGCCAGCGGGAGCGCTGTCGGATCCACGGCCAGATTTCGGCGTTCGCCTCTTCGAGCGTGACGATGGGGATGGTTTCGGTGTGATAGCCGTACCTGGCGAGGCGCAGGCCAAGGTCGGCGTCTTCCGTCACGTTGTGGGCGTCCCAGCCGCCGACGCCTTCCAGCGCCTCGCGCCGGAGGAACAGGGTTGTGCCGCCAAGTGGCACGACGAGGTTCAGGCGTTTGAGGCCGGGCAGGATCACGCGGAACCATGCGGCGTATTCGAGGGTGAAGCACCGGGCGAGCCAGTTGGCGCTGGGGTTGAAGTAGTCGAGCACGCCCTGCAGGCAGGCGACGTCGGATGTGCAGGCTGCAAACCGGTCCACGACGCGGTGGAGGTGGTCGGGGGCCGGGACGTCTTCGGCATCGTAGATCCCGATGATGGCGCCGCGCGCAAAGGGGAGGGCGTAGTTGAGCGCGCGGGGTTTGGTGCGGAGATTTCCTGCCGGAACCTCGATAATCTGCGCCCAGGGGGGGAGGGTGATGGTGGAGAGGGCTTGGCGGGTGAGAGCGTCGTCTGCCTCCAGAATGATGCAGAGATCGAGACGGTCGCGGGGATAGTCGAGGGCCGAGATGCGGCGGATCAGGCTCGCCGCGATTTCGCTTTCGCGGAAGAGGGGGACGAGGAGGGAGATCACGGGGAGGCGGGCGGGGACCATCCGGGCCGGGCGTGGCAGTGTCTGCGGGCGGCTTGCGACGATGGCGGCGAGTTTCAGGGCGGTGTTGGCGGTGAGGCAGATCAGGGTCCAGACGGTGAGGATCGCCAATGACGTTTCGGGAGCGAGAAATGCGGCGAGGGCAAGGAGTGGCAAGGCGATGGCTCCGCGGCGTTTCCAGCCCTGACCGAGGGTGCGGCAACTGTCCTGCGCCGGGGTTGAGCATTCTGCGCCTTTCACCAGAGCCGGGGAAGCGAGGGTCAGGAGGGCGGTGCGTATGACGGATTCGCCGGCATAGGCCATGCGGACGGGGCCGAAAGTGGTTGTCAGCAGGTCTTGGTGCTGGCGGACCTGACCAGGCTGGGAGCACAGGATGATCGTGGTCCCACCCACGCGCCGCCACGGGAGGAGGCCTGTGCGGAGGCAGGTTCTGGCACCAAGGCGGTCGATCAGCGCCGGGTCGGCCGGATCGCGGGCAGGGTCAATCCGATGGAGGTTGGCGGTTGCAGCTTCGGGCGTGGTTCCTGCCGTGACCATTGCGGGGGCTGAGGTGGCAGGCACGACGATGGGCCGGGGCCGCCCATGGACGGGGGCCACTTGTCGGGAAATGCGGGCGAGGCTGCGCATGGTGACTCCGGTCGGGGGCAGACCGGTTGAGTGAAGCGCATTCAGAGTTAACGGGGGATTAAACGTGAAGCCACCGTCAGGGATTTATGCCTTGCGGGCGTCCATCGCGGCAGCGAAGCGTTCAAAGAGGTAGTAGCTGTCCTGCGGGCCGGGCGACGCCTCGGGGTGGTACTGGACCGAGAACACCGGGCGGCCGGTCATCCGGATGCCGCAGTTCGAGCCGTCAAAGAGGCTCAAATGGGTTTCCTTGACGCCGCGGGGCAGGGTCTGGCTGTCCACGGTGAAGCCGTGATTCATGGAGGTGATCTCGACCTTGCCGGTTTCAAGATCCTTGACCGGGTGGTTCGCGCCGTGGTGGCCGTGGTTCATCTTGATCGTCCGGGCGCCAAGGGCGAGGGCCAGCATCTGGTGGCCAAGACAGATGCCGAAGAGCGGCATGTCGGACCGGTCGAGCACGCCCTTGATCATCGTGACGGCATAGACGCCTGTCGCAGCGGGGTCGCCGGGGCCGTTGGAGAGGAATACGCCGTCGGCGTTCAGTGCCAGCACATCATCGGCGGTGGCCGAGGCGGGCAGGACCGTCACGTCGCAGCCCGACGAGGCGAGGCAGCGCAGGATGTTGCGTTTCGCACCATAATCGATGGCGACGACCTTGTGCCGCGCGGCAGTCTGGCGGGCATAGCCCTGCGGCCATGCCCATCGCATTTCGTCCCAGTGGTAGCTTTGGGCGCAGGTCACGTCTTTGGCGAGGTCGAGACCGACGAGGCCTCGGAAACCGCGGGCGGCGGCGACGAGTTCGCCGATGTCGAAATTGCCTTCGGGATCATGGGCAAGGGCCACATGGGGCGCACCCTGCTGCCGGATGGCGCGGGTCAGGCGGCGGGTGTCGAGGCCGCCAATGCCGATGCGGTCGCGCTTGAGCAGCCACGAGGTCAGGTCCGAGGTGGCACGCCAGTTCGACGGCTCGGTAGGGTCCCATTTGACGACCATGCCTTCGGCGACGGGATCGGCAGTTTCGTCATCTTCATCCGTGGTGCCGGTATTGCCGATATGAGGGAAGGTGAAGGTCACGATCTGGCCCGCGTAGGAGGGGTCGGTCATGATTTCCTGATAGCCGGTCATCGCAGTGTTGAAGCAGAGTTCGGCGGTCGTCTGGCCGGTAGCGCCGAACCCCTTGCCGTAGAAAACGGTGCCATCAGCGAGGGCGAGGCAGGCGGTAGGCTTCGCGGTGGCATTCCGGGGCATGGCAGGGTTCCTCTGGGCGACCGGGCAGGGCGGCAAATCGGGCCATCACTAAGGGCGGGCGCAGGGCGGGTCAAGGCGCTGAGGCATTGGAATTGCCACAGCCGGGCGGGGATCGGGGGCTTGGGCATGTCGGCCCGGAGCTGTCCGTTGTAGGAGCGGGCCGGAGCGGGTAGATTGACGGATGAAAGTGCAACGGCACAGGGAACAGACTGATGGACATGCGGAGCCGGATCAACGCGGCGGTCAAGGATGCGATGCGCGCCAAGGAGGCCGACCGGCTGTCCACGCTGCGGCTGATCAATGCGGCGATCAAGGACCGGGACATTGCGGCCCGGGGCGAGGGCGAGGGTGACCTTGTCAGTGACGATGCGATCCTTGGCATTCTGGGCAAGATGGTGAAGCAACGTCAGGAAAGCGCGCGGGCCTATGAAGAAGGTGCGCGACCGGAACTGGCCGAAAAGGAACTGGCCGAGATCCGGGTGATTGAGGAGTTCCTGCCGCGCCAGCTGACTGAGGCCGAGAGCGAGGCGGCAGTGGTGGCCGCGATTGCCGAGGTGGGGGCCACGAGCATCCGCGACATGGGCAAGGTGATGGCGGCGCTGAAGGGCCGCTATACCGGGCAGATGGATTTCGGCAAGGCGGGGCCGCTGGTGAAGGTCAAGCTGGGGTGATCCCGGCACGAAGGCTTGACAGGTCAGGAAATACCGGCCACCGCTAGGGGATTCAAGGTGAGGATTTCCATTATGGCCGACAATTCATATCTTATCGAATCCCGTGCGCCTGCCGGACAGACAACGGTCGTCATCAGTGATGACGGATCGGGCAATGACTGGCTCATCATGTCATCCAGCCATTCGAGCTATTCCCAGATTAACCTGGGGTATTCGGCCGGGGCGGGCGGGATGCCGGTGCAGGCCTCAGGCTTCTACCTTGACTTCAACCCCGCGCCGTTCACGACCGGCAACAGACTGGTCGTCAATGGCGTGATCGAGAATGCCAAGGGATCGGCGGGAAAGGACGAGATTATCGGCAATACTCTGGCAAACATCATTTATGGCGATCCGACGCAGGACGGCCCCGGCAATGTGGACACGATCGACGGGGATGAGGGGAACGATCGGATCTACGGCGGGGCAGGGGGCGATCTCCTCGGTGGGCAAGGAGGGAACGACACCATCTATGGCGACGCCGGGGCCGACACCATCTATGGCGGCTTGGGCCGGGATACGATCATGGGCGGGGCCGGTGCCGACGTCCTGGGCGGCGGGGCCGATGGGGATGACTGGCTGAGCTATGCCGGGGCAACGACGGCCGTCCAGGTAAAGTTGACCTTTGGCGATACGACGACGGGCAAGGGGGGTGACGCTCAGGGAGACAAGATAAGCGGTTTCAACAATGTCACCGGCTCTGAAGGGAACGACACGATCGAGGACACGGTCAAGGGGCCGGTCGGATTTGTCGATGACCAGTACAATGCCAATACCTTCCAGGGGCGGGGCGGGAACGACATCCTGCGGCTGGGCGGGTTCGATGATGCGGGATACGGTGGCAACGGGAACGATTCCATCAACGGAGAAAGCGGGAACGACAAGCTCTATGGCGAGGCGGGCAATGATACGCTGCGGGGCGGTGACGGTGCGGACAAGCTCTTTGGCGATGACGGCAATGACATGATCTTTGGGAACGAGGGCGTTGACACCATTGAGGGCGGGGCCGGGGCCGATACGTTCATCTATCTCAGCCTGAACGATGGCGGTGACAAGATCTCTGACATGACCGGCAGCGACCGGGTGGATTTCCAGCTTTCCGGCGGGACGACGATCCAGTGGGACAATTCCGGGCCACTTGATGCCAACCGGGCCCGGCTGGTCGAGTCGGGAGGCAATACCGAGTTGCAGATCAATACCGACGCCGATGCGACGATCGAGTTCCGCATCACCTTTGTCGGGACGACGAATGTGCTGCAGTCGCAGTTCGATTTCTGACGGGCGGGATCGGGAAGGGCGTTGTCCTGCCTGCAAGTCCAGCACATCGCCAGGGCAGGAGGCAAGGATCATGGAAGTGCCTGAGGTGCGGCAGACCTGAGGATGGATTTCGGCAAGGCCGGGCCGCTGGTGAAGGCCAGCCTTGGATAACGGGGGCGGTGACATGACCAAGGGCTACTGGATCGCGATGGTCGATGTCACTGATCCCGAAGGTTACAAGGCCTATGTCGCGGCCGACCGCGAGGCGTTCCGGACCTATGGGGCACGTTTCCTGACCCGGGGCGGACCGATGGACGTTCTTGAGGGCGCGGTGCGGTCGCGGGTTGTGGTGATCGAGTTTCCGTCATGGCAGGCGGCGAAGGATTGTTACCATTCGTCCGAGTATACGGCGGCGATGGCGCTGCGGGCGGGACGGTCGATCATGGATCTGGCGATTGTCGAGGGCTACGACGGGGTTCAGCCGACGGATTGAAGCGAGGAGAGAATGCGGGATTTCCATTTATTTGCAAAGGGATAACCTGCAATGATTGATTTGGCCCGGCGGGCGGAATGTTCCCGGCGTCCACGTTAACCCGCTGTCAACTTTTCGAAGATGCGACACCTGTCTTGCCGGATGGGACGTAACTCTATGATTCAAAATAGAAAACCAGCGTCGGTGGAGTGTCGGTATCGCGTCGGTATTACGTCGGTATTGCGTCGGTATCTTTTGCGCGGTGAAGCAGGGATTTGTTCACCTTTGATAGCACCTGCGGGTGAACAGTGGGTCAACAGGGCGGACGTTGCTTGGTTCGGAGAATACCGGGTTCGGCGGGCGGGACGGTAGGTTTCACCCACCCTGCGGTTGTTGATTCCGTCAGAAGAGTGGCCCAGGACAGAAGGACGCTCGTACTGCTGACATGGTATTGGGCGTTCCCGGCACCGCCAAGGATGGTGCTGATGAGACTGCCACCAGCGCGCCTGAAAACATCCTTGAAGGACGTACCGTTATGCCGCCTGTGCCTGTGCCGGTGCCGGTGCTGGTTATGGCCGCCCGTCTCTCTTTCGATGAGGGTCTGGGCGGCGTCGACAGCGGTGCCGATGCCAAGAGACGTCATGGGATACTTCAATTACCGGAATGTGATCTTGCCGTCGAAGGAGGCAGATCATTCGCGATGTCGGAGGTTGGAATCAGGAGGGTCGGATTGCTGAAAGTTCAGCGCAGGTCCGAGAGGGCGGCCTGGAGTTCCTGACTGAGGGCCACGCGTTCGTCTTCCGAGAGGAAGGCGCCGATTTCAACCTCGCGGCCGGAGCCCTTGAGGGTGAGGTAGTTTTCGACCGGGCCGCCGGTGGGGTAGAGCGTGACGCGGACCCAGTGGGGGTTGGCTTCCCAGAAGTGATGCGCCCGGCGGGGGCCGGTGCGGGTGAGGGTCACGCGGTCGGGCCAGAGGCGGAGTTCTTCGAGCACGGTGCCGTCGGCATGGCTGCGGCGGAGGCCGTACCAGAGGGCCGCGACCACGATCAGGATGAAGGGCAGGATTCCCCAGAGGACCGGAGTGCCCAGAACCTGAATCAGGGGAAAGGCGAACATCAGGGCCGTCATGCCGATGAAGATGACGAAGCCCCGATTGGGAAGGGAGCGATAGGGCCAGAGATGAAGCTCGGCCTTTGGGGTATCCGGGGTGCTTGCGGGCGGGGTATCCGGCATGTTTCCGGTCGGTATGACGGTCCATTCGTAGGGCATCAGAGCACGCGCCCCTGCCGGTAGGGGCGGGGCCCGCCGGCGCTTTGCGCGTCCGCCATGTGGCGATTGGGGACGGAGAGGGGGACGGGCGGTGGGGTAAGGCCCATCGCTGTCATGGCACGGCGGACCTGTGCGACGAGGTCCTTGGACCAGAGGGCGACGCTGGTCAGGCCGTTGACGGCGAACCAAGTGCCCCGGAGAGCTTTGCCGGTCGCGGTCGCGGTCGCGGCGATGAAGGCGTCGAGGCGGGTTGCGTCATGGGTCGGGATGCAGGCGCGGGTGGCTTTGGTGCGGTCGAGGTGCCAGACCTGCGAGTCCTCGGCCTTGAGGCGGGAGACGGCCTGCGCGACGGCATCGCGGCGGCGGGTACGGGCATGGCCGGCACAATCCTTGGCCCGGTAACAGCTTTCCGGGGACCCGCCGACGCCGCTTGGGGCAAGGCGGGCGCAGAGCAGCGTGCTGCCGGTGCGGGGTGTGGCGCAGACGATGACGGTGTGGTGCGGCGGCATCATGCCTCTCATGCGAAGGGGCGCCGGATCACGCCGGCGCCCCCGATGGCCGTGTTCAGGCCAGCGGCGTTAGTGCGCGTGTTGCTTGTCCCAGTCGGACTGCTTGGGCAGCGTTTCGAACGTATGTTCGGGTGGCGGCGAAGGCAGGGTCCATTCCAGCGTGTCGGCCCATTCGTTCCAGGGGTTGGCCCCGGCGGTCCTGGGGGCGCGGGCCAGCGTCCAGAACAGGACGGCGATGAAGAACAGGAACGAGGCGAAGGCGATGAAGGCGCCGATCGAGGAGATGTAGTTCCAGTAGGCAAACGCCTCGGGGTAGTCGATGTAGCGGCGGGGCATGCCCTGACGGCCAAGGAAGTGCTGCGGGAAGAAGGTCAGGTTCGCGCCGATGAACATGGCGAAGAAGTGAACCTTGCCCGCCCATTCGGGCAGCATTTTCCCGGTGAACTTGGGGAAGTAGAAGTAGATGCCCGCGAAGATCGCGAACACGGCACCGAGCGACATCACGTAGTGGAAGTGCGCCACGACGTAGTAGGTGTCATGGTAGGCGCGGTCGATGGCGGCCTGCGACAGGACGATCCCGGTCACGCCGCCGACGGTGAAGAGGAAGAGGAAGCCGAAGGCCCAGAGCATGGGCGTCTTGAATTCGACCGAACCGCCCCACATCGTCGCGATCCAGGAGAATATCTTGACCCCGGTCGGGACGGCGATGACCATCGTGGCCAACATGAAGTAGGACTGCTGCGTCAGCGACATGCCTGACGTGTACATGTGGTGCGCCCAGACGACAAAACCCAGCACGCCTATGGCGACCATCGCATAAACCATCGGCAGGTAGCCGAAGATGGGCTTGCGCGAGAAGGTGGCGATGACGTGGCTGATGATGCCAAAGCCGGGGATGATGATGATGTACACTTCCGGGTGGCCAAAGAACCACAGGATGTGCTGGTAGAGGACCGGGTCACCGCCGCCGGCCGGATCAAAGAAGGTCGTGCCGAAGTTGCGGTCCATGAGGAGCATGGTGATCGCGCCGGCCAGAACGGGCAGGGCAAGGAGGATCAGCCAGGCCGTGACGAAGATCGACCAGGAGAAGAGCGGCACCTTGTGCATGGTCATGCCGGGGGCGCGCATGTTGAGGAAGGTCGTGATCATGTTGATCGCGCCGAGGATCGAAGAGGCCCCCGACACGTGGACAGCGAAGATCGCGAGGTCCATCGACATGCCGTCTTCATGCGTCGAAAGCGGCGGGTACATGACCCAGCCCACGCCCGAACCCGGTTGACCGTTGCCGCCCGGAGAGAACATGGAGGCGATGCCGAGGGCGCAGCCCGTGACATAGAGCCAGAAGGAGAGGTTGTTCAGACGGGGGAACGCCATGTCGGGCGCGCCGATCTGGAGCGGCATGAGGTAATTGCCGAAACCGCCGAAGAGCGCCGGGATGACGACGAAGAACATCATCAGGACGCCGTGGTAGGTGATCAGCACGTTCCACAGGTGGCCGTTCGGAGTGCAGGTGGCCGGGTCCTGCGGCAGGAAATGCATGCCTTCAAGGCACATGTACTGCACGCCGGGGTGCATCAGCTCCATCCGCATGTAGACGGTGAAGGCGACGGCGATGAAGCCTACGAAGCCGGACACGAAGAGATAGAGAATCCCGATGTCCTTGTGGTTGGTCGACATGAACCAGCGGGTGAAGAAGCCCCGTTCATCGTGGTGTTCATGGCCGTGGATGGCGGCGTCTGCCATGGGGCGCACTCCAGAAATGGCTACGGTGATCGCGTGGTCCGAGTCAGTGTGGCCACGACGCTTGGCGCAAGTTCTAGAGGCTTGCTTGCATGGGGGCAAGATTCCACCGCGCGGGGACATTGGGATAAAACAGCGCAGGGGCTAGCAAGGGGCGGAAGGTTTCCATCCGGCCACAGGGTGATAGGGTGGGGGCGTTCGGGATTGAATGAAGGAATTGTCATGTTGCCCGCCCTGTCTGCGACGGTGACCAAGATCTTTGTGGGGGAGGTTCGGGACCGCTGGCCGGGGCGGCCGTCGTCGGCGATAGGCAAGGTTGCCGCAGAGGGCCGGCGGGTGGTGACGCAGGGCGGGCTGTGGGGCGATGTGCAGGCGGACTTGACGGTGCATGGCGGGGAAGGGAAGGCCATTCACCATTATCCGGGCGAACACCATGCGGCCTGGGCTGCTGAACTGGGCGTGCGGGAGGTTTTCCGGCCCGGCGGGTTCGGGGAGAACCTGACGACAGTGGGGATGATGGAGGAGGAGGTCTGCATTGGCGACGTGTTCCGGTTCGGGACGGCTGTCGTGCAGATCAGTCAGGGGCGGCAGCCCTGCTGGAAACTGGTGGCGCATACCGGGGTGGAGGAAATGGCCTATCTTGTCCGCAAGACCCTGCGGACGGGGTGGTATTACCGCGTCTTGAGTGAGGGGATGGCGGAACCGGGGGATGAACTCGAGTTGACCGAGCGGCCGCACCCGGGTTTCACGGTGAAGCGGGTGACCGGGGCTGTCTTGGCGGCGCGGGTTGATCCGGAAGAAGCCTGGCTTCTGGCGGGGCTGAACGCGCTGGATCCGGGGTGGCGGGCGGCATTGCAGGAGAAGGCCGGGGGATAAGCGACTTACATGCGAGCGGACCGATCATTCGCATGCAGTCATATTACTGCATCATCCTGCGCATGCAGGACGAACAGGTCGACCTTGCCTTCGAGGCGCTGGCGCGTCCGTAACGACGGTGGATTCTGGTGTCCTTGCAGGCGCGGCCGGAGCAGTCACTGGTCGAAATCTGTGTCGCCGCGACCGGCGCATGCGGGCGGCAGACGGAATTGCAGCATCTGGAGATGCCGGAGCGGGCGAGGCTGGTCGTTGTAGTCTGGAAAGGATGGTCGAAGGCCCATTCGGTCGGCCTTGGTCCGCCGCAAGATGCGGTCGGGCTGGCTGGCTGACAGGCCGTAACTTCAGGGAGAAGGAATCATGCGGATCTACATCACGAGTGTCTTTGTCGACGATCAGGCGAAGGCATTTGGCTTTTACACCGGCAAGCTGGGTTTCACCGTGAAGCATGACATACCGATGGGCGAACACCGCTGGCTGACTGTCGTGTCGCCCGAGCAGCCGGGCGGGACGGAGTTGTTGCTGGAGCCGAGCGCGCATCCGGCTGCGGGGCCCTACAAGACGGCGCTGGTGGCGGACGGGATTCCGGCAATATCGTTCATGGTCGATGATCTGGAGGCCGAACATGCGCGGCTGGCGGCGCTGGGGGTGGTATTCACCCTGCAGCCGATGGCGACGGGGCCGGTGAAGATGGCAGTTCTGGACGATACCTGCGGCAATCTGGTGCAGTTGATCCAGATGGTGGATGCGCCGTCCTGACGGCGGGTGATGGGGCGTCCGGGCGGGAAAACCTGCGCAGGGCGTGTTCACGACGACTTTACAAAGCGCGATTGTGCGCCGCATCATTGCGTTGATCAGGCAGAACGGACAAGCTCTGCCGCTTTGGCGAGGGATATGATGACATACAAGACACCATTGATGGCTGCTGCTGGTCTTGCAGCGCTTCTGCTGATCTCGGGCTGCAGTGAGGAGGACGGCAATCCCTACAGCAATCTGATCAGCTGCGAGTCGTGGCTCGTCATGCCGCCGGGTCCGCGCGGAGTGGCGATCAATGATGTGCGGTCAACCGCGCAGAACAGGGCTATCCAGTTGTCGATTGCCTTCCCTGCCACCAACAGCGAGATCGAGGCGATCATCGATGCCGGATGCCAGGCGACCCCGGACGCAGATATTCTGAGCGCGGTCGGGCTGTAAACCGCAGAAACAAGGATCGGCTGGCTCTTGTTCTGTGGGGCCTGATCCGGTCGAAATGAGCCGGCAGAGGGAAACCCCTGTCGGCCAATTGTTTGCGCCTGATGCATATCAAAATGGCGTAATGGAGGAAAAAAGGTCAGTGATGTTGGCGCATTGAAAGAAATTTACTTTACAGCGCCAAACTTGAGTGGGCATAAGCCACATGCGATTCTACGGCGACGTGGTGTTGCCGTTCTAACTTTTGGAGAGTAACATGAAGTTCGCTGCCCTCATCGCTGCCGCCGCTCTGGTTTCGGCTGTTTCGACCGCTGTGCTTGCCGATGAAGCCAACCCCACCTGCGCCGAATTCGCGGCGATGAGCCCCGAAGCCCAGTCGGCCGCCATCGACGCGCTGCGCAATACCGCGAAGGAAAGCAACATCAACCTGTCGATCCCCGAAGGCGCTACGTTTGACGAAGTCAAAACCGCCGTCACCGGGATCTGCGAAGGCCAGGCTGGCGAGGCCGTCCTGATCGAAGTGCTCAAGAAGATGTAATTCCGTCGCCGCTTTGGCGGTGACAGGGGGCGCGGGCTGCGGATAGCAGGCCGCGCCCTTTTCGTTGCGGCAGGTCAGGCGGCGCAGGACCTGCGTGTCATGGCGGCGTCAAAGGTGCGTCGCAGCGCGAGGTCGAGGTCGGTCATCGTGACCGGAAGGCCGAGGTCAACGAGTGATGTCACGCCATGGTCGCGGATGCCGCAGGGGACGATGCCGTCGAAATGCGACAGGTCCGGATCGACGTTGATCGAGAGGCCGTGAAAGCTGACCCATTTCCGCAGGCGGATGCCAAGGGCGGCGATCTTGTCTTCGGCGATCTCTGCGGTCGCGGTGCGGGGTTTGTCGGGGCGCTGGACCCAGACGCCGACGCGGCCGTTGCGGATTTCGCCGGTCACGTTGAATTCGGCCAGGGTCGCGATGATCCAGGATTCCAGATCGCGGACAAAGCAGCGCACATCACGGCCACGTTCGGCCACGTTGAGCATGACATAGACCACACGCTGGCCGGGGCCGTGGTAGGTATACTGGCCTCCACGCTTGGACGTGTAGACGGGAAATCGGTCGGGGTCGGTCAGGTCTTTGACCTTGGCCGAGGTGCCTGCGGTGTAGAGGGGCGGGTGTTCGACGAACCAGATCGTCTCGGGTGCGGTGCCGGCGGCGATGGCGTCGGCGCGGGTCTCCATGAAGGCGGTGGCGGCGGCGTAGTCGGTCAGGCCGTCGGTGGCGATCCAGTCGATCATGGAGCGGTCCGTTCGGACGGGCGGGCGGGCCAGAGGCCCGCCGTGCGCAGATCGGTGATGCAGCGGCGGCTGACGGGGTTCTGGGTCCCGTTCAGGAGCGTGAGGACGGCGGTTTCGCCGGTCTTGCAGGCCGAGGCCACAGCGGCGCGGGCGACCCGGTGCGAACGGTGGGCCTGCAGGCCGGGCGTATCGCCCGCTTCGCGGATGGCATCGGCAAGGCGCATCAGGATCATGGCAGAGCCTTTGGTCGTGGAATTGCGGACATAGGGATCCTCGACCGAAAGCGACAGGAGGACCCCGCGTTTTTCGAGCGGCAGGCGGTCGAAAATGATGGCGGGGCGGTTTGTTGTGGCGGGTGCGGGTTCGGTGCGGGCGGCGAGATGGCCAAGGGTCACGATGACGGTTGAGACGAGGAGGGCCGCGCCTGTTTTGCCGAACATTTCGCCGGGGCCGTCGGGGAGATCGCCCAGGATGACGAGGTCGGTCAGGGTGAGGACGAGCGTGACGGCGAGGCCCAAGGCGCGCGAGATGAGCGGGATGCGCGGGATGGGGGCCAGGCGGAGGCGCGGGTGGTGGGTGAGAAAGCCGCTGACGGCGGTGCCCGCGCCGCAGGTGAGGAAAATGACGGCGGTCCGGTAGATCAGCCTTTGGAAAAGACCGAGCAGATCAAGTGTGCGGAAGGGGCCAGAGATCGCAAGCATCACCACATGCCCGCCATCGTGGCGACCACAAGCGGTGCCTTCAGACGGGCGCGTATTTCGCGCTTCGCGGATGACGGGGGGGCGTCGGTCACGCAGGGGTTCCGTTCCTGACGAAGTGGACGTTGTGCAGGCGGCCTGCCAGGGCGATCACGTCTGACGCCACTGTACCATAGCCGCCCCGGGCTGCAAAGTCTGCCCCCTGCGGCGTTGAAAGGCTTGGCATGATGACACTGACACCGCTTCCGGATGCCCCGTTTGTGACTAAGTCCCATGTTGTTGCTGCCCTGTGCGCGATCGTGCTGGGGCCCTAGACGATGCTGCGGCGGCGCCGGGAGCGCTGGCACAAGGGGCTGGGCCGGGTCTGGGTGGGGGCCAGGGCCGCAGTGGTGCTGTCGTCCTTCCTGATCCACGAGGGCCGGATGCTGGGGAAGTTCTCAGTGATTCACCTGCTGTCGGTCTTCACGCTTTTGGGGTTGTGGCAGGCCGTGTCGGCGGCGCGGGCCGGGCACTTTGCGGCGCATAGGGCGGGGATGCTGGGGCTTTACGTCCGGGCGCTGGGCGTGGCGGGGGTGTTCACATTGCTGCCGGGGCGGTGGTTGAGCGCGGTGCTGGACCCGGATGCGCCACTGGCCGGGTTCTTGGGGGCGGCGGCGCTGGTGGCAGCGGGCATCGTTCTGCGGGTCGTGCCCCGGCCGGCGGAAACCGGTTGCGGGCTAGGTTCCGAAAATCCGTGCAACCCCTCTTGGCAGCGCCGGAAGGCTGGTCTATACGCCCCCAGCCTACCTTGATCACGTGCGGATGTGGCGGAATTGGTAGACGCGCAGCGTTGAGGTCGCTGTGGGGTAACACCCGTGAAGGTTCGAGTCCTTTCATCCGCACCATCAGGATCTGGCGCTTCCCCAATAGTGTTGTGCAAGTCCAGCCTGGCCGGGGTTTTGTCCTGCGTCGTGGCCCGATGGAGCCCGTTCCGGTGCGAGTATCCTGTGCATGTCCGCGTTGCCGCATCTCCCGCCTTCATTGGCGCAGCGGGAGTTCTTCCGGCTTTGGAAATGGCTCTCAGGTATCAAGGTGGACGTACCGGGTTTGCCTTGGCGTGAGGGTCAGGGTGAGTGATCCTGACGGATCGAGCGGCAGGGTCGATGTCGGGTGATCAAGGGCGTCGGTGTTTTGGGCGGATGTGATGGGTGTGTCGCCGAGACTGACGGTTGTCGTCAGTGCATGGTCATGCGGGTTCACGACGGTCAGGAACAGGCCGCTGCCCGAGGGGGCGGGTCGGAGGCGGAGGGTGGCGTCCGAGGAGGCGGCGACGGCGGGGCCTGCAGCAGCAGTGACGCCATCATAGGTGCGCACGATCACGGGCGGGTTGCAGGCGCTGGCGGCGAAGGCGCGGGCGGCGTGGTCGTCGGGTTGGCCCTGCGGGAGGAGACGGAAGCGGGCGGGGACGTGGCCCGCCTGACTTGCGGCAAAGTTCACGTCCCAGTGGTTGTTGAGCACCCAGAAGGCGAGCGAAGGGTCAGTTTCGCGGCGTTTGCCCGCAGCCTCGGTCTGAATGCCGAAAGGCAGGACGAGGGGTGTGTCGGGCGCTGCGACGGTCAGGCTGCCTGCGTCGGTCGTGACGCTCGCATAGGTCTGGATGCTGGTCCATGTGGCGCAGGACTGGGGGAGTTGCTGGCTCGCGTCGATGCTGTGGTCGCCGATGTCTAGGGTGACCCGCGGTCCGCTGCCGGGGGCGGAGAAGAGCATGTAGTAGGCCTCGGGCGTGGTCTGGGCCTTCTTTTCGATGAGGATGTCGGCGTCGATGCCGCCGTCGCTGAGCGGCAGGCGCCATGTGACGGTCGCACGGTCGCCATTGGGGAAGGTGAGGATGGCGTCGATTTCGGGGCCGAGGACCGTGATGCGGGCGTTGCCGAGGGCGCAATGGCCGGGGGCGCGGTGGAAGGGTGTGGGATCCTCGGGCCAGTTGATGGATTCAAGGCGGGACCAGTCGTAGATGCCTGTGCCGTTGCCGAAGAGGGCCGAGCGGCCGCGTTCGGGGCGGGCGAGGGTTTCGTGGACAAGAAGGCCGGAAGGGTGGTCTTTGGGTGCCCAGTCGGTGCCGGCAGCGCGGTCGATCAGTTGGGCAATGGCGCCGGTGGCGGGGTCGATGGCCAGATGCCAGCGGTCAGTTTCGATCCAGTTGTGGCCGGTGCGGGCGTGGGCGGCGGGGGTGATGGGGGTGGGGGCGACCACGGCCTCTCCATACGGGGGGAGGTCGGCGGTGATGACGTGGCCGGGGGCGTGGCCGGTGCCGTAGCGTTCGACAAACATGCCGGGCAGGAAGCGGTCGATCAGCCAGGCGTGGAGAAGCGTACCGGGGGCCGCTCCGCCAAGGTCGGCCGCGACGGGCCAGTGGACGCGCCGGGGGTAGGGCGTTGGGTTGAAGAGGTAGTAGGTCTGTTCTGTGACGGGAACCGGGGGCAGGGTGTTGCGGCGGAAGGTGATGTCGCTTTCCACGCGGCCTTTGGTGACCTTGCGGGCGCGGTTGCGGGCGGCAAGGGTCAGCGCCTCGAAAGCATTCGCAAAGCCTTGCTGGGCGCGGTGGGTTTTCCATGACCACTGGAAACGGGTGAAGGGTGAATTGGGGTGGGTCGTCGAGGAATATGCGCCCCAGGTGTGTTCGTCGTACATCATCAGGTCATGGGCGGCGGATGACTGCGCCTCGGTCGCGTAGGCGTCGGCGCCGTCGAGCGCGTTCAGCATGTCGGTCGCGGGAATGAGGCGTTCGCCGGTGCGGGCGATGGCGGTTTCAAAGGCGGTGGAGGCCACGCCGTCGGCCCAGAAATCGGGCCAGTCACCGGATGCTGTGGGGAGGGGGCCCGCATGGGACTGGACGAGGTCCATGGCCTGATCGAGCGTGCGGATCTCGAGGCGGGGGCTGCGGCCTTCGGCGTTCCATTTTTCCACGACGTCGGGAAGGCTGGCCGAGGGGAAACCGTTGTCGGGCGAGGCGACGTTGGTCACCTGAAGGATGGCATGGTGATGGGGGAAGGTTCCAGCAGCATCGACACGGGCGAGGATGCGGTCGAAGGCGGACTGCGATTTGTCATTGTCGAAGTCGCTGAGAAAGAAGGTGTTGGTGCCGCAGGAATAGTGCCAGCCGTGAAGCGTCGGCAGAATGCGGCCCGAGGGTGTTTCCCAGTTGAAGAGATGCGGCCCGAGCGGGTCGGCCATGCCGCGATGGGGGTTGGGGGCGAAGAGGAGGCGTTCGACGCCTGCGTTGAGGAGAAGGTCGGTCCAGTACCAGGCGAGGCCGTTCACGTCGCACTGCCAGGCGGTGCGGGTGGTCAGGCCGAAGTTGTGGCGCAGCGTGCGCAGGAGGTCGAGCGAATGTTCGGCCAGCGCGGGCGAGAGAAGCGGCGTCCAGTGCATGGGCATGACCGCCACGCCCATGAGGCCAGCGGCATGGAGCGCCCTGAAGCGGTCGATCTGGGATGCGGGGGCGTGGTGGAGCCAGTCCACGGTGATTTCGGCCACTTCGCAGGTCCAGCGGAAACGGGAGGCGTCGGCGCGGTGGGCGTTCGCCTCGCACACCTCGATTGCGTCATCGATGATGCGGCGGTGCTGGCGGTACAGCGTATCGGCATAGTCGGTGTAGCCGAAATCGGTGTGGGTGTGATTGACGAGATAGATGGTGTCGATCGTCATGGCGGGCCCCCTGGCGTGAATCATCGTGGTGAAGGGTGGATCAGGCTACCATACCAGTCAATCGGAATCAGAGTCCGAGGCGCAATTGGCAAAGGCGATCAAGTGGCCGGTCTTTTGCATTGCGGCCTATTGCCTGCTGCAACGCGGCGGTTGCGCTAACGGATCAGGGCAATCGTCGCGTTTGACTTGCGCTTTTGTAGTATGGTAGTTGAGAGTCGTTGGGGGGATCGTGACGGATCAGAGGCTTGGCCGCGTTGAAGCGCTGCCGGGTGGGTTCGGAGAATGGGTCCTGATCTGACGCGACTTAGAAGGACACGCGCTTTGGGTTCACCCGTCCGCATCGTGGATATCCGCGCCACGCCTGTGACCATGCCGCTTGAGGCAGCGCTGCGGCATTCCAACGGGGCCCATTGGGGCCGGTTCATCCGCACGATTGTCGAGGTCGTGGGGGATAACGGGCTGTCGGGCTTTGGCGAGCTTGGCGGTGGCGGCGCTTCGGCCACGGATACTGTGCTGGGGCTGAAATCCTATCTGGTGGGGCATGATCCGCTGCAGCTTGAGCAGTTGCGGTGGAAGATCATGAATCCGGTTGGAAGTCTTTACAACAACAGGGCGCAGATTCATGCAGCGATCGAGATGGCGTGCATCGATCTGGCGGGCAAGACTTTGGGCATCCGGGCCTGTGACCTGATCGGGGGCGCGGTGCGGGAAAGCGTGCCGTTTGCGAGCTATATCTTTTACCGCTACCGCGATCCGGTGACGGGGATCGGGGGCGAGACGACGGCCGACGATATTGTCGCCCATGCGAAAGACCTGAAGGCGCGCTATGGGTTCAAGTCGCACAAGCTGAAGGGCGGGCATTTCGCGCCGGACCATGACATCGAGGTGTTCCGGGCGCTGGGCGATGCGTTTCCGGGGGAGGGATTGCGGCTGGACCCCAATTCCGTCTGGACGGTCGAAGAGGCGATCCGGGTCGGGCGGGCCATCGAGCACATGAACAATGACTATTTCGAGGACCCGACATGGGGTCTTGAGGGGATGCGGCGGCTGCGGCAGTTCGTAAGGATTCCGACGGCAACGAATACGGTCGTGGTCAATTTCGAGCAGTTGGGCCAGATGGTGCGGCACGATCTGGTTGATGTGGTGCTGCTGGATACAACGTTCTGGGGCGGGTTGAGGCAGGCCTACAAGGCGGGGCAGGTGCTTGAGACGTTCCAGTACGGGGCGTCGGTGCATTCGTCGGGTGAGCTGGGGATTCAGCTCGCGTCGATGCTGCATCTTGGGGCGGCGTTGCCGAATCTGCGGTTTGCGGCGGATGCGCATTACCATCATCTGATGGATGACATCATCGTCGGGGGTAAGATTCCCTATGTCGACGGGGCGATGGCGGTGCCGACGGGGCCGGGTCTGGGCGTTGAGGTTGACCGGGAAAAGCTTGCGAAATACAACGAGTTGTTCCTTGAGACAGGTGGGTATTCCTATGACCGCGATCCGGGGCGGCCCGAGTGGTATTCGGTGTTCCCCGAGACGCGCTATGCCGACCCGAGGGTCAAGGATGCGCCGGCGCTGGCCAAAGGGCGGGGCTGATGGCGCGGGTGACGCTGACAAATCTGGTCAAGGCCTATGGCGCGCATGTCGCGGTCAAGGGGATCAACCTTGATATAGCGGACAAGTCGTTTGTCGCCTTGGTCGGGCCGTCGGGCTGCGGGAAATCGACGACGCTGCGGATGATTGCGGGGCTGGAGACGGTGTCCTGGGGCGAGATTTCGATCGCGGGCAAGGTCGTGAACGAGGTGTCGTCACGCAGCCGGGGCGTGGCGATGGTGTTCCAGAGCTATGCTTTGTATCCGCATATGTCGGTGCGGTCGAACCTGTCGTTCGGGCTGCGGATCGCCGGAGTGGCCAAGACCGAGGTGGACCGGCGCGTTGCGGTGGCGACCGAGATTCTGGAGCTTGGGCCCTATATGGAGCGCCGGCCCAGCCAGCTTTCGGGCGGGCAGCGGCAGCGGGTGGCGATGGGGCGGGCGATTGTGCGGGAACCGCAAGTCTTTCTGTTTGATGAGCCGTTGTCGAATCTGGACGCCAAACTGCGCCATCAGATGCGGGTCGAGATCAAGAAGCTGCATCGGCGGCTGCAGAATACGGTCATCTATGTGACGCATGATCAGGTCGAGGCGATGACACTGGCCGATCAGATCGTGATCATGCGGGACGGGCTGATCGAGCAGGCGGGGACGCCTGCCGAGGTGTTCCAGCATCCGGCGAACAAGTTCGTGGCGGGGTTCATCGGGGCGCCGCAGATGAATTTCTTTGCCGGGACGGTGACCGAGGCCGGGCAGATCCGGCTGCGGGGGCTGGAGCGGGCTTTGGACGTGGTGCCGGGGCGGTTTGACATGCCGCGCGCGGGC
This sequence comes from Rhodobacterales bacterium, assembly GCA_026400355.1. Classification (GTDB taxonomy): domain Bacteria; phylum Pseudomonadota; class Alphaproteobacteria; order Rhodobacterales; family Rhodobacteraceae; genus JAPLPE01. The sequence goes on along the minus strand of JAPLPE010000015.1, from coordinate 164,039 downwards.
GCACCGGTGACGGTGGGGCTGCGGCCCGAGCATATCGTACCGCAGGATCACGGGCTGACGCCCAAGAACCCGATCCGGTTCGAGGCCGAAGTTCTGCTGAGCGAGGCGCTGGGGAACGAAACGCTGATCACGTCGTCCATCGGCGCGGAGGAGTTCGTAACCCGGATGCTCGACCCTCGCGATGTGGCGGACGGGGAGCGGATGAGTTTCGCGCTTGATACCGACCGTATTCACCTTTTCGACCCCGAGACCGAGCGTTCCTTGCGCAAGGGATCGGACAACTGATGCTGTTCAACTGGGAGAGAGACAATGAAACTTGATATCGTGAAGCGCGGGACCGCGCTGATCACCCTGTCCGCGATGGCGGCCGGGTTTGTGGCAAGTGCAGCGAGTGCCGAGGTCGTGTTGACGCATGACAAGTCGCCCTGGCAGGCGGGGTTCGAGGCGCTGGGCGCGACGGCGGGCTTTACCGCCAGCGCCTATCCGACGGACCAGTATATCGCGTTCGTTCAATCGAGCATCGCGGCGGGGACGACTCCGGCGATCTTTACTTGGTGGACCGGTTCGGCGCTGGCCGATGTGGTGTCGTCAGGGGCGGTCGCGTCGGTCGATGATGTCTGGGACGCCGCGATTGCGTCGGGCGATCTGCCTGCTGGCGTGCGCGGGCTGTTCTCGGTGGACGGGACGGCCTATGCCGTGCCGATCAACGTCGCGCGCTGGGTTGTCCTGTACAACAAGCAGATGTTTGCGGACAACGGCATCGCCGAGCCGGCAAGCTGGGCCGATCTGGAAGCGGCGGCGGCCACGCTGAAGGCGGCAGGGATCACGCCTTTCGAGGCGAGCGTACAGGACGGCTGGCGTGGGTTCATCTGGTTTCAGGAATTCATGATCCGGACAAACCCCGACGCCTACAACAAGCTGCATACCGGCGAACTGGCCTATGATTCACCCGAGGTTCATGCCGCGTTCGACATGTGGGTGGACTGGGCATCGAAGGGGTATTTCACCGATCCCCGGACGACGACCGAAGCTGCCGATTTCGCGGGCGGTTCTGCGGCCATGTATCTGATGGGCGAATGGGTCATCGGAAGCCTTGGCGAAAGCGGGATGGATATCGGCGCGAACCTTGGCGCCTTCATCATGCCGAACGCAGACCCGGCGCTGCCGAGCCAGGTGATCGTGGAAGGCGGGCCGTTGTTGTTGTCGGCCTCTGCCGATGATGCGGCCAAGGCGGCCTATGCGTTCTTTGTCACGCAGGAAGGCGGTCAGGCCTGGGCCGATGCGCTGGGACTTTTCAACGGCAACCCCAAGGTTCCGGCACCGAACGGGATCATCGACGAGATCACGGCGGACATGACGGCTGGCAACACCATCGCGCTGCAGCGCTGGTGGGAAGCAGTCCCGGCCGCGATCCAGGGTGACATGGTGGCGGAACTGTCGGCTTTCGTGCTGAACCCGACGGCCGAACAGGCGGATATGACCATCGCCAACCTTGATGCGATCAACAAGGAATACTGGGCTGAACAGTAAGACTTGAGACGGACCGGGCGGCAGGGAGACCTGCCGCCCGGTTTGGTCTTTCAGGGGTCAATTCCGGGGCAGGACCGATGACCGCCAACATGAGTGCTGAAGATCTGGCCGCGATTGTGCCCGCCGAGATGGGACGGGCCGACCGTGTCGCCCGCCGGCGGAATGCGCGCACGGCACTGGCCTTCATGGTGCCAGCGCTGGTGCTGGTGCTGGGGTTCTTGCTTATGCCGGTCGTGATGAACGTCTGGTTTTCCTTTACCAAGTGGAAGCGGTTTCAGGGCTTCAACGAATGGGCGGGGATCGACAATTACGAAAAGCTGGTGGGCTCGGTGAACTTTGCCGCCGCATTCCAGAATACGGTTATCTGGGTTGTCGCATCGCTGATCCTGCCGGTGGTTCTGGGGCTTTCGCTGGCGTTGTTGCTGCGGAACATGCGTTTTGAAGAGACCGCCAAGACGATCTTTTTCCTGCCGCGCATCCTTGCGCCGACGGCGGTGGGGGTGATCTGGTATTACGTCTATGCGCCGGACGGGATACTGAACAATACGCTGAGCCTGTTCGGGCTGCCCGACGATGTGGGCTGGCTGTATCAGGACAACACGATCACCTATGCGATCATCGTGACATTCGTCTGGCAGATGGTCGGGCTGCCGATGGTTCTGCTGCTGCTGGGCCTCGCGGCTTTGCCCAAAGACCCTATCGAGGCGGCGAAGATGGACGGGGCAACGCCGTTTCAGGTGTTCACGAATATCACCCTTCCGCTCTTGTCGCCTACAATCCTGATCGTTGTGATCCTGTCGGTTCTGGCTGGTTTCACGGCGTTCGACCATATCTGGGTCATGGGCACGAGTTTCCCGGGCAAGAAGAGCCTGAGCCTGACAGTCTACATGTACTACGAAGGATTTTCGAACAATGCATGGGGCTTTGCTTCGGCCATAGCGGTGGTGCTGGGGCTGATCGTGCTGGCCATCACATGGGTGCAGGCCATTGTGCAGGACCGCGTTGACAGGATGCTGAAATGACGGTGCAGGTGCCCTTTGACCTGTCGCAACTGGATTTCGCGGCGATTGCGCAGAAGGAAAGGGCGCGCAACCGGACAAGCCCGTGGATCGTGGTGCTGTCGGTGCTGCTGGCCCTGCTGTGGGTCGCGCCGTTCTATTATCTGATGGTGTCGATCTTCAAATCGCCCGAGGAATATGCGGGAAGTTCGCCCTTTGCGCTGCCCGAGGGGATCACACCGGTCTGGGCCAATATCGTCGATGCCTGGACCACAGCCAACATGGCGCAGGGCTTTGCCAATTCTGCGCTTTATGGTGTCGTCGGGGCGTCGGTTGCGGTGTTCATCGCGGCACTTGCGGCGCATGGGCTGGCGCGGTTCCAGTTCAACGGCAAGACCTTCTGGTTCATGCTGATCTTTGCGGGGACGGTGTTTCCGTTCCAGATGTACCTGATTCCGTTGTTCTTTACCTATCAGCAGATGGGGATCATCAACACCAAGTTCGGGATGATCCTGTTCTATACGGCGGTCTGCATCCCGTTCCCGGTTCTGGTCCTGCGCAACTACATGAGCCAGATTTCGACCGAGATGGACGAGGCCGCGCGGATGGACGGGTGCAGCGAGTTCCGGCTGTTCCTGAACATCGTGCTGCCCAACTGCTGGAGCCCGATGGCGGCGCTGTTCCTGTTGCAGTTCACCTGGATCTGGAACGACCTGCTGTTCTCGACCGTCTTGAGCCAGAGCACGGATGTGCGGTCGATCATGTCGGCGCTGCAGGTGTTTCAGGGGGGCTATGCCTCGACCTCGCCCGTTGTCGTGTTGACGGCTTCTCTGATTGCATCCTTGCCGACGGTTGTGCTTTTCCTCGCGCTCAGAAAAACATTCCTGCGCGGCATCTCGATTTCCGCGGGGTAGGGGACGTGGGAGAGGGAATCGGCACAATGGAAATGCTCAAGATCGAGAGCGGCAAGACGATCTCGAGCCAGGTCTATGACCATTTGCGGCGCGAGATCGTGCAGAACCATCTGCTGCCGCAGACGCGGCTGTCGGAAGGGTCGCTGTGCGAGACATTCGGGGTGAGCCGCCAGCCGATCCGCGAGGTGCTGTTGCGGCTGTCGGGAGACAAGCTGGTGACGATCCATCCGCAGAGGGGGACGTTCATTTCGCCCATGTCGCTGAGCTTGTTCTATGCCGCGCAGTTCATCCGCGAGGCTGTCGAGGTCGAGGTGATCGCGCGGATCACGGCGACTTCGGATGCGGCGCTCCTCGATGCGCTGGAACAGGAACTGTCCTTGCAGGACACCTTTGCGGAGCATGGGGATTCGATCCGGTTCTTTCAGTCGGACGAGACGTTTCACCGGATCATATCGGAGCGATGCGGGATGCCGATGCTGTGGCCAGAGTTGCTGAACCACAAGCTGCATCTGGACCGGGTGCGGCATCTGACAATCGTGACCGAGGCGATGATGGCGGGGTTGATTGCAGAGCATCGGGAAGTCTGGGGCGCGATCCGGTCGCGTGATCCGGCGCTGGCGCAGGATGCGATGCGGCGGCATCTGCGGGCGGCGCTGCGCAAGGTCGAGGTGCTGCGGGCGGCCAATCCGGCATGGTTCATGGAATGAACCCCCTGCCACAAATGATGCAAGCTCGGGCAAGCTGTGGTGACGGCTGAAGACCCCCTTAAACGGGGTGTTCAATCCCCTGTTGAAGCCCTGTCCCCGATGGATGCGCACCGCGCCGCGCGCAGGCGCGGCACGCTCTCGCCCCGTGACTGTGACCGCGAGCTTCGGGCCTTCGGCCGCGCCCGCATTGACCGCATGACGTTCAAGCAAGTCGCCGCGGCCGTTGCGGATTGGACCTGCACCGGTTTCGTTCCGGTCTTTGGAGAGCAATCCCCGCCATCAAGGAGACCGGTCATGGCAGCAAATCACAGTGACAAGTTCAAGCGGGATGAGGTTCGCATCGCGCTCACCAGTGGCCTGACACGGCGTCAGGTTGCGTCTGATTTGGGGATCGGGCTTTCGACGATCGGCAAATGGGTTCAGGCGATTTCGGAGGGAGCCTGCCCCGTCGCGTCCCGTCCGCAAAGCCTTGGATTGCCGCCTGCCTCGCAGCGCACGCGCGGACGTCAGGGAAATGGCGTTGACGCTCAAGGTATCCGACAGGACAGTTCGGAAAAGGACGAAGGCGCGGGGCGGGTGACGGAGGGTCGGATGTTCCCCTCATTCGCGGTACCTTGCGGTAGCGTCCCGGACTCCGATTTTCCGATGTCATCACCCTGGCAACGGAGGGTCGGAGTACCCTCATTCGCGGTACCTTGCGGTAGCGTCACGGATTCCGTTTTCCGTGGTCGCTGCCAAGTTCCGATGATACCACCCGCGCAATCGCTGCGCAATCGCCGGACCCGACTGCCTGCCCATTCGCAGGCTATTGGCTTACATCACGTGTTCCCGGAAATGCCGCCCACAAATAGGCTCAAACTGAGTGAAATGGGTCGATCAAACTGAGTGAAAGATAACATCGTCATTCCCGCCAGGCTGTTTCCGGGGGAGACCGGCTGACTAGGGCCTTTGCGCCCCGCTGCGGTTCAGGACGATGGAATAGATGCTCGTTGTTGCCGTGATGAAGAGCCGGCTCTTGGACCGCCCGCCAAAACAGATGTTTGAGACGAGTTCGGGCACGTGGATCTTGCCCATCAGATGACCGTCAGGCGCGATGCAATGGACGCCATCTGCGGCGGATGACCAGAGATTGCCATCAGAGTCCGTGCGGATGCCGTCGGCACAACCCGGGGAAATCGTGTGGTGGATCCGACCGCGAACGGGGCGTCCGTCCAGCATGTCGTATACCCGGATATGCTGGGGGTCCCCCGTATACATGCGTCCGGTGTCGGCGACGTAGAGCAGGGTTTCATCAGGTGAGAAAGCGAGGCCGTTGGGACAGTTCATATCCGTGATGACGGCCTCGATCTGACCGGACGGATCGACGCGGTAGACGTTGCAGGGGAGTTCCTGATCGGCACGGAAGCCTTCATAGTCGGTCATGATGCCGTAGTGTGGATCCGTAAACCAGACCGTCCCGTCAGCGGTGACGACGACGTCGTTGGGCGAGTTGAGCCGCTTTCCCTGATAGCCGTCCGCTACGATCGTCACGGTTCCGTCCAACCCGGTCCGGGTGACGCGGCGCGAGCCATGTTCGCAGGATACCAGACGCCCCTGACGATCCCGGGTATGGCCGTTGGCAAAGTTCGAGGGCTGGCGATAGACGGTGACGCCATCTTCGGACCAGCGGAGGATCCTGTTGTTCGGAATGTCGGAAAACAGAAGGCAGTTTGCATCACCAAACCAGACCGGACCTTCGACCCAGTCAAATCCGGTGGCAAGGCGTTTGACCGGGGCGTTGAACATCACATAGCGTCCGAAGGCAGGGTCGATGGTTTCAAAGAACGACATGATGCGCCTCCGGCTTAGTCTGAAAAGACGATCTGGACCTTCATCGCCTGCGAGCGGTCGCTGGCCAGCTTGAATGCCGATTCCGCTTCGATCAGTCCGATGCTGTGCGTGATCAGGGGTTTGACGTCAATCAGTCCTTTCTGCATCAGGCTGACCGCAACCGGAAATTCGGCATGGAAGCGGAAACTGCCGCGCAGTTCGATTTCCTTGGCGGTAATGGTCTGCATCGGCAGGTTCATGTCGCTTCCGACACCGACCTGAAGGATGACGCCGCGGGGCCGCATGGCCGGAATCGCGCCGATCAGGGCCGCTGCGACGCCGGTGCATTCATAGAGCACGTCGAAATGCCCCTTGTTGGCGCTGTAGGCCGAAAGAGCATCCGGATCGGACTTTGTGTTGATGACGCGGTCCGCGCCTGCCCTTAAGGCAAGGTCAAGGGTGTAGTCGAAAAGGTCTGTTGCCACGATTTCGGCCGCTCCGGCGCGTCTTGCGGAAAGGATCGCAAGAACTCCGATCGGACCGCAACCTGTCACAAGCACCCGTTTGCCAACCATGTTGCCGGCCCGGACGGTGGCATGCAGTGTGACCGCCAGCGGTTCGGCCATTGCCGCCTCGGCGGCGCCAAGGCCCGTGGCATCCACGCATTGGGCGACATCGGCGACAAGGGTTTCGCGGAACGCCCCCTGGATATGAGGGAAGGGCATCGCGGACCCGTAAAAGCGCATGTTCAGGCAGTGGTTCGGCAGGCCTTCGAGGCAGTACTGGCAGGCACCGCAGGGTCGGCTGGGCGAAACGGCGACAAGCTGGCCGATCCGGAAGCCGTCAACCGAGGGGCCGATTTCCGTGACATAGGCCGAAACCTCGTGCCCGAGGATCATCGGTTCGCGCAGGCGAACGGCACCAAAGCCACCGTTGTGGTAGTAATGCAGATCGGACCCGCAGACCCCTCCGGTGGCCAGCCGGAGCTTGAGTTGACCCGGACCGGGCGACTCTTCGGGTTTGTCTTCGATCCGAAGGTCATGAGCGGCGTGGATGACAATGGCTTTCATCAGAGCACTGGGGTCAGAAGAGGTTTGCCTGCGAAATGGGCCGTCAGGTTATCACGCATGAGTTGGCCCATGGCCTTTCGGGTTTCGACCGTTCCGCTGGCATGATGTGGCTGAAGAACGACGTTCCTGAGTGCGAGAAAGCGCGGGTTGAGGTTGGGTTCGCCTTCGAAAACGTCCAGCGCCGCCGAGCCAAGAGCGCCCGATTCAAGCGCATCGAGAAGTGCAGTTTCATCGACATTGGCCGCCCGGCTGATGTTTATGAGCATCCCTTGGGGACCCAGCGCCTTGATCACCTGTCGGTTGACGATGTGCCGCGTCGCGGCGGTTGCGGCCAGTGTGACAACCAGAATATCCGACCTTGCAGCAAGTGCGACCGGGTCCGGAATATAGTCCCATCCGGCCGCATTGTCCTTGGGCCCGGTCGCGGAATAGGCGATCTCCATGTCGAAGCCTTCGAGTCTGCGGGCGACCGCGTGGCCAATGCGGCCAAGGCCCAAGATACCTGCGCGGGCACCGGAAACCTTGCGTTGCAGCGGAAAGCCGCCCTTGACCCACGACCCGTCCCGGGCCCATGCCTCGGCCTTGTGCATCCCGCGGGAGAGCATGAGGATCATGCCGACGGCCAGATCGGCGCAGTCATCGGTCAGGACATCAGGGGTGTTGGTGACGCGAATGCCGCGTGCCCGGCAGGCGTCAAGGTCGACCGCGTCATAGCCCACGCCATATACGCTGATGAGTTCAAGGTTGGGGCAAGCTGCAATCAAGGTGGCATGTGCACCTAGGTCACCCCGGGTCGCGATCGCCCGGGTCTTTGGGCCGACAGCGGCCAGGAAGGCCGCTTTGTCGGCAGATTCAAAGTAGCGGTGCATCGTGAAATCGGCGTCCATCAGAACCTGATCCCAGTCGGGATAGGCGCCAATCTGGAGGATATGGGGCTTTGTCATGGGGGCTCCGCTGCGGCGCTTGACAGATCGTGGTATCGATAACATACAAAACTGACGATCGACTTGTCGAGTGCGATTGCGGAGGAAATGTCGGTGGGATTTCAGCTTTTTGATCTGACGGGACGGCGCGCGCTTGTCACCGGTTCGTCGCAGGGAATTGGTCTCGCCCTGGCGCATGGACTTGCTGCGGCCGGGGCGCAGGTCGTGCTGAACGGGCGGGACCGAGCGAAGCTTGCGATGGCGGCCGCCGGTCTCTCGGATGCAGAGACTCTGGCCTTTGACGCGACGGATCATGAGGCCGTCCGCGCCGCCGTGGACGGGTTCGAGGCGAACGTGGGACCGATCGACATTCTGGTCAACAACGCCGGAATGCAGCATCGCGCCCCGCTTGAGGAATTTCCTGCGGCGGCGTTCGAGAAGCTTCTGCAAACGAATATCGCCAGTGTCTTTCACGTTGGGCAGGCCGTCGCGCGGCACATGATCGGCCGGGGCAGGGGCAAGATCATCAACATTTGTTCCGTTCAGACGGCCTTGGCCCGGCCGTCGATCGCGCCTTACACGGCGACCAAGGGGGCGGTCGGTAACCTGACAAAGGGAATGGCAACAGACTGGGCAAAACATGGATTGAACTGCAATGCCATCGCCCCGGGGTACTTTGAGACTCCGCTGAACGCGGCACTGGTGGCTGACCCCGCCTTTTGCGCGTGGCTGGAAAAACGGACCCCCGCCGGTCGCTGGGGGAAGGTCGAAGAATTGCAGGGGGCGTGCATCTTTCTTGCCTCGGACGCGGCGAGTTTCGTGAACGGCCATATCCTGTATGTGGATGGCGGGATCACTGCATCGCTATGACCTTGCGTATTGTAATCATGGGCGTGTCGGGTTGCGGCAAGACCACCGTGGGAAAGGCATTGGCGGCGGGGTTGGGCATTGCCTATCAGGATGGCGATGACCTGCATCCGGCGGCCAATGTGGACAAGATGCGTACAGGGGTTCCACTGACCGACAATGATCGCGGCCCCTGGCTGGATCGGGTTGCGGCGGAACTGAATGCGGGTGCGCCGCTTGTGATCGGGTGTTCTGCCCTGAAACGTGCTTACCGTGACCGCATCCGGTCAGGTGCAGGCGGGCCGGTCTGTTTCGTGTATCTGGTCGGAAGCCGTGATCTGATCGCGGCGCGGATGGCACTGCGCAAGGGGCATTACATGCCATTGTCTTTGCTGGACAGCCAGTTTGCTGCGCTTGAAGCCCCGGGACCGGACGAAGCCATAACCGTGCAGATTGACAAGAGTCCTGATGCGATGGTGGACGAGATCACCAGGGAATTGCAGAGGTTTGCATCATGACCGCGACGGCGGCACCGTTCGGAGGCAGAACGGTGGGCAGGGCCATTTGCACTTGTCTGGCGGTGACGGGGACACCGATGGTCGTCCTTGATCCGAACGCCGAACCGGGCATGGGTTTGGCCGGCAGTCCTTTGTCGGATGGCATCCCAAAAGTGGCCCCGGGGCAGATGACACTGACCCAGGGCGGCGAGGATCGGGCCACCCTGATGAAGTGCTGCAAGGGCCCAAAGAGGGAAGCACTGTCATGATCACGCGCTACGCCCTTTTCGAAGACGGCATCACCCCGGACCACGAGGAGATGATCTGGCGGGATGTGATGTCCGAAAAGCTGCCCGTCTGGAGGGAGCTTTCTGGCGCCGTTGCCATCTGCTTGCAGGGACGTCCGGCAACCGAGGGGGGGCTCGCGCGGCATTTCGTGGGCCGCAGCCATCTTCACGGCACAACGGCGCATGTCCTTCCGCTTTAGATCGTCATGACACCGCGCCGCAAACCCCCGACAATGGCCGATGTTGCCCGGGTTGCGGGTGTTTCCCCGATGACCGTCAGCCGGGCCTTCAAACGGGATTCATCGATGAGCGAGGCAACGCGATCCGCGATCTTGGAGGTGGCTGACGACCTGGGCTACGTCTTTGACAGCACGGCGTCCAACCTGAGGTCACAGAAGACCGACTTTGTCGCCGTGACTATTCCATCAATCAACAACGCGAACTTTGCGGAAACAGTGGGTGGTCTTTCGGATGGCTTGAAGGAACGGGGGTTGCAAATCCTGCTGGGCTATACCGGATATGACATCCTTGAGGAGGAAAGGCTGGTCGAGCAGCTATTGAGGCGCCGGCCCGAGGCGATTGTATTGACGGGCGATCGGCATACCGATCGGACACGCCGCCTGCTGATAAATGCCGGCATTCCTGTCATAGAGACCTGGGATCTGCCCGTGAGGCCGATCGGGCATGTGGTCGGATTTTCGAACGCGGCCGCAGTACGCAGGATGGTCGATCACCTGATCAGGGCGGGCCTTGCGCGAATTGCCTTCATCGGAGGCGATGCGGACCGGGACACGCGCGGGGCTGACCGTCGGCTGGGGTTCATTGCCGCGATGAAGGAACATGGTCTGGACGCAACCCGGTTGATCGCGGCCGGGGTTCCGCCGATTTCGATGCGCGAAGGAGCAAATGCGATGGCGCGTTTGCTTGAAACGATGCCGGATACGCAGGCGGTCATCTGCGTGTCAGACCTGTCGGCCTTCGGGGCACTGACCGAGTGCCAGCGACGCGGTGTTACGGTTCCGGGGACGGTATCCATTGCGGGGTTCGGTAATCATGAAATCGGGGCAATGTCGGTCCCCTCTCTTTCGACGGTGAATCCGTTCCCGCGCGAGATCGGATCGAGGGCTGCAGCGTTGATCCTTGACGTGCTGGACGGTCGGCAGAGCGGGCCTGCGGTTACAGAGGTCCGGCCACAGTTGCTGGTCAGAGAATCGAGTCTGTAGTGTTCTGCACCTGACACAAGATTCCCGTATGAAAACTGGCGTCAGGTCATAGGGCGCGCATCCCGAGCGAAAACGTCAGATGTCCGCTTGGAGCCCTTAGCAGACGTTCTTGTACGCTTCGCCTCGCGCTGAACGGGCTTCGATAGCAACAAGATCGATATACTCTTGACCAACTCCGATCGTAGTGAACATTGCACTACAGTCGTGGTTTGGGTCACTGGTGGTGAGACCAAAATGACCGATTTCCATTTGGCATCCATGATGATTTGCGAGATGCCAAGGCTCGTCAACAATCGTTGGATGGTTTCTGCCTGTGAAAGCGTCTGGGAGCCTTTGCAGTTTGTACCAAGCATGGTCGGTTCATCATTTACCGACGAGGTCGACAATATCATGCCGACCTACGGCGGAGCCGTTCAACTATCCGACCCAAGCGCATTGGATATACTAGACGACGCGGGACTATTTGCTTGCTTCAGAGGCGTTGAGCAGCACCTCCTCAGCCATGTCCAAACCGTTCCCCCGTCAGATTTGTATCGGGCTATTTCTGGCCAACTGCGATTGGTCGGGTGGGATGTTTGTACAGGCAATGGCTGGCGTTCAGCTTCTTGTAGCGGCTTCTTCCCAATTCACCCATTCACCGGTGAAGTACTGAGCGCAGATTCTCGTCAGATCAACGCATATGCCCTTTTTGGCGAACTGGAGGCCTGCCGCGCTTGTTGTGCAGCCAATGATGCACTGGCTTCCGACGACGCGCCGTGGTTTCCGGTCGCCGTTTACCTCACAAGAAGAGCACTGGCCCGGTTATCCTCATCGTGACTCAGTCGACTACGAACCATGAATTTCGAACACTAGAACGACCGCTTCGTCCGCATTGCGGCCCGTCGGGTCACCGTCTGAGCAACGGAAGGCGCACCAGACACAAACTGGGAACATTCTGTCAGGTGGCAAACACTAGCGACTGGAGCGCAATCCTTTTTCCTTCCAGATATCCCGTTTGCCGTTGTCTTCATGGGTCAACCATGGGCCAGGCTGCGCAACAACGTCGATGCGCGCACGTTGACACCCTCTGACCGCGCAGTACAGTCTTCGGGCCGGTGCAGCAGCTTCGGCAAGACGGGTCCCAAAGCGTCGCCAACGCGTACCAGACCCCGGGTAGGCGATACTGGCACCCAGGAAATCTGCAGGCCTTCAGATGGCCTGTTGGACTGGCTTTGGGATTGGCCAGCTTCGTGGAGAGAATATGCAGGTCGAGACGGTACTGGCGGCGGGCGATGTGGTGGGCGAGAGCGTGGTCTGGGATGACCGGCGCGGTGCGCTGATCTGGGTCGATATCGGCGGGCGGCGGATCCAGCGGCTGGTGCCGGAGACGGGGGAGCACACGATCTGGCCGGTGGGATTCTTCCCCACATCCGTCGGGTTGCGCGAGGATGGCGGGGCGATTGTCGGGCGGACGCAGGATGTGGCGCTGTGGGAGTTCGGGGGGGTTTTCCGCGTTCTGGCGGTCCCCGAGCCGGGAAGACCTTTGAACCGGCTGAACGAGGGGCGCGTCGCACCGGACGGGTCGTTCTGGGTGGGGACGATGGCGAACAACCTGACACCTGCGGGCGCGCTCAACCCGACGTCGGAGCGGACGGGGCATTACTATCGGGTGACGACTCATGGTGCTGTGACACGGCTGAGCGACGATGCCTATGGGATCACGAACACGATGGTCTGGCTGGATGACGGACGGTTCGTGACGGCGGATACGACGCTCAATCAGCTTTATGCCTATCGGGTGGAGGGCGGTTTGCTGACAGATCGGCAGGACTTTACGCCGCCTTTGGACCGGGGGTTGCCGGATGGGTCGTGCCGGGATGCGGAAGGGGGTGTGTGGACCTGCCGCGTGGTCGGCGGCTATGCCGTGGCGCGGACGATGCCGGACGGGACGGTGGACCGGGTGATCGATCTGCCCTGTTCATGGCCCACGAGTTGCACCTTTGGCGGGGATGATCTGGGGACGCTTTATGTGACCTCGGCCCGGTTCACGATGACGCGGGAACATCTGGCGGCGAATCCGCAGGAGGGGTCACTGTTTGCAGTGCGGCCCGGTGTGGTGGGGCTGCGCGAGAACCGCTTTGCGGGGGGTGCGGCATGAGCGTGCGGACGGTCGACTGGGCGCATGGGCGCGTCACGGTGCAGTCCCTGGGCGGGATGCTGGGACCTGTGGTGTTCCGTGTGGGGGGCCGCGAAGTGAGGCCGATGTATGCGGCGCCCTGGGTCGATACGCCCGAGGCGGAGGGGATGACCGGGATCATGAAGGGGCTGCGGGGCGAGTGGCCCTGCGTGCCTTTTGGCATGGAAGGGCCGAAGCCGGGGGTCGTGGCAGCGTGGCAGGGGTTCGACGCGCAGGAGACAGGCCTGCCTGAGGATGCGGGGCCGCATGGGGAATCGTCCAATCTGGAATGGACGTTTACCGACGGGGCGGCGGGCGAGATCGCGATGATCTGTGACTACCCTGTGACGCACCCGATTGAACGGCTGGAGCGGGTCGTGCGGCCTGATCCGGAAGGGCCGGCCTTGGACCTGACGCTGCGGGTTCTGGCGCGTCGGGATTGCCTTTTGCCGATTGGCCTGCATCCGACGTTCCGCCTGCCGGAGGCGGACGGGATGGCGATGCTGGAGCCGGGGCCTTACCGGGAAATCCGGAGCTTTCCGGCGACGGTGGAGCCGGGGGCGACGCTCTTTGCGCCCGACCGGGTGTTTCAGTCGCTGGCCGAAGTGCCGGGAGTGAATGGCGGGACGGTCGATGTGAGCCGGATGCCGCGCCCGGAGGGGTTCGAGGAATTGCTGCAGATCGTGGGCGCGAGCGGGCAGTTTGCGCTCTGGAACCGGGCCGAGGGGTATCGGGTGCATCTGACCTGGAATGCCGGGCATTATCCGAGCCAGTTGCTCTGGATGTCGAACCGGGGGCGGAAGGAAGCGCCCTGGTCGGGGCGGCATCTGGCGCTGGGGACGGAACCGATCTGTGCGGCCTTTGACCTTGGCACGGCGATCAGCGCGGGCGGCAATCCGATTGCCCTGAGCGGGGTGGCCACGGCGCATGCGTTCCGCGCCGGTGAGCCGTTCGAAACCAAGTATCGCATCAGCGTCAGCGCTGCCTGACGGGAAGGACAGACATGACCGGAACAGACCAGACCTGCCACAGGCTTGAGGGGCGGATTGCCGTTGTGACTGCCGCAGGGCAGGGGATCGGGCGGGCGGTGGCCGAGAGGTTCATCGCTGAGGGCGCGGTGGTTCATGCGAGCGACCTGAACGGGGCGCTGATGGACGATCTTGCGGGGGCTGCGTCGGTGGCCGCGCTGGATGCGACGGATCATGTGGCGGTGCTGGCCTATTTCGCGCAGTTTCCGCAGATTGACACACTGTGCCATGGGGTGGGCTATGTCCATCACGGCACGATCGAGCAGTGCAGCCCGGCGGACTGGCGGCGGACGATGTCGATCACGCTTGACAGCGCCTATTACGTGCTGGGGGCGGGTATCCCGGCGATGAAGGAGCATGGGGGGAGCGTGATCACGATTGCCTCGCTCGCGTCATCCATCAAGGGTTATCCGTTCCGGGCGGCCTATGGCGCGGCCAAGGCGGGGGTGATCGGGCTGACCAAGGCGATTGCAGCGGATTACATCAAGGAAAACATCCGGGCCAATGCGGTTTGCCCCGGGACGACCGACAGCCCGTCGCTGCGGGAACGGATCGATGCGCTGGCGGTGAAGATGGGCAGTGCCGAGGACGCCTACAATTTCTTCATCTCGCGGCAGGCGTCGGGGCGGTTCGGGACGACGGCGGAGATTGCCGCGCTGTGTGCGTTTCTGGCGTCGGATGACGGCAGTTTCATGAACGGGCAGGCGATCAACATTGACGGGGGGATCACGATCTGACGCCTGTCCCGTTGACAGGCCGGACGCGATCGGCCACCGGGAAGCGGTAGCTTTGCGCGAGGGTGGTATGGGCAGGTTTCTGAGGCGGTTGCTGGTGGCCGTTCTGCTGCTTGCGGTGGCGGTGTCGGCCTTTTTCATTCTCTACCACCCGCCGATGCGGCTGATGCCGCCACCTTTGCTGTTCCGCGAAGGGGGATTGCCGCTCAGCGAGATCGGCCCTGCGCTGAGCGAGGGGTCGGAGATCACGGTGTTCTATGGGTCGAGCCGGCTGCCGATCGGGCCACGAGATGCGCGGATCTATACTGTGGCACCCGACCGGCGGCTGCACCTGGGGCAGGCGACGCTGCGGATCGGCGAGGAAGGGTCCACGATGGACCAGATCTATGAGTGGACGACGCGGGCCGGGGAATCGGACCGGCCATTTGTCCATCTGCAGCAGATGAATGAGTTCGCCAGTGTCGCGGTGGACGAGGCCGGGGAGGCCGAGGTCGCACCCGAGGCGCAGGCATGGTATGACGCGATCAACGCGGCGCTGGAAGAAAGCCGGACGCAGGACATCCTGATCTATGTCCACGGGGCCAATACGACGGTCGAGCGGGCCGCCGGCCAGGCAGCGATGCTGCGGCATTTCACCGGGCGGAATGCGGTAGTGGTGGTCTTTGTCTGGCCCACCGCCGAGAATTTCCTGCGCTATTCGCGGGACATCAAGGCGGCCTATGGGGCCGCGCCGCGCCTGACCGAGATGATGGCGCTGTTGGCCGCAAATACGGATGTCGCCCAGTTCGACGTGTTCACCTACAGCGCCGGGGCAACGGTCGGGACCGATGCGCTGGCGCTTTTGGCCAGGGGGAGCCCGGAGGTGGCGGATCGGCTGGGCGAGGTGTTCCATGCGGCGCCGGATGCGGATTTCCGGGGGTTTGTGGACGATCTGGCGGTCTATGCGCCCTTTGCCGACCGCGTGACGGCGGCCGTCAACCTTGGGGATTCGGCGCTGCGGCTGGCAGCGGCGATGAACGGCGGATCGCGGGCGGGGCGGCCGGATATCAGCGAGCTGACGCCAGAGGCGACGGCATTCCTGTTCGGAGCGGCGCAGGACCAGGGTTTGGAGATCCTGCGGGTACGGCCGGAGAACATGGAAGGGATGTCGTCGACCTCGCACACGTTCTGGTATGATGATCCCTGGGTGAGCAATGACGCACTGGTGACCTTGCTGTTCAACCTGACCGGAGAGGAGCGGGGGCTCGAGGCCGGGATGTCGGAGTCCGGGGCGCCGTATTGGACCTTTCCGGTGGATTATCCGGCGCGGATACCGGGGTTGCGGGATTTGTTGTTGCCGAGGTTGGGGGGGTAGCGGGGTGCTCTTTCCTGGCGGACGCGCGGTCTTGTTTTGGCGGGGGCGGCGGGGTGAACCCCGCCCCAGGCATGATGCCGGTGGTGCGCTGAAGCGCACCCTGCGGGAATGACCAGGTTCATCGCCATTGTCTCGTGCCGCCGGTGACGCTTTCCGGCCGTACGCCTTGGCGGTTTGGTTAGCCCATGCACCCGAGACGGCAGGGGCCGTCCTTTTGCGTGGCGCGTGGCACGACGGGGGGCGGTGGTGATGGTGGGGTGTGAGCGGGGCCTTGCGTCCACTGGAAGCCCTGCGGATCCCGGTCAGGCAGGAGCTCAATGGCTCATGAGCGTTGCGTCATGCGCCGCATGAGTTCGCGGTAGGTCAGTCCGTGATCGAACTTGCCCGTTTGCAGGAAGATCACAGTCTGGGCAATGACGAGCGGGTTGTTCATCAGGAAGGTGTGGGTGACAGGCATGACGATGTGGTCGGCCATGCCGTCGATCCTGGTGCTTTCCACCGAGACCTTGCCGTCGTCGGTGCCAGGGATGATGTTGGAGAAGACGGGGTTGAGCGACATGGACCCCGCGATCACGCCCAGTTCGAAATCGACCGGGCCGAAGCGGGGGCCGACCCCGTTCGGTCCAGTGCCAAGTTCGAGCCCGGCGGGGCCGGTGATCATGCGGTAGAGCGAGAGGTCGCCCAGGGTATCGACAAGCTCGGACCCCTGATTGGGCGGGGCGAGCATGACGACGCGGCCCATTTTGGCGGGGCGGTTGAACTGGAGCCAGCCGCGCACAAGAATGCCGCCCATCGAATGGGTGACGAAGTTGACGCGCTTGGCGCCGCAGTCCTGAACCGCCTGTCCGACATAGGCGAGGAGGTGTTCGACCGTCGTTTCGCGCGAGGGGTAGTCGAGGTTGACGACCTTGTAGCCTGCAGAACCGAGGAGTTCCTGCATGAGCAGGAAGGACTTGTCGCCCCGGCCGAGGCCGTGGATGAGGACCACACATTCGTCCGTGACGCGGGCCGAGGGGGGCACGATCTGGGCACTTGCCGGCGTGGTGAGGTATGACAGGATCAGAAGGCAGAGGGCGAGGAGGCGTGTCATGTGGGAACTGGCCTTGAGCGGGGAATGGACCAGTCGCGCTTTTACGGCTTGCCCGGATATGGCATCACGATCTAGCATCACTGAAAAGGTCAACAACAGGGAACAGAACAATGGGAATTATTGTCACAATCATCATCGGGGCCATTGCGGGTTGGCTCGCCGGGAAGATCGTGGAAGGCTATGGCTTTGGCCTGATCGGGAATATTGTCGTCGGTATCGTGGGTGCAGTGCTGGCCGGGTGGCTTTTGCCGATGGTCGGGATTTCGCTGGGTGGCGGCGGCTGGATCGCGGCGATCATTCAGGGAACGATCGGTGCTGTCATTCTTCTATTCCTGATCCGGCTGTTCAAGAAGGTCTGACGGACGGAAAAAAGTGCGAAGGGGGGACGATCACGTCCCCCCTTTTGCGTTGTTACTGGACGCGGATGTTCGGGGTGCCGTTGTCGCGCAGCTGCTTGAACACGTAGATCGGCAGCAGGATTTCGGCCAGCAGGCTGCCGAGCCAGACGAGCAACGTGGCGGCGAGCCAGTTGGAAACGCCGCCGATGTCCATGCCGGTGGTTAACCAGTCCGTGACCTTGAGGCCGATGAAGGCCGTGACCAGCGCGATGGCGCCGCGGATCTGAGGCATGGAGGTGATGGCGATCTTGGTCACCAGCGGGCCTGTCAGCACCATGACGCCGGTGAAGATCAGCAGCGTGATGATGAAGGACATCGGGTCAATCACGAAGGTTGGCCTTAGAATGAACGCGGCCAGAAGCAGGCCAACCGCATTGGCGATGATCGTGGCGATGACGGTGAGGGCGAGGCGGATCAAGGGTTAACTCCCGGAGTTGGGGGCCCGCGCCTGACTGGGGCGGAGGCCGGAGGAGGCGCTGAACAGTGGCGCGTGACTGGTGACAGGGCCCCGGATCAGACGGGGCCGAGCGGAATGCCCAGCAAGTACCAGACGATCAGCATCAGCGTCCAGAGGACAGAGAGCACGATGGTATAGGGCAGCATGAGCGCCACGATTGTCCCGATGCCTGCATCCTTCTGGTATTTCTGCGCAAAGCCCACCATGACCGCCAGATAGACGTTCAGAGGCGTGATGACGTTCATCGGGCTGTCGCCGACGCGGTAGGCGGCGAGGACGAGGTTCGGGTCCTGACCAAGTTGCATGAAGACGGGCACGAAGACCGGGGCGAGGATCGCCCATTTGGCCAGCGCGCCCGTCAGGATCATGTCGATGAAGAGGACGATCAGGATGAAAGCGATCAGGTAGCCAACGGTGCCGATGGGCAGGCGGTCGAGGAAATCGGCAAGGTTGACGGCAAGGACCGTGGCAAGGTTGGTGTAGTTGAAGAAGGCAATGAAGTTCGCGATCAGGAACAGCAGGAAGAGCATCCCGGCAAGGTTGCTCCACGTCTTGACGACCTTGCCGATGGCGTCGGTGACGTTCGCGATGGTGCCTGCACCGCGGCCATATGCAAAACCCACGGTCAGGAAAAAGAGGCTGATGAGGACGATCAGGCCGCTCATGAAAGGCGAGCCTGCCATGATCGATCCGGTCGTCTGGTTGCGCAGGATGCCCCAGGGCAGGGGAGGGGCGGTCAGGGCACCGACAATGATGATGAAGCCCAGCATGGCGTAGAAGGCGAAGGAGAGGCCGCGCGCTTCGGTTCCGGAAATGCCGGTCGAGGCTTCGACGGGGACGCCGCCGGTATAGGGCCCGAGGCGGGGTTGGACGAAGCGTTCTGTCAGGAAGGTACAGATGATGCCCATCACGATGGAGGAGACGATCATGAAAAAGAGGTTGCCCACGTCACTGATCTGGGCGGTCGGGTTGACGGTGCGGATGGCGTCGTTGGTGACGGCGACAAGCAGGGCATCGGTTGGTGTGACGAAGAGGTTGACGAGGAACACGGCGGCCACGCCCGAGAAGGCGGCGGCGAGGCCGGCAAGGGGGTGGCGGCCGAGGCTGTGGAAGGCGGCCGCGCCGAGGGGGACGAGGACCAGATAGCCTGCGTCGGCGGCAATCGAGGAGATCACGCCAACCATGACGATAATGAAGGTGAAAAGCGACTTGGGCGCGGCGGCTACGATCTTGCGCACGAGGGTGGCGATCAGGCCGGATTCCTCGGCCAGCCCCACGCCGATCATCGCGACGAGGATGACCCCCACGCCCTGGAAGGCGAGGAAGTTGCTGACAGGCGAGGTGATCATGAAACGGATGCCGTCGGGGGCGAGCAGATTCCGGACACTGGCGGTCTGTTCGATGATGTCGCCCGACGCCTCGTCATAGCCCTGATAGGTGACGGTGGTGCCGAGAAGGCCGAAGACGAGCGAGAAGAAGATCACGAGGCCGATCAGCATGAAGAAGATGATCGCCGGGTGCGGGACCATGTTGCCCACACGTTCGATGGTGCCAAGGAAGCCGGAGGTTTCGGCCCTGGCCGGAGGCTTTGGCACCGCGGCCTTTGTGTTTCTGGCAGTTGTGGCTTTCTTGGTCGGTTTGGATGCCACTTTCTTGTCCTCCTTGGGGGTGGTCACATCTAGAAGTGGACGGCGGATTATTGCCAGCGAAAACCATTGGGTGCTGAACTTGATGCGAGCAACTAGGCTTCTTGGTTCTCTTTGGCGATAACTTTTCAATGAAGTCCTGCCGACTGTTGCCGGGATGTTTGCGGCATCGCGGCAAAATCCGGTATCCCCGTGAGGAAGGGTGAGGGCCTGATTTCCGAGGGGCTTCTGGCCCGCTCGGGTCCGACATCGCCTGCGGCATATGTTTGGGGTATCGTGTGAGCGACATCTGGATCGTCTTTACCATCATCGCAGGCATCGTCGGCCTGTTCATGTGGGACCGTTTCCCCGTGATCGCGGTCTGCATGGCGGCGGCGCTGGCGCTTTGGGCCACGGGGATTCTTACGCTTCAGCAAAGCCTTGCGGGGTTTGGCGACCCGGCGGTGATCTTTATCGCGGCCTTGTTTGTGGTTAGTGCCGGGCTTGAGATGTCGGGCGTCACGGTCTGGGCGGGGCAGCAGCTTATCCAGCAGGCGGGTGAAAGCCGAACGCGGCTGATCGTGATGATGATGCTGATGGTGGGCGTGCTGAGCGCGCTGATCAGCGTCAACGGGGCCGTGGCGGCGCTGTTGCCGGTGGTGGTGGTGATGGCGATCCGGCTGGACCGATCGCCGGCGAAGCTGCTTATGCCGCTGGTATTCGGGGCGCATGCGGGATCGCAGATCATGCTGACGGGGTCGCCCGTGAATGTTCTGGTGTCAGAGGCGTCTTATGATGCAGGTGCCGGCGGTTTCGCCTATTTCGAGTTTGCCTGGGTGGGCGTGCCGGCCTTGGCCGGGTGTATCGCGATCGTCGTGTTCTTTGGCGAAAAGCTGTTGCCCAACCGGAGAAGCAAGACGCTGCCGCCGGATCTGAGCCAGCATGCGAAGACCTTGGTCGGGCAGTACAATCTGGAAAGCGACGTGCATCAATTGCGGGTGCCAGAGGGATCGCCGCTGGCCGGAACGGCGCGGCGGGCGCTGGATTTCAGTGCGCGGCCCGGGGTGATCTTGGTGGCGCGGCAGGGTGCGGATGAGCGGCCGGTGAAGCGGGAGCAGATCGCTGCCGATGACGTGATCGTCGTGCGAGGCGATCTGGCGGCGGTCGAGGCGCTGGCCGAGGATCTTGGGCTGGAAGTGCTGGACCGGCAGAGCTTTGCCTCGGGCGGGATTGCACTGTCCTTGTTCAACAAGGGGTCGGGTCTGGCTGAAGTGCTGATCCCGCCGCGGTCGCCTTTGGTGGGCGAGCGGTTCTTTCCGGGGATGGTGACGGAGAGCGGCGATTTGATCGTGCTGGCAATGCAGCGACAAGGCACGGACCTTGAGGCCGGGGATCATCTGCAGGTGGGCGACACACTTCTGCTGCAGGGGACCTGGACGGCGCTGGATCAGCGGCTGGAGGGGTCCGAGGTTCTGGTCGTGAACTCGCCCGCGCAGGTCCGCAAGCAGGCGGTGGCGATGGGGACCGGGGCGCGGCTGATGATCGCGATCCTGCTGGGCATGGTTCTGCTGCTGGCGACGGGGATCGTGCCGCCGGCGGTGGCCGGGCTGCTTGCGGCGGGCGGGGTACTGCTGGGCGGTATCCTTTCGGTCGAGCAGGTCTACCGGTCGATCAACTGGACGACAGTGATCCTTGTGGGGGCGATGATGCCCCTGTCCAAGGCGATGGAAGTGACAGGGGCGGCGCGGCTGTTGGCCGAAGGGCTGGTCACGATGGTTGGCGACGGGGGCGGTTATGCGCTCTTGACCGGGCTGTTCATCCTGACTGCGATTCTGGGGCAGGTGATCAGCAATACGGCGACGGCGCTGATCATCATTCCGGTGGCGGTAGTGGCGGCGCAGCAGATGGGCCTGTCGCCGCAGCCGGTGCTGATGTCGGTGGGCGTGGCGGCGGCGGGGGCGTTCCTGACGCCTGTGGCGACGGCGACCAACCTGATGGTGATGGAACCGGGCGGTTACAGGTTCGGGGATTACTGGAAGCTCGGCTTGCCGATGTTGATCTGGTTCTATGTGATTTCGGTCTTTCTGGTGCCGGTGATCTGGCCGTTCTGATGGCTGGACCGGTCATGAGGGAGGATGCGATGGCTGTGATTGATGACGTGCTGGCGCGCGTGAATGCGGACATGGACGCGGCTTTGGGGTGGCTGTTCGAGGTGATGAAGCTGACGTTGATTTCGACCGATCCGGCCTAAGCGGCCGAGACGCGGAAGAACGCGGAATGGCATGCGGCCGATCTGGCGGCCATCGGCTTTGACGCTGCGGTCCGGGACACGGCCGGGCATCCGGTGGTGGCGGGCCATGACCGGAAGGCGGGCGGAACGAGCATCCTGTTCTATGGCCATTATGACGTGCAGCCGGTTGATCCGCTGGAACTGTGGGAGCATGACCCGTTTGAGCCTGCCATCGTGACGCGGCCAGACAGCGGCAAGCAGATCGTGGGACGCGGGTCGGCGGACGACAAGGGGCATCATATGACCTTTGTCGAGGCGTGCCGGGCGTGAAAGTCCGTCACGGGGCGCCTGCCCATCAGCGTGAGCATCATTCTGGAAGGCGAGGAGGAATCCGGGGGCGTGAACCTGCCGGGGTTCCTTGATTCGCATGCGGATGAGTTGCGGGCCGATGTGGCAATGATCTGCGACACGAACATGAGGGACAAGGATATGCCCGCCATCACGACGAGCCTGCGGGGATTGTGTGCAGAAGAGATCACGATCCACGCGGCGGACCGGGACCTGCATTCGGGCTTTTGTGGCTCGGAGGCGGCGAACCCGAACCATGTGCTGGCGCGGATTCTGGCCGATCTGCATGATGCCGACGGGCGGGTGGCGATCCCGCACTTCTATGAGGGCGTGCCGGAACTGCCCGAGTCGCTGAAGGAAAGCTGGAAGACGCTCGATTTCTCGGAAGCGGCGTTTCTGGGCGAGGTTGGTCTTTTGGTCCCGGCGGGCGAGAAGGGGCGGAGTGTTCTGGAGCAGACATGGTCGCGGCCGACCTGTGAAGTGAACGGGATGGGTGGGGGCTATCAGGGGGCCGGGTTCAAGACGGTCATCCCTGCGGTGGCGAGTGCCAAGATCTTGTTCCGGCTGGTGTTTGATCGGGACCCTCACCGGGTGCGCGAGGAGTTCCGCAAGTTCGTGCGGGCGCGGGTGCCGGCGGATTGCCGGGTGGAGTTCATCGAGCACGGGTCCGGGACGGCGGTAGCCTTCGATGTGAATGGGGCCGCGTTTCAGGCCAGACAGGGTGCGCTGACAGAGGAATGGGGCAAGGCTGCGGCCTTTGTGGGCGGCGGCGGGTCGATCCCAGTCGCGACTTTGCTGAAGGAGAAGCTGGGGATGGATGTGGTGCTGGCGGGTTTTGGCCTGTCGGATGACCGGATCCATTCGCCAAACGAGAAGTATGACCTGCGGTCGTTCCACAAGGGGATACGGTCCTGGGTGCGGATTCTGGCGGCTCTGTAGGGGCGGGTCGATCATTCCGCGCGGAAGCGCGGCCTCGCTTTGATAAGGGCGGGGCGAACTCCGCCCTACGACTTTGGGGGACGGGGGCCTCGTTCGGGGCTGCCTTGCTTGGGGTCGGCTAGCGGTAGCCGGCGGCTTGCAGTTCGAACAGTTCGGCATATTGGCCGCCCGCGGTGAGGAGTTCCTCGTGGGTGCCGGAGGCTTCGACCGTGCCGTTTGCGAGGACGAGTATGCGGTCGGCCATGCGGACGGAGGAGAAGCGGTGGGATATGAGGACGGCGGTCTTGCCCACGCTCAACTCCTTGAAACGCTGAAAGACTTCGAACTCGGACCTTGCGTCGAGAGCGGCGGTGGGTTCGTCGAGGATCAGCACCTCGGCGTCGCGCATATAGGCGCGGGCGATGGCGATCTTTTGCCATTCGCCGCCTGACAGGTCGATCCCGTTGCGAAAGCGTTTGCCGATCATCTGGTCATAGCCGCCGGGCAGGCCTTCGATGACCTTGTCGGCCAGCGCACGTTCGGCGGCTTTGGTGATGCGGGTGTGGTCGGTGCGGGCCTCGATCCGGCCGACGGCGATGTTGTCGGCGGCAGTGAGGTTGTAGCGGACGAAATCCTGAAAGATGACGCCCATCGCGCCGCGCAGGTCTTCGAGCGCATAGTCGCGCAGGTCTTGTCCGTCGAGGGTGATGTGGCCTTCGTCGGGGTCGTAGAGACGGGCAAGAAGCTTGACGAGGGTCGTCTTTCCCGCGCCGTTTTCACCGACGAGGGCGAGGGTTTCCCCGGCGTTCAAGGTGAAGGAAAGATGGCGGACTGCCCATTTTTCAGCGCCGGGATAGCGGAAGCCCACGTCGTGGAAGGTGAAGCCCTTACGGATCGGGCGGGGCAGGGGCGCGGGATTGGGCGGAGAGAGGATTTCGGGCGTGACGTTGAAGAAGTCGAAGAGGTCGTCGAGGTAGAGGGCCTGCGCTGCGGTGGAGGAGAAGCTGAACAGCAGCCCTTCGAGCAGGGACCGGAGACGGAGGAAGGATCCTGCGAGGAAGGTGAGATCACCGAGCGAGAGCGCGCCGGTCAGGGTGCGGCCGATGATCCAGACATATGCAATATAGTAGCCGATGGTGCCGATCCCGGTGAACAGCGCGCCCCAGAGGGCGCGGCCCTGGGCGATGCGGCGGTTGGCCACGAGGAAATCGAGCGAAAGGCGGGCGTAGATTTCCATGAGAAAACCGTTCAGGCCAAAGATCTTGACCTCTTTCGCGGTTTCGACGCTTGCGGCGGTCTGGCGGACGTAATCGAATTCACGGCGTTCAGGGGTGCGGCGGAAATCAAGACTGTAGGATTGGGCGTTGAAATAGGCCTCGCCCAGAAAAGCGGGGATGAGGGCTGTGAGCAGCAGGACGATGAGCCAGGGGTTGAAGAGGACAAGGCCCGCGCCGAAAGTTGCGACGGTGACGATGTCCTGCATCTGTCCGAAGAGTTGCGCCATGAGCGGCATCCGGCCCGAAGCCTGACGGCGCGCGCGTTCGAGGCGGTCCTGAAAGCCCGCATCCTCGAAATCTTCAAGGTCCAGTGTCGCGGCATGTGCCATGAGGCGAAGGGAAGAGGCCATGGTCAGCCGTTCGGCCAGCAGCGCATCAACAAGGCTGATGCAGCGGGCGAGCAGGTCCGAGAGGACGGCAAGGGCGAATTCAGCGGTGACGAGGAGGGTGAGGCGGGCTACTTCGCCGCTTTGCCACCAGCCCAAGAGCGTGTCGGGGCGGGGGGTGAGGCCAGAAAGGCGCACGACTTCGTCAATTATGAGTTTGCCGAACCAGAGGGCGGTCACGGGCAGAATGGCACGGGCCAGGCGGAGGAAGAGCGTGGCAATGGTGAGGAGGGGACTGGCCCGCCAGACCATGACGAGAAAGGGGCCGATGTTTCGCAGCGCCAGCCAGCGGTCGCGGAAGGACTTTGCTGGCATCTGATCCTTGGGCGGATCAGCGGACGTGGGCGGGGCTGTGTCGGTCATGGCATCCTCAAGGCGTTCAGAGGATACCTTATGGCTGCCATGTGCAAGGGCTGGCCTGGTTCAAGGAGAGCGCCCCGGTCGATTGAACGATCACAAGACGCGGCGCGAGGATGCCCGAGATGGAGGGGCTGGCGTTCACGCCGGACGAGTGCGCGGGCATCGGATGGTGGAAATCCGCTGCACGACCTGAATGTGCTCCGTCACTCCGGTGTCCTCGTCGCAAAAGGGGGCTGAGGTGTCGAATAAATTGCTTGTGCCGCAGCGCTGGTTTGGCAACCTAGGTTTTAGCGCCCCACTTGGGGCGGTCCGTGGCCCTTTGGCTGCGAAACGGGGGCCAGAGCAGATGCCGACGATCAGGAAGTTGGAAACCTTTACGGACCAGTTCACGTGCTTTGTGAAACTGACGGCTGAGGACGGGGCGGTCGGCTGGGGCCAGTGTTCGAATTACAATGCCGACATTACCGCGCAGGTGTTTCACCGGCAGGTTGCACCCTGGGCGCTGGGGGCTGGCGAGGGCGATATCCTGGGTCTGGTCCAGCGGATCGAGGAGCGGGAGCACAAGTTCCCCGGCAGCTATCGCGCCAGGGCGCTGGCGGGGCTGGATACGGCGCTGTGGGATCTGGCGGGCAAGCGGGCAGGCAAGCCTGTCGTGGAGCTTTTGGGCGGCAAGGCCGGGCGGTTGCGGGCCTATGCCAGTTCGATGAAGCGCGACATTACGCCCAAGGACGAGGCCGCGCGGTTTGTCCGTCTGCGGGATGAGTTTGGCTATGACGCGTTCAAATGGCGCGTGGCTGCCGAATGTGGGCGCGATGTGGACGAATGGCCGGGGCGGACCGAAGAAGTGATTCCGACCGTGGCCCGCGCGCTGGGCGACGGGATATCCAAGCTGGTGGACGGAAACAGCGGGTTTTCGGTGGGCCGTGCGATCACGGTCGCCGGGATGCTGGCCGACGAGGGGATCGGGCATTTCGAGGAGCCGGTGCCCTATTGGGATCTGGTCGCGACCAAGGCCGTAACGGATGCCGTGTCGATCGACGTGACCGGGGGCGAACAGGACTGGGACCTTGCCACATGGGAGCGGATGATCGCCATGCGGGCGGTCGATATCGTGCAGCCTGATGTGATGTATATGGGCGGGATCGGGCGGACGCTGCTGGTGGCGGAGATGGCGGCAAAGGCAGGCATTCCCTGCACGCCGCACAGTGCGAACCTGTCACTTGTCACGATCTGCACGATGCACCTTCTGGGCGCGATTGCCCTGCCCGGGAAGTATCTTGAGTTTTCAATCGAAGGGCCTGACTACTATCCGTGGCAGGAGGGGCTTTTCCTTGGCAACCCGTATCACGTGACCGATGGTCATCTGCAGATTCCGCAGGGCCCCGGATGGGGGGTAGAGATCAATCCCGACTGGATCACCCGGGCGAAATACCAAGCAAGTGAAGTCACTTCCTGACCGGAAGGGCCAATACCGACGTGGAAGACGAGATGAACAGGCTGCTGACTGGCGGATCAGTCGCCGGGGATTTGTCAAGGAGGCGGGCGCCGCGGGCGCCGCCGTCCTGATCCTGCCCGCCGTCATGCCGCGGGCGATGGCGCAGGCCAAGCAGGGTGGCACGTTCCGCTTGGGGATCGGGCAAGTCGGCGACGGCGCGGGTCATCACGGGGCTGCTGAAGCCGTCGCGGGGCGAGTTCCCGATTGGCGGGCGGGCCCAGCCTCCGGACTGCCGGGCGCGAAGGCGGGATCAACCGGCGACGGTAAAGGCCATCGCGGACAAGGTTGCGGCAATGCAGAACTGCCGGGTGGCCAAGAAATGCCCCAAGGCCGAAATGTTCCGGCCGCCGCATGAACCTTATGCCGCGTTGCTGTTGTCCTCGGTTCCCGAGATGGATCCGGACGGGCTGACGCGCCTGCTCGGCGAGCGGGGGGTAGGGGCGGTCGTCCGCATGGCGCGCGACCTCGCCGCTTCTTGGATCGTATCTAGCGGCCTCTGATCCGGGGATCGAGGGCGTCGCGGAGGCCGTCGCCGATGTAATTCACCGACAGCACGGTCAGCGAGATACAGAGGCCGGGCCACATCACGCGTTCAGGGAAGTCGGCCATGCGTTCGACCCCGTCAAAGAGGAGCTTGCCCCAGGTTGGGAAGTCAGACGGGAAGCCGAGGCCGAGGAAGGACAGGGCGCTTTCCGTG
This sequence comes from Rhodobacterales bacterium, assembly GCA_026400355.1. Classification (GTDB taxonomy): domain Bacteria; phylum Pseudomonadota; class Alphaproteobacteria; order Rhodobacterales; family Rhodobacteraceae; genus JAPLPE01. The sequence continues at coordinate 136,683 of JAPLPE010000015.1, read as the reverse complement.
ATGATCGCATTGGCAAGGCCAAGCGTGGCCGAGACCATGATGGGCGAGAGCACGTTCGGCAGGATGTGCCGGGTGATCATCCGGCGCGAGGGCGTACCGATGGACCGGGCAGCAAGGACGAATTCGCGTTCCTTGAGCGCCAGAACATCGCCGCGCACGATACGGGCGGTGTGCATCCACGACGTGATCCCGATGACGACGACGATCAGGATGAAGATACCCGTCTCTGGTCCAAATGCACTTCGCAATGCCTCGCGGAAGAGGAGCATCATGACGAGCAGTAGCGGCAGCAGGGGCAAGGCCAGCACAAGGTCGGTGAAGCGCATGAGCGGGCCGTCGAGCCAGCGGTAGTAGCCAGCCAGCACGCCTATGAAGGTACCAAGGACGAGCGACAGCGCCATGGCCGTCCAGCCGACGGCCAGGCTGACCTGCCCGCCGTGGATGAGGTTGGCAAGATTGTCGCGGCCAAGCTGGTCCGAGCCCAAAGGGTGGGCCCAGGAAACCTTGGCGTCAGGGTTCCAGAGAGCGGTATAGATCGGGCGGTTGTCCTTGTTGCGTACGTCAAGATCGCCGGGATCGACCTGCCAGACATAGGGACCGATGATGACGAAGAGCGTGATCAAGATGAGGAAGGCTCCGCCGATGACGGCGCCCTTGTGCGTCTTGAACTGATCCCAGACATCCCACCACTGGTTTTGGTTTTGGTTTTGGTTTTGGTTTTGGTTTGGGGCTGCGGTGCGGGCGGTGGTGTCATTCATAGCGGATCCTCGGGTCAAGGATGCCGTAGAGGACATCGGCGATGAGGTTGAAGAGCACGATCAGCACGGCAAAGATGAAGGTCAGCGTCTGGACCATCGGCAGGTCGTTGTTGTTGATGGCCGAGATCAGAAGCTGGCCCAGACCGTTCACCTTGAACACCTGTTCGGTGATGATCGCACCACCAAAGATCGTGGGTACGCCAAGGGCGATGACCGTCACCACGGGGATCAACGAATTGCGAAGGACATGCTTCAACACGACTACCTTTTCCGTCATGCCCTTGGCCCGCGCGGTGCGGACATAGTCCTGCGTGAGGTTGTCGAGCATCGAAGCGCGCATGTAGCGGCTGATCTGGCTGGCGTTGAAGAGGGCCAGCACGGCGACCGGCATGATCATCTGCTTGACCTGCTGGGTGAAGGTGGCCCAGTCCGTGACCTCGAGCTGGGTGTCGTAGATCGAGGGTAGCCAGCCGAGATTGACCGAGAAGATCACGATCATCAGGACGCCAGTGAAGAAGGTGGGAACCGAGAAGCCGATCATCGAGATGAACGTGCCGATCTGGTCAAAAATCGAATACTGGCGGTAGGCCGAAATGATGCCGATGGGAATGGCGATCAGCACGCCCACGACATAGGCCATGCCCACGACCCAGAGCGTCTGCGGGATGCGCTGGACGATGACGTCCATCACCGGGCTGCGGAATTGCCAGGACAGGATGCGGAGTTTGCCTTCGGAAAAGCTTGTCCCGAAGATGTGGTCGATGAGGACCTGCGGTTCGACGATGAAGAACTGGTACAACCAGGCACCGAAGCGGACATAGATCGGGCCGTCCATGCCAAGCGCTTTACGCATCTGTTCGCGGACCTCGGGCGGGATCGACAGGGGCTGGTTGGCCAATGGATCGCCTGGCGCGAGATCGAGCAGGAGAAAGATCACGAGGGCAATGAAGATCAGCGTGGGGATCGCGAGGATCAGCCGGCGGATCGTGAAGGTGAGCATTGACGCCTCGGGGTCAGAGCGGGGGAGGCGGCGTCGCCGGGTGTTCCCGTGTCGCCGGAGGAGAGGGCGGGGTTAACCCCGCCCTACACGCTCACTTCATGCGGAACCAGTCAGCGGCATTCCACAATTCGCTGTCGAAAGCGTTCAGTTGAACGCCGCCCAGCGTGTTGGAATGGGCCGAGACACGGCCACGATAGATCAGCGGGATGATGATGTTGCTGTCTTTCGTGAGGTAGTCGTTCATCCTGATCGCGATCGCGCCACGTTCCGCGGGGTCACGGGCGGCTGCCATTTCGGCAACCATCGCCTCATAGGCAGGGTCGCAGACGCGGTTGATGTTCTCGCCCTGCCATTGGGTATCGGGCGAGGGGATCTTGTCGCAGGTGTAGGCGGCCAGATAGGACTGGGGATCGTTGCCTTCGAAGTTGTTGGTGTACATTTCGACATCGGCATAGAAGCGCTGGAACGTGTCCGGGCTGGCCGGATCGCCACCGAAGAAGACGCCCGCGTCGATATTGCGGAGTTCGGTTTCGACGCCGATGGCTTCCCACATGTCCTTGACAAGCGCCTGAACGTCCTGACGGACGGCGTTGGTCGAGGTCTGGTAGAGCACCGAGAGGCGGACGCCGTCGGCATTCACGCGGACGCCGTCGCTGCCCATCGTGAAGCCTGCTTCATCCAGCAGCGCATTCGCCTTGGCCACGTCCTGGGTCAGGCATCCGGTATTGTCGGAGGCATAGAGCGCGGGGGCGGGGACGAGGTTGCAGGTGGGCTGACCGGCGGGGCCATAGCCGACATCAACCAGAAGCTGGCGGTCGATGGCGAGAGACAGGGCCTCGCGCACGCGGGCGTCGGTCAGGAACGGGTGCGGATGCGCCACGGTCGAGCGTTCGCCTTCGGGCAGATCGGCCGAGGGGTCCGTCAGGTTCATTTCCAGACGTTCGACGTTGGTGCCAAAGCCGGTGACGACGGTGCCCTTGCCACCGGACATCATGCCGTTGATGACATCGGGGGCCAGTTGCAGGTTCCAGGCATAGTCGAATTCGCCTGTTTCCAGAACCGCACGGCCCGAGGCTGCCGCATCGCCGCCGCCCTTGAGCGTGACGGTCGCGAAGGCCGGCTTGGCCGGGTCGCGGTAGTTCGGGTTGGCAGCATATTCGACCACATCATCGGGCACGAAGTTGGTGACGGTGAAGGGGCCAGTGCCGATGGGTTTGGTGTTGGCGTCGGTGCATTCGGGCGCGCGGGGGCCAAGGCAGTCAGCGAACTGGGCGGCCTGGATGATCGGGGACTGACCGCCGACAAAGGCGGTATAGGGGTAGGGGGTCGGCGCGCCGAAGGTGACCTTGACGGTCAGATCGTCGACAGCTTCGACCGAGGTGACGCCGGTGAACTTGGCACCCTGGGCACAACCGCCGCCGTCAGCGGTGCAGTACTGCCAGGTGAACACAGCGTCAGCAGCGGTCACCGGCGTTCCGTCGGACCACATAAGGCCCGGCTTCAGTTTCCAGGTGATGGTGGTGAGGTCTTCCGAGATGCCGCCATTCTGGACGGTCGGCACTTCGGCTGCGATGTAGGGCACAAGCGTGCCGCCGGCATCAAAGCCAGCCAGCGGTTCGAGAACGAGGCTGGCGGCCTCGATATCCTTGGTGCCGCCGGACAGGTAGGGGTTCAGGATAGAAACCGCCTGCCAGTAGAGGATGTTGACGTTGCCGTCGCTGCCGCGGTCGGCCATGGCCGGAGCGGCCATTGCAACGGTTGCGGCAGCGCCCAAAAGCGTGTGTCTTAGTTTCATGTCACTCTCCTTGTTGGTGCTCGGAAGCCTCGGGGACCGCGGGTTTCATCCCGGCGGGCAGCTTTGACGGGTCGTAAAGATGACAGGCGACCTGACGGCCGGCGGCCACTTTACGGGAAACGGGATCGTCGGTCTTGCAGATATCCATGACCGACGGACAGCGGGTGCAGAAGTTGCAGCCCTTAGGCGGATTGGCCGGGGTGGGCACATCGCCCTTGAGAATGATGCGTTCAACGGTGCCCTCAAGGCTCGGGTCCGGTTCGGGGACGGCCGAGAGGAGGGCTTTGGTGTAGGGGTGGAGCGGATTGCGGAACAGCGCCTCGCGCGGGCCGAGTTCCACGATCCGGCCCAGATACATGACGGCCACCCGGGTCGCGATGTGGCGGACCATCGACAGGTCGTGGCTGATGAAAAGGTAGGTGAGGCCGAACTTCTCCTGCAGGTCTTCAAGCAGGTTGACGACCTGAGCCTGGATCGAGACGTCAAGCGCGGCGATGGGTTCGTCGCAGACGATGAACCTGGGGTTCAGGGCAAGAGCGCGGGCGATGCCGATGCGCTGGCGTTGCCCGCCGGAGAAGGCATGGGGATAGCGGCCAGCAAAGCGGCGGTTCAGACCCACGGCGTCCATGAGTTGCAGGACTTTTTCGTGCTTTTCGGCGCGCGACAGGGTCGAGTGTTCGTCCAGCGGTTCCTGAATGATCGATTGCACGGTCATGCGGGGGTTGAGCGAAGCCTGCGGGTCCTGAAAGACCATCTGCATGGAGGGGCGCAGTTTGCGCAGCGCGTTCTGCGAGGTCTGACCGATTTCCTCTCCATCCAGTCGGATCGAGCCTTGGGTGATGTCGTAGAGGCGAAGGATGGCACGGCCGCAGGTGGATTTGCCGCAGCCGGATTCGCCCACGAGGCCCAACGTTTCGCCCTCCATCACATCAAAGGTCACGCCGTCCACCGCCTTGACCGCGCCGGTGCGGCGGCGAAGGAGCCCCGTGTGGATCGGGAAATGCATCTTGAGGTCGCGGACCTGCAGGATGGGTTTGCGTGACACCGGACCGTCAAACATGGGCGGCCGCCTGCGGTGCGGGGGCGGCGATGCCCGGATCGGCGCGGAAGCAGGCCACATCATGGCCCGCAATGACAGGGTAACGTTGCGGGTTCATGCGGCCGCAAAGCTCGAAAGCGACGGTGCAGCGGTCCATGAAGGGGCATGAGTCGGGGGCGGCCGTCATCAGGGGCGGCTGACCTTCGATCACGGTCAGGCGGCGGGCGCGTTCCTTGCGGACCGAGGGGACCGTGGTCAGGAGGGCGCGGGTGTAGGGGTGCTGCGGGTTGGTGAAAAGTTCCCGCACCGTCGCTTGTTCGACGATCTGGCCGCCGTACATGACCATGACCCGGTCTGCGATCCCCGCGATGACGCCAAGATCATGGGTGATCCAGATGACGGCCATGCCAAGTTTGGCGCGGAGTTCCGTCATCAGTTCGATGATCTGCGCCTGAATCGTGACGTCGAGTGCGGTCGTCGGCTCGTCCGCGATCAGAAGTTTCGGGTCGCAGGCGAGCGCGATGGCAATCATCACGCGCTGGCGCATCCCGCCGGAAAACTGGTGGGGGTAATCATTCAGGCGGCGGGCGGCGTCGGGGATGCCGACGAGTTCGAGGAGTTCGCTGGCGCGGACCTTGGCCGCCTTCTTGTCGAGTCCCATATGCGCCCGCAGCGGTTCCATGATCTGGAAACCCACCGTGAACACCGGGTTCAGTGAGGTCATCGGGTCCTGAAAGATGAAGCCGATCTGGCCGCCGCGGATCTTGCGTAAGGATTCAGGGTCGGTCCTGAGCAGGTCCTGCCCGTTGAACATGACACCGCGCCCCGAAACCATTGCGGGCGGAGAGGGCAGGAGGCCGATGAGCGACATCATGGTCACGGATTTGCCCGAGCCGCTTTCACCCACGACGCCCAGAAGTTCACCGGGGCGGAGGCTGAAGGATACATCATTGACCGCATGGACATCGAAAGCGCGCGTCCTGAAAATGGTCTTGAGGCTCTGGACATCCAGAACCGGAGCAGCCCCGTCGGGCATATAGAACCTCCCAAGTGGTTCTGATCTTTATGTTTTTGGCGCTGTGACCTGGCAGACCAGAGCATTGGCCCAACGCTATCACGGAAAACGCCGCCCGCAACCCCTTTCGCCGGATTGGTCCGCTTGACCTTGGGTCCCCGGAAGGTCAGCGTTGCGGGAACGGTTTCAAGGATGGATCCATGCTACGTGCAGACATGACGGCCCGGGAATTGATGGAGCGGCTTGTGGCCTTTCCGACGGTGAGTCGGGACAGCAATCTGGATCTGGTGGGATTTATCGGGGATTACCTGCGCTTGCATGGTGTTGAACCGGTGATTGTGCCATCGCCTGACGGTCGGAAGGCCGCGCTTTATGCCCATGTCGGGCCGGATGTGCCGGGCGGGGTGGTCCTTTCAGGGCATTCCGATGTGGTCCCGGTGGACGGGCAGCACTGGACAAGCGACCCTTGGACCGTGACCGAACGGGATGGGCGGCTTTACGGACGCGGGACCTGTGACATGAAGGGGTTCGTGGCGCTGGCGCTGGCTGCCGTGCCGCAGGCGATCCGGGCCGGCGTGAAGCGGCCGCTGCAGATCGCGGTGAGTTATGACGAAGAGGTGGGCTGCACCGGGGCACCGCCGATGATCGCGCACATGGTGGCCAACGGAATGCCGCGGGCCGGGACGGTCATTGTAGGTGAGCCGTCGATGATGAAGGTCGTGACCGGGCACAAGGGCAGCACCGGGATGGACGTGGTCGTGCGGGGGCATGAGGTCCATTCCTCGCGCCTGCCGCATGGTGTGAGCGCGATCATGGAGGCCGTACGGATCATCGGCTGGATGAATGACCGCAATTCCGAGGTGCGATCGGTCCCGCCGGGGCCGATGGCGGCCCTGTTCGACCCGCCCTTCACGACCCTCCACACAGGTATGATCCGGGGTGGAACGGCGCAAAACATCACGGCGGCCGAATGCTGGTTCAATGCCGAAATCCGGGTTGTGCCAGGGGAATCCGTGCAGGAGTGGAAGGCACGCTTCATGACAGAGGTTGCGCGGATCGAGGCACGGATGCAGGCTGTCGCGCCGGGGTGCCGGATCGATGTGGGGCCGTTCCTTGACATTCCGCCTTTGGTGCCCGAGGCGGACGGGAGTGCGGAGACTTTGGCGCGGCGGTTGACCGGGGACAACGGGAGACATGTGGTAAGCTACGGGACCGAGGCCGGGCAGTTTCAGGAGGCGGGCTATTCGGTCGTCGTCTGCGGGCCGGGGGATATCGCGCAGGCCCACAAGGCGGATGAATTCGTCTCGGTCGCGCAGTTTCAGGCGGGAGAAGCGTTCATGGAAAGGCTGGTGGACTGGCTGGCGGCATGAGTGCTTCGCGCCGGGGCTTGCCCCCGGGGCGGCAAGGGGACAGGATCAGAAGGACACTTCTGGAGGTTGCCATGCCCGTCAAGAACCGTTTCGCAGAGCTTATGCCCGAGATCACCGCCTGGAGGCGGGACCTGCACGAGAACCCCGAGATCCTGTTCGAGACGCATCGGACGGCGGGGATCGTCGCCGAAAAACTGCGGGCCTTTGGTTGTGACGAGGTTGTCACCGGGATCGGGCGGACCGGTGTGGTGGGCGTCATCAAGGGGCGCAACGGCGGTTCGGGCAAGGTGATCGGCCTGCGGGCCGATATGGATGCGCTGCCGATCCAAGAACAAACGGGCCTGGCCTATGCGTCGAAAACGGCGGGGGCCATGCATGCCTGCGGGCATGACGGACATACGGCGATGCTGCTGGGCGCGGCCAAGTATCTGTCCGAGACACGGAATTTTGACGGGACCGTCGTGGTGATCTTCCAGCCCGCCGAAGAGGGTGGCGGCGGCGGGCGCGAGATGTGCGCCGACGGGATGATGGACCGCTGGAAGATCGACGAGGTTTACGGGATGCATAACTGGCCGGGCAAGCCGGTGGGGTCCTTTGCGATCCGGACGGGGGCATTCTTTGCCGCAACCGATCAGTTCGAGATCGTGATCGAGGGCAAGGGTGGCCACGCGGCCAAGCCGCAGGAAACGGTCGATTCGACAGTTGTGGCGAGCCATGTTGTTCTGGCGCTGCAATCCATCGTGAGCCGCAATGCCGACCCGGTGGGGCAGATCGTCGTTTCGGTCACGTCGTTCGAGACCTCGTCGAAGGCGTTCAACGTGATTCCGCAGCGGGTGACTTTGCGTGGAACGGTGCGGACCCTGTCGCCCGAGATGCGGGGCATGGCTGAGACGCGGCTGAAAGCGCTCGTCGAATCGACGGCTGTGGCCTATGGGGCGACGGCGGCGATCAACTATATGCGCGGCTATCCGGTCATGGTGAATTCCGATGAACAGACGGAATTCGCCGCTGAGGTGGCGCGGAAGGTGTCGGGCGGGTGTGATCCGGCGCCGCTGGTCATGGGCGGCGAGGACTTTGCCTTCATGCTTGAGGAGCGGCCGGGGGCATATATCCTTGTGGGCAACGGGGATACGGCGGCCGTGCATCACCCGGCCTATAATTTCAACGATGAGGCGATCCCGGCCGGGTGTTCCTGGTGGGCGGGAATTGTCGAGGAACGGTTGAAGGTGGCTTGAAGGGGCGGCCGTTCGGCGCGGGACCACGCGGCCTCGGTTTTGAGCGGGCGGGGTGAACCCCACCCTACCGTTGAGCGGACCTAGTAACTTCTTGTTCGAGGCGGATGATCGTCAGGCGCTGGTCGCGTGCGGCAAGGGCTTTGACGTAGTCACCTTCGGCGGCGAAATCATGCGGGACTTGGGCGGCGGTCCGGCGTCCCGACAGGGAAAGGCTGGAAAAGAAGTCGAAGCCGTAAAGCGTGTACTGACGGGCCTCGGACCGGGAAAGCAGGTCGATCAACATGAGGCCAGTTGACGGGCGGTGACCGAGGCGGGCGGCCAGAGCCTTATTCCAGGCGGCGGGTGCGAGCGTGAAGCGGTGGTCACTGGCGAGTGACCACGGCAGGCGCTTGTGTTTCGGCGTCATCCAGACAAGACGTTTCGGGTTGCGTTCCGCAATGAGGTCGGGGGCGGCCGGGATCGACATAGCGAGCCAGTCGGTGCGGGTGCCGTGCGAGGTGGCGCCGGGGATCGGGGCACCGTTGATGCGGATGATCAGGTCGGCGGAATCGATGGACTGGCCGCAGATGGTTTCAGTCAGCGAGCGGGCATTGCCGACGAGCGCGATGGATCTGCCCTTTAGGTCGTCGAAGAGCGTTTGCCAGGGAAGCGAGTAGGTGGCCAGTGTCGCCTCGTTTCCGGCCATGCGGGCGAGAGTGAAGCGGAGGCGGGCGATCATGCAAGGGCCCGGATGGCTGCAAAGAGTGCCTGTGCGCCATCCCGCGCGGCGGCACGGGTGGTGCATATGGCGTCCAGTTCCGCCTGGGTAAAGGGGGAGGCGAGTTCGGCGGGGGTCAGGGTCTCCAGTTCTTCGGCCGTGATGAGGCGGTCCGGGCCGAGGCCTGCATCGGTCAGCAGGGTCTCGATCTTGGAGGTCTTGGAGCCGAGGGCGCGGAAGGGTGTTTCGGTGAGGAGCGAGAGGCAGACGGCGTGGAATCGGCCGGTCAGATGGCCCGTCGCAGCAGCGAGGGCTGCCAGGTAGGCGGTCTCTGACGGGGGCAGGGCGATGGTTGGGACGGGACCGGTGAAGGTGCCGTTGTAGGCGCGCCAGAGGGTGTTGCGGATCAGCCCTGTCCCGAGGAAAGGGTTCGAAAGGGTCTTGGTCGGGATCCAGGTGGCGTGCAGGCGCCGGGCCGCACGGGCCAGGATCTTGCGGCGGTCCAAGCGGACGGAATCGCCGACGATCAAGCCATGTCGCAGGGTTGGAGCTGTCCCGGCGGGGGCGGAGAGCGAGAGGTCGAAGGTCCAACTGACCGGGCGGTCTGCGGCGCGGCTCAGTTCGGCGGCGCTGCGGCTGTCACGGGCAGAGAGCAGGGCGCAAGCGGCGATCTGGCGGTGCCAGCTTGCGGGGTTGTTTTCGTAAAGCGCGTTGATCAGGGCCACGGGCTTGGTGGTGTGATCGGTGATGGCGAGGAGTTTCGTGGCACCTTCGGCTCTGTCGTGGAAAGTGCCTTCGCCGTTGATGACGACGACCTGTGCCTGAGCCAGTGCGGCCATGAAGGCTTTGTCGAGGAGCCAGTCGTTGCGGGCCGGGCTGCGCGCGGTGATCTGGAAGCCCTGGGCTGCGAGACCTTCGGTCAAGAGGCGCACGACCCGGGTGCAGCCGTGGTGATACCGGGTCGAGGTATCGTTCAGGATGACGGCTTTGGGCGGGGTCATGGGACTGTCCGGGCGGGGTTTCCCCTGCCTAGTCGTTGGGGGGCAGGAGGGCAAGGAGCAGGGCGAGTGTCCTGGCGCGGGCGCCGGTCTGGGTGGCCATGAAGGCGGTGGCTTTTTCCTGCATTTCCGTGAGAGCCGTGGTTCCGATCAAGGCGGCTACCTGATGACCAAGGTCAGTGCCGTCACGGACCTCGCGGGCAGCGCCTGCGTCGCCGAGTTCCCTAAATGGCGCTGCGAAATGGGCCACATGCGGGCCGTGCAACAGAGCGAGACCGAGTCGGGCAGGTTCGTACGGGTTGTGGCCGCCTTCGGGGCCGAAGGAACCACCGAGGAAGGCGAGGGGGGCGAGGCGGTAGAAGAGGCCGGTCTCGCCCAGTGTATCGGCGATATAGATGTCTGTAGCGGCGCCAGGCTCCTCTCCCTTGCTGCGGCTCGCGGTGTCGAGCTTGGCAAAGGCGCGGATAGGGGATGCTCGGGCGGAGTGGCGGGGGATCAGGATGAGAAGGAGGTCGGGGTGTTTCTCGCGGGCGACGGAATGGGCGGCGAGAACGGGGGCCTCGTCATCGGGATGAGTGGAGGCCGCGATCCAGACGGGGCGATCCCTGATGTGGGCTTTCAATGCCGCGAGTTGGCCTGGATCGAAGGGGAGGGGGGTGGCGTCGGCCTTGAGGTCTCCGGTCGCGGTGACATGCGAAAGGCCGAGGCGGGTGAGCTCGGTGCGGATGGACTCGGTCTGGGTGGTGATCGTGCTGAAATGGCTGAGGAGAGCGGCAGTTGTGCGGGGCGCGCGTTCACGGGTTCGCGAGGCGCGGACGTTGATCAGGGTCGCCGGGATGGCGCGGTCCGCGAGGCGGGCCAGCATGCGGGGCCAGAGGTCGGATTCGGTGAAGATCGCAAGATCGGGCTGCCAGTGGTCAAGGAAGGCTTTGGTCGCAGCGAGCGTATCTGCGGGCAGGAATTGGTGGAGCGTACCTTGGGGAGCGCGGTCGGGAACAAGGGTCGCGCTGGCGGCGGTCGTCGTGGTGACGAGGAGATGCGCGTGGGGGAGTTCGGCAATCAGGTCGGCGGCGAGGTCTTTCACGGCGAGGAATTCGCCGACCGAGGCCGCATGAAGCCAGATCAGCCTGCCCGGGGGGCGGGGCAGAGTGGGCTGGCCAAGACGCTCCGGCAAGCGGGCAGGGTCGGCCTTCTGGTGGGCGTGGATGCGGCGGGCGATGGTGTTGGGGATGATTGGGAGGGCGGCGGTGAGGGCCATGTAGACGTTGAGGAGGAGGGTCATGACCGGGCCGTCCGCCTGGAGCCGACCTTGACCAGCGCGCTCACAGAGAGGGTCGCGCGGCAGGTATTCGTGACCGGATGGAGGGGTGGAATGGCGGGATAGGACAGAGGCATCAGGCCACCCGGGCGGCGGGGTTCATCCGCCGGTGTGGCTCATGTGGCGGCTCACCCGGCCGTCCACAGTCTGGCGGGAATAGTCGAAATCGTGGCCTTTGGGCTTGAGCCCGATGGCGGCGCGGATGGCACTATCGAGGATCGCGTCATGAGGCGAGGCGCGAAGGGGCGCGCGGAGGTCGGAATGGCCCTCTTGTCCGAGGCAGGTGTAGATTTCGCCGGTGCAGGTGATGCGCACGCGGTTGCAGCTTTCGCAGAAGTTATGGGAGAGCGGTGTGATGAAGCCGATCTTCTGACCGGTTTCGGCAAGTCGGACATAGCGCGCGGGGCCGCCGCTGCGTTCGGCGAGATCGATCAGGGTGAAGCGTTCGGCGAGGCGGGCGCGCAGGTCGGTCAGGGGCCAGAACTGGCCAAGGCGGTCTTCGTTGCCGATGTCGCCCATCGGCATGACCTCGATGAAGGTGAGGTCCATGTCGCGGGCGGCACAGAAGGCAGAAAGAGTGAAAAGCTCGTCTTCGTTGAAGCCCTTGAGGGCGACTGCGTTGATCTTGACCCGGAGACCCGCGTTCTGGGCGGCGTCGATGCCGCGCAGTACCTGAGGCAGGCGGCCCCAGCGGGTGATCTCGGCGAATTTGGCGTCGTCGAGTGTGTCAAGCGAGACGTTGATGCGGCGCACACCGGCTGAAGCGAGGTCGGTGGCGTATCTTTCGAGCTGACTGCCGTTGGTGGTGAGTGTGAGTTCCTTGAGCGCGCCAGAGTCGATGTGACGCGTCATCGCGCGGAAGAAGGTGAGGATGTCGCGACGGACAAGGGGTTCACCGCCCGTGATGCGGAGTTTTTCGACGCCAAGCCGGATGAAGGCCGAGCAGAGCCGGTCCAGTTCCTCGAGCGTGAGGAGATCCCGCTTGGGCAGGAAGGTCATCTGTTCGGACATGCAATAGACGCAACGGAAATCGCAGCGGTCTGTCACCGAGACGCGAAGATAACGGATCGCCCGGGCGAAGGGGTCGATCAGGGGGGTGGTCTGGGGCTGTGAGACGGAGTCCATGGGCAGAACGTAAGGATGGGCGGGGGGCAGCGCAAGGCGGAAGGGGTGATGCTGCGCCGTTGCGCGGCGCCCGCGCGAAGGGTTAGAATGGTGCATGATGAACAGATATGTGCTCTTGTTGACCGTCCTGCTTGGGGCTTGCTCCGATTTCGAGGAGTTCGTGCAAGGTCCGGGAGCGGAAACGGCCCCGGTCGAGGCGCCGGTTGTGCCGCTTGATCCAACGCCGCCACCCCCGCCGCCAGTTGCGGCGCGGACAGTGGAGGAGTTTGACACCACGACGGCAGAGGACCGGGCGGAGGCGGTTGCGGTGCCGGCAGCGGCGACCGAAGTGGAGTTGGGGACCACGATTGCCTCGCTCGGGTCGCCGACGGTGCCGGGTATATGGATGGAGACGCCGCTGGTGAGCGAGGTCGTGATGGGGCGGGTGGAGTATCCGCCGCTTGGAACTTCGGTGGCGCTCGAATTGCGGCCTTCGGGCGGTGAGGCGGGGTCGGGGAGCCAGATCAGCCTTGCGGCGATGCGGTTGCTTGAGGTGCCGTTAACGGAATTGCCGGAGCTGGTGGTTTTTCGGTAGGTCATCTGGCCGTCCTCGGTCCGCGCGACGCGCGGCCTCGCTTCTTACGATTGGAAGCGCGGCGGGGTTCACCCCGACCTACGCGAGAAGATGGACGAAATCCCGCCCTAAGTCAGATGGCGGGTCGCTTCCTTGCGGGCAAAGGGTTTGAGGGTTTCGCCGTGGGTGGCCATGAAGGCCGAGACGCGGGGGGCGTCGTGGCGGGAGAGTTCGCGGAGCCACCAGGCAATGGCTTTCTGGATGAACCACTCGCGGTCGGGCGCATACAGGGCGCACCAGCCGAGGACGCGGTCGCGGATGGAGAGATCGCGGGGTTTGGGGAAGTTCTGTTTCGTCCAGGGCAAGGTGATCACAAGGGCCGCGCGGCGTGTCCACATGTGGGGTGAGGTCGTCCAGTTTTCGACCTGATCCACCCGGTCGGGGTTGGCAACGAGGCGCTTTTCGCCGGCCTTGCAGGCGTGATCGGCGAGCGCCCAGGCATCAAAATCGGGGACCCAGGAGGCGATGAGGGCCCATGCGCGGTCATCGTCGGGGCGGATGCGGGCCTGGGTCAGGAGTTTGGCGGCGGCGACGCGCGCCTCGTGTATGTTGCTGGCCCAGAGGCCGGAGGCGAGGACGAGGCGTTCGTCGAGGGTGACGGCATTCCGCCAGTCCTGCGCCAGCGCGTCGATCTGGGGGACGGAGACACCGAGGTAGGGGCGGGCAACCTTGTGATAGGCCGCCATTTCGGCTGCCCTGGCGGGATCGGCCAGGGTCGTGAGGGCGGCGACGGCGTCTTCGGGTGTCATTCGACCGTGACGGATTTGGCGAGGTTGCGGGGCTGGTCCACGTCGGTGCCTTTGGCGACAGCGGTGTGGTAGGCGAGGAGTTGCGCGGGGACTGCGTACAAGATGGGGGCAAGGAACGGGTCCACGGGCGGCATGGTCAGGGTTTCCCAGACGCCTTCGCCGGCTTCGGTCGTGCCCTTGCTGTCGGAGATCAGGAGGACCTTGCCACCGCGGGCCATTACCTCCTGCATGTTGGAGACGGTCTTTTCGAAAAGCTCGTCATGGGGGGCCATGACGATGACTGGGACGACCTTGTCGACGAGTGCGATGGGGCCGTGTTTCAGTTCGCCTGATGCATAAGCCTCGGCGTGAATATAACTGATTTCCTTGAGTTTCAGAGCGCCTTCGAGTGCGAGGGGGAACATCCTGCCACGGCCGAGGAAGAGGATGTCGCGCGCTTCGGCAAGTTCGGCGGCAAGTGCGCGGGTCTGGCCTTCGATGCCGAGGGCAAGGTTCAGGAGGCCGGGGAGTGCGCGGAGGTTGGCAACATGGGTTTCCAGTTGCGCGTCGTCGATGCGGCCGCGCTGGTGGGCGGCTTCGATGGCGAGGATGGCCAGCGTGATGAGTTGGCAGGTGAAGGCCTTGGTCGAGGCGACGCCGATTTCGGTGCCGGCGAGGATGGGCAGGGCAAGGTCGCTTTCGCGGGCGATCGAGCTTTCGGCGACGTTGACGACCGACAGGATGCGGTCGGCGCGGCCAGTGCAGTAGCGGAGCGCCCCCAGCGTGTCGGCGGTTTCGCCGGACTGGCTGACGAAAAGGGCGGTGGTGCCACGCGAGATGGGCGGTTCTCGGTAGCGGAATTCAGAGGCGACATCGACATCGACGGGGATGCCCGCCAGTTGTTCAAACCAGTATTTCGCAACGAGGCAGGCGTAGGAGGCGGTGCCGCAGGCGACCATGGTCAGGCGGTCGACCCTGGTGAAGTCGATGCCGGGTTTGGGCAGGCGGATCGCGCCTTCGGGGGTGATGTAGTGGTTGAGCGCGCCGGTCAGCACGGTGGGCTGTTCGGCGATTTCCTTGGCCATGAAGTGCTTGTAGCCGCCCTTGTCGATGCGGGTGGTGTCGATCTGGATCACACGCATCTGGCGGTTGGCGATGCGGCCGCCTGCATCGCGGATTTCGACCGAGTTGCGGGTGATGACGGCCCAGTCGCCTTCATCAAGGTAGGTGATGCGATCGGTCATGGGGGCGAGCGCGATGGCGTCGGAGCCGACGAACATCTCTCCGTCACCGTGGCCGATGGCCAGCGGGCTGCCCTTGCGGGCGGCAATGAGCAGGTCTTCATGGCCGTCGAAGAGGAAGCAGAGCGCATAGGCGCCGGTCAGGCGGGCGATCGTCTGTTCGGCGGCATCGCGGGGCGAAAGGCCCTGGTGGATGTAGTATTGGGCGAGGAGGGCGACGGTTTCGGTGTCGGTATCGGTTTCATAGCCGATGCCGTGTTCTGCGAGGAAAGAGCGGAGGTCGCGGAAGTTTTCGATGATTCCGTTGTGCACGACCGCAACGCCGCCCGCACGGTGGGGGTGGGCATTGCGGACCGAGGCCGCGCCGTGGGTGGCCCAGCGGGTGTGGCCGATACCGGATTTTCCGGCGAGCGGTTCGTGGACGAGAAGGTCGGAGAGATTGACGAGCTTGCCCACGGCGCGGCGGCGGTCAAGCTGGCCGTGGTTGACGGTTGCGATGCCTGCCGAATCGTAGCCGCGGTATTCGAGACGCTTGAGCGCTTCGACCAGCAAGGGGGCGGCTTCGTGATCGCCGAGGACTCCGACAATTCCACACATAGTTCAGCGTCCTTTCGCCTTGGCGGCCTTGCGGGCGCGGAGCATGTCGAAGAGCTTCACGGCGAAGCCTGCCTTGTTTTCCTGCCGGGACCGACCGATGCCCAGATCACCTGCGGGCACGTCACGGGTGATGACAGAGCCCGAGGCCGTCATGGAATTGTCGCCGAGCGAAACCGGGGCCACCAGCATCGTGTTTGACCCCACGAAGACGGATTTGCCTATTTTCGTGCGGTGTTTGAACACGCCGTCATAGTTGCAGGTGATCGTGCCTGCCCCGATGTTGGTCTTCGCGCCGATGTCGGCATCGCCGATATAGGTGAGATGATTGATCTTTGCGCCTTCGTCGACGATGGCGTTCTTGACCTCGACAAAGTTGCCGATGTGAACGTCTTCGGCCAGTTCCGCACCGGGGCGGAGGCGGGCGAAGGGACCGACGATGGCCCCGCGCGAGACATGGGCGCCTTCGATATGGGAAAAGGCGCGGATGCGTGCACCGGATTCGATGGTGACCCCGGGGCCGAAGACCACGTTCTGTTCGATGATGGCGTCGCGGCCGATGACGGTGTCGTGGGCGAAGTGGACGGTGTCGGGTGCGATAAGTGTGACGCCATCGTCGATCGCAGTCTTGCGGGCGCGGGACTGGAACAGCGACTCGGCCGCGATCAGTTGGGCGCGGGTGTTGATGCCAAGCGTTTCCTCTTCCGGGCAGATGACGACGGTGGAGGTGAGCCCACGGGCGGCGGCGATTTCCACGATGTCGGTCAGGTAGTATTCGCCCGAGGCATTGTTGGTGCCGACCTGTGCGACGAGGTCCATGAGAAGGGCGGTTTCTGCTGCGACGACGCCCGAGTTGCAGAGGCCGATGGCGCGGGTGGTGTCGTCCGCATCCTTGTATTCGACGATACGGGTCAGGATCGGGCCATCCATGACGAGACGGCCATAACGGGACGGGTCGGCCGGTTCGAAGCCGAGAACGACGACAGCATGCGTTTTCAGCGCGCCGACCATCTTTTCAAGCGTTTCGGACGTGATGAAGGGGGTGTCGCCGTAAAGGACGATGGCGGGGCCGGTGGCATCGGCCAGTGCGTCACGGGCCTGCAGGACGGCGTGGGCGGTGCCGAGCTGTTCCATCTGGCGGACCGTGATGGTGTCGGGGTCATGGTCGAGGACGGCGTTTTCGACGGCTTCGGCACCAACGCCGGCCACGACGACGGTCCGGTCGGGGCCGAGCGCCGCGCCGGATTTCATCGCGTGGACGACCAAGGGGGCGGCTGCAATCTCATGCAGGACCTTGGGGCGCTCGGAATTCATCCGGGTGCCCTGGCCTGCGGCCAGGATGATCAGGTTGACTGCCATGGTGCCTCGATCCCGTTTCTTTGTTGTCCGCTCATATCGCGCGCGCAGTATACCGCAAGAGTTGTGGGGTTCACATCACCTTACGGATCGTTACAGAGGGCTAAGGGACAGGGTGAACCATGCGTACGGTGATTTTCGATCTGGACGGGACGTTGGCCGATACGAGCCGCGATCTGGTGGCGGCGGCGAATGTGTGTTTCCGCGAGTTGGGGCTGGGCGATTTGCTGGACCCTGTGGGCGACGCGGGCACGGCGCTGCGCGGCGGGCGGGCGATGCTGAAGCTCGGCTTTTCGCGGGTGAAAGTGTTCGGGGAAGGCGACATTTCGCGGGCCTATCCGCGCCTGCTGTCGGCCTATGCCGAGGGGATCGACCGGCATACGGTGATCTATCCCGGGGCGATGGCGGCGGTGGAGCGGCTGAAGTCAGATGGTTATGGCGTGGGCATCTGCACCAACAAGCCCGAGGGGCTGGCGGAGACGCTGATGACGCGGCTGGGGGTGCGTTCTGCCTTTGGGGCGCTGGTAGGGGCCGATACCTTGACCGTGCGCAAGCCGGACCCTGCGCCGTTATTCGAGACGGTGCGGCGGCTGGGCGGGGATCTGGCGCGCACTTGTCTTGTGGGCGATTCGGATACGGACCGGAAAACGGCGGCAGCGGCGGGTGTGCCGTCGATCCTTGTGACATTTGGTCCGTCGGGCGCGGATATGGCCGCGCTGGAACCCGAGGCGCTGATTGACCATTTCCACGCGCTGCCGGAAGTTGTCGCCCGCCTGAACCTGTGACTTTCGGCAGGGGGGCTCTAGTTCGCCGTTGACCCTGATCCTGCTGCGGAAGTAGGACGCCGGATGAGAACAAGGTGTGAACATGGTCAGTATAGCCCCGTCGAGATCAGCTGTGACTTTCGTCTTTGTGACGGTCCTTCTGGACATGGTGGGTTTTGGCCTGATCATTCCGGTCTTGCCGCGCCTGATCGAAGAGGTGGGCCATGTCGGGCTGGGCAGTGCGGCGGTCATCGGCGGCTGGATGTTCTTTGCCTTTTCGGCGGCCCAGTTCTTTTTCGCGCCGATCATGGGGACGTTGTCGGATGCCTACGGGCGACGGCCTTTGTTGTTGCTGGCGGTCGCAGGTCTGTTCTTTGACTACATGTTTTCTGCGCTGGCACCGTCGCTTATGTGGCTGTTCGTGGGGCGGGTGATCGCGGGGATTTGCGGGTCGTCCTATGTGATTGCAAATGCCTTCATCGCGGATGTGACTTCGCCCGAGGAGCGGGCAAAGGCATTCGGGCTGATGGGTGCGGCGTTTGGCGTGGGGTTCGTGATCGGGCCTGCCATTGGCGGGCTTCTGGGCGAGTTCGGGCCGCGGGTGCCGTTCTATGTCGCAGCGGCGATATCCCTGGCCAACCTTGTCTTCGGCTACTTTGTGCTGCCCGAGACGCTGGTCCCTGAAAACCGGCGTCCCTTCGAACTGGCCAAGGCCAACCCGTTCGGGACATTTGCTGTGTTCCGGACCTATGCGGGTGTGATGCCGCTGGTCATGGTGCTGGCTGTGTTCTTCTTTGCGTCCTCGGTCTATCCGGCGATCTGGCCGTTCTGGGGAATCGCGCGGTTCGGCTGGACCGAAACGATCATCGGGCTGACGCTGGCGGCGTTTGGGATCATTGCGGCGATCACGCAGGGGGTGTTTTCGGGACCACTGGTCAAACGGTTTGGCGAGCATCGGGTGGCGCTGACGGGTCTGATCTTTGCCGTGGTTGCGGCGGTGGGATACGGGCTTGCCGGATCGCTTCCGGTCGTTCTGATCCTGCTGGTGATCCATGCGCCAGAGGGGCTGGTGCATCCGATGCTGACGGCGCTCTTGTCCAAGGCGGTGCCGGATGATGCCCAGGGCCAGTTGCAGGGCGGGATTTCCAGCGTGACCAATGTGGCGATGCTGGGGGGGACGCTGTTTTATGCGCAACTGTTTGGCGCGCTGACAGTGGCGGACCACCTGCCGTCGGCCGGGTACACGTTCTTTGTTGCGGCGGCGCTGCTCCTGATTGCGCTGGGCATGTTCATGGTGGTCGAACGACGGTTCCGCGTGACGGCAGCGGCCGAGTGACGTTGCCGGATTGACCCTGTCGACGGTCCCCCGCAGTGTGGCGCAAGGCGGAGGGGACATGGTTGAAGTATTCAACGGGCAGTTCACGCAGCAGGAACCCATCCCCGAAGATGGGATTGCGGCAGCCAATGCTGTGATGCGGCACGGTCGGTTGCACCGCTATAACACGGTCAAGGGCGAAATTGCCGAAACGGCGCTGCTGGAGGAGGAGTTCGCGGCGCTGACCGGGGCGAAATACTGTCTGGCCCTGGGGTCCGGCGGGATTGCGATGACGACGGCCCTGCGGGCTGCGGCTGTGGGGCCGGGGGACAGGGTGCTGTCGAATGCCTTCACGCTGGCCCCGGTGCCGGGGGCGATTGCGGCCGTGGGGGCAGTGCCCATTTATGTCGAGGTGACGGACGATCTGACCATTGATCTGGACGATCTGGCGGGAAAGCTTGGGCAGGCGAAGGTGCTGCTGGTATCGCATATGCGCGGGCATATCTGTGACATGGACCGGCTGATGGCGCTTTGTGATGCGGCGGGGGTCACGGTGATCGAGGATTGCGCGCATACGATGGGCGCGGCGTGGAACGGGGCACCAAGCGGGCGGCACGGGCGGTTCGGCTGTTTTTCGACGCAGACCTACAAGCATGTGAACTCGGGCGAGGGCGGGTTCCTGATCTCGGACGATGCCGAGGGGATGGCGCGGGCGATCATCCTGTCGGGAAGTTATATGCTTTATGAACGGCACCGGGCTGCGCCGCCTGCCGAGGTGTTCGCGCAGATCCGATATGAGACGCCCAATATCTCGGGCCGGATGGACAATCTCCGGGCGGCGATTCTGCGGCCGCAGTTGCAGCGTTTGGGCGAACAGGCGGCGCGGTGGAACGAGCGGTATCGGCTGGTCGAGGCCGGGCTGGCGGGGACGCCGGGGCTGAGGCTGCCCGTCCGGCCCGAGAAGGAGGCGTTTGTGGCGTCGTCCTTCCAGTTTCTGCTGCCGGATTGGGAGGCGGAGAAGGTGCGCGAGGTTGTGGCGCGCTGTCTGGCCCGGGGCGTGGAGTTGAAGTGGTTCGGGGCGGCAGAGCCGGTGGCGTTCACGTCGCGCTATGACTCGTGGCGCTATGCGCCGGTGCCCGTCCTGCCGCAGACGGACCGGGTGCTGGCGGGGGTGGTTGACATGCGGTTGCCTTTGACCTTTTCGCTTGAGGATTGCGCACTGATCGCGCGGATCATCCGGGCCGAGGTTTCTGCGGTGTTTCAGGGCGAGGAGGGCGGCACGGTAACGCTCGAGGTGGTCAAATGAGTCCCGAGGCGCTGGTGGCGATGCAGCAGGAAAGCCTTTTGCACGAGAGGTTTCCGGGGCTTGTGGAGGCATTGGACTGGGTGGCCGTGGGGATCGACCTGATCGCGGTGGCGCTGATGCTGGTGGGGGTCCTGCGGTTTCTGGCTGATTTGTTGCGCCCGTTGCGGGACAGTGGAAAAGTCACGTCGCGGATCGACGTCGCCCGGGTGGAACTGGGGCGCTACATCCTTGCGGCGCTGGAACTGCTGATCGTGTCGGACATCATCCACACGTCGCTGAGCCTGCAGATTACGGACCTGATCTATCTGGGGATGCTGGTTCTGATCCGGTCGGCGATATCCTTCTTCCTGTCGCGGGAGATCCGGGAAATCCGGGAAGGAGAAAGCGGATGAAGATCGCGGCACGGATCTACGCCTTGCTGGCCGGTGTGGTTATCCTGTTTCAGCTGGCACTGATATTTGGGGCAACCTGGGGTCATCTGACTCAGGGTGGCTTTCATCCGGGCGTCTTGCCGCTGCAACAGAGATTGATGGCTTCGGCGTCCGTGGTGCTTATGGCCGGTATGGCGTTTGTCGTCCTGTCCCATGCCGGAGTTCTTGCGCGGCAACCGTGGACGAAGGCCGCCACGTGGGGCGTCTTGGTTATGAGCGTACTGGGCGTGGTGATGAACCTTGCCACGCCTTCGGCGCCCGAGAGGATGATTTGGGCGCCCGTTACGGTTGTGATGCTGGCCTGTGCGGTGCGAGTGTTCCGCGGGGCAAGGACATAAGGAAATGCTGCGGTGCGACGCGGGCTTGGTTGACCCTTCCGGAGCCGGGGTTTAAGGATCGGTCATCCAAGAGAGTTGTCCGCAGGATCGGGGCAAACCCGCCTGCCCGAGCGACAAGGGAAAAGCCGTGCAGGACTTTTTGCGGGAATACCTTCCGATCCTGATTTTTCTGGGACTGGCTATTGCGCTGGGGGGCATTCTTATCATCGCCGCAGCAGTGATCGCCGTGCGTAACCCGGATCCGGAAAAGGTTTCGGCCTATGAATGCGGGTTCAATGCGTTCGACGACGCGCGGATGAAGTTTGACGTGCGCTTCTACCTTGTGTCGATCCTGTTCATCATCTTTGACCTTGAGGTCGCCTTCCTGTTCCCTTGGGCCGTTGCCTTTGGCGATATGTCGATGACGGCCTTCTGGTCGATGATGGTTTTCCTGACCGTGCTGACGGCCGGGTTTGCCTATGAATGGAAGAAAGGGGCGCTTGAATGGCAGTGATGGCGGGGCTGAACACTGCGGGCGCTGACAAGGATGTGGCGACGGCGGAACTGAACCGGGAATTGCAGGACAAGGGTTTCCTTGTCACGGCGAGCGCGGATGTCATCAACTGGGCGCGGACGGGTTCGCTGCACTGGATGACCTTTGGTCTGGCATGCTGCGCGGTCGAGATGATGCATACCTCGATGCCGCGCTATGACCTTGAGCG
This sequence comes from Rhodobacterales bacterium, assembly GCA_026400355.1. Classification (GTDB taxonomy): domain Bacteria; phylum Pseudomonadota; class Alphaproteobacteria; order Rhodobacterales; family Rhodobacteraceae; genus JAPLPE01. Next base: position 114,946 of record JAPLPE010000015.1, on the reverse strand, counting down.
GTTCGGCACAGCGCCGCGTGCGTCGCCGCGCCAGTCGGACCTGATGATCGTGGCGGGCACGCTGACCAACAAGATGGCCCCGGCGCTTCGGAAGGTCTATGACCAGATGCCTGAGCCACGATACGTGATTTCGATGGGGTCCTGTGCCAACGGGGGCGGGTATTACCACTACAGCTATTCCGTGGTGCGGGGATGCGACCGAATCGTGCCGGTTGATATCTATGTGCCGGGCTGCCCGCCGACGGCGGAGGCATTGCTGTACGGTATCCTGCAGTTGCAGCGGAAGATGCGCCGAACGGGAACCATCGTGCGATGATGCGCATGGCCATGATCGTGCGCTGAGGCGCGAAAGTGACGTCCTGAATTCTTGCGAAAGTTAAGCCCATGTCCGAAGCGCTGACCGAACTCGGCAACCACATTGCGGCCAAGCGGCCCCAGGCCGTGACTGGCTGGGAAATCGCGTTTGGCGAGTTGACCGTGGACGTGGTGCCGGGGCAGATCGTGGCCTTTGTCGATTTCCTGAAGGCCGACAATGCCTGCAAGTTTTCGAGCCTTGTCGATATCACGGCGGTCGATTATCCGGGGCGGCCCCGGCGGTTCGACGTGGTCTATCACCTGCTGTCCATGTACCAAAACCACCGCATCCGGTTGCGCCTGGCCTTGGCAGAGCAGGACATGGTGCCGTCGATCATCGAAGTGCATCCGAGTGCCAACTGGTTCGAGCGCGAAGTGTTCGACATGTTCGGCCTGATCTTTTCGGGCCATCCGGACCTGCGGCGCATCCTGACCGACTATGGCTTCCGGGGCTATCCGCTGCGCAAGGACTTTCCGACCACAGGCTATACCGAGGTACGCTATGACGAGGTGCAGAAGCGCGTCGTCTATGAGCCGGTGAAGCTTGTGCAGGAATACCGGCAATTCGATTTCATGTCTCCGTGGGAAGGCGCGCAGTATGTGCTGCCGGGCGACGAGAAGAAGGCCTGAGACTTGGCAGAGCCCACGCTTCTTTACTGTGTTGGTGCGACCAAGGCGGGAACGTCATGGTTCTATCGCACATTGGCCGATCATCCCGAATGCGGGCTGAGATCGGTAAAGGAAGCGCATTACTGGGACACGTTCGAGACGGATGTGCGGGACAAGCAGGTTGTGGCGTTCCGCAAGCGGCTTGAGACGTTCCGGGCGACCCGGGACATGGCGGCATCGCAGGGTATCCGCTGGCAGGAAGAGAATATGGCGCGGCAGGTGGCCGACATCGAAGGCCTGATCCGCGTGCTTGAGGGCGACCGGACGGGCGATGTAGCTTATGCCGGATGGCTGGCGGCAGGCGCCGAAGGCAAGATGCTCGTGGCGGACATGACGCCGAACTACGCGCTGCTGTCTGAAGCGTTGTTTGCCCGTATGGCTGCGCTGCGGCCGGTTGTGCGGTTCGTGTATCTTGTCCGCGATCCGCTGGCCCGGCTGTGGAGCCATGTGCGGATGCAGGCCGAGCGAAAGCTGTTGCCCGAGGAAACGCTGGAGAAGAAAGCCAACGCGACCCTTTGGCGAATCCTGAACCGCGGGCAGGAACGGCATATCGTGGAACGTGGTGATTATCCGGGGACGGTGGCGCGGCTGAAACGAGCGATTCCGGCAGGGATGCTGCGGATCGAGTATTGCGAACGGCTGTTCACCGAGGCGGGCCTGCGCGACATGTGCGCCTTTCTCGGGATCGGTTTTTCGGGGAGGATGCCGGAAGGCAAGGTTCACGAAGGGCCGAAGGTGGCACTTCGCGAGGACCTGATCCCTGCGGCGGTGAAATTTCTGAAGGACCAGTATGACTGGGCGGCCCGCGAGATGGGCCCTCTGCCACGCGAATGGCAGGACAATCTGGCAAGGATGGCGGCATGATGGACGGCGATATACGGCGTAACACCTATAGCGACGGTACTCAGGATGCGCTTACGGGCGAACAGAGGATCCGTAACTTCAACATCAACTTTGGTCCGCAGCACCCGGCCGCACATGGTGTTCTTCGGCTTGTACTTGAGCTTGACGGCGAGATCGTGGAGCGCTGCGACCCGCATATCGGCCTGCTGCATCGCGGGACCGAGAAGCTGATGGAAAGCCGGACCTATCTGCAGAATCTGCCGTATTTCGACCGGCTGGACTATGTGGCGCCGATGAATCAGGAACATGCCTGGTGTCTGGCGATCGAGAAGCTGACGGGGACAGTGGTGCCGCGCCGGGCCTCGCTGATCCGGGTGCTGTATTGCGAAATCGGACGGGTGCTGAACCACCTACTGAACGTCACGACGCAGGCCATGGACGTGGGGGCGCTGACGCCGCCGCTTTGGGGTTTTGAGGAACGCGAGAAGCTCATGGTGTTCTATGAGCGGGCCTGCGGGGCGCGGTTGCATGCGGCCTACTTCCGTCCGGGCGGGGTGCATCAGGATCTCACGCCGGAACTGATCGAGGATATCGACGCATGGGCGGTCCGTTTCCCCAAGGTGCTGGATGATATCGACGGGCTACTTACGGAAAACCGCATCTTCAAGCAGCGCAACGCCGATATCGGCGTAGTGACCGAGGATGACATCCAGAAATGGGGTTTCTCGGGCGTCATGGTGCGGGGTTCGGGATTTGCCTGGGACCTGCGGCGGGCGCAGCCCTATGAATGCTATGACGAATTCGACTTCATGATCCCGGTCGGCAAGAACGGGGATTGCTATGACCGTTATCTGTGCCGCATGGCCGAAATGCGGGAATCGACCAAGATCATCCGGCAGGCGATTGCCAAGCTGCGGGTCGAGAAGGGCGATATCATGGCCCGGGGCAAGATGACGCCGCCGACCCGTGGCGAGATGAAGACGTCAATGGAAGCGCTGATCCATCACTTCAAGCTTTATACTGAAGGGTTCCACGTGCCTGCGGGCGAGGTCTATGCCTGTGTCGAGGCGCCGAAGGGCGAGTTCGGGGTCTATCTGATGGCCGACGGGACGAACAAACCCTACCGCGCCAAGATCCGTGCGCCCGGGTTCCTGCATCTGCAGGCGATGGATTACATCTGCAAGGGGCACCAGCTGGCCGACGTATCGGCCATCATCGGGACGATGGACGTGGTGTTCGGAGAGATTGACCGCTAGGCGGCATAACGAGGAAAGGGAGTCGACATGACGATGGACAATCTCAGGCTGGCTGCGATGTTCTTGCTTCTGGCCCTTGCGGCCTGTGGCAGCGGTGCGCCTTCAACGACCTATGACGCGGCGGGAGCGGCGCCGGTAGTGAACCTGCCGCCCGAGGAGCGACTGGTGGCGGCGATCGAATCCCAGAACTGCGTGCTGACGGCCAGTAATGTCGAGTCCATCCTGCTGCAGGCCAACCTGACACAAGATCAGCTTGTGGAGATCACGCCGCAGCTTGCAGCGGCAGGCCGGGCCGAAGTGGCGGCGACGGGGACGATCCGGGTACTGACGGATAAGTGTATCTGATGGAAGCCGCACCGATGATGATGGATGGTCTGCCAGTGATGCTGACCTTTGCGGTATTCGAAATGCTCGGAGCGCCGACTCTGGCCTTCGTGCTGTCGGCGATCTTCGCCGTCCCTCTCTTTTGACCGGAATGACCTGATGCTGCGCAGACTTTACCATGACCAGCCCGCAAGCTTTGCCTTTACGCCCGCCAATCAGGCCTGGGCGGAGGGGCAGATTGCGAAGTATCCCGCCGGGCGTCAGGCCAGTGCGATCATCCCGCTTTTGTGGCGGGCCCAGGAGCAGGAGGGCTGGCTGACCCGGCCCGCGATCGAGCATGTGGCGAAGATGCTGGGTCTGGCCTATATCCGGGCGCTTGAGGTTGCGACGTTCTACTTCATGTTCCAGCTGCAGCCCGTCGGATCGATTGCGCATGTGCAGGTCTGCGGGACTTTGTCCTGCATGCTCTGCGGGTCCGAGGATCTTATGCAGGTCTGCAAGGACAAGATTTCGCCCAAGGCGCATCATCTGTCGGCGGATGGCAGGTTTTCCTGGGAAGAGGTCGAGTGCCTGGGCGCCTGCACGAATGCGCCGATGGCGCAGATCGGCAAGGATTACTATGAGGACCTGACGCCGGCCAGGTTGTCGGGCCTGCTGGACGAGATGGCTGCGGGCCGGGTGCCGGTGCCCGGACCGCAGAACGGGCGCTATGCAGCCGAACCGATGAAGGGTCTGACGTCGCTGACCAAGCACGAGAGCGGGCGGACGAAGTATAACGGCAGCGCACAACTGGCCGTGGATATCGGCGACACGGTGAAGCGGGTCGACGGGACCGAAGTGCCGCTGCGGACGCCGTGGATTGCCGGGTCAGGGACGGTCGTGAAGGAACGTCCGGCAAAGGTTGCTGCACCGAAGGCTGTCGCACCCAAGGCCGCCGAAGTCGAGGTTGAGGAAGCTGCGCCCGAGATACTGACCGCGCCGCGCGGCGGAGCAGGGGATGATCTGAAGCTGATCGTAGGCGTAGGGCCGAAGCTTGAGGCGCTGTTGCATGAATTGGGGTTCTGGCACTTTGTCCAGATCGCAAACTGGACTCCGGCGCAGGTCGCCTGGGTGAACAGCCGTCTTGGAACTTTCAAGGGCCGGATCGAACGGGACGACTGGATCGAGCAGGCCCGTGTGCTGAGCAGGAAGTAGGAGAGTGCGCCGACCGGGCCCCATTGACGACCGTAGTTCGGTTTGCGGGGACTCGGGGAACTCTTTGCATTGTCGGTTTGGATTATCCATTATGCATGCATCAGGCAAACCGCGCTGGAGAACAGTCCGGGCATTGCTGCGGCAACAGTGAGGGAGAGGACGATGATGAACGAGGAGAATGGCGCACTGCGCTGTGCCGTTGGCTGTTGGAGCATGGGGGCGTTCTTTGGCTTTATCGCCATGATGATGCTGGCTGTGCTTGGCGAGTTTTCGTGGCCCGGCGCGGTGTTCAGCGGTGGTCTGGTGTTTGTCGTGGCGGGCCTTGGGCTTAGCGCGGTGTTGTGCCGTCCTTTGCCAAGGATGTCGCAGTTCGGGTCAACCCAGAAGAATTACTGGCCGCATAATGTACCTGCAGGCCATGCGCCTGCGCCTGCGCCCGCGCCGGTCGTAAGGCCGGTCGCTGCGACGGCAACTGTTCATGTGGCTGTAGCGGCAGAGCGGCCTGTTGCCCCGGATGGCAAGCCTGAGATGCTGGCGGCGGCGCGGAACGGGCAGCCCGATGATCTCAAGGAGATCAAGGGGGTCGGGCCGAAGCTTGAGCAGTTGCTGCATTCGCTGGGCGTGTTCCATTTCGAACAGATCGCATCATGGCGCGCGGCCGAGGTGGCTTGGGTCGACGAGAATCTGGAAGGGTTCAAGGGCCGGGTGACCCGCGATCAATGGGTCGATCAGGCAAGATTACTGGCAGCCGGCGGCGAAACCGAACATTCGCTGGCCGTGCAGAGGGGTGAGGCGACCTGACGGGTTGCCAAGGCATTCATGGGCGCAGAAAAGGACGAACAGATCGCCAAGGCAGGCCGCAGGGCGGCGATTGTCATGGCGGGAACGGCGCTGTTCTGGATTGCGACCACGTTTGCAGGCGGTCAACTTGGCCTGTCCAACCGGACATTGGCCCTGTTTGACCTGATGGCACTGGCCGGATTCGGCTTTGCCTTGTGGATGACGTACCAAGTCTGGCGGATGCGCCAGAACGACAAGGGGTGAGCAGATGCTCAAGGATCAGGACCGGATTTTTACCAACCTTTACGGGATGCATGACCGCAGCCTGAAGGGCGCGCAGATGCGCGGACACTGGGACGGCACCAAGGACATCCTTGGCAAAGGCCGGGACTGGATCATCAACGAGATGAAGGCGTCCGGTCTGCGGGGCCGTGGTGGCGCGGGCTTCCCGACGGGGCTCAAGTGGTCATTCATGCCCAAGGAGACGGACGGTCGTCCGGCTTATCTGGTGGTGAATGCTGACGAATCAGAGCCCGGGACCTGCAAGGACCGCGAGATCATGCGGCATGACCCGCATACGCTGGTGGAGGGTTGCCTGATCGCGTCTTTCGCGATGGGGGCGCATGCCTGCTACATCTACATCCGGGGTGAGTATGTCCGCGAGAAGGAAGCCCTTCAGAACGCCATCGACGTGGCCTATGATGCGGGGCTGGTTGGCAAGAATGCCTGCGGGTCGGGCTGGGATTTCGACATCTATCTGCATCACGGGGCCGGCGCCTATATCTGCGGCGAGGAAACTGCGCTGCTGGAAAGCCTTGAGGGCAAGAAGGGGATGCCGCGGATGAAGCCGCCTTTCCCGGCCGGTGCGGGTCTTTATGGCTGCCCGACGACTGTGAACAATGTTGAATCGATTGCCGTGGTGCCGACGATCCTGCGGCGTGGCGCGGCGTGGTTTGCGGGTTTTGGCCGTCCGAACAATACGGGGACCAAGCTGTTCGCCATCTCGGGCCATGTGAACAACCCCTGCGTGGTCGAGGAGGAGATGTCGATCCCTTTCAAGGAACTGATCGACAAGCATTGCGGCGGGATCCGGGGCGGGTGGAAGAACCTCAAGGCGGTGATCCCCGGGGGCTCTTCTGTTCCCTGTCTGCGGGCCGAGCAGATGGAAGAGGCGATCATGGACTTTGACTGGCTGCGCGAGAAGCGGTCGGGTCTGGGCACGGCGGCGGTGATCGTGATGGATCAGTCGACTGATATGATCAAGGCGATCTGGCGGCTTTCGAAGTTCTACAAGCATGAATCCTGCGGCCAGTGCACGCCCTGCCGGGAAGGGACCGGCTGGATGATGAGGGTGATGGAGCGATTGGTGAAGGGCGAGGCGGCGGTCGAAGAGATCGACATGCTGCTGGACGTGACCAAGCAGGTCGAAGGCCACACGATCTGTGCGCTGGGCGACGCGGCGGCCTGGCCCATTCAGGGCCTGATCCGCAACTTCCGTGACGAGATCGAGGACCGGATCAAGGGCCGGGGCATGCGGGTAGCGGCTGAGTGAGGCTGGCCTTTACCGGTCTGATCCTGCCGGATGCATGCGCGGCAGCCGAAGTTCTGCCGGACGAGACGGTGGACTTGGACGGGCAGAGCCTGACGTTCCGTCATACGCCGACAGGGGATGTGGTGCCGCATTATGGTGTGGCCGCGTCCCATGTGACAGACGACTGCATGCTGGTGACTCCGCCCAGCGGTACGTTCCATAACACGGCTTCCTATCCTACGTTGCGGATCGGCGGGACGACGGATAGCTTTGTGGCGCTGACCACATTCTTTCAGCGGTGCCTGCCGGGCGAGACGTTTGACCGTGCGGATTACAGCGACGCGGTTTTCACGCTGGACGAGCGGACGGATGAATGGGTCTTTACCTATCCCTGTCAAATCTTGGAAAGCGCTGCGCCGGGCGCGTGACAGGCGGAATCTTTTGCCGTTATGATACTGGTCAGAAGCGGCCTGCGAAGGGTGCCGCCAGACAGGGGCAGGACAGAATGGGCAGTCGTTTCGCGCTGATCGCAGCGCTGGCGTTGGCGGGATGTGGTGCGGTTTCGGGCGCGGTGGATTCGGTGACGGGCGGGCCGGGGGTGACGATGGTCAGCTTTCTGGGCCAGCGGTATCCCGTGACGCCGGTCGCGGCGGAGCCGGCACCGGACTTTGCGACGGTCGAACTGATGGAATTGCCGGATGGTGGGCGGGCCGTGCCGCCGGGGACTCCGCTGCCGAATCTGGCGCCGGCGATCCGGGTGGGGAATGTCGCGGCGCGGCAGACGGCGACGGATGTGCTGGCCACCTATTGCAAGGGGCGGGGCATGGCGGTGGCGCCGGGCTGGCGGGACGTGACGGTGCGGTTTGACGATATGACGGCGGATTATGTTTTCTACATGGAGTGCTAAAGCGGCTGTATGATGGTCGTTTCAGGGACCTGTTCCCCCGAGGGGCAGCGTGTTCGGGTTAGGGTTGCGGGAGAATAGGTCATGCATCTGGCAGAGTTGAACATCGGACGCCTGGTTGCCCCCACGGATGACCCGCGTGTGGCCGAGTTCATGGGGGCGCTTGACCGGGTGAACGGACTGGGCAAGCGAATGCCGGGATTCGTCTGGATGATGGAGGGATCGGGAGAGCCGGGGACCGGCAATACCGAGACGAAGATCGGCGGCGACCCGCAGTTCGTGTCGAACCTGACGGTCTGGGAATCAGTCGAGACGCTTGAGGCCTTTGTCTGGAATACGGTTCACCGGCAGTTCTACGCCCGCAAGCAGGAATGGTTCGCGCTGATGGGCGAGCAGCATTTCGTGATGTGGTGGGTGCCGGAGGGGCACCGGCCCACGCTTGCCGAGGGGCTGGCCAAGCTGAAACACCGGCAGGAACACGGCGACAGTGAAGCGGCCTTTGGCTGGCCATGGTTGAAGGAGGCGCAGCTTTACAAAGCGCATGTTCATCATGCCGGGGCGGCGGAATGATGCCCGGCTTGGCGACGTTCCGCTGAATGTGATCAGGAAACCGGCGCGCGATATTGAATAGCAGCGCAGTCCGTTCATTGTTCTTTGCATAACAGCCCGGTGGGATGAGCAGGTTCCGAGCCGGGCGGACCAGTGGAGTGCAGATCATGATCCGTGACGCTTTCAACCGTCCCTATATCAAGACAGTGGCCCTTATTCTGGGCTTTGGCCTTTTCGCAGGCGCATCGGCGGCCTTGCCGCCATTGAAAGACCAGACCTATGTGAGTGAAGGGCTGATCAGCACCGCCATCGCGTATGAGATCAGCGACAAGTGCGACACGATCGAAGGGCGGTTCATCGACGGGCTGAACTTTCTGTACAGCCTGCGAGATTATGCCCGGCAACTTGGCTATTCCGAGGAAGAGATCGAAGCCTACATGGACGACAAGGTCGAGAAAGAGCGTCTGATCCAGGTCGCATGGGCGCGGTTTGCCGACATGGGGGGCGTCAAGGGTGACTATGCCACCTATTGTGCGGTGGGTGAGGCCGAGATGGCGGCACAGACGCAGGTCGGCAAACTGCTGCGCTGAGGCGCGTCAGTAAGTAGCGGTGGCGATTCCTGTCATGACGGCGCTGAATCGCTGGGTCAGGTCAGGGGCATAGAGGATGTCGGACACGGCGAGAGTGCCGTCGGCCTGCGCCTCGAACTCGATCTGGTCGCGCCAGATGTCGGACGGGGAACTGGCGGGCGCATAGATCAGCACGGCGGATGTTTCGGTGACGGATTCGGGCACGCAGCTTTCGGTGGCGTCCTGATAACCGGTCAGGGGCAGGCCGTCGCCGAGGGGCGGTTTGTCGCCCGGATACTTTTTCAAGAAGGCATCGTTCGCAGCGCGGGCCTGTGCGATCAGGTCGCGGAGTGCCGGGGTCATCAGGTTTTCGGCTGCGCCTTCATCGAAACGGATTGCTGCGGCGCAGTATTCGAGGGCAAGAGCCTCGGCTGTGGTCGTGTCCTGGGCCTGCGCTGTCGTGGCACCAAGAATGGTCAGAGTGATCAGGGTTGCACGCAACATGTCGGGCCTCGGTTCTGGTCGTTTCTGGTTCGAGTCTGTCGGCCGGACTTTAGGGCAGGCGATCAAAAGGGGCAACGGCGATGCGTGGGAGCGGCACGAAGTGCCGCATACAGAAGAAAAGTCGCACAAGTTTCGCCGCAGGTGCAGCGTGAACAGTCTGGCATCGGGGGCAGACCCGGGTTAAAACCCGCCCGTCGGGCGTTTGACGAAGGGGTGGCCGCGCATGTCGGACTTGAAGAAGATCAGCATCGACGGGACCATTGTCGAAGTGCCCGGAGCGATGACCCTGATCCAGGCCTGCGAGGTGGCAGGCGTCGAGGTTCCTCGTTTCTGCTATCATGAGCGACTGACGATTGCGGGCAACTGCCGCATGTGTCTTGTCGAGGTTGTGGGTGGTCCGCCCAAGCCGACGGCATCCTGCGCGATGCAGGTCAAGGATCTGCGGCCCGGCCCCGAGGGTCAACCGCCGGTCGTCAAGACCAACAGCCCGATGGTCAAGAAGGCCCGCGAGGGCGTGATGGAATTCCTGCTTATCAACCATCCGCTGGACTGCCCGATCTGCGATCAGGGTGGCGAATGCGATTTGCAGGATCAGGCGATGGCCTATGGTGTGGATTTCAGCCGCTACCGCGAGCCGAAGCGGGTGGCGGACGATCTGGATCTGGGGCCGCTGGTCGAAACGCACATGACGCGCTGCATTTCCTGCACGCGTTGCGTGCGGTTCACGACCGAGGTGGCCGGCATCACCCAGATGGGCCAGACAGGCCGGGGTGAGGACAGCGAGATCACGTCCTATCTGGGCGAGACGTTGGCGTCGAACATGCAGGGGAACATCATCGACCTGTGCCCGGTGGGCGCGCTGGTGTCCAAGCCCTATGCGTTTACGGCGCGGCCCTGGGAATTGACCAAGACGGAATCCATCGACGTGATGGATGCGCTGGGGTCGAACATCCGGGTGGATACGAAGGGGCGCGAAGTCATGCGCATCCTGCCGCGCAACAATGATGCGGTGAACGAGGAGTGGATTTCCGACAAGACGCGTTTCGTCTGGGACGGGCTGCGCCGACAGCGGCTGGATACACCCTATATCCGCGAGAACGGCAAGCTGCGGAAAGCGTCGTGGAGCGAGGCTTTGGTTGTTGTTGCCAGGGCGATGAAGGGCAGGAAGGTTGCCGGTCTGGTTGGCGATCTGGTGCCGGTCGAGGCGGCCTTTGCGCTCAAGACTGTGGTCGAGGAGTTGGGCGGGCATGTGGAATGCCGGACGGACGGGGCCAAGCTGCCTGTCCGCAATCGCTCGGGCTATGTCGGGACGGCGAAGATCGAGGATCTGGATACGGCCAAGCAGATCCTGCTGATCGGGACGAACCCGCGGACTGAGGCGCCGGTGCTGAATGCGCGAATCCGCAAGGCCTGGACCAGGGGTGCAACGGTGGCGGTTGTCGGACCCGCTGCCGATCTGACCTATCCGGTCGTGAATCTGGGTACGGGGCGCGAGACTTTGGCCAAGCTTGCAGCCGAGGATCATTCGGACAAGCAGGGCGTGCCCGGTGTCGTGATCGTGGGGCAGGGTGCGCTGAGCGATGCTGATGGCGAGGCCGTGCTGGCCCATGTGATGAAGGCAGCCGGGGCGGCGGGGGCGAAACTGCTTGTCCTGCACACGGCGGCTTCGCGCGTGGGGGCGATGGATGTGGGTGCAGTGACCGAAGGCGGTCTGGCGGTGGCGCTGGACGGGGCCGAGGTTGTTTACAACTTGGGCGCTGATGAGGTCGAAATCGCGCCGGGGGCCTTTGTTGTCTATCAGGGCAGCCATGGCGACCGGGGCGCGCACAGGGCGGATGTCATCTTGCCGGGCGCGGCCTATACCGAGGAAAACGGGCTGTTCGTGAATACCGAAGGCCGTCCGCAACTGGCCATGCGTGCCGGTTTTGCGCCGGGCGAGGGCAAGGAAAACTGGGCGATCCTGCGGGCGCTGTCGGCAGAACTGGGCAAGACGCTGCCCTACGATTCGCTGGCGGGGCTGCGGACGGCGTTGGTCGCCGCGCATCCGCATCTGGCGATGATCGACGAGGTGTCCGAGAACGCATGGCAGCCTGTTCCCGAGAAGGACATGGTCAAGGCGGACTTCCGCACGGCGGTGCGGGATTTCTATCTGACCAACCCGATTGCACGGGCATCGGCCCTGATGGCGGAACTGAGTGAGGCGGAAGCCGCGCGCGGACAGACGCGGATGGCTGCGGAGTAAGGCGTGCGGGTTCAGGTCATCCTGACCGCGGGCCTCTTGCTCGCCGCTTGTGGCGAGAAGGAGCCGGAGGCGGCGGGCCTTGCGTCGGCTGCGCCGTTCAGCCCGGTCTATGAAGGGGTCGAGACGCGTCTTCTTGACGGGGATCTGGTAAGTTTTTCAGTGACGATGACGGGCGCGCGGGGCGCCGAGGATGTGACCCGGTACGCGGAATGTGCTGCAGCGCAGTATACGCTGATCCGGGGGTATGGTTTTGCGCGGCATCTCCGCACTGTGGTGGATGAAACGGCTGGAAAGTGGCGCGCGGATGCTGTTTACACCATCTCGCCAGCCCTTCCTGAGGGCTCCAGGACAATAGACGCCGAGGTGACGGTGGCCGATTGCGGCATATCCGGCATCCCGACGGTGTAAGGGGCCCAAAAAGGGTCTGAAGGGAACGCACATGGTGGAATTCTTCACGGAAACCTATCTGGGAATCGTGCTGGTTATCCTTGGACAAAGCCTGCTTGTGCTGATTCCCTTGCTGCTGGCGCTGGCATTCCTGATGTACGCGGACCGCAAGGTCTGGGCTGCGGTCCAGATGCGGCGGGGCCCGAACGTCGTGGGGACATTTGGTCTTCTGCAATCCTTTGCCGACTTCCTGAAGTATATCGTCAAGGAAATCATCGTGCCCGCCGGGGCCGACCGTTTCGTGTTCTTCCTTGCGCCGATGCTGTCTTTTGTTCTGGCTGTGATCGCCTGGGCGGTGATCCCGTTCAATGACGGCTGGGTCCTGTCGGATATCAACGTGGCGATCCTGTATGTTTTTGCCGTGTCGAGCCTTGAGGTTTACGGCGTGATCATGGGTGGCTGGGCTTCGAACTCCAAATACCCGTTCCTGGGGTCGCTGCGGTCTGCGGCGCAGATGATTTCCTATGAGGTGTCCATCGGCCTGATCATCATCGGGGTGATCATTTCGACGGGGTCGATGAACCTGAGCGATATCGTGCGGGCGCAGGACGGGGATTACGGGCTGTTTTCGTGGTACTGGGTCGCGCATTTCCCGATGCTGTTCCTGTTCTTTATCTCGGCCCTGGCCGAAACCAACCGCCCGCCGTTCGACCTGCCCGAGGCGGAATCGGAACTCGTGGCCGGGTATCAGGTTGAGTATTCGTCCACGCCGTTTCTGCTGTTCATGATCGGGGAGTTGATGGCCGTCGTGCTGATGTGCGCGCTCGTCTCGCTTCTGTTCCTTGGCGGCTGGCTGTCGCCCATTCCGGGGCTGCCGGACGGGGTGCTGTGGATGGTTCTCAAGATGGTGTTCGTGTTCTTCATCTTCGCGATGGTGAAGGCGATCACCCCCCGCTACCGCTATGACCAGTTGATGCGTCTTGGCTGGAAGGTGTTCCTGCCGATGAGCCTTGGCTGGGTCGTGATCGTGGCGTTCCTGGCCAAGTTTGAAGTGCTGGGCGGGGCCTGGGCCCGCTGGGCGATCGGAGGCTGATGATGGCATCGATGGATTACACCCGCGCCGCGAAGTATTTCCTGCTGCAGGACTTCTTTCAGGGGTTCAAGCTGGGGATGAAGTACTTTTTCGCCCCCAAATCCACGCTGAATTATCCGCATGAAAAGGGGCCGCTGTCGCCCCGGTTCCGGGGTGAACACGCGCTGCGGCGTTATCCCAACGGCGAAGAACGCTGCATTGCCTGCAAGCTGTGCGAGGCGATCTGCCCGGCGCAGGCGATCACGATTGACGCCGAACCGCGCGAGGACGGGAGCCGCCGGACCACGCGCTATGACATCGACATGACCAAGTGCATCTATTGTGGCTTCTGTCAGGAAGCCTGTCCGGTGGATGCCATCGTCGAGGGCCCGAATTTCGAGTTTTCGACCGAGACACGTGAAGAGCTTTACTATGACAAGGCCAAGCTTCTCGACAACGGCGACCGTTGGGAGGCCGAGATTGCGCGCAATCTCGAAGTTGATGCGCCGTATCGGTAGGTATTCCGGGAACAGGAACAGGGAGACATGACAATGGACAACAAAGCACGTTTCGAGACTGGTTTGTTCGGTGCGGTTGGTGGCGCGCTGATGGTGGGTTTCTCGCTTTTCGCAGGCGATTTTCTTAAGGGGGCCACGGGCGAGTTGGGTCCTGCGGGCGAGGTTGGTCCTGCCGGGGTCGCTGGGCCGCAGGGGCTTGCAGGCGTAGCGGGGCCTGCGGGTGAGACCGGGCCTGCGGGGCCTGCAGGTGAGACCGGGCCGGCAGGTCCGCAGGGCCCGGCCGGTGATCCGGGACCGCAAGGCCCCGCCGGCGAGGCCGGAGCGCCAGGTGCGCCGGGTGCCGTCGGTCCGGCCGGGCCGGGCGTGGATTTCGGGCCGGGTTCGGTGGTGCTGGTTGGCAATCCCAAGGCTTGCCCGGATGGCTGGACCGTGGCAGGACAGGCGGCCTTGTCAACATCGCCGGAATTCGTTCCGGCAGATGGCCAGACCCAATCGCCGCTGGGCGTCACGTCGGCTGCGACGATCGGATGGCAGAACACGTCGTTCTTTGTCTGCGTCAAGGGCTGACACATGGCGGACCCAAACCCCTTTGGCGCGATGATGAAGATGAGCCGGGACTGGGCCAAGGCGCTCAATCCTGCGCTTGAATCCTTCACGCCGAAGGGGTTCGAGGCGCTTTGGCCGACGATGCCCAAGGAATTCATGGAAACCTTGATGGGCAAGACGTTCAACCCCGAGGGGCTGGATGCAAAAACCCGGCTGCTTCTTACGCTTGCCGGATTGACCGTGCTGGGTGCGCAGGCCGAGGCACAGGTGCGGCTGACGGTACGACACGCGCGCGAAGCCGGGGCCACGCAACAGGAGATCGCCGAAACCATTGCCATGATGGGCGTATTCGGCGGGGTGCCAGCGATGACCAAGGCCATGGAACTGGCCAATGAGGTCATGGAAGAGGACAAGGACGCATGACGGCCGTAGTTTTCGTTTTCTATCTGTTTGCGGTCTCCACGCTCTTGGGTGGCCTGATGACGGTGCTGAGCCGCAACCCGGTCCATTCGGTCCTGTGGCTGATCCTGGCATTCCTGTCTTCGGCGGGGCTGTTCGTCCTCCTCGGGGCCGAGTTCGTCGCGATGCTCCTGATGATCGTCTATATCGGCGCGGTCGCGGTGCTGTTCTTGTTCGTCGTCATGATGCTCGACATCGACTTTGCCGAGCTGAAGGCCGAGATGGCGAAGTACATGCCTTTGGCGCTGCTGATCGGGGTGGTGATCCTGATGCAATTGGCGCTGGCGCTGGGTGTCTGGGGCTTTGACGCGGGCGCTGCAGAACGCATCGCCGCACCCAAGGGTGACATGGAGAATACAAGGGCACTGGGGATGATCCTCTATGACCAATACTTCCTCGTCTTCCAGCTGTCGGGGCTGATCCTGCTGGTCGCGATGATCGGGGCGATTGTCCTGACGCTGCGCCACCGGACGGACATCAAGCGGCAGGACGTGCTGGCGCAGATGTTCCGCGATCCGGCCAAGGCGATGGAACTTAAAGACGTGAAACCGGGGCAGGGTCTGTGATGCTGGTGCCGGGCTCCCGATTGTTGCGGTCTTTGCCTGTGATGACGGTCGTTGCAGGCTGTGGTGTTTCCCCTGAAGATTGCGTGTTCTTTAGCGAGCATTTTTCCCAGGAGCTTCCCATTGCCGTCGGCGAGGGGCTGGTAAGCTCTTACCACTCGCCCGAGGTCTGGTCGCCGGGAAGTTTCCTCTACATTAACCGAACCGTCATCGACTGTGCCTCGAACGAGGAACTGACCATCATCTATGTCCGCGACGATACCCCTGGAACGCCGGATGGGATTTATGGAGGAGAAGCGGCGTCGCGGTTCGAAGAAGGTTTTGTGGTCCGCGAGTATGAATCCTTGGACGAGATTAGCCAATTGGCTGCTGAGGCTGGTTTGCAGACGCAAATCCGGAACCTAGAGGACGAGGATTGCGCTTGCGCTGCATTCTTTCCCGAATTGCGCGGTGACAAGCCGCGCTATGTGTCGTGAAAATGCCAATAGCGGTCCAAATGTATGTGTTTGACGAAATTGACTTTGCGTCACTGGCAGGCGGAAATCGCGCTTCGGACGGTGAACTACCAAAGCTGTGCCTGTGCGCTCCAGTAGCCTGCACAGAAGAAACGACAGCCGCACAAGACGGCGAAGGGAACGAGGGACCATGATCGGACTTGAACATTACCTGACAGTGGCGGCGGCCCTGTTCGTGATCGGGGTCTTTGGCCTGTTTCTGAACCGCAAGAACATCATCATCATGCTGATGTCGGTCGAATTGATGCTGCTTGCGGTCAACATCAACTTTGTCGCGTTTTCGAGTTTCCTGGGCGATCTGGTCGGCCAGGTGTTCACGCTGTTCGTTCTGACCGTGGCCGCCGCCGAGGCGGCGATCGGTCTTGCCATTCTTGTCTGTTTCTTCCGCACGCGCGGAACCATCGACGTTGAAGACGTCAACGTGATGAAAGGCTGATCCGATGCCTCGGCGTCTTTGGGGGATGGCTGTCGTTGGACTGGTCATGGCATGGGCAGGCATGGCGCATGCGTGTGAAGGACCGAAGCCGCCGTTATTCTGGTATGACGAGCCGATAACCATCGCGGCTGACGGATCATTCACAAATGGTGGGGAGATTTTCGGTTTTGATCTTGTCGGAAGGCCTGTCGTTGATATCGGTGATGGGAAGATTGGACAGCGCTTGCGCCGTGAAGGCCTTTGCCGCATTCAAGAGCAATTGCTCGTCGTTGACTGCAACACGACTGAAATTATCGTTGTCGATGGACGCGTTGACCCAGACCACTCACTAGATTTGGGTATGGGGCGTTCGACTACGATCGACATGCTCTATCCGCCCTACGGAAAGATAAGACTGACCCGCGCAATCACGGTTAGCGATCTGGTCCAGATTGCGCGCTCTGAGGGCTATGAATTCGAAACCGACCTTCTTGTTGCATTTGGTGGTGGCAAGAAAAAGAACCGCTACGATCCGTTCTACGGTTGCGAAATCTTCTATCCAGACAGCGCAGGTGCTGCCCCATGAAACTCAAGTTGCGAACGGAAGGCTGACCCGGCATGGCCACGATGATCCTTTTTGCCCCACTTCTAGGGGCACTTCTGAGCGGCTTCGGCTGGCGGCTGATCGGCGAAACGGCGGCGCAGTGGATCACGACGGGGCTGTTGTTCCTGGCCTGCCTGCTGTCCTGGATCGTCTTTCTGGGATTTGACGGTGAGACCTACAAGGTCGTGCTGTTCCGCTGGATCGAAAGCGGCACGTTAAGCACGGACTGGGCGATCCGGGTCGACCGGCTTACGGCGATCATGCTGATCGTGGTGACGACGGTGTCCGCGCTCGTCCACCTCTATTCGTTCGGCTATATGGCGCACGACGAAAACTTTGGCCATCACGCGCATTACAAGGCGCGTTTCTTTGCCTACCTGTCGTTCTTTACCTTCGCGATGCTGATGCTTGTGACGGCCGACAACCTTGTCCAGATGTTCTTTGGCTGGGAAGGGGTGGGGGTCGCGTCCTATCTGCTGATCGGGTTCTACTACAAGAAGCCGAGCGCCAACGCTGCAGCGATCAAGGCCTTTGTGGTGAACCGGGTCGGTGACTTTGGCTTTGCGCTCGGCATCTTTGCGATCTTCTTCCTCGTCGACTCGATCAACTTTGACGACGTGTTCAATGCGGTGCCGGATATGGCGCAGACGAATTTGACGTTCCTGTGGGGCGAATGGAATTCGGTCGAGCTGATCGCGTTTCTGCTGTTCGTCGGGGCCATGGGCAAATCGGCGCAATTGTTCCTGCACACGTGGTTGCCGGACGCGATGGAAGGCCCCACGCCTGTATCGGCCCTCATCCACGCTGCAACGATGGTGACGGCGGGCGTGTTCCTTGTGTGCCGGATGTCGCCGCTGATCGAATATGCGCCGCATGCCAAAGAGTTTATCGTGTTCATCGGGGCCACGACGGCGTTCTTTGCGGCGACGGTGGGTCTGGTCCAGAACGACATCAAGCGTGTGATCGCCTATTCGACCTGTTCGCAGCTTGGCTACATGTTCGTGGCGGCGGGTTCGGGCGTCTATTCGGTCGCGATGTTCCACCTGTTCACGCATGCCTTCTTCAAGGCGATGCTGTTTCTTGGGGCCGGTTCGGTCATCCATGCGATGCACCACGAACAGGACATGCGGAACTATGGCGGGCTGCGGAAGAAGATCCCGCTTACCTTTGCGGCGATGCTGATCGGGACGCTGGCGATCACCGGGGTCGGCATTCCACTGACCTATATCGGGTTCGCAGGGTTCCTGTCCAAGGACGCGGTGATCGAAAGCGCCTTTGCGGGTGGCGGTCATTATGCCTTCTGGATGCTGGTGATCGCAGCCTTCATGACGAGCTTCTACAGCTGGCGCCTGATGTTCCTGACCTTCTTTGGCAAGCCGCGCGGCGATCATCATGCCCATGAACATGCGCATGAAAGCCCGACGGTGATGTTGGTGCCGCTGGGTGTGCTGGCGCTGGGGGCCGTGTTCTCGGGGATGATCTGGCACAACAGCTTCTTTGGGAAGGAAGAGAGCGTCGCGAAGTTCTTTTCGATCCCCTATGAGACGGGGGCGCACGAGGACGCCGCTGCCGGGGATCACGCCGCCACGGCGACCGGGGCCGCGCATGTTGCCGAAGGCACCGCGTCAGAAAGCACCGAAGCCGCGACCGAAGAGGTTCTGGCCTCAGAAGCGGCCCCTGCTGCCGTGGCAGATGTAGCCGAAGGCGGCCACGGCGACTTTGCCTTTACCGGCTTGCCGGGGCAGGGGGCGATCCATTTCGCGCCCGAAAACCATGTGATTGCAGAAGCGCATGCTGCGCCCAAGTGGGTGAAAGTCAGCCCGTTCATCGCGATGGTTCTGGGGCTGCTGCTGGCGATCCAGTTCTATCTGGTGCGCCCGGACTGGCCTGCGAAACTGGCCAAGCAGCAGCGTCCGCTGTACCTGTTCCTTCTGAACAAGTGGTATTTCGACGAGATCTACAACTTCCTGTTCGTGCAGCCTGCGATGGCGCTGGGCCGGTTCCTTTGGAAGCGGGGTGACGGCGGGGTGATAGATGGCGGTATCAATGGCGTGGCCATGGGGATCGTGCCGTTGTTGACCCGCCTCGCGGGCAAGGCGCAGTCAGGCTATATCTTCAGTTACGTTTTTGCGATGGTTCTGGGGGTCCTTGTGCTTCTTACCTGGGTCACGCTCGGGGGGGCCAACTGATGGGCAGCATTCTCTCGCTCACCACGTTCATCCCGATGGTCGGGGCCGTTATCCTTGGATTGTTCCTGCGGGGCGATGACAACCCGGCACAGTCGAACGCAAAGTGGGTCGCTCTTGCGACCACCGTGTTCACCTTTATTGTGTCCCTGTTCATCCTGTTCCGCTTTGACCCTGCGAACCCGGATTTCCAGTTCGTCGAGGAACAGACTTGGCTTCTTGGGCTGAAGTACCGGATGGGTGTTGACGGTATTTCGATCCTGTTCGTGATGTTGACGACGTTCCTTATGCCGTTGGTCATCGCGTCCTGCTGGGACGTGACGCACCGGGTCAAGGAATACATGATCGCATTCCTTGTACTGGAGACGATGATCCTCGGCGTGTTCCTCGCGCTGGATCTGGTCCTGTTCTACCTCTTCCTTGAGGCGGGGCTGATCCCGATGTTCCTGATCATCGGGATCTGGGGCGGCAAAGACCGTATCTATGCAAGCTTTAAGTTCTTCCTCTACACGTTCTTTGGCTCGGTCCTGATGTTGATCGCAATGGTTGCGATGTATGTGCAGACGGGTTCGGCCTGCATCGGCGGGTGCGGGGAAGGGCAGGTCGCCTTGCTGACCTACAATTTCCCGGCTGAACCGATCACCTTGCTGGGCATTCATATTGCCGGCGGCATGCAGACCTTGATGTGGCTGGCCTTCTTTGCATCCTTTGCAGTGAAGATGCCGATGTGGCCGTTCCATACATGGTTGCCCGATGCGCACGTCCAGGCGCCGACAGCCGGATCGGTCGTGCTGGCTGCGGTCCTTCTCAAGCTGGGCGGCTACGGGTTCTTGCGCTTCAACCTTCCCATGTTCCCCGTCGGGTCTGAGGTGATGGGGCCCATGGTGCTTTGGCTGTCGGCCATTGCAATCGTCTATACTTCGCTTGTTGCGCTGGTGCAGCAGGACATGAAGAAGGTCATCGCATATTCGTCGGTTGCCCATATGGGTTATGTGACGATGGGCATCTTCGCCGTGAACCAGCAGGGGATTGACGGTGCACTGTTCCAGATGGTGTCGCACGGCTTCATCTCGGGTGCGTTGTTTCTTTGCGTCGGCGTGATCTATGATCGCATGCACACCCGCGAGATCGACGCTTATGGCGGCCTTGTGAACCGGATGCCGGCTTATGCTCTGATCTTCATGCTGTTCACGATGGCCAACGTCGGCCTGCCAGGGACGAGCGGGTTCGTGGGCGAATTCCTGACGCTGATGGGCGTTTTCCAGGTGAATACCTGGGTGGCTGCCGTGGCGACCTCGGGTGTGATCCTGTCGGCGGCCTATGCGCTTTGGCTTTATCGGCGGGTGGTGATGGGCGAACTGATCAAGGAAGGTCTGAAATCCATCACGGACATGAACCGCCGCGAGCGGGTCATCTTTGCGCCTCTGGTCGTGATGACGCTGTTGCTGGGTGTCTATCCGTCTCTTGTCACCGATCTTATTGGTCCCAGTGTCACGGCACTGGTCGGCCACGTCGAAACGGCCCAGGCAGGTTATGCCGCCTCGGTCAGTTTTGCTGAAAACTAAGGAACCGATTGCATGATCGCTCAAGATTTACAGGTCATCCTGCCGGAGATCGCGCTCGCGGTTTATGCGATCGTGGCATTGCTGGCCGGCGTCTATACCGGCAAGGACAAGTCGGCGGCCATGATCGTCTGGATCACGGCAGCGGTGATGGCCGTGATCGGACTGTGGATCGCAACGGGTTCCGGAACGAACGCGGCCTTTGGCGGATCGTTCGTGGATGACAGCTTTGCGCGGTTCTGCAAGGTCATCATCCTGTTCTCGGGTGCGGTCGTTCTGGTGATGACTCAGGACTACATGGCCCGCCGTGGCATCCTGCGCTTTGAATACCCGGTGCTTGTCGCTCTGGCGACGGTCGGGATGATGTTCATGGTATCGGCCGAAGACCTGCTTGTCCTTTACATGGGACTCGAGCTGCAGTCGCTCTCGCTTTACGTGGTGACATCGCTGCGGCGGGATTCAGTCAAGTCGACCGAAGCCGGTCTGAAGTATTTCATCCTTGGTGCGCTGTCTTCGGGGATGCTGCTTTATGGTGCCTCGCTGACTTATGGCTATACCGGGACAATCCTGTTCAGCGGTATCATCGAAGCAGCAGGGGACGATGTATCGATCGGACTTCTGTTCGGTCTGGTGTTCCTGATCGCAGGGTTTGCATTCAAGGTTTCTGCGGCCCCGTTCCACATGTGGACGCCGGACGTATATGAAGGAGCACCGACACCGGTCACGGCCTTCCTGTCGACAGCACCGAAGATGGCGGCGCTTGCGCTCATGGCACGGGTTCTGCACGAGGGCTTTGGCGGCGTCATCAGTGACTGGCAGCAGATCCTTGCGTTCCTCTCTGTCCTGTCGATGTTCGTCGGGGCGATTGCGGCCATCGGTCAGACCAACATCAAGCGTCTGATGGCTTATTCCTCGATCTCGCACATGGGTTTTGCCCTGATGGGGTTGGCTGCGGGCACGACCTTCGGCGTCGAGGCGATGCTGATCTATATGGTCATCTACATCACGATGAACGTCGGTATGTTTGCATTCATCTTGTCGATGGAGAAGGACGGGGTCCCGGTGACGGATATCGGCGCGCTCCACATGTATTCCAAGCATGAGCCATTGCGGGCGCTGGCTTTGCTTGTGCTGCTGTTCAGCCTTGCTGGCGTGGCGGCACCCATGTTGGGCTTTTTTGGCAAGTTTTATGTGTTGCGCGCGGCGGTTGAGGCGGGGATGACCTGGCTGGCCGTAGCGGGTGTGATTGCGGCTGTGATAGGAGCCTTCTATTACATCCGCATTGTCTACTACATGTACTTTGGACAAGATCGGGAGCCGCTTGATGCAGGTGGCGGTCCGATCCTGTGGGTCGTGCTCATGGGTTCGGCCCTGATCATGATCGTGGGCGTCATAAACATGTTCGGGATGGAGCCGGTGGCTGCTGCCGCGGCGGCAGCGCTTGTCAACTGAACCCGTTCCCAAGGGCCTTTGGCCCGAGGGATATGCCCGCGTCATTCTTGACGAGGTTGACAGCACCATGGCTGAGGCGGCCCGCCGGGCGCGTGATCTGGACGGGCCGACATGGATCATGGCGCACCGGCAGACGGCGGCGCGCGGGCGGCGGGGCCGGGTCTGGCAACAGCCTGCCGGCAATCTGGCGGCGACGCTGATCTACAAGCCCTGGGCCACGGTGCCGGAAGCGGCCAAGCGGTCGTTTCTGGCGGCCAATGCGCTGTTCGAAGCGCTGGCGTTGTTTGCGGACCGGAGCCTGTTGTCGTTGAAATGGCCCAATGACGTGCTGCTGAACGGTGGCAAAGTGGCCGGCATCCTTCTGGAAAGCACCGGGCGCGGACCGATGGTGGACTGGCTTTCTGTCGGTGTCGGTGTGAATCTGGGGGGTGTGCCTGCGGGCGTGACAGGCGGGTTTTGCCCAGTGTCACTGACGAGCGAGGGCGGGCAGGCGGTGAGTGCGGAGGATTTCCTCACGGTCCTCGCCTCGGCCTATGCCACGCAGGAGGCAAAGCTGGACGCCTTGGGCTTTCAGCGGATTCGCGAGGACTGGCTGCGGAATGCGGCCAGGCTGGGCGAGACGATTACCGCGCGCACGATGCGCGAGGAGTTCACCGGAATCTTTGATACGGTTGATATGGACGGTAACCTTGTCCTGATCACCGCGACCGGGCCACAGATCATCCCAGCGGCGGATGTCTATTTTTGACAACGGGCAGGGACGCGCAAACCCCGCCGGAGAGGACTCACCATGCTTCTTGCGATTGACTGCGGCAATACGAATACCGTGTTTTCGATCTGGGACGGGGTGAAGTTCCTGGGGACATGGCGCACGTCTACCGAATGGCAGCGGACGGCGGATCAGTACTTCGTCTGGCTTACATCGCTGATGCAATTCCAGAAGGTCGAGGTGAAGATTGACGCGGTCATCATTTCGTCAACTGTGCCCCGCGTGGTGTTCAATCTGCGGGTTCTGGCGGACCGGTATTACAACTGTCGCCCGCTCGTCGTTGGAAAGCCGGATTGTGTGTTGCCGGTGCCGCCCCGTGTGGATGCGGGGACGCAGGTGGGGCCGGACCGGCTGGTCAACACGGCCGGAGCCTTTGATCGGCATGGCGGGAATCTGATCGTGGTGGACTTCGGGACGGCCACAACGTTCGACGTGGTCGAGGATGACGGGGCATATGTCGGCGGGATCATCGCGCCGGGGGTGAATACAAGCCTTGAAGCGCTGCACAGCGCGGCCGCTGCCCTGCCGCATGTGGATGTGAGCCGTCCGCAGCGCGTGGTGGGCACGAATACGGTCGCCTGCATGCAATCGGGTATCTTCTGGGGTTACATCGGACTGGTGCGCGAGATATGCGCACGCATCAAGGCCGAACGGGCCGAGGCAGGTCGCGGAACCATGCGGATCATCGGCACGGGCGGGCTTGCCTCATTGTTCGGGACGGCGGACGTTCTATTTGACCGGATCGAGGACGATCTGACGATGCACGGGCTGACCGTCATCCATAAATTCAACAAGGACCAGTGAATGCGCAGTGAAAGACTGATCTACCTTCCCCTTGGAGGCGCGGGCGAGATCGGGATGAACGCCTATGTCTATGGCTATGGCAAACCGGGGCAGGAGCGGCTGATCGTCGTCGATCTGGGGGTGACTTTCCCGGACATGGACACGTCGCCGGGTGTGGACCTGATCATGCCCGATATCAGTTGGCTGGCTGCCCGGCGGGACCGGATCGAGGCGATCTTTATCACGCATGCGCATGAGGACCATGTCGGTGCTGTGGGGCATTTCTGGGACCGACTTCGCGCGCCGATCTATGCGCGCAAGTTCACGGCGGCGATTGCGCAGAACAAGCTGGACGAGCAGGGCGCGCCTTCGTCGGCGCTGCACGTCGTCGGTGCCTGGCCTGACACGGTGACGGTGGGGCCGTTTGTCGTGGGCTTCCTGCCCGTCAGCCATTCGATTCCCGAAAGCGCCGGTCTGGTGATCGACACGGCGGCAGGGCGGATCATTCATTCAGGCGACTTCAAGATCGATACCAACCCGGTCGTGGGTGAGGCGTTTGACCGCGAATTGTGGGAGTCTGTGGCGCGGCCGGGCGTCAAGGCTTTGGTCTGTGATTCCACGAACGTGTTTTCGGGGCATCCGGGGCGGTCTGAATCGACCCTTGGGCCCGAGATCGAGAAGCTGTTGCGCGATGCGACGGGGATGGTGGTCGCGACCACCTTTGCGTCGAACGTTGCGCGGCTTAAGACGATTGCCTTGGCCGCACAGAAGGCAGGGCGGACGGTGGTGCTGCTGGGCCGGGCGATGCGGCGGATGGTGGAGGCTGCGACCGAGACAGGGCTTCTGACCGGGTTCCCGAAGACAATCCCGCCCGAGGATGCGGCCTTCCTGCCGCGTCAGAATCTCCTGTTGCTGGTGACCGGATCGCAGGGGGAACGGCGGGCCGCTTCGGCGCAACTGGCGCAGGGGTCCTATCTGGGGCTGTCGATGAAGGAAGGGGATACGTTTCTTTTCTCGTCCAAGACCATTCCGGGGAACGAGCGGGGTGTGATCAAGATCATGAACCAGTTGTCGGAATTGGGCGTGGACGTGGTCGATGATCCTGTGGGCAAGTACCACGTTTCCGGCCATGCGAACCGGCCCGACCTTGAGACGATGCACGACATCATCAAGCCGCAGGTTCTGATCCCGATGCATGGCGAACATCGTCACCTGCGCGAGCATGTGAAGATCGCCAAGGCCAAGGGGCTGGCCGGGATCATCGCGGTGAACGGGATGATGATCGATCTGTCGGGCAACACGCCGAAGGTGGCAGAATACATCGAGACTGGCCGTCAGTATCTGGACGGATCGGTGATGATCGGCGCGATGGACGGCGTTGTGCGGGACCGGATCCGCATGGCGCTGAACGGGCATGTGCTGGTGACGCTGATCATTGACGAGAATGATGAGCCTTTGGGCGATCCGTGGTGCGAGCTGATGGGCCTGCCCGAAAAGGGACGGTCCAATGCGGCCCTGGTTGATATTCTGGAGGCTGACCTTGCGCAGTTCGTCGGGCGGGCAGATCGCAAGACGATCATGGACGAAGAGAAGCTCGACAAGGAATTGAAGCGGATCGTCCGGCAGTCGGCGCAGAACGAGATCGGGAAGAAGCCCGAGGTGACGATCGTGGTGTCGCGGTTGTCTTGACGATGGGGCGGGGTGAACCCGGTCCCAGGCTTGTGATTGGCGGCGGTTGGTGTGCTGAAGCGCACCCCCCAGAAATGACAAAGGCCATCGACTTGGTCACACGGCGTCAGAAAAGCCTTTCGCCCCGGACGCCTTGGCGTTCCGGTTCAGCCTGCCCCGGGCAGGGCAGGCTGAACCGGGGCCAGTTGAGACGTTTCAAAATGGGCGGGGCGGTGCCATTACTGGAGGCCCCGCTGATCCCGCTTATGCTGAGCTTCGTTCAGGAGCAAACATAGACCGCGCCACCGACCGTCACCACAGTGACGGCCGCTGCGGCGGCAGCGGCCGGGGCGGAGAGGGCAGCGGTCAAGGCGGCAGCACCTTGGCCGAGGGCTGAAATCAGGGCTGGGGTCTGGCCGGTAAGGAGCATGGCGCCTGATCCGCTCGCCAGTGCCGTCACCCCATCGGCGGGGCTGTCGATCTTCTGGCCGGCGAGGATCGAGGTAACGGTCCCTGCCACGGCAAGGCTCTGCTCCGCGACCATGTCGACCGTGTCGCAGACGGTGGAGCGGCATCGGCCGCGGAAGTTGCGTTCGCCGGGGACGAGGAGAAACCCAGTGCCGTCATCAGCGTCGGCTAGGCAATAGCCTTTGGTTTCTGCGAGTGAGAGCATGTTGGCCAGAAAGGCGATGGTGACGCCACTGTCGCATTCGGGCGGTTCGCCCCAGGCCTTGTCCCAGGTGCGGCTGGGCCAGTTGAACAGGCGTTCACGCAGGCCGGTCGTGCCGTTGCCGTCCACGACGGTCCCGGCCACGATGATGAGTTCCTGATGGTTCACATGGGCGATGCAGTTCTGGGACTGCGCTGTTGCCTGACCGCCGAGCAGAATGGTCAGAACAGGCAGAAGGAGGCCGAAAACGGGTCTCACCGCGCACGGCGCTCCTCGAAGCTTTTCATGATGAAAGACGGGGTGTCATCGCCCATTCCGACGATCCTGTCGTCACGGTCGTTGCGTTCGCGGCGCGGGCGGTCCCGGTCGGAGCGATCCCGGTCGGAGCGATCCCGCTCGGGCCGGTCGCTGCGCTCGGGGCGCGGGCGGTTGCGGTCGATGAGCAGATCGGGCGCAGGTTCGGCCACCACTTCGACGGCATTTGCCTCTGCTGTAGCGACAGCTTCGACCGGGGTATCGGTATTGCGGTCTTGCTTGCGTTCGGTACGGGGACCGCGTCCGCGGATGCGTTCGCTGCGTTCTTCGCGCGGCGCACGGGCGGCAGGCTTGTCCTCGGTTTCATCCACCATGGGGCGGTCACCCAAGGGGTTGGCAAGGCGGGGTATCGGTTCCTGCACAAGCCGTTCGATGGCATCGAGGTTCTTTTCATCGCGCGGCACGCATATCATCATGGCCTTGCCCGAACGTCCGGCGCGGCCGGTGCGGCCGATGCGGTGAACGTAATCCTCTGCGTGGCTTGGCACGTCGAAGTTGAAGACGTGACTGACGGCCGGGATGTCGAGGCCACGGGCGGCGACGTCGGAGGCGCAGAGGAAGCGCACGGAACCTGCGCGGAAGCCGTCGAGCGTGCGGGTGCGGACGGATTGATCAAGGTCGCCGTGGATCGGTTCGGCATTGTACCCGTATTTCTTGAGCGATTTCGAGACGATATCCACATCCGTCTTGCGGTTGCAGAAGATGATCGCGTTGGTGCAGGCCTCGCCTTCGTCATCGATCATGGCGCGAAGGACGGCACGCTTTTCGCTGCCTTCATTTTCGCGCTTGGACGCTTTGAACATCACGACGCCCTGTGTGATGTTTTCACCCGTGGTTGCGGCGCGGGCTACTTCGATCTTGGCCGGATTCGAAAGGAACGTGTTGGTGATCCGCTCGATCTCGGGCGCCATGGTTGCGGAGAAGAACAGGGTCTGCCGGGTGAAGGGGGTCAGGTTGAAGATGCGTTCGATATCGGGAATGAAGCCCATGTCGAGCATTCGGTCGGCCTCGTCCACGACCATGATCTGGACGCCGGTGAGGAGAAGCTTGCCGCGTTCGAAATGGTCAAGGAGGCGGCCTGGCGTGGCGATGAGCACATCGACGCCCCGGTCGATCAGCGTGTCCTGATCCTTGAAGCTGACGCCGCCGATCAGCAGGGCTTTGGTCAGCTTGTGGTGTTTGGCGTATTTGTCGAAGTTTTCGGCCACTTGCGCCGCGAGTTCGCGGGTGGGGCAGAGGACAAGGCTGCGCGGCATGCGTGCCCGCGCCCGTCCACGGCCGAGGAGCGTGATCATGGGGAGGACGAAACTGGCGGTCTTGCCCGTACCGGTCTGGGCAATGCCCAACACGTCGCGCCCTTCGAGCGCCGGGGGGATCGCACCGGCCTGAATCGGTGTGGGCACGGTGTAGCCTGCGTCTGCGACGGCCTGAACAACCTTTGGGTCGAGATGGAGATCGGAGAATGTGAGTGTCGTGGTCGTGGAGTCAGTCAATGAAAAGCCCTTTCGCGGAGTTGCGGCTAAGTGGCCGCAAGATCGCGCGGCCCGCCCGGCCGGATTGCCGGGGCGTTCGACTGAGTGGGCCTTAGGCGCAATCGGGCGCGAGGTCAAGGACGGTGGAAAAGCGGTGGATGAACGCGGCGTTGGCGTGGCTTTTGACCCCGTGGCGCGGCGGCGGGGCGTCGACTAGCAAGAGGCAGGGCAAAGGGGCAGGTGCGATGGCGTGGTTCGAAGGATGGAATGTGGAGCGGCACCTGCGGACGGTACATGGCTGGCTGGGTGCGCTGATCCTGCCCTGGGTCATTCTGGCGGGGCTGACGGGGCTTTACCTGAACCATCGGGATGCGGTCGAAGACTGGTTGCCGGTTACGCTGGAGGCCGAGATGGCCGCGATGGATCATGCGCCTGGGATCGCGCCGGTGACGGAGGAGGAGGCCTTTGCGCTGGCCGCGCGTGTTCATCCGGGGACCGAAGCATCGCTGAAGCGCGACGCGACATGGCGGAACCGGGCGGTCTGGTGGATCGATACGGCCGAGGGAGATGTGATCGTGGACCGGGACACGGGGCATGTCTGGCTTGAGGAGTCTTACCTCATTACGATGCTGGCGCCGGACGGGGCCGAGATGGGGCATGAGGTGCGCTGGTCGCGGGTCGTGTCGTCGCTGCATGAGCGGGGATGGCTGGGGACGGGGTTGGGCCGGTGGCTCGCAGATACCACGGCAGTTGCTCTGGTGGTGTTCGGGGTGACGGGGATCGTGCTGTTCCTGTCGCCACGCCTGCGGCGGCGGCGGAACCGGCGGGCGCGGCAGGGGTAACCAGTGAGGGCCGTGAGCTTCGGGTTGATTTCCGTAGCGGAACCCGGTTCACAGGTGTGGGGGCGGTGCGAGCGGCGCGCGGCCCGTGAGACAGGAGTGAAGGAAATGGCAATCACGAATGCGGCTTCGGCCCATTGGGCGGGAAATCTCAAGGCGGGTGCCGGGACGATTGCGACCCGGTCGGGTGCGCTGAACGGGGTGTCCTATGATTTCCGAAAGCGGTTCGAGGGCGCGGCCGGTACGAATCCGGAAGAGCTGATCGGGGCGGCCCATGCAGCTTGTTACTCGATGGCTCTGTCGGGGCAGCTTGAGGCGGCGGAGATGGTTGCGGAAGCCATCGACACCACGGCCACGGTGACGATGGAATTCATCGACGGTGCGCCCACGGTGACCAAGGTTCATCTGGACCTGACGGCGGTGATCCCCGGGGCCGATCCGGCGGCGTTCCAGACGGCGGCGGCCAATGCAAAGGCGGGCTGCCCGATTTCGCGGCTGCTGGCGGCGGCAGAGATCACGCTGGACGCCAAGCTCGGCTGATCCGCCGGAGCGCGGCCATTGGGCACTGACCAGATGCAGGCAAGGGGCTTTGCCCCCTTGCGCGGCCCGGGAGGCCGCGTACCCAGAAGCCTTTCAGCTTCAAGGAGGGGCTTGTCAGGTGAGGGCGCTGGGGTGGAGCGTCAGGACGTAGCCTTGGCGCAGTATATCTACCAGCGGTTTGGGGGTGAGGACTGTCACCTCGGTTTCCGGGCGCGGGACGGGGGGCATGTAGGCGGCCGGTGTCCAGGGTTGGAGATGGGGGCCAAGGACGAGGTGAGGCTGATCGTCGTGGAGGATGATGGTGCCGTCGGGGAGCGGGGGGCAAGGGGCTGCGTGACGAATCTGCTGGCGGGTCCGGGTGATTCGGGCGGCGTGGAGGGTGCGGTCGATGTCTTTCGCACCCGGCTTGGTGCCATAGGCGCGGCTCCATGCGGCGGTGAACGCGTTGTAGGCGGCGCGGCGGCATTCGGCGCAGGGGCGGTGGCCGGCGGCGAAGGCCACGGCTTCGTCGAGGAAGAAGAGTTCGGTATAGGCGCCTGGGGACATGACCTTGCGGTGACGGTCCTTGAAGGAAAGGTTGCAGGTGATCCAGTGGGGATGACGCCAGCGGGCGGGGCCAAGGGTCTGGTGGGCGTCATGCAGGATGCCGCGATTGCCCATGAACAGGCCCCGGGCCGGGTGTGCGACAATGTCGCCGGTGGGAAGGATGCGGTTTTGCAGGGGCACCATAATAGCCCGAGTTTATCGCGCTACTTGATCACTTCAAATCGACCCGCCGATTTAGCCACGAGATTTTCGACTACGGATCGTATGACATCATGAAATTTTGCTGGGGCCAAGAAAACAAATAGGATGTTGGGTGCAACTCGCCCGCGCAGAACGGGAAGTTTGGCAAATTGTTCCGGTCCATCGTGAAGTCTGCTTCGAACTTCATTTGCCCTTTGAACAGGATCGCACTGTCGCGCAAACTGGATGTTTACCGCAATCTTGCCAATTGAAGCGATGCTTCTTGCTTCCTCATAAAGAGCGTACTTTGGCATTGCTCGAACCGACGCGGACGGCACCTCAAAGCCGTTATCCGGGTCGGAGAAGACTGTTGTCGCTGGTTGACAGTCAGCCAAGACTTTCTGCCACCATATGCGACGATTCTGCAAGTTTACCGGAGGATTTCGAGCCGTAAAGATCGTGTCATGCGACAAGATTCCGGAAGTTTCAAAAGCGCCAATAGAGCGATCCTGAGGATGCTGATAGCTATTCAACTTTTGAAGCAGGACCGGGTCGAGCGAGTCCCATCCTTTTCCGTTTATGTGATGTCGCTTCTCGCCGTCCTTGTTCGAAGATCTGTCGACGAGTTCCGGAAAAGTTAAGTACCATGCGAGCGCAACCGGACCTAATCCCGCGCCGCTCAACGCCCCTAAAAGTGAATACTTCAAGTAGTCGTGGGAATCTCCAAGGTACCGCTCTTGCATGTCACACCATCATTTCCTTGGTCGCGGTCAGGCGGATTTCGGGGTTGTCGCGAACGACGCGGTCGATGTCCCACTGGAGGCGGGTGAGGTAGACAACGTCGCCGTCGTTGTCGGTCGCCATGTGCTGTTTGTTGGTGTTGGTGAAGGCTTCAACGCCGGCCTTGTCGCCGCCAACCCAGCGGGCCGAGGTGAACTGGGTGGGGGAGAAGCGGACGGGGAGGCCGTATTCGCCTTCGATCCGGCTTGCCAGCACCTCGAACTGCAACTGGCCCACGACGCCGACGATGAAGCCCGAGCCGATCATGGGTTTGAAGACCTTGGCGGCGCCTTCCTCGGCGAATTGCATGAGCGCCTTTTCAAGGTGCTTGGCCTTCATCGGGTCGCCGGCGCGGACGGTCTGGAGGAGTTCGGGGGCGAAGGAGGGGATGCCCGTGACCTTGAGCGTCTCGCCTTCAGTCAGCGTGTCGCCGATGCGGAGCTGGCCGTGGTTCGGGATGCCGATGATGTCGCCGGCCCATGCCTCTTCGGCCAGTTCACGGTCGGCGGCGAGGAAGAGGACGGGGTTCGAGATTGTCATCGGTTTCTTGGACCGGACATGGAGGAGTTTCATGCCGCGTTCGAAATGGCCCGAGGCGAGACGGACAAAAGCCACGCGGTCGCGGTGCTTGGGGTCCATGTTGGCCTGAACCTTGAACACGAAGCCTGTGACCGGGGTTTCATCAGGTGCGATCTGGCGGGGTTCGGCGCGCTGGGGCTGGGGTTCGGGGCCATAGGCGCCGATGCCGTCCATGAGTTCCTTGACGCCGAAGGAGTTGATGGCCGAGCCGAACCAGATGGGGGTCATGTGGCCTTCGAGGATAGACTGCTGGTTGAAGGCGGGCAGGAGTTCGCGGGCCATCTCAAGCTCTTCGCGGAGTTTGACGAGGAGATCGGCGGGGACATGGTCGGACAGGCGGGGGTCGGAGAGGCTGTCGAACTTGATCGATTCCGCCACGCGGTTGCGGTCGGCACGGTCCATGAGTTCGAGACGGTCGTGCAGGATGTCATAGCAGCCGATGAATTCACGGCCCGTGCCGATAGGCCATGAGGCCGGGGTCACGTCGATGGCGAGGTTTTCCTGAATCTCGTCGATGATGTCGAAGGTGTCGCGGCTTTCGCGGTCCATCTTGTTGCAGAAGGTCAGGATCGGCAGATCGCGGAGGCGGCAAACCTCGAACAGCTTGCGGGTCTGGGATTCCACGCCCTTGGCGCCGTCGATGACCATGACGGCGGCGTCGACGGCAGTCAGCGTGCGATAGGTGTCTTCGGAAAAGTCGGAGTGGCCCGGCGTATCGACCAGATTGAAGCGGTAACCCTTGTAGTCGAAAGACATGGCCGAGGCCGAGATCGAGATCCCGCGGTCCTTTTCCATATGGAGGAAGTCGGAGCGGGTCCGGCGCGCCTCGCCCTTGGCGCGGACCTGGCCAGCCATCTGGATGGCACCCCCGAAGAGGAGGAACTTTTCAGTGAGCGTCGTCTTGCCTGCGTCGGGATGCGAGATGATCGCAAAGGTCCGGCGTCGGGCGATTTCGGGGGGCAGTTGGGGCGTGTTGGACATGATGCGCCCCTATAGGGGGATGGGGGCGAAAGGGCAATCGGGGAGGTGTTCGGTCCTGTCCTTTCATGGATATCGACGGGCAAGCGGTCACGTCTTGGGCCACTTGGCGAATGATATCCTTTAGCGGCACCCATGTTATTGCCTAGCCCGCGCTGCGGCACGAAACCTGTTCGTGAGACGGTATAGAACCGTTGGCTTACCTGGAGAACTGAAATGCGATTCACAGCAGTTTCTGCTGCCCTGTCAGCTATTGCACTTGGCGCATGTGACAGTGGCACAACCGTCACGGACGGAACGCCTTCCTATGCGACGCAGGCCGCTGCATACAACGCGATGCTGGATGATGTGCGGGCCATGCCGGTCACCACGTCGGCCACCATGCCGAATACCGGCGGCGCAACCTATGACGGATATGCGACGGTCCTTGTGGACACGCCGACGCAGACCGCCGTCGTGGGGGATGCGGTCCTGACGGCTGATTTCGCGGATGGCAGTCTGACAGGCAATCTGTCGAATTTCGTGGGTAGCGTGAATGGCGCCGGAGAAGAAGATTTTGCGGGTGCCATCGGCCTGAAGGACGGGGTGATCGGTGCCACGACCGCGTCGTCGCTGACGGCTGACATGAAAGGCACCCTGACCGGAAATGATACGGGCAATACCGTGACCGTGATCGGTGGGGTGCAGGGCGAGTTTCATGATGACGGCGGTGTCAATGCTGCCGGGCTTGCCGCGCTGGAAACGGCCGATACTGATTTCATCGTGAACGGGACCGGTCGGGACGGGGATGTGGGTATCGTCGCGCGGCGCTAGGCCGGAAGACGAAGAAACCTTGACATGTGGGCACCAAGCCGGATTCAAAGGGACATCGGGGACATGGTTCCGGATGCCCCTTGTTCCTGCTGAGCAGGAGGGCTGTTGGGCATGATTGTCGCGGAGTGGGGATAGAATGCAGTTCAGGACAATGGCCGGCTTGGCCTTGATATGCACGGCGCTGGCCGGGTGCGAGGAGTTCGCGTTTAACGAGACAACCCCCGAGGAACAGGCATTTCTTGATTTGCAGGATCAGACCTTGGCGATCCGGGGCGAGCTTGAGGATCTGAGCGAGACGACTTATACCGATCTTCCGACGACGGGTGGGGCCGAATACGTCGGGACGGCAGTGATCAATCTCGAAACACCCGCGACATCGGAATTGCTGGGCGATGCCTCGATCGTAGTGAACTTTGTTAGCGACCGGGTGACCGGGGCGATGAGCGGGTTCCACGGGACAGTCGATGGCGGATCTGTTGTCGCCTATGACGGAACAATCGTGTTGTCGAACGGGGTCATTGCGGCGCGCGACAGCAGCTACATCGATGCGCAGGCCAATGGTACGCTGACGCATGGAGATCAGGATATTGATGTGGGCGCCGTCCTGAACGGCGGGCTTTATGGCGAGACTTCGGCCGGATTGATTGAGCCGGTCGGCATTGATCTGAATTCCGCAGAGGGTTCGGTCTTTGCGCTGGATGGCGCAGATGTGGGCGGTTCGCTCGAAATCGTCGGGATCAGCGAATAGGGTTTCCTTGGCAAGCTGACTGGAGCCCAGAGCGAAGATTCGCTCCATGGAAGGCATCAGGTCTTTTGGCGTGGCGTGCCGGTTGCAAAAAAGCGCGGAACGTGGCTGAGTGTTCACAGGCGCCGGGCAAAAGGTGCGGGCAGTAGAACAAGGATGACCAAGATGAAATCCATGATTATGGGGGGTGGGCTTGCCTTTGCCCTGATGGCCGGGTGCAGCAGCATTCAGGATGCAATAGACAGTGCCGAAGACGACGTTGATCAGGTCGCGGCGACCGAGGCCTATGCCGGGTTGCAGGAGGATCTTGCCACGTCACTGGTCGACCTGGGTGAACTTGATCCGACTTTGGACGCAGATCTGCCGTTGAACGGCACTGCCACCTATGCAGGGCAGGCAGAGATTCTGATGGATACGCCGAACCGGGAGTCAAATCTTGTGGGGGATGCGTCGCTGACAGCAGACTTTGCGGCAGGGGACGTGACGGGAACCATGGGCGGGTTCTATGGCAGCGTCGATGGCGGTGAGATCGGCAAGGTGGATGGTGAGCTTGTCGTGTCTTATGGCGAAATCGACGCTTCGATTGTTGAAGAGGTCTATATCGAGTTGGATGGCGTGTTGACCACTGCTGCTGATGGCATTGTGGTTGTGGACGCAAGCCTGGCCGGGGGGTTCCTTGGTGATCCGGACGTTCTGGACGAACCCCCGGCGGGCCTGTTGCTGAACTCAACCGGAGATTCGGAGTTCGAACTGAGCGGTTCGGACGTGACTGGCAGCATGACCATCGTCGGCATGACAGGGAACTGACTAGCCGAGATCAGTGCGAGGTTGAGGCCCGGCGCAAGAGTGCGACGGCGTCGGGCGATGACAGGAGGCTTTCCTGCACCTCATATGCCAGATGCGGCCGGTAGTTGTGGCGTGTTGCACCGGGCGCGCCGGGGATGGCGGGCCTTGTGCGAGGGTCCATCAGCAGAGATTCGGCAGCGATCCCTTCAGCATAGATGATCTGGTGATCGTCGAAGAGAAGCTGGAAATATTCGACAAAGCCACCGTCAAGCTGGATCACGCTGTCGCCGTTGATGAGGTGGCGGACCTTGACCAGCACCTCGGCCCGGCCGGCACCGATGCGGTCCTGACGCTGGTAGACAAAGATGCGGTGGTCGGGGCTGACAATAAGGTCGTTTTCGTTGTGCAGCGCGTCCTTGCGGATCATCACCGGTGCGAAGGCACCGGAGGCGCGGAGCGTGGTCTGGCCGATCCAGCGGATTTCCTGCGGGCCGTCGTCACGTGTCAGGACTTTGTCGCCAACCTTGAGGTGTTCGATGGGCACCTGTTTGCCCGACGCCATTGTGATGTGAGTGCCGCGCGTGAAGGATACGCAGGCGACCTCGGCCAGTCGGGTCGTGGCGGTCTGGCGGTCAACGCCGACAAGGCGGTAATCGGTGCGTGGCAGGAGTGTTGCGAGGGGCAGGAAGTAGATTTCCGCGACGGCGCCGTCCTCGACTTCGACAAGGATCAGGGCCTCGAACGTGGTGCTGTCAGGGGTCATGAGGGTGAGGCAGGAATCAAGGTGAAGGATGTTGCCGGGCCGACCCAGTTCGGAGTCGGCTGAGACAGAGAAGGTTGTTGCTGCGGCATCTGTGGGCTGATCCGCTTCGGCCGGCAGGGCCAGGCCGAGACGGGCGCGGCGAGCGTCATGGTCAAGCTGGTAGACATCGTCCATCACCAGTTCGTCGGCAAAGGAAATCGGGTCGCCATCGGCCACGCCGTCGGTTGCCAC
This sequence comes from Rhodobacterales bacterium, assembly GCA_026400355.1. Lineage (GTDB taxonomy): Bacteria > Pseudomonadota > Alphaproteobacteria > Rhodobacterales > Rhodobacteraceae > JAPLPE01. The sequence goes on along the minus strand of JAPLPE010000015.1, from coordinate 79,491 downwards.
AAACGCTCTGGCCGGAAAGACGAGCAGGGTTTGGGTCAAGGGCGCGTTGGGTGACATGAAAATCCATTCTAACGATATGGATGGCATTCTAGGTTTGTCTGGTCAGACGGATCAACTTGCCAGAATGTATGGGTCTTTTGACAGGCGCTACGACAGAATGAGCCGCTTGACCATGGGCAAATTCCCGGAGTGTCCGTATTGCGGCGGGGGTTTTCAGCCGAGGCTACGCGGCGTATCCCCTGAGTGCAGGAATTGACAGGAGAAGGTGACATGGATCTGGGGATCAGGGGCAAGCGGGCGCTGGTATGTGCGTCTTCCAAGGGGCTCGGGCGCGGGGTGGCCGAGGCTTTGGCCGAGGCTGGGGTTGATCTGGTCCTGAACGCGCGGGGTTCCGAGGCGCTGGAGGTGACTGCCGAGGCGATCCGACGGGCGCATCAGGTGAATGTGGTCGCAGTCGCGGCGGACATCACGACCGAGGCGGGCCGCGAAGCGGTGCTGGGCGAGGCTGGTGCGCTGGATATTCTGGTGACCAATGCGGGTGGGCCGGCTCCGGGGATCTGGTCGGACTGGACGCGGGATGATTTCGTAAAGGCGCTGGATGCCAACATGCTCACGCCGATTGCACTGATGAAGGCGCTGTTGCCGGGGATGATCGACAAGGCCTGGGGGCGGGTGGTCAACATCACTTCGCAATCGGTCAAGGCGCCCATTGCAGCACTCGGCCTGTCCAACGCGGCGCGAACGGGTCTGACGGGTTATGTGGCGGGCACCTCGCGGCAGGTAGCGCCATTTGGTGTGACGATCAACAATCTGCTGCCAGGAATCCATGACACGGACCGGGCGGTACAGCTTGACGGAGGCGTGGTGAAGGCCCGGGGCATCACGATGGAGGCGGCGCGGGCCGAACGGGCCGCGACGATTCCGGCGCGGCGCTATGGGACGGCGGAGGAGTTCGGGGCGATGGCCGCGTTTCTGTGTTCGCAGCATGCGGGGTTCATCGTCGGGCAAAATATCCTGCTGGACGGAGGGGCGACCAACGCCACGATCTGAGTTGCCGTTACCGGGTCGTCTTGTTAGAGGAAGGAAACCCGACTTTTCCAGTCGGATAAACGCAAGCGGCGGCAGGAACAGGACCGGGCGTGACGACGACGGCAAGGGTAAGCCCTCCACGGCTTGAGATTTGCAACATCGTGCGCAGCTTTGGCGGGCGGCGGGTTGTGGATGACGTCTCGCTTGTGGTGATGCCGGGGCAAGTGACCTGTCTGCTGGGGCCGTCGGGTTGTGGCAAGTCCACGACGCTGCGGATCATCGCAGGGGTGGACATTCAGGACGCCGGCACGATCCACGTGGACGGGCGTTTGATCTGCGACACGGTGACACGCGTGCCGCCCGAGGAGCGGGGGATCGGTCTGATGTTTCAGGACTTTGCCCTGTTTCCGCATCTGGATGTGGCGCGGAATGTGGCCTTTGGCCTGAAGGGGCCGAAGGGCGAAGTGCGGGGGCGGGTCGAGGATCTGTTGCGCAAGGTGGGGATGAGCCGCCATATCGACGCCTATCCGCATCAATTGTCGGGGGGCGAGCAACAGCGGGTGGCCTTGGCGCGGGCTTTGGCACCGCGGCCACGGATCATGCTGATGGACGAGCCGTTTTCGGGGCTGGACGACCGGCTGCGGGACGAGATCCGGGATGAGACCTTGGGCGTTCTCAAGGCCGAGGGGACGGCGGTGCTGCTGGTCACTCATGAGCCGACCGAGGCGATGCGGATGGCCGACGAGATTGCGCTGATGCGGGACGGACGGGTGGTGCAGCGAGGTGCGCCATACACGGTCTATAACAGCCCGGCGGATATGAAGGCAGCGGGGTTTTTCAGCGATATCAACGTGATCCGGGGGACCGTGCGGGGGGCGCTGACCGAGACGGCGTTCGGGCAGTTCCTTGCGCCGGGGGTGCCTGACGGGACGGATGTGGCCATTGTGATCCGGCCGCATCATGTGAAGATCGACTTTGACCGGGGTGGCCGGGGCCCCAATCCCACGCCGCAGGACGGTGTTCCGGCACGGGGCGTGGTTGAGCGGGCGCGGTTCATGGGGTCCGAAAGTCTTGTCGAGTTCCGGATGGATTTTGACGGGTCGATCCTGCGGGCGACGGTGCCTTCGGTGTTCCTGCCAAGGGTAGGGACGGCGCTTTGGCTGATGATCCGGCGGGACAGGTGCTTTGTGTTTCCGCAAGCGTGAAGAAGGGGCGTTCATCCGCGCGGACGCGCGACTTCGCTTGGGGATTGTGGGCTAAGTTAATGAATTGTATTGCATAATTTCGTACTGCAAGGGGCTGGGGCGCGGTCATTCCTGAGGTTGGGGGCTGGGGCCAAAATGGCAGGACGTGGTTAAGGATGTGTTGTTGGTGCGGGAAGGGGGTGACCAAGGCCATGGCTTTGGTCACACTGTGCCATAGACGCTTTCCGCCGAGGACGCCTTAGCGTGCCGGGCAGCGCCGGGCCTGCCCGGGGCAGGCGCTTCGTGCCCGCCAGTCAGGCGCTGCCCTCTGGCGAGGCATGAGCAACGAGGGCCGCTGGAAACGGTCAGAGCGAGCGGGGCGGTGGCTCTTCTGATCCCGCTCAATGTGGTGAGGAGTGGCGGGGTGAACCCTTCCCTGCATTTTCGGCACGTGATGCGGTTATGGTGCAGTTGCCCCGCCCGCGTTATGCGCAGCCAGATAGTCGGCCAGCGTCTTGCCTGGCTCTTCGATGAACAGTTGCGGCAGGACGCGCAAGGTTTCGATGCGGTCCACGCGGAATTCGCGGAAATCGTCCCGCAATTCGCACCAGCAGGTCGCTGTCCAGACACGGCCCCAGTATTCGATCTGAAGCGGGCGGATGACGCGGTCGGTCATCTCGCCCTTGTCGTTGCGGTAGGTGACGCGGAGTTTCTGGCGGGCGCGGATGGCACCGCGGATGGCGGGCATGTGCTGAAACCCGCGGGCCGCATCGGCGAAAGGATAGACGGCAAAGCCCCAGCCAGTGGGCGGTGTACGGCGATCCTCGGGGAGGACGGCGTCGATCTTGGCCGAGAGGGAACGGGCGGCGGCCTTGAGTTCGTCATCGGCCGCCTCGCCCACGATGGACATGCCGAGGTGGAGCGCCTCAAGTTCGGTCAGGGACAGGTTCAGCGGGGGCAGGGTGATTGCAGCGGTCGCCATGTAGCCCAGCCCCCGTTCACCCGCGATGGGCACGCCCGAAGCAATGAGTGTGTCCATGTCGCGGTAGATGGTGCGCAGCGAAACCTCGAGCCGGTCAGCCATGTCCTGGGCGCGGTGCAGACGCCCGTCGCGCAGGATGAGAAGCAGGTCGAAAAGGCGGTCGGTACGGCGCATCTATCCGGTCTGTCAGGCCTGTTGCCAGTGGAGGGTTTCGTGGCGCATGTCCATGCCTTCCGGGTCGATGGCGGACATGAAGGGCGCGACACGGGGATCGGTGATGATCGTCTGCGCGGCGGCCTGCGCGCTGGCCTGATCGGTCCAGATGACATGATCAGTCCAGCGGCCGTCCGGTCCCGCACTGAGGTTGCGGGAGATGAGGCCGGGTGTCACGGCGAGGATCGCAGCTGTCGTAGCGTTGGCCACAAGGAATTCCGCCGTGGTTATGCCTTGGCGGAGGCGGAAGGTCACAACCTCGGCCACGCGGGCGGTGGTGGTGGTGCCGGAGGTGCCTTCGGCGGCGCGGAACGGTGTGGGGAAACGCATGATCTGATCCTTTCCTGATTCGGGATGCATGCCACCGGCATAGCGACCCACAACTGACATAATACTGTCAGTTGACAGGTTAGTGTCATAAAATCGTGCGTGAGCGGGCCTGAAAAACGCATGTGGCTCTGGTCAACTGCACTCGGCTTGGTCATCTTCGCTGCGGTGTATCATTCCCCGCATGGAGTTGGGGCAAGCAGGAGGACGTGAACATGCAAATGGGACCCTGGCAGCTTTTGCTGATCGCTGTGGTCGTTCTGGTCCTGTTCGGCCGGGGCAAGGTCAGCTCTCTCATGGGCGAGGTGGGCAAGGGCATCACCGCGTTCAAGAAGGGCGTGAAGGACGGCACGGAAGAACTGGAAAAGGATACAACGACGACGGTGACTGCGGCGCGCGACGTGACGCCCGCGGAAACGGACAAGGTCTGACGCCTTCTTTCGCGTCGTAAAGGAACGAACATACCATGTTCGATATCGGCTGGACGGAATTGCTGGTGATCGGCGTAGTCGCGCTGATCGTTATCGGGCCGCAGGATCTGCCGGACATGTTCCGTCAGATCGGGCGGTTCACGGGCAAGATGCGGGCTATGGCCCGCGATTTTCAGAAGGCCATGGATGACGCGGCCAAGGCTTCGGGCGTAGGTGATGTGGCCAAGGATCTTCGCAATGCGACCTCGGCCAAGGGCATGGGCCTGACTGCTGTCAAGGAAGCCGCCGACAAGTTCGAGAAGTGGGACCCGCTGAAGCCCGCGAAGCCTGCGGTCAAGGCGCCCACGCCGCGCGTGGTGGAACCGCCAGTTGCCGCAGGGGAGGCCACGGCAGAAGAACTGGCGGAAGCTGCCCCGGCGGTGCCCAAGGGCCCGTCGCCGATACCTTCGGCAGCGATCCCGAAAGCCGGGCCTGCGACACAGGCGATGAAGGACAAGCAGGCAGAGCGTGCGCGCATCATTGCCGAGACGAACGCGAAGCTGAAGGCGCTTGACGGGAGTGCGGTGCAGGAAGTGGCCCCGGCCTCTGCTGCGCCAGTAGCGCCGGTTGAGCCGATGGCGGCGACAGCCAAAGGCGACGCAGAATGAGCAAAGCGGATACGATCGACGACTCCTCGGCCCCGCTGATGGAGCATCTGAAGGAACTGCGGAATCGGATCCTGTATTCGCTCGCGGCCTTCATGGTCTGCTTTATTCTGGGCTATCTGATCTGGTTGCCGATCTTCAACTTTCTGTCGGCCCCGATGTGCGATGCGCTGATCGATCGTGGGCAGGAATGTCAGCTTGTCCTCATCAAGATGCAGGAAGGGTTCTTTGTGGCCATCCGCATCGCGATGTGGGGCGGGTTTGCGATGTCCTTTCCGATCATCGCCTACCAGCTTTGGCGCTTTGTAGCGCCGGGGCTGTACAAATCCGAGAAGAACGCGTTCCTGCCGTTCCTGGTCGCAAGCCCGGTGATGTTCATCATTGGTGCGGCCTTTGCATACTATATCATCCTGCCGTTTGCCTTCAGCTTCTTCCTCGGGTTTCAGGATGGGTTCGCGCAGGCGGTCGAGGAGGGCGGGACGCTGTCTCAGGCACCGGCGGGGGTGGTGTTCCAGGGTTCGATGGAAGCCTATCTTTCGTTGACGATGACATTTGTCATGGCGTTCGGGCTGTGTTTCCAGTTGCCGGTGCTGCTGACGCTTATGGGGCGGGCGGGACTGATCACGTCCCGGGGGCTCAAGGCCACGCGGAAGTATGCAGTGGTGGGTATTCTGACGGTTGCTGCTGTCGTGACGCCGCCGGATGTCATGTCGCAGCTGATCCTGTTTGCGGCGATCTATCCACTCTATGAAATCTCGATCTTTCTGATCGCGCGGTTCGAGCGGCAGAAGGATGCCCAGATGCGGGCCGAAGGCACTCTGGGCGAGAACGAGTCGCTGTATGGCGATGAGGATGAGGACGGCAAGGCGTGAGCAATGAGGCTGCGCTGAGCCGGATCGCGGCAGCGCTTGAGCGGATGTCGCCGCCTCTGGCGCCGGTGCCGGATTTCACGGTGCCGGCCTATGTCTGGCATATCGAGCCAGACAGGCTTGTCCCGGTCAAGCGGGTGAACCGGGTCGATGTGGGTCTGCTGATCGGGATCGACCGGGCGCGCGATACGCTGATCGCCAACACAGAGCAGTTTGCGCGGGGATTGCCGGCGAACAACGTGCTGCTTTGGGGCGCGCGTGGTATGGGAAAATCAAGCCTTATAAAGGCAGTACATGGCGCAGTTAATGCAAAACATGAGAATCTCAAGATAGTCGAGATCCAGCGCGAGGATCTGCCGTCCATCGGGCGGTGTCTGAACCTTTTGCGGGGGGCGCCGGGGCGGTTCGTGCTGTTCTGTGACGATCTGTCGTTCAGCCATGACGATGCGCATTACAAGTCGCTGAAGGCGGTGCTGGATGGCGGGATCGAGGGGCGGCCGGACAACGTGGTGCTTTATGCTACGTCAAACCGGCGGCATCTGATGCCGCGCGACATGATCGAGAACGAGCGGTCGAGCGCGATTTCCCCGTCCGAGGCGGTGGAGGAGAAGGTGTCCCTGTCGGATCGGTTCGGGCTTTGGCTGGGGTTCCATCCCTGTTCGCAAGACGAGTATCTGGCGATGATTGCCGGCTATTGCGACGCCTATGGGGTGGAGATTGATGTGGCCACTCTGCGGGCCGAGGCAATTGAATGGCAGGCCACGCGCGGGGCGCGGTCGGGACGGGTGGCCTGGCAGTATTTCACGGATCTGGCAGGGCGGCGCGGGGTCAGGATCTAGCCTCGCAAGGCGGTGGGTTTCACCGACCCTATACAAGAACGAGGGTTGGCGTGCGCCACCCCCGGAGAATCCGGGCCTTGCCTTGGGGACAGGCTGATCGACAGGGGCCCGGATCATATCCGCAGCGGCATCGGGAGAGGATGGGCGCTGCGGGAAACAGGTCAGTGCGAGAGGCTTTGGGCGAGGCGCATGAGCTGCACTGCCTCGTTCCGGTAGCCGAACTCGTCCGGGCCACGGTTGGCCGAGGCCAGTGCGATGGCATCATCCCAGCCCCAGGTGCCAAGGTAGGGCGAGCCGCGCAGAAGCTGGCCAAAGCCTGCGATGGCAGCGGCGAAATGCGCCTCGGTTCCGGCAGCGGCGCCCTGGACGATGGGGGTTTCCATCAGCTCGCTCGTGTCGCTGCCGGGGGCTTTCCAGCGGAGGCGGAGGAAGCCGATCTCGTCGGAATGGGCGGTCGCGTCTGAGGCCTGCACTTCGCCATAGCGGAGGGGATCGGTCAATTGGGTGGGGGAACCCACGGGCGTGATTTCGTAGATCGCGGTGGCGGCATGACCCGCGCCCAGTTCGCCCGCGTCGATGCGGTCGTTGTTGAAATCCTCGCGGTTCAGCGCTCGGGTTTCATAACCGATGAGCCGGTATTCGGCGACAACGGCGGGGTTGAATTCGACCTGCACCTTCACATCGCCTGCGATGGGGAACAACGCGCCGGTCAGCTGATCGACCAGCACTTTCTGCGCCTCGTTCAGGTTGTCGATATAGACGGCCGTCCCGTTGCCGTTCTGTGCCAGCGCCTGCATCGTGGCATCATCCAGATTGCCCCGACCGAAGCCGAGAACCGAGAGATAGACCCCGCTTTCCCGCTTGGCCGCGATGTAGTCAGTCAAGGCCTCGGTTCCCGTTGCACCGACGTTGAAGTCGCCATCGGTGGCCAGAAGGATACGGCTGACCTCGCCTGTCTCCATCATGCTTTCGGCCACGGCATAAGCCTGTTCCAGCCCGCCCTGTCCGTTGGTCGATCCGCCCGCGCCCAGATTCTGGATGGCGTTAAGGATCGTCGTGCGGTCCAAGGCCGGGGTGGCCTTGAGCACGAGACCGGCGGAACCTGCATATTCGACGATGGCCACGCGATCCTCTGGCCGGAGGTGGTCGAGCATCAGACGGAAAGACTGCTTGAGAAGCGGCAGCTTGTTGGCGTCCGCCATCGAACCCGAGGTGTCGATGAGGAAGACGAGGTTCAGCGGCGGGCGATCGTCCACGGCGGGCATCGTGCCTTGAATGCCGATGTGGACAAGCTCGGTATCGGGGTTCCAAGGTGTCTCGAACACGGTGACGGTGGGGCGGAAGGGGGCCTCGCTCGCCTCGGGGGCGGGGTAGGCGTAGGGGAAGTAGTTGACCATCTCCTCGATCCGGACGGCATCGGGGGGCGGCAACTGGCCCGCGTTAAGTGATTGTCGGACCACGGCATAAGAGGCGGTGTCGACGTCGATCGAGAAGGTCGAAACGGGCTCTTCGGCCGCGATCTTGAGCGGGCTGTCGGTGGCGTTGGCAAAGGCCTCGGTGTCGGGGGCGGGTGACATCTGCATCGCGTCGACAAAGCCGTCAGGGGCGAGCATCATGCCGCGCGTTGTGGCCGGCGGTGCCACAGTTCCGGCGACAGCGCCAAGGTCGGCGGCCAGACCGTCGGTCTCGGTCTGTCCGGCGGCCATGGGTTCAGGTGGCGGGACGGGCAAGGGGGCTTCGATAATGGCCTGAGTCCGGGCCACTTCATCGGCATTTGACTCTGTGGTCCCGGGGGTAATGCCTGCGGCCTCTGCCTCTTCGCCGTGCAGGGCCTGCACCTCGGCCTCATTCAGGACCGGTTCGGCGAGGACGATGGGCGGGGTTGCGTCGTTGGCCAGAGGCTCATCGGTTTCGTTCACGACGGGCATATCGGCTTCGGTCACGGTCGGGCCATGCAGAAGGTCACGGCCCTGCGGGGTAAAGAACAGCACGCCACAGGCCACGAGGGCCGTGGTCACGGTAAGCGCACCGCGGGACGTCATCGCATTCAGCATCTCTTTCACTCCTTGCCAGGCGCCCTTTTTGGGACGCTCGGAGTTGAGACGCTGCGGATCGCGCGATCCTTGGAGCGCGGCGAAGCTTTCTTGGGCCAGACGCAGATTTTCCTGCCTGCGGGCCGGATCGGGGGCGGGCGTGGCCTGTTTGAACGCGGATTTGAGCGCGTCGAGGTCGAAATCGTCGTCACTTTGGGAGGTCATCGGGCCTCCTCCTCTGCTCTGATGGCGCGGAGTTTCTTTTTCGCTTCGGACATGCGCCAGCTGACCGTGCCTTCGGAAATGCCCAGAATGTCGGCCACCCGGGCGTGGTTGAGATCGTCAAGGACCAGCGCCAGCGTATCACGCAGGTCATCGGGCAGGCGCTGCATGGCGGTCGTCAGCCAGTCGAGCCTGTCGCGTTTGCTTTCGGCCACATCGACACGGGCCAGTTCCCAGTCGCCCCAGCCTTCGGTCGCCTTCATATAGGTGGCGCGGCGGCGGCGACGGTCATGTGCGGCGTTCACTGCCACGCGATATAGCCATGTGGTGACCTTCGCTTCGGCCTTGTAGCCCGACAGCTTGGCGGGCAGGGCCGCGCAGATATCCTGGGTGAGATCCTCGGCCTCGGCGCGGGTACCGGTGAGGCGGAAGCACAGGCCAAACAGGCGGTCGTAATGGCGTTCGAGCAGAAGGCCAAAGGCCTGCCCGTCCCCATTTGCGGCCGCAAGGGCCAAGGCTTCATCACCTGTTTCCATGCGCATCGTGATGGTAGGACGCAGGTCGCCGGTCAATCCTTGGCGGACCGACCAAAGAAGCTTGAGACTGTTTCTTTGTTGTCCAAATACCTTGGTGGGCCGAAGGCGGGGGCAGAACCCCCTCGCCATATCACCCTAACTTAGACCCGTGAGACGAGCACCTTGTCGATCCGGCGGCCGTCCAGATCGATGACTTCGAACCGCCAACCTGCAGCGTCGAACCGGTCGCCAAGATGTGGCAGGCGGTTGAGCTGGTTCAGAACAAGGCCCGCAACAGTTTCATAATCGCCCGCGATATCGCGTGGCAGCATCAGGCGGTCGCAGAATTCGTCAGCCTGCATGCCGCCCGAGACGAGGAAGCTTCCATCTTCGCGTTCGACCATGTCGGGCTCTTCGGCCTGCGCCTCGCGGAACGTGCCGGTGATGGCTTCAAGGATGTCGCCGGTGGTTATGAGCCCTTCAAAACTGCCGTATTCGTCGTAGACGAGCGCCATGTGATTGGGTGAGCCGCGCAGGAGTTCGATGACGCCCAGCGCATCGACGGATTCGTGGACGACGGGAACCTCGCGGAGGAGCGAGCGGAGGTCGAGCGGTTTGCCTTCGGAAAGGGCTGCGATTGCATCGGTGAGGTAGAGGACGCCCAGCACCTCGTCGGTTTCGCGGCTGCGGACGGGGATGCGAGGGCGGCCGATATCGCGGATAGCCTGCAGGGTTTCGGCGGGGTCGGCCTCGATATCGATCATCTCGACGTCGCGGCGGGGGGTCATGAGGCCACGGGCGGAACGGTCGGCCAGGCGCATGACGCCGGTCAGCATCGCGCGTTCCTCGGTCTCGATGACGCCTTCGTCATGGGCTTCGGTCAGGATCACGTGGACTTCGGCGTCGGTGACGCGGTTCTTGGTGTCGCCGCTCTGACCAAGAAGGCGCAGGATGAGCTGGCCGGATTTGTCGAGGAACCAGACGAGGGGCGCGGCAGCGGTCGCGAGGATGACCATGACGGGGGCGACCTTGGCTGCAACCCCTTCGGGGTTGCGGAGTGCCACTTGTTTGGGGACGAGTTCGCCGAGGATGAGCGAGAGGTAGGTCAGGATCACGACCACGCCGCCCACGCCAAGGGTCGCGGACCATTCGGCAGGCACACCTTCGGCGGTGAGCCAGTTGGCCAGCCGGACGCCGAGGGTTGCGCCCGAGAAGGCACCCGAGAGGACGCCGACCATGGTGATGCCGATCTGGACGGAAGAAAGGAACTTGCCGGGGTTTTCGGCAAGACGGATCGCGGTGGCGGCCCCGGTCGATCCGGCATCGGCCATGGCGCGCAGCCGGGCGGGGCGGGACGAGACGACGGCCAGTTCTGACATTGCCAGCGCCCCGTTGATCAGGATCAGCAGAAGCACAATGGCGATTTCGGCGAACATCACGGGTTCCGGCACTGGTTCGGATCAATCTCTGCATGTGCAGCCTGCCGTCGTCTAGGTCAATGACCTATGCGCGAGTTGCAAATGCAAACGCGGGGACTGTGTGCCCCCGCGTGTCGTTCTTTGCCTGAATGGCGGGCTTAGAGTTTGCCAATCGTCCAGAACATGGTTTCACCTGAGGCGTCGTCGACGCCGTCATTGTCGGTGACGACCCAGCCATTCCCGTCTGCGTCAATAGCCAGACCTTCGACCTTCTCGATGATCGGGCCGCCGGTCGAGGCGAGGTCGGGGAGGAGGTCGCTGACGACTTCCTTGGTCACGACGGGGAGGTCTCCGCCGAGCGGGGCGGGGACCATGTCGGACAGGGGTACGCGGGTGATGGTCTTGGTCACAGCGGCTGAACCAAAGAGGTTGTCGCGTTCGATCAGGTAGGCATAGTCACCGCTGACCGCGATTTCCGAGAGGCCGACCCAGCCGTCGCCGGTGGGGGCAGTCAGGGGGTAGCGGACGGCACCCCATTCTTCGGTTTCGAGGTTGTAGGCCACGATCTTGACCTGACCTTCGGGATCATCGGCCCATTCGCGCTGGATCGGGAGCCAGAGCGTTGTGCCGACCAGGGCGATTCCTTCGGCGCCGTAGCGGTCTTCGTTCGTCAGCAATTCAGAGGGGAAGGCGATTTCGGTGTCTATGTTGCCGTCGCTTTCAACGTGGTAGATCCCGTGGGGGATCATCCTGTCGGTGCGGCCCTCGGAGGCGAGCCAGAAGCCGCCTTCGCCATCAAGGGTGATGCCTTCGATGTCGAGCTTCTGCGCCGGGTAGCCTGCGCGGGTGATCGGCAGGGCAGCGGTTATCCGTGCCGGGGTCTGGGTCGCGTCGATCGTGAAGATCGTGGGCTGGAAGCCGTAGAAGCTGTCGTTGACGGCGTAGAAGGTGCCGGGGGCCGCGGGATCGGCGACGAGGCCCGAAAGGGCGCCCCAGCCGATCAGTTCGGCGGCGCCGGCAGTGGTGAGCATCGGATAGACCGGCGCACCTTCGGTCAGCTGGTAGATCATCGCGTGCGACCGGGGGCCGCCGTCTTCGATGAGGTCAAGCTCGTTGGCGGTGGCGATCAGGCCGCGTTCCGGGATGGCTATCACGCCTTCGGGAGAGACTTCGGCCAGCCCGATGAGGTCGGCCCGGATCGCTGTGTCGCAGTTGAGCGTGCCGCCGTTCGTGTCGATCAGCGTGACCCAGCCCGCGGGCATCTGGCCGGTGCGGCCGTCGCCGGCATCCTCGTCACGTTCGTTTTCGATGGCGATCGCGATGAAGCTGCCGTCAGCGGCATGGGCTGTGCCGTCGGGCTGACCGCCAAGGTCGCAGCGGCCAAGTTCGGCCTTGGTGGCGAGGTCAATGGCGGCGACGAAACCTGACGGATTGGTGAAGCCTTCGCTCGTGTTGACCGCGACGAAGGCAGTTTTGCCAATGACGGTGACGGAAGTGGGTTCGCCGCCCATGTCGATGTTGCCAAGCGCCTTGGGCGCGGCGGGATCGGTGATGTCGATCAGACCTACAGCGACAAGGGGGCTGTCGGTGTAGATCAGCGTCATGCCGTCATCGGAGGCGGCGATGATTTCTGCCGAGGAGGGGCGGGCCAGGTCCTCACCTTCGGCCATGTTGGCGATGGTCGGAAAGCTGGCGATGCGGTTGAAGGCATTATCCTGTGCGGTGGCGTAACCGGCAGTCAGGGCAAGGGCAGAGGTCAGACAAAGGAGGCGCGGCGTTGTAATGCAGTCCCCGTTTCTGGAAGCTCAAGGGCCTGATTGACGGCGCTTCGTGACAGTTCGTTAAGAGCTGGCTGACGGTTTCATGAAACCGGGGTTGCGGCCTTGCCCGGGGGCTGGAGGCGCAACGATGCCCAGATGAGCGCGGTGCCGATGCCTGCAAAGGCGGCAGAGGCGAAATAGGCCTGCGCACCCCAGCGGTCGGCCAGCCCGCCGAAGGCGGCGAGGGCAAGGACTGACATCGCTTGCTGGAGGACGACGAAGAAGCTTTGCGCCTCGGCCGCGATGTCTTCGGACGTCCAGTTGGTGATGAAGGTGATGCAGGCCATGAAACCGAGGCCAAAGGTGATGCCGTGGAGGAGTTGCAGCGCGATCAGGACAGGCACGCCCGGTTCGAAAGCCATGATGAGCCAGCGGGCGGCGGTGACCAGGGCAGAGATTAAGATGAGCGTGCGGGCGCGGTAGCGGCCCTGAAAGAAGCGCTTGTAGGCGAAGAACATCGCGGCCTCGGACACGGCACCCAGAGCGATGATGATCGAGGTGACCGAGATGCCGATGCCCTGACGCTGGAACAGGAGACCTTGGAACGCGTTCAGGATCAGGTGGGTCGAGGAGATGACGGCCCAGCCGACGAGGGGAAGGAGGAACCAAGGTTTCATGACGTGAAGGAGGCTGATCGCCCCTTCCTGCGGGCGGCGCTCAGCAGGGTCAGCGCGGAAGTTGGGGAGCAGGAGCGCTGCTGCGGCGCGTGCGAGGCTGAGGCCGATGAAGACGGGAAGGAAGGCACCGGGGCCGAGGTAGTTTGTGAGGACCCCGGTGATGAGAATCACAGCGAGATAGCCGATTGTCCCAAAGGCGCGCATCGCGCCGAAATCGGTGCCGCGCCGTGAGGTCATGCGCATGGCGGCGGCGTCCACCACGGGGATGACGGCGGCGATGGCGATGGCCGTGAGCGTCCAGAAGGTGAGGATGCCCCAGAAGCCCGCGACGAACATGAGGCCAATCGAGACGAGGCCTGACGCGACGGAGCCCCAGACGATCACCTGCCGCCAGTCGGTCGCCCGGTCGGCGATGCGGCCCGCGACGATGTTCAGGATCAGCATGGAGAAGACGGGCAGGGCGTTGATGATGCCGATCTGTTCCGAGGTGAGCCCGCGCCCGTCAAACCAGATGCCGGAGTAAACGGTGGAGGCCCCCATGCTCATGAAAAGGGTGAGGTAATAGACCGTGGTCCGCGCCTCGGGCGAGAAGGGGGAGGCGGGTTGGGTGGTCATGCGGGGCCTTGGGTGGAATGGGTAGGGCTGGTCGTGGGCGGTACCCACCCTACGCGTGATCTTCGGGGCGTGTCAGATGCTTGTGCAGATGTATTTCATTTCCAGATAGTCCTCGATCCCGTGGCGGCTGCCTTCGCGGCCGAGGCCGGATTGCTTGACGCCGCCGAAGGGGGCCACTTCGGTCGAGATGAGGCCGGTGTTCACGCCGACCATGCCGTATTCCAGCGCCTCGGCCACGCGGGTCACGCGGGAGATGTCCTTGGCGTAGAAGTAGGAGGCGAGGCCGAAGATCGTGTCATTGGCCTTTTCGATCACGTCGGCCTCATCCTCGAACATGAAAAGGGGCGCGAAGGGGCCGAAGGTTTCGTCCCGCGCGACCAGCATGTCCTGGGTGGCGTGGGTCACGATGGTCGGTTTGAAGAACTGGCCGCCGAGGTTGTGCAGATCACCCCCAGTCAGGACGGTGCCGCCTTTGGAGACGGCATCGGTCAGGTGTTCGCGGACCTTTTCAACAGCCTTGGGTTCGATCAGCGGGCCGAGGTCGGTGCCGGGGATGAGGCCGTCGCCCACGTTCAGCCTTTCGACCGCAATCTTCAGCTTGGCGGCGAAAGCGTCGTAGACGCCGCGCTGGACGTAGATGCGGTTGGCGCAGACGCAGGTCTGACCGTTGTTGCGGAATTTGGAGATGATGGCACCCTGCACGGCGGCATCAAGATCGGCGTCGTCGAAGACGATGAAGGGTGCATTGCCGCCGAGTTCCATCGAGCATTTCATCACCTGATCGGCGGCCTGTTTCAGCAGGACGCGGCCGACTTCTGTCGAACCGGTGAAGGTGAGTTTGCGGACCTTGGGGTTTTCGCAGAATTCCTTGCCGACTTCGGACGAGGACGTCGAGGTCACGACGGAGAGGACGCCGGCGGGCAGGCCCGCCATTTCGGCCAATTTCGCCATGGCGAGTGCAGAGAGGGGTGTCAGCGAAGCCGGGCGCGAGACGAAGGAGCAGCCTGCGGCCAGCGCGGGCGCGACCTTGCGGGCGATCATGGCGTTGGGGAAGTTCCATGGCGTGATGCCTGCGGCGACGCCGATGGGCTGTTTGATTACGGTTATGCGCTTGTCGGGCTGATGGCCGGGGATCGTTTCACCATAGACGCGCTTGGCCTCTTCACCGAACCATTCGATGTAGGCGGCGCCATAGGCGACTTCGCCCCGCGCTTCGGCCAAGGGTTTGCCCTGTTCGGCAGTCATGATGATGGCGAGGTCTTCCTGATGTTCCATCATCAGGTCGAACCATTTGCGGAGGACCTTGGCGCGGTCCTTGCCTGTTTTCGCGGCCCAGCCCTTTTGCGCGGCATGGGCGATGTCGATCGCTTTGGCGATTTCGGCGCGCGAGAGGTCGGGGACATGGGCGATCACGTCGCCCCGTGCGGGGTTCGTGATGGCAAAGGTCTTGCCCGAGGTGGCATCGACCCATTGCCCACCAAGAAATGCCTTGTCGCAAAGAAGGTCGGGGGTCTTGAGCAGGGATTTCAGATTGGTGATGTCGTCAAGCATCGGGGCCTCCTTTAGCATGCCCTCTGAAAGCATGGGGCAGGGGCCGGGGGCAAGGTGTAAAGCCGCGGCAAAGAGGGAGTGACGCGATGACGGATGCGGTGCACGCGATGGACCGGGCGTATGAGAATACGGCTTTCATCCCGCAGGGTGACAGCTATCCGGCGCGCTGGGCGGCGGCAGCAGAAGACTTCCGGGCCGGTGCGGCAGGCTGGGTCGATGCGCCCTATGGGGCGGGGGAGAGGGAGAGGGTGGATCTGTTCCTGCCCGAGGGCAGCCCGCGCGGGTTGGTGGTGTTCGTGCATGGCGGTTATTGGATCGCGACAGACAAGAGCCTGTGGTCGCATCTGGCGGCGGGGGCGGTGGCGGCGGGATGGGCGGTGGCGCTGCCGTCCTATGACCTCTGCCCGGCGATCCGGATCGCCGGGATCGTGCGGCAGGTGGCGCGGGCGGTCGACCATGCGGCCGGGCTGGTTGCGGGGCCGGTGATCCTGACGGGGCATTCGGCGGGCGGGCATATTGTGGCCCGGCTGGCCTGCGGGGATGTGCCGCTTGCCTGCCGGGAGAGGCTGGAACGGGTCGTGCCGATTTCGCCGCTTTCCGATCTGCGGTCGCTGAGGGAGACGTCGATGAACGCCGACCTGCGCATTGATGTGGAGGAGGCGCAGGCCGAGAGCCCGGTGTTTCATGCGCCCCCGGCGGTGCCCGTGCATGTGGTTGTGGGCGGGGCCGAGCGGCCCGTGTTTCTGGATCAGGCGCGGTGGCTGGGTGACGCCTGGGGTGTGCCGGTGACGGTGGTGCCGGGGCGGCACCATTTCGATGTGATTGAAGGGCTTGAGGATGCGGGGAGTGAACTGTGCCGCATCCTTTCCGATGGCGATGTCAATTCCGGTCAGGACGGGGCAGGGGCGGCGCGCTAGGCATAGGCAAATGACCAAGGTCAGATCCCCATACTCATGCGCCGCACGCTCTGCTAGCTTGAGACCCACAGGACGAAGCCTTGGTGCTTTTCAAGTGGCGCCGTTCACTTAACGTGGCGCAACCATTGCGAAGATCTAGAAATCTGTACAAGTTGATTCTGCAGAGCAGGTATGCAACTTTAAGATGTAGTCCACAAAGGTTGCTAGACTATGGCAAATGATGAAAGCGTTCCAATGAAGGAAAGCCCAGAATTCAGAGCGTTTCAGGCAGAAGTGGAAGGGCGCAACCAAGACTATCAAGCCATTGGCCGCGTTGGGGCACTTTTCCTTATTCTAAGGTCCCGGGATTCAAGATGGAAGAAGATTGACACCGTGATGGTGGACAAAAAGCAACTTCGTCCTTTGTATGAACTTCATGAGGCTGGACTATTCGGAAAATCGCGTGCGGTGCTAGGCTTCAGCCGTGGTCATATGACTTCTATCGAAAAACAGCTTAGAACTGCTTGCGAAAGGATTGTCGGTCCACTTACTGACAAGACAATCGATGAAATTGCAGTAGGCATTGATCAACTTCCGATCGGGGCTCACGACCTTGCCAATAGTATAAAGAACCTTTGATGTTTTCGAGGTAGTCTTGCCTTGAATGCCCAAAGAGCCGCGAAAGCGGGCTGATGACCTGCCCCTGACATTGCCGAAGTAGATTGCCATGGCCCCTGTCACCTGCCTTGCCCCGCCTGTCATCAAAGACATGCCGGACCGCCGAATCCTTGGGCCCTTGCGCCGCTATACGATGGAGGCGCGGCAGGCCATTCCGGGCCAGTGGGCCGATTACAACATGGCCGGGATTGAGACGCCGGGGGCGGTGGCGGACCGCTGGTACGGGGTCTGCGCCAACTTTGGCGAAGGCGGGGCCTTTGATTATCTCTGCGGGCAAGAGGTGCCGAAAGGGCCGGTGCCAGAAGGCTGGGCGGCGATTACACTGCCTGCGGGGCGCTGGGCGCGGTTTGTTGAAGCCGGGCATATTTCGACCATGGGGTCGGTCTGGGCCGAGATCTTCCGCGAATGGATGGGCCGCCCGGGGCTGACCCCGCGCGACGGGCCTTCGGTGGAGTTCTATCCGCTGGAGTTTGACGGGGCGACGGGTGAGGGCGGGTTTGAAATCTGGATGCCGGTGGAGTGATCATTGGATGGGGTGGAGGGATGGTGGGTTTCACCCACCCTACGAGATGGGTTCTGGTGGTTTCGGGCGGCTGAGAGGTGTCAGATCCGGCGGCCGCCGTCCACGTCGAGGGCGATGCCGGTGATGAGGGCGGCGGCGTCGGAACAGAGGAAGAGGGCGGCCTGACCCACATCCTCGGCCGTGGCAAAGCGGCCCATCGGGATGGCTGCGAGGGCCTTGGTCTTGTGATCGCCCTTGGCGCCGCCCATGAAGCTGGGCAGGGGCGGGCTGTCGTCGCAGACGGGGACGAGTGCGTTCACGCGGATGCCGTGGGGGGCGAGTTCGACGGCCATGCCTTGGGTGGCCGCGATGACCCATGCCTTGGACGCGCCAAACCAGTTGATCCGGGGGCGGGGAGAGACCCCAGAGGTCGCGGCGAGGTTAAGAATGACGCCGGTGTTGGCGGCCTTCATCGGTGGCACGAAATGTCGGGCCGTGAGGTAGATGGCGCGGGCGTGGCTGGCGAGGATGCGATCGAATTCGGCCTCGGTCACTTCCTCCAGTGCGCGGGGGACATGGGCGGGGGCGTTAGCGTTCACAAGGACGTCGAGATCGCCCAGACGGTCGGCAGCGAGGTCGGCGAGTTTGCCGACCGAGGCGTTGTCGGTCACATCGACGGCGGTGCCGAAACCTCCGACTTCTGAGGCGATGAGTTCCGCCGCATCGCCGTTCACATCGGCCACGCAGACCTTGGCCCCCGCAGCGGCAAGGGCGCGGGCGATGCCTGCGCCAAAGCCGGTGGCCCCTCCCGTCACGATTGCCGTCTTGCCGTCCAGTCGCATGGGGTCGTCCGCAATTGAGTTGCGCGACCTTGTTCCCCATTCTCGCGCCAAGGCAAGGCAGGGTGCTGCGTCATGCGCGAAAAACGCCACCTGCATCGGAGGAGACGCGCGAAAAGCTTGCCAGACGGTGCGAATTGACGGATAGCGAGGGTGAGCTTGCGGCGATGGCGTCGCCGCAGGGGCCGCTGGCTCCACGGCTTGCGACCGGGTTCTGCCTTGTCGCCGCAGTCCTGTACGCCGGGACCTTTCGGGGTTCCGGGTTGCATCAGGGCCGGACCCCATCTTGACAGGGTCTGACAATGACAGAACGTCCGCAGCAATACCGTTTTCATCAGGGCGACCGGGTCCTGCCGTTCGAGGACGCCGAGTATGACGCGCGTCTGGCCGGACTGCGCAGGATCATGGCGGCCGAAGGGGTCGAGGCAGCTGTCCTTACCTCGATGCACAACATCGCCTACTACTCGGGCTTTCTTTACTGCTCGTTCGGGCGACCTTACGGCCTTGTCGTCACGGCGACCGAGTCCGTCACGATCAGCGCAGGAATTGACGCGGGCCAGCCGTGGCGGCGGTGCCATGGTGACAACATCACCTATACGGACTGGGCGCGGGACAATTACTGGCGCGCGATCCTGTCGGTGACGGGTGCGGGTAAGGTCATCGGGATTGAAGGCGATCACCTGACGCTGCTGCAATCGGGCAAGCTGCAATCCTTCCTTTTGCCCAAGGCGACGGTGGACATTGCGCCGGAAACGATGAAGAGCCGGATGCACAAGTCACCGGCCGAGATTGCGCTGATCCGGCACGGGGCCAATGTGGCCGACGTGGGCGGATATGCGATCCGCGAGGCGGTCAAGGCCGGGGCGCGCGAAATTGACGTGGCGATGGCGGGCCGGGATGCGATGGAACTGGAAATCGCCAAGCGGTTCCTGGATGCCGAGTATCGCGATACCTGGGTCTGGTTCCAGTCGGGCATCAACACGGACGGGGCGCATAACCCGGTGACGGCGCGGGAGTTGCAGGTCGGCGATATCCTTTCGCTGAATGCTTTCCCGATGATCTCGGGATACTACACCGCGCTGGAACGGACGATGTTCGTGCGTGAGGTGGATGATGCTAGCCTTGCCATCTGGGAAGCCAACGTGGCCGCCCATGAATATGGCATGACGCTGCTGAAACCCGGGGCGTCCTGTTCCGAGGTGACAGCCAAGATCAACCACTTCTTTGAAGAGCGGCAGTTGCTGCGGTACCGGACCTTTGGCTACGGCCATTCGTTCGGTGTGCTGTCGCATTATTATGGCCGCGAGGCGGGGCTGGAACTGCGCGAGGATATCGACACGGTGCTGGAGCCCGGCATGGTGATCTCGATGGAGCCGATGCTGACCATTCCCGATGGCCAGCCAGGCGCCGGCGGATATCGCGAACATGACATCCTGATCATTACGAAGGACGGGAATGAGGATATCACGCATTACCCCTATGGGCCGTCGTTCAATATCGTCGGCTAAGGCGGAACGATGCGGTCCGGCGCGGGTGCGCCGGGCCGTGCTGGCGGGGCAGCGGGCGTGTTTCCCGAATCGTTTCAGATGGTTGCGGGAGAGAGAATCACGTCTGAAAGGCTGTTGTATTCGTGCACGAATACACTGTGGGCCAGGTCTTCTGTCGAAGATTTGACTGATTCACCGGCTTCACTTCCGATCTGACCCTTGTCTGTTGCCAAAAGCGGGTCGTTTTGAATTTGCACCTCCATCCCGTTCCTTTATGGTGACAAATTGTCTTAATTGGCTACGGAAAATGCGCGATGACGTCAGGCAACGACCCCCTTCAGCTATCCCGGCGCATGATGTTGCTGTCGGGGGCGGCGCTTCTGGCGGGTTGCGCCATGCAGCCTGCGGTGCCGGAAGGGCCGTCGCCGGTAAGCTTTATCGAAGGCTATGGTCCGCTGTTTGACGCGGGTTACAACCTGCCGCCGATCCCGGAACAGTACACACAGGGTGTCAACCGTCGCATGACAGGGATATATGTCGGTGAACAGCCGCCGGGGAGCATCGACGTCGATCCCTATGCCAAGTTCCTGTACTACATTCCGCTTGAGGGCGAGACGATCCGCTATCCGATCGGTGCGGGCAGGGCCGGCAAGAGCTTTAGCGGCGATGGCGTGATCCAGGACAAGCGGATGTGGCCAAGCTGGACACCAACGGCCAACATGCTGCGCAACGAGCCCGAGGTTTATGGTCCCTTTGCGGACGGTATTCCCGGCGGTCTGCGCAGCCCGTTGGGCGCGCGTGCGCTTTATCTCTACCGGAACGGGCGGGATACGTTCTATCGCATCCACGGCACCAACGACATGACGTCCGTCGGCAATTCGGGGTCGGCGGGATGTATCCGCCTGTTCAATCAGGATGTGATCGACCTTTACAGCCGGGTGCCCACCGGGACGCGTGTGCATGTGCGTTCGGAAGAGGAATCGCTGCGGGTTGATCCCGAATACTTTGGCCGTGGCGTGGAAATGCCGCCGGTCATCATAGATCCGCAGGATGTCTATGGTCCTGAAGCTGTGGCTGCTGACAGGCCGCCCGATTTCAACGCGTTGCCGCCGCTGGATGCGACGCTCGTGCAAGGCAGCATCTGACGGGGTGGCGGCGGTCAGGTGCGGATGACGTAATCCTTGACCGTCGTTTCCATGACTTCCCATGTTCCCTTGAAGCCGGGGCGGATGACAAAGCTGTCGCCCGCCCGCACGATCCGTGCGGCGCCGCCGTCTTCGGTCAGGACAGAGAGGCCCGAGACGATGCGGCAGTATTCCCATTCTTCGTAGAAGATGCGCCATTTGCCGGGCGTGCAGCGCCAGATGCCGCAGCAGCTGTCTTTGGTTTCCTCGATGTTCCATGTCGTGAAGACGGGATCGCCCGAGATGATGCGGTTGGCTTCAGGGCGTGAGGTTTCCGGCGCGGTATCGCGCTGGGAGAGGAAGACGAGGTGATCCGGCATGGCAGCGGCCTTTGTGCGCGGTTGTGTGGGTTGCGACGAATCCGGCGGAACCTGAGATCGAACCTGCGGGAAGTTGACCGGATTGACAACTGATCCGTTCCGGCATGCCGCGTTGTGGCGTTGGCAACGGGCCGACTTTGCGGATAGCCTGCGCGCAGATCGGCGAGGCAGGGAGGCTGCATGTTCTCGGATGGACTTTTGGTTCCTGCGGTGACGCTGGCCTTTTTCGGCTGGCTGGTGCCGCGCGGGCTGAGCCTGTTCTGGCCGGAAGGGGCGCGGCCGCTTTTGTGGCTGGCCTTTACAGCGGTCGTGATTATGCTGGTTGTGTCCACGGGGTTCTTTGTCGGGCTTTACATGTGGCAGGGTGCGCCAGTTGGACTGATGTTCGAGGACGGGGTGCTGGCGACGCTGGTCTTTTTCGGCAGGCTCGGGGTGATTTCGGCGCTGCTGTGGGGACCTATCCTGATCCTGTCGGTGGCGGGATTGCCCAAGCATTGGATCAAGGAAACATGGTGATGGAGGAGGGCGCATAGATGGGCGGACTGGTGCGGCTGATCCTGGGCGGGTTCGTGGTGCTGACGGCAATCTATGTGATCCTGTCAATCATGTCGCGGCGGGCAAGGCGGCGGGAACTGATCCTTGAGTGGGACGCGGGTGCGATGGAGGGGGACAAGGAGGCGTGGATCAGCGCGAACCTGCAGGCCTATGACCATTCGCTGCGACGAAAACTCATCCTCGGGGTCTATGTCGTTCCTCTGGCCGTCATCGGGACGATCATCTATGTCGTGAACTATAGCTGAGTGAAAAGGCGGACCGATGTTGCGTTATGTTTCCTGGGGTCTTTGGATCATCATCCTGACCGTTCTGGCGGTCTTTCTGCACTATACCCTGCCGCAGCGGGACATCGTCTATGTCACCAATACGTCGAACCGTCTGATGAACTTTGGCAGCAATTCGATCTTCTGGGCGTCGCCGGATGCGGGGACGGACGAGACGGCGGGAGCGATCCAGCGGGATGTGCTTTTCATTGACGCCGTGCGGCCCAACGGGTCTGTGATCGTTTACCGGAACGAGGATACGGGTTGGATATGGCCACCCTATTTCAAGTTTGATTCCTCAAACCTGCAGGCCGAGGCGCGCAACCTGATTTCGACGGCCGATGCGCCGAAATGGGTCGCGGTGCGGCATTATGGTTGGCGGGTGCCGTTCATGTCGATCTTTCCGAATGCAATTTCGGTGACCCCGGTCGAAGGGCCGGATGTGCGGCTGATCCCGTGGTTCAACATCATTTTCCTGACGTTCCTGTTTGCCGTCTATTGGGCCATCCGGGTGCGGTGGATCCGTTTCCGAAACAAACGGATCCAGCCCGCATTGCAGGGCATTGATGCTGCGGTGGACGAAAAGACCGCGAGCATGTCACGATGGTTTGGAAGCTGGCGGGCGAAGCCGAAGGGGTAGACGGGCTGCTGATCTCTGGCCTTGCTGGGGGGGATTCCGTCCGGTCACGGGTGGTGATGGCAGGGCGGTCATCCGGGCTGAAGCGCGACGTTGCCTGGCGGTTGGGGTCCACTCACCCCACTGTTCCCTGCCTGTCACATGGAAATCAATCAGCGCCAAAGGCCCCAAGCAAGCAGAGTTTTTCAACGGCATATGTCCATAGTCGCCGTTCAAGGGTCGTGCGAATATTCTGCGATGAAGCGAATCTACATTGATGTTTCTGAATGGCAAACCACGGACGCCTTTTACAGGGCGTTGCTGTCCGAGATTAATGCTCCGGACTGGCATGGGCACAATTTGGACGCCCTTTGGGACAGCATAACCGGCGGTGATATCAATGAGATAATGCCGCCTTAGCGTGTCGAGGTTAGGGGGAGCCAACGCGTGCCCACGGAATTGGCAACACTGCTGACCCGGGTGCAATCGCTTTTTGAAGAAGCCTAAGCTGAGCGGGGAATTGACGTTTGCTTTAAGTGCGACTGAGCGACCGCTTCGTCCGGATACTGTTGAAAAAGCCCGTTGATCGGACTTCGATGTCCTGTCGCACTGTCTTGAGAGTGGAGGGCGCAGCGATGATGGGGCAGAGGCAAGTTGCGCAGGGCGCACTGTGTAATGAGTTCTCGATTGATGGATTTGTGCCCCAAGATCACCCTGTGCGCGGAATTGATCGCTTCCTTGATCTGAGACATGTGCGGCCGCTTCTGGCCCTGTTTCGCAGTTCGCACGGCCGTCCTTCGATTGATCCCGAACTGATGATCCGGATGCTCTTGCTTGGCTACTACTGCCAAGGGATCCGGTCCGAGCGGTGGTTGTGCGACGTGGCTTGGCGGATGGGTTTCACCCACCCCAGCGTTCCCTAACTGTCAGAAGATGCCCTACGACAGCTTGGAGCCGATTGCAGGCATCGAGAATCGGGCAAATCACACAGGAATTGAACGATGCCGCGAAGCAGTCCGTCGTGTAGCGACAAGGTGGGGTCGCGGTAGGTAGCAAGCGGATTCCCTTCAACAAAGACTTTCAGTGTGTGCGTGGCTTGGGAAAGGTCAAGGCGCCGCGCATGAGGCATTGCGCGAACGAGCAGATCGGCGTCGAGTGGACGGACTTGCAAATCCGCGTCGCCCTGAACGATCAGTGCATGCCCGCGCCATCCCGAGGCAATTCCGGCCGGGTCATGGGAAAGAAGGTCGATCAGGTAATCCTGTACCTCTGCACGGAAGAGCGGTCGCAGGATCGGGGGGATCGCCTTGGTTTCCCGGCGATTGCCGCTTTCAAGGTCGGTCACGATGGCGCGGAGATCCGCCATGATCAGGTCGGGGTGTGGATTGCCCTCCAATTGCTCGATCAACAACTGGCCAAGTGGACGTCCCGGTGTCGCAAGAAGAATCAGTCCGCAAAGTGCTTCAGGGGCATCTTGCGCAGCGAAAAGCGCCACCAAACCACCTTCGGAATGCCCTGCAATCCAGACGCACGGGGCAAGGGTCGAGGCA
Organism: Rhodobacterales bacterium; assembly: GCA_026400355.1. Taxonomy (GTDB): domain Bacteria; phylum Pseudomonadota; class Alphaproteobacteria; order Rhodobacterales; family Rhodobacteraceae; genus JAPLPE01. The sequence goes on along the minus strand of JAPLPE010000015.1, from coordinate 55,292 downwards.
AAGTCTACCCAGTTACGGGCATCTTGGGCATAGGCTGAGATCGTGACGTCATTCGGATCAGCGATCGCTTGGGCGCTGCCGTAGAACCCCCTCTTGTCAATCCGCAAAGATGCGATCCCTGCTTCAGCCAGTCCTTCGGCAAGCAACCGGTAGGTATTTGTTGCAAGGCCCTGACCTGAATTCCCGTCCCGGTCTGTCGGGCCCGATCCGGGAATGATGACGACAGCATGCAAGGCCCCTTCGACGGCGATCATCTCAGCTTCGAGGGGGCCTTCAGGCCCAGGAATGCGCACTGGTTCAGCCAAAGCAAATGCCGGAAACAGCAGCATGCGGCATACTGAGAGGAATCGCGCGAAGGGAACGCTCTTTGTGCATCCTCAAAACGTAGTCACGTAAGCGAACGACCGAAAGGGCTGCTTCGTCCGCATAGCTGGTCCTTGGACCCTCTGCCAAGCAACCCAAACCGCACCGGGGGCAGACTGAGAACCATTTGTCAGGTGGCGAACACTAGGGGAGGTAGTCGGCGGGGTCGCGGCTGTCCATGCCGAGGCGAACTTCGAAATGGACAAAGCTGGGGTCGCCGGAACGGACCTTGCCGATCACCTGACCGCGGCTGACGGACGAACCCTGCTGGACGGAGAGGTTGTCGAGGTGGGTATAGACCGTCAGCAGGTTGTCGGCATGCTTGATGACGACGATCCGGATGCCTTCGGTATTGGTCGTCACGGCTGCCACAGTGCCTGCGGCAGCAGCCTTTACATCGGTGCCGGCAGGGGCGCCGATGTCGATGCCGTCGTTCCGGCCCTTGACGTATTCGCGTATGATCGAGCCCTGCACCGGCATGACGAACTGCGCCGAAGAGGGGGCCTCGGTCTGGGTCGCGCCAAGGTCGGGGGCCACATCTTCGGGCGGTTCAGGTTCCACATCGACGGGGGGTGGGTTTTCGTCGGGCAGAGGTTCGGCGGCGCTGGGCGGTACGGGGGTCGGGCTGCCTTCGCCGGGGGTGGTGACGGAGGTTGTTGCCTGCGCGGGAGCGGAGCCCCCCTGCGGGATCAGGAGGAAGGAGCCTTCGCGCACCGTCAGGTCTGCGCCAAGGCCGTTCCATTCGGCGATGTCGCTGACCGAGACATTGTAGAGCCGGGCGATTGAATAGACGGATTCGCCGCGAACGACCTGATGGCGGATCGGTTCCTCACCCGTGCGGGGCGGGGGCGCGGCGGGGGTGTTAGTCGCTGCAGGCGCGGAAGGGGCAAGGGCCGTAGTGGTTACGGAACCGGCGCGGTCTATCGCGGCGCCCGCCGCGGCGGGGCTGAAGGAACTGGTCGTCACTGGTTCGGAAACGCGCGTCGGCAGGGCTATGATTTCATTTGCACGGAGCGGTGTATCGGCCTGCAGGCCATTGTAGCTTGCCAAGGCAGGCGCTGCCAGACCGAGGCGGGCCGCGATGCTGCCCACGGTATCGCCCTGTCGGGCGACGACGACCTGATAGTCGGCGTAGGAGATCACCCCACGCGAATCCGGTGTCGGGCGGGTGGGGGCGTTCTGGGCGGCTTCGGTTGTCGAGAAACCTTCTCCCAGGCCGCGCAAATCGGGGTCGGGGATCTGGTCGCAGGCGGCAAAAGCCGAGAGTGCGGCGGCGGACATGAGGAAACGCCAGACCGAGTCGCGGGCAGGGCTTTGAGAGATCTGGGGGGCAGCGGCCTGTGTCATCGGGCACCTCGGGTCATCGCGGTTCCTTGTTGGCCGGAACCTTTTACATCTGTCGCGCGTCCTGGCCCGTCAGTCCTGCCCCAGCCCTTCGACCAAAGGCACGAACCGGACAGGCCGGAGTTCATCATAGTCAAAGCCCGTTTCAGTCCTTGTGACGCGGATCAGGCTTTGCACCGCATCGGACTGGCCGACCGGGACCACCATTATACCGCCGATCCGAAGCTGGGCCAAGAGGGGGCCGGGTGGGTCTTCGGCGGCGGCAGTGACAATGATGCGATCAAAGGGGGCCTGATCGGGCAGGCCAAAGCTGCCGTCGGCGGTGAAGGCGGTGATGTTGGGCAGCTTGAGCGCATCGAAGATCTCGCGCGCCTGAGCCACGAGGCGGCGGTAGCGGTCCACAGTGTAGACGCGTCGTGCGAGGAGCGACAGGATCGCAGCCTGATAGCCCGAGCCAGTTCCGACCTCGAGCACCTTGTCGCGGGGGGTGACCTGAAGCGCCTGGGTCATGATGCCCACGATGGAGGGCTGGCTGATTGTCTGTCCGCATGGGATGGTGAGCGGTACGTCTTCGTAGGCGCGGTCTGCGAAGAGGCCGCGCACAAATTGCGCCCGATCGATTCGTTCCATTGCAGTGAGGGTGCGGGCATCGGTGACACCGCTGGCGCGGAGCGCGTAGAGGAATTGCATCTTGCGCTGGGCCTCTGACGTCACGCGATGCTTTCCCGGACAAGATCGAGCGCGTCATGGGCGGTCAGGTCGGCGCGCATCGGCGTGACGGAGATGTAACCGTCGAGATTGGCCTCGGCATCGGTGCCGGGACCGGTGCGTTCATCTTGCGGACCGCCTGTGACCCAGAGGAAGCGGCGGCCCGATGGGGAGATCTGCGCTTCGATCCCGAAGGCTGTGTTGCGGCGGAAGCCCTGACGGGTGACGGCAAGACCCTTGACGCCTGCGGCCGGGACGGGGGGGAAGTTGACGTTGTAGAAGAGTCGGTATTCGCCGCCCTGCCAGGGAGCGCGGTCCAGAAGCGTGCGGATGGTGGCGGCACCGTGGACTGACGCAGCCGCGAACGGGTCAGACAGTCGGGCGTTGCCGGGGCCGAAGAACTGCGAAAGGGCGATGGCAGGGACACCTTGCAGGGCTGCCTCCATCGCGCCGCCGATGGTGCCTGAATACATGACGTTTTCGGCAGCGTTGTTGCCCCGGTTGACGCCCGAGAGGACGAGGTCGGGTTTTGACTTGGCCATCACGTCATAGAGGCCCGCGAGGACGCAGTCAGCGGGCGAGCCTTCGGCAGCGTAGCGGCGGTCTGACAACTGCGCGATCATAGTGGGATGGGTGTAGCTGATGCAGTGGCCCACGCCCGATTGTTCAAAGGCGGGTGCGACGGTCCAGACTTCGCCGCCGGGGCCTGCGATCTCGGTTGCGATGGCGTGGAGCGTGACAAGGCCCGGCGCGTTGATCCCGTCGTCATTGGTGATGAGAATGCGCATGTGGAACCTGCCTCGTCGTTGAGCCCTTCCTAAGCGAGCGGCGCGGAGGCGGCAAGCGGAGGGCGGCAGCGGTGGTTTTCTGCTGCCGGGCGCGGCATTTGCGCGACAATGAGCCGGGGTGCGCGTTCTTCCGCGCGATGCGCGACCTCGCTGGCGGTTGGTGTTCAGGTCAGGATCTGGGGGAGGAGGCGGGCGGCCTCGGCCTTGGGATCAGCGAGGAGTAACCGGTCTTCGCCCGGGAAGAAGCGGGCGCGGGTTGCAGTGGGCATGGGAGCCGGGGTGAGGATGCGGACCTGCGGGCCGGTGCGGAGGGATTCGGCCTTCCAGCTTTGGGCGAGGGCGATCTGGGCGGCCTTGGTCGCGCCGTAGCTGCCGAAGAACTTTTCGCCGCCACGGGGGTCGTCGAAGAAGACTGCCTTGCCGGATGCGCCTAGAAGAGGGGCGACATAGGCGATCAGGCGTGTCGTGGCGCGCAGGTTGATCGCGACGGATTTGTCGAAATCCTTGTCGGCGATATGGCCGGTTGGGCAGAGGGGGGCGGCGTGGATCGCGGTATGGACCCAGATCGACAGGTCGCCCCAGCGGTCATGGATGCTGCGGCAGAGTTGCTGCATCGCCTCGGGGACGGTGATGTCGAGCGGGGCGAGGGTAGCCTGGCCACCCCGGGCCTGAATGGCATCGTCGAGTTCTTCGAGGGAGCCCACGGTGCGGCCAACGGCGATTATGTGGTGCGTTGGCGCGAGGGCGAGTGCCAGCGCATGGCCGAGGCCCCGCGAAGCACCGGTGATCAGGGCTGTTTCCATGGCTTGCGCTCCGTCGAGTTATGTTTGGTCAGGAGTTCCCTGCGGGCTGCGTCCCGGTCGCCCTCGGCGCCGATCCATTCCCAGAAGGCGTCGAAATCGTCGCGGATGGTCGAGAGGTGGATGGTGCGGACATGCGTCTTGTCCTTGAGGAAAGACGTAATGTTGGCGTTCACGGTTGCCACATAGTCGCGGCTGTAATCCATGATCGTGGCATCGGGATTGAGGAACTTGGCCCGCATGATGATGGCGTTGCGATAGGCCAGAAGGATGCCCTGATTGGCGCGGCGGGCATAGCTTTTTGCTGTTTCCTCGGGGTCGCGGATGAGGTGGACGTAGGCCGCGGCATTGCCATAGGTGGCGTCAAGGCGACCGAGAAACCAAGAGAGGCGGTTGTCGACCTCGATATGCGGGGAGGGGTAGGTCAGACGGTCGGGCCCGACGGCATGGGCGCGGCTTTCATGAGCGGTGGAATAGTTCGTCACATGAGTGCAGGCCTTGGCCAGGGTCATGGACCCGCAGCGACCGGTGCAGAGGACGAAGATAGTGGAGGGAAAGGACATGGGTCCTGCGTATTGCGCAAACGCTGACTTTGCGCAAGCGGGCGAGGTCAGACTCCGGCCTCGGCCCGGCGCGCGGCGACGAGGCGGGCGACGAGGTTGGAGGGCAGGGGTTTCGCGGGTGTGAACTGGAGCGCGCCAGGGGTGGATTTGAAGCCGAGGGCTGCGATCTCTTCCTGAAATTGGGGAAGGATGTTGCCGGAATGGGGGTAGTAGCCGCAGTTTTTCGCGAAGCCTGCATAGCCCGCAATCAGTTGTTTGCCGATGCGGAAGCCGGGCATGGCGTAGGAGATGACCTCCTCGGCGTCGGGGAGGAGAGTGTGCAGCGTGTCGCGCAGGGACTGGAGGGCGGCCCCTTGTTCGGGCGGGCGCTTGGCGAGGTAGGCGTCGTGGGATTGGGCAGCGGTCATGAGTGAAGAGTGACTTGGGATCGGACGGGAGGCAAGGGGAGCCGTTTCAGGTGGGTAGGTGAAGGGGGTGCCGCACCTGCGGCCGCCCCCTTGAGGCAAGAGGGCGACTAAGAAACCACGGGCGAGGTGTGCGGGTGAGCGAGGCGCTCTGACTCTGAGGTTGGTCATGATGCTTTGTGGTGTGCCTTTGGCACGGGCGCGGAGGCCCCGTGTGCGTCATATCACGGGGCAGAACCGGGCGTTGAGCCTACTCGGCCGCTGTCTTCATCTGGAAACCCTTCTCCACCATGTCGGCGGGGGCGACAGGGTAGTCGCCCGAGAAGCAGGCGTCGCAATACTGGGGCTGCGCCCTGTCGCGGCCGCGGGCCTGGCCCACGGCGCGGTAGAGGCCGTCGAGGGAGATGAACCTGAGGCTGTTGACGCCGAGGTGTTCGCGCATTTCGTCCTCGGACATCGTGGCGGCGAGGAGTTTTTCGCGTTGCGGCGTGTCGACACCATAGAAACAGGGCCAGGCGGTAGGAGGCGAAGCGATGCGGAAGTGGACTTCGGCCGCGCCGGCGTCGAGGATCATTTCCTTGATCTTGCGGCTGGTTGTGCCGCGCACGACCGAGTCGTCTACAAGGATCACGCGCTTGCCCTTGATGAGGGCGCGGTTGACGTTGAGTTTCAGCCGCACGCCCATGTTGCGGATCTGTTCAGTGGGTTCGATGAAGGTCCGGCCCATGTACTGGTTGCGGATGATCCCCATGGCATAGGGGATGCCCGATTGCAGCGAATAACCGATGGCGGCGGGGGTGCCCGAGTCAGGGACGGGGCAGACCAGTTCGGCCTCGACCGGAGCCTCTTTTGCAAGTTCGCGGCCAATCGCCTCGCGGGTTTCATAGACTGAACGGCCATCGAGAATGGAATCGGGGCGCGAGAAATAGACATGTTCGAAGATGCAGAAACGCGGTTTCTGCGGGCGGAAGGGGTAGTGGCTTTCAACGCCATTTTCGGCAGAAATCACGACCATTTCGCCGGGGGCGATTTCGCGGACAAAGTCGGCCCCGATGATGTCGAGCGCGCAGGTCTCGGAGGCGAGTGCCCAGCCTTCACCGACCCGCCCCAGAACAAGAGGGCGCACGCCAAGCGGATCGCGGCAGCCCATGAGGCGTGTGTTGGTCATCGCGACGATGGAAAAGGCGCCGTCGACCTTGCGCAGCGCCTCTTCCAGGCGATCTGAGATTGTGCGGCCCATTGAGCGGGCCATGAGGTGGATGATGCACTCTGTGTCTGACGAGCTTTGGAAGATCGAGCCGCGGTCGATCAACTCGCGCCGGAGCGAGAGGGCGTTGGTGATATTGCCGTTATGGGCTACGGCGACGCCGCCCATGGCAAGTTCACCGAAGAAGGGTTGCACGTCGCGGAGCGCCGTCTGGCCCTTGGCCCCTGCAGTGGAATAGCGGACATGGCCGATCCCGAGCGTGCCGGGCAGGGTCTTCATCACCTCGTGGCTGGTGAAGTTGTCGCGGACCAGGCCCATGCGGCGGGCGAAGGCAAAGCCTGTCTCGGCATCGTGGGTGACGATGCCGCCCGCCTCTTGCCCGCGATGCTGAAGCGCGTGGAGGCCGAGGGCCACGAAGTTGGCCGCGTCCGCGACGCCGATGACCCCGAATATCCCGCATTCCTCGTGCAGCTTGTCGTCGTCGAAAGGATGGGCGGGGGGCATGGTCTTGGACAACGGGGGGACTCCGAATCCGGGGAACGGTGCATCGCCCTGATATCCCGTCATGGACGGGGTGTCACGAAACTATCATGTGCGGTGACGCGGGGGATCAGCCGTTCGTAGCCGGTGCGCCGCAATCGCCTATGAGTTGTTCATACTGCGTGGTGATCCAGCCCAGAGCCGCCTGCGGATTCTGTTCCTCAATCTGGCCCGTCAGGCGGGCAAAGACCGCCGCGGCACGGCTGTCTTCGATCATCGGGATGGACTGGGCCGACAGGACCGTCTGGTAGACGAAGAAGGCCACGGCGATCAGGAGGATGCCGCGGAAGACGCCGAAGAGGAAACCAAGCCCCTGATCAATGCCACCGAGGACGGAGCGTTGCACGACGCCGGAAAAGACCGGGGTGAAGATCGAAAAGACGATGAGGGCGATGGCAAAGACTGTGCCGAAGGCCGCGATGATCGAGAGTTCGCAGCTGTCGCCAATGAAATCGCCAATCACGGGGATTTGGCGGATGAGAGGCTGGATCTTATCGGCAAAGATGAAGGCAAGGATCGTGGCCCCGATCCACCCCGCGATGGCCAGCACTTCACGCACGAAGCCACGGCTGTAGGCGAGCAGCGCAGAAAGCACGATGACGACAGCGACGACGCCGTCGATGATGGTAAAGCCTTCCATGCCTTCGTCCCTTTATTCCCTGCCGTCCGCCTTGATGCCGAATATTTCCGTCACGAACCCGGCCAGATCACGATTTTCACGCAGGGTCATGCCCTGCAAACTGGCCCTTTTCGTGACTTGCGGCACGGTTGCGCAGGTAAAACCAAGTTTCTGCGCTTCTTTCAACCGGTTTTCCGTCTGGGACACCGGTCGGAGGGCGCCGGAGAGGCTGATCTCTCCGAATATGACGCATTCGGGCGACAGGGCGGTATCTTCGCGGGCGGAAACAAGTGCTGCGGCGACGGCAAGATCAGCGGCGGGTTCGTGGATGCGGAGGCCGCCCGCGACGTTGAGGTAGACGTCAAGGCCGGTGAAGGGGATGCCGCAACGGGATTCGAGGACGGCGAGGATCATGGCGAGCCGTCCTCCATCCCAGCCCACGACCGAGCGGCGGGCTTGCCCCTGCGGTGCAGGCGAGACGAGAGCCTGGATTTCGCAAAGGATGGGGCGGGTGCCTTCAATGCCTGCAAAGACGACTGATCCCGGGGCGGGGGTGCCGCGTTCCGAGAGGAAAAGGGCGGAGGGGTTTTTCACCTCGGCCAGACCCTTGCCCGTCATCTCGAACACGCCGATTTCGTCGGCGGGGCCGAAGCGGTTCTTGACCGCGCGAAGGATGCGGAACTGGTGGCCGCGTTCGCCTTCGAAATAGAGGACGGTGTCGACCATGTGTTCGATCACACGGGGGCCAGCGATGGCGCCTTCCTTGGTCACATGACCCACCATGATGACCGAGATGCCCCGGCGTTTGGCGAATGTGGTGAGTTCATGGGCGGCGGCGCGGACCTGAGAGACGGAGCCTGGGGCAGCATCGACATGGTCGGCCCACATCGTCTGAATCGAGTCGATGATGGCGAGGTCGGGCTTTTCGGCCTCGAGGGTCGTGAGGATGTCGCGGAGGTTGGTTTCGGAGGCGAGGCGCACCGGGCTTTCGGTCAGGCCAAGGCGCTGGGCGCGCATCTGGACCTGGGCCGTCGATTCCTCGCCCGTGACATAGATGACCTTGAGGCCATTGCGGGCAAAGCGGGCAGCGGCCTGCAGGAGGAGGGTGGACTTGCCGATGCCGGGATCGCCGCCGACGAGGAGGGCAGAGGCTGCGACAAGGCCGCCGCCGAGGACACGGTCAAGTTCCTCGACGCCCGCCATGGTGCGGGGTGGCGCGGCTTCCTGTGTGGCGAGGTCGGTGAGGGTGATGGCATGACCGCGTTTGGCGCCGAGCGTTTTCGCGGTGGGGCCGGTGGCGAGGGGGGCTTCTTCGACGATGGCGTTCCAGGCACCGCAGGCGTCGCACTGGCCCGACCATTTGGAATGGGCGGCGCCGCAACTGGTACAGGTGAAGGCGAGATCCTTGGCCATGTTCGCGTTTTGGACCAAAGCGGGGGGCGGGGCAATGGGGGTTGGCCGTTACTTGGAGGTGGACAGGTGGGGTGGTCACGGGGGAGAGTAGGGCAGGTTGGGACCGGAGGGCTGTGATGGGCGGACTGGGGCGGCGGGTTGTCTTGGGCGGGCTTTTGGGTCTTTGGGCTGCAGGGGCGGGGGCGCAGACGATCGTCAAGACCGGCGGGGCTGTCGGCGCCCTTTACACCCCGTCAGTTGGATCGGCCGAACGGTCGGCAATCATGGATGCGGCGCGGGTCCCGATCGGCAAAGTGATCGTGCAGCCGGTGGTTTTTCTTGTGTCTGTGCTGAACAGTGACGGGCACTGGGCCTATCTGGGCGGCACGCCGCAGAACCGGGACGGATCGCCGATTGACTGGTTGCGGACCCCACTGGCCGAGGAATGGAAGCAGGGTGTCATGTCGGACGAGGCGATGGTGCTGTTGCGCAATGACGGGGCAGGGTGGCAGGTGGTCGACTATGTCATGGGGCCGACAGATGTGTTCTGGATCGGCTGGATGCAGGACTATGGTCTTCCGGAGAGACTGTTCGAGTAGGAATGGTCGGCAAGGCATTGATCCGCTGCAATATTGCGTCGGAATGCGTTTCGGCAATGTTCGCCAGAGGGCGGCGTCTGCAGGGCGGCTGTGAAGCGGGAGCATGCCCGGGTCAAGAGGAAGCCCGGAACGCTTTGGCGTTCCGGGCGGAAGGTTTCACCTTGGTTGGGTGACCAAGGCGATGGCCTTGGTCATTGGTTTTGCAGGCAACCTGCGCCTAGTTCCCGGTCGGGAGCGTCAGGCCGATGCCTTCATTTGACAACTGATCGCGAACATTCTGGAACCGGAAGTAATCCGACAACAGCATCGGTCCGGTGTAGCCGAGGGATTGCAGCGGGCGCGGCGGGTATTCGACATAGGTCTTCATCAGCTTCGTGATAGCTTCACTGATACTGACCATGGCCCAGGTGCGTTCGGTGAAGTTGTTCATGAAGATGTCGTAACGTTCCTGTGGGTCGGCCCAGAGATCGAAGATCTGAGGCGCAGTCGCAACGTAGCTCTCGGCGCCTTTCCATCCGAGGTTGGTGTCCACGGCCAGCCCGCCCGTCTGGGCACCGTCATCGCCCCGCAAGTTGAAGACCGCCTTGAGATGGCCGACGCGGGCCGCACCGGGCGACAGTTCGTTTTCAGTAAAGTAGAACCATTCGTTGCGGGGCGATGTGCCGGTCCCGGTCAGAACGGGGGTCATGTCGTAGCTGTCGAAGATGATCGGTTTGCCGTCGCGGTCCTCGGTCGGCAGAGTCACGCCCGCTACTGCGGCGAAGGTGGCCATCAGATCAAGCCCGCCGATCAGTTCGTGGTTGGTCGTGTCCGGCGTGATGTGGCCGGGCCAGGATGCGATGGCGGGGACGCGGTTGCCGCCTTCGCGGACGGTGCCCTTGGTGCCACGGAACGGGGTGTAGCCGGCGTCGGGATAGACGTCCTGCCATGCGCCGTTGTCGGTGGTGTAGAACACGAGCGTTTTGTCGGTCAGGTTCAACTCGTCCAGCTTGTCGAGAATCCGGCCGATCCGCGTGTCGAGTTCGACAATCGAGTCCGCATATTTGGTGCGGGCCATGGATGCGTTTTCGAATTCGGGTGCCGGCAGGTTAGGCTGGTGCACCTTCATGAAGTTGACGTTGATGAAGAAGGGCGTGGCGGGGTCCTTGGCTGCTTCTTCAAGAAAGCCGATGGCCGCCTCTTCGACATAGCTGTCGATGAAGGGGATACCGATGACGCCCGGTTTGCCGTCGATGACGGGGGTGTTCACATACTGGCCGTTGACACTGAACTCTTCGACCGGGGTTTCGCCGGCATTGCCCGAGAGCGCGCCTTTGGTGACCGAGTTGAACATCTCGCGCAGGGCGGGGTCCATGTCGGGGAACCATGTCGGGTCGCCGTAGGTGTAGGCGTTCAGGTGGTAGAGGAAGGCATACTTCATCTCGTCATAGCCTTGCGCGTTGGGCAGAGCGTAGTCTGCCTCTCCGAGGTGCCATTTGCCGGTGAAGTAGGTGTGGTAGCCGCCGAGTTTAAGCATGGAGGCAAGAGTCCATTCGGCGGCGGGAAGGCCGCCGCCCTGTCCCTGAAAGGCCACGGTCGTCATGCCGCTGCGGTTGGGGATGCGGCCGGTCTGGATCGCGGCGCGGCCGGGGGTGCAGCTTGGCTGGGCGTAGAAGGAGAAGAACGTCATCCCTTCATCGGACAGCTTGTCGATATTGGGCGTGGGCATCCCGCGGCCTTCGCCGCCCAGATAGGGGCCAAGGTCACCGTAGCCTGTATCGTCCGAGACGATGAGGAGGATGTTCGGTTTCTGCTCTTGCGCGAATGCCAAAGTCCCTACGAGCGAGGAGGCAGTGACATTCATCGCGACAAACAGACCGGCGCGGAGGAGCCAAGTCTTGTTCTGCTGCATGTGGAATCTCCATTCTTCGGTTGAAGCCGTGACCTTCCCGTTCACGGTACCTCAGAATAGAGACTTAAGATAGTTTGGTTCCTTGATTTGAGTCATGTGGCGGGACGGATCAGGTCAGTTTTCCCCGTGAGGTGACGTCGGCAACTTGCTCAACTTCGGTGCCGCGCATCAGGTAGACGCAGTCGAAAAGGTTGGTGACGACGCAGGCGTGATTGGGAATGACGCGGAGGCGGTCGCCGATCCGGGGCCTGTCGGGGCAGGCGGTCAGGTCTACCATGGCGTGTTCTTCGTTCAGGGCCGTGATGATGGCGTCGGGGTAGGTTGTGATGCGGCCGTGGCCGCCTGCGGGGACGGGGTCTGCGGCCAGCGCCTTGGAACCAGCATCGAGGATGGCGCGGGTTTCTGTGGGGCGGCTCACGACTGTGGTCAGGACGGTCATGGCGCAATCGTCCCATGTGCCGTGGCCCCAGCCTACCTGCATGCGGTCGTTGTAGATATAGGTGCCGGGGCGGTGTTCGGTGGCGTGGGTCACTTCGGCGGCGCGCAGAAAGTCCGGCGTGCCGCCGGTCGAGACAACGGGCGGGGGCAAGTTGGCGGTGGTGAGTGCGGCGATCGTGGTGGTGAGCCAGGCTTGCGTTCCGGCGGGGTCACCGCGTTTGGGATAGACCATGAGGCCGCCGTAGCGGAGGCCCGGATGGGCGCTGATGGCGCGGGCGAGGGTCACGGCATCGTCCGCCGTCTGAACACCGCATCGGCCTGCGCCGGTGTCGCATTCCACGAGAACGGTCAGGGGACGGGCGGTGTCGGAGAAGGTTTCGGCGTAGCCGTTCAGAGTGGTCTGGCTGTCCATCGTGACCGAGAGCGTCACACGGCCATGGAGCGCCTTGAGGCGGGCGAGTTTGCGGAGGCCGAGGATGTTGTAGGGGAGGAAGATGTCGGTCACGCCGCCATCGGCCATGGCCTCTGCCTCGCCCAGTTTCTGGGCGGTGATGCCGACGGCGCCGAGGGCCGCCTGGGCGCGGGCAAAGCGGGGGAGTTTGTGGGTTTTCACATGGGGACGGAGGTTCAGGCCGTGCTGGTTCGCATAGTCCTGCGCGCTGCGGAGGTTGCGTTCCACGATGTCGAGGTCGATCAGGACGGCGGGGGTGTCGATATCGTCGATGTTCACGGGCAGCTCCTATGGTTGGGCGTCGGGAAGGGGCGATACACCTCTATGCCTTTTGCGCATTCACCCCGGGATATTTGGGGAGAGAAACTGGGGGGAGGGAACAGGGTTCTTCAGCGGGGGCGGATTGCGTCGAGGAAGGGGAGGTTACCGGCCATGAGGCCGCAATCTACCGTGAGCGCCGTGCCGGTGATGCCGCTGGCCACCGGGGAGGCGAGGAAGGCCACGGCATTGGCGACCTCATCCGTCGTGACGATGCGGCCGAGGGGGTAAAGGGAGGCGACGCGGTCCATGACGGTGGGGTCGGTGGCGAGGCGGTAGACCCAGGCGTTGGTGCGGACCGAGGCCGGGATGACGGCATTGGCGCGGATCCCGTGTTTGCCTTCCTCGACGGCGAGGGCGCGCATCCAGGCGAGGAGGGCAGCCTTGGCGGCGGAGTATGCCGGGTTGCCGTGGTGGGTCAAAGCGTTGACCGAGGCGATGAAGACGAAGGCGCGGTTGCCGGTACCGCGACGCATGGCGGGGAGCAGGGCGTGGGTGAGACGGGCGGCGCCGGTGAAGTTGGCGTCCATTTCGGCCGTGATGCCGACGGGTGTGGTGAGGTCGAGCGTGTCTTCGCGCGTCCAGCCGGCGTTGGAGATGACAATGTCGGGGGTGCCGCTCGCGAGGATGGCCTTTGCGGCGCCGGTGGTGGCGGTGGCGTCGCAGAGGTCGAAATGGTGGCTTTCAGTGATGCCGGGGGCGGAAAGGTCGGCACCGTCCACGTCGCAGGCGATGATTCTGGCACCGAGGGCGGAGAGGCGGGCGGTGAGCGCCGTGCCGATGCCGCCTCCTGCGCCAGTAAGAAGGATGCGGGCACCGTCGAGCGAGATCATGGGGAGAGACCTTGTGTTTCGGCCGCGCCAGGGCAGGATGGGGCGGAACGGTGGAGGAGAGGCCGGATGACCAAAGAACATTTCGGAACGTCGCATGTGCCCCTGTCGCCTGCGGTGCGGGCGGGGGATTTCGTCTTTGTCTCGGGGCAGGTGCCCATGGTGGATGGCAAGGTGGTGCCGGGAGGGATCGCGGCCGAAACGCGGGCGGTTATGGAGAATGTGAAGCGGTGCCTGGCCATGGCCGGCGCGGGGATGGAGGATGTGGTCAAGACGACCGTCTGGCTGCGGGACAGGGATGATTTTCCGGCCTTCAATGCCGCATATGCGGAGTTCTTTCTGGTGAACCCGCCGGCGCGGTCCACGGCTGAATCGCGGCTGATGATCGACATTGCGGTCGAGATCGAGGCCATCGCCTACAAGCCCTTGTGAGGTTTGGGGGCGGCATAAACGGGGGTCGGTATGCCCTCCATGCGCGCTTTCAATTGGAGAGCCAAGATGCGGGAATAGAAGCGTGACAGGGCAAGGTTGCCGCCGTGATACCAGAGATTGGGCACGGCGGTGGGCTTCCACATGTTGCGCGGTTCGCCTTGCCAGGGGCCGGGGTCGCCGGTGATGCCGGAGCCAAGGCCCCAGCAAGGGCCGGTGGCATCGGCGGCCTGACGCGAGACGATGCCGGCCACGGATTCGTTCATCGACTGGTAACCGGTGCAGGCGATGATGACGTCGGCCTGCACTTGCCGTCCGTCGGTAAGGGTGAGGCCTGTGGGGGTGACGGCGGCCACGCCTGCACCCGAAATGGCGCGGATTTCATGGTCGGCGATGAGGTCTGATGCGCCCACGTCGATATAGTAGCCGGAGGCGGTGCGCATTGCCTGCATCATGAGTCCTGAGTCGTCGGGGCCAAAGGTGAGGGCGAAGCCTGCGCTTGCGAGGCGGTCGTAGAAGGCGGCATCGCGGGTGCGGATAAGCTTGTAGAGGTCCTTCTGGTCTTCCGTGAAGACAGCCATCGGAGTGGCCGCGCCGATCAGGTCGGCCTTCTCGGTGGTGATGCCGCGGGCCATCGCGTCTTCGGAATAGATGTCGAAGCCGAGGTCCATCAGGGTTTCGGAGCGGACGACGATGGTGGGGCTGCGCTGGATCATGGTGACCTCGGCCCCGGCCTCCCACAGGTCTACCGCGACGTCATGGGCGGAACTGGCAGATCCGATGACGACAGCGCGTTTGCCGCGATAGGGGGCCGCGCCGCGATAGGCGCTGGAATGGATCAGGGTGCCTTCGAAGGTGTCGATGCCGGGCCAGTCGGGGTGTTTGGGCGGACCGTAGGCGCCGGTGGCAAAGACAAGCTGTTTGGGGCGCAGCGTGAGGGGCTGGCCGTCGCGGGTAACGGTGACGTTCCAGTCCTGTGTCTGCTCGTTCCGGTGGGCTGTGTTGCAGGTGGTCGAGGTCCAGACGTCAAGCTCGAAGATGGAAGCATAGGCTTCGAGCCAGTCGCCCATCTTGTCTTTGGGCGTAAAGACCGGCCAGGTTTCGGGGAAGGGCAGGTAGGGGAGGTGGTCGTACCAGACAGGATCATGGAGGACGAGACTGCGGTAGCGGTTGCGCCATGAGTCCCCAGCGCGGGCGTTTTTCTCCACGATGAGGGTGGGGACGCCCAGTTGTTTCAGGCGGGCAGCGAGGGCGAGGCCGCCCTGACCGCCACCGATGATGAGCGTGTAGGGTTGGTCCTCAATGCCAATGCGCATCGTCTCGGATGCACGGTTTTCGGACCATGTGCGGCGGGCGCGGTCGGCCTTGTGAACAATGCCCTTGGGTCGGGTCGTGCCGCGGGGTTCCTCGTGTCCTTTCAAGTCGGCCATGCAGGTGAAGAGGATGAAGGCGCGGCCGTCGCGGAGGGTAAGGCGTCCGGTGCCGTAAGCTGATGTGGTGTCGAAGGCGAGCCAGACGTTAGTGTCGGCCCCGACGGTTTCGGGCGGTTCGGTGATGCGCCAGTTGGAGGGGGCGGTGCGGGCGAGTGTCTCACGCAACATGGCGGCGATGGCGGGCCGGCCCTCTAACGTCTTGACGTTCCATGTGAAGGTGAGAAGGTCGCGCCAATACCCATCTTCATGGAAGAGGGCTGCGACGCCGGGAATGTCGCGGGCGGACAGGGCGGCGGCGAAGGCAGAGAGCCAGTCTTGCGGGGTGGTCAATTCAGTCTCCCAAAGGTTCGATGGTGGGGCCTGCGCCCTTGTCAACAAGGTTGAATTTGATCCGGCGCAGGTTTTCGCGGGCAAGGGGACCCATCTTGTAGCCGGTGGCCGCTGCGATCAGGTCGATGATGGTCAGAAAAGCAAATCGGGAGGCGGACGGCATAAGGGAATCGGAATAACCACCGACATGGGTGGTCAGAGCGATCTCGGCGGCTTGGGCCACGGCGCTGTCGGGCGTAGTGATTGCGATGGTGCGGGCCCGGTAGGTGCGGGCAAGTTCCAGACAGTCTATGACTTCGCGCGTCCTGCCCGAACCCGAAATGGCGATCAGCACGTCATCGGGCCGGAAGGTCGAGACGGTCATGCGGGCGAGGTAGGGGTCCTTGCAGGCCGTCACGGGGACGCCGTAGCGGAAGAGGCGGTTCTGGGTTTCTTCGGCAAGGGCCGAGGAAGAGCCGCCAAGGCCAAGCGTCAGAACCCGGTGCGCCGGGGCGAGGATCGCAGCGGCCGCCAAAACCTGCACGGGCGCAAGCTGGCGTTCGACTTCGCGGATGGCAAGAAGCGATTCAGCAAGGACCGACGCCCAGAAGGGCGGGGTGTTGTCAGGGTCGGCCGGCGCCAAGTGGCTGTCGGCGGCAAGAAACAGTTCGCCCACGACAAGACTGCGGGCAAGTTGCAGTTTGAAATCCCGGACCCCATCGCAGCCGATCGAGCGGCAGAAACGGGTGACTGTGGGCTGGCTGACCCCTGCGCGCAGGGCCAGATCGGCATTAGAGGCGTCAACGGCAGACTGGACATTCGACAATACGGCATCGGCCACGGATTGCTCGGCACGGCTGAGGCCAGGGTAGCTGTCCTTGATCCGGGCGATGATGTCATGAAGGCGGGGCGGACCCGGGTCTGGCAGGGTGACTGCCGGTTCTGCGCGTCGCATCTGGCCTCTGCCCCCCTTCAGCCCATCTGGGTGCGAGTATTCCGGTGCCGGGATGCGGGCGTCAAGGAAATGTAGGAAACTTACAGACATGACCTGTCGAAAAATTCAATGATTATGGAATGTTTGCTGACACAATTCCGAATCGTTGACAGAGGTGTAAGTCAGTCACAGAGTTTGCCCCAAGGGAAGGCGATGGGCCTTCCTGCGCTTTGGGGGCGGATGGTATGGTCGCGAAGCTGGCGATCCGCGATGCGGGCAAACGCTATGGCGATCTGGACGCGCTGAAGGGCTGCACCTTTGATGTGGCGGACAAGACCATCGTGTCGATTGTCGGGCCATCGGGCTGCGGCAAGACGACCCTGCTGTGGTCGATGTCGGGTCTGCACAGCCTGACGAGCGGCGAGATCGATCTGGACGGGCAGCGGATTACCGGGCCGCGACCTGAGATCGGGCTGGTGTTTCAGGAGGCGAACCTGCTGCCCTGGCGGAACCTGATGGGCAACATCCTGTTCCCGTTCGAGGTGAAGGGCCAGAAGCCCGACATGGACTGGATCGCGCATCTGATGGAGCGGGTCGGGCTGACCGGGTTTGAAAAGCGGATGCCTCGGGAATTGTCGGGGGGAATGCAGCAGCGCGGGTCCATCGTGCGGGCGCTGTCGCTGCGCCCGCAGGTTCTTCTGATGGACGAGCCGTTCGGGGCGCTGGACGCGTTTACCCGGGAAGAGATGAACCGTCTGGTCGAGGAAATCTGGCTGGAGACGAAGACGACCATCGTTTTCATTACCCATTCCATCGAGGAGGCGATCTTCTTGTCCGACCGGGTGATTGTGCTGACCACGAGGCCGGGACGGGTGCTGGCCGACTATCCTGTGAACCTGCCGCGCCCGCGCAGTCTTGAGACGATGGCGAGCCGGGAGGTGTTCGATCTGATGAACCGGATCAAGGCCGACATCTATGGGATGTCGTCCACACGGTCCCGAACGGCGGCGGAGTGAGACGATGAGCGACGCGATCCCCGAATTCCGCAAGGCCGAGGCGACTGAGGTGGGCATCACCGGATCGGCGTTGACCTCAGGGGTGGGTGCACGGACATGGTCCGAGGTGGCGATCATCGTGGCAGTGGCCATCGTCGTGATCGGGGGCCTCGAGTTCGTGCTGTGGTGGCGCGAAGTACCCGACTACATCTTTCCGCGCCCAAGCCTGATTGCGGCGGCGCTGGTCAAGGAGTTTCCGCTGATCCTGCCGCATCTGGGCTATACGCTTGTCACGCTGTTTGCCGGCTTCACCATCGGGGCAGTGATCGGGATGGTGCTGGCGGCGGTGGTGACGCAGTACCCCTTGGTCGAGAAGGTCATCACGCCGTACATCCTTGTGCTGGTCACGACGCCGATGCTGGCGCTGGTGCCGCTGCTGATCCTGCGCTTCGGGTTCGGCTATACGCCGCGCATCATTGCCGTGGCGCTGGCCGTGGGGCCGATGGTGATGATCAACGCGGCCACAGGTTTCCGGCGGACGGACAGTGCCAAGATCGCGCTGGCGCGGTCCTATGGGGCCACGACCCTGCAGATGTTCTGGAAGATCCGGGCGCCGATGGCGCTGCCGATGATCCTTGTTGGGCTGATGATCGGGTCCATCTTCGGCCTGCTGACGGCGGTCGGCGCCGAAATGGTCGGCGGGGGGTTCGGCCTTGGCAACCGGCTCACGACCTATTCGAGCATGATCAACATGCCCGAGTTCTTTGCGGTAATTCTGCTGCTGAGTTTCATCGGGATCCTGATCTACATCACGTTTTTCCTTATCGGCAAGAAATGGGCAAGCTGGCAGACCTGAGAGGCAGGGAAGGCTGGCATGAGAAATAACGCAATCATAACGGGGAGATGGAAGATGAAGTTGATTAATCGCCAGCCGATGTTGACGCGGCGGCGTCTGCTACAGGTGACGGGGGCCGGGGTGGCCATGTCGGGGCTGGGCCTGCGCCCCGCGATTGCGGCTGGCTATGACCGGCCGTTCACCTGGATCAGCCCGCGCGGCACTTTGGAAGTGCTGGACGACTATGCCTATTGGGTCGCGGTCAAGTATGGCTATTTCGGCGATCTGTCGATCGACATCCAGCCGGGGCCTTCGGACGGCACGGCGACGGTGAAGTTCGTCGATGTGGGGCAGGCCGACATGGGCTTCCCATCGCCGGGAGTATTCTCGTTTGCGCTGCAGCAGGGAATGAACCTCAAGTCGGTGTTTCACGAGGCGGCGCGTGACACCTTTTCGCTCGCGTTCCGGAAGGGCGAAGGCCCGGCCAACATCAAGGATATCGAGGGCAAGACGATCCTGCTGGGTTCGGCTGCATGGCAGCCCATAGTGGACCCGCTGCTGGCCGCGCAGGGTGTGGATATCTCCACGATCACCTATGTCGAGGCCGGCTGGCCCACCTGGGGTACCGCGTTGGCCGGTGGTCAGGGCGATGCCGCGTTGGCTTGGGAAGGGCTGCGGGCCGAGTGGATCGGCACCGGGCTCGAGTTCGAATACTGGCTGGGCGTGCAGAATTCGCCCCTGCCAGCGAACACTTTCGTTGTGCGGGCGGCTGATCTGGAGGACCCGGACAAGTCTGCGTTCATCGGCCAATACCTCAAGGGCTGGGCAATGGGGCTGGAGTTTGCCGAACATAACCCGCGCGCGGCGGTGCAGGCCGTGTTCGACCAGTTCCCGACTTTGGCGTCCAACGTGGGGCCGGAACTGGGGACAACGTCGATCCTGCAGCAGATGAACGTGTTCCGCGGCGACTGGGCAAACCGCCAGGGCTGGGGCTGGCATGACATGGCGTCGTGGCAGACCTTCTTTGACCTTACGGCGCAGATCGGCCAGACAGATCCGATCATCGCTACGGATGTCTGCACGAACGACCTGATCCCGGCGGCCAATGATTTCGACGTGGCCAAGGTGACGGCGGATGCCGAAGCGGCCGAGCTGACACCGGAAATGGCGGCGATCGACGTCGAGGCGATCAGGGCAGGCATGTTCAGCCAGGCGATCGGCGCGAACGGGTAATCTGGTGGGCACCGGCATGGGGTGCGTGCTTGCACGGACCCTGAGCTGAGCAATTGGTTGGTGCATGCAAGTTCGCACCCTACGATAAGGCACCGGGCGTGTACGCCCGGTGCAAGCAAGTTTCAGAGGGGGAGGATGCGATGACCGTACCGGTCAGGATACTTGTCGTGGGTCTGGGCAATATGGGCGCGTCCCATGCGAGTGCCTATCACCGCAATCCGGGCTTTCAGATCGTGGGCCTGTGTTCGCGCACGATCAGGTCGAAGTCGATCCCAGAGGAACTGGATGGCTATCCGCTTTTCGAGGACTATGAGGCGGCGCTGGCGGAGCTCAGACCCGATGCCGTGTCGATCAACACCTGGCCCAATACGCATGCCGACTATGCGATCAAGGCGATGGAGGCCGGGGCCCATGTGTTCATGGAGAAGCCTATCGCCACCAACAATGCCGATGCCGAGGCGGTTGTGGCCACGGCGCGGCGGCTGAACAAGAAGCTTGTGCTGGGCTATATCCTGCGGGTGCATCCCAGCTGGATGAAGTTCATCGAGATAGGGCAGACGCTTGGCAAGCCTTTGGTGATGCGGCTGAACCTTAACCAGCAGTCATCGGGCCCGGCCTGGATGTGGCACAAGAACCTGATCGACAGTCTGATCCCGATTGTCGATTGCGGGGTGCATTATGTGGACATCATGTGCCAGCTCACGGGGGCGAAACCCGTGCGGGTGCATGGGATCGGTGCGGCACTTTGGGCGGATGCGGACAAGCAGAATTACGGGCATCTGCATGTGACTTTCGACGACGGATCGGTCGGCTGGTACGAGGCGGGCTGGGGGCCGATGATGTCTGAGACGGCGTTCTTTGTGAAAGATGTGGTGGGGCCGAAGGGGTCGGTGTCGCTGGTTCCTAGTGATGAGGCGCGGGTCAAGGCGGATGATCTGTCGGATAGTGCCGATATCGACAAGCACACCAAGACCGACGCGATCCGGGTGCATTATGCCGACGTCGGTGCCGACAAGCATTTCACGAAGAAGGACGACATCCTGTCGATGACGGACGAACCGGGCCATCAGGAGTTGTGTGACCGGGAGCAGGAGTTCTTCCTGAAGGCGATCACGGAGGATCTGGACCTGTCGGAGTCGATGGATGCGGCGGTCAATTCCTTGCGGATCGTGTTGGCGGCCGAGCAGTCGATTGCCGAGGAGCGGGTGATCCGGCTGGATTGAGCGTTTCCTGCTGGTTTGGCCGGTCAGGGGGCTCTGCCACCACCTTCGGCACCCCGGTATGTTTGGAACCAAGAGAAGCGGGGGGACCAGAAGATGACGGATATCGACAGTCTATATGCTACGACCGATGCTGTCGGCCTTGCTGGGCTTGTGTGCGACGGCGAAGTTTCGGCGGTCGAAGTGGCCGAGGCGGCGATCCGGGTGATCGAGCGTTTGAATCCCAAGCTCAATGCGGTTGTCGACAAGCGATACGACATTGGACGGGCAGCGGCAGCTTCCGTGGGCCGGGGGGCGGCGCTGGCGGGGGTGCCTTTTCTGATCAAGGATCTGTCAGTGTCCTGGGCGGGGGTGAAAGCCCCCAATGCATCGCGTTTCCTCAAGGATCAGGTGGCGCAGGCGGACAGTCATGTGGTGGGCCTGATGAAGGCGGCGGGACTGTCGATGCTGGGGGTCACGAATGCGCCCGAGAACGGGTGGTCGATTGCGACGGAGCCGGTGCTTTATGGGCCGTGCCTGAACCCGTGGGATCCGGCTGTGACGCCGGGCGGGTCAAGCGGGGGGGCCTCGGTCGCGGTCGCGGCGGGGATGGTGCCGCTGGCCGAAGCGACGGACGGGGCCGGGTCGATTCGGGCGCCTGCGGCCTGTTGCGGGGTTGTGGGGCTGAAAGGGACACGGGGGCGGGTGAGTGCGGCGCCCTTCGGCGACTGGTGGGTCGGCGGGGCCTATGCGTCCTGCAACTCGCGCACGGTGCGGGATACGGCGGCCTATCTGGATGCGGTCTCGGGATCTGTGGCCGGGGATCCATATCCGTTGCCCGCGGCGGAGGAGCCGTTTCTGACTGCAATGGAGCGGGAGCCGCGCGGGTTGCGCGTGGGGTTTACCGTAACCGCGCCAGGGCCGGTGCACTCCGAGGTGTCGGCCGCCGTGAATGCTGTGGCGCTTGTGCTGGAAGGCGCAGGGCATGCCGTGGAAGAGAAGGACATGGGCACCGATCTCGAGGCGCTCTGGGCGCTCTATACGGCCATGTCGGTCGTGGAGCCTGCGAGTTTCTGGAACTTCATGGAGACGGTCGTCGGGCGGAAGGTGACACCGGAGGATGTGGAACCGGTGACTTGGGCGATCATTCAGCGCGGGCGGGCGGTCAAGGCCACGGACCATGTGGGCCGGGTCGAGGCGCTGCGGCAGGCGGCGCGGGGGATCGTACAGGATCTGTTGCCGTATGATGTCTATATCATGCCGACCCTGACCCAGCCGCCACGGCCTGTGGGCTACTACGACATGTCGATGACCGATCTGGACGCCTACAATGCACGTTGGGCCGATGCGATGTTCCTGTTTCCGTTCAATATCTCGGGCCAGCCGGCGGTGTCGCTACCCTTGGGGCAGTTTGCGGACGGGTTGCCTTTGGGCATACAGTTGGTCGGTCGGCAGGGGGCGGAGGGGACCTTGCTGGCTGTGGCGCGGGTGTTGGAGCAGGCGATGCCATGGGCCGGACGACGGCCTGCAATGGCGTAAAGGAGGAGAGAGATGGCGCATGATCTGGTCCTGAAGGGCGGCCGCGTGACTGACCCTTCGCAGGGGATGGATGCGGTGACAGATGTTGCCTTTGCCAGCGGCCGGGTTGCCGCGGTCGGACCGGGGTTGCGGGGTGCGGTCGAGCAGGACTGTGCCGGGCTGATCGTGACGCCGGGGCTGATCGACCTGCATACGCATGTATACTGGGGGGGCACGTCGCTCGGCGTCGAGGTGGATGCCTATGCGCGGCAATCAGCGGTGACGACCTGTGTGGATACAGGCAGCGCGGGACCGGGCAACTTTCCGGGGTTCCGGGCGCATGTGATCGAGAAATCGCGCGCACGGGTGCTGGTCTATCTGCATGTGTCATTCGCGGGGATCTATGCGTTTTCGTCCACGATCATGGTGGGTGAGAGCCATGACATGCGCCTGATGGCGGCGCGCGAGGCCGTGGCTGTGGCCGAGGCGAACCGGGACTGCATCATCGGGATCAAGGTACGGGTGGGGCGCAATGCGAGCGGGCCGTCGGGTATTGCGCCTTTGGATGTGGCGCTGGACGTGGCCGAGGCATCTGGGCTGCCGTTGATGGTGCATATTGACGAGCCGCCGCCGACCTATGCCGATGTGGTGGCGCGGCTGCGGAAGGGGGATGTGCTGACGCATTGCTTCCGTCCCTTCCCGAATGCGCCCTGCCACGCGGATGGCCGCGTGCGGGAGGCGGTGCTGGAGGCTCGGGCGCGGGGGGTGCTGTTCGACGTGGGCCATGGGATGGGGTCGTTTTCCTGGGACACGGCGCGCAAGATGGTAGCAGCGGGGTTCTGGCCAGACACGGTATCCTCGGACGTGCATGCGATGTGCATTCATGGACCGGCCTGGGACCTTTTGCGGACGATGACAAAGTTCATGGCTTTAGGGATGTCGCTCCCCGATGTGGTGGCGAGTGCGACGGTCAAGGCCGCGGAGGCAGTGCGGCGACCGGAACTGGGCACGCTGGCCGTTGGTGCGGCGGGGGACGCGAGTGTGATCGCGCTTGAGGACCGGGCGATTGATCTGGAGGATGTGCGGGGCGAGAACGTACATTTCGCGCAGCGGCTGACGGCGAAGGGAATGGTGATAGGCGGCGTCTGGGATGCGTGAGGTTTCGGTCTGGGCCTACCCCTGGGATCTGCATGATCTGGGGGTGGACACGGTTGTGGCAACCTTGGCCGGAGTGGGCGTGGGGATGGTGAGCCTTGCCACGTCCTATCATGCGGGGCGCTTCCTGCAGCCGGGGAACCCGAAGCGGCGGGTGTATTTCCCAGAGGATGGAACGGTTTACTACAAGGTTGATCCGGTGCGCTGGGCGGGGGCGGAGATTGTGCCGCTGGAGGCGCGGATCGTGGCTGAGGAAGGCGATCAGCTTGCGGCTTTGGTCGATCTCCGGGACCGTGGCGGGCCGGGGGTGAGTTGCTGGACGGTCTGTCTGCACAATACGCGTCTGGGGATGCTTCATCCGGAGCATGTGGTTCGGACGGCGCATGGGGACCCGCATTACTACGGGCTTTGCCCGTCAAGTCCGGCGGCGCGGGCCTATGTAACGGGAATGGTGCGCGAGATTTCGGAGCGATATCGGCCAGACAGGATCGAATTGGAAAGTCCTGATTTCATGGGGTTTTCGCATGGCTATCACCATGAGAAAGACGGGCTGCCCGTGCTGCGCGAGGATGATTTCCTGCTGGGCGTTTGCTTTTGTGACCATTGTCTGACTCGGGCGACGATGGCCGGGGTCGATGCAACGGGTGCGCGGGCGATGGTGCTGAAGTGGCTGGATGCAGCTCTTGCCCGCGAACTGCCCGAAGCGCAGTTTCCCGATTTTCCAGCGCTGGGGATTGCGGCCTTTGCGGGGTTTCCGGTGGTCCATGATTATCTTCTGTGGCGGTCGGAGCCGGTGACGTCACTGGTGGCAGAGATCAAGGCGGTCGTGCCGGAAGGCGTGCGTCTCTTGCTTATCGACTTTGAAGGGTCGTGGTCTGGCGGGGTCGATGTGGCGGCAGTGGTGCCGTTTGTGGATGGAATCGTGCATTGCGCCTACT
Organism: Rhodobacterales bacterium; assembly: GCA_026400355.1. Classification (GTDB taxonomy): domain Bacteria; phylum Pseudomonadota; class Alphaproteobacteria; order Rhodobacterales; family Rhodobacteraceae; genus JAPLPE01. The sequence goes on along the minus strand of JAPLPE010000015.1, from coordinate 31,059 downwards.
TCACGCCGGTTGAGCGGATCGCGAGTGTGATGGCCGGGGCGCGGGCAGTGCTGGGGCCGGAGAAGACGCTGACTGCGGGGTTCCAGCTTTTCCACCCGAATGTAAAGGACCGGGACGACCTTGCAGCTCGGGTTAAGGCGGCAGGCGGGGTGGACGGGTTCAATTTCTACAATCTGGGGCTGGTGCCGCCCAAGCGGCTCGAATGGATCGGCGCGGCTTTGGCGGGGTGAGGTGCCCTTGTTCCGCGCGGCCTCGCTTGGGGAGGGGCGGGGTGAACCCCGCCCTACGCACCTGTCAGGAGGTCTGCTGCTTCAGGTGGCGTTCGGTCAGGGTCGAGATGAGGATCGAGGCAAGAACGCAGGCCGAGAAGAGGTAGAGACCCCAGGCGGTCTCGACGGTGCCGAAGCCGATGCTCTTGATGACCACGACGTAGAGCGCGATCAGGAATACATCGGCCATGGCGAGTTTGCCGAGCCATGAGAGGACTGGCAGCACGCGGGGCACGAGGAGGCCCGCGTGGATGAGAGCAAGGCCGATCGTCTTCATCATTGGCGCGAAGATGGCAAGGAAGGTAACGAGGAGGGCCAGCGCCACATCGGCTTCCCAGAGGGACTGCAGGCCGGAGACGACGGTGACTTCGTCCAGGCCAAAGAGCGGCAGGAGGCCTGCGCGAAGGAGCGGGGCGAACCATGAGAGGGGAAAGAGGACGAGGAGGGTCAGATTGGCCAGTTGCAGCGCACGCATCTTGTCCCTTCCCGCGTGGATGGCCCGGGTCAAGGCCTTTGGTGTGTCGCAGGTGGGGCGAATCTGTCGCGCCGTCCTTAAACGAGCGACAAGGTGGCGGTCGGACTGCGCGGTTGCAAGAGGTTACTCGGCGGCAGGCTGGGCGACGGAATGAGGGATCGGTTTCTGTGCGGTGAGGGAGACGACATTGTTTGTCGGGCTATCGTCCTCGACATTTTCGAACCCGTAGCCGAGGAGGGGCAGAGCGCCCTGCAATTGTTCGTCGAGCTGCTGGAGTTGGCTTGCGACGATGGCCTCTTCGATTTCGACCTGATCGGCCCAGCGTTTGATCTGCCGGCAGATATGGAGCGCGTCGATGATGCGGGCCTGCTGGTCTTCGGCCTCTTTCTGGCGCTGGGCGAGGAAATCTTTGGCACGGGCCAACTTGTCGTCGGAATAGACCTCGGCCAGATGGCGGGCCTGCTCGCTCATCTGGGCGGCGAGGGTAAGCACGCCGGCCTCGAGCTGGCCCAGATCGGGATGGTCGCGCAAATAGGCAAGGCGTTCGCGAATGGCGTCGAATTCCGAAGACATCGTGAACACACCGCGGCGGTCGGCGGTGTGGCAGATGTAATAGGCCTTGGCCACATCCTCCATCGAGACCTGGAAGTTGCGGTGGCTGTTTTCGAGTGCGAGAATGCGGGCATTCGTAGGGATGAAGAACGTCAGAAGGCAGAGGAGCGTCGTGACGCCGACCTGCACCCAGATGCCCGCCTGCGGGACTATGGTCGCGCCATACTGGCCCATCAGGGTGAGCCAAGGCAGGACTCCGGCGGCGGCAAGAAGCGTTGCCGTCAGGGCGGCAAGCGCGGCAAGTCCGAGCAGGTAAAGCGAGGCCGAATGCAGGAAACGCGATACGGACAATAGCATGGAGCCAAATGACAAAGGTCCGCGCCCCCCGACGCAACATCGTTGACGGGGCGAGGTTAGGCGGACAAATGCCTGCCGTGAAAGGGAAAATGGCAGGACTGGGGCAAGTGTTGCGCGAAAAGGGATAGATCCGGCAGAAAGCTTGGGGATTGTTGAGACAAGCGAAACAGTGCGCTGAAGTTGCGGCGATCAGCGGATCGTGGCTATGGGTCCGGTGGCGCGACCGTGGATGAACTGGTCGACATAGGGATCATTGCTCGAATCAAGGTCGGCGATGGGGCCCTCCCAGCGGATGATGCCGCCGTGGAGCATCGCGACCCGGTCGGCGATGGCACGGACCGAGGTCAGGTCATGGGTGATTGTGACAGCGGTGGCGCCCATCTCGGACACAATTTCGCGGATGAGGTCGTTGATGACGCCGGCCATGATCGGGTCGAGGCCGGTGGTGGGTTCGTCGAAGAAGATGATTTCGGGTTCGGCGCAGATGGCGCGGGCGAGGCCCACGCGTTTCTGCATCCCGCCAGACAGTTCGGCGGGCAAGCGGTCGGCCACGTCAGGCGACAGGCCCACGCGACGGAGTTTGGAGATGGCAATTTCCTTGGCCTCGACCTTGGGCGTTGCGAGCGAACCGCGCAGGAGGCGGAAGGCGACGTTCTGCCAAACCGGGAGCGAGTCGAAAAGCGCACCACCCTGAAACAGCATGCCGAAACGGGCGAGGAAGGCGTCACGCGGCACTTTGGCCACGTCCTGACCGTCGATCAGGATAGTGCCGGAATCGGGCTTCACAATTCCGAGGATGCATTTGATGAGGACGGATTTGCCCGTGCCCGAGCCGCCGATGACGACCATGCTTTGCCCCGTTGGTATGACAAGTCTGGCACCCTGCAGCACCCTGTTCGCCCCGAAGGCCTTGTGCAGATCGATCAGCGTAATCATGCGGAAAAGAACGCTTCGGTCAGGATGAAGTTGGCGGCGAGGATCAGAACGGCTGCGGCCACGACCGAGCCTTTGGTGGCCCGTCCAACGCCCATGGCGCCGCGTTCGGAGTTCATGCCGAAGTAGCAGCCCATGAGGGCCGCGATGAAGCCGAACACGGCGCCTTTGGCGAGCGAAGAGATGATGTCGAGCGGTTCGAGGAAATTGACCGTGTTCTGGATGTAGCTTGCCGCATTGAAGCCGAGCCGTTCCGTGGCCACGACAAAACCGCCCATGATTCCAATGATGTCGCCCACGGCCACAAGAATGGGCATGACGAGGGTCGCGGCCAGAACGCGGGGCAGGGTGAGGTATTTCATCGGGTTGGTCGAAAGTGTCACCAGCGCATCAAGCTGTTCGGTGACCTTCATCGTGGCGATTTCGGCCGCGATGGAGGAGGTCACGCGGGCGGCGATCATCAGGCCCACAAGGACCGGCCCGAGTTCGCGGACCATACCTATCGCCACGATCTGGGGCACTACGGCCTCGGCACTGAACCTTGCCCCGCCGGCGTAGATCTGGAGCGCGAGGGCGCCGCCGGTGAACAGTGCAGTCAGGCCCACGACGGGCAGGGAGAAGTAGCCGATCTGGAGCAGCGCATGGCCGAATTCGCGCAGGTAGAAGGGGGGGCGGACAAGGTGGCTGACCGTATCGGCCACGAACATCGCGAGCCGCCCGATGGAGGCGAGCGCGGCCAGCGTTGCCGCGCCGACAGAAGCCAGAAAGCGGATCATCCCGAGAGGTATCGGCGGTCGTAGCGGGGGCCGAGACTTGTCAGGATCTCGTACCCGATGGTGCCGGCCTGGGTCGCGAGGTCGTCCACGCCCTGATGCGGGCCGAGGAGCGTCAGGTAGGCGGGATCATCGGGCAGGTCGGTAATGTCCACGGTGATGAGGTCCATCGAGACACGGCCGACGAGGGGGCAGGGCCGATCCTCGTGCCAGAAGACAGCCTTGTGCGACAGGCTGCGAAGGAGCCCGTCGGCATACCCGCCAGAGAGCGTGGCGATGCGGGAGGGGCGGGTGGCCTGCCATGAATTGCCGTAGCCTACGACTTCACCCGTTGTCAGGGCGCGGATCTGGACGACAGGTAGATCGAGCCGGATGACAGGGCGGGCGCGGTCAAAGGGCGCGCCGCCGTAAAGGCCGATGCCAGGACGGGTGACGTCGAAATGATAGTCAGGCCCCAGAAGGACGCCGCCCGTGGCCGAGAGCGAACGGGGCACGCCGAGGCCGTCGGTCATCTGGTGGAAGATGTCGAGCTGGTAGGGGTTCATCGGGTGGCCGGGCTCATCGGCGCAGGCCAGATGGCTCATCAGGAGAACCGGGTTCTGGGCGAGGATGATTTCGGCCACAGCAGCCCATTCATCCCATTCCATGCCGAGGCGGTTCATGCCGGTGTCGAGTTGCACGCCGAAGGGGTGGCCCGGAAGCGCCTCGAGATGACGGGTCACCTGGTCCAGCGTGTTCAGCATGGGCGTGAGGCCGAGGTCGGCGATCATGTCGGTATCGCCGCGCATGTGGCCGGCGAACACGCCGATCTCCGGCCCTGGACCGACCGCCTCGCGCACGGCGGCGCCTTCTTCGGCGACGGCGACGAAGAAGCGGCGGGCGCCGGCGCGGGCGAGGGCGCGGGCGATGCGTCCGGCGCCGAGGCCATAGGCATCGGCCTTGACCACGGCGGCGGTTTCGGCCTGGGACAGGCGGGCGAGCGCCGTCCAGTTGGCGGCGATGGCGTCAAGGTCGATGGCAAGGGCGGCGGTGCTCATGGGCGTGGTTTTGACAGGTGGCGGGGGGAGGGGCAAGAGGGGGGCGCTGCCCCCCGCCCGCGGCTCCGCCCCGAGGTATTTGGCCGACAAAGAAACGGCTAAGTGGGGGAGATTCTCTTTATGTGATTGATTCTGAGAGAAGAAAATGGGGATTATTGGACCCTCTTCCGGCAATGACTAGGTCTTCTGCGACAACAGTTGCTGGAGGAAAGATGAGGCTGGTTGTTCTGGGATGTAGTGGCGCCCTGCTGGTTCTGGGGGTGATCGTGCTGGTGGGCTTTGTCTTGCCATCGGAACGACAGGGGCGTGCGGAGCGGCTTGTCAGGGCCGAACCTGAGGTGGTTCAGGGGGTTATTCTGGATGTGACGCGTCAGCCGGAATGGCGGGCGGGCGTGACCAAGGTGGAGTTGAACGAGACCGGCTGGGTTGAGATCACGGCGCGGGGTGAAACGGTAACATTTGTTGTTGAAGTGAACGGCCCGGGGCTGATCCGGCTGCGGTTTGCGAGTTCGCAGGATTATCATGGAACCTGGGAAGGCATTCTGACACCGGTTGAGCAGGAGGGGCAGATCCTCACGTGGGTTCAGGTGACAGAAAGCGCGGTCACGCCTTCACCGGTCGGCCGGATCCTGTCGCGCCTTTTCTTTGATCCGGAGGCGTTTTCCAGATCGTATCTTGACGCGTTGCAGGGCCGGGTCGAAGGAGGGGCATGATGGCTGGAACGAAAAATCCAACCGATTGGCGCAAGCGGTTTCGGGCTGCCAAACCGCCCCATAACGTGGTGCTGCATAGCGATTTTGCCGGCGTGAAGGCGGGGACGGTGATGTTCATTTCCTCACCTGCTGTCGTCGCTGATTATGTGGCTGCGATTCCCCCGGGAGAGACGCGAAGCATTGAACGTCTGCGCAATGAATTGGCGCGCAGGAACGGGGCGCAGGCGACCTGTCCGGTGACGACGGCGATCTTTCTGCGGGTCGTAGCGCAGGTTGCGCTGACCGACATGGCGGAGGGAAAGTCCATGCGCGAGACCATTCCGTTCTGGCGGGTCATCGATCCGGGCAGCAAGATTGCGGCCAAGCTGACCTGCACTGCGGAGGAAATTGCGCATTGGCGGGCGATGGACGGGTTGGCTGCGACCTGATCGTGCAGGCCCCGGGCGCGATCAGAACTCGCGCCCGCCATCCTGCTGCCAGGGTTTGGCGATGTTGCCGAAGCGAGTGAACTTGCCTTCGAAGGAGAGGTCCACGGTGCCGATAGGGCCGTGGCGCTGTTTGCCGATGACGACTTCGGCCTTGCCGTGGAGGCGTTCCATTTCGGCTTGCCAGGTGGCCATCTTGTCCATCTCGTGGTCGCCCGGCTTTTCGCGTTCCTTGTAGTATTCCTCGCGGAACACGAACATTACCACGTCCGCGTCCTGCTCGATCGAGCCGGACTCGCGCAGGTCGGAGAGTTGCGGGCGCTTGTCTTCGCGGGATTCGACCTGACGGGAAAGCTGGGAAAGGGCCACGACGGGGATGTCGAGTTCCTTGGCGATGGCCTTGAGCCCTTGTGTGATTTCCGAAACCTCGTTGACGCGGGAGTCTTTGGCGGTCGCCGGGCGGACAAGCTGGAGATAGTCCACAAAGAGCGCGTCGAGGCCATGGGTGCGTTTCAGGCGGCGGGCGCGGGCAGCAAGCTGGCTGATCGGGAGGGCGGCGGTATCGTCGATGTAGAGGGGGCAAGCTTCGAGTGCCTTGGCGGCATCGACGAAGCGGCGGAATTCGGCCTCGGTCATGTCGCCGCGGCGGATCTGTTCGGAGGGAACTTCGGACGCCTCGGACAGGATGCGCGCGGCGAGTTGTTCGGCTGACATTTCCAGGGAGAAGAAGCCCACGACGCCGCCGTTCACGGCGCCTTGGCTGCCGTCGGGACGGAGGCCGCGCTTGTAGGCCTTGGCGATGTTGAAGGCGATGTTGGTGGCGAGCGCTGTCTTGCCCATCGAGGGGCGGCCCGCGAGAATCAGGAGGTCGGACTTGTGCAGGCCGCCGAGTTTCTTGTCGAGGTCGACAAGGCCCGTGGAAATGCCGGCAAGACCCCCGTCACGCTGATAGGCAGCGTTGGCGTTCTGGACGGCGTCGGTGACGGCGCGCAGGAAGCTTTGGAAGCCGCTTTCCGAGGTGCCCTTTTCAGCCAGCTTGTAGAGTTCCTGTTCGGCCTCGACGATCTGTTCGCGGGCTTCGCTGGTCACTTCGACGCGGGCAGCCTTGGCCGAGATGTCGCGGCCAAGGCGGATCAGTTCGCGACGGATCGCGAGGTCATAAATCATCTGGGCATAGTCGCGTGCAGCATAGGCCGAGATCGCGGCCCCGGCGAGGCGGGCGAGGTAGGAGGGGCCGCCGAGTTCCTTGAGCCCTTCGTCATCTTCAAGGAAGGTCTTGAGCGTGACGGGGGAGGCCAGTGCATTCTTGGAGATGCGGGCGGCGGCCACGTCATAGATGCGGGCATGGACCGGGTCGTAGAAATGGTCCTTGGTGATGATGCTTGCCACGCGGTCGAACACGTCGTTGTTCGTCAGGATCGCGCCCAGAAGTTGCTGCTCGGCCTCGATCGAATGGGGCATCGTATCGGCGGCATCGGTGGCGGCCTCGGGGAGGCCAGCAGTACGGAAGCTTGCGATTTCGTTCATGGACGACCCCACCCCATACGGCCGGCTTGATCCGGCCTTGTCACTTGTGAGCGGCGCCCCATTCCCCGAGTCGCCCCTGATTGTCCGATTGTCTTACCTGCTCGCGCGCGGCTCAGGCAAACTGTATATCTCTGTGGAGAACCTGCGCGCGCCCCTATCTTGAGGCCGCGCTAGCCTTTGCGTCAATATGTCGTTGGAGAGCGCGGATTGATGGCGCGTTCCTGACGTCAAGACCTCTCGACTTGGTCAGGATATGCAGGGAGTTCTTGCGGGGGAGGAACACCTTAGTTTGCCCGAGCCGCCTGCCAGGCCAGAGGGTCGTTGAGATAGTCCTGTACGCCTGCGAGCGTTTCTTCGGAAAAGAGGGCCTGACGGCGCGCCTCGGTCAGGACGTCCCACCAAGTGCAGAGGGCGTGCAGGGTGACGCCTTCGGAGGCGAGGGTTTCGCGGACGTTTGGGTAGATGTCGTAGAAGAAGATCACGGCGGTATGGGTGCAGGTGGCACCCGTGTCGCGGATGGCGTTGACGAAGCTGATCTTGGACCCGCCGTCGGTCGCCAGATCCTCGACCAGAAGGACGCGCTGGCCGGGGGTCATGGCGCCTTCTATGCGGGCATTGCGACCATAACCTTTGGGTTTCTTGCGGACATAGGTCATCGGCAGGGCGAGGCGTTCGGCGACGAAGGCAGCAAAAGGGATGCCTGCTGTTTCGCCGCCTACGATGTTGTCGAAGGCCTCGAAACCTGCGTCGCGCATCACGGTCACGGCCAGAAAATCCATCAGGACCGAGCGGATGCGGGGGTAGGAGATCAGCTTGCGGCAGTCGATATAGGTGGGGGCCTGTTTGCCGCTGGCATGGGTAAAGGGTTCGGCTGTGTTGAAATGAACCGCGCCGATTTCAAGGAGCATGGCTGCGGTCAGGCGGGCGATGTCGTCCTTGGGCGGAAAGCCGGAAGGGATCATGGGCGCGTTCCTTTGGGAGTGGTCAGGCGCTGACATGCCAGTGAAGGGGGAAGCCGGGGTCGAAGACAGTAACGGGGCCGACACCGGTCTCGATCTGGCCCGGGTAGGTGACTGGCGCGCCTTTGGTGAGTGTCACGGTGCCGTCGTTCGGGGGCAGGCGGTAGAACTGCGCACCGTTGCGCGAGACGAAAGCCTCGAGCCGGTCAAGGCGGTCTGCAGCCTCGAACACTTCGGCCAGGCAGGAGAGGGTGTTGGTGGCCGAGAAGATGCCGGCACAGCCGCAGGGGAGGAGCTTGTTGGCATCCGTATGGGGGGCCGAATCGGTGCCGAGAAAGAAGCGGCGGTCGCCAGAAACGGCTGCCTCGACCAGCGCCACGCGGTGGGTTTCGCGCTTGGCGACTGGAAGGCAGTAGTAGTGTGGCCGAATGCCGCCCGCGAGGATGTGGTTGCGGTTGATGATGAGGTGGTGCGTCGTGATCGTGGCGGCAAGATTGTGGTGATGGTCGCGGACATAGTCGACTGCGTTTTCGGTCGTCACATGTTCCATCACGACGCGCAGGTCGGGCAGGGATTTGCGGATCGGGTGGAGAACGCGGTCGATGAAGACGGCCTCGCGATCGAAGATGTCAATATCGTGGTCGGTGACTTCGCCGTGGACGCAGAGGGGCATGCCGATTTCGGCCATGCGTTCAAGTACGGGGCGGATCTTGACAAAGCTGCGCACGCCGGAATGGGAATTGGTGGTGGCCCCGGCCGGGTAGAGCTTGACCGCCGTGGCGATGCCGTCGGCATGGGCAAGGGCCACGTCTTCGGGGTCGGTATCCTCTGTCAGGTAAAGTGTCATCAAAGGCGTGAAGGACATCCCTGCAGGCAGGGCCGCCATGATCCGGTCGCGGTAGGCGCGGGCCTGTGCGCCGGTCACGACGGGCGGCACGAGGTTCGGCATGATGATGGCGCGGGCAAAGTGGCGGGCGGTTTCGGGCAGGACCGCCTGCAGCATCGCGCCGTCGCGCAGATGCAGATGGAAATCGTCCGGGCTGCGGAGGGTGAGGTGCATGTCGATCATGTCCCCTGTTATAATGGCTTTGCGGCCGCATGCCAGTGGCCGCAGGCCCTGCGCTGCGTCACGGGACTTGCGTGAAGCTCAGGCGGTAACGATATTCCCTTGGCGGGAAGGGCAAGAACAGGAGAGAACATGTGGGGTTTCATCGTAGCGGTCATTGCAGGGTTTATTGCGCCGCAATTGGAAGGGCCGGTGACGCGGCCGCTTGAAAAGGCAATGCGGGCCTATGTGCCGCTGGAGAGCGGGGAGTTGCGGCTGGTGAGTTTCATCGTGGCCATGCTGGCGGCAGGCGTCCTCGCCGAACTGCTGCACAGCGGGTCGGCGTTCTGGGTCATCCTGGGCGGTGCCGTCGGCTGGTTCGGAACACGGATCGTCGCGGCTGTGCGCAAGAAGGTCGAAGCCCGACGCTGATTATTCGGCCGCTGCGGTTGCTGTCGGCTGATCTTCTGTCAGGCCCATTTCGGCAAGTTTCCTTGCAAAAAGGGCCTTGTCGCGGGTCTTGAGGCCATAGCGGCAGATCTGTTGGACCAGTCTTGGTCGGCCTGCCAGTTCTGTCTTGCGCAGGAGGGAGCGAAGGTAGGCAGCGCTCTGACGACGCGCCCGCCAGAGCCGAGCAAAGGTCTGACGGTTCAATGTTCCGTCCATCGCGGCGTCAACCAGAGGGCCTGTAATCTGGAGCAGGTCGAACATTTGTTCGATCCTGCCGCCGACCAGAGGGCAGCGGAGTAGCGTGACGTTCACGTCATGGAACAAGGACGCATGCATGGCGTCACTGATCTGAGCTGGATCAAAGAGGATGTAGGCGCGGTTGGCGGCATCCACCATTTCGGGCGCATAGCCATAACGCGACGAGAAATCGCGGCGTCGGTCGCGGATGTAGCGGCGGTCCCATCCGGCAATCGCTGGGTCAAGCGTGGCCTGCGGGCGCAAAGCCAGCACGCGGGCATTGGGTGAGGCGACTGAGTAGGCGGCAGCGGCATAGCCGCCGGATCCTTCGCCAAGAAAGAGGACCTGCTCGAATTCGTCAAAGAAGCCTTCGTCGGTCAGGCGATCCATGGCGCGATAGACCGGCGCGTCACGGAACCATGTTTCGCCGTCCGAAAGAAACGCGAGAAGCGACCAGCCGTTTCGGGTCACGAAATCAAAGCCGCGCGGCGTGGCAGTCGGGTTCTTGCGGGCGTTTTCTATCGTCTCGAAGGTGACGAGAAGCCGGGGTCCGGCGTCGAATGACAGGGCAAAGTGTTTGCTTCCCAACTGTTCAAAGAAGCCGTGTTCGTCGCCCAGTTCGTCCAGACGCCCCAGCCATTCCTGCTGGGACAGGTCGTTGAGGTCCATTTCGAGATCAAGGTCTGAGCCGGTCATCTGACGTGTCTTTCGCTTTGGTCCCTGCTGGATGACCCTGCATTGGGGCAGAATTGGGCGAAGCTTGTGCCGTAATTTCTGCCCCGGCAACTTTCTGCCGCGACAGACTGTTTCAGAAAAAGGCCTGCAGCCCGGTCTGGGCGCGACCAAGGATCAGCGCGTGCACGTCATGGGTCCCTTCATAGGTATTCACAGTCTCGAGGTTTATCATGTGACGCATCACGGGGAAACTGTCTGATATGCCGTTTCCGCCGTGCATGTCGCGCGAAGAGCGTGCAATCTCGAGTGCTTTGCCACAATTGTTTCGTTTCATAAGGCTTATCATCTCGGGCGCGGCGCGGCCCTGTTCCATCAGGCGGCCAAGTGCGAGCGAACCCTGCAGGCCAAGGGTGATTTCGGTCTGCATGTCGGCGAGTTTCCTTTGAAACAGCTGGGTTTGGGCGAGGGGGCGGTTGAACTGGACGCGGTCAAGCCCATACTGGCGGGCGGCGTACCAACAGGCCTCGGCCGCGCCCAAGACGCCCCAGGAAATGCCATAGCGGGCACGGTTGAGGCAGCCGAAGGGGCCCTTTAGACCTTCAACACCGGGAAGGAGGCCGTCTTCGGGGATGGCCACATCCTGCATGACGATTTCGCCGGTGACCGAGGCGCGAAGCGAGAGCTTGCCTTCGATCTTGGGCGCGGAGAGGCCGGTCATGCCTTTTTCAAGGACGAAGCCACGAATCTTGCCGCCATGTGATTCGGACTTGGCCCAGACGACGAACACATCGGCGATGGGTGCGTTCGAGATCCACATCTTTGCACCGTTCAGGACATAGCCTGTGGCAGTCTTGCGTGCGGTCGTCTTCATCCCGGCGGGGTCGGAGCCTGCATCGGGTTCGGTCAAGCCGAAGCAACCGATCAGCGTACCTGCGGCAAGACCGGGGAGGTATCTGCGGCGTTGTTCCTCTGACCCGTAGGCGTGGATGGGGTACATGACGAGCGAGGACTGCACAGACATCATGGAACGGTAGCCGGAGTCGACACGCTCGACCTCGCGCGCGACGAGGCCATAGGTCACATAGCCTGCGCCAAGTCCGCCGTATTCCTCGGGGATGGTGATACCAAGAAGGCCCGCTTCGCCCATTTCGCGGAAGATCGCAGGGTCGGTCGCCTCGTCCCGATAGGCCTGACGTACGCGGGGTTGCAGGTTGGTTTCGGCAAAGCTGCGGGCCGCGTCGCGGAGCATGCGTTCGTCTTCGGTCAGTTGGTCTTCGAGCCTGAGAGCGTCAGACCAGTCGAAGGGGCCGAGATCGGGGCCAAAGCCTGCGGCGGTGATGGTGGCACTGTGGTTCATGGCGGTTCCCTTTGGTGACGTCAAAGCGGTAATCCTTCCTTGGCGCCCGGGCAATGGGGGCAGCATGTCGCAATGCAGACCCGCAGGGCCCCAGAAGCCCTGACAAGGGGTATCCAAAGTCGGAAGGGATCATTGATATCTGATGACATTCGGATTTCGTTGACTTTGACCAAAGGGAGAATGAACGCTGGATGAGACGGAAAGCGCGTTGCGGGTGCCGTCCGATTGGAAGGAGAGTCATTGTGAATCAATACTTGATGGTAGGCTTGGTTGGGGCTGTTCTTGGATTATCGGCCCCGGTGATGGCCTGTCCCGACTGGCAGGGGCAGCCGCATTTTGGGCAGATTGATCTGCAGGCGGGATTCCAGAATGACCCGCTGCGATACAACGTCACCGCAGGCGGGACGACAGATGTGTCGCGCTGCATCAACGGGACAGCGGGATTTGTGACGAACCGGCCTGACTTTGACATGTACTGGAGCGGGCAGTCGGCGCAGTTGACTATTGCGGTGGAATCAAACGCGGATGCTGTGCTGCTGGTGAATGATCCCAACGGCAACTGGTTCTATAGCGATGATTACCGGGGATCGAACCCGGCCATCATCATTTCGAACCCGGCAGAGGGGCTTTATGACATCTGGATCGGTTCCTATGACGGATCGCGGCGCAACCCTGCCTATCTGGTCTTTACCGAATACCAATACTGACGTTTCGCTTTGGAGCAGGAAGCAAGTCGCCCGAGGGCGGCCTGCTCATCATTTCTTATCCCGGAGTTGACCAGGGAGGGAGAGATGGGTGTCAGGTTCCTTTCTTGTGATCAGGGGTTTGTGGACCAGGTTCGGGCTGGCGGGCCGGATGCCTATGGTTTGCCCGCTGAACGGGTGGTGTCGGACGGGGGGAAACCTGTCCCGGTCCTGTCTGGATCATGTGCCAGAGGGGGCGGGGATGCTGATCCGAGCGGCGCGGCCGTTTCCGGCGATGCAGCCCTATGCCGAGACGGGGCCGATCTTTCTCTGTGCTCAGATCACTGTAAGGCGTGGACGGGGGCGGGGGTGCCGCCGGTGCTGACCACGTCGCCGGATTACCTGCTCAAAGGGTATTCGGGTGAGAACCGGATCGTTGACGGAACCAGCCGGATCGTAGCAAAGCACGAGATCGTTGCCCGTGCGGAAGAGGTTTTCGCCGACCCAAGGGTAGACTATGTTGATGTCAGATCGGCGCGGAACAACTGTTTTCAGACAAGGATCGTCAGGGCATCATGACCATCACATCGGAGGACATTCCTGCACTTGCACTTGACTGGCATCGCGCCGGGCGGGGTGCGGTGATCGCGACGGTCGTTGAGACATGGGGATCGGCACCCCGGGCGGTAGGGAGCCAGTTGGTGATCGACGGGGACGGGGTCATGCAGGGCTCGGTTTCCGGGGGCTGTGTCGAGGGGGCGGTGATTACGGAGGCGCTGGAGGCGGTAGAAGACGGCAAGCCGCGACTGATGGAGTTCGGGGTCAGTGATGACGAGGCCTTTGCGGTAGGGCTGGCCTGCGGCGGGCAGATCAAGGTGATGGTCGATCCGGTGGGCAGTGTCATGCCCGAAGCGATGCTGGCGGAACTTGTGGAGGCACGCGCGGCGCGGCGGCCGATGGCGGTCGTGGCGGACCTTGTCACAGGGGAACGACGGCTTGCCGGGGTGGCGGAGTTTCCCGAGCGGTTCCGGCTGGACCGGTCGGGGGTAGAGGAGGACGGGAGGACCTTTGTGGCCATCCACAACCCGCCGTTGCGGATGATAGTTGTGGGTGCGGTGCATATCGCGCAGCCGCTGGTCGTGATGGCGCGGCTGGCGGGTTATGATCCGGTGATCGTGGACCCGCGTCCGGCATTCGGGTCGGCCACGCGGTTTCCGGGCGAGGTGATCCTTGAGGACTGGCCTGATGAGGCGCTTAAGGCGCAGGGGCTGGATGCAAGGACAGCGGTTGTAACATTGACGCATGATCCGAAGCTGGATGATCCGGCGATCCGGGCGGCGCTGGCGTCGGCTGTGTTTTATCTTGGCTGTCTAGGGTCGAAACGGACCCATGCCAAGCGGGTGGCGCGGCTGACCGAGGCCGGGTTCACCGAGGGTCAGATTGCGCGCATCCACGCGCCTGTGGGCCTTGATCTGGGCGGGCGGACTCCGGGTGAGATCGCGGTGAGCATAATGGCGCAGATCGTCACGGTGCTGCGGAACGCGGCGTGAAGTTCGGGCCGGTTCCGCTGGATCAGGCAGACGGGGCGATTCTGGCTCATTCGGTGCAGACGACTGTGGGGCCTCTGAAGAAGGGTCAGCGGTTGGGGCCGGCGGCGCTGGCTGCGTTGCGGGCAGATGGGTTGACCGAGGTCATTGTTGCGCGGCTTGAGACCAGGGATCTGCACGAGGATGCGGCGGCGACCCGGATTGCGGCGGCTTTGGTGCCGGACCCGGCGGGGCAGGGGCTGCGGGTGACGCAGGCGGCAACTGGGCGGGTGAACATCCATGCGACGGGGGTGGGGGTTGTTGCCGTCGATGTGGCGGCGGTCAATGCGCTGAACGCCGTCAACCCGATGATCACGCTGGCGACAGTCGCGCCTTGGCACCGGGCGGATGCGGGGGCGATGGTCGGGACGGTGAAGATCATCTCCTACGCGGTGCCCGAGGCGGATGTGGCGCGGGCTGAGGCGGTGACCGGTGGCGGTCTGACGCTGCGGGGGCCGAAGTACCGGACGGCGGCGCTGATCGAAACCATTCATGGACGCGATCCGGGGACGAAGGGACGGGTCGCGCTGATCGGGCGTCTGGATCGGCTCGGGGTGACTTTGGCGCCGCGTGTCGTGGTGCCGCACGAAGCGGCGGCGATTGCTGCGGCGATCCGGGCTGCAGAGGCGGAGGTGGTGTTTGTCCTGACGGCCTCGGCCACATCGGACCCGGCGGATGTGGCACCGTCAGGGGTGCGGGCTGCCGGGGGTGAGGTGGTGCAGTTCGGGATTCCGGTGGATCCGGGGAACCTGCTGTTTCTGGGCTGGCTCGGGGCGAAGCCGGTTATTGGCCTGCCGGGGTGTGCACGGTCGCCGGCGCTGAATGGTGCGGACTGGGTGTTGGAGCGGGTGATCTGCGGTGTGCCGGTGGGGCCGGGTGATCTGGCGGCGATGGGGGTGGGCGGGCTGCTCAAGGAGATTGCGACGCGGCCGCGTCCACGAGAGGGGTGAGGGGGCGCTCGTCCGCCCGGCGCGCGACCTCGGTTGGGCTGGGGGATGGTGGGTCTCACCCACCCTACTTGTCCGGGCTTTGGCCACGTTGCTTCGCTTTTTCTGTTCAATCCGCTGGCTTGGCATGATTATGCTGAAGGGGACACTTGCAAGGGGGAGAGAGCCTGTGACCCAAGCCCGCATGACGGTGAACGGAGTGCCTGTTCAGGCTGATGTCGAGGGGCGGACGTTGCTTGTCGATTTCCTGCGGGGGACCCTGCATTTGACGGGCACGCATGTGGGCTGTGACACGAGCCAGTGCGGGGCCTGCGTGGTGCATGTGAATGGCAAGGCTGTTAAATCCTGCACGATGTTCGCCTTTGAGGCCGAAGGTGCTTTGGTGCGGACAATCGAGGGGATGGCCGGGGCGGACGGCGCGCTGGGGCCCATCCAGCAAGCGTTCCGGGATGAGCACGGGTTGCAATGCGGGTTCTGCACGCCAGGGATGGTGATGTCGACGGCGGCGCTTTTGACCGAGAACCCGAAGCCTACCCAGAATGAGGTGCGGGCCTATCTGGAAGGGAATATCTGCCGCTGCACGGGATACAACAATATCGTGCGGGCGGTCTTGGTGGCTTCCGGGCAGGACGTGAATCTGCTCGCGGCGGAATGAAGAGGGGCGAAGGGACTGGCCATGTATGCGTTCGAGATTGAGCGTCCGACCACGATCGCGGCGGCGGTTGCTGCACTGGGGTTCGAGGGCGCGCAAGCGCTGGGGGGCGGGCAGACGTTGATCCCGTCGATGAAGGCACGGTTGGCCTCGCCCGCCGTCCTGGTGAGCCTGACGTCAATCCCCGAGATGCGGGGCGTGTGCCTGAGCGATGACGGGATGGTTTGCGTGGGCGGGGCCACGCCGCATGCGTTGGTGGCGGTAGAGGCGGCGCAGTACTTCCCGGCGCTCGCGGCCCTTGCGGGGCAGATCGGTGACCCGGCGGTGCGCAACCGGGGGACGGTGGGCGGGAGCCTTGCCAACAACGACCCGTCGGCCTGCTATCCGGCAGCGGCCCTGGGAACCGGGGCCGTGATCATCACGGACCGGCGGAGGATTGCGGCAGATGATTTCTTTAATGGTATGTTTTCGACGGCGCTGCATGAAGGGGAGATTGTCACTGAAGTGCGCTTCCCGGTCGCAGAGAAGGCGGCCTATGTGAAGTTCCACCAGCCCGCGTCGCGGTTCGCTTTGGTCGGCGTGTTCGTGGCGAAGTATGCGGACGGGGTACGGGTGGCGGTGACGGGCGCGTCCGAGGGCGGGGTCTTCCACTGGGCCGAGGCCGAGGTGGCGCTGTCGGGTGATTTCAGTGCGGCGGCGCTGGATGGGCTGAAGGTTAACGCGGACGGGATGATCGGGGATGTCCACGCGACACCGGAATACCGGGCGCATCTGGTGAAGGTAATGGCCAAGCGTGCCGTAGCGGGTGCGACGTGAGGGCGGTGCTCGCGGCGCTGGTTATGAGTGTCGTGGCTGGTCAGGCTGGCGCGCTGGGACTTGGCCTTAAGGGGGCGCCGGCGCAATGCGCGGCGCTCGAGTCGCTTGTTGTCTATGGGCTGATCGACGGGGGCGAGGGCGGGGATACTGCTGAGCTGACCGCCGTGGTGAATGCCGGGGACGCAAGGGAATGCCAGATCTGGCTGAACAGCTATGGCATTGGGCGCGGGTTCAAGGACCCGGATTGCGCGACGGCGTTCGAGATTTTTGCCCGGGACTGGCCGGGTGAGGATGTTGGCGAGATACAGTCGATCATCGTGGGGCTGCTCACGCCGGAGTCGGCGCAGTATTGCGATGACATGCTGTTTGATCTTACTGCCGGTCAGTAGGTTTCTCATCGGAAACGAAAAAGGCCGCCGGCGGGCGGCCCTAATGTATTGTCTACAAGTTCTTATCTGGACGGGCCGATCATCATGACCATCTGGCGGCCCTCAAGGCGGGGCATGCTTTCGACCTTGCCCACTTCCTTGACGTCTTCGGCCACGCGTTCGAGCAGGATACGACCAAGTTCCTGATGGGCCATTTCGCGGCCACGGAAGCGTAGCGTTATCTTGACCTTGTCGCCTTCGTCGAGAAACTTGAACACGGACCGCATCTTGACCTCGTAGTCATGCGTGTCTGTGTTTGGGCGGAACTTGACCTCTTTGATCTCGATGATCTTCTGGTTCTTCCGCGCTTCGGCTTCTTTCTTCTGAGTCTCGTACTTGAACTTGCCGTAGTCCATTATCTTGCAGACCGGGGGAACTGCATTGGGCGAGATTTCTACAAGGTCGAGACCGGCTTCTTCGGCCATCAGGAGAGCCTTGTCGGGGGAAATAACGCCAATATTCTCGCCGTTTGCGCCGATAAGGCGGATGTCGGAGCCCCGAATCCGCTCGTTGATTCTTGGTCCGGTTTCACGCACGGGCGGTGCGTTGTGCGGTCTGCGTCCTATGGCAGTCGTCCTTTGTGTCGTTTCAAACTCCAGACACCCAATTAAACTTGACGTGACGCAGGTTCAACCCGCAAAAATGGGGCTGCGAAATATGCTGTCCCTGAACGCCGGGTCGGTTATTGTTGCCGTTGCTGCGTTGCAATTTGAAGGTATTCTGACATATGAGGGCCGGGGTCCCCTGTAGGGGTCTGCCTGTGAGTGATTGGAAGGATGAAACATGAATCGCATTATTGCCATTGTTGTGGTGATCGTCGTCGCCCTGGGCGCCTACTGGTACTACAGCGATCAGCAGGCCCAGAGGGCTGCCGCTGAAGCGCAAGCTGATCAGGTTGCTGCCGATACGGCTGCTGCTGTCGAAGCGGCTGCTGCCGAAGCGGCTGACCCCGCTGCTGCAGCTACTGAGGCTGCTGCTGATACCGCTGCTGCAGCAACTGAAGCTGTCGCGGACACCGCTGCTGCTGCGACCGAAGCTGTTGCCGATACCGCTGCAGCCGCGACTGATGCTGTCACGGAGACCGCTGCTGCTGCTGCCGATGCAGTGACGGATACCGCTGCTGCTGTGGCCGACACTGCTGCCGCTGCGACGGAAGCTGCCACCGACGCCGCGACCGACGCCGCTGCCGCTGTGGCCGATACCGCTGCTGCGGCGACGGAAGCTGCCACCGACGTCGCGACCGACGCCGCTGCCGCTGTGGCCGATACCGCTGCTGCGGCGACCGATGCAGTGACCGAAGCCGCGACGGATACCGCTGCTGCCGTGGCCGATACGACCGCCGCTGCTGCTGATGCCGTGACGGTGCCGCTCGACCAGCTGCTCGACCCGGCGAACTTCAACCTGGAATCAGTCACGACTGCGATCAACGCGGCGCCCATTGACGCGTCGCTCAAGACCCAGCTTGTAACCGCCGTAACGGCCGCGCAAAACAGCCCGACGCTGCTGCCGGAAGTGCTGAAGCGTATCGGTTCTGCTCTGGGCGTTCAGTAAGCCCTTAGCCAGTGACAGAAGCGCCGCCCGGACTGATCCCGGGCGGCGCTTTCCTAGGCGTGGCGTGGCGGAGTGAATCCCGCCCTACCCCGACGTATTCTCAGCCGACGAAGGCCTTTTCGATGACGAATTCCTTGGGTTCGGAATTAGCGCCTTCACGCAGGCCTGCCTTTTCAAGCAGCGCCTTGATATCGAGGTTGAAGGCTAGGGACCCGCAGACCATCGCGCGGTCGGTGGACGGGTTGAGCGGCGGCACGCCGAGAGCGGCGAAGATTTCGCCATTTTCGATCAGCGTCGTGATGCGGCCCATCTTGGGCGAGGTTTCGCGCGTGGTCGTGGGATAGTAGCGCAGCTTGCCCGCGACGAGTTCACCGATCAGCGGGTCCTCGGCCAGACCTTCGACAAGGTCGCGGCCATAGGTGAGTTCGGCCACGTCGCGGCAGGTGTGGGTGATAATGACTTCGTCATAGCGCTCGTAGGTGTCCGGATCGCGGAGGAGCGACGCGAAGGGGGCAAAACCGGTACCAGTCGCGAAGAAGTATATCCGCTTGCCGGGCAGCAGCGCGTCATGGACGAGCGTGCCCACGGGTTTGGGTCGCAGGATGATCTCGTCCCCCGGCTGAATATGCTGAAGTTTCGAGGTGAGCGGGCCGTCCTGCACCTTGATCGAATAGAATTCGAGTTCCTCGTCCCAGGAGGGGGAGGCGATGGAATAGGCGCGCAGGAGCGGTTTGCCGTTGTCGCCCATCAGGCCGATCATCACGAATTCGCCCGACCGGAAGCGCAGCGTCTTGGGCCGCGTGACTCGGAACGAGAAGAGCCTGTCCGTATAGTGGCGGACTGAGGTCACGATCTGCGCGTCGGGAAGGTGCATCTTGGTCAGGGTGGCCGGTGCGGCGTCGGTCTGGGTCACGGGGGTTTGCTCGGTCATGGGTCACTCTGCACCCCGTTGGGGCACAACCTGTTCATAGGCTTTGATCTGGGTCAGATAAAGGGCGGATCAGGCGCGCAGCCGCGACTGATAGTCATGGGCGCGCCAGTTTGCGCGGGCCAGCCAGTGCGCCTCTGTCATGCGGAGGGCAGCGTCGTCGCTGATCTCGACCTCGTCAAAGCCGGAACGGCGGGCCATGGCGTATTGGTCGGGAATGACGTTTCCCTTGGCACGCAGGCGGCCGATGTAGCCAAGGGAGCGCAGGGTGCGGGCGATCGTAAAGCCGCGGCCGTCGTTGAAGGCGGGAAAATCCACGCGGATCATTGGGATCGAACCGAGCCGGCCACGCAGAGCATGGGGATCAGCGGTCGACGGCAGATCAATGCCAAGGTCATCGTCGTTGGCTGCCAGATCGGCCAGCGGTACGAAAGACCCATTCCAGGTATCGGCGCTAAAGCCTGTATCAGTGATTATGACGCTCATCGGTTCTCTTGCCTTTTTCGTTCTTTTGGCGCGGTCAGGCTGCCACGGATTTGACGCGCACGACTTTGCCGTCGACAAAGTGGATGCCGCATTCCTCTTTCGGCAGGTCACGCCAGCGGCCCGCACGCGGGTCTTCGCCGTCATTGACACGCGTGGTGCAGGGGGCGCAGCCGACTGACGGGTAACCCTTGGCTACCAGCGGATGCCGGGGGAGGCGGTTTTCGTTCATGTAGTCCTGCAGGTCGCTGCTGGTCCAATGGACGAGCGGGTTAACCTTGATGCGCCGATCGCCCTCGGCCTCGAAGAAGTCGAGGCTGGCGCGGGTCGAGCCTTGGTAGCGTTTGCGGCCGGTGATCCAGGCATCATAGTACAGAAGCGCGCGCTGAAGCGGTTCGGTCTTGCGGAGCGCACAGCAGGCATCGGGATCGTGGACGTGCAGGATGCCTTCGTTATCGCGGACGAACAGGTCTTCGCGTCTGGCCTTAACGACCTGCACGTTGGTCAGGCGCAGACGTTCGGTCAGTTCAAGCTGATAGGCCAGTGTTTCCGCAAAGAGCATTTCCGTGTCGATGAACAGGACCGGCAGGTTGCGTTCCATGATTGAGACAAGGTGCAAGAGAACAACCGATTCGGCCCCGAAAGAGGAGACGAGGGCGAGGCGGCCGACCTCGGGGTCGGTCATGGCGCGTTCAAGCACAGCCGTGGCGCCGTGGTGGCGGTAGCGGGTGTTCAGCGCTGCGACGCGGTCTGCGACCAAGCCGTGGCGGTCGGCAACAGGTTCATGCAGCATCGGCCTTCTCCTCGGGATAGAGGACGGCCTTGAACGGCTCCATCCCCAGACGGCGAAAGGTTTCAAGGAAGGTTTCCTCAGGGCTTGTGCGCAGGTCGAGATAGGCCAGCACGATGCGTTCGATGGCGGGCAGAATCTCTTCGGCGGAGAAACCGGGTCCGGTCTTTTCGCCAATGACAGCCTCTTCGGTGCCGTCACCGCCCAGCGTGACCTGATAGTTTTCGACACCGGCCCGGTCGAGACCGAGGATGCCGATATGTCCCACATGGTGGTGACCGCAGGCGTTGATGCAGCCCGATATCTTGATCTTGAGCGGGCCGATCTCGTGTTCGAGTTTCAGCTCGTCAAAGCGCACGGCGATTTCCTGCGCGATGGGGATCGAGCGGGCGGTGGCCAATGCGCAGTAGTCCATGCCGGGGCAGGCGATGATATCGGAGATGAGGCCGATGTTCGCCGTCGCCAGATCTGCCTCGCGCAACGCCTGATAGAGGGCGGGCAGGTCAGATTTGTGGACGTGGGGCAGGATAACGTTTTGTTCGTGGCTGAGCCGCAGTTCGCCGTGACCATACTTCTCGGCCAGATCGGCCATCACGCGCATCTGGTGGCTGGTCGCGTCGCCGGGGGTGGCGCCATGCTTCTTGATGGAGATCGAGACGATGGCGTAGCCCTCTGCCTTGTGGGCCGCGAGGTTGGTATCGGCCCAAGACCGGAAGGCCGGGTTGGCAAGGTGTGCGGCCTCATACCCTGCCGACGGGGCATCGCGGAAGGACGGGGGCGCAAATTGCGCCTCGATGGCCTTCAGGATGTCCAGATCGACGCCGGTAAAGGCGGGGCGGATCTCGGCATAGCGGGCTTCGACCAGTTCGGCAAAGTTTTCGAGGCCGTTTTCAAAGACCGTGATCTTGATCCGCGCCTTGTATTTGTTGTCACGCCGGCCTAGCACGTTGTAAACGCTGACGATTGCCTCGCAATATGGCAGCAGATCTGCCTTGGGCAGGAAGTCGCGGATGACCTTCCCGATCATGGGAGTGCGGCCAAGCCCGCCGCCAACGATGACTTCGAACCCGGGTTCGCCCGCATCGCTGCGGACCATACGCAGGCCGATGTCATGGGCCTTGGTCACGGCGCGATCGTTGGGGCTGCCCGTGATGGCGATCTTGAACTTACGGGGCAGGAACTGGAATTCCGGGTGGTCAGTGGACCACTGGCGGAGGAGTTCGGCCACGGGGCGGGGGTCTTCGATCTCGTCCGCAGCGGCACCGGCGAAATGGTCGGCAGTGACGTTGCGGATTGTATTCCCGCTTGTCTGGATTGCGTGCATGCCGACTTCGGCCAGCGCGTCGAGCATGTCGGGCACGTCCTTCAGGACCGGCCAATTGTACTGGATATTCTGGCGCGTCGTCCAATGGCCATAGCCCTTGTCCCAGCGGTCGGCTATGTAGGCCAGTTGCCGCATCTGCGAGGGGTTCAGCGTGCCATAGGGGATCGCGACGCGGAGCATGTAGGCGTGGAGTTGCAGGTAAAGGCCGTTCATCAGGCGAAGGGGCCGGAATTCATCCTCGGTCAGGGAGCCGTCAATGCGGCGTTCCACCTGGGCACGGAACTGGGCCGCGCGTTCGCGGACGAAGGCTTCGTCGAAGTCGTTGTAAACATACATGATTACAGCTCTACCTGCTTGCCGTGGGCATAGTTTGAGGGGCCGCGCGTGCGGAACGCCTCGCGGAAATGAACGGGTTCGGGGCCGTTGCGGCCCTCTTTGGCGTCGATCAAATAGACGCCGACGACGGTGTTGCGCTGGCCTTGGGCGAAGAGAAGGCGGATCGTGGCATGGGCTTCGTCCGCGATCAGTTCGGCCTCTGCCATGTCGGGGGACCAGCGGTCATCCTCGGTCAGCCAGACGTTGTCACCTTCCAACAGGCGGTTTGCGGTCACGACCTTGGGGGTGAATGCGCGGCTCATAGGGATAGTCCTTCTGCGGGCAGAACGTCGGTTTGGTCGAGGCTTAGGGCAAGGGCATGGCGGGGGGCCAGGCCGTAGAAGGTGAGCGCCGGGCCGGTGAGGTGTGCGTTGGTCAGCGTCGGTTCGAGTTGCGAGAGGGTAGTGGACAGGATGCGCTGATCGGGGCGCGAGGCATTTTCGATGACCGTGACCGGGGTCGCGGGATCGGCACCGTGCATCAGGAGACGCCCTTGGATAAAGCGGGCGGTCTTCTTGCCCATATAGATCGCGGCGACTTCACCAGTACGGGCGAGCGCCTTCCAGTCGTGTTCGGCGAAACCCGTCATGTCGTGGCCGGTCAGGAACCGGACCGAGGAATTGCGGTCGCGTTTCGTCAGGCTCTGGCCGATGGAGGCCACGGCGGCCGAGGCGGCGGTGATGCCGGGGATGATGCGCCATGTGACGCCCGCCGTTTCGCAGGCTTCGATTTCTTCGTCGAGACGGCCGAATACAGTGGGGTCGCCGGATTTCAGGCGGACTACATGGGCACCCCTAAGCGCGTGTTCAACGATCATGTCATTGATGTCGTCCTGGGCGGTCGAGGTGCCGAAGCCTTCTTTCCCGGCGTTGATCATCAGCGCCTCGCGCCGGGCGAGTTCGAGGATCGCGGGGGTGACAAGGCGGTCGTAAATCACGACATCGGCCTGATCGAGCGCCTTGCGGGCCTTGAGCGTGAGAAGGTCGGGGTCGCCGGGGCCTGCGCCGACCAGATCGACATGGCCCTGTTTCGCTTCGGCCTGCAGATGCCGGGCGAGCAGGCGGTCGAGCGCGGGCTGGACTGCTTCGACGCCGTGCTGTTCCACGGCCTCGGGGCCGGAGGTGAAGTAATAGTCGGCCCAGAAGTCGCGGCGCTTGCGGCCCATGGGCAGGGCTTCGGCGGCGTGGCGGAAGGCCTTGCCGATACGGGCCAGCAGGCCGAGCGTGGTGGGCAGGCGTTCTTCAAGATCGGCCTTGATCGCCCGGGCGAGCACCGGGGCAGCACCTTCGGTGCCGATGGCCACGACGACGGGGTCACGGTCCACGATGGCGGGGGTGATGAAGGCCGAGTCCTGCAGGTTGTCCACGATGTTGACAAGCGCGCCGTCGGAACGGGCCAGTTTCGCGACGCGCCGGTCTTCGGCTTCGTCGTCATTGGCGGCATAGAAGATGACGGCGCAGAGGGCATCTCCATGGTCAAGCGCGCGGCGGACGAGGCGGATCTTGCCGTCGGCGGCAAGGCGTTCCAAGTCGGCCTCGGGTGCTGCGGCAAAGACGGTCACATGGGCTTCGGTCTTGAGCAGAAGCCGCAGTTTCGCCAGCGCCGTTTCGCCCCCGCCCGACACGACGATCCGGCGACCGGCGACGGCAAGAAAGACGGGAAAGTGTTGCATCGGGCGTGACCTGACGGGAATGGGATGTTTCAGACCCTCAGTATAGAACATTTTCCTGTTTATTGGCTATTGTGCCGCTCAGATAAGGACGTATGTTCCGCCGCAGGCTCATTTCAGGCCAAATGTTCAAGAATTGAAGGAAGTCAGGGATGGCGTTTCGCATCGACGAGATGGACAGGAAAATCCTTGTCGAATTGCAGCGCGATGCGGGGCGTTCGCTGGACGATCTGGCGCGCGCGGTGGGGTCGTCCAAGACCCCGGTCTGGAACCGGATCCGCAAGCTGCGCGATGCGGGGGTTATCGGGCAGCAGACGGTGATCCTGGATGCGGAACAGCTTGGGTTCGAAGCGACGTTCTTTGTCCTGATCCGGACAAGCGAGCATGAAGTGGAATGGCAGCGGCGTTTCCTTGAGGCACTGCGGGCGAGGCCCGAGGTGCAGGAGGCGCACCGTCTGGCGGGGGATATCGATTATATCCTCAAGGTCAGGGTTCGGAATGCGCGAGCCTATGACGTGTTCTATCAGGCGCTGATTTCCGAGGTGAAGATCCACAATGTGACGGCGCTTCTGTCGATGGAAGAGATCAAGTCGACGGTGGCGCTGCCGCTGTAGGGTGGGCGCACAAGACTCTTTGGGGACTCTTGGCAAGGATCTTCGAAAATCCTGGTGCGGTTGCGGCGGCGTGACGAGTCGCCTGATCTGGCTTGCGTTGACGCGGGGAATTGCCGTGTTAAACGGCTGGGATGCCCGTGAAAGGCCGAAAGGAGGCGATGATGAACCTGTTCAGTGATATCCGTGCGCTTGTGATCGAAGCGCTGGCGGCATTGGAAGCCGAGGGTGTTCTGCCGCGCGGACTGGCCACGGATGCAGTTTCG
Source organism: Rhodobacterales bacterium (assembly GCA_026400355.1). Lineage (GTDB taxonomy): Bacteria > Pseudomonadota > Alphaproteobacteria > Rhodobacterales > Rhodobacteraceae > JAPLPE01. The sequence continues at coordinate 6,166 of JAPLPE010000015.1, read as the reverse complement.
GTCGAGCCGCCGCGCGACGCCGGGCATGGCGATATGGCGACCAATGCGGCGATGGTGCTGGCCAAGCCTGCAGGGATGCAGCCCCGGGCGATTGCCGAGGCGCTGGCGGCAAAGCTGGCCGCCGATCCGCGGGTGGTTGAGGCGACGGTGGCCGGGCCGGGGTTCCTGAACCTGCGGCTGTCGAATTCTGTCTGGCAGGGCGTCGTGCGGGCTGCGCTGAGTTATCCGGCCTTTGGCCGGTCGTTGCTGGGGCAGGGCAAGCGGGTCAACGTTGAATACGTCAGTGCGAACCCCACTGGGCCGTTGCACGTGGGCCATACGAGGGGTGCCGTCTTTGGTGACGCACTGGCGAGCCTTCTGGCCTATGCCGGGTTCGATGTGACGCGGGAATACTACATCAACGATGGCGGAGCGCAGGTCGATGTGCTGGCCCGTTCTGCCTATGAGCGGTATCGCGAGGCCTGCGGGCAGGCGCCCGAGATTGCCGAAGGGCTGTATCCCGGCGACTATCTGGTTCCGGTCGGAGAGACGCTGAAGGACAAGTATGGCGACAGCCTGCTCGACAAGGGCGAACAGTTCTGGCTGGCCGAGGTGCGGGAATTTGCGACCGCCAAGATGATGGAACTGATCCGAGAGGATCTGGCACTTCTGAACGTGCATATGGATGTGTTTTCGTCCGAGAAGGCGCTGTACGGCACCGGGCAGATCGAAGCGGCGATTGACCGGCTGCGGGGCATGGGCCTGATCTATGAGGGCGTGCTTGAGCCGCCCAAGGGCAAGACGCCCGAGGATTGGGAGCCGCGCGAGCAGACCCTGTTCCGGTCCACGGCGCATGGGGATGATGTGGACCGGCCGGTGAAGAAATCAGACGGGTCATGGACCTATTTCGCGCCAGACATCGCCTATCACTTTGACAAGGTGAACCGCGGGTTTGACGCGCTGATCGACGTGTTCGGCGCGGATCATGGCGGCTATGTCAAGCGGATGAAGGCGGCCGTTTCGGCGCTGTCTTCGGGCAGGGTGCCTCTGGACATCAAGCTGACGCAGCTTGTGAAGCTTTGGAAGAACGGTGAGCCGTTCAAGATGTCGAAACGGGCCGGGAACTTTGTCACGCTGCGGGATGTAGTCGAGCAGGTCGGGCCCGATGTGACGCGGTTCACGATGCTTACGCGGAAGAATGACGCGCCCTTGGACTTTGACTTTGCCAAGGTACTGGAGCAGTCCAGGGACAACCCGGTATTCTATGTCCAGTATGCCCATGCGCGGGTGCAGTCGGTACTGCGCAAGGCGCGCGATGCAGGCGTTGCGGTGGATGATGCCTCACTCGCGGCGGCGGACCTGACCACGCTGAGCCATGAGGCCGAGTTGAAGCTTGCCAAACAGGTGGCGGAATGGCCCAGGGTGGTCGAGATTGCAGCAAAGGGGAACGAGCCGCACCGGATTGCCTTTTATCTCTATGAGCTTGCGTCCGATCTACATTCGCTGTGGAACCGGGGGAATGACGATGTGTCGCTACGGTTCCTGCAGGAGGGTGACGCGGCCACGACGCAGTCGAAAATCGCGCTCATCCGGGCCACGGCGGTTGTCATTTCGGCCGGTTTGGGTATTCTCGGCGTGACTCCGATGGATGAGATGCGCTGAACGCATCCGCTGAACGCCGTCGGGTCGAGGCAACTTGAAACGATCGGCCGGGTGAACCAACGCCCGGGTGCAGTGAGGCGAATATGGCGGATGTTTCCGACGCGCCCGTGACGGGCCGCGCTCCACAGCGTGTGGGTACCCTGTTTCAGTATACCGGGGCCGCGCTGTCTGTCGCGCTGGTGCTGGGTGTAGGTGTCTGGGGCTACAGGCTTTTCATCCGGGATGCGACGGGCGTGCCGGTCGTGACAGCGATGGAAGGCCCGATGCGTCTTGCCCCATCCGATCCCGGGGGCGAGGTGGCGCTGAACGTCGGTCTGTCTGTCAATGCAGTCGTGGCGCGGGGCACTGCGCCACCGCCCGAGGATGTGTTCGTACTGGCGCCTGTGTCAAACGGACTTGCGCCCGAGGACATGGAAATGGAGTCCATGGCCGAGGCGGGCGAGGTCGTGCCCGAAGATGTAAACCCGTCGGTCAGCGAACTGACAGAACCCCTGGGGGAGGGCGGGATTGAACAGGTGGCACTTGTGGTGCCGGAGGGAACCGTGGTGATTGACCCATTGGCTGGAGCCGTGATGGCATTGGCCGATGGGACGGAACCTTCTGTGGGTGATCCTTTGGCCGCCGCTTCCGATACGCCATTGACGGCAGATCAGGTTCTGGCGCTGGCCGACCAGATCGCGGCAGGTGCGGAGCCTTTGGCACCGCTGGCCGCCGGGGCCGAGGCCCGGGTGGCATTAGCCGTGGACGGGCAGACAGTTGCCGAAGTGAGCCCCGATGTAAGCATCGAGGCCACGGTCTACGCCACAGTGTCGGCGGTCGAGGCTTTGGCGATGGCCGAGGATGGAGACCCGGCAGTGCCCGTTCTGGACGAGAACTTGGCGGCCGATATCGTTGTGATTGCAGCGTCGGTGCCGGGGGTTTCGGTGGCTTTGCGGCCGCCGGTCCGGCCAATGTCGACGTCTGCGGCGACACAAGTGTCGGCATCTTCGTTGGCAACTGTCGGACCGCTGGTATCGACCGAGGAGATCACGGCGGGGACGAGTCTGGTGCAGCTTGGGCCTTTTGAAACGCCCGAACTTGCCGCTGAACATTGGGACATCCTGAACCAGCGTTTTGCCGAGTTTGTGGTCGGCAAGACGCGCCTGATCCAGCAGGCGGAAAGTGGCGGGCGGGTGTTCTATCGGCTGCGGGCGATGGGGTTCACTGATCTGGATGATGCGCGGCGGTTCTGTGCAGTGTTGGTTGCCGAGAATGCCACCTGCATTCCGGTCGTGGTGCAATAAGTGGCTGGCAGGGCTGTCATATTCGGGGCCGAGGGGCAGTCTGTCACAGATTGGGAGAAGGGCTTTTTCCGCGAGGTGGACCCCTGGGGCTTTATCCTTTTTGCCCGGAATGTGGAGAACCCGGAGCAGTTGCGGCGGCTGACCTCGGAACTGCGCGAAACGGTAGGCTGGCAGGCGCCTGTCCTGATCGATCAGGAGGGCGGCCGCGTGCAGCGAATGCGGGCACCGCACTGGCGCGAGTATCTGCCTGCGCTAGACCAGATGCGTAGGGCAAACAACCCGATCAGGGCGCAGTGGGTGCGCAACCGGCTCATCGCAGCGGAACTGCGGGATGTCGGGATCGATGTGAACTGCGCGCCGCTGGCCGATATTGCCGAGGCGGGAACGCATCCGGTACTGCTGAACCGTCTGTATGGTTATGACCATGAAACAGTGGCAGACGCCGCTTGGGCCTGTGCCGAAGGGCTGATGGCCGGAGGCGTGCTGCCCGTAGTCAAGCATCTGCCGGGATACGGGCAGGGGAAGGTCGACAGCCATCTGACTTTGCCGGTCAACGGCAGGTCGATTCAGGAACTGAACGCGCATGATTTCCGGCCGTTCCGTGCACTGTGTGATCTGCCTCTTGGGATGACCGCGCATATCGTCATGGCGTCGATTGACCCTGACCAGCCGGCTACGACATCACATGCGGTCATGGAAGTAATCCGTCGACCGCAGTCCATCGGGTTTCAGGGCCTCATCATGACCGATGACCTGAATATGCAGGCGTTGTCCGGAACGCTGGCACAGCGCGCCGCAGCGTCGATCGCTGCCGGATGCGACCTCGTCTTGCAGTGCAATGGGAAGCCTTCTGACATGGAGATGGTTGCGGGCGCAGTGGGCGCGTTGTCCTCGGCGGCAAGAACGCGAGCAGATGCAGCACTGGCACGGCGCGACGGCATGGGTATCACCGTCGAGGATCTGAAAGCACTCGAAGTTGAGCTCAATGAACTTATCGGGTCGGCTTGATGGACGCGTTCGGGGAGGGGCCGCCTGTCAGCGTGATGGAAAGGATCGCCGCCGAGGCGCTGATCGTGGATGTGGACGGGTTCGAAGGGCCGCTTGACCTTCTCCTGACGCTCAGCCGGACGCAGAAGGTGGACCTGCGGCAGATTTCGATTCTGGCGCTGGCCGAGCAGTATCTGGCCTTTATCGAACAGGCCAAGTCGCTGCGGATCGAACTGGCGGCCGATTATCTTGTGATGGCGGCCTGGCTGGCGTTTCTGAAGTCGCGGCTTCTCCTTCCCCCTGATCCCACGGCCGAGGGGCCGTCGGGCGAGGAACTGGCCGCGCATCTGGCATTCCAGCTTGAGCGGCTGGCAGCGATGCGGGATGTGGCGGCCAAGTTGATGGCGAGGGATCAGCTGGGGCGGGATTTCTTTACGCGTGGGATCACCGAGGATGTGACGCGGTCGCGGCGGGTGAAGTGGACGGTGTCGCTCCTGGACCTCATGCAGGGCTATGCGCGCATCCGTACAAAGGATGATTTCCGGCCCTTCGTTCTTGACCGCGAGGCGGTGATGACGATGGAGCAGGCGCTGGAACGGATGCGTCCACTGATCGGTTTTGCAGGGGAATGGACGGATATTTCCAGTTATCTGCCCGATGGGTGGGATCTGGACCCGGTGCGGCGCAGGTTCTCGACCGCAGCGACCTTTGCGGCGTCGCTGGAACTGGCCAAAGAAGGCAAGATCGAGATCCGGCAGGTCGGGACCTATGCGCCGATTCTGATCCGCAAGCGTCAGCCCCGGGGGAGTGATGCCGATGGCTGATCCGCGCGAGCAATCGTTGTTCGAAGCGCCGCCGATGGGCGAGCAGGAGCGCATGGTGGAGGCGATCCTGTTTGCTACGGCAGAGCCGATGACGGTGGTGGAACTCGTGCGCCGGATGCCACATGGCTGCGACCCAGCCGAGGCGCTGGCGCGGCTGCGAAAGCGGTACGAGGGGCGGGGTGTGAACGTGACGCGCGTGGGCGATGCCTGGGCGATCCGGACGGCACCCGACCTTGGGTTCCTCATGCAGAAAGAGACTGTCGAGACGCGCAAGCTGTCCCGAGCGGCGATCGAGACTTTGGCGATCATCGCCTATCACCAGCCCGTCACCCGGGCCGAGATCGAGGAAATCCGGGGCGTTTCGGTCAGCCGAGGGACTATCGATCAGCTGATCGAGATGGACTGGATCGGGCTGGGGCGGCGCAAGATGACGCCAGGGCGGCCGGTGACCTTTGTCGTCACGCAGGGGTTTCTGGATCATTTCGGGCTGGAATCGGCGCGTGACCTGCCGGGGCTGAAGGAATTGCGGGCGGCGGGTCTGTTGGATAACCGGCCACCACCGGGGATGGCTGTGCTGGGGCAGGCCGGTGGGGATGAGGTGGCAGAGGACGTGGGGCAGGCGGAATTGTTCGGGGAGTAGGGTGATGATGCTGAAATTCGTGATCTATTCGCTGCGGATGACGTTGAGCCTGTTGATCCTGACGGTGGTTACGATCCTGTTTGGCCGTGGGCCGACAGCGAAACGGGTGCTGCGATCGGCGGGTGTATTGCGGCGGATCGGGCGGCTCTAGAGACCGGAAGACTGGCATTTTATCAGGCGGCCGGCACAGTGGCCGGGCGTTCTGCCTCTTGAGGGAAACCTGACCTGCGCCCGGGTTGATTGACTCGCGCCTTGCGCTTGGGCTTTTGACCGGGCCGAAATCTTGACCCTGCATGACGCGATTGAGAAAAGGAAATCTGGTCTTGTCTTTGTGATCTGCCCCTGAGCGGGCGCTGCAGACGCTTTGAGAAGAATTGGGCGGTCTGCCGGAGCGGTTGCCTGGAGAGATGGGGATGTATGCCATCTGTGATCCGGTCGTGGTCCCGGTCGGACCGAACAACCGCAAGGAACCGGGCGGGCTCGGCGGCTTGGTCATGATCGCGGAAAGCCATCTGAGCTTTCATGCATTTCCGTCCCTCGGGTGTTTTGCGATCGACATCTATTCCTGCCAGAACGATCTGGATTGCGATGGTGTGGCGGCGCGGATCAATCGGGCCTTTGGGATTGCCAAGGCGGATGTGCATGTTCAACCTAGAGCGTGTCGCGTTCATTCGGGTTTGTATCCTGCGGCGATGAAGTAGTTGAGGCATTCGTCCTCGGTGAAGAGGTTGCAGACGGCGCCTACGGCTTTCCAGAGCTCCTCGTAGGTGCGGGCGGCGGCTTTGCGGAGC
>JAPLPE010000045.1 GCA_026400355.1 Rhodobacterales bacterium | reverse complement strand
GCTCAACAATCAAAGGCACACAGCGCAATACCAATAGCCGCGGGATGGAGCAGCCCGGTAGCTCGTCAGGCTCATAACCTGAAGGTCGTAGGTTCAAATCCTACTCCCGCAACCAAAAAACCAAAACATATCAATAGCTTAAATGTTGCGTGTTTTGCTTGTGTATAACACTTCGCGTTTTACCTCAACGCCACCTCAACGTTTTACGAGCCCCCCCTGAAAAGTGGGGGCCTTTTGCTTTCAGACCTTCAGCAGATCGAGCAGGGGATCAAAGGCGTACATCGCGGCGCGACGGCCCGATGCTCCTTCGATCGTGCGCAGAAGCCCAGCCTCCACCAAGCGTCGCGAAAGGGCACGAGCGGAGGATGGCGGAATTCCTGACCTCTCGACGAAGCGGTCGTTTCGGAAAACTGGACTTGCGAAGACGAAGTCCAAGGCCTGATCGTGGAACTGCGAATTCAGAACTTCGCGGAACCGTTCCCGCATCTCGCCGTGAAGGTGGAAGATTGCGTCGGCCGTCTGGATATTGACTGTCGCTTGAGCATGCATTGCCTGGAGGAAGAATACCACCCAACCGGTCCAATCGCCCGTGGCGGAGACCGCACGCATGCGCTCGATGTATTCGTCCTTGTAGGCCTCGAAGTAACCCGACACGAAGAAGTTCGGCTGATGCAGGACGCCAAGCTTCCACAGCATCAGGGTGATCAGCATTCGACCGATCCGGCCATTGCCGTCTTCGAATGGGTGCAGCGCTTCGAACTCCACATGCGCGATGGCGGTACGGATCAACGGCCGCATGGAGCTTTCATTGATGTAGCGGACGAGTTCGGCCATCGCCGGGCCCAGCTGCTCTGGAGGGATCGGGACGTAATGAATCTTTCCGCGTCGTTCGTCCCCGATGTAGTTTTGCTCGACCTTGTAGCTGCCAGGACGTTTGCGGGCACCCCTGCCAAACGACAGCAACTGTTGGTGGGCGGTCCGGATCAGGTGTTCGCCAAGCGGCGTGCCCTCGGCAAGTGCCTGCTGGGCATTCCTCAGCGCGCGGGAGTAAAGGTAGGTCTCGACGTCATCGTTGCGCGCCTCCCGGTAAGGGTCGGCGCTGCCTGCATCTTCCTCGGCTTCAAGTCGGTACAGTTCTTCGATGGTCGAGATCGTTCCCTCCATCCGGGACGAGGTAACCGCGTCCTGGCGTCGTAGCGGCGCAAGGAAAAGCTCACTGTTCACCATCCCTGACATCTTGGCATCGTAGCGCGCAAGAGAAGCCGCGGCCTCCTCGAGCGGCCCGAGCAGCCTCTCATAGTCTAGGGCGGACGGGGGAAAGGTACCGATGTGATAGGTGATGGCATCTGTAAGGTCGTAAGGCTTGGTGACCATTTGCGCGCCTATTCTGTCATCAACGTGGATTGACGCCAACCTAGCTACACCAAAGCCGTTTGACAACAGAATTAGGGGCCATTCTGACATCAAGGGACGTTGTCGCCACCAGTCTCCCATCAAGCACGATTGACGACAGAGATGGCCTGGAACCTGCCATCAAAATTCGATCTCCCGTCACTCGCCTCGCCTCATGCGGAGAATGGTTAACCTGATCGCCGCACGAACGTTATGGCGACCTGCGTCCTGAACGACCAGGTGGGACAGTGTCATGCCACTTTGAGCATGTCAGGAGCGCCCGGACGATTTCGGTTGTTGTCCGGGGGTTTGCATGACCAGCACGCGCGCAGGACAATCGCCACATCTGTGCCGCTGTTCCGACAGCCGCTCAGCCATGGTGAGGATGGTGATCAGCACCGCATCCGAATGCCGCGCGAGCCGGATCAGATGCTCTCCGCCCGGCCCTCGTTCGCCAGAAAGCCAATACTTGGCTGTCCGTTCACTCGCTCCCGTCCATCGCATCACCGTCTTGATGGCCTGATGCGTCGGCCCCAGTTCGCGGCGCAGTGCATCGGCGATGGCCTTGCGATAGACGGTCTGACCCGCGTCCAGGTGCACATTTGTGCCCATTTTCGGCACAGATGTGCCCATCTTGATCCGCATCGCGGCGTCCTCCTCCAGTAAACCTGTGGAGAAGACAAAACAGCGGCAGATTCCATTTTGCGCGTGGGCCAAGAGTTCGGGTCCATCGGGTCGGAGACGCCAGCATGACTTGATCGGGAGACGGGAATGGCCGGTGCAAAACCACTTTTATCAGGCGCACCGGCCAGTCCTCCTCCAACGCTACGCGCCGCAGAGTATGTCCGGATGTCGACTGAGCATCAGCAATACTCGACCCAGAACCAGGCAAAGACCATTCGCGAATATGCCGAGCACCGTGGCATCGCCATCATCAAGACCTATTCAGATGACGCCAAAAGCGGGTTGGTCATCGGCGGGCGCGCAGCACTGCAACAGATGATAGCGGATGTTGAATCCGGTGCCGCCGATTTCAACGTGATCCTCGTTTATGACGTAACCCGCTGGGGGCGGTTTCAGGATGCTGACGAGTCGGCCTATTATGAGTATCGCTGCCGCAAAGGCGGCATACAGGTCGAGTATTGTGCAGAGCAATTCGAGAATGACGGCTCCCCCACATCGACCATCGTCAAGAGCGTCAAACGCGCCATGGCGGGCGAGTATAGTCGGGAGCTGTCGGTCAAGGTCTTTGCAGGGCAATGCCGCCTGATCGAACTTGGCTATCGCCAAGGCGGCCCGGCGGGCTTCGGCCTGCGTCGTGTCCTGCTCGATGAACGCGGCGAAGTGAAGGCGGAGCTGAAACGCGGCGAGCACAAGAGCTTGCAGACTGACAGGGTGATACTGGTGCCAGGACCCGACTCTGAGGTGCAGACGGTACGCTGGATCTACGGTCGATTCCTAAAGCATGGCCGTTCTGAAAGTGAAATCGCAGCCGAGTTGAATGAGCGTGGAATTCTGACCGACCTCGACCGGCTTTGGACCCGCGCGAGCATCCATCAAATCTTGACCAACGAGAAATACATCGGCAACAACGTCTACAATCGGCGCTCGTTCAAGCTGAAGCGCAAGAGAGTCGCCAATGGCCCGGAGATGTGGATCCGGTCGGAAGGGGCCTTCGATGCCATCGTCGAGCCGAAGCACTTTCAGAAGGTGCAGGCGATCATCGCCGCGCGGAACCGCCGGTTCTCGGACGAAGAGATGCTGGATCGGCTGACACGGCTGTTTCAGCGCCACGGCTACATATCCGGTCTGGTGATCGACGAAGCGGACGGAATGCCTTCCAGCGGCGCCTATGCCCACCGGTTCGGCAGTCTGATCCGGGCCTACTCCCTCGTCGGCTTCACCCCAGACCGGGACTACCACTACATCGAAGTGAACCGCATGCTGCGGCTTTTCCACGGTGATGAGGTGGAGCGCGTGATCCACGAGATTACCCGGCTCGGCGGGACTGTGGCGCGCAACCCGGCGACCGATTTGCTGACCATCAATGGCGAATTCACTTCATCCGTCGTCGTCGCCCGCTGTCGCGAAACCACAGCGGGCGGCCTGCGCTGGAAGATCCGATTCGACGCCGGCTTTGCCCCAGACATCACCATCGCCATCCGAATGGATCGCACCAACACCGCCGCCCTCGACTTCTATGTGCTGCCCCAGTTCGGGATGCGGACCAAACCCTTGGGGCTGGCCGAGGAGAATGGCCTTATGCTGGACGCTTTCCGATTTGTGACATTGGATTTCTTCTTCGACATGGCCCGCCGTGTGCCGGTAACTGAGGTGGCACCATGGTGACCGAAGCCGAGATGCACGACGAAGTGCAGATCATCCCGATTTCTGCCATCACCGTGGAAAACCCGCGCGAGCGGTCGGAAAAGACCTTTCGCGCGCTGGTCGACAGCATCAGCAAGGTTGGCTTGAAGAAGCCGATTACCGTTGCCCGGGTTGATGGGGAGGCAGGGGAAGCCTGGCGTCTTGTCTGCGGTCAGGGGCGGATGGAGGCCTATATCGCACTCGGCGAAACCCACATCCCGGCCATCGTTATAGAAGCAACCGAGGTCGAACGGCTTCTGCGCAGCGTGATCGAGAATATTGCCCGCCGCCAGCAGCGCCCTCTCGAGCTTTTGCAAGACATCGCTGTCTTGCGAGACCGGGGGTACTCGGAACACAAGATTGCCGAGAAGACCGGCTTGTCGATGTCCTATGTCCACGAGATCGGAGAGTTGATCGCCAAAGGCGAAGAGCGGCTGTTGATCGCTGTCGAGACCGGCCAGATGCCGCTAAGCGTTGCGCTCTACATCGCACGGGCCGAAGAAGAAGATGTACAGAGCGCGCTCGAGGCGGCGTATGTTTCGGGCGAACTCCGAGGGAAGAAACTGTTGGATGCTCGCCGGCTTGTCGAGTTGCGACAGCGGCACGGCAAACAGCGAGGTGCCATCCGCGCCCGACAGCCCAAGGTTCGAATGACGTCGACTGCATTGGTGCGAGCCTATCGTGCTGAGGCCGAGCGGCAGCAGGACATGATCCGGAGGGCGCAGGCGACGCGGAGCAGCCTGTTGTTCCTCGATGCTGCGTTTCAGTCTCTCTTGAGGGACGAGAACTTTCTGACACTGCTCCGTGCCGAGGGACTCGACTCCGTGCCGCGCATGATCGTCGAGGGGCTGCAGGAGCCTCGGGCATGACACACACAGGGAAAATGCCGATCCCGAAGAGCCCGGGATTTGAAGCGAACCTGCGGCAGATCGAGATCGCAGCAATCCTGCCAGTCAAGCAACTTCCAGTCACTGTGCCGAAGAGCCAGAAATACGCGCAGATCGCCGCATCGATCCGCGAGGTCGGTCTGATCGAGCCGCCGGTGGTCGGCCGCACGGTGGGGACAGATGGGACCTTCATCCTCCTCGACGGTCATGTTCGGCTGCACGTCCTGAAGGAAATGGGCGAGACGACTGTCACTTGTCTGGTTGCGACCGATGACGAGTCCTTCACCTACAACAAGCGCATCAGCCGCCTTGCAACGATCCAGGAGCACAAGATGATCCTTCGCGCTGTCGAACGCGGCGTGTCCGAGGTCCGCATCGCGGCCGCGCTGAATGTTGATGTGGCGCTGATCAGGCGGAAGCGCACACTGCTGAACGGGATCTGCCCCGAGGCGGCCGAGCTTCTTAAAGCCAGGCATTGTCCGATCAACAGCTTTCGGACTCTTCGCAAAATGGAACCTTTGCGGCAGATTCAGGCGGCAGAGCTGATGATCGCTGCGAACAATTTCACGGTGCCTTATGTCCAGGCGATCCTGGCTGCCACCGACCCAGGCGACCTGATCGATCCCGCATCGAAGAAAGAAACGCCAGGTATCACACACGAGCAGGCCGAGCGGATGAAGGCCGAAATGGCCAACCTGCAGAAGAACACCAAACTGATAGAAGGTACCCTTGGACCCGATCATCTCCGGCTGGTGGTGTCTGGTCGCTATGTCGAACGGCTGCTGCAAAATGACCGTCTCGCCCGCTACCTCGACAAGAACCACGGGGAGATCCTCGGCGAGTTTCGGCAGATCGTCGCGGGGCTGGCGAAAACTGTTCCATCGACGGAAGCAGGGAGCATCGAGCGCGCGTAGGTCGCAGGAAAGAATGATGTCGATGATGGGGACCCGGACCCGAAAGCGCGTGGACCGCGGGAGACGCCGGACGGTGGGCCGGATCAAGCGCGGCGGTGGGGATGGCGGCGAACCCGCTCGGAGCCCGCCAGGCTGGGTTGAGTTTTCACCAGCCCAATGGTCGGATTCCGGCCATTGAAACGAGCGGGCGCATTGGCTGTCGAAGGTGAATGCGCCCGCTAACTACGTCACCGGGACAGTCAGGCCTTGTGTCGATGGGCTTCGTAGGAACGGATTGGACATATCGACAAGTCAAACGATAGGGAACGTCTGATTAAGGGCTTCGGCTTCGCCAAGATTGCCGCCTGAGCGTTGCGGGGTCGCCTCCTTCGGGGAGAGATAACCGATTTCGCGGTTTTGAAGCCACTTTTGCGGCGGCGCGGCCGGTTTCGGGCAGACTCGTC